>DIBY01000018.1 GCA_002415135.1 Flavobacteriales bacterium UBA5040 | reverse complement strand
AAGTTTTGATACTGATCCAATATAGGTTCAAGATCAAAATTAGTAATCAAAACAAACTGTTTAAAATACTGTGCCTCAATAATTAACGATCTTGATGTTTGAAAACTTTTGAGTAACCATATTATTTATAATAAAAACTAAATAATAATTGTATATTTGCACCATAATAACGCGGGGTAGAGCAGTAGGTAGCTCGTCGGGCTCATAACCCGGAGGTCGCACGTTCGAGTCGTGTCTCCGCTACTAAGTAAAGAGAATCAAGAAATTGGTTCTCTTTTTTTGTGCGCAAATTTCTTGTGTAGGTAAGGGTTTTAGGGATTTTCTAGAATAAGCAGACTTTTTAGATTTATCTCCAATTTGATCATTAAAAGGTATACAATGAGGTACACCCTAAATTGAATTAGGTACACCCTTTTTGAAAAAAGGTTTTTCTTTTCACAAATAAAATCTAATATTCACCAAGAAGGTACACCCTTTTTTAAACAAGGTACACCCTTTTAAAACCCACTAACACTATGAAAACTGAAATTATCAAAATCCTTTTTTTAATAGACAAGGTACGCATAAATAAGGCTGGAAATTCCCCTTTAAGATGCAGATTAACTTTTAATGGAGACAGAAAGATCTTTTCCACAGGTTTATTTATTGATCCTGAGAAATGGAATGCTTCAAAACAGAAAGCTCTTCCACCAAATATAGAGCACAATCAAATTAATACACAAGTGAGCCTGATTAAACAACAAATTAATCAGGCTTTTTTAATGCTTCAAGTTAGAGGGGAGAACTTTGATGTGGAAGATATTTATTTGAAGTACAAAGGAGTTGATATTAAGACAGAAAAAACACTACTTGAAGTTTATACACTACACAATGAAAGGATGAAGAAACTAATTGGTATTGAATATTCAAAAGCTACCCATCAGAAATTTGAGGAATCTAAGAATCATGTAAAATCCTTTATCAGACATAATAGTCAAAAATCAAATATACTTCTAGAGAAATTGAATATGAAGTTTCTCAATGACTTTGATTATTTCCTTAAAGTTGAAAAGAACCTAAAGCAAGTTACTATAAATAAACATATTGAAAGGTTACGGAAGATTATTAAATTAGCATTAGCAGAAGGATTTCTAGAAAGAGATCCTTTTTTGTTATTTAAGCAAAAGCAGGTGATTCTTCAAGTTGTATATCTTGATACTAAAGAATTAAAGGTATTGGAAGAGCATCAGTTTAAGCAAGTAAGATTACAGAAGGTTGCAGATATGTTTATATTCTGTTGTTATACAGGATTACCTTATCAGGAAATGGCAACCTTGAAAAAAGAAAATCTAATAGATGGTTTTGACGGAAGAAAATGGATTAACATCTACAGACAGAAAACCAAAAAACACTTGACAGTTCCTTTACTGAGTAAAGCTGAACAGATCCTTTCAAAATATGAGTGTGAGAAAACCCTGCTGCCTGTCATAAGTAATCAGCAGTTTAATTCATTTCTTAAAGAAATCGGTTCTATACTGGGTATTGACAAGAGAATTACCCACCACACTGCTAGAAAGACCTTTGCTTCTACTGTTTTACTATACAATGATATCCCTATGGAGACAGTGTCAGAATTACTGGGACATTCAAATATCAAAGTTACACAAGCACATTATGCTAAGGTGGTTCAAAAAAAAGTAAGTGAGCAGATGAGAAACCTCAATTCCAAGTTAAACTCTGATAGACATAAATGACAATATTAGATTAATGGTTTAGGTGTAATTTACTAAACCATTAATTACTGTCTTATGAATGTAAATGATCATTTTAACGATTATCCTATAGATTATTTTAAAGTTGAAGTAACGGATTTTATTGAAACTTTAGGTTTTGAAACTTCTGAACTTGCCAACAGCTATCTTGAAAGGGAAATGACATTAAAGACTAAGGATATTCTTACTTTGGATGCGGATGGATATATCAGAGAATCGCTACAGCAGAATTTAAACCTTAATGAAGAGAATACGTGTGTGGTAAATTGCGCAGTGGGGCAAGGTAAGACAACATCCTTGCTGAACATTATTAAAAGTCATTCAGAACAAGAGCAGGACTTTTTTTATGTTTTTGCAGTCCCATTTGTAAGCCTTATATCCCAGTATCAAAATGATCTAATAAATTTAGGACTATCAGAAAATCAAATTTTTAATTATGATAAAATCGGGAAAGAAAGAGAGGAAGGAGGTTTAGATTATCTTGATGGGAATAGAAGATTCCATCTTGTGACCATAAATACATTGTTAGGAAACCCAGGTGAAACTGCACCATTACAGGCAGAAGCAAAACACAACTACATAAAAAATCTCTCAAGATTGCTTGAAATACATCATAAAAAGGTGATTTTTATTTATGATGAAATACATGATGGAATCAAAAACTTCAGCAGGATTGGAGAAGCTCATTTGTGGTATTTTGCAAGGAGCATTAAAAAAAATGTCATTTTAAGTGCAACTTATAATGTGCAGTCTATTGAGGTAATTAAGATGCTAATAAAACTCACTAATAACAAGTTGCAAATTCTTGAATCTGAACGGATAATATGTAAACCTCAAAGCCAATTATTTCTACATTTTGACAGAATGTACAGTTCCACAAACTTATCTTCCATCAGCCCAATAATTACTAGGCTTGTAAGAGAAGGAAAGAAGATAGACGTACTCTCATATAGTAAGAACCTTTGTAAGAAGATTCTAGATAATAACCCCTTAAGAAATGTTTTAAGAGAACAAGGTCTTGAAATAAGAGACTGCACATCTAATTTAGAAGCTAACCAAGTCACAACTGACGAAGATATTTCTGTTAATAGATATGACAATAACTTTTGTAATATAGGAACAAACTTTAAATCAGGCGTAAGTATTGAAAAAGAGAATCATGCATTCATCATAATCCTACCCCCAAATTCAGGTGGACCTTACGGAGCTTTAAACGGGATTTTTTCAGATGGCGTAAATTCTGTAATTCAAGCGGTGGCAAGACAAAGAATACCGGGAGAAATTCATCTTTTTTTAAGAAGCCCATTGTGGATGGATGGTGATTCAATTGTGGGAATGAGTGAACAGCAAAAAGCGCTTTTAATACATGAAATGGAAAGAGTGGGTAGAGACCCAAGTACAATTGAAACCCGAAATAATATAAGGGTTCCAAGGGTTAAATATATCCCCTTTTCCGAACATATAAGTCTGGTACGTCAGAAGTGGTCTACTCAAATACAAAGACTACTAATTCCATACAGTAATAATCAAAATTTAGAATTACCTGATCTTGATAATTACATTCTTACAGAATCCGAGAAAATTCTTACACTGGAACAGTTTTTAGGAAAGAATATTTCCAGTTTTGTTACCTATTGTGCTTTCACTAATCAATTTTACAATGCCAGACTTGCGGGATATGATATACCATTTAGCACTACTGACACAGGAATTGATGATGAAGAACTTCAACAATTTTTTGACGAAAAACTCACTCAGTTAGGCACAGATGAATCATGGGAGCATTTACCTATAAGTGAGAAATACTCGCTCATGAGAAATCTTGTTCTGTCCGCTGTCTCAAATAACTTAACAGATTATCAAAAATCTGCTATTAAATTCAGAGTTATTGAATTCTTACTCCTAAAGTATGACAATAGATTTGATGAAACCGTAAAACCCTCTCTAAAATATTTGAATTTGCAGTACAATAATGGGCATGGCAACAGCCAAATGGAATCCAAATTAAATTACTATATAGGAAAAGTACTTAATGCGATCCAAATTTCAGAAGGAGGAGACTTTAAATATTTCAAACCATACAAAGCTGTAAACATCTTTGAAGAGGAGAAAGAAGAATTATGGAAATTTATACAGGATATTAAAGCGCAAAACCCTGCTTTTAACCTAAACTTAATGAACTTCTTTAGAACCGCAACCCAAGATAACATTGGTAAGAGGTTCTATGAATTCATCAGGGATGCTGGTTTTCAAACAGAGGAATACAAACCACGAGTTAGTGGCAGACAACAAATCTGTAAGAAGATAATTCGATCATTTTTGAGTACAAATTTGTAACGGACTATATATAGTGTGTTACAAAATACCACTCAGCGCTCTTTTTTAAGAGTGCTTTTTTATGCCCAAATATTAACCCAAAATAATTTAATTATGAATTTAAGAAAATCAGAAAGAAAACAAGTCAAGATCAAATTGGCTTTGCAAGGAAGTGCAGGAAGTGGAAAAACTTATTCAAGTTTACTTCTAGCAAAAGGATTATGTGATGGAGACCTCTCAAAAGTTGCCATCATTGACACAGAAAATGGTAGTGCAGATTTATATGCTCATTTAGGTAACTACAATGTACTTTCCTTACAACCCCCATTTTCACCACAAAAGTATGCAGAAGCAATACAAGTGTGTGAAGATGCAGGAATGGAGGTAATCATTATTGATAGTATTTCTCATTGTTGGGATTTCTTATTGGATTATCATAGTTCTTTGGCGGGAAACTCATTTACTAACTGGGCTAAAATAAAACCCTTGGAAAAACTATTTATTGAAAAGATACTACAAGCAAAAGCTCATGTAATAGCTACAATGAGAACAAAACAGGATTATGTACTGAATCAAAAGGATGGGAAGTTTGTTCCTGAGAAAGTAGGATTAAAAGCTGTTCAAAGAGATGGAGTAGACTATGAATTTACTTTGGTCTTTGAAGTTGATATAAAGCACTATGCCATTGCGAGCAAAGATAGAACACAAATTTTTGCTGGCAAGCCAGACTTTATTATTTCTGAAAAAACGGGGCGAGAAATTGCAGAATGGTGTAAAGGTGTTAATGTACCCTCTTCTACGGCTCTAAGTAAACAATCATTGCCTAAAATCAGTTTGCAAAATGCATTTAACACACAACCCTTTATTCCATTAAAGGATGTGAAAGCTACTGAAAAACAAGTATATGAAGCTATACAACAGTGTAAAAACATTGCGGAGCTTCTTGCACTTTATAAATCTTACCCAGACTACAAAGAATCATTGCGCGTAGATTACGAAGCAAAAAAGTCTATTATTATGAATTCATCTAACAATGGTAACCTTAACAGCAATGGCTCACATAAAATACAGTAATTAAAATTTTGTGAACTGTGATATTCCCTTAGAGGTTAAGAAATATATTAGAAATGGAATTTTTAAGTAAAGAGTTTCTAAAGAGTTTTGTTAAAATACAAAATCATAATAGAAATACAGTACAAAGGGGGTCTTTTTAAATCTACCCAAGCTTAAAAATCTATGATTTAACAACGCAGGATTTCAGACGAGGAAGCCTGCAAAGGACTTAGCTTTGAGCACCACGAAGGTAAGGATTTTTTATTTGGTAATCAATAGTTTAACCTCTGTTAGAAGTGAATTGTAGTAAATGGCCAAAAAGTAAACCAGCATTATATTAACCCAAAAAAACAATTAAATGGAAAATATTAATTTCACAAAAAGTCCTTTCCTTGAAGATGAGGAAAACAGAAGAGATCAAATTATTAGTAAAAGATCAGCTCGAGATATCTTCCTTGAAGATGATTTTGAAGATGCAGAAATTTACTATCCTAGTAAAATAAATAACACTTTAGAGAAAGAGGTTGATCAAAATGAAGTTCAACCTTTTTTTATGCCTAAAACTCACGAAGAACTTGCACCTAAAGTTTTAAGAAAAGAGAATGAAATAAGTCCTTTTATCCTGGCAAATACTTCAGAAGTTTCTTTACAACACTTAAGTTCAGATTGTATCATTCCTGCATTCAGTAAGGATAATGAACGTACAATTTCACATAATGAGTTTATAGAAGGAATTTTAGAAGCAGTCTCCATAGTTTTTCCCAATCAGTCTTTATCTCTACCAGAGATTAGAGTAAGTCATAAAGTTAATTCAAGAATCCCCTCTGCAATTCATAAAAATGTGAAAGATCTTCTAGAACATGAAAAGACCATCTACTATGAGAGAATGGCTTTTATTGTAAATATTCCGGGAATTACGGAGGTAATCTCTGGAAATGACTTGGTTCTAAGTTTGGGAGGCGTTAGAGCGTATAATCAAGAAAACTTATATGGCAAAAAGACCTTAGAAAAGTTCAGGTTCTTCATAGGTTTTCAGAATAAAGTGTGCTGCAATATGTGTGTTTCAACTGATGGATTTCTTGAAGATTTAAGAGCTTCAACTATTGAAGAACTGCAATCTAAAGCTTTAGAAGTAATGCAAAATTACAATGCAGAATTACATCTAATGGAGATGAAAGAACTCACCCAAGAGTATCTTACAGAGCATCAGTTTGCTCAGCTAATAGGGAAGAGTAGGCTTTACCAACATTTACCTAAAATAGAAAAGCAAAGAATTCCTGAACTCAATTTTAATGATGGCCATTTAAATACCATTGCTAAAGATTATTACGAAGATCAGAACTTCTCTAGAATGGAAGATGGAAGGATTAATCTCTGGGATGTGTATAATCTCTTCACACAGGCTAATAAATCCTCTTATATTGACACTTTCCTACATAGGAATCTGAACGCCTTTGAATTTTCTAAGGGGGTTCAGAAAGCTCTAAGTGGAACTTCACCGTTTCACTGGTTTTTGAGTTAGGTGATGCCCCACAGAAATGTGGGGTTTTTTTAATAATTTCTTGCCTGATCTCTTTCCAAAGATTGTTTTCTTATTTCTTCAATATCATCCAGAAGTAAATGATCAGTACTTTTACCAAAATATGATGGATCAATTATTAAAATTTTTAAATCTAATAAGCGATATTTAATTACAGTTTTAGTGGTATTAAAAATTTTACAGAGATGATTGCTTAAATTAAAAAAATCTTCTTTGTTAACTCTTTGTTTATCAAGAAAAATTGTTCCTTTATTTCTTATACCGTTTCTCATCTGCCATATTACTATAGTATTATATAGCATCTTCTCCGGTAATAAAAGACAAGAGGCCAAATAATTGGCTTGCCATTCGATCCAGTTTTTAGCATTATTTAAGGAGTATTTATTTTCAATAAAATCAAATTGAGCATCAGTAAAGGATTCGTATAAAGAATTATTTATTAAAATATTTCTATGTAAATAATAGTGAGCAATTTCATGGAACAATATAAAATTGTATTTATTTGAATTGATAAGATTTTGATTAATAAGAATTTTATTTTCACTTACTATGAACTGTCCAAATTCCAAGCTTGATGAAGGTAATGTATCAAAAGTAATGTTGTGATATTTCTCTAAAAATAATTTAAAATTATCAATGTTTGCATTTTTATACTCAACCTTACTGTTAAAATCATCGAGAATATCACTTGAAATTTTTGCGATACCTCTTTTTGAAATTTTTTTTAAACCAAATATAGAATTTTTAAGAAACGACTCATAGATTTTAGCCTTGATGTTATTTAGAATTTGGTCTTCATTTTCTTTTACAATTCTTTCTTTTTTATCTAGTATAATATTGTAACCATCATCATTTAATTGAATGATCATAAATCCTTTATTATCTGCAATAGTTTTTCCACTTTTTGCAAGTGGTTTCTTTGCAATGAAGAGACCTTTGGTTTGAAAACCATCAATTCCTGATATTTTAGCTTGAAATTCTTCTACATCATCAACAGGAATATTATGGTTTAAATCTTTGCATTCAATGATATATACCAATGTTGGTTTTTTCCCTCCCACTAAAGTTACTTCAATTGCTAAATCAAAAATTATAAAATCTTTCCTTGAGGATGAATAATACTTTCTTTTTTGAAATATTTCACAATTTTCAGGTATAATTCCCAGTTCCCCATTTTGCAATGCGGTATTTATAACATCATAACATCTTTGCTCAAATAAATTTCCCTTCTTAGTTGTATTCATTTATATAATATCATTAGCTATAATATATTCTAGCGTCTTAGCACTTGTCCATGCTGCTAATTTTTTACCTTCATCTGTTTTTTCTTGTGTATTATCCATCACAGCTTTGATTATTAGTGGAATTGTTTTGCCTTCATTTACGATTTGGCAAGCTCTTGCAATACCATACCCTTCCATTTCCAGACCTATTGTTTTCCTTTCAACAGTTAATACCTCATTTTTAAAAAATTCTTTTTTGTCTATTACTGCTCTTACGCAAGCAATAGGTTCAAAATGAATATTGATTTGCTTATTATAAATCTGATCAGAATCTCTAATAAAGTCAATTATATTTTGTCTTTCTCTCGTGATTTTTCTAGTGTATGAACTTTCTGTAGGCACCCATTCTACTTCTTTTTTGAAATCTTCATCTGCAATTTTCCCCTTATCTATTGTGAAAACACTTTTACTTATTACAACATCTCCTATCATAGTATCTTCTGGTTTACCTCCCATAACTCCAGTCATTATTACAAATTTTGGGGAGTATTTACATATTAATTCAGTAGCAAGTATAGCTGCATCAACCATTCCAGTTGATATTTGAGATGCATAAACAACCATTTTATCAGGTTTTGATTTAAAATATCCCACTTCAATTAGATGTTTACCGTTATTTATTGTTCCTGTTTTTTCGATCAGTGGTAAAACCTTTTCCATTTCATCCTGTTCTAGAGCAGTAATAATTACATAGTCGATATTATATAATTCTTCAAAATCATTCGTACCATTTCCATTCAGGTGCTGTTGAACTGTATGTATCTTAACCGAATCATCCTCGATAGTTTGTCTAACTCTAAAGTATTGCAGTATCCTTTCACTCACAAAATTTACTTCTTCAACTTTCAGATCTATGCTCGGCAATGCTTCTAAGATTCTTGTGGATGTTCCGTCTGAAATAAACCTAACATCAATTAATGGATATTTAACCAAAATTCCTGATGATAAAAATTTTTTGATACCACTTAAATTTTCATAGAAAATATGCACAACTAAATGAATTGGTTCATTTTGAGAAATTACTGACAATTCCTTTTCAAAATTTTCTAAACTGTCTATCCGAGTTGGAGTGTTTTTAAAAGAATCTTTTCCCAACTGTTCTAAATGACTTTGAAAATGATCAGGTTCATCAAAAACGAATAAAACTACGTCTTTTGCATTCATATTTTAAAAATTAATTTTTGTTTAAAAGTTTTAATTTTATCATCGGTATTATAATTATATTTAAAATTAAATAGTGAACTATCTGATAAATACTTCATACAGTTTATCCCTTCATTACCACTAAATTCTTTTATTATTTTAGTGTAATTGTTGGTGATTGTTATGGTCGTAATTTTTACTTCATACTTTATGATGATTTGTATTCCTTTGGATTTATCGCTATAAAATTCAATATTATTTCTTATTTCTCTTATAATTAGTTCTTTGCAATATTGCTCTGGTACCAGTATTTTAAAATCATTAAATTCACCTTCTTCTTTAACCGTAAATTGATTTTTAAGAGTAGAGAATTCATTAAATAAATATTTTTTAAAATTTTGAAAACTCATATAATTATTGTCAAAAAGATTTCTAATTATTGAAGTTTGTCCAAAATATTTATCAATGTTTACCATTGACTGAACAGTTTTATTAAAGTTTTCAAAATTGCCACTTTTCTGCTCGATATTTGATATATAATCATCAATTTCTGAGTATAGATTAATTAAAGAATAATGTTTTCCTTCTATTTTTGAAATATACCCCAGGTAAGGATACGGTCTAAAAAAATCTGGAAAAGTTCTATAAAATGAAATTACAGGGTCTAGAAGTTTATCTTTGATATTATTCCAGCTTTCTCTAATAACACTTACTCGATTATCATCAACTTTGTCATTTTCTAAATAGTAATCTTTTAACTCTTGAAGATTTATAATAAACTTGGTTAAACTCTGGCCATATGATGTATTTTCTGCATGGGTTTTTGGAAGATCATTTTCCCAATAAATATCTTTTATATTTTGCAACTTAGAAGTGAAGCTACCTCCAATTGGTAAGGTGTTTAAGAAGGAGTAAAATCTTCTAAATTCTACTTTTACTTGTGGTTCTATTTTATCTGTAGATATATAATTGTAGATAATTTCTTTTAAGAAACTAAACTTCTGTTTTCCCTCAACTTCCTCCTTTGATAAGGGAAAAAAATTCGTTAATTTGTAAAGAATATAATTACTTGAATTAACTTTTTTAAAACTTTCATTTGCGAACTGTAGAAGTTTTGTTATTTTATTATTATTCAGCTGTTTTAATTTTTGTTCACTAGAATAAATTATAAAGAAAAGGTGTAATAAATCTTTTTTACTTTCAGACCAATCATAAAATAAATCACTGATCTTTAATTTTGATTTACCTTCAAGTCCAAAGAAAATAGCGTCAATGAAATCTTCTATTTTTTCTTTTACATCAGGCATTATATTTGACAGACTTTCATACAAATATGGCTCGTAAAGTAGGCACATACAAACAATCTCTATTTCTTTATATCTATCAACAGTTTTAATATTGTTATTATATATTGCAACAAAATCATTAAAGAAAATGAAGTTTTCTTTGTAAAATCTATATCCTGTAACCTTCCCTATTTCATTTCTTACTCGTAGAATATCTTTTTTTGGAATCGCTCCAATGCCTCTTATTTTAGGAAAGAAGGGATAATCGTTGTTATTTAATGCCTTTGGTTCTATTGTCTCTAAAATATATGCAGCGATTTTCTTAATTTGAATTGGGAGATTTTGAAATGTTAATAATTTTTGTAACCTAATAATTTCGGGATTAAATGGAGCATTGTCAAGGAAAAATGTTGGGATATACCAATGACTTATAAAATGTATGTTGATTTCTATAAATTTTTCTTCGGCAGAACTTTCTAATCTCATTTGCTTTATCCTCGAAAAAAATTCTCTTTTATGGTCATCAACTCTTCCAATAATACTTAATACATCTATCTTTTGTGGTTTGAAATATGCTATTTCATTTACCATCTGAATAATTGAGTCCCCTGAGCAAGACCCATCATCCAAAATAATAATATTATTATCTTTGACAAATTCACTATACGTATCTGTTGTATGAGGGAATTTCCACCCTTCTTTTGTATTAAATCTTTCTAACTCAAATAATTCGACTGAATGATTCTTGAGAACTTTGTTTTTAAAAATATCAAAGTCAAGAAATTCTATCGAAGAACCCCGGGGATAAAAAAATTTCAAATTTTTGTCAATGGTAATTTTATTTTTCAATGCCTCATTTATCGCATAATTCATCAATGATTTATCATTATTTTCATTCATTAAAATATTTTCATTTTTAATGATGTTTTGTAATTTAAAAAAATATGGATGTATTAGATTATTAAATATTTTGTAGTTTATCAAAATATCATCGTCACCAATGTAATCCAAAAAGTCATTTTTTAAGTCTGGTAATAATACAAGATTTTTTAATGTATTACTATCAGAAAAGACATTTGGAAGATTTGTATAGGGGTTTATTCGAATTATATCTCGTAATTTTACGCTACTTATCTCGTATCTTTTATATTTTTTAACTGGATGCTTATGTGCATAATATATTTTTTCACTGTATTTTTCTAAAAATTCTCTGGAATTTTCATAAGCTTTATCAATAGTATTAATTAATACTGCAATTCTATCCAGATAACTTCCTTTTTCCAACAGAATTTTTTCAAGTTTTCTAGCTAAACTTCCTCCAGATAAAACATCTCCGACTAAAATATATTTTTTATCAGGAATAATTTCGTTTATTTTTATATCATTTTCAAATGTCAAATAACTATCTAAATAAATACATCTACTTTTACTAATAGACTTTAATTTGATTAGAGTATTAAGGATTTTATGACTACTGGAGGTTATAGCTATAAATTGAACATCCTGATTTATAATTCCAAGCTTTCTAACAAGTTGTGAAACTATAATTTTGCAATCTTCCTCATTATTTAACAATTCTAACAACTGCACAAACTCATTTTGATAGTAATTTCCATTGCATAAATACAAGCCATCTTTTCTTATACAATTATTTCGTATTAAAATTTCGTCAATAAATTGTGAATCAAGTATAGCTTCAATGTCTACATAAGATAGTAGTGAATATAGATTTTTTTCACCTTCTAAAAACTGAAAGTTTCCAACAAGTTTATCTGGCATGTTAAAATCATCTACTGATTGTATAACTCCTTCATAGAAAAAATTTGATAATTTTTTCTTGTCATCTTCATCATAAATACCTAGCCAGTCAATATCATTTTTAGAGTATACAAGTGGAACAGGGTGCAAAATATATTCTTTTACTGTACTTGACAGATTTAAAATTTGATCTTTAATACTGGATATAAACTCTTTCTCTGGAGGATTAAAAATAATTGCACTATTATTAACATTGATTTCGTAATCACTTAAAAGAAAAAACAAAGATATTTTGTTAAGTCTTTCATCTGTGCAACCTTTAAAACTGATATAATTGATGAAAATATTTTCTGAATTATTTTGTAAAGTAATTTTTAGATGTTCAACAAGTTTACTGTATAATTTTTCTTTTTCAAAATGATCAACTTTATTATAAATTTCTATTAAATTGATAAATCTGGACTGAGGAATTCTATTTTTTAAATTTTGAAAAATAGGCTTTATTGCAGATGTATCGAATTTTGCAGCTTCTTGATTAAATGCGGGTAAATAAATTGTTATAAATGTACCTGGAAAAAATTGATCTCCAGTACCAAATACTTTTACCTCATCATCTTTACTATCAGTTGCAAAATTGAAAAGTATTTTTCCAAAATTACTTCGAATAATTATAAGACCGGCATATCTTTTAACTACTGTTAAAACATCAAATAGACCTCTAGGAATTAGTATGTCATCGTCTTTCAAATCATATTTCTTTATAGGATGTCTGCTTGAATAATGTTTAAAAGCAAATTTCAATATTTCATTATCATCGATGTTTTCTCCAGAAATTTTGCTGATAAAATTTTCCTTAAGTGTATTAGTGATTCCTTTACCAAAATCTAGAAAAGAATATTCTATTATAGGTTTATTTATAAAATTACCTTTTGAAGAAAAAAAATCTTTTGAAATTTCTAATTCTTCTTCATAAAAATTTTTGTTTAATATTTTATTATCATATTTAAGTAAACTTTTTCTTAAAGAAAGGCTCATAAATGCAAACTCACTATTATTTTTAAAAATAGAAATACCTGCATGATCTAAAAAATTTTCATATAATTCTTTGGTTATTATATGGCTTAAGGTATTATTGATAAAAGGGTGTGAACTCTGACTTAAAGATAATTCCTCAGAAACAGAATCATTTAGTTTAAAGATGGGGTTTATATGATTTTCAATTATTTTTTCGTCAATGTAATCATCAACTTTTTCGAATCTTATAAAGGGTGTTATTCTAATTCTGTTGTAAAGGTTATCATCAACTTTAATATTAAATTGATTTTTTAAAGAATCTAAAAGACTGCTATTAAATGTTTGACTTGAATTTTTAAATTTAAAATATTCACTCCATTTAGTTTGATCAGGTACTGTTCTATGAAGTTTCCAATTATCCCATAAATTGATTACGTTTACAATTTTTCTTCTATATTCTGGATCTGTTGAATTAGTTATCTCAAAAAATATAAACTTAAATTTTATACCATTTTCATATAAGTTATTGCAAATTGAAGTAAGCAACAATAAGGCTTGATTAGAAATCCATTCAACATCTTCTAAATTAAAAATATATTCTTCACTACTTTTGGATTTATAAGAAGAGTAAAATTTATTTATAAATGCATCAATATGTTTTTCACCAAACTTCTTATCAAATTTGAATTCCATTTATTATATTTTAATTATTTTCAACTATCTTAATCTCCTCCTCACTCAACCCATAAAGCTCATAAACCATTTGATCTATTTCCTTATCTGTACTCGCAATTTTGGATTGCAATTCTAAAGCTTTACTTTTTTCCTGGTCAAAATAATCTGCCCATTCTGCTTCTTCGGAAAGGGTGAGTTTTATTTTTTGTTTGCTTAATTCTTTGATGAAATCTGCATAAGAGAGATTGTACCAATCTTGCAGTTTTTTGTTGAGGTTTAAATTCTCAAATTTCCTTTCACAGGTTCTTTGGAATTTTGCTGTAAGTTCCTGTAAGTTTTTGTTGAGAGAGAGCATAAAATCTGCTTTTTCAATGAAGGGTTGTTGTGATTGTGATGAAATATTTACCACAGGAAGTGAATTTAAAACATTTGATGAATATGAAAAATAACCACCAGCTTTAACAGAGGAATTTCTTTGTAGATAAAATTTAGCCAGATTAGAATTTATCAAAGTGAGCAAGTATTGTAAATTTGAATCATCTACGGTTATTGCAAATACTCTAGCACAACTAAATCCTGATGCAGAATAATCTATAGAAAATTTATGGTTTTTAACTTCGCCAGGACTTACAATTTTTTTCTTTTGAAATGTGTCCTTTGTACCAAATCTTGTTAAAGCAAACCAATCATTTCTATCACCAAAAGTTTTTCTCGAGTCTTTTCTAGATTGTAATTGTTCTTTATGTTTAATCAGGTATTGAAATGCATTCGGATAGCTGGATTTTAATTCATCCTCAGTCAGTACTACTGTTTTCTTACCCACTACCTTATAAGGATAAATTACAAATTTACTGGCTTTAATTTCCCCATATCTATCAACGTCTTCAGCACGCAGAACAGGCAAAAAAATGTCCTTTTCTATCTTTGAAGAAATCATTTGGCTGTAATCAAACATTAAAATTTCATCTTTTCCTGTAAATAACCCAGCCCATGATTTACCAAAATCTGAAAGTTTTGGATTCTTATTTAATTTAGAGATAAGGGTATTAATAACGTCACTCGTAAAAATCCACTTATCATCATTTAATTGATTTCTGTCGATTATGATCTGATTTTGGTTAAAGTCCAAAGTAGTTAATTCTTCAATTTTTGAGTATTGAAAATCTTTCTTTTTTCTCTTATCAAACAAATAAATGCTCACATAAGTAAGTGCTCCTTCAAAAACTGGTAAATCCCCAAAATCAATTATCTTGTAAATATTGTAATTAGCATTTATATAATTCCGTATTTCCTGTCCATATTCTGTACTTTGAAATTGATTGGAAGTAATAAATCCAAGGATACCATTTTTATTAACAATTTCATATGATAGTTCAAAAAACAAAGTTGATATATCTACTCTTTTAAATGCAGTTTGTTTATGTTTTTTATAATAGTCTATATCATGATAATTTAGATTTTGAACCCTAACATAAGGCGGATTACCAATCACCACATCAAAACCACCTTTAGCAAAAACCTGTGGAAATTCTTTTTTCCAATTAAAGGCTTTGTCTCCTGCTACTTCAGGATCATCAATTAAGGAATTTCCACATTTGATATTTTCATTCAAACTGTTTAGTTTCCTATTGGGTTCTGCTGTTCTTAACCAAAGAGACAGTTTGGCAATCTCTACAGATTCCTCATTCAAATCAACTCCAAAAAGATTGTGCTCTAAGATACTCTCACTGTGATAAGAAAAAATAATAGGTACATTTCTGAGTTTAGCTTCCAATTCATCAATGTATTGGTGTTCTTTAATTAAGAAATTCAATGCTTCATTTAAAAATGCTCCAGATCCACAAGCAGGATCTACTATAGTTAACTGCAATAACCAATCTCTGTAATGGTCTAACTTATCAAGTAAATTCTTACTGGTTTTTTGCTGTCTTTTTTTATCTGTAAAATATTCCTCTTCTATAATTCCCAGTTCACCTTTCTTTTCTTCACATAATTTACCTATTGTATTCTCAACAATGTATTTGGTAATGTATTTTGGGGTGTAAAAAACACCATCTTTTTTTCTTTTAGATTTAGACTTGTCAATTTCTTGCCCTTCTAATTGTGCTTTTATTTCATCAATTTCATTCAGAGAATTTTCAAAAATATGACCTAAAATATTCACATCAACTTCACTGGCAAAGTCATATTGAGATAGTCTAAACGTATGATCATATAATAATTGATCATCAATTGTAATGTTGTCTAAAACCTCATCTTCTTTAAATAAACCACCATTGTAGGCAAAGACATCATGATTTTTTCCCTTAAAGCCTGTGTTCAGATAGCCAAAGTATTTTTTATATCTGTTGTAGAGTGGCACATACTCATCTAAGTCCTGTAGCTTGTTCCACTGTGCTAAAATCTGTCTTACAGAGTTGGGTGGTAATAATCCTCTGTCTTCGCCAAAGAAGAGGAAAAGCAGTCTATCTAATAGTTTTTGGGATTTTTGAAAAAGTAATAATGGATTATAATCAGGATTAAGAAGTATTAAATTCTGAAATAATTCTCTTTTAAATACAGAATAGTCTTTGTAAAGCTTTTTAGTAACTATATCCTCCTGATTGAGAGATTCATCTTTAAGTTTCTTGGGAATATTATTCTTAATGTTTTCAAAAGCAAGAATAAGATACATAAGATTGAATTGTTCCTGAGTCAATTCAAATAGATTAAACTCAATATGTTCAATAGCATTATCTACATAAAACCTGACTTTCTGAAAGTTAGAAGTAATAACATATTTACAGTTCTCCTGATTGTTTTTATACCCAAAAGCCTGATCTTCAACTTTAGATAAATCAGTGATATTCATTCCCTTTAACTCAATGATTGCAGTAACTACCTCATCAATAATAATAGCTCCATCTGCTTTCTTACTATCCTTTATATTCTTGTATTCAGTAGTAAGGTTAAAGTTGTGTGCAGGGTTCAATTGATATCCTAAAATAGAGACAAACAAATCTCTTAAAAATCCTTCTTGGTATTGTTCCTCTTTAGAGTTTCTAATATTTTCCTGGATAAGAGGATTGTGGAAGTGGGCACGAAATAAATCCCATTTGGCAGTGAGATTTTCTGGATTTTGAGTTTGAAGGTATTTAGAAATTACAGTTTTCTGAAAAAGAGCCATACAACAATTGAGTTTTAACAAAAATACCTAATTTAATTAGTTAAAAATGGATTTGTTATTAATTTCCTAAATTATTTAAAAGTTCTAATTTTATAGCAGTAGTTATCATAGTTTACACTTCTAATTACTAAATTTGACTTATCTATAATTGCTAGTTATGTGCTACTACATTTCAAATAACCTAACTAAAAAAGAAATAAAAGATTCCTTTGGAGTTGAATATAATGCTCCAGACTTTAAAGGATCTGGTTTTCTAAATGGATTCTCACATCCTAAAACACCCATTATTATGGATGAAAGTCCTGATGAAGCAATACTGGGAGATTGGGGTTTAATTCCATTTTGGGCTAAGAACAGAGATATTCAGAAGATGACTTTGAATGCTAGAATTGATACTCTGACAGAAAAACCCAGTTTTAAAAATTCAGTTTCTAATAGATGTTTAGTTTTAGTCAATGGATTTTATGAATGGAAGTGGTTAGACTCTAAGGGAAAAAATAAGGAGAAATACTTCATTCAATTAGATAATGGCAATAAACCTTTTGCACTAGGAGGAATCTACAATATCTGGACTGATAAAGACACCAATGAAACTCTTACCAGCTTTTCTATTGTAACTTCAAATGCCAATGAACTGATGTCTGAGATCCACAATACAAAGGACAGAATGCCCTTAATCCTGTCAAAGGAAGCAGAAGAGGCCTGGCTATCTGATAGACCAGTAGATGACTTTGCTTTTCCTCATTACAACCCCCAATTAGTTGCTTTAAATTTAGATGCGGGGAATCCTACAACACTTTTTTAGTTCTTATAATACGTATATATGCTAGAGAATAATGAATGAAAATTATTTTTGCATCTGTACTACAGGCTTTGCTTTTAAACAGATTAAATAAGTGAAATAAGACTTCTTTCCAGTTTTCTCATCTGTGAAGACTTCACTTTTCCATTTAATTGTGAGTTCCCAAATATCCCATTTTCTTATTCCCTCCCTATAAGGATCTATGTCATAGAAAAGCACTTCAAAAGGTTGCTTATCCTTATCTCCAACAAATTCAACTATTACAGATTGTGGTTCAGTGCCATTCTTCAAATCAACAGCTTCCTTAATTCTAGCTTGTAGTTTCATTGTTCAAAAGTAGATAAGAATTGTATCAACTAGCAAAAGTATATTGCTATAATTTGTAGCGAAATTTGAGTTATTACAAATATTTAAATTTAAGGGATTTTTGATTATTAAGTATTACTTAAACTTCTAAATTCAAGTTAGAACTTCTATAATTTAATTATATTTGAAAAAGGTTCTATTATGAGATCAAATAACAATAATATACTCTATAATAATTCATGAAAACAATAATTACTATTATACTATTCTGTACGCTTATCGCATGTGATTCTACTGAAATAAGTGATTTACAGCAAGAACTAGAAGATACTAAGATGCTACTTTCTGAAACACAAGAAAGAAATGAAATATTATCAACACAAATTGATGATATAAATTCTAAAATTGATGATGCAGTTACTGCTGTTTCTAATCTTGAAAATGAAGTAAATGATTTTGGTATTGAAGATTGGGAATCAAATGTTTCAGATGTGGAGAGTGAAACTAACAATGTAAAAAATGCTATTGAAAATATTTCTAGTGCTGCAATCAACTAAAAAAACACCTGATAAGTAATGAAATCTATTTATATTTTAGCTCTACTCATATTCCTGTCATGCACAAAAGAAAGACAAAATATTTCTGATTGTTCAGAAATTAATACTTCCTTCAAAACATATAATGAAGCTAAAAACACCATAGAGTCTATTACTTTTAAGTTTGTTGATGACGTGGATACTTCAAGAAGTTCTTGGATAAGAAGTGCAAATTACTATAGCTGTGATGGTAAAACTGGGTATTTCATCTATACTACTAAAAAGAAAAAGTACATCCATGAAAACTTGCCTCTAGTTGTCTGGGATGATTTTAAAAATGCAGAGTCATTCGGAAAGTTTTATAATAAACATATTAAACATAGATACAGATTAATATCAGATCATGAATAACAAAAAATTAATTCTTAATATAGAAATAGAAGAAAAAACAGATCCAGTTTACGCTCCGAAAGTGAATGTTACTGGAAATTTTAATACTGAGCATCCTCTTTTTAGTGAACTGTCACAGCATTTAGCATACGAATACAATATCTATAAAACTGATTCTAAGCCCAACTTGGTCTTGCTAGAGAAGTTAGAACTATTATGTAAAAAGGCCAGAGAGCTCACTGAGGATCATTATGATGGATATGATGATTATTATGAAGTGAAAGTCGTACAATGGAAAGATAAGGTGTTCTTAGAGAATAAAAAACCTGTAAAAATGTACGACGAAATAATCTGTCTTGGAACAGATTTATATCTTGTTAGGATCGAAGATAAATTTGGCTTAGTAACTTCAACACAAGAATTACTACCTGTTGAATATGCTTGGGTTGATAAATTGAATGAGAACTGTTTGTATTCAAAACACGAAAATGGGGTAACAATTTATAATATGAAAGGAGAATTATTGATGAATGATTTAGAAGATACTATGGAACATTTCAATCCATTTGGAGATCATAAGGACTACATCTGGGCTAAAAGAGGAGGGAAATGGGGCTTATTTGATCCTTTTATGAATCCTTTAATTCCTTTTAGGTTAGAATATGATAGATGCCAAATCTTGTATGCAAAAAACCGAGATGATTTGTATATAAAAGTTTTTAAAGGTGATAAATGTGGACTAATAAATGGAGTTCTTAATATTGTGATTGTTCCCTTAAATGATCAGATTGCAGATATTTACCATAATGTTACCAAAGAATATGTCATAGTCAGGAAAGCAGGAGAAGATGAGTTTAATTTTACCCACGATGAGGTCTTAAAAATAGAAGATAAAGTAAGAAAGCAGAATTAATTTTTTTTAAAAATTTTTTAGCTACTTTATTAAAACGTGCGTGTAGATTGTTACAGAAACTCCCCCCACCTAACTCCAAAAAGAAAAACTCCCCCAACACCCAGTAAGAAAGGAACTTAAAACCCTGCGCTAAATATAAACAACACAATCCCCCTTTCTACCTCTAACTCATTTTGAGTAACTCAAAAATCTTACTCATTATGAAAAAACATTTCAAAGGATTTGTAGCAAAGGTAGATTTGCTTAAATCAAAACATGCAACTGAAGACAAGAATGGACACATGCCTGTAATCCTATTAGGAATTGCAGGAGAAATGCCCAGTAAGAATGTCATCAGCGGAACAATTGCTGAGAATATGTCTTTAGACATTGGGGCAGTATACTTATTCAATGCTAAAGAGCAGGATTATGACCCTGAATATGGAAGGAATTTCACATTTATGAAATTATCTTATCCACTTGGTGCAATTGAACTATTACAAGCCTCAGATTTCGTAGGTAATCTTAAAGTTGTGGATGTAGATTCCACTGAAACTTCACCTATTGAAGAATTTGAAGAAGCTTTGTCTTCCAAGTAACACTAATCCCCTTCATTGGGGATTTTTTAATTTTTATAACCCGACATTTTCCCCAAAACCTATATTTAGTCCAGGAAAAAAATCGACTCTAATCTTAAAAAAATTAATATGAACATCTTAAACGAAATACAGGTAAGTTATAGAACTGAAATTATTGAAAAACCTGTGATAAATAATTCTTCCACCGCTTTTAAATTATTTTTGAATTCCTGGAATAGGGATAATATAGAACTTCTTGAAGAATTTAAAGTGATGTTTCTCAATCAGGCTAATAAAGTCTTAGGAATATACAGTTTATCAAAAGGGGGAATAAACCAGTGTACAGTAGATATTAGACATATTTATTCTATCGCCTTAAAGGTAAATGCAAGTGCTATAATTGTAGCTCATAATCACCCAAGTGGAAACTTAAAGCCTAGCAGCGCAGATTTAAAAATAACCTCACAAATTGCTTCTGCAGGAGAGATTCTTAACATAAAACTTTTGGATCATTTGATTATAACTGAAGTGGATTATTTCAGCATTGAAGAATCAGGCTTAAGCGTGGATTAATAATAAGGCTGTTTTTTTACTGTTTTTGACTATTTAGAATTTAGCAGAATAGTATAATTATAGCCTTTTTACTAAAGTTTAGGAAAATTTAGTAGGATCCATTTTCTTGTATTTGTTGACTTAAAGTCCTTGGTATTACATGTAGGAATTAACAATGCAAATATGAAATTAATTTTATTATGTAAAATTGAAAATGCTGAAATAATCCTTAACTTAGCTCTCTATGGAATATTCTTCGTCAAGTAATTGAACAAGAGAAATTTCCATGGCATCAGCTAATTTTTGTAATGTAAATATTGTTGGATTTGTTCTCCCACTCTCTATTCTAGAGATGTTAGTAGGGTCAACTTCTCCATCAATTCTGGAAACAAGATCAAGCTGAGTAAGATTTTTAGACAATCTTACTTCTCTTATTCTTTTACCTATGATTTCTAAAAAAACCGACTTTTCCACTTGACTTTATTGACAAGTCAAAAGTCTTGTTTATATTTGTTTAACCTATTGTCATATATGTCAACATAGTACCTTTAATATAAAATAAAAACCAAAAAAAATTTATGGAATACCTCTCTTATTTAATAATAGCAGCATCCGCAATTGCTTTTTCTTCGTTCACTGGTGTAAAGTCAAGAGCTCAACAAGATCCAATTCGAAATTCAAGTATTTTTTCACAAACTCCGATTTACTCGCTACTTTTTTTCTTAGTATGTCTTATTACCCCGCTATATTTTCTTTATTTGGACAACAATATTTTAATGACAATATTAAAAACATTTGGTATTTATTTTTTGTTCTTAATTGTTACCATTCCAGTTTTTAAAAGAATGAATACTGTCCACATCTCTTTATTAGCATTGATCTCGCTTGTTATAACAATTGTTTTGGTGTTAATCTATTTTATAATTAAATAAACTTTTATAATGTAAACCACTAAAGCAATTAGGGTTAATGATTAATTTTTAAAATATTAATTTCAATGATTTCTGCATTGCTATCTTATTTTGTAATTCAACCAGACGGCACCTTAGAATTTGTGCCGTATTTTTAACTTGTGCTGTTCTAAATTTTATTCTTAACATTCTTTATCTGGAGCTTATTATTCTAACACATATAAAAATTTATAACTATGCCGAAATACTTAAAAATTTTAGGGATAACTAATATAGTATGTTGGTCAATTTGGCTAATTGTTTTTACTATTTTTTTAATTACCATGATTGGTGGAGCTATAGAAAATTCAGATGAATTTGCCGCTAATTACTACTCATATGGGGAAATTGGTATGACCAATACCATAACTGTAATTCTTATATTTTTGGTAGCAAAATATGGAGCATTCTTCAATGTTTTGTTAAGAAAATTTGAACTTGGAAAAATTGACCATGGCTCATTTTCAAATATATTAATTGGCATTTTAATATTTACATCTCTTTTATTTGCACTATTGGCTTCGATGAGTTCTTACACTACTACATTCCTTTGTTGTTTACTTGTATTATCAATGGTGTACTATTTTTTACTGTACAAAGTTGTTAAAAAGATGTTACCTCAGTGAAACTTTCTAAATATATATGCTAATGACCACTCTTGAAATGAGTGGTTTTTTAAGACCTAAAATCTAAAATGAAAAAAGACCAACTACCTTTTAGGATAGGAGAGGACTATGAAACTTGGGAATTTGATCTAATAGCATTAAATTATGAACGAATCCTATTTTATGACAACTATCTATATTTTGGTGAGGATAAGAAATTTCTGAATATTCTACCACAAGAAACTGAACTGATATTTCCTTTGATGTTTTAGATGTAGTTATATAACTATTACTACTGAAGATCAGAGAGAAATTGGAAAACTAATAGATTTAATGACTAAGACCTTTGGAGATTACATTGAACATGAGCAAGAATATTTATCTGCTTGTATCTATAAGCTTCAAGTATCAAATCAAATTTGGCTTATCTATTAACCCTTAGAAAATAAAACTTACCTTACTTATGGCAATCCAAAATTAATTCTATAACTCTTTTAGAAGTGCCCTAACAAATAAAAAGGCATACTATTCGGCATACACAAAAAACAAAACCATTCAAAATCGTTTATTGAAGCTAGCTAACAAGGAGTACAGAGAGTCGTGTCTCCGCTACTAAGTAAAGAGAATCATTTTAATGGTTCTCTTTTTTTTGTGGGGTTAAGTGAGCTATTCAAAAATTCAGATAATTGCGAATTACCATTTTTTAAAACGGTTAACATCACCTAAAAGATTGTAGCTAATTTTTTACCTACCAATAAATTTTCTGATTTCATTCTAAGCAGAAAAAACCAAATTATTTAAGTGAGGTTAAAGCTTTTGCTAAAAACTCGAAAACGATTAATCATTCAAAGTCTTTTATTTTTTCAATCCTTTCTTTGAGAACGGAAGTGTTTTTCTTTAATATAATTTCTTTTTTTTTTATGCTAAAAACAACCAGCTTCTTTTGTGATTATAGGTGATAAATCTCTTCATAAGTAATGAAAAGCTGATCACTTCAAAATGTTATTTTTAGTTAAAAAAAATTGTTTTTTTTACTTTTGATTGTAAATTACCTTATGAAATTCACTGCAATGCAGATTTTAGACATCGAAAATAGTACGGTAAATATCTTCCCAGAGTTCTAAATAAAGAACTAAACATTGCCTAAAATTATTCGGTAAAATCAATCAGGCAGATCTTAAACTGGAAATTAGTTTATAAAAAATAACCTTTTTCATCAACTTTCGCCTGTTCCTTTAAAAGCTTTTGAATTTCAAAATAAAAGGTAAGAAAAATCATAAAAAATGGAAACGAAAAATTTAATTCAGAAAAGTATCGATACAGTTAGGGTTTTATCCGCAGATGCAGTTGAGAAAGCAGATTCCGGACATCCCGGAACACCGATGGCTTTGGCTCCTTTAGGTCATGTGTTATGGTCGGAAGTGATGCATTACAATCCCAAAAATCCAGAGTGGGTGAATCGCGACCGATTCGTTCTTTCGTGCGGCCACGCCTGCATGTTGCAATACAGTTACCTGTACTTGACTGGTTATAAAATTTCGCTCGATGATATTAAAAAATTCAGACAACTTCACAGCATTACGGCTGGTCATCCGGAATATGGACTTACGCCCGGAATCGAGGTAACTACCGGTCCTTTGGGACAAGGTTTTGCGAATGGGGTAGGTATGGCAATTGCGCAACAATATATGGCGGCGCGTTACAACCAGCCTGATTTCAATATTTTCGATTACAAAATTTATGCGATTTGCAGCGATGGTGATCTAATGGAAGGCGTTTCCGCAGAAGCAGCTTCTTTAGCGGGTCATCTTGGCCTCGGAAATTTAATTTATTTCTACGACAGCAACCACATTACCATTGAAGGCGATACTGATTTGGCTTTTGATGAAGATGTTTCAAAACGGTTTGAGGCTTATGGTTGGCATGTTCAAAACTTACCCGATATCAATGATTTAGACGCAGTTTCAAAAGCCATTAAAAAGGCGAAGAAAGAAACGGATCGTCCTTCCTTAATAAAAGTTCGCAGCATTATTGGTTACGGTAGTCCGAATAAACATAATTCAGCTGCAGCTCATGGGTCACCTTTGGGTAAAGATGAACTTCGGTTGGTTAAAGAAAATTTCGGATTTGATCCTGATAAAGATTTTAATGTTTCGAAGGAAGTTTTAGATTTCTATCGAAAAGCCGGGAAGAAATCTGCAAAAAAAGAAAAGGAATGGAACGAGCTCTATAAAAATTATAAAAAACGTCATCCTGATCTTGCGGAAGAATACGAGAACATCACGGCAGGAAAACTTCCCGAAGGTTGGGAGAAAAAACTTCCGGTATTTGAAGCAGGAACTGAGCTGGCGACCAGAAAAGCTTCAGGCAAAACATTGAATGCCATCGCAGAATATTTACCTCAATTGATTGGTGGTTCAGCCGATCTTTCTCCTTCTACAGACACGCATCTTGAGGCGTATCAATCATTTTCGGCAAAGCACCGCGACGGTCGTAATTTCCATTTTGGAATCCGGGAACATGCAATGGGTTCGGTTTTGAACGGAATGGCGCTCAGTAATTATTTGATTCCATATGGTGCGACTTTTTTAATTTTTTCTGATTATATGCGTCCGCCACTTCGATTGGCTGCAATTATGAAAATTCGTCAGATTATGGTTTTCACCCACGACAGTATTGCTTTGGGAGAAGATGGAACGACACATCAGCCGGTTGAACAGTTAGTTGGATTACGTTCTGTTCCAAACATGACCGTAATTCGTCCAGCAGATGCCAACGAAACCGCACAAGCCTGGCGTGTCGCCATCGAACATAAAGATGGACCGGTCGCAATTGTCTTAACACGTCAGGGAATTCCAATTATCGATCAGCAGAAATATGCCAAAGCAAAGAACCTGGAAAAAGGTGCATACATTCTTTCAGATTCCGAAGGTGACCCAGATTTAATTCTCATTGCAAGCGGTTCTGAAGTTCAATTGATTTTGGGAGCTCAGGAAGAATTGAAGAAAAATAATATTGAAGCAAGAGTAGTAAGTATGCCGTGTTGGAATTTATTTGATCAACAGAGTGACGCTTACAGAGAAAAAGTATTTCCAAAAAATATAAGAAAAAGACTGGCTGTTGAAGCGGGCTCAACTCTCGGCTGGATGAAATATACTACCGACGATGGCGATGTCATTGGCATCGACAAATTTGGCGAATCAGCAGCAGGCGAAGAAGTAATGAAAGAATACGGCTTTACTGTAGAAAATGTACTGAAAAGAGCACATGCGTTGCTAAATAAGAAAGAATAAAGCTTCGTAGTGTTTGCAACGATTTACATTTAGATCGTTGAGGCTCATTGCTAAGTGAAATGCATTTGCGCTTGTTATTATTTAAATGATATTATATTAAAACCTTACGTCTCTAGCGTCTTGTAAAAATTTACTATCAAAAGTCATTATCAATTAAATAAAAAAATGTCTAAAGAACCATTAATAAAAATAGGAATTTGCGCAGACCATGGCGGATTTGAACTCAAAGAAAGAATAATTCCTTTTCTAATTGAAAACAAATTTCAACCTATAGATTTTGGAGCAATGGAATTAAATAACGCTGATGATTTTCCAGACTATGTGATTCCTTTAGCCGAATCGGTATCTGCTGGAGACGTTTTCCGCGGCATTGCGATCTGCGGAAGTGGAGTTGGAGCGTGTATTGCTGCTAATAAAGTTTCCGGAGTGAGGGCAGCTTTGATTGTCGATTATTTTTCCGCGCATCAAGGTGTTGAAGATGATGACATGAATTTGATCTGTCTCGGAGGTCGGGTTACTGGATATGCCAGTGCAGAAGAATTGGTTTCGGCTTTTTTAAATGCGAAGTTTATTGGAGCTGAAAGACATCTGCGGCGACTCAAAAAAATTCAAGACTTAGAAAATGAGTAAGGAAAAGTTTTTCACTTTTTGAGATGCTTTTCTAGGAATTAACTTTTAAAATAAATAAAATGAATCCTTTAAATCAAATACGAAAAATGGATCAGAGTATATGGCTCGATTTACTCGATCGCGAAATTATGAACTCTGGCAAGCTACAGGACCTTATTGACCATGATGATTTGCGTGGCCTTACTTCCAATCCTTCCATTTTTGAAAAAGCCATCAGTGGCAGTTCTGACTACGATCAGGGTATTGTAAAACTCTCTCAAAAAGAAGATAATAATCCCGCCATATTTTTTGATTTAGCCATTGCTGATATTCAACGCGCTGCTGATTTATTCAAACCTGTTCACGATCAAACCAATGGCACCGATGGTTTTGTGAGTTTAGAAGTCTCACCTTATTTGGCGCGCGATACCGACGCAACCATCGAGCAGGCGCGTGAACTTTGGAAAAGAGTAGACCGGAAAAACTTAATGATAAAAATTCCCGGAACCAAAGAAGGTTTAGTCGCCATTCGTGAATGTTTGCGGGAAGGAATTAATATTAATGTGACGCTGTTGTTCGGGCTTCCACGCTATCGGGAAATTACGGAAGCTTTCATGGGTGGACTGGAAGATCGCCTTGCAGAAGGTCATTCGATTAAAGAAGTTTCATCGGTGGCGAGTTTCTTTTTAAGTAGAATTGATGTCATGATCGATCCAATGTTGAAGGAAAAAGGCGCGGATCAACTGGTTGGAAAAATAGCGATTGCTTCTGCGAAAAAAGCATATCAAATTTATCTTGAAATGATCTCAAGTGACCGTTTTAAAAAGCTGGAAGAGAATGGAGCACAGCGACAACGTGTTCTTTGGGCAAGTACGGGAACCAAAGATCCTTCCTTTAGCGATGTTCTGTATGTAGAAACGTTGATCGGAAAAGATACCATCAATACTCTGCCCATGGAAACAATCGATGCATTTCGGGATCATGGAAAAGTCGCAGAAACGTTGACTCAAGATATACCTGACACCAATAAAGCAATGTCTGAGCTGGAAAAAATCGGGATTGATATTGATAAGATCACCCAAAAACTTGAAGACGAAGGAATAGAGAAATTCAACGTTGCTTACGAGAAACTGCTCAAAAGTATTGATGACCAAAAACGTAAATTTTGATTAAATGATTGATTTTGAGATATCTAAAATTAAAGTGGTTTTCATGGATATTGGTGGCGTAATGCTGACAAATGGTTGGGATCACGATTCCCGTGAAAAGGCTGCTGAAGTTTTTGGTTTTGATTATACGGAAATGAATATTCTGCACAATTTCATCTACAATGTTTTTGAGATTGGCAGTATTTCTCTGGATGAATATTTGGATACCGTTGTCTTTGACAAACCACGGGATTTTACAAAATATCAGTTCAAAGATTTTATGTATTCTCAATCGTTAGAGTTACCGCACATGTTATCTTGGCTTAAAAGTTGGAAAAGAAAAATAGATTTACCGGTATTTGCCATTAGCAATGAAAATGAAGAGCTTAATAATTATCGAATCCAGACTTTTAATTTACATGAATTATTTGATGGATTTTTCTCTTCCTGTTATGTTGGATATCGTAAACCCGATCCAAGAATTTTTAAGACCGCTTTAGAAATTACGCAGGTAAAACCTGATGAATGCATTTATTTTGACGATCGACCGATGCTGGTTAACGCCGCAAAGAAACTCGGAATGAACAGTATGCTGCATCAAAATTTTGAAACCACTAAAAATATTCTCGAACATTTTATACGAAAATAATACTATGAACAAAGAAAATACAAATCAAAGCTCCTTTGGGATGATTGGACTCGGAACAATGGGTTCTAACCTTTTACAAAATATTGCCGATCACGGATACCAATGCTCTGGCTACGATATTGATTCTAAAAAAGTAGATACTGTCAATAATTTATCCAATGAAAATATTCATGCCTATTCAAATTTAAAGGAATTCGTCAATAATTTAAAAAGTCCCAAAACAGTGATGATGTTGGTTCCGGCTGGTAAAATTGTTGATTCCGTCATTGAAGAATTACTGGAAGTTTTGGAGCAAGGAGATATTATTATCGACGGTGGAAATTCACATTTTACAGATACGGAAAGACGCTTTGTTGATCTGGAGCAAAAAGGATATCATTTTGTTGGAATGGGCGTTTCTGGTGGCGAAGAAGGCGCACGAAAAGGACCGAGTATGATGCCGGGTGGAGACAAAGAAGCTTATGAAGCCATAAAGCCAATTTTAGTAAAAATTGCGGCACACGTAAATGGCGAGCCAACTGTTGCTTATATGGGAGAACGCTCTGCCGGCCATTTTGTAAAAATGGTTCACAACGGTATCGAGTATGCTTTAATGCAACTGATTTCTGAAACCTATGAAGTCATGAAAAAAGGACTTCAAATGGAGGATAACGAAATTCATGACGTCTTTAAAAATTGGAATGAAGGAAGATTACAATCCTATCTCATCGAAATTACTCGTGATATTTTTGCCTATAAAAATAAGGGCACAGACCATCTTTTGTTGAATGATATTAAAGATGAAGCAAAAGCAAAAGGAACCGGAAAATGGACCTCTCAAGCAGCTATGGATTTGACTGTTCCCGTACCGATGATCGATATTGCCGTTTCTATGCGAGATCTTTCTAAGTTTAAAGAACTCCGTACAGAAGCTTCAAAATTATATCATGATTCTAAGAAATACGATTCGAAAGATAAAATGGAATATATCGTAAAATTAGAACAGGCTTTTTACTTTTCAATGATTTCAGCTTATTCGCAGGGAATGCATTTATTGAATCAGGCGAATCAAGAATTTAAATATGATCTGAATCTTGCTACCATTGCAAAAATCTGGCGAGGTGGTTGTATTATCCGTTCAGCATTTTTGGAAGATATTTATGCAGCTTATCAAAAAAATTCAGATTTGAAACATTTATTTCTGGATAGTTCCATTAAAGAAAGTCTCAAAGAAAGTCTTGCTGGAATTCGAACTGTTGTTTCAGATGCTGCGTTGCAAGGAATTTCAGTTCCGACTTACGCGGTAGCTTTAAGTTATTTTGATAATGTTCGAAATGAAGAAATGCCGGCAAATTTGATTCAGGCACAACGTGACTTTTTCGGTTCCCATACCTACGAACTTAAAGGCAAAGAAGGCGTATTCCATACAGAGTGGGAAGAGCCCATTGTTTAAGAATCGTTTAATTCATCAACTCTAAGCTTCTCAAAATTTATAAACATGATCAAAACATCAAATAAAAAATCAGAACCTACCATTTTCATAATTTTCGGTGGAACAGGCGATCTCACCAGACGGAAAATCATGCCTGCTCTTTACAATCTTTTTCTGGCCAATTGGTTGCCTACTGAATTTGCAATAATCGGAACCTCATCGACCAAAACGAGTGATGAAAAATACATCAGTGATTTACTCGACGCCATCAACCAGTTTTCAAGAAATGGTAAGGCCAAAAAAGAAGAGTGGGAGAAATTTGCGTCACACATCACTTTTCAGGATGCCGATCTTACGCAGGCTGCCACCTTTAAACCATTTGGAAAGTTGATTGAAAAATATAAAAAACAATGGCAAAAAACACCATCGATTATTTATTATTGTGCCGTGGCACCGCGTTTTTTCTGCACCATTGCCGAAAATATATCGAAATCAAAAATTGAGAATGATCCGGCAACTACGCGAATTATTATTGAAAAACCTTTCGGTACAGATCTCGATTCGGCGAAAGCTCTGAATAAAAGATTGCTCGGTATTTTTGATGAAAAACAAATTTATCGCATTGATCATTATTTAGGAAAAGAAGTCGTTCAGAATATTATGGCGTTCCGATTTGCGAATTCGATTATGGAACCTCTTTGGAATCGGAATCATGTAGAGAATGTCCAGATTTCGGTGACAGAACAAATCGGAATTGGAAGTCGTGGAAATTATTTTGATAATGCTGGAATTTTGCGCGATATGATTCAAAACCATTTGTTACAGTTGCTTTGCATCATTGCGATGGAACCGCCAACCAACTTTAATGCTGATGAAGTTAGAGATAGAAAAGTAGATGTCCTAAAAGCCATGCGAAAAATCGAAACTGGAAAAGTTGAAAGTATGTCCGCACGGGGTCAGTACAGTTCAGGGTGGATTGAAGGCAAAGAAGTTTTAGGTTATCGGGAGGAAGAAAATGTAAAAGATAATTCGAATACAGAAACGTATGCTGCGATGAAACTCCACATTGATAACTGGCGCTGGCAAGGAGTACCATTTTATTTAAGAACTGGCAAGCGATTGTTTAAATCAGCTTCGATCATAACAATTCAGTTTAAAGAAATTCCGCACAATATATTCGTCTCTGAAGATGCCGCCCCGCCGAAGCAAAACCGATTGGTCATCAGTATTCAGCCTGATATGGCGATCCGTTTTCAATTGCAAAGTAAAGTTCCGGGATTAGAAATGAATCTAAATACCGTAGATGTTGTGTTTGATTATGCTGGAAATAAAAAGACCGATTCGCCCGAAGCTTATGAAACGCTTTTATTAGATGCGATCACCGGCGATCAAACTTTGTTTATGCGTGCCGATCAGGTAGAAACCGCCTGGGAATTGATCATGCCGATTCTAAATTATTGGGAAAAGAACAAAGAACAGAATTTCCCGAATTATTCAGCTGATTCGTGGGGTCCTGAAAATGCCGAAGCGCTCATAGCAAAAGATGGTTATCACTGGTTTAATTTGCCCGATAATAAATAACAAAAATAATGGAATTAAATATTTATAATACTGTAGATGAAGTGATCAATGCATTGGCACAAGCCATTTGTCATGCTTCAGAACTGGCGATTAAAAAACGCGGGCAGTTTAATTTGGTGCTTTCGGGTGGAGGTTCTCCGCGTAAATTATATGAACTCCTGGCTTCAAAGGAATACCACAATAAAATTGCCTGGAATAAAACCTACTTCTTCTTTGGTGATGAACGGTTCGTTCCTGAATATGATTCACAAAGAAATTCATTAATGGTAAAAGAGGTTTTATTTGATCCGCTAAAGATTACAAAATCGCACATTTTTAATGTTGATACTACAGGAACTCCAGAAGAGGCTGCCGAAAAATACCAACATTCTATAGAATCTCATTTTCAGCATCAACCTATTGAATTCGATTTTAATCTTTTAGGGCTTGGCGACAATTCACATACAGCTTCTCTTTTTCCTAATACTTCAGTTTTAGATGAAACCGAGCCAACCGTTAAATCTGTTTTTGTGAAAGAAGTAGATATGTATAGAATTACAATGACGGCATCATTGATTAATCAATCAAGATATATTGCATTTTTAGTTTTTGGAGAAGGGAAGGCAGAAGCTGTATTTCACGTTTTGCGGGATCAGGTTGGGACAGCAAAGAAATATCCTGCCCGTTTGATTTCGAAGGATGAAAAGAAAGTTCAGTGGTTTTTAGATCGCGCTGCTGCGGCTCGTATATAGGAGTTATTTATTTAAATCTAATCAACCTATTTCATGATTCCCATCGCTGCATAATACGCCGCACCCATTAATGCTGTTTTATCATTCAGAACGATTCTTACTGGAATTGTTTTCAGCAAATGCTCTAGGCGGCCAACATTGATGAAGTTTTTATAGAATTCTTTTTTATCAATAAAGTCAATAATTTTTGGAGCAATCCCGCCACCGATAAAAACCCCACCAGATGCTATTGTTTTTAAAGCAAGTTGCGCTGATTCTACGGCCAGATATTTCACAAATAGTTGTAAAGTCTCAACGCATACCGCATCTTTATTTTGCAAAGCTGCGGTTGAAATTGCGATGGCTGGATCTTCAGTTTGAAATTGGCCGGTGAGCCACTTGGGTTCTTTTGCTTTTCGATATGTTCTCAAAAACTGGTAAATATTATAAATTCCCTGTCCCGAAACAACTCTTTCCCAACTCACATGTCCGAATTCTTTATTTAAATAGTTCCACAGTTCCATATCCAGTTCATCGCTTGGACTAAAACTACAATGTCCACCTTCTGTCGCAAATGGATGATAGTGCGATCCGTCCCAATATATACCGGCTTCGCCAAGACCTGTTCCTGGTGAAATGATTGCAGCATTTCCTGTGACATTCTCGCCTTTAGTTAAAGTTTTAAAATCTGAATATTTTAGTGCAGACAATCCGTACGCATTGGCTTGAAGATCATTAATCAGCAATACGCGCTTGATATTTAAATCTGATTCTAATTTCTTAGCATCGATTTCCCAGGCAAAGTTGACACCGCGAACTTTGTCACCAGCGACCACACCAGCTACGCCCAAACAAGCAGCATCAATCTTCGATATTTCATCACCGTGAAACTCACGAATTGCTTTAACAAAAGTATCGTGATCGCCCGTCGCGAACCGTTGATGTTTAATCGAAACGAGCTTTCCGTTTTTAATTTCGAAAAGAGCGAGTTCGGTTTTGGTTCCTCCTAAATCTCCCGCTAGAACAATTCCTGAGGTTGGTAAATTGTTTTTACGCGAAGGATCTTTACGGAACTTAAAGTTACGCTTTTTAACTATTTCGTATAAATTTTTTTTTTTTAAATAGAGATGGATAAATAAATCGCATCCTCCATTCATATAAAAAAAGGAATTCCAATCGAAATTCCTTTAAATCTTAAAGTCTGAATAATTTGTATGAATATCGGAGAAGAATATTCAGCGTTCATAAATGTTTAAAACGATTTACCTATTTAAAGTTCTATGTTGAAAATGGCTAATCTTACAATCTGGAAATTCCAGTTTCGATTACTTTTGCCCCTGCATTTATCACCTGCTGCTGTAATTCTGTACCTTTTAAATTTCCAGCCATTTTTTCAAACATTACTCCAATGGTTACCAATTCTAAACCTGAGAATTTGTCATTCCAATCTGGATGAGGGACTGGATCGCCATAAGGATTTCTCCGCTTTTTTATAAAAATATGCCGTGGCTCATTCCCACACAGATCATCTATCAATTCTGCCATGTGGTCTCCTATGATTATTTGACCTTTATTTCCATTGCTTTTATTCATTAAATCAGCCGTTTCCTGCATTGTCAATAATCTCTCCATTGCCTGGAAAGCCAACCTGGAAATGAAAACTGATTCTGGTGGAATCGGTTGAGGGTTCAGTGCTACCATACTCAAAAAGTTACTCTGGAGCTGACCGATCATTGACAAGAATTTTTCGCGAGGGATACTTATTGTCTTTTCTGCTCTGTGATTTTGTGTTTCCATATTAACATTTTTTATGGGTTTAAATTTATTTTAAGAAGATTAGAAAAGGTAGTTTTAAGTGCGGAATTTTAGTGGGAATAAGTTGAAAACGAAAAAGCGCAGGATTGAACTTCAAAAATTATTTATCCAAATATCGTTTCATATTACTATTGTAACATAGTACAAATGCGACATCATTTAATAAAAATTGGAATTGTAAAAGGAGAAGTAACCTGATGAAGAATCAAGTACAAGATTTTTTAGTTTCCTGATACTATTTAAAAATAAAATTTATGGAACTTTAGAATTGAATCGCACCGAATTTTCGAGCGTTTTTCGCTTGGAGTGACACCCGTGAAATGATGGAAATCCTGTATAAGTTGCAGATATCTTCATAACCGAACTGGTGCGCAATCTAAGTCCGTGAGGCTTTCGGATTACTTTCCTTAAATTTATAGGCTATCGAAAAACGAACAGTCCGGCCAAAGTATTTTGGTGGGAAGCCGATTCGTTGTAAGGGCTTATGCTATAGTTGTTTGACACTAAGGCAGGATTATCCATAGCCGTTTTCCCATGTTAATACACTATTGGTGACATCACCAGATTTATCGGAAGTGAGGGTTTATATTCGTTTAGTTTACTCAAAAGATATAAATAAGTGATCCCATTTTTTTCGGTACATAATTTAAAAATTAATCGACGTAATTACTTTTAAGCAAAGGTATAATTAACAAGTAAAATTTAATGATAAATAATAAGTTCGCTAATTTTTTTCGAATTAGTTTCTAGATTATGTTGGAAAAAAACAGCAGAGGATCGTCTTTTTTGAAGCCGCCATTTTGAACGAATCTAAATACTTTTTAGGCATTTAATTATTTAAAACTGAATCTCCTAATACGGCAGTTTTTATGAAAAATCTAAAATTTCTTCGCCTCATATTCACTTTCATTCCCCAACCGATCTACTGATTTTATAGCGACGGTATTGAGTTTTTTACCATTCTTTGTCATCGGCAAATTCTCAGAAATAATGTCTTTTTCTAAAATTTCATTTTCCCAATTCTCTCCGTATTTTACATATCGGATCCACTGAAAGACATTTTGATTATCCAGTGTATTCCATTTTGCATGAACCGAATTATTGAGCGTTTCAACAAAAAGAATCGGTTTTTCTAAGGCAACCGTTTTGATCCAGGGAGATTTTGGAATTAAGGCTTTTGTTTTATAAGCATTCTTTACTGCATTCAACATGGCAGGACTTTTCGACAAACCATCGACGCTATAATGAATTTCTCCGGCACCATTTTTCAGAATCGCACGTGTAGAATTAATTTGATTTACAATTTCGGTCGGTCGGTCAGCTACATCTCTTAATCCGATTGTATTAAGTCCTGGCCAAAGATGGCGTTTCTCTGAGTTTTCGCTTTCCCACCATTTTAGCAGAGAAGTAAAACTTTGAGGTCCATCATTTTTCCAGTAAAGCTGAGGTGAAAAGTAATCCAGCCACCCTTGGTTCAGCCATAATTTAGCATCGGCATATAATTCATCATATTGCGATGTTCCTTTAATTCCTTCCGGAAAACCAGGTTTCCAAATTCCAAAAGGGCTGATTCCGAATTTCACATAACTTTTTTCGGCTTTAATTTCATCGTGAATCCTTTTGATAAATTTGTTGACGTTCGCTCTTCTAAAATCGGCGCGCGATAAGTTGCCGCCACGTTTTTGATAATCGTTCCACGTTCTGTTATCTGGGAAATCTTTGCCACCATTGTATTCCCGGTACGGATAAAAATAATCATCAATGTGAATCGCATCGATATCGTAACGCTTCACTAAATCCTTGATGACTGCTGAGGTGTGATCCTGAGTTTTCTCATCTGATGGATCCATCCAATACATTCCGTTGCGCAGTTTTATGATTTGCTCTGGCATTTTCTTCACTATAGATTCACTCGTAATTGGGCCGCCAGTGGTATGATGAGCACGGTATGGATTCAACCAAACATGCAATTCCATTCCCCGTGCGTGAGCTTCTGTAATCCAGAATTCTAACGGATCGTAAAATGGGGTAGGAGCTTTGCCTATCGCGCCAGTCAGGAAATAAGACCAGGGTTCTAAATCACTTTTATACATCGCATCTGCAGATGGTCTCGCCTGAAAAATCACCGCATTGAAATTGGCATCTTGCAAAAGATCTAAAATTTTAATAGCCTCGTCCTTTTGTTGTTGAGTTGTCAAATTATTTTTTGTTGGCCAGTTGATATTTGCCACCGTTGCAATCCAGGCGGCCCGAAATTCACGATCAACTTCTGGCAAATTCAATTTTGCTTCTGGTTTTTGAACGATGGTTTTCGGTGGAGCAGGTTTGGTCGTAACAACTGGTTTTTTGGTGTTTTTAGCGACCGGTTTTTTAGTGGCGCAAGAAGTGATGAAAAGCGAAAGAATTAAAAATAATAGAGTAGCTGCTTTTGCAAAAGAGTATTTCATAAATGAATTTTAAAGGGAAAATAAAAAACGGATTGCTTTAATAAAAATTGTTTCGTTATGATTAATAAACTCAATTTAATAAGTTGAAAAACGCTGATCGCAAATATATAAAAAGCAATGTAATTAATGGTTTGGATTTAAAAACAAAAAACTTTAAAGTAGATTGACTTTAAAGTTTTTCACCAATATCTCCAGTTATTGAAAATACTTTTTAACTAATTATTAATTGGATATTTTGTAATTAGAACAGAAGCAGATAGGTTGAGTTTTTCCTGTAAATTCCTAATCATGTCAAGAGTCAATCTTTTTTTCCGGTTCAAAACTTCTGATGTCTTGCTTTTCGAGCCAATAATTTCTACCATATCTTTCTGTTTTAAATCCATTTCCTCCATTCTGATTCTGATGGCTTCAATAGGATCAGGTGCTTCGATCTGGTAGTGTTCATTCTCGAAAGTATCAATGAGTAAAGATAAAATTTCTGCCTCATCTCCTTCAGGCGTATTTTCTTTGGCATCAAAAATTTCTTCTAATTTTTCTAATGCTTGAAAATATTGTTGTTCTGTTTTTATCGGTCTTATTCTCATGGTGTTAAATTAAATTTCGTTAGCGTCAATTTTATCATATTCGGAATGGGTGCCAATGAATCTAATGAATGCCCATTCTCTTTCATAGTTAAATTTCACTACCATTCGATATGAATTTCCTTTGATATTAAAAACGACGCGGCTGTTTTTTAGAATGCTGGCATTGGCGAAGTTTTGTTTAACATCATTCGGTGATTTCCACGAATTTGTTTTTGCTATATCGAACCAAGTTTTCAGATATTGTTCTGCATCAGGATATTTTTCCCAAAACTCTTTTAAAGTTCGCTTTGCAATTATTCTTTTCATTTAGAATACAAATATATATAAAAGTTCCCGATTCAGGAACTTTTTATATTTATTCTACAAAGTATAAAGAAAAATTCTTATAACGTTCTATCACATTTATCAGTTCATGAAAATCTTAAAAAAAACTAATGATCGTAGAGTTTAAATATTGTTTTGTCGGTTGTGATTTAACCTTCTAACAATGAAGATCAAAATAATTTTTAACAATTATTCGGCTAACCATTTGAAAATTGCGTCAAAAGCCTTTTCTGGTTGTTCGATCCACGGAAAATGACCAGACTTATCAAGTAAAACTAATTTCGAATTCAGTAAATTTCTATTCAGTTCTTCTGCAAATTCTGGTGCATTATTCGTATCAAATTTTCCATTAATGATAAGCGTTCTTACTTTCAAATTTTTGAACTTTTTCTGAATTTCTAAATATTTCTGTCGTTGATATGGCATTTCAACAAAGTGTTTTCCAGCAATAGGTTTTCTTCTGCCTGCCTCGGAAATTACCTTTACGATTGGTATTACTTTTTGGGAACTCTCTTCATCATAAGCCCACCATTTTATTGGTGAATCAGCTAAATCTTTTCCGCTTTTATCAGTGCTTGTTTTATTTACGTACATGTATTCCCAATCTTCTACCACGTGTGAAAACCAGGCAGATTCTTTGATTCGCTTATTTTCTGAATCTCTTTTACGTTGAAGCGTTTCGTCCAAATCACCAATAAAACTTGTCCCCGTTAAAATTAAACCTGAAACATGTTCAGGATGTTCAACAGCGTATTGCAAAGCAACGGCACTTTGATCAGAATGGCCAAAGATCCAGATTTTATCAGCACCCACTTTTTTTCTTAACAAGTCAATTTCTTGTGATAAGTGATCAGGATTATAATCCTCCAGTTTTTGAGGAGCTTCCGATTTACCGGTTCCACGAGGGTCATAATAAACCATGGTGAACTTTTCTTCTAATGGTTTTAAAGTCATTTCATATCCAATTTTCCCTGAGTTTGGATGTCCAACAAACATGAAAGGACCGTTTCCTTTCACGATATAATTTAAATATATACCATCAATTTTTTCATAATATTCTCCATTTTCAATTTTTGTTTTTGCATTACAAGAAATGATAATTACAAACGTTGCAATCACTAATATTAAAAAATAAAATTTTCTGGTTTTCATTATTTGTATTCTTACCTACTTTTTAGCTAATCTAATAAAAATAAGCAAAAAAAGAGTCCCAAATAAATTTGGAACTCTTTTATCAATTTGGCAAATGCCAATATATTTAGAATGGTTTTGAAGGTTTACCCTTTTGCACCTCTTTCAATACGTTTTCTTTCGTTTTCTGAAAGTACTTTCTTACGCATTCTGATGAAGTTTGGAGTTACCTCGATCGCCTCATCACTTTGGATATATTCCATACATTCTTCCAGAGAGAATAATTGTTTTGGAGCAATGTTACCATCTTTATCTTTTCCAGAAGCACGCATATTGTTCAACTGTTTTGCTTCCACAATATTAACAACCATATCAACCGGTTTGTTTTGCTCACCGATGATCATCCCTTCATAGATTTCTTCACCCGGATCAACAAAGAACTTACCTCTATCTTGTAATTTTGCAATTGAATATTCAGTTGCTGGACCTTGAGTTTTACTAATCAAAACACCAACTAATCTACCTGGAATAGCACCTTTGTAAGGTTTGTATTCGCTGAAACGGTGGGCCATAATTGCTTCACCTGCAGTTGCTGTCAACATTTGAGAACGCAATCCGATCAATCCTCTTGAAGGAATTTCGAATTCCATGTGTTGCATTTCACCTTTCGTTTCCATGATATGCAGATCACCTTTTCTTTGAGTCGCTAAGTCAATTACTTTAGAAGCGAATTCGTCTGGTACATCAACAACCATTGATTCATAAGGCTCGCATTTCACACCATCAATTTCTTTGATGATTACCTGTGGTTGACCAATCGTCATTTCATAACCTTCTCTTCTCATCGTTTCGATCAAAACAGAAAGGTGAAGAATACCTCTACCGAATACCAAGAAAGTGTTGGCATCTTCAGTAGGTTCAACTTTTAGAGCTAAGTTTTTCTCTAACTCCTTGTACAACCTTTCTTTCAGGTGATTTGAAGTTACATATTTACCATCTTTTCCGAAGAAAGGAGAGTTGTTAATCGAGAACGTCATGTTCAAAGTCGGCTCATCGATTGCAGTTCTTGGCAATGGTTCTGGATTTTCAAGATCAACGAATGAATCTCCAATCTGGAATTTATCAAAACCTACAATTGCACAGATATCTCCGGCTTGTACTTCCTGAACTTTTTTCTTTCCTAGACCTTCGAAAACGTAAAGTTCTTTTACTTTTCCTCTGATGATTTTACCGTCTTCCTGAGCTAAACCAATTGTTTGACCTTCTTTAATAGAATTTCTTCTGATTTTTCCGATAGCAATTCTACCTAAGAAAGAAGAGAAATCTAATGAAGTAATCTGCATTTGCAAGCTTCCTTCGAAAGTTTCCGGTTCTGGAACATACTGAATAATACCATCTAATAATGGAGTAATATCATCAGCAGGAGTTAAGCTGGTGTTGAACCAACCTTGTTTGGATGAACCGTAGAACGTTGGGAAATCCAATTGCTCTTCAGTTGCTTCTAAGTTGAAGAATAAATCGAAAACCTTGTCATGAACTTCATCAGGACGACAGTTTGGTTTATCTACTTTATTAATAACCACAATTGGCTTTAAACCTAATTCTAATGCTTTGTGCAATACAAAACGAGTCTGAGGCATTGGTCCTTCAAAAGCATCTACTAAAAGTAAAACTCCGTCAGCCATCTTCAAAACTCTCTCTACTTCTCCACCGAAATCGGCGTGACCAGGCGTATCAATTACATTAATTTTGGTGCCTTTGTACATTACCGAAATATTTTTCGATAAAATGGTAATTCCTCTCTCACGCTCCAAGTCATTGTTGTCCATGATTAAGTCACCTGTCTCTGCCTGATTTTCACGGGAAACAGTGGTTGCGTGGATGATTTTATCAACCAAAGTAGTCTTACCGTGGTCAACGTGCGCAATAATTGCGATATTTCTAATGTTTTGCATATTCGTTTTTTGACGGTGCAAAAGTAATCTTTTTTCGTCAAATTCTTTTATAAGTTGTTTAATTTAATAAAATTTTATGTTAAAATTTATAGAAAGTTGAATTTTAAATAGTTTTTGGTAGAATTACGACCATTTAAAATAATTTTAGAAGAGGAAAGTCCTGCGTAATCAGAACTTTATTTTTAAAAAAATTATAGCATGTGATAGAGCTGCTGGTTTTCTCTAAAAAAGATTTTTATTATTTATTAAAAGTAATATTTCAAATACAGTTTTACATTAAAAACGAAAGTCCAGCGATTAATTGATCAACTGGACTTTCTTTAAAAACAGAAAAATAAGGATCTTTCTAGATGACTGCACCTGCAGCATCTTCAATTTGTTGAAGCTGTTTTCTTCTTCTCATATGAGTATTATGTTTTCTTTTATCTACCGTAAGCTTCATCAAACGGAAGGTGTGATGACGGTCAACGCCGAAATGGTAGGCGAGGATATACATTAAAACACCGACGCCGGCAATGCAGACATAACCAAGCAGTCTTTTATTCGCCGCCAATATTGCATTGAGCTGAATGGCTTTCATATTTCCCATCACCTGATTATAACTGATCGAATTTCCATCCATATAAATGGCCAGATTTCCTATAGACTCTATCTGAAACTGATACTGTAGCCAGGAAAAGAGCGCTGAAAATATATCAACAGAAAAAAAGGTTCTCCAAACCAGTACCAATCCTGCTCCTGCCATCATCTGATTCATATCCAGTTTATCCAGCGTGTAATACCAAACGGCAATAAACAGGGCGCCCATTCCGAAACCTTTGAGAAACATCGGAAGGATCCATCTTTCAAAATTGAATTCGAACGTCATTGAAAAGTACATGATCATCGAATAAGCCAACATGGCTGCGAAACCAAGAAATATAAACATCTTCAAACCGCGTCCCTGTCGAAACCAGTACGCCATATAAACTCCTGCTGCCACGATTCCCGGAATCATTAATAAATTTAAGCTGGCATTCACTACTGGATCGTATCCTGATATTCCTACGGTAAAAATGCTCTGAATGGAACCGGTGGCTAAAAACATTCCTGTAAACAATAGCATGATCAAACCATGGATCACATTATTCCTTCTAAAAATTTTAAAGGAAAGATACGGTCGTTTTAAAGTATACTGTCTGATTACCAAAACGATGAGGCTTACAAATGACGCAATGGTTGCATTAACAATAGAAGGGGAGTGGATCCAGTCCTGTTGCTTTCCAAAGGCGAGCACATAGGCGCCAAACATGAACATGGCTACAAAAATCAAAATACTTATCCAGTCGATGTAATGCAGTGGCATTTTGAAGCCGAAATATTTATCGTGCATAAAGATCCAGGCAATTAATGCCAGTCCTAAACAGATCGCAGCGGCAACCATATGAACGTATTCCCAGTTATGATTATAGGCTAACATTGTTAAAACATATCCTGCGATCTGCGAAGTGATAATGGAGAACGGATAAAAAACAGAATAAAACTTCCCTCTGTTTCCTTCTGGTGCGATCATCATCATGATCGGAATAATAAACTCCAGCAAAATGATCATTTTTAAATATCCGATGATCAATGAGTTGGCGACCATTAAATAAGGACGATCGGTCGTTCCATTTACATAACTCAAAATACCGATCAGAATAAAGATAAACGTTACTTTGTCGCGGATCTTGAACCGGAATTTCATCCGCAAAATGATCGGCATTGCAGCTCCCATTCCGATCACGCCGGCATAGTTGGCCCATACGAAATATTCTGTCTGGATTCCTGTGCTTCCAACCATATAAGATACGTTACCAACATAAACTCCGTTTACGGGAACAATGACGATGGTGAATATAAGTATGAGTAAAAGCTGAACAAGTTTGGGAACCCAATCTCTAAATAAACCTTGATTATACATTGTAATTTTTTTTCATAATAACCCTACTGGTTATTTCGATTGGGAGCTATCTTTATTAACGGTCACATCCATGTTCATTCCTGCACGTAATTTGGCGATGTCTTCTTTTTTATTATTGTTGGTGAATTCTATTCGTACCGGAATTCTTTGTTGAACTTTCACAAAATTACCGGTAGAGTTGTCGGTCGCCACGTTGGAGTATTGCGCTCCAGTCGCTGCAGAAATTGCAGTTACCGTTCCTTCAAATTCTTGTCCGCCTAAAGCATCTGCTTTCATCATGATCTTTTTACCGATTGCGATTGCAGGCATTTGACTTTCCAGGAAATTGGCAGTCACCCATTTTTCACCATCCAAAACGATGGTTCCAACTTGTTGTCCACCCTGAATAAGTTGGCCCTCAGAAATCATTCTTCTGCCCATAATTCCATCATAAGGTGCGGTAATTACGGTGTATGATAAATTAATTCTGGCCATGTCGAGCGCTGCTTTGGCTCTTTTAATTTCAGCATCATTAATTCCTATTTTGCTTCTCACTTCTGAGGTAGAGAGATTGGCAGAGTTTTTTTGATTCAATAAAGTTTGATAAGAAGCTCTGGTCGCATCATATTCCGTTTTTACCTGATCATACTGTTGTCTGGTTACGGCTTCTGCTTTTAATAAGTTTTGATATCTTTTTAAGTTTTGCTCGGCATTCCACAATCTCGCTTTTTGTCCGGCAATGTTACTTTCCAAAACGGACACATTACTGGAAACCGTGTTAATGGAAGAATTGGTCGCTTGTCTTTGTGCTAAAGTATTTTGATAAGCCGCTTCAGCTTGAGCCAATTGCGTTTCGATTTCCCGTCCATCTAAAACAACCAAAGTATCTCCTTTTTTTACCGCCTGATGTTCATTAAATTTAATTTCTAAAATATAGGCGGAAACGCGGGAGTTGATCGGATTTATAAATTCCTGAACCTGTGCAGATTCTGTATAATCGTTTTTCCCAACATTGAAATATTCTTTGATCAGCCAGTAAAATCCGAAAACCACGACTGCAAAAACCACGATGTTTGCGATGGTATTTCTTAATTTATTAGATTTGTTTTTACTGACTTTTTTCTCAGTTTTAGGGTTTGCTACTTTAGTTGGAGCAGTTGGTTTCTGCGCTTCTGCGTCAGTGTTTTCTATCTATGGGTTATTTTCCTTATTTTCCATTTTCTTATTTCTTAATTGTTCTGTTTTTTTTAAAGAGTTCCTGTTGCTTTCAACAAGTTGTAATATTGATAAAGCAAATCGATCTCTGCATTTACATAATCTAATTCTGCCTGAATTTTCTGATTCTGTGCATCGGTTATTTCCGCCTGAACTGCCAGTTGATTCAAATATTTCGCTTCTGTAATTTTATAGTTTTCATTGGCTAAAGTTTGGGCTTCTTTTAAAATAACCAGATTTTCCAACGCATTCTGATGGCCGATATAAGCGGCATTAACCTGCATGTTGATGTTTTGTTCCACGAGGTTATAGGTTTTCTCCACCTGTTCTTTTTGCAATTGTCCTAGCTGCAGTTTTTCCTTCGTTTTGAAAAGATTATCGATATTATAACTCACCTGAATTCCGGCTTGAAAACCTCCAGAATACATATCGAGAACTGGTGAACTGCTTGTTAAAGGTTTGTTTAAACTATATCCGCCAAAGCCAGCGATAGTCGGCATTTTGTCTGTGTTAATAATTTCAATATTCTTATCCGCAATCTCAATGTTTCTTTTTACATATTTCTGATTCGGATTATTTTGGTGCGCTAAATCGAGGTAGTAATTTAAGTCACGCAACGTTTGATCTCCTTCAATATTTTCTGTTGGAACGATTTCCGTATTCTCTGGTAATCCCAGTGCGTTATTTAAATTGTAGTTTAAAATTTTGCGGTTGTTATTTAAAACCAAAATCCCTTGGTCGATATTCATGATTCCCAATTCACCACGAATGATCTCATTTCTGGTGATCATTCCTTGCTGATAGAATTTTTTAACATTTTTCAGTCGTTCTTCTGCTAAATTTTTATTGTTCAAATAAACAGCATTCTGATTGATGATTTTAAAAATGTCTAAGTAATTTGACATCACCAGAAACTTCACGTCTTGCTGATCTTTTTCATAATCCAATTCTGAAAGTTGTTCTTGTAAAGCGGTGATCTCGATTGATTTTTTAACCAAACCACCTTTGAAAATGAGTTGACTCGCCTGCAGTCCGTAAGTGCTGCCGTAATGCGGCAATTGTACCGTCATCGAATTAGAAAAATCTTTATCAATAATTAAAGAATTTCCTAAATAAAACTGACTGGTCGAGGCCGTAATCGAGGGAAGTTTTTGAAGTTTTGCAACCTCGGTATTTTGTTTTGAAATTTCGATAGCTTTTGCAGAAACCGCCAGTTGAGGATGGTTTTGCAAAGCCAAAGTCGTAGCTTCTTTGATCGTCAATGCTCTCACCTCTTGGGCCTGAGAATTTCCGGTCCAAAAGAAAGCGATCAAAATACTGGCTATTTTAATATTTTTATTCATCTGTCCTTATTTTTATGCAAAATTAGAGTAAGTGAACTTTCGATACAATGATTAAAATGATTAAGAAAATGTCTAAATGTAGGATTTTACTAATCTGACTGGGTCCTGTATTGCATTGGGCTCATTCCTTCATGCTTTTTAAAGAAATGAGAAAATGAATAAGGGTCAGAAAATTTCAGCACTGTTGCGATTTCATAAACGGGTTCTTTGCTGGTACTTAATAAAATTTTCGCCTCATTCAGCACGAACTCCGAAATGATTTGATTGGCGGTTTTTTGGGTCACACTTTTCACTACGGAACTTAGATGCCTTATCGTGAGTTGCTGTTTGTCTGCATAAAATTGCAGCACTTTTTCATCTTTAAAGTTTTCGAAAACATTTTTAATAAACTCAAAAGTGATCTCTTCCTGGCGCGTCATGCTATTACTATCCAGCTCTTCCTGCATTAATAGGGAACCGGAGACGGAATAAATAAAAGCCGTAAAGAGATGTTCCAAAACATCATCGTTATACATGGAAGATGTTTTATTATCTAAAATTTGCGCAAGCAAATCGAGATAGGACCAAAGTACCTTAAATTCTGCGTCGGGCAAATGAGCGGTTTGATTAATGTGCGATTTAAAATGTTTAAAAACTTTCAGTTTGTTCAGCTTCAGGCCTAATTTTCAATATAATCCTGGGTGTAAGCAATCACCCGACCTTCAAAATCGTCGCTGAGAGAATGAATTTCGAAGAAGAACCGGGATTCAGAAAGGACTACTGAATTCGGATTAAGCTCTATATCATTAATCTGAATACTGATTTTTCCGTGTCCTTCCTTTAAAAATAGAATGGCAGGCCGATCCTGTTGGTAAAGTTTTTCCAATTGAATTTTTGAACTGATAAAAGTTTCATCGAAAATCCGAATTGGTGGTTTTTCCATCTTTTGTAAATCTAATTCCTAGCGCTTTTTTCACTGTTGAAATTGATGCTTCTGTAAATTTAATTATTCTTTTAAATAAATCATTATAAAAGTAAGTTTTTAAGCAGAAAATTTTGTCACAAAAAAAGCGACCGTTAGGCCGCTTGTAAACTGAATTGATCAACTTTATCTTTTTAATTTTGATGCAGATAAGAGTATAAATCATCTTTTAAATGAACTCTTCTCTTTCTTAAATCAGTCAGGTGTTCATCGGTTGTGTGATTTTGTTCCCCTTCTTCGTAGTGCTGAATCAACGCGTTGACTTCTTCATAGTTCACATACATTTTTTTGAAAACATCATCTTTTAATTTAAGTTCATTTATTTTGACTTCTAATTCAGGGAATTCGTGGATAAGATTGTGATTTTCCATGACTTTAAATATTTAATTTTTAATAGATTAAAGTTAAGGAAATTTCTCTTCGAATAAATATGAAAATAATCAGTTTTGGACTGAAGCTATTTCAACAGATCAAGTTCTAATGGATTATTATTTTTCTTACGATCTTCTTTCGCTTTCAGTTCACGCTCTCTCAAAATTTCTGCAGGCTTTACTTCATTGCCGTCTGAACTGATCATTTTTACATTTGGACCGCTCATGTTAAGCATTTCGCGTAATGCCTTTGTAGGATCATTCCGTAGTTCTGAAGCCAATTTTTTGTACTTGTGATGATCAATTAAAATTTCTTTTTCAAAATTCCTTTCATCATCAATCTGCAACTTATTATTTTCGACATATTTCGAAATTCCTTTTAATTCAAAAGAATGATATTTCGCCTCGTCCTCAATTTTAACGATCAATCCAGGCAGCCCATGAAATTTATAAGGTCCATCTTGGATTGGAATTTCTGTCGTAAACCAAGCGGTCCATTTTCTTCCATACATTTCGGTCTCTGCTTTTTGGGTCTCGAACTCTCCAAGTTTTTGCTTGTCAGCCAAAATTTTCCAAACGGATTTTCTTTCATCCAAAACCTTATATCGGTCATTTCCTAGACCGGTATGCTGATATATTTCAAAGCCAGGATATTTTTTTTCAATGGTATAAAATATTTTTCCTTTATAACTTTGCTTTACGTTGATGATTTCAGAACCAGAATTTTCCTGCTTTTTTATTTCTACCAATTGAATGGAATCCGATTTAAAAAGTTCATAACTGTAAAATTTTGAACCGTTGGGATTTACATCCAAAACAATCAACTCTTTCTGCACATCAGCTTGGTTGGTAGAATCTAAAATAAAGCTGTATTCATACGTAAACCGTTTATTCTGTGCATTGGCAAAGACAGAAATCAGCAGCAGAAATAGAAAACCTTTTTTCATGAAATTTTTTTGTTAAGATAAAGAAAATTGCCAAAGTTTAATTTCTTTGGCAATTTTAAATTTAATTATTTTTTAAGCTTGATGTAGATTTGTCCTCTTTTTTTTCCACTAAATTCTTTCTCATAAACGTGAACAGATTCCATTTTCTTTGGATCCAATATTTGCATATCTTCTTTAGTGCCAGGTTTTTCATCGATGAAAATATCCACGTCATCACTAAACTGGATTCCTGATTTGGGTTGGTAAGTCGTCGGTTCGACTGCGATTATTTCAGCACCCTCTATATTACGGTTGAATGCTGCGTATTTTAATTTTCTGTCAGCCTCTGTCGCTTTCTTTTCAGTACTCTTGATATCCCTACTAAACTTCATAGAGTATACCAACTTTTCTGCTTCTGCGGCTTTCTTTTCAGCTTCTTCAATTCTCTTTTTAAACGCTGGCGAATTAAATAATAGATCTGCTTCTGCGGCTTTCTTTTCAGCCTCTTCAATTCTCTTTTTGAACTCTGGAGAATTGACAATTCTGTCTGTTTCTGCTGCTTTTCTTTCAGCATCTTCAATTCTCTTTTTAAACGCTGGAGAATTAAATAATCGGTCAGCTTCTGCTGCTTTTTTCTCAGCATCCTTCATTCTTTTTTTAAACGCTGGAGAATTAACTAATCGGTCAGCTTCTGCAGCTCTTTTTTCAGCTTCAGCAATTCTTTTTTTGAATTCAGGAGATTCACTTACGTCATGCTTGATTATCGTGTCATTGTCGATGAAAAGTTCAGGATGATCTTGATGAAGTTTTGTTCCGTCAGTTCCGACTGCAATATCGTTCTGAGTGATCGAATTGATTTTGTTATTTGTTTTAATGGTATCCGATTTCAATTGAGACACCGCGTTATCGATTTCGAGATTGGTATTGGTAATCTCCTTATTCTTCGCATTAATTAAATAGATAAATGAAAGAATAAATAATAAAGGCAACGCTAGAATTCGTCGCGCATAACTGAATTTTGTTTTTGATTTTTTAAGCATTGTTAATCTTTTTTTGAGGTTAGAACTAAGAAACGGACTCGTTGCAGGTAACTGTTTTCCGGAAAAGTGACTTGCCAATAGCATCTGCGCAAATGCTTTCGTGTCCGAGTTTTTGATGGCTTTTTTATCAGCCAGATATTCGTGTATTAAATGGATTTCTTTTTTGATCAAATAAAAGAAAGGATTAAACCAAAATAGGGAAGTGGTGATTTCGAGGAAAATTTTGTCCGAGGAATGTTTCTGTTCGATATGAACCATTTCGTGTTTCAGAATTTGACGACCTAAATCTGACTGAATCTCAATAGAATTTTTCCAGAATAAATTTTTGAAAAAGGAAAAAGGAGCTTCCGCCAGATCGGTTTGATAGAAACTAATTCCTTCGAAATTTTCTTTGCTAAACTTCTTTTTTAAAAGCTGAATTTCAACCAATCCGAAAATTAATTTTGCTAAAAAAAAGACAGCAACCAGTCCAGTAAGAACAGCGCCAATTTTAAAATAATTGAAGTCATTGTTTAAATTATTAGTTGAACTAACATTTTGTAATCTGTTAATTAGTAAATACATATCGCTATTTACTTCAAGTGTAAAATAGCTTACTTTCAGCAAAGGCAACAATAAACTGATCAGCACCGTAGCCAGCAAATAGAAGCGGTTATAATGATGAAAGGTCTTGTCCTTAAGAAACAACTTGTAGTACAGGAACATTACACCACTTGTAAAAATAACTTTCCCGAAATAGAAAAATAGTGTTTCCATCAGTCTTTATTTTTAAGTTCATTTAAGAGCATTTCAAGATCTTCAACGCTCATTTCATTTTTCTCAACCAGGAAAGAAACCGCGTTTTTATAAGATCCTTCGAAATAATTTTTCACCAAACTCTGCATCGATTTTCCGCTGTATTTTTCTTTGGAGACTAAAGGGAAATACTTATGCTGTCTGCCGAAAACTTCATAATCGACAAAATCTTTGTCTTTTAAAACTTTTAAAATCGTAGACACGGTATTGGTGTGTGGTTTAGGTTCCGGAAATAATTCGAGAATATCTTTTAGGAAGGCTTTTTCTAAGTCCCACAGATATTGCATTACCTGTTCTTCCGATTTTGTTAATTGAGTAACTTGCATATCACTATTTATTTAGTGATACAAATGTAGAATTTAATTTTTACTGTACAACTATTTTTTTAGTGATAATGCTAAATTTTTTATATCGACCTGATTATCAATATAATTATTTGTAAATTTAGACTGAAAAAGAGGATTACAGTCATCTGAAAATAAATTGATAAAGAGGTTTTCGTTAAAAAATCCTTAAAATAACAGAAGAATGGCACAAAGGAATTATTCTTGCTCTTTAAAATACAATCATTAAAATTTTAATTATGGATACTAAAAGACTTTCGTCAACACTTGAACAAGCGTTGAGTACACAAATGAATGTTGAATTATTTCAGTCTCACACTTATTTATCTTACGGAATTTGGGCAACTGATTTAGGATACGACGGCATCGGAAATTTTTTGTTACGTCATTCATTAGAAGAAAGAAACCACGCCATTAAATTCATGCAATATATTTTAAACAGAGGCGGAAAACCTACCGTAACTTCTTTAAAAGCTGCAGATAAAGATCCTCAAAACTTAACAGAATGTTTCAATCTTGTATTTAAACATGAGGTTGAAAATACAGAAAAAATATACAATTTGGTTACGATGGCTTTTGAAGAAAAAGATTGGGCAACCTGGAATTTCTTACAGTGGTTTGTTAAAGAACAGATTGAAGAAGAGACTTTAGCGATGGATCTTATCGACAAACTTAAAATCGCAGGTGGAGACCGGGCTACAGATGAATCATTATTTAATTTAGATAAAGATCTCGGAAAATCGGCAGACGATGCTGAACTGGCTAGAAATGCGACGTCAGAAAATCCGTAAGATTTTTACATATAGACTCAAAATCTGCTCTCAAAAAGGGCAGATTTTTTTAGTCCATAACTCACTCAAAATCTTTATCTTTGCCAACTCTGAATTTAATGGGTTTAAGGACGACTTTAAACCTTGATTTATAAACTTTGAACTAAAGATATGAAATGTGGAATTGTAGGTTTACCCAATGTAGGTAAGTCAACCCTTTTTAACTGTTTAAGCAACGCCAAAGCGCAATCTGCCAACTATCCATTCTGTACGATCGAACCCAATATCGGAACCGTTTCTGTGCCGGATGAGCGTTTGTTTGAATTGGAAAAATTAGTAAAACCGGAAAGAGTTTTACCAGCTGTAGTCGAGATCGTAGATATTGCAGGTTTGGTAAAAGGTGCCAGTAAAGGAGAAGGTTTAGGAAATAAATTCCTCGCAAATATTAGAGAATGTGAAGCAATTATTCATGTTTTAAGATGTTTCGAAGACGGAAATATTATTCACGTTGAGGGAACCGTAGATCCGATCAGAGATAAAGAAATTATCGATATTGAACTTCAGTTGAAAGATATTGAAACCTTAGCAAAGTCAGTTGAGAAAGCGAAGAAATTCATTAAATCCGGTAAAAAAGATGATGTGATGACTTACGAAACACTTCTTAATTTACAGAAATTTGTGGAGGAAGGGAACAACGCGCGTGAATTTCCAATGGATGATTTTTCTACTGAAATCATTTCAGATGTTCAGTTGTTAACGAACAAACCAGTTCTTTACGTTTGTAACGTTGATGAAAATTCAATTAAAAACGGAAATGAATGGATTGCCAAAATTGAAGAAATGGCTGCCAAAGAAAACGCAGAAGTTGTTGTTTTAGCCGCTCAGATCGAAGCTGATATCAACGAATTAGAAACTTTCGAAGAACGCGAAATGTTCTTGGATGAATTAGGTTTAACAGAACCTGGTGTAAACCGATTGATTAGAAAAGCCTACGATTTATTGAAATTACAGACTTACTTCACGGCTGGTGTAAAAGAAGTTCGGGCCTGGACTATTGGTCGCGGTTGGACTGCACCACAAGCTGCTGGCGTTATTCATACTGATTTCGAAAAAGGATTTATCCGTGCAGAAGTAATTAAATATGAAGATTTCTTAAAATTCGGCTCTGAAGCTAAAGTAAAAGAAGCTGGAAAATTATCTGTTGAAGGAAAAGAATATATCGTACAGGATGGTGATATGATGAACTTTAGATTTAATGTTTAATTAAACTAAAAGCAGATCAGTAATAAAATAGAGCGGACTTAATAAGGTCCGCTTTTTTTTTGATAAACTATAGTGATATTTTGAATGATTTGATCAAATAATTTTCAATTTGTATATTTGTGTCAAACTTATATGATGATTAAAAAATTACTTTTGGCTTCGACCTTAGGATTAGGAGCTTTTTATTACGGACAAACAACTGTTTTTCAGGAAGATTTTGAATCGCCGGCAGCAAGAGCTGCGTGGACCATTGGAGATCGTGATGGTGATGCTGACACGTGGGAATTCTTAGATGCAGCACTGAACGAAGTTGATTCGTTTCAAGGATATTTCGCAGCTTCTTTTTCATGGTATTTTGAAGCATTTACGCCCGACAATACATTGACAAGTCCAGCAATTACACTACCGACAACAGGAAATTTAGAACTGTCTTTTAAAGTTGCAGCCGGTGACGACGAATTGTTCGACGAGCATTATGCGGTTTATGTAATTCCTGCAACAGCCACATTTACTGGTTCGGAAACGCCGGTTTTTCAAGAAACTTTAGATGCCGGTTACCTTTTAGCTGCGAAAGTGGTTAATGTTGACATTTCTGCGTACAAAGGACAAGAGGTGAAATTAGTCTTCAGGCATTATGAATGTGAAGATATTTTCTATATCGGAATTGATGATGTGAAGGTTACACAAAGTGCTTTAGGAGTTTCAGATTCTGAAAAGACTGAGGTTTCAATTTATCCAAATCCAACTTCAGATTTTATTAAAATTCAAAACGTAAAAGAATTACAGACGGTTCGTATTTTCGATATGAGTGGAAAAAAAGTCAAGGAAACTTCTTCTGCAGACATCGATGTTAGAAACCTTTCTGCCGGACAATATATCATCAACATTTACAGTGGGAATAACGTGATCTCTAGAAAATTCATCAAAAAATAAATTGTTCGATAAGATCCAAGATTATTAAAGTGAAAGTTAATTCTTTCACTTTTTTAGTTTTAAAAAATGAACTTTTTCTTGCTGAAAAATCAAAAAAATAGTTTTAGAACCATTATCTTTACCTTTAAATCAAAAATAAATAGATGCAGAAAAAAGTAGCCATAATCGTTGGGAGTTTACGTAAGGAATCTTTTAACAGAAAAGTAGCCAATGAATTCATTCGCCTCGCTCCAGAAAATTTAAAGTTAGAAATCGTTGAAATTAAAGATCTTTCTTTTTTTAATGAAGATATAGAAAGCAATCCGCCTCAAGAATGGCTTGATTATAAAAAGCAACTCGATGATGCTGATGCGTTTTTATTCGTATCTCCAGAATACAACCGAACCATTCCAGGTGTTTTAAAAAATGCAATGGAAATCGGGGCACGTCCTCCAAAACTAAACTCATGGAAAGGAAAACCTGGTGCAGTTGCTACAGTAAGTCCAGGAGCAATCGGTGGGTTAGGAGCCAATCAAACGATTCGCGAAGCTGCAGTTTCTTTAAATATTCCGATGATGCAACAACCTGAAGCGTACATTGGTCAGATCAAAGATAAATTACTGGAAGATGGCGTTACCGTTGATGAGAAAACTGAAAAATTCATGAAAACTTTTCTGGAAGCTTTTGCAACCTGGATTAATCGTTTTTAAGTCAAAAGATTGAAATTTTAGTAAAAAAGTATTTCAAAGTCAAGTTCCACGTCCTAATTTCATTAAAACGAGAAAGTTACCATAAACTTTTCCACAAAATTTTAGAAATCAGTTTCCTTTCACTATTTTTGTGAGTTACTGATTTTATAAAGCAGTTTCTATCAAAATATGAGCGACAACATTACTGTTAATTATTCCGAAGATAATATTAGAACCCTTGATTGGCAAGAGCATATCCGACTTCGACCGGGAATGTATATTGGTAAACTGGGCGATGGATCTTCGGCTGACGATGGGATTTATATTTTGCTCAAAGAAATCATCGACAACTCGATTGATGAATTCGTGATGAAATCTGGGAAAAGAATCGAAATTAAAATCGATGATGGTAAAGCGATCGTTCGTGATTACGGACGTGGGATTCCTTTGGGTAAAGTTGTTGACGCCGTTTCTAAAATGAACACCGGTGGAAAGTATGATTCAAAGGCTTTTAAAAAATCAGTAGGTTTAAATGGAGTAGGAACCAAAGCCGTCAATGCACTTTCTGAATTCTTTAAAGTAAAATCGATTCGCGACGGGAAAGCAAAAATTGCGGAATTTTCGAAAGGTCTCATTACAGAAGATTTTACCGAAGTGGAGTCTACGGACAGGAACGGAACTGAAATCACCTTTATTCCCGACACGACAATTTTCACGCATTTCAAGTTTAGAAAAGAGTACATCGAAAAAATGCTAAAAAATTATTGCTACCTGAATCCAGGTTTGAAAATAGTTTTTAACGGCGAAACATACTTCTCAGAAAACGGATTGAAAGATTTACTTCAGGAAGAAATTGAAGGTGAAATCATTTATCCGATTGTTCATTTGAAAGATGAAGATATTGAAGTTGCCATAACGCATTCCGATAAATCACAGTCTGAAACTTACTTCTCATTTGTCAACGGTCAAAATACAACTCAAGGTGGAACGCATCTAAATGCATTTCGTGAAGCGTATGTGAAAACGATTCGCGAATATTTTAATAAAAACTTTGAAGCGGCAGACATTCGTAAATCGATTATTGCAGCGGTTGCGATTAAAGTAATTGAACCCGTTTTCGAATCTCAAACCAAAACCAAATTAGGTTCCAACGAAATGGAACCAGGAAAGGAGACGGTTAGATCTTTCATTACCAATTTCTTAAAAAATAAACTCGATAATTTCTTGCACCAAAATCAAGATATTGCCGAAGCGATTCATCGTAAAATTATTATATCCGAAAGAGAAAGAAAAGAACTTTCTGGAATTCAAAAATTAGCACGCGAAAGAGCTAAGAAGGTTTCTTTACACAATAAGAAGCTTCGCGATTGTCGTCAACATTATAACGACCAAAAAGCTTTGCGCAAAGGAGAAACAATGATCTTCATCACCGAGGGGGATTCTGCTTCTGGGTCCATCACTAAATCACGTGATGTCGAAACTCAGGCCGTGTTTTCTTTAAAAGGAAAACCGCTAAACTGTTATGGTTTAACCAAACGGGTAGTTTACGAAAATGAAGAATTTAACTATTTGCAGGCAGCATTGAACATTGAAGATTCTCTGGAAGATTTGCGTTACAATCACGTCATTATCGCCACCGATGCCGACGTTGACGGAATGCACATTCGTTTGTTGATGATCACTTTCTTCCTACAGTTTTTCCCGGATTTAATTAAAAATGGACATTTGTATATTTTGCAAACACCATTATTCAGAGTTCGAAATAAAAAGGAAACCAGATATTGTTATTCAGAAATAGAACGGGTGAAAGCGATGCAGGAGTTAGGGAAAAATCCTGAGATTACGCGCTTTAAAGGACTTGGAGAAATTTCACCAGATGAGTTCAAACATTTTATTGGTAAAGATATTCGCCTAGAACCGGTTGTTTTAGGAAAAGATCAAACCATCGAACAGTTGCTCGAATTTTACATGGGAAAAAATACACCAGACCGACAATTATTTATTCTTGAAAATTTAGTCGTGGAAGATCCTGAGATTGATAAAAAGGAGATTTTAGTTGAAACTGAGAATGGACAAAACTAAATGAAAAGAAAAACTACTACAGACCAATGAGACTCAATAATAAAAACAAAGCCGGATACTTTAATTTTTTAAGTACACTGGTGATTATGCTTTTTATATTTGGAATAACCGCTTTTATACTGGAGTATTTTATCTATGATTACTTCGGTTGGGAGCAGTGGTTGTTTTTATTGGTTCCCTTTTGCTGTGCTGCATTATTTTATGCTCGAGGACGGCAAATTTTTGAATATGACAGTGACGGAGAAGCCTTAAATTTTAAAAATAGAAATGTTGTTTTATTTTTAGATAAAAATTTAAGTGACGAATTTCCAAAATATAAGCTGCTGAAATATGAGGTGATGAATGTTATCGTTTTGAAAAGATTGTACATAACAGTCTCCAGTAAAAAAGGTCATGGCATTACCTTAAGATATGATATTTCTTATTTAACCAAAAAAGAGATGAATGACTTGAAATTTTCTTTAAACAAAGTCATTAAGAATAATAAAGAACAAAAGAGAGAGCATAATAGTTGATGGAAGAGCAAGAGAATCACCAGGAAGAATCCCTGAGAAAAGTTTCCGGTCTGTACAAAGACTGGTTTTTAGATTACGCGTCTTATGTAATTTTAGATCGTGCAATTCCTTCTATTTTTGATGGTTTCAAACCTGTTCAAAGACGAATAATGCACTCGATGCGTGAGCTGGAAGATGGCAGATATAACAAAGTTGCCAACGTCGTAGGAAATACCATGAAGTACCATCCACACGGTGATGCATCGATTACCGATGCGATGGTTCAGATCGGTCAGAAAGAATTATTGATTGACACGCAAGGAAACTGGGGAAATATTTTCACTGGAGACTCGGCGGCGGCAGCAAGATATATTGAGGCCAGACTTACTCCTTTTGCTTTGGAAGTGGTCTTTAATCCAAAAACTACAGAATGGGCAAAATCGTATGATGGCAGAAATAATGAACCTATCGATCTGCCGGTTAAGTTTCCACTTCTTTTAGCATCTGGTGTTGAGGGAATTGGAGTAGGACTTTCAACCAAAATCATGCCTCACAATTTCAATGAGTTGATCGATGCTTCTATCGCTCATTTAAAAGGTAAGAAATTTCAGATCTTCCCCGACTTCATCACAGGTGGAATGCTGGATGTTTCGAATTATAATGATGGGGAACGTGGCGGAAGAATCCGTGCTAGAGCCAGAATTATTCAGAAAGATAAAAATACGCTTTGCATTACAGAACTTCCGTTTGGGAAAAATACGAGCGATCTGATCGATTCAGTAATCAAAGCCAATGAAAAAGGCAAGATCAAGATCAAGAAAATTGAGGATAATACTTCTGATCAGGTAGAAATTAATATTTTTCTTGCTAATGATGTTTCTCCTGATAAAACAATCGATGCCTTATACGCGTTCACCGATTGTGAAATTCCGATTTCACCCAATGCCTGTGTGATTGTCGGTAAAAAACCGATGTTCCTGAATGTTTCTGAAATTCTTAGACAAAATACAGATCACACCGTCTCTTTACTTAAAAAAGAACTACAAATTGAACTGCATGAATTGCAGGAAAACTGGCATTTTTCTTCTTTGGAGAGAATTTTTATTGAGAACCGAATTTACCACGACATCGAGGAAGTTGAATCCTGGGATGAAGTGATTTCAACCATTGCTGAAGGTTTAAAACCGCATACAACTCATTTACTGAGAGCAGTAACTGAAGAAGATATTTTAAGATTAACCGAAATTCGAATCAAAAGAATTTCACGTTTCGATTTAGATAAATTTAAAGAAAATATAAAAGCACTCGAAGGAAAGATCGAGCAGGTAAAATATAATTTAGAACATCTAATTCCTTATTCAATTGATTATTATGTAAATATTCAAAAGAAATACGGAAAAGGAAAAGAACGCAGAACGGAACTGAGAATTTTCGATACGATCGATGCTTCGAAAGTAGCGGTCGCTAATGAGAAATTCTACGTTAATTGGGAAGAAGGTTTCGTAGGAACTTCTCTTAAAAAAGACGAATATTTATTTGACTGTTCTGACATTGATGATATTATTACGTTCCAAAAAGATGGAACAATGAAAGTGGTTAAAGTAGAAGCCAAAACTTTTATCGGTAAAAACATTGAGCATGTCGCTATTTGGAAAAAGAATGATAAGCGTACGGTTTACAATATGATCTATCGCGAAGGTAAAGACGGTCCATACTATATGAAACGCTTTTCAGTAACTGGAGTAACAAGGAATACGGATTACAAATTAGCTTCTGATAAAAAAGGTTCTGAGATGCTCTATTTCTCTGCGAATCCTAATGGTGAAGCCGAAAAGGTGACGGTTTTGCTAAAACCAAATGCCCGAGTTAGAAAAAATAAAATTGATATCGATTTCACTGACTTGGCAATTAAAGGTCGCGATTCCAAAGGAAATGTAGTGACAAAATACACGATCAAAAAAGTAGATTTGAAAGAAGAAGGTCATTCGACGTTGGCTCCAAGAAAAATTTGGTTTGATGATACTGTTCGAAGATTAAATGCGGATTCAAGAGGAACTTTACTCGGAACTTTTAAAGGTGATGATAAAATTTTGACCATCAATGCTCAAGGTGAAGCTAAGCTGGTGAGTTTTGAATTGAGCAACCGCTTCGATGATGAATATTTAATTCTCGAAAAATGGAATCCTGATCAACCGATCACCTGCATTTATTTTGATGGAGAAAAGCAGATCTATTTTATCAAAAGATTCTTACTGGACAACAATACGAATGTTCAACATTTCATGCCTTCAGATCATCCTAAATCTTTTGTTGAAAATATTATCGTTTCAAATAATGCAACGGCAGAAATTAATTTTGCCAAAGTAAAAGGCGTTGAAAAAGAGCAGGAAATCATTAACATCGACGAATTCATCGCTGTTAAAGGAATTAAGGCTATAGGAAACCAATTTATAAAAGATAAAGTAAAATCAATTAATATTATCATTCCAGAACCCGAAGAAGAAATTCATGAAGGTTTTGACACCGTAGAATCCACAGAAGGTCACATCAGTTTTATTGATGAAGATGTGAAAGATGAAGACTTTCCAGAAGAAGGAACGATAGGTGACTTGTTTGAATTTCCTGAAGAATAGATTAGATTTTTAATCTTTGCCAAACATAAAAAAGACGCTCGATTGGAGCGTCTTTTTTATAAACTATTTTTTCATCTTTAGAACTTCACTTTCAAAATAACTTCCTTGCCATCACGTAAAACACTTACAGGAAGTTCATCACCAGAATTGACTTTAGCTAAACATTCCATATAAGAATAGACTTCTTTAATTTCACATTTACCGATTTTTGTTAATACATCACCAGCAATCATTCCAGCATTCGAACCCGGACGATTATCTGTTACGCCATCGATATGAAGTCCATCTTTGGTATCAGCGTAACTCGGCATGATTCCCAAAGTGACTTTGTATTTCGGAACCGATTTACTTTCAGACATTTTCGTTTTAGTAAAAGGAATTTTTTCAGTTTCTGAAAATGCACTCGCTAAACCGAAAACGTAATTCGTAATCAATCTAACGCCGTCGAAATTGATTTTATCCGTATCATCACTTGGTTTATGATAATCGCTGTGCGTCCCTGTAAACATAAATAAAACCGGAATATCTTTTAAATAAAAACTGGTATGATCCGATGGTCCAACTCCCGAACTGTCGATTGCTAAATTGATTCCTGCTGGTTTATATTGATGAATATAGTCTGGAAAAATAGGAGACGTTCCAACGCCACCTACCGATAAATCTTTGTCTTTATTGAGGCGACCTACCATATCCAAATTAATCATTAAATCGATTTTAGTTCCTTTCGGTAAATGATCTGCCATATACTTGGAACCCATTAAACCATCTTCTTCCCCGGAAAAAAGGGCGAAGATATAGTTGGCTTTTTCCTGATTTTTATTTTGAGAAAACATTCTGGCTAATTCCAAAACTGCCGAAACTCCCGACGCATTATCATCAGCACCGTTGTGAATTTGCCCTTCCGAATTCATCAAAGTAGAGTTGTGGTGTTCATTCAACCCAAGATGATCGTAATGCGCGCCAATAACTATTGTTTTGCTTGCTTTATTATCTAAATAGCCAATTATATTTCTGGCATTTATCTGTACGGACGAACCATCTTCATGCGGATTTAACTTGACGGAATATTCAAAAGGTTGGATGTAATTGTCACTACCAAAAGGTTTCAACTTTAGTTTTGTAAATTCTTTTGAGATATATGCAGCTGCTTTCTTTTCACCGGGACTTCCTGCTAACCTTCCTTGTAAATCGTCTGAAGCCAAATAAGTAATATGCTTTTTTAAATTTTGTTCTGAAACATTTTCAGCCGTATCGCTTTCAACCCAATCTGCGATGAAGACATTGGTTTCATTTGGTTTATCACCGTTTCGGTTGCTGGCAAAGACTAGTTTTTTTCCATCAGGTGAAAACATTGGGAAGGCATTGAACATACTTTCATAGGTAACTTGTCTTAAATTATTTCCATCAAGATCTACCGAATAAATCTGAAAATCATACCCTCGGGTTGAATGATGATTAGAAGAAAATAAAATCTTTTTATCAGACGGATGGAAGTAAGGCGACCAATTTGCTTTACCTAGATGAGTAACTTGTTCTAAATTACTGCCGTCAATATTCATGGTGTAAATTTCCATTTCTGTAGGAGCGACCAGATTTTGTGCTAATAAATCTTTATAGTCTTTTATCGCTTCTGGAGTCGTTGGTCGTGAAGAACGGAAAACCAATTTCTTGGAGTCATGAGAAAAGAAAGCGCCTCCGTCATAACCCAAACCTGAAGTTAATTGTTTTAAATTTCTACCATCGATATCCATTCGCCAAAGTTCTAAATCCCCAGTTCTGCTCGATGTAAAAACAATATACTTTCCATCCGGAGAAACAACGGCTTCTGCATCGTAACCAGGAGAATCTGTAAGTTTCTTAACAATCTTTCCATTAAGGTTGGCAACGTAAATATCAAATTCTGCATAAACTGGCCAAAGGTATTTTCCATCAGCACGAGGTACAGGTTTCGCAGGACATTCTTTATTGGCTTCAAAAGTAGAAGCGTAAAGAATGTGGTTTCCATCGGGCATGAAAAAGGAACAGGTTGTTCTGCCGTCTCCATTGGAAACCATTTTCAAATCTTTGGTTCCGATGTTTTTTTTGGTTAAATCTAAAAGGTAAATTTGATCACAATGAGCTCCTATTAGTGGATTGGTGATCTGCATCGTCAATTTTTTACCATCTGGCGAAAAATAGGCTTCGGCATTATCACCACCGAAAGTAAGTTTCTGAATATTTCGAAGGTTATGTTCCTGAGAAAAAAGTAAGGTGGAAATACTTAAAAAGGTAACTTTTAGAATAGATTTTGACCAGTTCATATTGTATTTGTTTTTAGAGACTTAACAAATGTAGCAAAAAAAAATCGCAGAATAATCTGCGATGATATTTTTAAAAAGGATATCCAAATGCGAAATTCAGGACTGGTTTGAGCGGTTGCCATTTGCTGATGACCCAGCGATCTCCCATCGGTTTATTGGGGTCGTATACTTTGTAAGCGGCATCCAGACGCAAAGTAATATAGGCGACATTAATTCTTAAACCAACTCCGGTCCCAACTCCCATTTGAGAGATGAATTTATTAAACTTAAACTGATCACCGAAACCACTGTCTTTTAAACTCCATATATTTCCGGCATCGATGAAAGCTGCTCCTTCAAACATTTCGGTGAATGGCATTCTGTACTCAATATTGGTGGTCAGTTTAACATTGTCCATGGCATAGGAACGAACCTTTTCATCGAGTTGAGAATCAGCCGGACCAAGGCCTCCAAAAACTCTCCAAGCTCTAATGTCATTTGACCCACCATTAAAATAAGACCGTACGAAAGGCATGCTTGATGAGTTTCCGTAAGGTATTCCGATTCCTATAAATTGTCTTAAAGCAAGTGTTTGTTTTTCATTATTGAAAGTGAAATATTTTCTAACATCAAAGTCAAACTTCACGAACTGAGAATAGGGAATATTAAAGATCGTTCTCGAAGGACCAGAAACGATTCCATCTTCTTTTCGATTGCTGTTAAAAATACTGAAAATGTTTCCAGCCATTTCAAATTTTCCATTGAAATAGAAAGGATTTGGTCGGTCTTTTTTCCCAATTTCATTATAAACAAAATTATAAATCATGGAGGAAATTAGAATGTTTTGGGTCTGGCGGTCTTTATTTATAAGGGATTGCAGAAATGTATTTAAGGTAGAAAGATTATCGCCGGTCAATCCCTGCTGAAAATTTTGATCTTCTACAATCATGGTCGATAATTCATCTGAAGTGATATTTCCCGCCCTAAAATCTTGGTACAAAGCAGGAGAATAAATCTCAAAGATTTGGTCACGGACATCGCCATCCCGCGGGAAGAAATCATAATACCGATCCTTATTTCGAGTTAAACTTAGCTGCGTATTGAAAACTGAAAGTCGATGCGATACGATATCATTGGCGTTGGCGAAATAATTTAAACTCGCATTAAACCCAATTCTTCCTAAACCAATATTATCCTGTACAGAAGTTCCTAAATTAATCGAAGAAGTGGGTGAGTACCTTTTTGGCACTACTTTCCATGTTTTAAAAGGGAGAAGTAAACGAGGAAAATTCAAAGCTGCTTGCGCGGAAATTTCGTAGGCTAAAGTTCTCTTATCTGTATTTTTGGAACTTACTACAGAACCGAAAATACCAGAAAGACTGGTCGTTAAGTTTTCCGCGCCGCCAAAAACATTTCTACTTGTAAGGTCTACGGATGGTGAAACACCGAAATTTAAAATCTGTGAATAATTAAGATCGGTTGCAATTTTCAAATCATATTTGGGAAGTGGCGCCAAGTAATAACTGACATCCAAAATACTGTCGCTTGGTTTTCGCAGCTTTTCATCATATTTAATAATGCTGAAATTATTCATTGCTGAGATATTTCGCTTCGTTAAATCTAAATTTCCTTGATCATAAATTTCGCCCGGACGCAAGATAATCGGACGCCACAAAGACAAGGTTTTGTATTGATCATCGAGCTTGTAAAAGTTGATTCTTAAAAGTGAATCTTTCACGGTGTCTACTGAATCCGAAAGTTTCTCCAGAAGATGAACTTTCACATTACCAATCGTTGTAAGTTTGTAACGGGAATTCATAGAATCTTTATGAATATCCATGGTTAAAGGAACATTTTTTCTACTGTTTAAAGTATCAGCTGTAAAGTAAATTTCTTCGTTTGAATTGTTGAATTTATAGTAACCTTTGTCTTTCATCAATTCATTAATCCTTTTCACTTCTTTTTCTAAAACCTCCTGATCGAGTACTTTTTTACCTCGAACCAAACTTTTATTAAGGTTTTGTTCGTAGATGTTTTTAATTGCAAAATCTGGAATGTTATAATAATAATCGCTAATGTAAGTTGGATCTTTATGGGTAATTAAATAATTGACCTGTGCTTTTTTTGCAGCAGAATCTAAATCATGACTGAATTTTACATCGGCATCCCAATATCCTTTATAAACCAAAAATTTACGAACTGAATTAGCGCTTTGCTCGGTTTTCCCCTGATCTAAAATAACTGGTGGCTGACCAATATTCTGAAAGAATCGTTCATAAAAAAGTCTTTTCCCAACATACTCCGGATGATTGAATTTAACATATAGAGAGTCGCGAAGTTTTTGATCTCTCATCTCTGAAGGATAAGTCATGTATTCTGCAAGAATCGAATCGTATTTGGGATCGGTGGCATTATAAAACCACAATCCGAAGGGGAAAATTAAAAGTTGCTTTTTATTGGGTTTTTGTGCAACATGGCTTTCTACATCATCATCATGTACTTTTCCGTCTTCATATATAAAGTTATTTTTGGTCAGAAGAAATTCACCAGCGGGAACTTTTTTCGTTGTGCTACAAGCATACAAAAAAAGAATAGTGATTGCAGATGAAAAAAATAAGTAATACTTTTGAAAATATTTTGAAAAATGCTTACGGCTCATAAAATAAAAATTTTACAGTCTCTTGATAAAAAGAAGTTCAGACAAAAATACAATTTGTTTTTGGTTGAAGGTAATAAAACCATCAAAGAAATACCAACTTCTCACTACCTAATCAACGAAATTTATTCTATAAATCCCAGTGAATTATCACTCGGAAATCTTACTGCAACTGAAATTTCACCTATGGAATTAAAAAAGATCAGTTTCTTACAACATCCCAAAGATTCGGTGGCAGTTTGTGAATTGAGAGAAGAATTAGTGGAAACAGAAACTGGCGTTCAATTAATATTAGATGGAATTCAAGATCCGGGAAATCTGGGAACGATTATAAGATTGGCAGATTGGTTCGGCATTTCGCAAATCATCTGCAGTGAAGATACCGCCGATTTTTACAATCCAAAAGTAATCCAGGCAAGTATGGGTTCTTTTCTTCGGGTGAATATTTTGTATCAAAATTTAGAAAAATATCTAACTGAAAATCAGCAACCAGTCATTGGAACTGATATGGATGGAACCAGTTTCTACGACTATAAATTTCCCGATAACTTTAATTTAGTTTTAGGAAATGAAGGCAACGGAATTCGACCTGAAATAGAAAATCTATTGACTGATAAAATTACCATTCCACGTTTTGGAAAATCAAAAGCTACAGAAAGTCTTAACGTGGCGATGTCTGCCGGAATTATCTTAGGTCAAATTTTCAACAAAAAATAAGTCGGAAAAAATCCGACTTTATATTTTATATCAACTGTTCAAAACTCGATGTTGTTTTACTTTTTTCGTATTCGTCCAATTTTTTACGAATAAATCGCAGCGCCATTGGAGCTAAATAAATAAGAGCTAAACCGATCAGTTTTTTCTTCCAACTTTTATTGTAAAGACTTTTGCGGGCATAATTTCCAACAAAAGTAACGACTCCTATTTTCATGGCGTTTTCTACAACACTCAATCCACCTTCGCTTTTTGCAAAATTTAAAACTGAACTTCTGCTCAGCAAGGTATCTTTAATGTTTCCGGAAATCTCTTTTACGATTTCATTGGTTTTAAGGGAAACGGTTGTCTCTCCTTGAATATTGGTTTCTGATTCTAGATATTTATCTGTAAATCCGTGGGTTAAAGCACTTAAACTTTCTTTGGTATTATCGAAGGTCAAAAGATCTTCTAAGTCAGAAACCTCTTTTTTCAATAATGCTTTCTTCCGTCTGAGTTCCTCCAAACTATTGTATTTCGTGCTCATCTTTAAGAATTTATAAATTTAATAATTTTATTGGCCACATTGTTTTTAATAGAATTTCGGGCTGCAAAAGTGATGATGATTATAATCAAATAAAACGCTGCCATAATTAAAATGCCGTAAGCGTAATTACCCAACCAAGATCCTATCAACAAGCCCAAACCGATATTAAAAAGGATGATGAAAAACAAAGCCGCAATTGCTGCGATAATAAGGTAGCTTAATGTACCTACTGTGACAGAGGACTTTTCAGTCGCTTCCATCTTTAGCAATTCTATTTTTTTTGAGGCAAAGTCTTTTATAATGTCAACCATAATATTTTTTTTAAAGTTACAAAAAAAGGAACTTAAATTAAGTTCCTTTTTATTTTTAGGAATAAAACGGGCTCGAGATTATGATCTCATTCCGTCTAATTCGTTTTCTACGTCTCCTACAACTTCTTTAGTTTTAGCAACCGCTTGATCTTTGTATTTATCATAACCATCTTTTACAGAAGTTACTACTTTATCAGCTGTTTCTTTTAATTGAGAAGAGATATTACCGTACTGATCTTTTACTTTACCAGATACATCTTCATATTGTTCTTTAGCTTTTTCAGAAACTTTACCATACTGATCAACAGCCTGATCTTTTAAATCACCTGCTTTATTCTTGATCTTCTTTCTTGTTTCTGAACCTTCTTCTGGAGCGTAAAGCATTCCAAGAACAACACCTGCTGCTGCTCCTGCTAGTAAACCTGCTAATACACTTGCTGCGTTATTACCCTTTTTTGACATCTTAGTTAATTTTTTAATAGTTAATAAATCTAATGTAGTGGATTTCTCCATCTCTTCTAAAGTTACAATTAATATACCAAAGAAAAAAGTTAGACTCTTAAAATATGTTAAAAATAAGTAAGGTGTGATAAGATGAGATCAATGGTTTGATTTTTCGTGAAATTTGAGTTATCAATCACAATGGCATCCTCGGCTTTTTTCAATGGTGCGACTGCTCTTTCGCTGTCCGTTTTATCTCTGGAGATCAGATTTTCTCTCACGGTGTTTTCATCCGTTTCGAAGCCCAAACTCCGCAATTCTAAAAAGCGTCTTTTTGTCCGTTCTTCTACACTTGCTGTCAAAAAGAATTTAAAATCTGCCTTGGGTAAAATTACGGTGCCGATATCGCGACCATCCATAATAACACCGCCTTTTTTGGCCATCTCTCTTTGCGCGTCGAGCAGAAAATCACGAACTTCTTTTTGACTGGCTATTAAACTTACATTCTGCGAGATTTCATTAGTTCTAATTTCTGTTGAAATATCCTGTCCGTTCAAGAACATGACCAATTCGGTATCAATGGGTTTAAATTCTAATTGAATTTCATTAAACCTCATAAAGAGCTCCTCTAAATTAATCTTGCCATCTTCTCCCAAGCAATTATTTAAAGCAAAGTAAGTAATCCCACGATATAAAGCTCCAGTATCCAAATGAACCAGACCCAGTTTGTGAGCAATGATTTTCGAGATCGAACTTTTGCCAGTAGAAGAGTAGCCGTCGATAGCAATTACAGGTTTTCTCATAAGTACAAATTTCCTGAAAATTGTTGGGTAAAAAAAATATTTTCACAACCTCTGGCTGATTTGGGATTAAGGTTCAATTGACTCACTAAAAATAGCCAGTAAGAGCTTTTGAAAATTAACGAAAAACAGAAATTGCGATAGAAGTTCTTTATAGATAACTATTGTATATTGAATTTATTACAAGTATTTTTGTTTTAATATTATCAAATAAACACAAATAACTTTTAATTTTAAAAGCATGAAAAAACTAATTTTACTCGTTTGTTTTGGATTTGGAATGACCAACAGTTTAAACGCTCAGGAGAGCAAATGTGGAGCCTATATCGCTCCCGGAGTTTGGAAAGAATTTATGTGTGAGAATGTGGGCGGTGAAAAAGCGCTCTATACCTGGAAGGAAGCACAAAACGCTTGCCCAAGTGGATTTCGTTTACCTACCGATGTTGAATGGAAGGGAGTTGCAGACCATAATCAATATGAATGGAAAGGTAACGGAGGTTCTTCTTCGAGAGAAGCACTATTTGGTGACAAACTGATTTTGTACCCAATGGGATATTCTTCAGAAGATGGAAGTTATACCAGCAGTGAAAATTATTATGGTTATTACTGGAACAATAAACCCTTGGAAGGGAAACGAGCTTTCAATATTGTGTTTTCGGCCTCTGGCCATGATGCTGAAAATTATGGCTTGGTAGGTAAGTTTTCTGTTCGTTGTATCCAAGAGTAATTGTGGAAATTATAATTAATTTTAATAGTGAACCACTGCAATTGCGGTGGTTTTTTTTAGATGGTTTATTCGTAAATATTTTACTTTTAACGTTTTTAATAAAAGCATTAAATACATTTATCATCCTTAAAATTTAAATGTCCTTGCATTTTTAGTACGAACACGTTCCGCTTAAATAGTAGAAATTCCTTCTGAATTATCAAAAGGAATTTTTTATTAAATTATATTTTAAAGAAAATTTATCTTCTGTTTCCAGACACCTCAATTAAATCAAGCGTTAAACCAAACATATTGACATTCGAAGAGTTGTGATATCTCACATGAGCGTAATCAAATCGGAAGCTAGAAATTTTAATTCCAAAGCCCGCGGATAATCCGGTAAAACTTCTTTGATCCAAAAGAGCGAGTTCATTGCCACGTCTTACATTATATCCGAAACGAATATTGAAAGCCTGTTCCGGAAAAAGTTCGGCACCTAAGGAAAAGTGATCGGCAATTTTTCGGCTCCAGTTAATGGGTTGACCATTATTATCGAAATCCTGAGAAATATTAAGTTTTTGTAAATCGTGGGCGGTAATGGTGAACGCTAACGGAAATTCATCCAGAATTTTGGTGTATCCTAAATCAACTCTGAAAGCAACATTCTCACGAGTTCCATTAAATGATTTGAATTGATAGCCAAAATTCCTGAAAACCAAAGCCAATGTTTCGCGACTTTGTTTATTATGATAAGTAACTCCTGCGGTCCCAACAACTGCCATTGAAGTATAACTGTCGATTTTTGAAGTGACAAAATTGGCGCCACCAGCTATGGTAAAATCTTCATCAAACTGGTACGCATACGAAAGTCCAAGGGAAGCATCCATCGCACCAAAATCACCATTGATCTCTGCACTTTCATCAGTTCTTGGCATTTTGCCATAATCCATGTAACGCGCATTAAAACCGATCAAATGTCCTTCTTCCAGATCTTTCACATAACTAATGGTTCCGTATTTTGAATCGGCAAGATAAGAAGCGTAGTTAACAGCGATCATATCATCTTGATCCAAATTCATCAAACCTGGATTTACGCCAACAAAGCTTACATCAAAATCACGAATCGAAACAGCATCACCTCCCAAAGCCGCCTGTCTGGCAGACACGGGAATGTTCAGAAAAGGATACACATTCGTTCCTTCCTGAGCAGAGAGCAAGCCAGCAATAAGTAGAGTAGAAAAGGCAGTAATTTTTTTCAATTTGTGTGGTAAAGATGCAAAAATAATTTATTTAAGTACTTTTCAAAAATAATTTCGGTGTAAATATAAATCTATTAACGAAATTATTTGTGTTTCCTTATATTTGCACCGTAAAAAAGTAAAAAAAAAGTAAAAAATGAAATACCAACGAATTCTTCTAAAATTAAGTGGCGAGGCATTAATGGGAAACCGACAATATGGAATCGACAATGACCGATTGAAAGAATATGCGGCAGAAATTAAAAAAGTAGTCGATATTGGTTGTCAAGTGGCAATTGTTATTGGTGGCGGAAATATCTTTAGAGGTCTTGCTGGTGCAGCTACGGGAATGGATAGAGTTCAGGGTGATTACATGGGAATGCTGGCAACCGTTATTAATGGAATGGCATTGCAAGGTGCGTTAGAAGATGCAGGGATTTTCACGCGTTTGCAAAGTGCTATCGAAATGGATAAAGTGGCTGAGCCATTTATCAAAAGAAAAGCAGTTCGTCATTTAGAAAAAGGCAGAGTTGTAATTTTTGGTGCTGGTACTGGAAATCCGTATTTCACTACAGATACCGCAGCGACTTTGAGAGCGATTGAAATGAATGCTGATGTGATCTTAAAAGGAACGAGAGTCGATGGAATCTATGATTCTGATCCTGAAAAAAATATCGATGCTGTGAAATTTAATAACTTAACGTATAGTGAAGTTTTTGAAAAAGATCTGAAAGTAATGGATATGACTGCTTTTACCTTAAGTAGAGAAAATAATTTACCGATCATCGTTTTTGATATGAATAAAGAAGGAAATCTTCTAAAAGTAGTTCAGGGTGAAACTATCGGAACCTTAGTGAATTTATAAAAAAATAATGCTATTTTTGAATACTTCATTTTAATTAGTAAAACAGAAATTTAAGATATAATGGAAGAATTAGAACTTATTGTAGATATGGTCAAGCAGGAAATGGATGCTGCCATTAAACATTTGGAACATGCTTTTCAGAAAATTAGAGCCGGACGTGCTTCTACAACAATGGTACAAGACGTTATGGTAGAGTATTACGGAGCACCAACACCCTTGAGTCAGGTTGCGAACGTGATGATTCCAGATGCGATGACGATTTCAATTCAACCTTGGGATCGATCTGCGATTGGAGCCATTGAAAAAGCAATTATCAATTCAAACCTCGGATTTGCACCTTCTAATAATGGAGACAATATCATTTTGAATGTTCCGCCATTGACAGAAGAAAGAAGACGTGAGTTGGGTAAACAAGCGAAATCTGAAGCAGAAGCTACGAAAATTGTTGTAAGAAATGCCCGTCAGGATGGAATGAAAGAACTTCGCAAATTAGAAGGAGTTTCTGAAGATTTAATTAAAGATGAAGAAGCAAAAATTCAGGTCATTACCGATAAATACATAAAAATGTGCGACGATCATTTCAAAGTGAAAGAAGCAGAGATTATGAAAGTATAATCTTTTTTGATCATCATAATAAAAGCCGTTTCAGCATTGTTGAAACGGCTTTTTTACTTGTTAAATCTTTAAACACAAATGGCACTAATGATTGCACAAATTTCACAACTAAAAGTTTATAATTAATTTTATGAAGTGATCAAGTAATTAAAAATTCATACATATATTTTTATAAGAATTACTTTTTTGCAATTATTGATAAAATAATCCTTTGCTAAGTGAAACGCCTTTGCGATCGTAATTTGGTAAGCATAATCATTGATACTTCTTTGCGTCTTTGCGTTAAAATGAAATTTAAATGTAAATCAGTTATGCTTATCCGCGAAACTGAAAATACTTCCCAGTTTAATTTTAGAATTACCGTTCGATTTAATTTTAGAGGCATTGATCATAGCATGAGCTAGAACGTCAGTTGGTAAAGGTTTCTGGCTTTTTAATAAACCGAGGCTATTAATAAATTTAATCACTTTTGCACCTACAACTTCCCCGAACCTGTCTGAACTTTTTCGCTCCAGCATTCCGGGTTGAAAAATAGTCACTTTGTTAAAATGCAAATCTTTAATTTTTTGTTCTAATTCTCCTTTAATCTTAGAATAGAACATCGCGGAGTTCGAATCTGCACCGTAAGCGGAAACTAAAATGAAATCTTCAACGCCATTTTCTTTGGCACTTTTTGCAAAGTTATATTGATAATCGACATCGATTTTTTTTTGCGCTTCTTTGCTTCCGGCAGCTTTCAAAGTTGTTCCCAAGCAAGAAAATGCAACGTCACCTTTAACCAGATCTTGCCAATCAGCAGGATTTTCAAAATCAACGATATGAACTTTTAGTTTTGGATCATTTATTTTTAAAGGTTTTCTAACAAAGACATGAACTTCGTTGAAATCCGTATCCTGAAGTAATTGATGAACCAGGTCTTTTCCGGTTGCGCCAGTTGCGCCGATGATTAATGCGATCATTTATTGATGAGTAATGGGTAATAATTAATTAGTAATCTTAACTAAGATTCTGATTCATAAAATTACTAAATTTGTTGGAGAGTTTAACAATTACTTATTGCTAATTACCCATTACCTATAATATACATGGATACCAACGAAATTCTCGATTACTGTCAGCAAAAAAAAGGAGTGGAGGAAACCTTTCCTTTTAATCCAGAAACTTTGGTGTTGAAAGTGGCAGGAAAAATGTTTGCTTTGATACCGTTGGAAAAACAGCCTTTAGTGATCTCTTTGAAAACAGATCCAGAATGGAGTGCTGAACTTCGGGAGCAATATCCCCAAATTCAAGGTGCCTATCACATGAATAAGACACACTGGAATTCGGTCGTTTGTGAAGGTTTGAAAAAAGAATTGATTTTTAAGTTGGTCGATCATTCTTATGATTTGGTCGTGAAATCTTTAACAAAGAACAAGAGAGAGGAATTATTAAACTCCTAAAAGCTAAACTCAGACGTCAATCTTTTATCTTCATCTAATCGTATCATCAATTCTTCAAGACCATTAAATTTAATTTCTTCGTGCAGAAAGTCTCTGAAGTTAACAGATATTTTCTGGCCGTAAATATCTTCATCAAAATCTAAAATATAAACTTCCACAGACACATTCGTTCCGTTAACGGTCGGATTGGTACCAATACTCAACATTCCTTTATAGTGTTGGTTCTTCACAAAAACATCAACAATATAAGCGCCTTTATTAGGTAACAATTTAAGGTCATCAACTTCAATATTGGCAGTCGGATAACCAATTGTTCTGCCGATTTTTTTACCGTGAACAACCGTTCCAGAAAGAGAGTAGTTGTAGCCCAACATTTCATTGGCAAATATCACATTGCCATCTGACAGCGCATTTCTAATTTGGGTTGAACTTATATTCACCTCTTTATAAGAGACTGCTTCCACCTGTTCTACTTCGAAACCAAGTTCTGGACCCATCTTTTTTAATAATGAAAAATCACCACTTCTGTTTTTTCCAAAAGTATGATCGTAACCGACAATCAAATGTTTGACCTGAAGTTTCTCTACCAAAATCTGTTTTACAAATTCTTCGCCCTTTAGATTCCTAAAATCTTCATCAAATTCTTTTAGAAATAAATGGTGCAAACCGTTTTTCTGAAGCAGGTATTTTTTCTCCTCAATGGTATTTAATAATTTTAAATCATCCGTTGGATTAAAAACCTTTCTTGGGTGTGGCCAAAAAGTAAGTATGGCAGATTTTAGATTTTTTGCGTCAGAGATTGTATTGAGTTTTTGTATAATACTTTGATGTCCCAAATGCACACCATCAAACATACCAATCGAGAGCGCCAAAGGATTTTCGGAAAGTGAACCGACAAAATTTTCTGTAATTATCAACTGAAATTCTTAAATAAGAGTGGAATTAATCGTCCTAAAAATGGACTTGAAATAACTTTATGCAAATATGACAAAAATCTTCTTTTAAACCAATTGCAAATGTGCGAATATTCATTATATTTGCACTCAAGAAAAAAATTAGCAATGGCAAACCAACTTAAAGGAAAAATTTCTCAAATTATCGGTCCAGTAATCGACGTAGTTTTTACAGATGCGGCAGAACTTCCAAGCATTTATGATGCATTGGAAATTACAAAAACAGACGGTAACAAAGTGATACTTGAAGTAGAACAACATATTGGTGAAGATTCTGTAAGATGTATCGCAATGGATGCAACAGACGGACTTCAAAGAGGTCAGGAAGTAATTTCACAAGGAAAACAAATTACAATGCCAACTGGTGAAGCAGTTTATGGTAGATTGTTTAACGTAGTTGGAGATGCAATTGATGGAATTGAGCAGGTTTCGAAAGAAAACGGATTGCCGATTCACAGAGATGCACCAAAATTTGACCAGTTAACCACTTCTGCTGAAGTACTTTTTACAGGTATTAAAGTAATTGACTTGGTAGAACCATATTCGAAAGGTGGAAAAATTGGTTTGTTCGGTGGAGCAGGTGTTGGTAAAACAGTACTGATCCAGGAATTAATTAACAATATTGCAAAAGGTCACGGTGGACTTTCTGTTTTTGCCGGTGTAGGTGAGAGAACCAGAGAAGGAAACGACCTTTTGAGAGAGATGCTTGAATCAGGCATTATTAAATATGGTGATGAGTTTATGCACTCTATGGAAAATGGAGGATGGGATTTATCTAAAATAGATTTGGAAGTAATGAAAGAGTCTAAGGCTACTTTTGTTTTCGGTCAAATGAATGAACCTCCTGGAGCAAGAGCTCGTGTAGCATTATCAGGATTAACAATTGCTGAAAGTTTTAGAGATGGAGACGGTACAGGTCAAGGTAGAGATATCTTGTTCTTCGTTGATAACATCTTCCGATTTACACAAGCAGGTTCAGAAGTTTCTGCACTACTAGGAAGAATGCCTTCAGCAGTAGGTTACCAACCAACTTTGGCTTCTGAAATGGGTGCGATGCAAGAGCGTATTACTTCAACTAAAAATGGTTCAATTACCTCTGTACAAGCGATCTACGTTCCTGCAGATGATTTAACTGACCCGGCGCCGGCAACGACGTTTGCTCACTTAGATGCAACTACGGTATTAGATAGAAAAATTGCTTCACTAGGAATTTATCCAGCAGTAGATCCATTGGCTTCTACTTCTAGAATCTTAACTTCTGAGATCTTAGGTGACGAACATTACGACTGTGCTCAAAGAGTAAAAGAAATTCTTCAAAAATACAAAGCATTACAGGATATCATCGCGATTCTAGGAATGGAAGAGCTTTCTGAAGAAGATAAATTATCAGTTTACCGTGCTCGTAAAGTGCAGAGATTCTTATCTCAACCTTTCCACGTTGCAGAACAGTTTACAGGATTAAAAGGAGTATTGGTTGATATTAAAGATACCATCAAAGGATTTAACATGATCATCGACGGTGAGTTGGATCATTTACCTGAAGCTGCTTTTAACCTTAAAGGGACTATCGAAGAAGCGATCGAAGCAGGTGAAAAAATGTTAGCGGAAAACGCATAAAATACGACTACAGCCGAATAGATAATAGACAATAGACCATTTAAACAGTCAAATCTATTATCTTTTCGTCTTTTATCTATTATCTATAAAAAAATGAATATTAAAATTTTAACTCCGGAGTTTGTTGTTTTTGAAGGCGAAGTAAAATCTGTTTTGCTTCCTGGCAAAAGTGGAGAATTCCATATCATGAAAGATCACGCCGCTATCGTTACCTCATTAAACGGAGGGAAAATAAAAGTGTTCACGAATGAAATAGAGGAGAAATACAGTCAGCATTTCATCAAAGAAAATGAAAAAGAAAATGTTTTTTCTTTTACAATGAAAAGTGGAGTGGTAGAATTCAGTAATAACAAAGGAATTATTCTAGCAGAATAAAACTCTTTTACATTAATATAAATCCCGTCTTAGTTATAAGGCGGGATTTTTCATTTACAAAAGTTGCAGTTTTAGAGAGTTTTGTTAAAGTTTACTTTCAATAAAAATAATTATTGCAACTGAAAACATTCTCTGCTCAACTCTGAATCTTTTCTTTTCTATGTGCTATAATAATTAGCACAACCATAATTATTATCGAAATAATCGACGCGTTGAGTGTTCCTAAATCAAGGCCACCTTTCGCAATTGGCTTGGTTAAAAAGTCACCAAAGGTGGCACCAAACGGACGTGTAAAAACGAAAGCGATCCAAAATAAAAGAATATGATTGATCTTGGTATAAGAGTGCAATAGCACGACTACAACAATCACCGCCAAAGTGATCAAAGCGCCCATCAGATAACTTAATCCTAAACCGTCGTTAAGGTAGTCGCCAAAAGCAGTTCCCAGACTGTTTGAGAATAGAACAGCGACCCAGAAAAACGTTTCTTTTTGCTTTTCGAAAATAGGAGAGACTTCTAGATTCCCATATTTTCTGTACCAGAGATAAAGTGTTACAAGAAGAAAAGCAACTAAAACCAGACTTCCCAAGGCATAACCTAAGTGTAAACTTCGATCAATAAAATCAGAGATCTCTGTGCCTAAAGTGGTGGTTCCGATGATCACTAACCAGAAAAAAGCCGGAACATATTTTTTGGAAGAGAGCTGTAGAAGAAGTGTTAGAAGGAAAAAGACTAAGGTAATACCGATTCCGACCAAATATCCTAAGTTCAAAGTCTGGGCAATAAAATCACCTAAAGTTTCGCCCAGCGTTGTCGCTACAATTTTCATCAACCAAAAAAGCAGAGTGATTTTGGCTATTTTATTCAAGGATAGATCTTCGGCTGCATTCATATTCGTTTATTTAAATAGGAATAGTTGGATTTTGCTCCAGTATTTCTTTAGTAAAAATAAACTTTTTTAAGCCTGAGTCGGTTTAAATTTGAAAAAATATTTTGATTCTATAAAATGCTACAAACTCAAAATAACGCCGTTCTCTTTTAATTGTTGAATCGGTTTTGAAAACCAGAATATTTCAAAATCTTCGAACGTTTCTTCAAACTGAGTTTTGAGCTGTTGAAGCGTAATTTTCTTTGGATTTTCTGTAGAATTTTCCGCGAAGATTTTCATTAACCAAGCTGCTTGATCTGTTTCTAATTCAATTTTGACAATATTGGTTTTCAGGTGAAAGGTCAGTCGTGTATATTCAAAAGCGCCTGCTCTTGTTTTTTTGACAAAATTCTCGACGTTCGCATTTTTATCCAGAAAAATTAATTTTGAATTTCCTTTAAAAACAAAATTTTCTTCTTCTAAAAGACAATCATGAATATAATCAGGATGAATAGTCGTATTCGGAATTTTGAAATCGAACCAGTCTTTTAGCGGAAGATCGAAATTAATTCCGTGCATGAAATTGAATAAAGATTTTTTTAAGCCAAAACTAAACTTGCTGTGATCAATTCCCGTTTCGTCGGTAAAATCGATATCATTGTGTGCAAAAAGTATTTCTTTTTTGAGAGGTTTTACGCCGAACTCTTCTGGATTATTTCCTATAGGTGAGTGGGCAGTCATCGCAAACTGATGCCAGAAACCACTTTGCACGATTCCCATTTCGAAAAGCTGACGAACCATTTCTAAAGAATCCACCGTTTCCTGAACCGTCATCGTCGGGAATCCATACATCAAATAAGAATGAACCATCACGCCGGCTTCCGTAAAATTTCGGGTTACTTTGGCTACCTGATCTACAGAAACTCCTTTATCAATTAATTTCAGTAATCGATCACTCGCAACTTCTAACCCTCCAGAAACGGCTACCAAACCTGAAGTTTTTAATAAGAAACATAAATCTTTACTAAAGCTTTTTTCAAATCTAATATTGGTCCACCAAGTCACGACTAAGTTTCGTCTTAAAATTTCCAAGGCAACTTCTCTCATCAAAGCTGGCGGCGCTGCTTCATCTACAAAATGAAAACCTGATTCGCCCGTTTGTGCAATCAATTCTTCCATGCGATCCACTAAAATTTTAGCAGAAATAGGTTCGTAGAGTTTTACGTAATCTAAAGAAATATCACAGAAAGTACATTTTCCCCAATAGCAACCGTGAGCCATGGTGAGTTTATTCCAACGTCCATCGCTCCATAAACTGTGCATCGGATTGGCAATTTCGATCACTGAAATATACTGGTCTAAAAGTAAATCGGTATAATCAGGTGTTCCAATAAATGCCTGTTTGTAATCTGATCTTGTCGTATTGTTTTTATAAGTGACTTGCTGATTTTCTACGATAAAAGTTCTTTTGAATTCACCTTCTGAAATCTCTTTTCCTGAACTCACATTCTCAAAAACCAATTCAATCGGTAATTCGCCGTCATCTAAAGTGATATAATCGAAAAATTCGAAGACGCGTGGATCCTTTAATTCTCGTAGTTCAGTATTTGGAAAACCGCCACCCATCACAATTTTGAGTCCGGGATAATTGGCTTTGATAAATTGTGCAGATCTGAATGCGGAGTATAAATTCCCAGGAAAAGGAACAGAAAAACAAACGAGTTTTGGCTGAACAAGATCTAATTTCTCCTTTAATAACTTTAAAGTAAATTCATCCGTAAAAGTTAGAGGAGCATTTAACTTTGAATACAATTCATCAAAGGAATTAGCACTTTGCCCAATCCGCTCCGCATATCTGCTAAACCCAAAATCAGCATCTATATTTTCTACAATATAATCTGAAATATCTTCTAAATACAAAGTCGCAAGATGTTTGGCTTTATCCTGCAAACCCATATTTCCGAACGCAAATTCCATATCATCCAACTGATTAAAACGGGAAGCTTCCGGCAAGAAATTCATGCTACAAATTTGCCTTGCTAAAGTTGGATTATGATTTTGAAGAAAGAGAATAACCTGATCGATCGTCTTGATGTATTCATCTCTCAAAGCAAACATTCGCTTTGAGTTTTCAGAAGTAATTTCATTAATATTAGCTTCAAACACCTTTTCAATTCCACTTTTTGAAAATAGCTCTAAGATCACTTCGATCCCCAAATCAGTCTGGTAACTTGAAATGTTTTTAGTATTCAAAAAACCTTTAATATATGCGGTTGCCGGATAAGGAGTGTTGAGTTGGGTAAAAGGTGGAGTAATGAGAAGCAGATCTTTCAAGGAATTTTCTTTTTGCAAATTTATTTTAAATCTTTGGAATTTATACCATTGAGTTTATTTTAAAAAAACCGTCAGATTATTCTAACGGTTTTGTAGTTGTTTATTTTAATGGCCATTACAAATCAAAATCTCCAGCAGATTCTGGTTGGTAAATTACTTCATCAATGACAATTTTAGTCATTCCGGAAGGAATTAACCAATCGATCTCATCACCAACGCTGTAACCAATCAAAGCAGATGCAACGGAGGAAAAAATAGAAATCTTGCGTTCTTTAATATTAGCATCAGCTGGATAAACCAATTGAAATTCCATCGTCGTCTTATTATTCTGAAAGTGAATTTTCACAATTGAATTCATAGTGACAACATCGCCATCAACTTGATCCTGTTCGACAATTTTTGCAGATTTTAATTCGGCCAGCAGTTTCTCTGCTTCTTCTGGTTTAATACTGTTCTTAGCTTTAGCATCAGTAATCGATCGGTGGATTTTATTAAAATCCTGTTTGGTTATAATAACTTGGCTCATGGTATTAATAAGTGTAAAATAAAAGACCGTCTGAATTTTTCAAACGGTCTATATAAATATAAATCTGAAAAATTTACGAGTTCTTAAATTGAAGGTTTTTCTCCTCCAACAATTTTTGCTCCTGCTCTTTATAAAAGCCTGAAACTAATTTTTCATGAATTGCTTCAAATGCAGCAAGCGTCTCATTAATTTCTGAATCGGTGTGAGAAGCTGTCGGAATTAATCTCAATAAGATCATTCCTTTTGGAATTACCGGATAAATTACTACCGACGTGAAAATTCCAAAATTCTCTCTTAGATCTCTTGAAAGCAGGGTAGCTTCTACGGTAGAACCCTGCATCATTACAGGAGTTACGCAAGTGTCAGATCCGCCTAAGTTGAATCCTCTTTCGATCAATCCACTCTGAAGTTTGCGTACGTTTTCCCAAAGTTTTTCTTTAATCTCTGGTCTTGTACGTAATAATTCTAATCTTTTTAAACCTCCGATAACCATTGGCATTGTTAAAGATTTTGCGAATACTTGTGAACGTAAATTATATTTTAAGATTCTGATAATGTCTTTATCTGCCGCGATGAACGCTCCAAAACCAGCCATTGACTTTGCAAAAGTAGAGAAGTAAACATCAACCTGGTCTTGACAACCTTGTTCTTCACCAGCTCCAGCACCAGTTTTACCTAGTGTTCCGAAACCGTGAGCATCGTCAAGAAGAAGTCTGAAATTAAATTTAGACTTAAGGTCACAAATCTCTTTTACCTTTCCTTGCATTCCACGCATTCCAAAAACTCCTTCTGTAATCACTAGAATACCACCACCTTGTTCTTCTGCAACTTTGGTTGCTCTGACAAGATTTTTTTCTAAACTTGCAATATCATTATGCTTATAGGTAAAACTTTTACCCATGTGAAGACGAACTCCATCAACGATACAAGCATGAGAATCTGAATCATAAACGATAACATCATGTCTGCCCACTAAAGCATCGATGGTAGAAACCATTCCCTGATATCCGAAATTCAAAAGGTAAGCGGCATCTTTCTTTACAAATTCTGCCAATTCTCTTTCTAACTGCTGATGCTGCTCTGTTTCACCAGACATTGCTCTTGCTCCCATTGGATAGAACATTCCGTATTCTGCCGCAGCTTTTGCATCTGCTTCTAAAACTTCTGGATGGTTACAAAGACCTAAATAATCATTAGCACTCCAAAAAATCACCTCTCTACCTTGAAATCTCATTCTTGGACCTATAGGACCTTCTAGTTTAGGAAAAACAAAATAACCTTCAGCATAATCTGCAAATTGTCCTAATGGTCCTGGGTTTTCTCTAAGGCGATCAAAAATATCTTTCATTATTTTTCTATTGTTTTTAATACTCAAAGTTAATTAATTAAAACTAAAAAAACCTTTCGCTTACTACAGAAAGGTTTACAATAGTTTTTTTCTATATTGTGTTATTTTATAAATTCTGTTTTATAAACTTCGTCATAATTATGCACGCAGTTATTAATAAATCCTTGCTCAGCCATCCATTCATCACTATACACTTTGGTGATGTATCTCGAGCCATGATCTGGGAATAAAGCAACAACCAAATCATCTTTGGTGAATTCGTGAGAATTTGCATATTGCAAAAGTCCTTGTGTTACCGCACCTGTAGTATAACCGCCCATAATTGCTTCTTTCAAAGCGATTTCACGAGTTCTATACGCAGCCATCTCATCATTCACACGAACGAACTCATCGATTTTATCAAACAATAAAGCAGCTGGAATCAAGTTTTTTCCCATTCCTTCAATTTGATAAGGATGAATATCTTCTTTGTGAATTTCACCTGTTTCGTGAAAGCTTTTCAGAATAGATCCAGAAGCATCAACACCAATAATTTTAATATTAGGATTTTTCTCCTTCAAAAATTTAGCAGATCCTGATAATGTTCCACCTGTTCCTGTACAAGCGATCAAGTGCGTAATCTTACCGTCGGTCTGTTCCCAAATTTCAGGACCAGTGGTTTGGTAATGAGCATCAATATTTAATTCATTAAAATACTGATTGATGTAAATTGAGTTTGGAGTTTCTGAAGCGACTCTTTTCGCAACTTCATAATAAGATCTTGAATCGTCTGCCGCTACGTTAGCTGGACAAATATAAACCGTGGAACCTAAAGCTTTAAGATAGGCGATTTTCTCTTTCTTTGTTTTATCACTTACAGCCAAAATACAATTGTATCCTTTAATGATACAAACCATTGCAATTGAAAAGCCTGTATTTCCAGAAGTAGTTTCTACCACGGTAGAACCGGGTTTTAACAAACCTTTTTTCTCCGCTGCTTCAATAATATGCATTGCAATTCTGTCCTTGGTAGAATGGCCGGGATTAAAAGATTCTAATTTAGCATATACTGTGGCCGGAATCTCTTTAGTAACTTCATTCAGCTTAACCAAAGGAGTGTTACCAATGAGGCCTAGAATGTTATCGTGAACATTAGTCATTATTTCGTCATTTTAGTCAATTAAAATCGTGTGCAAAAATACTAAAAAATAAATAATTGAACAATTAATACCTGAGTTTGTATTTCAATCTATGAGATATGTCATTCAACCAAGCAGTTTAGCGCAGTTTGCCATTTCTCAAAAACCAAGCCACCTACTTAAATTTTGTTAAAATGAACATATAATAAGTTAAAAACCTTATTTTCGCAACATTGAAAATTTACTATGAAAAATTGGTCTTTTAAAAAGTGGAATACCTTGTTGGGATGGGTGGTATTCGTTATTGCATTCTTTACTTATCTCTCTACCATGGAACGGAATTTTAGTTTTTGGGATACGGGAGAATATATTTCTTCTGCGGTAAAACTAGAAGTTACCCACGCTCCGGGAGCTGCTTTATTTCAGTTAATTGGTGCCGTTGCCGCTGTGTTCGCTTTTGGAAATGGCGAGAATTATTCGGTAGTCATCAATTCAATGTCAGCCTTATTCAGTGCATTTACAATACTATTTCTTTTTTGGACCATTACGCATCTTGTAAGAAGATTACTTCATAAAGATTTTAATGATATCACCAAACACCAAGAAATTTCTATTTTATTTGCCGGTGTAATTGGTGCTTTATGTTTTACTTTTTCAGATACTTTTTGGTTTTCAGCGGTAGAAGGTGAAGTTTATTCAATGGCATCCATGTTTATAGCGCTATTATTATGGCTCATTACTAAATGGGAGAATGAATATTTAGAAAGCGATAATGAGCGTTGGATCATTTTAATATTCTTTGTCACCGGTTTATCAGTCGGTGTTCACATGATGGGCATGTTAGCGATTCCAGCAGTTTGCTTTATTTATTATGCTCGAAACTACACCTTTTCTTGGAAAAGTTTTCTTTGGGCAAACGTGATTACCTTAGCAATTCTATCGATTGTATTTAAAGGAATCTTCCCTTTAATAATGACTTTATTTGGAAAGATGGAAGTATTTGCTGTGAACGGACTTGGAATGCCGTTTCATTCAGGAACGATCATCGCCTTTATTATATTAATTGCCGTTTGTTACTTCGCGCTAAAATATGCTCGAAAAAGCAAAAAGAGTCTTTATAATACGATGGTTCTTTCTGTAGTTTATATGATGATCGGGTTCTCTTGTTGGATGGTTATTCCCATTCGGGCAATTGCCAATCCACCAATGAACTTGAATAATCCAGATAACGCCATCGGAATGCTTGATTATTACAATCGGGAACAATACGGTGACTGGCCAACTTCTTACGGACAAAATTATACGGCAACTTTAGACGCTAATGGAATTCAAAAAAACGAAGACGGAAGTTATAAAACTACAAAAACCGGTGACGTTTACGAAAAAGATGACCAGGCAAAAATGTATCGAAAAGTAGGTGAACGTTTCAATTATGTTTACAGCAAAGAACATGTGAGCTTTTTGCCTCGAATGTTTAATGAAGATAAAGGCGTGATGGAAAATTACATTTCGATGTATGGTGCGCCCGATTTCTCTTTTAATTATGCCAACGAAGATGTTGCTGACAATCCCGAAGCAATTAAAATATTTGATGATCTACGAAAAAAGTATGAGGAAGGAACCATCAAAGCAGACGATTATTTGCAGGTAAAACCTTATAATTTAATCAATGTTCAAAGACCTTCTTTAGCCCAGAATTTAGATTATTTCTTCACCTTCCAAAATGGATATTACTTCGTAAGATATCTTATGTGGAATTATGTCGGTAGACAAAATGATCTCGAAGGAAATATGGAAAACAATCGTGGAAACTGGATTTCCGGGATCTCGTTTATCGATAACGCGATGTACGGCGATCAGAGTAAAATGCCGGCTAAATTTAAAAATGAAAGTACGGTTGGTTTTTTCTTCCTGCCTTTATTACTGGGATTAATCGGGTTTTTCTTTCAGCTCAATCGGGATTTCGGGCGATTTTATGCCATCCTGTCCTTATTTATAATAACGAGTGTTGGGATTATTTTCTACACTGGCGTCAAACCGTTTGAAGTTCGGGAAAGAGATTACGCCATGGTTGGTTCCTTCTACGCATTTGCGATTTGGATCGGTCTCGGTGCCGGAGCCATTCTCTGGTATTTGCAGGAAAAAGTGAAATCAAATTCTTTAAATATCGGCGCTGGCGCAATTCTTTTAGGAGTTCCATTAATGATGGGCTTTCAAAATTATAATGTTCATGATCGAAGTGGACGATATACTGCTTATGATTACGCTTATTCAACTTTAAAATCTTTACCGAAAAATGATATTCTCTTTGTTTATGGTGATAACGATACCTATCCAATTTGGGGAATGCAGGAAACATCAGGGCTTCGGGATGATGTAAAAGTGGTGAATTTCACATTGCTTTCAACACCGTGGAATATCGATCAGGTGAAAAGAAGAACTTATAATTCGATGCCGGTTCCTTCTACTTTTGTTCATGAAGATTACCGTGATGGCACGAATGATCAAATATTTTTAATGAGTAAAAAAGATTGGGAAAACATCTTTGCCAATATGAAAGAGCAAGGTGCGCCAGATAGCGTTTTTCCTGAGTTTAGAAAATTTTTGACGCAAGATTCAATGACCTTGAAGGAAGCGGTCAACTTTATTAAAATTAAATCTGATGATAAAGACCAAATTTTGAAAATGATCTTTGGTGAAGCTAAATATGAGAAGTTTAATTTCTTGCCTGTTTCTAAATTCATCCTGCCTGTCAATAAAGCAAATGCAATAAAATCTGGAACCATCGTGCAAAAAGATTTAGCAAGTACGGTAGATCAAATTACGATTGATTACAAGAAAACGAGCATGTTCAAAAACAATTTATTGTTGATGGATATTCTGGCGAACTTCGATTGGAAACGTCCGATCAATTTCTCTTCAGGTGGAATTTACGATCCTGAAAATTTATTCTTCTTAGGAGATTATCTGCAATATGATGGATTCAGTTATCGCTTAGTTCCAATCGAAACCAAAGAACGTGAAGACGGAGAAATGGGTAGAGTAGATGCGAATTCACTTTACAATATTGTTAAAAATTATAAGTGGGGTAATTTCAAAGATTTGAGTGTTCACTTTGATGAAACATGTACGCAGAATATTGTGAGTTACAGAAGTTCCGCAAGTCGTGCGGCAGAAGCGTTTGCACTTTCGGGACAAAAAGCAAAAGCTGTTGAAGTATTGGATTTAGCCTCGAAAGAAATTCCAGTTGCGAAGTACAATGATCCGCGTTCTCTAAGTTCAATGGTTTATGGCTATATCGTTGCGGGCCAAGAGCAGAAAGGTTTAAAACTCGCTGAAGAATTGAAGAAAGGGATTTTTACAGAATATGATTATTACAATGGTCTATCAGCAAAAGAGCAACGTTTCGTAATCAGACAAATGCGAACCAAACCAATGGAATATTCATTAGTTGTTGGCGCAGTTGCTGATGCTTACACCAAAATTGGACAACAGGCAAAAGGCTATGATTATTTGGTGAAATCGATTGAACCGATTGACAAGAAATTCAATGTTTTCATAAAAGATCTACAAACAATGGGTAAAGAAAAAGCCTTTAAAGAAGCTGAAAATGTTCAAAAGATAACGCCTTTCTACACTTATTTGTTCGACATTATGGAACCTTACGATTCCACTTATTCCAAAGAAAAGGAAAGCCAGATCACATCAGCAATTATGAAAGCGACTCAATAAACAATTGCTTTAATTTAAAATTAGTAAGAAATGAACGTTTCAGAGTATATCAAAAAAGTTCCAAAAGCAGAATTACATCTTCATATCGAAGGGAGTTTTGAACCGGAATTGATGTTTGCAATCGCCCAAAGGAATAGCATCAAGATTCCGTACGAAAGTGTTGAAGATGTCAAGAAGGCTTATCAGTTCGGGAACCTGCAGGATTTCTTGGATATTTATTACGCTGGTGCAAATGTTCTTATTCATGAACAGGATTTCTATGATTTAACGATGGCTTACTTTAATCAATGTGCTAAAGAAAATGTTGTGCATACAAAGATCATGTTCGATCCACAAACACATACCAAAAGAGGGATTGAATTTTCTACCGTAATTAATGGAATTCAGCGTGCCCGAGAAGAAGCCGAAAACGAGCACGGAATTTCTTCACTTTTAATAATGAGTTATCTGCGTCATTTATCCGAAGAGGATGCTTTTGAAACATTAGAACAATCGCTTCCTTACAAATACCTGATCAAAGCAGTAGGGTTGGATTCTTCGGAAAAAGGAAATCCTCCATCTAAGTTTCAGAAAGTTTTTGAAGCTTCGATAAAAGAAGGTTACATTCCTGTAGCGCATGCTGGCGAAGAAGGTCCGCCAGAATATATTGATGAAGCTTTGGATTTATTAAAAGTTGCCAGAATCGATCACGGAAATAATTGTTTGTCTGATCCTCAATTAGTCGATCGATTAATTAAAGACAAAATTGGTTTAACGGTTTGTCCGCTTTCAAATACAGCTTTAAGAAATGTTGATCACATCGATAATCATCCTTTAAAAAAGATGTTGGATTTAGGTTTAAAAGTAACAGTAAATTCAGATGATCCCGCTTATTTCGGTGGGTATGTTAACGAAAATTATCTGGCGTGTATAGAGGCGTTGGATTTATCATTAGAAGACGTAAAACAATTGGTTCGCAATTCTTTTGAATGTTCATTTTTATCAGATGAAATGAAAGAAAAATATTCTGCAATGATTTGAGTTGTACTTTCAAATCCTTGAGGGAGTGCTTAACCACTTTATAAATGAACTAAGATCTAATAGCCATTAGGTCGTTTAGCTATTTTTATTTCAATTTCTATTTTTATTGTTGAAACAATAAGTACCTTCAATTTAATTAATTAAGGGGTTCAATCACTCATGAAAATTTTATGTCGTTGTATTACATTTGTAAAAACCAACGCCATGAAACAATTATTACTTATTTGTATGCTTTCGTTCGGAATGGTATATTCCCAACAAAACACAGAAGACGAAATCCCTGGAAAGGTGTATCCTATTGCATTACTTTCTTTGCAAAACTCTGTTAATAGACAGAAATCTTTACCTAAAAGAATTAAGAATTTGAGTATTACTTTGCCCAATTTTTCTGGTGAAAAAGTGATTTACAGTTTGACTGAAAATGATTTAACCACCGAAAGAGCAAGCAAGGTAACTACTTTCGACGGTGTCTCTACAGATGGGACCTCCAAATTAAAACTTTCACTATTTGAAGATCATATTATAGCGATCGTCAAAAATAACGAAGGCTACTTTTATGTTGAACCTTACAAAACCTCGTCTGGCAATTATAGAATTTACCCAGCATTTGCTGATTTTGGAGTTAATTTCAGCTGCGATAATGCCGCAGATTCTGATTTGATGAGAGAATTAATTGCAGTAAAAGACAATCTTTCTTCAAAACTTTCTGCACCTAATTTTCCGTATGGAAACCAGTTAAGAAAATTCAGAATGGCAATCGCGACGACCGGAGAATTTACTCAGGCATTTGCAGGAAATCAAGATAATGCCTTAGCAGAAGCTTTAAGTATGCTTAATTTAATTAATTTGATCTACGAATCTGAAGTATCAATGACTTTTAATGTAATATCAAAAACAACTGACAAAACCTTAATATTTACAAATCCAGCTTCCGATCCATTTACAGTAGATCCTTCTTTTGCGAGTGCTGCAAATTCTCAAACAGGTTTTAATACGATGAACACTAATGAGACTTTGCCCTATTCATTATATGACATTGGCCACACTTTCCATATTATGACAGGCGGTGGCGCACAAGGACAGGCTGGAAATCAACCTTGCAACTCAACATCAAAAGCAAGAGCTTGGAGTCAGTGGAATATTACCATGCCCAAAGCAATTACAGCAAATCTTATTGTGCACGAAATGGGTCACCAATTTACAGCAGGTCATACCTACAATGCAGTTGGTGGAACTAGTGGTAGCCCAACTTTCTGTACTTCTGGATGGAGCAGTACGGCAGCTGTAGAACCTGGCGCTGGTACAACCATTATGAGCTATGGAAATAATTGTACAGTGCCGAATAATCAAACCAATAGTGGAAACAACGGTCTAAGTTATTTCAACGCAAAAAGCTTGGATCAGATTACTAATAATTTAACAGGAGGTGCGAACTGTTTTGCAACAGAAAGTACAGCAAATCAATCGCCTGTCGCAAATGCCGGAGTAGATATTACGATTCCAAAGAATACTCCATTTAAATTAAATGGTTCTGGAACCGACTCTAATGATAACAATTTATCTTACACTTGGGAACAGGCAGATATTGCTAGTGCAAATGATAAAGGTGCTTTTGGTAGCACAGTGGCTGGTGCAGGTGGTTACGTTGCAAGTAATAGTACAGCCAGTGCGCCTTTGTTCAGATCTGAGCAAAGTACTTCAAGCACAGAAAGAACATTTCCTAAGTTGATCTATGTTTTAAATAACCAAAATTTACCGCCGGTTAATGAAGCAGAAGTGCTTCCAGCAGTACCACGCAATATGAAATTTAGATTTACCGTAAGAGATAACAATGCATTATCAGGCGGTGTAGATTCTGATGAAATCGCTGTGACTGTTGATGACAGTGGACCGCTCCAAGTTACCTATCCTTCAGTGGCAGGTATCACGGTAGCTTCTTCATCTGCGACAAATATTACATGGAATGAGAATGGAACAAGTGCTTTAAAATCAACAGTAAATATTTTACTTTCATTAGATGGTGGCAGCAGTTTTCCTTATGAACTAGCGATGGATACGCCAAACGATGGTTCGCAATCTGTTACAATTCCCAATGTACCTGGTAGCTCAAGTGCGAGAGTTAAAATAGTTGCAGTTATTAACCCCAATGCAGAATTTTTTGATGTATCGGATAACGATTTTACCATTACTTCTACATGCAACGCTTATCAATCTTTTATTACTCCTACCACTGCTGTTAACACAAATGTTGGATCTGCGGAGAGCAATCTAAATATGGTAGCGCCGGTCGCAGCCGGCAATTCTTTTACTGTTAAAAATATCGATTACAGTACTGCAACGCTAAATAACGTCTTTTCATACAATGATGCTACAAGTACAACTCCTATGCTAGTTGCTAGTAATTATCCTTCTGTGACCTATAGTTTTAGAGTGACCAAAGCCGGAAGCTATGTCTTTACTAAATCGAGCGGTTTTTTACTGGTAACCATTCATTCTGGATCACCATACACCTTAGGAAATTTTGTAGCTTCTAATGCCAACTATAATGGTGCAGGTGGTTATACTTCAACCACTTCCACTCAAAGTATGATACTTCAAGAAGGGGTAACCTATTATGCAGTAATTTCTAACTTTAGTAATCCCGCAAATAGTTTAACTTATACTGTTACCAGCACGGGACCAGGAAGTTTATACAATCCTTTGTCAACACCTGCAGGTTACAGTTATACTTTCGTAGCGATTAATAATGCAGACAATAAAATAAAAGCGGTGAGCTCAACCGCAAATTTCTCCACTTTACCAGCTGGAACTTATACCGTAAAAGGAATTTCTTTCCCTACGACAACTAATAGTTCTCTCTTCGTTAATCAAACCGTTTCAGAATTGGCAATTGCGGGAACTTGTTTTACACTAAGTGGAAATGAAAGATCTTTGAAATTGAATACTGTTTTAGCATCAATAGAAAATGCAAATTCGGTTAAAGAATTTTTGCTAGCTCCAAATCCTGTCGATAATTATCTGACTGTTAAGAGCAAACAAAACATCACAGATTATCAAATATTGGATGTTTCCGGAAGATTGATTGATACTAATGTTTTCAAAAATGATATGATAAACTTTAGTCGTTTGAAAACGGGAACTTACCTTCTTCTATTATTAAATGATGGAAAAGTAGTTCATCAGGAAAAAATTATTAAAAAATAATTAACTTTGAAAAAGCCATCGCAAGGTGGCTTTTTTTAATAAATATTATGAAAAGTACTTTACTAATAGTTTGTATGCTTCTTTTTGGATTCGTTTTCGGACAGAGCCCGAAAGAATATATTTTTAAATTTAATGTGAGAAAATGGAATAAAGAGTTTATAGATCTGCAAAAACAAAGTCATGAAAAAGCAGCTACAATCAATCTTTTTGATATTTATGGAAAACCTGTTTTATTTAATTTACAGCAGAGAAGTTTTTCAGAAGTGGAAGTTCCAAATGTAAAAATTTTTAAAGGAAAATCAGCTGATGATGCTAAATTAATAACGTTGACTATTTTATCAAAAACAATGAGCGGCGCTTTTCTGGAAAATGGCATACAGTATTTTATCGAACCTTTAAAAGGCAGTTGCAACAAATATAAAGTTTATACCAAACCTGAAATTGATAAAGAGATTGAAGTTGGACAAATCAATGATTATGTAAAATAATTAATTAGAACAGGCTAGAGCCTGTTTTTTTTACAAAAAGCATTTGGACTTTAGAAAACTGATGAAAAATTTGATTAAAAAATTCCGTATTTTTGTAAATATCTAAAGATTTTAAACGTCAATTTTCAATATCAAACATTATAAATGATTCAATACTTAGAAAACATCCACCACAAAGATTCAAAAAATTTTTTCCTGATTGCCGGACCGTGTATTATTGAAGGCGAGGAAATGGCTTTAAATATCGCGGAGAAAATTGTGGAAATGACTAATAAATATCAAATTCCATATATCTTCAAAGGAAGTTTTAAAAAAGCCAACCGAAGCAGAGTAGATTCTTTCACAACCATCGGCGAAGAAAAATCTTTGGAAATTCTCAGAAAAGTAGGAGAGACTTTTAATATTCCCACTACAACCGATATTCACGAAAACGAACACGCTGCTTTGGCAGCTCAGTATGTTGATGTCCTTCAGATCCCAGCATTTTTAGTTCGTCAAACCGACTTATTGATCGCTGCGGCAAAAACGGGGAAATGTGTGAGTTTAAAGAAAGGGCAATTTCTTTCTCCTGAATCGATGCAGTTTGCAGTACAAAAGGTAAACGATTCGGGAAATCCTAAAACGGCAATTATCGAAAGAGGAAATTCATTTGGCTACACTGATTTAGTGGTTGATTTCAGAGGAATACCGACCATGAGAAATTATGCGCCTGTAATTTTAGATGTGACACATTCTTTGCAACAACCGAATCAAAGTTCTGGCGTAACCGGTGGCAGACCAGAACTTATTGAAACCATTGCCAAAGCAGGAATTGCTGTAGGTGCAGACGGACTGTTCATCGAAACGCATCCCGATCCAAGCTGTGCACTTTCTGATGGAGCCAACATGCTTCGATTGGATAAACTGGAAGAATTATTAGAGAAATTAACAAGAGTACGAGAAGCGATTTTATAATCGCTTCTCCTATTTTTTGGTAGAATAGATATTATATTTTAATCCTACTGAAATGGCATTATCCACAAGTTTTGAATTAAATCTTGCAAATCCTTCAACTGCTTTATATCTTGCCCCAACTTCAAAATAATTATTGACAAATGCAGTAAAATATTTGTGTGATTCTTTGCTATTATTGTAACGAATAAATTCATCAGTCACTTGTGAAAAATTCACGATACTGTAAGAAGCATACAATTTAAAATCCTTGGTCTTCACCGGATAATATCTTAAAAGAACAGGTAGTGAAATAATCCTGGTGTAAGCTCCATGATAAGGAGAAAGCTCCACATTTTTGTCTATATTATAAATAGTAAATCCAGGTGCAGCCGCGACGGCAAAACTGTAATTGTTAAAAGGAAGGTGATATTCAAATTCATATCCGCCGCCGAAACCAGCTTCGCTGAATTCTTGTTTCTGAGTGTATAACGCGAATACTTTATGCTCCATATATCCTTTCGCTTTCTCATATTTAGTCGATGTTACGCCATCACATTGGTTAATCTTATTAAAATAGTTGATCAAACTGCTCTCAACGTAGCGAACATTATTAAAATCGATATTGCCACAATTTAAGTTCTGGAGCGTTGTTTCATATTCTTTATTGGTGGTTTTGTCACCATTTTCCAGAAAATATTCTTTAAATAAAAGCGGTTTAATTCCTTCTGAATCTGCGGTAGAATAGTAATATGCTTTATTTCTATCGTCAGCAAATTTGTAAAGATTGTACTTTCCAAATACAATTTGCTCGATAAAATGTTGCTCTTTTTTAAGATCGAAATCCTTATTTTGATCTAAGGTTTGGAAGTTTTCAGAATGTCTTGAAATCTCAATATCCGCTTTTATAAATTTTGTTTTAGCAGTAACATCAACTTCTTTGACTTGGTTCAGTCCAATTTTTTTTAATTGATTTGAGGCGTCTTTAAATTCAAATGTTTGCGGCGTGAGCACTGGCGTATTGTACGCAACACTTCCCGCTACCTGATCATTGTTATTAAGAGTGACCACCGCTGGTTGAAATTTCTGTGCCTGGACAAAAATCATCAGAAAGACTGAAAAAAAACTGATTTGCTTCATATATTTAAATTTTTCCGAAATTAGTTAAAATATTTTAACATTTGCACTCAAAAACAAACTAGTAATTATTTGATTTTTGCTATCTTTAAAATCTAAATTTCCAGCCTTGAAAAAAATTTTATTAGCCTTATTGGTGATGCCTGTTTTTGCTTTTTCGCAAATTAATCTGAAAGTATTAGATGAAGACGGCAAACCTGTTTCTGAAGCCACTGTTTCTTATAATAATCAAGATTTTACAACAGACGATAAGGGTTTTGTGAAAATTCCTTTAGCAGAATCTGACCAATTACTATCGGTTCAAAAATCCAGCTTTAGAGGATTTAATAAAAATATTAAAATCAATCCGAAAGTTCAAAATGTAAATGTTCTTTTTGTTAAAGCTGAACGGGAAACGGAAATTGAAGAAGTAGTATTTCAGAAAAAAGGGAAACCAAAAGTTACCGATTTAACTTCCATAGAGATTTCTGCAAAAGAAGCTCAACAGGTTGCTTCACTTTCCGGTGGAGTTGAAGGGCTTTTGAAAACTTTACCATCTGTAAATTCCAATGCAGAACTTTCGTCACAATATATGGTGCGAGGTGGGAACTACGATGAAAACCTTATTTACATTAATGATATTGAAATTTACCGTCCGTTTTTAATTCGAAATTCTTTGCAAGAGGGATTGAGTATTATTAATCCCGATATGGTGCAAGCCATCAACTTTTCTGCAGGTGGTTTTGAGGCGAAATATGGCGATAAAATGTCATCCTCTTTAAACATCTATTATCGCCAACCTACGAAATTTGAACTTTCAGGAGAAGCCAGTTTAATTGGTGGAAGACTTACTACAGGTTTTGCTTCAAAGGATAAAAAACTTTCGGCGATGATTTCTGGAAGGTACAGAAACACCAATTTGGTGTTGAATACTTTGAATGAAGACACTGATTTCAATCCGCAATACATGGATTTCCAAACCTACATTAATTATAAATTAAATGATAAATGGGGCTTTTCTTTCATCGGATATTGGAGTAAGAATGATTACGAAATGATTCCGAAAGTGAAAGAAGTTGAATTTGGAACCTTGCAATCTCCGTTAAAACTAAGCGTTTTTTACAGCGGAAAAGAAGATGACAAGTATAAAAATATGATGGGCACGGCTTCCATTAATTTTAAACCTAACAAAAAATGGGCTTTCACTTTAGATAATTTTGCTTACCAAAATCGGGAGCGCGAATATTATTCGATCGCTTCAGGCTATCTGTTACAGACTTTTGATCCGGTTACCGGCGAACCTGTTGCTTCTTACGATGTTGGCGGACAGATCGATCATGCTAGAAATGACTTAATGGTGAAGACGTATGGAACTCAGTTTAAAACGAAATTTTCGCCAGACATCAATACTGATTTTGAAGTTGGTTTAAAATTCGAAAAAGAAAATCTAAGAGACTTTACCAATGAATGGCAATTGGTGGATTCTTTGGGTTACAATACGCCTCGAAATTATGTTGATCCTGGAACTTTGGATCCTTCTCAACTTCGTTTGCGTTACAGTATTTCTGGTGCGAATCATATTGAACCGACAAGAATTTCTGGCTATGCACAATATTCTAAAAAGTTTTATTGGGGCGAGAACCGAGTCTTCGTAAATGCGGGAGTTCGGGCGGCTCATTGGGATTTTAATGATGAAACAATTATTTCTCCGCGTGGACAGATCGCTGTTAAACCAAACTGGGATATGGATATGTTGTTCACCGTTTCCGGAGGTGTTTATTACCAGGCACCTTTCTACAAAGAGATCAAGGATGTTAATGGAATGTTCAATCCAGACATTAAATCACAACGTTCCATTCAGATTATCTTGAAAAATGATTATGAATTTAAAATGGCCGAACGTCCGTTTAAGTTAACAACTGAAGCTTATTATAAAAAACTAGACAATTTAATTCCGTACTATTTGGATAATGTTAGAATCAGATATTCAGGTAAAAATAATTCGGAAGGTTATGCTTACGGAGTTGATACCAGATTATTTGGGGAATTTGTTCCAGGTGTAGATTCATGGATCTCGGCAAGTTATGCGAGAGTGTATGAAAATATTGATGACCAAGGTTACATTCCAAGACCAACTGATCCGCGTTTCCGATTCTCAATGTTCTACCAGGATTACATGCCGAAATTCCCCTCAATGAGAGTGAATCTTACTTTGGTTTATGCCAACGGACTTCCATCAGGAACACCGATTTCTCTAGATGAATTTGGAAAACCAGATTTCGAGGCACCTTATAATTATCAAAGAACTTTGCCTTCGTATAAAAGAGTAGATATTGGTTTGTCTAAAGTATTCATCGATCAAAAAGACAATAAAGTAAACGGTGGTTTCTGGGGTAATTTCAGAGAGTTGACTTTAGGAGTTCAGATCTTCAACGCCTTTAATATTAGTAATACGGTAGCAAATCAATGGGTCAATGATGTGAATTCAGGTTACAATTATCCAGTTCCTGTAAGATTGACAGGAAGATTCTTTAATGTGAAGTTGGAGTTTAAATTGTAGAATTTAAGAGCCAAGTAAAAAGTTAAAAGAGCCAAGTTGGAAGGAGTTACTAATTTCTGTATCTCATTTTATTAGAAAAACTAAATCCCGAAAATATTTTTGTTTTCGGGATTTTAATAAATTTCTAGCAAAAATGTAATGACTCTCAGCTGCTTTTAAAAAAGGATTAGTTATTGAAGCTTAATAGTTTCGCGTAATCAACTTGAATATGAGAATATATATTGTATTTATTGCGATTTTATTTACATCTTGTAATACCAGAAATAGCAATGAGTTTTTAAAAATAGTAACAAATGATAGTGTCATTTGGATTTTTTATGAAGGAGATTATCTGCATTATAAAAAGTTGGCTTCAATACAAGATATAAATTTTTTGAAGATGGAACTTATCAAGATACATTATCGGTAAAACCTTTCGGTAGAGGTGAATGGACCCTTATAAATAATATGATAAACATTAATGCAGATTCTTATCATATAAAATCTTACAATAGCGATAGTATTATTTTGGAAAATAATAAAGGATTACAAGCACGCCTTTATAATACAAAATCATCTGCAGCCAAAGCAATGATTCAATACAATGATTCAGATCAAAAGAATAAGTAGTACTGCGTTATCGAATCGTTTCTTGTGGTCTTGCAAGTCAAATCAAACCCACCGCAATTGCAGTGGGTTTGATTTTTAAATATAAATTACTTCTTATTCGTTATCCGTTTCATTCTTAAGAGAAATCGTATCGTACAAATCTTTCCGACGATCGCTCATCGTTCGTACTGCACCATAATGATGAAGCTCTTTCAATAAATTCAAATCAACATCCACAATTAAAGTCATTTCTGTATTGGGTGTCGCTTCTCCTTTAATGGCATTCGATGGAAAGGCAAAATCTGATGGCGTGAAAACCGCAGCTTGTCCGTACTGAATATCCATATTATTGACACCAGGTAAATTCCCGACGCAACCAGCAATCGCAACATAACATTCGTTTTCAATCGCTCTCGCCGACGCACAATTTCGAACGCGCATATAAGCATTCTGAGTATCCGTTAAATAAGGAACAAATAATATTTTCATTCCTTGATCAGCTAAGATCCGCGGTAATTCAGGGAATTCTACATCATAGCAAATAACCAAGCCGACTTTTCCACAATCGGTATCGATTACTTTTATTTGATCTCCACCTTTCATTCCGTAGAATTTCTTTTCATTCGGCGTGATGTGAACTTTCCGGTGTTCATCAATCTTTCCGTCACGGTGAAGTAAATAAGAAACATTGTATAATTCGTCATTTTCCACCAAAGGCATACTTCCACCAATGATATTGATGTTATAACCAATTGCTAACTGAGACAATTTATTTTTAATTTCCTCGGTGAATTCAGCCAGTTTAAACATACTGTCTCTTTCGTTCAGATCATTGAACGGAGCGAGTAGAGGCGTATTAAAGAATTCAGGGAACATAATGAAATCTGATTTGTAATCTGCCATTACATTTACGAAAAACTCTACCTGTTCGTAGAACGCTTCCAGATCTTTAAAATGACGCATTTGCCATTGTACCAATCCCAAACGAATCACAGAATCCTGCATGGTATTCGGCTTCTTGCTGTAATAAATGTTATTCCATTGCAATAAAACAGCATTTTCTGCGGAATGCAGATCTTCCGGTAAATAATTTTTTAAAACCCGAACTGGCAGGAAATTATTAGCCAGTTGAAAACTTAAAACGGGATCATACAATTCTTTCTTTCTAACTTGCTGAATGTATTGTCTCGGCGAAAGTTCATCACTGTGCAAATGATAATTCGGAATACGGCCACCAACGATGATCGATTTTAAATTTAAATTCTCACACAATTCTTTTCGGGCATCATATAATCTTCTCGCCAAACGCAGTTCTCTAAATTCTGGATCTACAAAAACTTCAATTCCGTACAATACATTTCCCGTGTCAGAATGGGTATTGAAGCTATAATTTCCTGTAATTTCTTTGTAGGTATGATCGTCACCATATAATTCATATTGAACAATCAAAGACAAACAAACGGCCGCAATTTTACCATCAACCGTAATACAAATTTGTCCGTCAGGGAACATTTTAACCAGCTTTTTGATGCTCGCTTTTGACCAAATATTTTCGGACATTGCAGGATATGCTTTCTGCATGGTCTCTTTGAGTTCGTCGTAATCGTCAATTTTTAAAGGTCTAATATCTATTTGCATTGAGCTGTATTTTTTTTAATTTTTTATTGGTTATACTATAATTCCAGAACAGTGATCTCGCGAACTTCCGGTAGCGGATGATAAAACATTGTTTTCATTCGTCATTCTTAAAATTCCCATGAAGGCAAAGATCAGCGCTTCTTTAAAATCAATCAATTCTTTTTCAGGAATAATAATTTCTGTTTCGGTTTTAGCTTTAATCCTTTCCACTAAAAAAGAATTATACGTTCCACCGCCGGTAAACAGAACTTTCTTAATTTGATATTGATTAAAAATGTTGGCGATTTGAATTGCTGCGTGTTCAGTGAAAGTCGCTAATATTATTGCTGGATTTTCATTTTTAAATTTTGACAAAATATTTTTCGAAACCCATTCCATGCCTAAGGATTTTGGTGGATTTTGTTGATAATATTCAATTGAATTTAAAGCTGACAAAAGCTTATCATTAATTATTCCATTTCTTGCAAGATCACCATTTTCGTCGTATTCTTTTCCTAATTGTTTAGCAAAATCATTCATAACGATATTCACCGGACAAATATCAAATGCGATTCTCTTTCCTTTCTCTCTAAATGAAATGTTGGAGAATCCACCGATATTTAAACAGGCATCAAATTCTGAAAACAACAGTTCGTCACCAATCGGAACTAACGGTGCTCCGTTTCCACCCATTAAAACATCCTGACTTCTGAAATCGTAAATAACAGGAATATCTGTCAGCAGTTTAATTGCGCGACCATCTCCAATTTGAACAGTGAATTTTTTCTGGGGCTGATGAAAAACGGTATGTCCGTGAGAGGAGATAAAATCGATATTTGATAAAGAATATTTTTCAATAAATTCCTGAACTTTTTCACCTAAATAAAAACCATATTCAGCATTAAGTTCAAAAATTGCTTCGGCGGATAAATGAATCGCATTTCTTAATTGATGTTCCCAAGTTTCAGAGTAAGAAAAAGTGGAGGCGTGCAAAATTTGAAAGTTCCATTTGCCGAATTCATCTTTTTCAAAAGAAGCATGACAAATATCCAATCCATCGAGACTGGTGCCGGACATTAAACCCAAAGCGTGAAAAGTCATATAATCAAAGTTTTCCTAAATGTAAGAATTTTTGCTGTAAAAGTTGAGACTGCAAGCCGAAATGATTAGCGAATACTATCGGTCTTTTTCCGGGATTTTCTGAGCATTGATGTCTCCCGAATTATTGTAAAAAGTATATTCAGAAAAATCATCTTTTGCTCTCATTCCATTGGCCCCAACTAGGGTAGAACCATCTTTGTCAGTTACGTAAACGGTGTCAGTGGTATAAATTACTTTTTTTACCTGATCCCAATAAACCGATTGCATAGCAAACATTTGATTTTCGTTGCTGATGATTTTTACATTTCCTTTGGCTTCGTAGAATTTCTTTCTTTCGTTGAATTTGGCATATTTCGCAGAGATTTTCCCAGGCTCATTGGGTTTCTTCTTATCATAAAAAAGAATATTAATACCTTTTCTTGCCACGATATACGGTGAATCAATATACTCGTATTTCTCAATGAGTGGAGCAGTCGCTCGTAATTTGACCATTCCAGAATCCCGCTGGATGATATTCGCATTATTAATGATCTGCGACGGGAAATTAGTATTCCTGTTTTTATTGATTTTCGCGAGATCTTCATCACAAGATATCAAAGCAAAAAATATAGCACAACTAAAAAAGCCGGCTATATTTTTATATACTATTTCTTTAATGAAATTCATTTTTTAATCATAAAGTCGTTTATTAAACCACTTGTCTGCAAAATTAATTCCTATTTTTACGTTGATAAAGTTTTGACGGATCAAATTATTATCCAATGTTCCTCTTTTTCCTAATTCAATTCCTAAATCGATTCCACTCATTCTGCTTGCACTTCTGTTCTCGAAAGGAAAACTCATTCCTCCCGTAACCGCAAACTGATTGATATTGGTTCCGTTAAAAGCTAAATTTCCTTTTTCATAATACGCTCCGTATCGGTAAGTAACACGGGAAAAGTAATTTCTAAAGTTATTGTAGTTTGGCAAATACCAACCTCCGGCAGAAACTTTATAGGAATTATCATTAACAAAAGGCTGTCCTAAAAACTGAATTGTTTCCCCTTTTTTATAATCCAGCTGCGTTCCCACAAACCACTTGGTGTCTTTTCCGTAACCGGCTCCGACAGAGAATTCCATTGGGATAAGGTTTTTATCTTCACTGAATTTTTCTTCAATAATACTCACATTATTTTTAGTTTCTCCGTCCGTGTAATAATAAGTACTGTTGATGTAACTTGTTTCCATTAGACCAGTAGTTCCCAAAGTATACGTTGCTCCTAACGTTAACTTTCTATCTTTTTGAAGTTTTTTCTGATAAGCTGTACCCAACGTGAAATTAAAGGTTTTCACCTTGTTCTTGGTTTCATAACCATTGATCAATTCAGCATTTGAAAAAGTCAATTCGTTAATATCATATAAATTTCCAAAGAAGAAATTAGATCGAAGACCTAAAGCAAATTCTGGTGTAATTTGATAAGACAAAGCCGCTTGTACTGTACTGATCGTCCCTTCACCACGATAAAGACTTGCCTGCGTATTTCCGCTGCCTAATACTTCATTGGTTAAAACGGTGTACTTTTTTGAACTGTAAGGTTGGTAACCCATTCCGAATTTCACTTTACTGGAAATTGGGAAAGCAATTGTAACATTTGATAAGTACGATGAATGCTTAGTCACACTCATATTATCGTTGTTAGATTTGAAGAAGTTATTCTCATTACTTCCTTCAATCTTCAAAGTAGTTAGCTCTAAATTTTTATTGGCTGCGGGGTTGCTGAAATTAAAGTTGTTGTTGAAATCCCAAATATATGCAGTAGAAATGCCACCCATCGCACTGATATCGGTTGTATTATCATACTTTACATCACCGATTCCAAAGGCAGCATATGGAGAATTACCTATCGTTTGTGCATTTAATAAATAACCTGCAGCAATCAATGGCAATACAAAAAATCTTTTCATTCTCTATTTTTAAAAATAATGCGCAAATATCTTAAATAATACTGAACTGTGAAAGTAAGTTTGGTTAAAGTTTGTTAAGCTTATGGAATGATCGTATTCTTCTAAAATTTGTTGTAATCACATTCTACAACTATTTTGCTCAATGAAAGCGTTTAATCTTCAGCAATTTATTTTTCATTAAAAAAGGATAATATTTAAGGAATAATCATAAAATTTATTTTGATTTTTTTTTGCATAAAATTTTGGTTATAATCAAAAGTATTTCCACTTACTTCATCCAACAAAAATATTTATCTTTGAAGCATGAATTGGGAACAAATTGTAGGTCATAGTGAACTTAAAAATCTTCTGAAAGATAGTATCAGCAACAATCGCGTAAGTCATGCACAGTTATTCGTAGGAAAAGACGGTTACGGAACATTAGCATTGGCGCTGGCGTTTGCGAAAGAAATTTTAAAGAAAGAAAATGAACATTCTTCCACCAAAGTTGATAGCCTCAATCATCTCGATCTGCATTTTAGTTTTCCCGTATTTAAAGCAAATAAAAGTGGCTTAACAGGTCAGTTTTTTGAGAATTTCCGCGAGATGATTCTGACTAATCCTTATTCAAATAATGAAGACTGGAGTACAATTTTGGAATCCGAAAATAAACAACTCAGCATTTATGTTGAAGAAATTGATGAAATCAATAAAAAGTTCGCGCTCAAAAGTTATGAAGGTGGCAGCAAAATCTTGATTGTTTGGCAAGCTGATAAAATGAATACAGATGCTGCCAATAAATTTCTGAAATTTCTGGAAGAACCACCAAAGAATACGTACATTATTCTTACCGCTTCTAACGCCAATTATATGCTTCCGACGATTCTTTCCAGAACACAGATTGTTGAAATACCTAGCATTAAAGAGGAAGACATTGAAAGTTTTTTGCTCACTAAGAATGAGGTTTCTGCGGAGAGAAGAAAAGAAATTGTTTTTCAAGCACAGGGAAACTGGAATGCTGCACAAAAACTGATTAAATCTGAAAACACCGATTCTGATTTTGAAGAACAGTTTATTATGTGGGTTCGCGAAGCATTTCAGGTCAAAAAGAAACCTGAATTTCTGAAGAACATCGTTCTTTGGGGAAGAAGAATTGCTACTTGGAATAAAGAAAAGCAGATGAATTTTTTAGATTATTGTGCAGAAATGTTTCGTTTGGCGTTGCTTCAAAATTATGGAAATCAAAGTTTGGTTTATAAGAAAATAGAGTCGGGCGGTTTCAAATGGGACAGTTTCTCGAAATTTATCCATGGCGCCAATATCGAGGCTATTTTAGAAGAGATTTCAGCTGCCAATTATCATCTCGAAAGAAACGGAAATACCAAAATTATCTGGACTGATTTAGGAATTAAGCTCTCTCGGTATATTCATAAGAAGCCATAAAAAAAATTCACCGATTGGTGAATTTTTTAAATTTTAAGTTCTCTCTATTTTTCAAAAAAAGCGAGGGAACTTCCAATCCAGATCGCATCTTTTTTATTAAAGTCTACATTCGCCATTGCAACTTTGGTCATTCTGGCGAGATTGTCCATTAATAAAGGATTCTCCTCATTTTCTTTCCAGAGATAAAGCATGCGGATCTCTGATTTCGAAAACTCGCCGTTGGTATCTTCGAACAAAGGTTCGTAGAAAACTTTTCGCTGCATGATGAAATTTTCTTTATCTGAAATAGCATCAACATCGGCTTGAGTAGGATCGAGATTAACGCCACTACCAGCAAAAGAAAATAAAGGTTTCAATACAAAATGCTCCAATTTTTCGGAAGCTGGAAATTCTGACAGGAAATAGCTTTTTGGAACATATTGATGTTCTAATTTTGGTAGAATATATTTTGAAACTTTGAAGAACCAATTCGGATGAGTGACCCAAGTTACGTCCACTTCTTCACGGAAATCAAATTCTGTTTTTAGATCTGGAATATGGTCGAGTTCATCAAAAATAACCCGGTTATAAATTCGATGAATTGGAACCAGTTTTCCATCTTTTTCATAGAAAAGTTTTTTGCCTTCTTTTTTAACGTTGGTTAAGCAGACCGTCGTAATTCCTAAATATTTTTCTGTTAAAGCGAAGTCGATACTCGTTTTCTGTTTATCCGGATAAATTTCCATCAACACTACATTTTCAGGATTTTCGTCACCAACGATAACTTCTTTTAAATATTGAATGTATTCAGGTTTTGGAAGTGAAGTTCTTAAATTTTTTAAAAAAGGAAAAAGGTCAGAAACGACTTCCTCATATTCCTCCTGAAACGCATAAAGAGTGGGGAAGGCTTGTAATTCAATCAACTGTGGTTCGATTTCACCCGTTTCCTGATTTTTACAAATACCAAAGTCTATGGCTAAAAAATGAGGTTTATGATGGTCATTTGGAACGCGACAATTATCGGGAACTGCTTGATCTAATTCCTTAGGAGACATTTTTTTGATCTGATCAATAATACTGTTACAAGCGTCATCAATCTTATTTTTGAAGTCTTTCGTTAAAAAAATCGGACTTTCTGAAACTCTGAAAAGTGCTTCTGTTCCTGCTCTTTGTGCAAGTTCATCTTTTAAAGCATTGTATTTTTCAGTAGAGTAATCAGCGTTAAACTGTTTTCTATATTTAGGAATCATGGTATTCGTTTTATTTAAAATCAATACTGGAAATCTTTTTTCACCTCTGTGACTATGACTTCAAATTTTTGCTTTACTGCGAACAACCCATGAATATAGAATAATGAAAACCTGTTAGGCCATCACTAAATTCTTCATAACCTGCTCGGAAGCGTGTTGTAAAAATCGCGGTAAAATCTGGGACTGCGTTAAATTAATTTTGTCTGGATCATCCATGCGGTCCACGGTTTCGAGATATTTCTCAACTCCGTAATTTTCGATCATCGCAATTCTATTCTTGTCAATTTTTAGGTTGGCCAGCATTCCTTTCGGATTGGCTTCTGGGTGAAACTGCGTCCCAAAAATTTCATCAGAAAATCGAATGGCCATAACCGCTCTTTCCAAGTGAATATGCGGACGAACCTTCTCTAACGCCACGACTTTCATACCCATTTCATTAATGGTTTCGTAATTCGGCTCGATGAATTGATAACCTCTGGAATCAACTGCAAAGAAAGGTTCTGGAAGATTCTTTAATAAAAAATCTTTTTGACCTTCGTCGGTTTTATGAATAGGCATTACTCCAAAAGAGTAGGATTTTCTTTTACAAATATTCCCTAAACTCCAGTGAATGCATGCTACCTGAAAAGAGTGACAAACTAAAAAAGCGAATTTTTTATGTTCAGAAGTCAAATTATGTTGCCATAAATTATTTAAAAAATCTGCATACTTTTCTTCCCAAGAATAACCTTCTTTATGTGGATTACCGGGACCACCAGACGAAATATAAATATCAAAATCTTGAATGTCAGGGATCTCATCTTTATATCTTACATCAAAAACCGTAATAGAAACATTCTCATTGGAGTGCTCCTTAAATTGCTGTGAAATTTCTCTAATATTGCGCATACCTTGATTGACATGATTGTTATTCATATCAAGCAAAGCAATTTTTAAATCTTTCATTCTATTTATTTACGGTGCAAATTTAAGAAAATATGCTTATTCGAATGTAATTCCGTGCTCTGTTTCTGCAATCATATAATCAACTACTGCTTTCAAGTCGCCTGTTTCTTCGTACACACGAAGCTGTCTATCGGCACCAGTACCGTTTTTCATAATTTCCCAAGCGTATTCAACTTCTTTTCTGCAATCTAATTCATCAACCACATCATCAATAAATTCGAGTAGCTCTTTCAATAAATCAACAAAAGGAACGCTCGTTTCTTTTCCGAAATCAATCAAATGAGCATCGATTCCCTCTTTGGAAGCACGCCATTTATTTTCATTGAGTAACAATCGTCTGTAACTTCTGAAACTCATATTCTGTTGGTGCAGTTTGTAAATTTTCGCAACCAAACATTGCATAATTGCTGCCAGACAAACGGTTTCATCAGTTCTTAAAGGCATATCGCAGATCCTAAATTCAATCGTAGGATAGAACGGATGAACACGAAGATCCCACCAGATTTTCTTGGCATTATCAATGGTTCCCGTTTTAATCATTAAGTCAATATACGAATCGAACTCAGCAACAGAATTAAAATAACTTGGAATTCCCGTTCTCGGAAATTTTGCAAAAACTTCATGGCGATAAGATTTAAAGCCTGTTTTGCTTCCGACCCAAAAAGGAGAATTGGTAGAAAGTGCATAAATGTGCGGCAGAAAATAGCGCATCACATTTTGAATTCTAATTCCCTCTTCACGATTTGGAATACCGATGTGAACATGAAGTCCGAAAATTAAATTCGATCGTGCAACATCTCCCAAATCGCTGACTATTTTATCGTAACGCTGATCTTTGGTGATCGGATTGTTTTTCCAGTGAGAGAATGGATGTGTGCCACCACCGGAAACCCGAAGGTTGTTTTCATGAGCAACTTTAATCAATCTCTTTCTCAAGTCCGTTAATTCTGCTCTGATGCCAGCGATGTTTTGGCAAATACCCGTTTCCATTTCAATCACAGATTCGTGCATTTCGTGCTTTAAATTTTCCTTTAAAGTTGCGTGGCCACCTTCTATTATTTTCGAGACATGAGAGACCAAATCTCGGCTTTCTGCATCAATGATTTGATATTCCTCTTCAACGCCTATGGTAAATTTATGCATCTTTATTGTGTTTTTAGGATTAAAATATTTCAGCTTAAAAGTTCAAATTTCATTTCTATTTTAAGCTGAAATAAAAATCAATTATTTAATAGAATCTTTCACAAAATTACCCCAAGAGATATTTGGTTTACCCGGAACATATTCTTTAGCTTTTTCGATAGCCAGTTTTGCTGAATGCTCGACAATCCAGGCGAAATTTTCTTCTCCCACTGAATTTCTATCAGCATCTGGTGCAGGATTACAGAAATCAATCGCGTACGGAATTCCGTCTTTCACCGCAAATTCAACGGTGTTGAAATCATATCCTAGAGCTTCATTCATTTTGATGGTATAATCATGAATTACTTTCAACAGTTTCTCTCTTGCTTTTCCTTCCGTTTTGTGAGTGGTCGCATATCTTAAATGATGCTCATTTCTTGGTTCGTATGGCATAATGTGAACATATTTTTTGCCTAAACAATAAACGCGGTAATAATCTTCAAAGAAAATTTCTTCCTGCAGCATCATCACCAACTGCTCTGTTTCTCCTAATTTGGTCCACATATCTTCTGCATCTTCTACGCGGTACACATTTCTCCAGCCACCTCCATCATGAGGTTTCATGTATGCCGGAAATCCTATATAATTAAAAATATAATCCCAATCATGAGGAAATTTTAAATTTCTAAAAGAAGTTTCCGTCGTATTGGTCGGTCGGTCATTAGAAGGTAGCAAAACTGTTTTAGGAAGCGGAATTCCCAGTTTCAGCATTAATGCATTATTGAAAAATTTCTCATCTGCACTCCACCAAAAAGGATTGTTGATCACGTAAGTTCCACTTGCGGCCGCATTTTTTAAATACGCGCGGTAAAAAGGAACGTCTTGTGAAATTCTATCAATAATTACAGCATAACCGTAATCGGCACCTTGTTCGAGTTTATCGATCATAACGGGTTCCGCGATCACTTCGCCTTTGCCCATTTCATTTACTTTATCTATAAAAGCCCACGGAAAAGTATCTTCCATTCCGAATAAAATTCCTACTTTCTTTGCCATAATATTTTTATTTTTTTTAATTAATGTGTTTGTAATTCCAATTTGAGATATCTAATTTAAGAGAAAAACCTTCCAATAAAAGTGGGAAAAACCATTCGCCACAATGGCCAGTCATGATTGATCCATTTTTGTTCGTCGTACCAATGATTAATTCCTTTTGACGCTAAAATTCCAGCCATTTCTCGGGTTTGTTCTAAACAGATATCCTGATCAGAAGTACTCAGCACGATGTGCATGTGTTGATATTTGAAGCTTTCATCATTTTTAACAAATTCCCGTGGACAATTATAGTAAACGAGTTCGTTGCTAAACCCGTCCATAAAATTTCGGATGGAAAAAGCACCTGATAGACAGAACATATGCGACACCACATCGGGAAAACGGAAAGCGAAATTAGCGGCATGATAACCACCAAAACTAGCCCCCGCAACCGCAACACGATGAACCGAATGCATCTTCTGAATATATGGCACAAATTCCTGAATCAAGAACTGCATATAGAATTCGTAATTTCTGATTCGTTCTGCAGCTGAAATATTTTTATCATAGAAACTAAACTTGTCGATAGTTTCAATATTGTATAATTTTACTTTTCCCTGATCGATAAAGCTGTTGATACTCGCGTTCAATTTAAAATCATGATTTTGGGTGTATTGCCCATTTGATGTCGGAAACATAATGATCGGATGACCGAAATGTCCCGTAACTTCAACTTTTAAACTCATTCCTAAAATATGAGAATAATAATCAGTGTGCTCAATTCTTGGCATAATCGTTTTAGATTTTATTAAAAGAAATTTAAGAGGTAGGTTTTGATTTCGGTGGCATTATACTAAGGTGATGGTCGTGAATTTTCATTGCTGCATCATCCAATAGTTCCTGAATTTTTTGTGCTTTATTTGATTGATAGACCAAACCTACGTGATAATCCATTGGTAGAAATTTATAAACTTCTGGTGCTTCAAATTCTTTAGAGTCCGGATTTTTATCTCGCGACAAACAGATAATCAATCCTCCGTAAAGCTCTGTCGGTTTCGCTAATTTGTAAGGGGCATCATTTAACCAGGCATTTTCTATTCTTGCCCATTCTCGCCAAAGATTTATTCCAGTGGAAGCTTCAACCAGATCGGGAATGTGTGCGCCACCAACTCTGGAAGAGGTTTCTAAGAAATACCATTTCTCGTCTTCTTTTCCGCGAATAAATTCGGTATGAGTTGCGCCATGTTTAAGGCCGAAGCTTTTTAACACTTTTTTATTTGCTGCTTCTAAAGCTCTAAATTCCGGTGATTTTTTTCCTAATGTTTTTGATCTAAAGATACCGCCATCATGGGAAACTTCCATTGGCGGCGATAAATATTGAGAAGCTGAAACGAAACGGATTTCACTGTCATAAACCAAACTGTCAACGTGAAAAACATCGCCAGGTTTAAAACTTTCTAAAAGAAAATGATGTCTTTTCTCTCCCAAATTTTCGATCGCTTTCCATAACTCTTCTTTCGTTTTAATTTTAATGATTCCCGTCGCAGAAGCTTCTGATCTCGGTTTTAAAACCCAGGGTGGTGCAATTTGATCTACAAATTCATTGACAGTTTCATCATTAAAAATGGAAGAGAATTGAGGAATATCAATATTTGAATCTTTCGCCATTTGCCTCATGGCCAGTTTATCGCGAAAATAACGTTGCGTAGTTTGTCCCATTCCTGGGATTCGAAAAGATTCACGAAGCAATGCTGCCTTTTCCACATCGTAGTCGTCTAAGGCAATAACGCGATCGATTTTGGTTCCTTTTAATAAATAAGAAAAACCTTGTACCAAATGATCCAGATTCCAAACCGATGGTTCAACTTCCGGCATATAATATACTTCGTCTATGGCATGCCACGGCCAGTCTTTGTCCTTCGTACTTTCAGATGCAATCAGGATGATTTTATTACCAAGCTTTTTCATCTCGTCCATAAAATCATATCCTTTATAATAACAGGAAATACAAACAATCGTTTTCTCCTTCATATAATGAAATTTAATAATTATTGAATAATCAAAAATTGAAACAGTTTTTTATTAAGTAATTAATAGCAATCACTTACGATCGTTTACGATTTGAAAATCCTCTTTCAATTATACAGAGAAATTTTCTAATATGCTAATTTTCGTTAAAAATTCTCTAAGAAATCTATCAATAATTGAACGCCATAACCCGTTGCGCCTTTTTCTTTCATGTAACGCACATTTCCGAAAGCAACTCCTGCAATATCAAGATGTGCCCAATTTGGATGGTCCATAATAAATTGCTCTAAAAACTTACCTGCAACGATACAGTCTCCGAAAGGTTTTGAGGATATATTTTTGAAATCTGCAACATCAGATGTAAAGTCTTCTTTCCAAATATCCCAAAGCGGCAGGTTCCACAATCTTTGATTAGTTTCGTCACCAGATTGCTCCAGTAATTTTTTCAGGGAATCGTTATTTGAAAAATAGGCGCCACAAGTATATCCGAACATTCGAACGGAACTTCCGGTCAAGGTTGCTAGATCGATCAAAGCATCGGTTTTGTAATTCGTCACAAGATAGGAGAGTCCGTCTGCAAGCGTCATCCTTCCTTCAGCATCCGTATTGAGAACTTCGATGGTTTTTCCGTTGTAAGCGGTAATGACATCACTCGGAATATAGGCAGTATTTGAAATGGCATTATCTGTAATCGGTAAGATTGCAATAATATTAACGGGAAGTTTCATTTCTGCAGCTGCAATTAAAGTTCCAATAACGGCAGTTGCACCGCCCATGTCGGATTTCATATAATGTAGATTTTCTGACCCTTTAATGGAAATCCCACCTGTATCAAACAAAACACATTTTCCAACTAAACCGATTGTTTTTGCATTTCCTATGTTGGATTGATATTCCAAAATGGTAAAAGCAGCTTCCTGCGAGCTTCCTTGATTGACCGAAAGAAAAGCTCCTAAACCCAAATCTTCCGATTTTTTACGATCGAAAACGGTTTTCTTTAAATTATATTTCTCTGAGATTTCATCTAAAAATTCTGAAATATGCGGAACTCTTTTAAAATTTTGTGGCTTATTTAACCATTCCATGCAGGCGAATTGTCCTTCACAGATTGCTACAACTTTCATTTCCAGCTGTTTCAAATTTTCTTCTGAAACGGAATTTAATTGTAGAGAAAAATCAGAATGGAATACCGAATGTTCTTCTTTAAATGGATATTCGTAAGTCCCTATATACAAACCTTTTACTAAACATTCAATTTGATCTGAATTAAAGTTTTCAGAATTCAATAAAGTTGTAGCTGCTTTGATCTTTTTTCTAAAATCGTACGTAAATTTTTCAGCACATGCTTGGACTTCAAAATTCTTTGGATTCGATCCTAAACCAATTAAATAATGGACAGAATTTTCTTCTAAAAGAATAAAGGTTTCGTCTTTTTTCGCGGCAAACAAACCGTTTAATTTTTCTTTAAAATCATCTTTTTCCTGAAGCCAACTTTCTTCTGTAAAAAAGGAAAATTTTTGACCGATTGTATTTGTTGAGTTTCCGGTGAGATTTATTTTCATTTTTGAATTTGGTTAATTGTTTTTGCGTTTTAAAAGTAGTAATTTTTTAGCTAAGATTATATTTGGACTATTAAGTATTCAATAAAAAAAGTCGGAAGAATAAATTCTCCCGACTTTGACAGAAGTCGATTTCAAATAAATGAACTTTATTTTTTGATTACTTTATGGCTGGAAGTTTTTCCGTCTTTCGTAATCTTCATGATATACATTCCCGTTGGTAAATTTTGAACGTTAATCACGTTATCAGATTGATTGCCATCTTTAACAACTTTTCCATCGGTAGAAATTAATTGATAATGATAATCTCCTTTGGCATCGATATTCAAAATATCTTTTACCGGATTAGGATAAACATTAACTGCGTTTTCGGCATTTACACCAACTAATTCAGCAATGGTTCCCGTTGGTTTAATATTCAATGTATAATCTTCAACCTGTCCATAAGAGAAGGTTTCGCAAGAAGTCGGTGTTCCATTGTATTTCATCGCAACCCGCATTCTGGTATTTCCGGTTAGAGCAGTTGACCGAATTGTAATTGATCCTGAAACTGGATTTGTTTTAGAAGCAGCTTTTGTAAACACAGTTTCCCCTGAATCAGAGAAGTCGCCATCTTGATTATAATCAATGAAAACGGCGTAACCCTCATTGTAGGTAGTTGAAGTCCATTTCGGAGTTATGGTTATTGTGTAAGCAGTTCCTTTATTTACATTCGCAATTTGAGCTGTGAAGTTTTCATACCCCGCAGTTCCAGTTGAAATATTGCTTATTGTTCCAAACACTACTTTGCTGATTTTTTCATCAGAAGTAGAATTTCCTTTAGACGCACAATATGCAACTGGTGGAGTTGTGGTTGTCCCGGTAGTCACAGATAATACGTTGCTTGAAGCTGAAGCATTGCCAGCCGCGTCTTTTGCTTTCACAGAAAAACTGTATGTTGTAGAAGCGGTTAAGCCAGTAATTGAAGCAGATGTTGAGGCAGTGTTTCCTAATAAGCTGGAACCACTGTAAACGTCATAACCAGTTACCCCTATATTATCGGTAGAAGCAGTCCAGCTTAAAGTAGTCGCCACGGAAGTGGTACCACTTGCAGCAAGATTCGATGGAGCCGACGGAGCAACGGTATCGCCACCGCCTGATCCAGAAGAATATGCAGTGCCTAACCCTACCGCGTATAATGCATTTTGAGTTGCAATTGCTTCAGGTGAATCTGCGCCGTATAGATCTTTTGCTGATTGAATAGCGTAAGTTAAAACATTCGCATAAGTGGAATTAGAAGAGAGATAAGAGGTCTCCATTCTGTAAATGATTTTTGCAGATTTTGCGAAACCAATTCCGGTCACGGAGTAAGAGTTTCCTTTATCATTGGTTCCGGTTTTTCCTTGTGTTAAAATATAGAAAAAATGATTTAACACGCCACTGTTGTAATGAACACCACACTGGTCATTTGACTGCGTTGGAGTACAACTGCTTGTTGCGGCTTTCCAGTTCGTGCCAAGATAAGTATCTGGCTGAGCGCTTAAGCCAGATTTAGGATTACTCATTGATCTTAAATAATAAGGAGAGATTTTTGTGATATCCTCACCGATTAAGAAATTCTGTTTTGTTGGAGCAAAAGCATTCTCTACCACAGAACCCCAAATATCAGAAAGACCTTCATTGATCGCTCCGGATTCTCTACTATAAACTAAATTGGATGAATATTCACAGATTCCATGTCCAAGTTCATGTGCAGTAACATCTAAAGAAGTTAATGGTGCAAATGTAGAAGCGCCATCTCCGTAAACCATTTCAGAACCTGACCAATAAGCATTTTCATAAGCAGAACTATAGTGAACGTAGCTTTTTAAAGCAGCGCCGGCGTTATTATAACTATTTCGATTATGGGTATTTTTAAAATAATCGTAGGTACTGGAAACTCCCCAATGAGCATCTAAAGCAGCATTATCAAATGCAGCATTATTAAACTCGGCGGCACTCCAGTTATTATCAGCGTCTGTAAAGTCAGTTGTTTTTAAAGTTGTGCCCTTTTTTAAATTGTAGGTGAAAACTCCACTTCCACGTGAAGAGTCTCTCAATGCATAGCTGCTTCCAACCAACGTGGTAGAGATTACCTGCGAGCCAGCATATCTTGTCGCTGCATTTCCATTAACCAAAGCTAATTTAATTTGTGAAGCATCAGAATTCTCCGCTGATCCATGATCGTGAGTACCTGAAATATTACCGTAGAAATTATTAGCATGTTTGATAATGGCGTCCGTCAATAAAACTTTTCCATCCAACGCATCTACATAAACGTATTCTCTGCTTAACGGTTGTGCTGCATAAATATCAAATTTGTAAGCTAATAACAATTTAAAAGAGCCATCATTTTGTTCGATCGGAACTAAAACAAGCTCGCCTTGTGGTTTTTGATACGCATTCTCTTTCACATATTCCGCGTCTTCCCACATGTATTTTTGAGCGCCCGTATGTTTGATTGCATAATTAAATGCTGTTCCAGCGTTCAGCGATGGCTTGGTTGTCACGTCATTAATCGGAAAAATATCGCCTGATAAACTTAGCATTTTCCCTTCTGTAGAGTGCAAAGTGTATACAACATACTGTACTTTAATTCCATCATAATACAATTGAAATTTTTCATCAACAAAAGAACTTGATGGATCCAGTTCCATTTTTATGCTTTGCAAAGTGGATCGGGAATCCAGCCCAAGGCTTTGTTTAAGGATGTTATCGGTGTTGGCTGATTTTGAGCTTAAACCACCGGTAAATGTGATCAGATCTACTCGGCCGTTGGTGTCAATATTTCTTTTGCTCACAAAATCTTGTGCTGAAATCTGACCTCCAAGTAGTAGCATTATCAATCCTACAGAAAATACATGTTTTTTCATATGACAATATTTATTTAATAATTGAATCAAATGTAAATAAAATTGTAATACAAAAATTAAAACAGGGATATATTTTTTAAAATCTATTAAAAAGCCTTATTTTAAAGAGTATATGTAATTAAATCAATGTTTGTTAACGTTTTATTGAAAATACGTATATTTAATTAAAACCATCATTGATAAAGGAAAGTTGTATTTTATGGAAAAGTATTGTAATAATTTTAAAGTAATGACAATTACCGAGTTTTTGATAAAAGAGTCTCCATTTTTCCTACTTTGAGATCAAGTCTAAAAATTGTTGCTCGTCCAAAATTTCGATCGTACCTATTTCTTGAGCTTTTTTCAGTTTGCTTCCTGCTTTTTCACCAACGACTAAATAATTCAAATTTTTTGAAACAGCAGAGATGTTTTTTCCACCATGTTTCTCAACCATTTCTTCGGCGGCATCTCTTGTAAATAAAGAAAGTTTTCCCGTGAAGAGAAATGTTTTATCTTCTAAAATATTACTTAAAGCTTCAGTTGTATTTTCTCCTTTCTCCAGTTGAACTCCGTAAGATTTCAAGCGTTCAATCATTAAAATATTTTCTGCATCGTTAAAGAAGTTAACAATACTTTCAGCGATTTTTCCACCGATGTCTTCTACTTGAATGAGTTCTTCAGCGGTTGCGTTTTTCAAATCATCGATCGAATCAAAATTTTTGGCTAATTTTTTTGCAACCGTTTCTCCAACGTGTTTGATACCAATTCCGAACAATACTTTTTCGAATGGAATTTCTTTTGATTTCTCAACACCATCCATAATATTTTGGGCAGATTTCTCTGCCATTCTTTCTAATGGAAGTATTTGCTCTTTGGTTAGAGCATAGAAATCGGCTGGGTTTTCAACTAATTTTTCTCTATATAATTGTTCAATGGTTTCAGCACCTAAACCCTCAATATTTAAGGCTTTTCTGGAAACATAATGAATCATTCTTCCCACAACTTGAGGCGGACAATGCAAATCATTCGGGCAAAAATGGATCGCCTGATCTTCGACTCTCACCAGTTCAGTTCCACATTCGGGACAATTGGTAATGTATTGAATTTCTTTACTATCCGGTTTCCTTTTTTCTTCGTTGATTCCAACGATCTTTGGAATAATTTCGCCGCCTTTTTCTACATAAACAAAATCATGTTCATGTAAACCCAATTTTTTAATGATGTCTTCATTATGCAAACTCGCTCTTTTAACAATCGTTCCTGCGAGTAAAACAGGTTTTAAATTTGCGACAGGAGTAATTGCGCCAGTTCTTCCAACTTGATAAGTGACGGTTAATAATTCGGTTTCAACTTTTTCGGCCTTGAATTTATACGCCATTGCCCAACGTGGAGATTTCGCAGTATAACCCAGTTGTGATTGTTGTTTGATTGAATTTACTTTCAATACAATGCCATCAATTTCGAAGGGAAGTTCGTGTCTGTGCCCGTCCCAGTAAGTTATAAACTGTTTTACTTCATCTAAACTCCTGCATAATTTCGCCTGATCAGAAACTTTAAAACCCCATTTTTTGGAATTTTGTAAAAGTTCCCAATGTGTTTCCGCTGGAATCTCAGAAGAGATAAATTGATAAAGAACTGCCGAAAGTTTACGTTTGCTAACTTCACCAGAATCCTGCATTTTTAAACTTCCAGAAGCGGTATTTCTAGGATTCATAAATAGATCTAAACCTTCTTCTTCGCGACGGATATTGATTTTGTCAAAGTTTTTTCGAGTTAAATAGATTTCACCCCGCATAAAAAACTGATGAGGAAAATCGTCTTTCAGCGTTAAAGGAATATCTGAAATTGTTTTCACATTCGCCGTAATTTCGTCCCCTTGAAAACCATCGCCACGGGTAACGGCTTGCTTTAATTTTCCATTTTCATAAAAAATAGAAATTGACGCGCCATCGTATTTTAGTTCTGCTACAAATTCTACCGGATCTACAATGGTTTTGACGATCCGTTTTTCCCAGTCTTCTAAATCTTCGAAGTCGTAAGAATTATCCAAAGAATACATTCTAAACTGATGCTGGATCGTTGGGAAATTTTTGGTGATTTCGCCACCAACTCGCAAAGTAGGAGAGTTAGCATCATAAAATTCAGGATGATTTTTTTCGAGTTCCTGCAGTTCTATTAATTTTAAATCAAATTCAAAATCAGAGATTGTGGCTTCATCTAAAATGTAGTAGTTATAATTATGTTGGTGAAGTTCTGTGCGCAGATCTTCTATTTTTTGCTGGATGTTTTCGGGCATCGTTTTGAAGGGTTTCTACAAAAATACTAAATCCTTTAAAACTTCTAATGAATATTTATACTTCGGTAATTATATTTCTTTGAGTGGTGAAATAATTTAAAATATTAGAATGCTTTTGTTTGTAGAACTGCCTGCGCCCCGGATAGAAATGGAAATCCTTTTTTTTTATCGTTAATAAAGTTTTTAAAACTGAAAGAACAAAAAAAAAGATTGCAATGGATAGCCGGAAATGTGCGCCAAAATAAAAAATAATAATTGTGCTGATATTTTTAGTAATTTTATTTTCCTAATATTTAACGATGCAGAAGAAAGATATTTTATTGATCGTTGCTTCTATTGCAATTGCAGCAGTTACAGGGATTTCGACGTAGGCCGGTCTCAATTCCGTCCTATTATTTGCGCTCTCAGCAGCGTCGTTGGTGATGGTTGCGATGATTGTTGGGAAAGCTACGGAACAGTTGGGAAACCGATTGGGGCCTGCAGCAACAGGAGTTTTACAATCAGCCTTGGGAAATTTACCTGAATTGTTTGTATGTATTTTTGCGTTGAGAGCTGGTCTTGATACCGTGGTAAAAGCAGCATTGGTTGGCTCAATATTAGGAAATTCTGTTTTGGTTTTTGGAATGGCTATTTTATTTGGAGGCTTAAAAAACGGCCGCCAATATTTCCATTCAGAGCCACCCAAAATGAATGCAGTTTTGATGATTCTCGCATTTGCGGCCATGGCTGTTCCAACCTTGACTTACTATCTTCATACGCCTGCCGAAAGTCATTTGAATATGTTGGATATGATTGTTGCGGTAGTTTTACTGATCACTTTTGGTGCTTACTTGAGCTTTTCAATAAAAGGAGACAAGTCCTTCAGACCTGATGAAAATGGTGAAGAACATCCAAATTCATGGTCGTTACCAACTACCTTAATAGTCCTGGCCGCGTCCGGCGTTGGGGCGGCATTTGTGTCGGATTGGTTTGTGGATGCTCTAACTCCTGCGATGGACTCATTAGGAATTAATGAAGTTTTTTCAGGACTTATTATTGTGGCGATTGCCGGAAATGCGATTGAAAATATTGTCGGAATTCAACTGGCTCTGAAAAATAAATCTGATTACGCGGTAAGTGTCATTATGAATTCGTCGCTTCAGATTGCATTGGTCGTTTATCCTTTGCTTATTCTTTTATCTTTCTTTTTAGGAGGTGCAATTTTATCTTTTGTATTAAGTCCACTTTTATTGGCGGCCTTGGCGCTTGCAGTTTTGGTAAGTGCATTCATCGTTTTTGATGGTGAAAGTATCTGGTTAGAAGGCGTGGCTTTAATTGGACTGTATATTATTATTGCGGCTGCTTTTTGGTGGGGATAATTTTTCTAAACCACAAACCTGTCTGCCGCCAGGCAGGAGTCACAAAGTTTTTTTGCGATGTTTAATAAATAAATTGATGTTGATTTTAGTTCACAAAACTGCTGAGAACTTATAATGCAATCTTCATTAACCTTACTATCTTAATGTTGAGAAAAACGAGACTTTCTACCATTTAAATTTTCTTTTATTTTAGTGACAAAAAAGAGAATAATAGGATCTATCATTACGATTTACCGGGAATCTCAACTTTACTAATTCCTTAAAAAAAACAAAAACCTAATGATGAAAAATCATTAAGTTTTTGTGATATAACGTAAAATTTTGAGGATAATCTCTAAAGTCAATTTTAATGACTTAACATTTCATCAATTTTCTTGGTCAATTTTTCTGCGTTTGGAAGCATTTCTTTTTCCAGAACTAAATTGATCGGAACGGCAGGTAAATTAAGTGAACCCATCGCTTCAACTGGAGCATCTAAATACCTGAAACATTCTTTTGAGATACGATGTGCAAACGCTTCCGCAAAAGAATTGTTCAATTGTTCTTCTGTTAGAACCAAACATTTTCCGTGAAGTTTTGCCCGTTCGAAAACCAGTTTTTCATCCAAAGGAATTAAAGTTCTCAAATCGATAATTTCAACTCGGCCTGCAAAATTTTTAGCTGCTTCCTTTGCCCAATAAACGCCCATTCCATAAGTAACGATAAGCATTGTTCTGCCTTTTTCAGTTTCAGATTGATCGGCTTCTAGAAGTATATTTCCTTTTCCAAAAGGTAAAATATAATCTTCGGCTGGTTCGATGGTTTTTGCATCTTCAGTTCCCGGAACTTTGCTCCAGTATAAACCTTTGTGTTCCAACATCACAACCGGATTTGGATCGTAAAAAGCAGCTTTTAACAATCCTTTGAAATCTGCAGCGTTACTTGGATAGGCGATCTTAATTCCTTTAATATTAGCTAAAATACTTTCGACACTTCCGCTGTGATAAGGTCCGCCTCCGCCATAAGCACCAATTGGAACGCGAATGATATTGCTTACCGGAAATTTACCATTGCTTAAATAACTTGATTTTGAGACCTCGGTAATTAACTGATTAATTCCTGGATAAATATAATCAGCAAACTGAACTTCGACAATCGGTTTTAATCCAACTGCGCTCATTCCAACCGTAGAACCAATAATATACGCTTCCTGAATTGGCGTATTGAAAACTCTTTTATTTCCGAATTTTTTTCCTAAAGTCACGGTTTCTCTGAAAACACCACCGATTCTTTCACCTACATCTTGTCCGTAAAGCAGTGCTTCTGGATGCTTCCACATGATTTCCTGAATCGCGTGAATAGCTCCATCAACCATCACAATTTTTTCTTGACCTTTTGGTTCTCTTTCACCAACTTCTTCCGTAATTGGAGTAGGAGCGAAGACATGATTTTCTACCGATTCTGGCTTCGGATCTTCTGCATCAATGGCTTTTTGAAATGCTTGTTCGACTTCTAATCTGGCTTTCTTTTCTATTTGTTTTAAAAGTTCTTCGTCAACGCCTTCTTCAAGCAATCTATTTCTAAGTAGAACTCCAGGATCTTTAGCTCGGTGTTTTTCTAAGTCTTCTTCATCCCGATAAAATTCTCGTCGAACTCCGGAAGTGTGATGACCGATCAAAACAGTGCTTGCGCAAACCAACATCGGTTTTCTTTCTGCCCGAACGAAATCCACTGCTTTTTTCATGGCTTCAAAACTCGCTTCGAAATCTGTTCCGTCCACTTTCATTCGGTTGAGTCCGACAAATCCTGCAGCGAAATCATAAGCGTCAGAAGTTCTGGCTTCTTCTTTAGTTACAGAAATTCCCCATTCATTATCCTGAACTAAAAATATAATTGGCAGTTGATGAAGTGCTGCAAATTGAAACGCTTCTGATACTTCGCCTTCTGTGATCGAGTTATCTCCAAAACTGCAGATAACAACTGGATTATTTTCGAATTCTTTTAACTTAAATTCCTGAATATATTTAATTCCCTGCGCAACTCCTGTAGTCGGAATTGCCTGCATTCCTGTGGCAGAACTTTGATGGATAATTTTAGGAAGGTCTTCTTCTAAACTCGATGGATGTGAGTAATAAGAACGTCCGCCAGAAAAAGGATCTTCTGCTTTTGCCAATAATTGAAGCATTAACTGATAAGGTTTGAAACCCATTCCGAGCAATAAACTTTCATCGCGGTAATAAGGAGAAACCCAATCTTCTTTAGTTAATTGATAAGCGGTTGCAAGTTGAATCGCTTCATGACCTCGGGAAGTAGAGTGGACGTATTTGCAAATATTTCGGTTTTCTTCGTAAACATCTGCGGTTGCCTTTGCAGTCATCATGTGACCAAACGCCTTTAGCAGTATCTCTTGAGAAACAATTCCTTTTTTAATAATTTCCATAGATAACAAAGATAAAAATTTAATTCATTCTTTGAAATTTTAAAGATAATCTCTGTTCTTTTAATGGTCAGAATATTTTCAATTTTCCAAAATTCCAACTTTTTTTTATAGAAATTTAGTGCTAATTTTACCAAAATCTTCTAATTTCCTTCCAAATATTTATACTGAATGTTTTTAATCTTCGATACTGAAACCACTGGTTTACCTAAAAATTTTAATGCTCCGCTTACCGATTCCGACAATTGGCCAAGAATGGTCCAGATTGCTTGGCAACTTCATGACAAGGAAGGAAATCTGCTTGAAAATCAAGATTATATCATTAAGCCAGAAGGTTATGATATTCCGTTTTCATCTCAAAGAATTCATGGAATTTCAACTAAAATGGCAACTGAAGAAGGCCGTGATTTGAATGAAGTTTTAGTAGAATTTAGCGAAGCGTTAAAGAAGGCAGAAGTTGTTGTGGGTCACAATATCATCTTTGATTATAATATCGTTGGTGCAGAATTTTTCCGGAAAGAAATTGAGAATAATCTGCAGAGTATTCCGTCTGCAGATACGATGAAATTGGGTACAGATTTTTGTCAGTTAGGAGGTGGAAAAAGCGGAAGATTTAAATCGCCGAAACTGACGGAACTCTACGAAAAGTTATATGACGAGAAGTTTGATGAAGCACATAATGCTGCAGCCGACGTCAATGCAACGGCTCAAGTCTTCTTCGAGATGATGAGGATTGGGATTATTCCGGCTGAAACACTCAAATTGACAACGTCCGAATTACAACATTACATCAACCATCATCCGGGTTCGATTGCTCCGTTCCCAATTATAATCAGACGACAGGTTGCCGATTCAAAAAAGAAAAAGAAAAAATCATTTACCAATACGGACGAAATTGAAATTGGCAGTTATTTTAATTTTCATAATCACAGTATTTATTCCTCACTTCAAGCATCATCGCATATTCATGAATTGATCAAAAGAGCCTTAGACAACAATTTCCCAGCGGTTGGAATTGTAGATCTGGGAAATATGATGGGCGCTTTTAAATTTGTTTCTGAAGTTGAAAAAACCAACGGGAATATCAAAAAAAGTTATCAGGAATATTTAGATAAAAAAGAAAAAGCGGCTGAAGAGGGACTTTTGTTTGAAGAAATTGAACCTCGTAAAGAACCTTTGATTCCGATCATTGGTTGTGAGTTTTATATTTCAGACCGACCAGATCAAAAGCAATTTACGAAAGATGATCCTGACCGAAGAACACATGTGGTTCTATTGGCGAAAAATTATAATGGTTACAAAAACCTCGTAAAACTTTCCAGCTTGGGTTATGTGAATGGGTTTTATTTTGGAGTTCCCCGGATCTCAAAAAAAATGATCGCGGAATACAAAGAAGATTTAATTGCCCTAAGTGCTGGAACTAATGGGAATATTCCAAATGCGATTCTGGAGTTTGGAGAACAAAAAGGAGAGGATATTTTTCAATGGTGGAAAACAACTTTCGAAAATGATTTCTATGTACAACTTCAAAATCATGAGATTGAAGAAGAACATTATTTGAATGATGTTCTGTTGACTTTCGCTGAGAAATACGAAGTTAAAATTTTAGCACAAAACGAAACGTTTTATACTGAAAAATCAGAAGCCCATATTCAGGATATTTTATACTGTATTAAAGATGGCGAGAAATTATCATCGCCTGTAGGAAAGGGTTTCGGTAAAAGAAGAGGTTTACCTTCTCACGAATATTATATAAAAAATACCGAAGAACTTAAACAAAGTTTTAGAGAATTTCCCGATGCTTTTGAAGCATACGATGAGCTTGTAACCAAGTTTGAACCTTACACTTTGAAGCATGATGTTTTGCTTCCAGAGTTTGGTATTCCGGAAGAATTTTTGAATGATGAAGATAAAGCAGATCATGGAAAACGCGGGGAAAATGCTTATTTAAGACATTTAACTTATGAAGGCGCTGTAAAAAGATACGGAGAAATTACTGATGAAATAAAAGAACGACTTGATTTTGAATTAGAAGTTATTGCTAAAACCGGCTATCCAGGTTACTTTTTGATTGTGCAGGATTTCTGCAATGAAGCAAGAAACATGGGAGTTTGGGTTGGTCCAGGTCGTGGTTCTGCGGCAGGTTCTGCAGTTGCTTATTGTACAGGAATCACCAATGTTGATCCCATTAAATATGATTTGCTATTTGAGCGCTTTCTAAATCCGGAAAGGGTTTCGATGCCCGATATCGATATTGATTTTGATGATGAAGGTCGTGATAAAATCATTAAATGGGTAGTGGAGAAATACGGTAAAGCCAATGTTGCTCAAATTATAACTTACTCCGTTTTAGGTGGTAAATCTGCCATTAAAGATGCAGGAAGAGTTTTAGATCTTCCGATTTTCGAAACCAATAATATTGCGAAATTAATTCCGGCTGTTCCGGGAATGAATATTGCGAAAGCATTTGCGAAATTTGATAAATTATCTCCGGAAGATAAAGCCTTGGCGCAGGAAATGAAAGATATTTTAGCGAATCCAAAAGATGACCGCTATGAAGTTCTCTCTGCTGCTCAAAAAATGGAAGGATGTATTCGAAATACGGGAATTCACGCGTGTGGAGTAATTATCACACCAGAAGATATTTCGAACCTTGTTCCGATTACGATTGCTTCGAAAGATGCTGATATTTTGGTGTCTCAATTTGATAACTCTGTAGCGGAAAATGCGGGTTTATTAAAGATGGATTTCTTGGGTCTAAGAACCTTAACCATCATTAAACACGCCATTAAACTCATCAAAGAAAAACACGGGATTGACATTGATCCGGATGCCATTCCTTTGGATGATGCCAAAACTTATCAACTGTTTAAAGAGGGTAGAACGGTTGGGATTTTCCAATATGAAAGTCCGGGAATGCAAAAATATATGCGCGAATTGAAACCGACAGAATTTGCGGATTTGATTGCGATGAATGCACTTTACAGACCTGGACCGATCAAATATATTCCACTTTTTATCGCTCGAAAAAATGGAGTAGAGGAAACTGTTTATGACTTAGAGGAGACTGAAGAGTTTTTGGGGGAAACCTACGGAATTACCGTCTATCAGGAGCAAGTAATGTTGCTTTCTCAAAAACTGGCGAACTTTACCAAAGGTGAAGCCGATACCTTGAGAAAAGCGATGGGTAAAAAACAAAGAGACGTTCTGGATAAAATGTACCCGAAATTTTTGGAAGGTGGAAAATCCAATAATCTCGACGAAACCAAATTGAATAAAATTTGGAAAGACTGGGAAGCCTTTGCAGAGTATGCATTTAACAAATCTCACTCGACTTGTTATGCTTTAATTGCCTATCAAACGGCGTACTTAAAAGCCAATTATCCAGCAGAATATATGGCGAGTGTAATGTCAAATAACATTAATAATACGAAGCAGATCACTCTATTCATGGAGGATTGCAAAAGTATTGGTGTTGATGTTTTAGGTCCCGACGTTAATGAATCACAATATGCTTTTGCAGTGAATGAAAAAGGGCAGGTCCGATTTGGGTTGGGTGCGATTAAAGGAATTGGTGAAGGTCCGAGTGAAGCGATTGTTGAGGCTAGAAAAGAGGAACGCTATAAAAACATCTACGACTTTTTTGAGAAAATTCCGTCTTCACAAATGAATAAAAGAGTAGCGGAAAGTTTGGTAATTGCTGGTGCTTTTGATGAAGTTGATGGTTATCATCGAGCTCAGTATTTTGATATTGATAATTCTGGGAAAACCAATATAGAAAGGTTATTGCGTTACGGACACAGTTTCCAGGATAGTAAAAATGAAATAGAAAATTCGCTGTTTGCAGATTTTGCAGATGAAGTTCAAATTGAGCAACCCAAAATTAATCCTGCACCGGAATGGCAGAATATGCACAAACTCAATAAGGAGAAGGAAATTATAGGCTTTTATCTTTCTGCTCATCCTTTAGATGAATACAAATATCAGTTTCAATTTATACAGGGTGCGTTGAGTAAAAAAGAAATTCTGGAAGGTAAAAAAGAAGAAACTTTAGAACTCGAAAAAGTTATTCTACCCATCGAAGTTTCAGAGGTCGATGATCTAGATGATGATTTGGTTGATCTTCCGTCCGATGTTTTAGAAGGAGAAGATGATGCTTTGATTGAAGAGGCAACGAAGCTCGTAGAGCCGCGAGGAACTTTTAATTTCCTTAATTTAGATGAAATTGAAAATTTTAAAAATTCCGTTTTTGCGAATTCACAAACCGATTTATTTAATAATGATAAATTAAGCTGGAAAGAAAAGCAAGCAATGAGAAATAATACTCCCGAATATATGGTTGCTGGATTGGTGACAGAATATACGGTGAAAGATGGAATGAATAGCGGTGAAAAAGTTGCGTTTTTGATGCTGGAAGATTACAGCGGAAGTTACTCGTTCCGATTGGGTGATCGTGATTACATGAAATTACGTGACAGAATTGATGTTCAAAGATTTGTTATTTTTAAAATTAAATTCTCGTCATCTAAAGACGGGCGGGTTTTTGTCAACGTTTCTGATGTGATCGACCTGAAAGAGGCCTTTGAAAAATTTGCTAAAAAAATGACCATTGTTGTTGACATCAATGATTTAAGAAAATCAGATCTAGAATTTTTCAGAAGTCAGTTTGATGAACATAAAGGGGAACAAAAACTTAATTTCTTTATTAAAAATCCTGAAGATGAAAGTCAACTGGAACTAATGAGCATGCAAACGATGGTTCAGGTCAATGGTGACTTACTCGAAATCTTTAACGAAACTCAGAAGTATCAAATATTCCTTAATTAGCAGAACTAAATAATATCTACTAGTAAAATTTCAGTGATGTGCTCTGAATATTAGATTGTCAATTTTCGTGGTTCACACAATTCATCATTATTGTTTTTATAAATTTAGTTCAATTTGATTATCATTAACTAATATAATACTTATATTTTTTGGTTTTAATTAAAATATTGGCTAAATTCGTACAAACACAAAACCATGAAAAAGAAAATCATCCTTTATGATCATCAAAGGCTGTACTTAGAGTGTATGCAATATTTCCTAGTCTGTAGTGATATTACGAAAAAATACAATTTGCAGGGAGTAGATAATTTTGATGACCTCCACCAATACATTCTCGAAAAAGACAGTGTTCTTATCTTGAATATTGCGCCGTTGAACTACGCGGAAGTAGCAAACCAAATCGAGGGATTCCTTAAATTAAACAAAACTCTAAAAATTATTATCCACGCTCTTCACACCGAAGTGAAACTTATTAAAAAGTTTTTCGACAAGGGAATAAAAGGGTATTTAGGAAATAATGCAAGTAGCAAAGAATTTTTTGAAGCAATCAATCAGGTAACTGATGGGAATGTTTACGTAAATTATGATGCTAAAAATGCGCTTCTCAATTTTATATGCAGCGTAGATGATGAAAACAGTAAAAAATTAAGTGGCTCAGAGGATATTACTGCAAGAGAAAAAGATGTACTTCTACTAATTTGTGAAGGTCTTCGTTCTAAGGAAATTGCTGAAAAACTTTTCATCAGCCCGCATACCGTTGAATCTCACCGTAGAAATATGATGCTCAAATTCAATCTGAATAGCTCTTCTAAACTGGTGAAGTTTGCAATGGAAAATCGGTTGGTAGAATATTAGAATAATTTCCAAAAAAATATAAAAAAAGCAGATCAATAATTGGTCTGCTTTTTTAGTAAAAAGAAAGTTGAGGATTTTAATCCTCAACCCCCTTGAAAACATCACTCCCAGTCTGGCATTTCTGCGTCAGGGAATAAGTCTGTTCTTTCATTATCTTGTAAGGTTACTTTTACGATTTTTTTAGCGGAGATTCCATCATTAGAAGTATTGACGAAAATAACATCCGCATCATTGGGTGAAAACCGGGGATCTAAATCATTACTTCCATCTGGCTTTTCACTTACGGCTGACAAATCAGTATTTTCATCTGTCAGCAAATTAAAAATAAACAGATGGGTATTGAGTTGTCTGTAGTTATCTTCTTGATGTCCCGATATATCGTAGGTGTATAGCAAAAGATTTCCATCAACTGAAAAATTTAAGCCGCCGGCAGCACCTGAAACATTTTCTAAAACTGTTTTTACAGTATTGCCCAGGAGATCTATAATATAGATTTTAACATTATAACCGTTAGCATCATTAGTTTTTAACGCAATTTTACTTCCATCATAACTCCAGTCACATTCAGAAATAAAACTTCCATCTGGAGTTGTGTAGACCAGTTGAAGCCCACTACCATCTTTATTAATTCTATATAGTTTGGCAAAATTCGCATACAAAAACTCTTTGCCGTTTTTACTCCATGAATAATCGATTTCGGCATTATCAAAACCTGCTATGGGAACAGCTGTAACTTGAAAAGGATTAGAACCATCAGGATTTGCGGTAAAGATTTGAGCATTTCCACCAACAGTTCTCAAAAATGCAATTAATCTTGAATTTTGATTTAACCTTGGCCGCCAACTATTTTTATCGAAAGGAGTAAACTGAAAAGTAACGTTTTCTTCATCACTGGAAACAATGTAATAACTTCCATTCATTTTCTTTACATAATGAAATCTGTTATTAGGTGTTGTGCTCGTTTTAAAGCGAAAAACCGGACTGTTTACCGCTGGATTAATTCCATCTGTAACAGTTACTTGCCAATAATAGGTTACTCCAAATTTTAGATTTTCCAAGAAATAATGTTTTTCCTCTAAATCTTTTATTTCAATAACGTTCGAATCAAAATCATTTTTAACAACTAAGGTGTATTTCAAAACATCGAGCGAATCAGCATCATTACAGTCCCAAGTTAAATCAATCGAAAGTGGCTGATCTACAGCATTATCAACTGGACTTAACAAAACAGGAACCGATGGCGAGCTGTTTAAAGAATCATCATCGCTCATCTCAAACACAATGCTTACCACCTGACTGGTGTTTTTAAGGTTTATCCCTTGAAAAGTCGTTAAATAACCGGTAAGTTCCGCCCGAACTGAATAATCTCCTAAAGGAATATTTTCAATAATAAAACTTCCATCTTCTTTGCTGAAGACTGTTTCAGTAGATGGTGTTGTAAATACTTTTGCATTCTTTATAGGTTGATTGGTTCCTTTTCTAATCACAATTCCTTTTAAGGTGCCAACTTGCACCTTTTCAACCAAATCTTCACTGCACGAAGTCAGCATTATAAGGAAAAATAAAAGCGCACTTATTTTAAATATATTTTTCATGATTCTATTTTTTAATTTTTTTTCCGCCGAAATAGTAGATCAAACCCAAGCCGACTCTCACACCCATGTCTTTTCTATCACCATTGACGAAATCGTCCCAGTCATCAGTGAAACCTAAGTCATATTGACTAACAGCTCTAATTGCTAAGTCTTTATTAACCAAATATTCTAAACCTCCACCCAGTTGAGCTTTGTAAACGGTTTTATAGGGTAAGAAAAAACTTCCAACACCAGCATAAACAAATGGCGTGAATTTGAGTTTAGGAAGAAAGAGATATTCTAAATTCACTTCTGAAACAAGGACATCTTTTTTGAAGATATCAACATTTTCAAATGTCACCGCATTGACGTTTGCTTCTGCATTAAAATAGTCACTGATAAAATATTTCACGCCGACTTTACCACCAAGATTCATCTTGGCATTGACGTAATCACCTTTGATCTTAAATCCTTCTAAGTAGCCAAATACAGCCATTTTACCACGGTTTTGCTCCGGGAATTTGTTTCCTATAATTCTTGTGTCGTTCATCACTTCCTCGGAATTATAGTTGGCTATAATTTTATTAAAATCACTCGGTTTATTTAGTTTACTATCCCAAATTTGATCTTTTACTCCTTCCACGATTAATGAATAAACCGCTTTTTCTATTGCTTCAGTTACCGCAAGTTGTACTGGTTCATTCTGAGTAATTCCAATATCGGATTCCAGAAGTCGCTCCGTGTCTATAAAACGAAAGAAGTTTCCGTTGAAACTGGTAGATAGAATCGTTTTAGAAGTGTAAACTGTTTTAAGAATTTCTCCTGTAGAAGTAGAAACTGCGCGAAGATAAACAGTGATTCTATCCTGTCGATACTGTGCTCCAGCACCCAATCCAAAATATCTGGCGCCAATACCTCCAGTCATGACGTTGCTATCATAAGAAATAACGCCACCTTCTAAGATGATTCCGGCGAACAAAAGTGGAGGTAAGCTTGACGCTTCTGCATCATTACCAGAATATTCTTTTCTGGTAGATCTGATGATCTGTCTCTCATTCATTAAATTTCCGATATTCTCCCTTTCAATAGGGGTGAACCAACGACTGTCTTCTAAGACTTTTAAAAGAATCGCAGTTGTTCCCTGTGGAATTGCGGTACTCCAACTTGTTCCGTTTTCGGTTGGTTTATACTGTCCTGTTTGATCTCGAAATTTATAAACTCCGACTACAATTTTATCTTTTGGAGTAGGAAGGTTTTTGAGTTCCGGGGTACCTGGCGTAATTTCTCCCAATGTTGATTTTTCACTGTTTGTTGGAATATTGAAGAGGGTACAGCTTTTAAATAGGAAGAGAATTAAAATGAGACTTAAAGTTTTTATTGATGTTTTCATAGGGTTTTTGTTTTTAGCCACCGCCTGGTATAACGATTTGCGATTGCTCGCCAGTATCGGTGTTAAGAATAGAAATCAGTAATCCTTGGCCAGTCTGTATTACTTCCAGATAGATGGAACCAAATATATAGGTGCCTGGTTTCAGGTCTCCGTCACCAAATTGATCACCAAAAAGTTTTCGGGATAATTCACTGAGTATTTGTCGATTTAAACTATCGGTAAAACTATCCAGAGAATTGATGTCTCTAAAACCACTAAGTCTACTGTCACCTTCATCAAACTGATTTTGTGCACTTGCTGAGCTCAGTAGCCACTGGTAATTAAATGTGTCACCACCAAAGGCTGGATTGACTGGTTTATATACAAACTGCTGTGAATATAATGCTGAAAAGGAAAAAATTGCGATTGTTAATATTAGATTTTTCATTTCATTAATATTTAAATTCTTTATTGCGAAGACTATTTCTGGAATTGTATGCAATCAAATTTGCCAAAGCTCTATCCGCTTCGGCATCGATTGATTCTTCGTCAGGTTTTGAAAGAAATGCATGAATAAGCTGATCATCAACTTCTACTGAGATTCTGGTATTTCGACCAAACGTAGGCATTTCAGAGATCGTAATTGTTCCTTCAAATTTTTTGGGAATTTGATTGTACTTTTTATAAAAGGAATCATAAAACATCTGTCCTATTTTCGTCTTCGTATTATCAATGGTAAGGCCTGTTAATTCAAGATCTCTTTCTGGAATGTAACTCACGTCAGATGTAAAGTGATTGCCATTAATTTCTAAACTGTCTTTGGCGATTACTTGATCTGTTTCTTCATCCTTCACGAATAGAAACACTTTTAATCCGTCATTTTTTGACAGATTAAGATTAACTTCGGAAAGGGTTTTGGTCTCTTTTGGATTTAAAGAAAACTTACCGCTTTGTTTATTGGTAGAATTTCCTCCTTTTCCTTTTTTTACTGAAACCATGATGTAGTTAAGGTTGGAATATAAATCAGATTCGTTGCTGGCAACAGCTCTGAGTTTAATTTGACCTTCCTTATTTTCTGTAACTATTTTTCCTGTAACAGCGCCGTTTTTTTGTGCGGAAGTTTTGTTAGCGAAAAAAAATGTGACTAGAATTGCGATGAGAGTTTTCATTTTCAAGGGGTTTAGTAGTTTCTCATAAATATCGTCATGTCATTGGCGTTAATATTCATTTTCATTCCATCTGAAATACTGTTGCTTCCGGTAATGTCAATGTAATTGCCCGAACCATTAATTTTTATTTCTGCATTAGTGGGGTAATTATTAGGGTTAATAAAAAGGGTAGTATTATAGTTTCCTGTTTGTAGCAACTGTATAAAGTTTGGTGTTTTATCAATCAGTTGTATCATATTTCCTTCGCCAATTTGGACCATAATATCCATGCTCTTCATTTCCTGAGGCATATTACCTGCTTGACTTTGGCGGTATAGCTCCAATACGTTAGAACTGTTGATATCATTAAATGAAATATTTTGTGCCGGAATCAATTGAGAAAATATAAGTACTAAGATGATAGTGATTAAATTTTTCATGATAAATGGTAAAAGCAGGAGAAATATTACTAGATCTCCTGCATGATTAATTATTGATAGACACTAATTGGATTGGGTAGTACTGTCGTAATTACCGTTACCAATTTGAGTTCCAACATGAACATGGTCTTGACCGGTTTGTACTGCAAAAGAACTATTGTTATTTCCTACTTGTAAATCATCGGCAAAGTTTCTGTCACCAAATTGATTCTGGGTCATGATGTTACCATCTCCCATTTGTAATCCTAAAGCTTCATTATCATTACCCCATTGTTGAGAGTAAGAATAGTTATTATCGCCAATTTGTACATGATCTGCAATATTATCGTCACCGAGTTGAAATTGTCCAAGAATATTATCCGTACCTATTTGTAACGCGGTTTCATCATTGTCATTTCCACCCTGATATTGCCAAACTTCATTGCTTAGTCCCATTTGAAAAGAAGAAGCATCGTTTCTATTCCCAATTTGAGATTGCTTAGCATAGTTGACAAACCCAATTTGCATCGCGCTAACGTCGTTTCTATTGCCAGATTGCAATTGTTCAACGGTATTCAAAATTCCCAATTGGTCTGTTGAAGCATCGTTTCTATTGCCATACTGCTGAGTGTCATTAGAATTTGCAATTCCAACCTGATCGACATCAATGTTATTTCGATTTCCCTGGCTGATCGCAAAGTTTGTGTTGAATGCACCAAATTGATCTACAGTGGCATCATTTAGATTACCATCTTGTAAAAGATTATTGTTATTCATTAAACCAGTTTGGTTGACCACCGCACTGTTGGTATTACCCAACTGTGTTGTTACATCTACGTTAGCTTGTGCGTAAGTGAATCCTACTGCCATAAGCGCTACTGCACTTGTAATTAGTTTTTTCATGATTAAAAGTTTTTATGGTTAGTTATTAATGCTAAGGTCGCACATATTATTAGGAATTTTTTAACTATTACTAATGGTTTTGTAAACATCCTTAAAAATGGTTAGGTTACAAGTGAAAACACTTATTGAATTTGGGTGTTTAACTGTACGTCGTTCTCAATCGGATTTTTTAAAAGAAATAAGTTTAAAAATTTATAATTCAAAATAAATAAAAGAGGAGCCAAAAAAGATGGCTCCTTAAAATAGTTTTCGAAAATGATTAGTTAGATTGAGTAGTGCTCAAATAGTTACCGTTTCCGATTTGAGTTCCAACATGAATATGATCTGTCCCTGTTTGGAAAACTTCAGCATAATTGTTATTACCTACTTGGTAATCATCAGCGAAGTTTCTGTCACCATCTTGTAACTGTATAATAGTATTGTCGTCACCTTGAGACCATCCTATAGTTTCATTATCATTTCCAATTTGCCAAGAAACTGCTAAGTTACCATCACCTGCTTGAGTATGATCTGCACTGTTTCTATTTCCGTCTTGAATTTGATATAGTTCATTAAACCAACCAACTTGTAAACCCGTAGCTTTGTTTCTATTTCCAACTTGGTCTTGAATAGATAAGTTAGCTACACCATCTTGAGTGATCGTCGCTCTGTTACGGTTACCCATTTGATCTTGGTAAGCTTCATTGAATAAACCGTCTTGAGTTGCAGTAACTCTGTTACGATTACCTGTTTGCACTTGCTCTACAGAGTTGAACCAACCATCTTGATCAGTTTTTGCTCTGTTTCTGTTACCATATTGTTCTGTGGAATTGTAATTGCCTAAACCAACCTGATCAACATCAATTCGGTTTCTATTCCCTTGACTTAAAGCCTCATTTACATTCATCGCACCAGTTTGATCAACGGTGGCATCATTACGGTTACCATCTTGTTCTAGATTGTTGTAATTCATCATACCAGTTTGGTTGACAACAGCGCTGTTAAGATTTCCATACTGAGATGTATAATCCATATTCCCTTGTGCGTAAGTAAAGCTTACTGCGATAAGTGCGATAGCACTAGTAATTAATTTTTTCATGATTAAAAAATTTTATTGGTTAATTAGTGATACAAATGTAGTGGCAATAAGAGTTCAAGAAATCACAAACAATAATGATATTAACAAAATCACCTTAAACAATGATAAGCATAGTATAAACACCTTTTGGGTTTGCGGGAAATGCGCAATTACCTTTATACGATGTAATTAGTGAAGTAAGCAATAGCTTTATTTAAAGCTAGTCAATGACTTTTTTATGAAGAATTGCGTAAAATCTATTAGAGTTTTTGATTTACAACTGTTAATCTTTTTTCTTCGCTTTACAGAAATTTAGTTCTGGAAAATCTAATTTTATCAAAGAAGTGACGAACGAAATTGAAAATAACAAAATCAGAAATTATAATTTCGTCAAATTTTTACAGATTTTACAAACGCTATAGGAAGTTAAGAATTGACTTCAAAATATAGTAGAGCTAAAAAAACTGCGCTATCTTTTCATTTCACAACACGGCTTTTAAAAATGAGCTTTTTGTAAAGTTGCGTATGGAGCAATTAATTGAGGTTAAAAGAAAGCAACCTTTAAATTAAAGTTTATAATAAATTAAAGTGATCAGCAGCAAATTAATTCTAACAAAAATCCCTGAAGCGATATTTCTTCAGGGATTATTTTTAATGAGCAACTGCTGCATCAATTTTTCGTTGGGAAAGTTTAAAGAATCGCATGACAAGGAAGACCGCTGAAATCGTGAGGCCTAACCCGAGCGCAATCCACATTCCCCAAGCGCCCATATTGAGTGTCACACACAGAAAATATCCTAATGGAATGGTGATGATCCAGTACGCGACAAAAGTGATCAATGATGGAATTTTAACATCCTGAATCCCACGCAAAATCCCAAGTGCCACAACTTGTACACCATCTGATAATTGAAATAAAGCGGCAATGATCAATAGTTTTGATGCAAGCATTATAACTTCAATATCTTCTTTTTTAGTAAAGAAGGTCGGTAATATGTTTCGGCCTACAATAAAGAACAAACCACAGAAGGCCATGAAGATAAATACAATTTTCATATTATTAATTCCCACTTTCTGTAATCCCACAAAATCTCTTTCACCCGCTCGGCGGCCAATCATCACCGTTGAAGCTACACTAAATCCTATACTTAAATTAAAAGTAAAAGAAGCCATCGACAAAGCAATTTGGTGCGAAGCAATATCATTTGCCGAAATCAAACCGCAAATAAAGGCGGCGCCTGCAAAAGCAGTTACTTCAAAAAACATCTGTAAAGCGGTAGGAAGTCCTAATTTAATTAATGTTTGGAACATCTTCTTCTGAAAAAGTTTCGTTTTCAAACTGAAGTCATCCATATATCTTTTGGTAGTGGGATGCTTTCTCATCACGACAAAAAGGAAAATTACCATAAAAATCCTTGCAATGAAAGAGGCGTAGGCCGAACCATCTACTCCCAGAGAATCCATACCAACTCCTTTAATAAAGATGTAATTCAGCACGATATTGATAACATTCGCGATGATGGTCGCTTTGGTAACGCCGATCGTAAAACTTAAACCTTCAGAAACTTCGCGCATCGTTTGAAACGCCATAAATGGAATGATACTGATAATGGTAATTCGGAGATAACTTTCTGTATCTGGAAGAATTTTTTCGGGCTGATTGAGATGATATAATAAGGGCATCGCTAAAAGCATCGCAATAACTAACGCGAGACCTATAAGCATATTAACCACGAAACCGTGGCGGAAGACGCGATTGATGGTTTTATGATCATTTTGAGAATGAGCTTCTGAAACTAGGGGAGGTATGGCCAAAGAAAAACCCAGAGCCAAAACAAAGACAGAAAAGAAAACCCCATTTGCAAGTGATACAGAAGCTAGAGCATCTGCACCCAAAAGTTTCCCAACCATAATATTATCAAAAAGCTGCACAGATACTTGACCAACCTGCGTGATCATTACGGGAAGGGCAAGCTTAAATAATCTTCTGGAAAGTTCGGGATTTAGAATTTGCATAACTATAAAAAAATTTGCGGCAAATTTACAGCAAACTTTCTACATTACTTTTGATTAGCGGTTTTTTGTTCCTATCATTCGTAGAAGTCCTCATCTATCAATTTTAGAATCACAAGAATTGATCTTTTAAATAGAGTGCATTTTTAATTCCGGCAGTTCCGTAAGTATTATTAAAGAAAATAAAATAAGTTCCTTTAAAAATTTTAATATTTTCAGCTAAATTGATAAGCTCCTTTTCTAAATATTCTGATTTAAACATTTGAGGAACTCCATGAAGACGATAATAAGCAGAATCATCGTCATTAATAATAAAATCATCGGGAATTTCTCTAGGAATTGAAACACCTGAGAAGATAATATTTTTTCTTTTTAAAGTAACAAAAACGTCGGGAATCCACCAGGAAGAATGACGAAATTCAACCACATTCAAATAATGATCATCTACAGTCTGGAGTATTTTTTCTAAATTTTCTTCGCTAAATTGAAATGAAGGTGGAAGCTGAAAAAGAAATCCTGCTAATTTCTCTTTTAAACCTAATGAAATATGGCTGCAAAATTCTACAGTATCAATTTCAGTTTCAACCAGTTTTTTAAGATGAGTAATGGTTTTCGGAATTTTAATAAAAAATCTAAAATCTTCTTCAGTTTCATTAAACCATTTTTCCAGTGTTTTCAAAGTTGGTTTTCTATAAAAAGTAGAATTAATTTCTATGGCATTCAAATGCTTTGAATAAAAACTTAAATATTCCCTGGAATGTAAATCCTCGGGGTAGAAAAAACCTTTCCAAGATTTTTCTGAAAAACCAGAACAACCAATAAAAATTTTATTTTTCATCTCTAATTAATCCATCTGTTAATCCTTCCCACTGAAGTTTGCTGCCAATTAGCATTCCACCAAGTGCAACTGCTTTATTTCTTATTTTCTTCAAAAGTGTTTTATCCTCAAAATTAGGAACTTCATTTCTGGCATACACTTCTGCGGAAATTTCTCTCCCGTTTCTTCTAATGAAAAAGTTAGAAGTTGCCGTTGAATCTAAGAAATGAGTAACTTCATCAGAAGGATTAGTTGGATTAGAAGTTGGTCGCAGACGAATATAAATTGCTTCATAATCCTCTTTTTTTTCTTCTTCGTAAACTTCAATTTTCACCCAGTCAAAATGGTCTTCATCTTTATTTGGTAGAAGAGGAACTCTAATACTGATATAATTTCCAACTTGTGGCGGGTCTAAAACTAATTCACCCTTCTGATTACGAAGGGTAAATTTTGCTTTATTCTTTCCAGCAAAAAGTTCCCACGAATTGATATCCAGGAAACGTTTTTTTACGATTTCAAAATGAATTTTAGCTAACTCAACATTATCTAAAATAATTTTTGAAATAGCTTCACTTTCTGCCCCGATTTTATGTGTAGGAATTTTATTTTTCATGGCGCAAATTTAAATAGTGAAAATTTTATTTGGAGAACTCGTCTATCATTCTCTGATTAAAAGCTGGTAAATCTTCTGGTGAACGACTTGTAGTCAAATTTCCGTCGGTTACAACTTCTTGGTCAACCCAATTGGCACCGGCATTTTTTAAATCAGCAGATATTGATTTGTAGGAAGTCATTTTCTTTCCTGAGATTACTTCCGCATTAATTAAAGTTTGAGGTGCATGACAGATCGCTGCAACTGGCTTATTGGCTTTAAAAAAACCTTTAACGAAATTCACAGCATCTTCATTTGCTCTTAATGCATCCGGATTGATCACACCGCCTGGCAATAAAAGCGCATCGTAATCCGCACAATCAATTTCGGAAACAATTTTGTCGACTTTGACTGAATTGCTCCACTGATGATCTTTCATGGCTTTAATTTCACCAGATTTTAGAGAGATAATTTCTATTTCTGCGCCGGCATCTTTCAAAGCTTTCATTGGACTTTCTAATTCTGATTGCTCGTAACCGTCTGCTGCTAAAATTGCAACTTTCTTATTTTTTAAATTTGACATTGTTTTTTATTTTAATGATTTATAATATTCACGAAAAAGTTGCTGACTTAAACGATTCAGATACTAACAAAAATAGCGACCATTAGATCGCTACCTGTATTATTTTGCTTTTACGTTGATTTCAGTTTTCGCCAACTTCGTTAAATCTTTATCACAAGTTTTTTCCTCTTTTAATGTTTCTAAAAGTAATTTTAGAACGTCTTTTTCACCCAATAATTTGGCGTAGGTTGCCATGGTTCCGTACGAAGCAATCTCATAATGTTCCACCTTTTGAGAGGCAGCTATAATTGCGGCATCTCTTACTGCACCAGGTTGGGTTTCTTCCATAATTCCTGTTGCTTCTTTTAATAAGCCAGCCATTGCATCACATTTTACCGCTTCAGCTTTAATTCCTAAATATTTAAATGCTCCTTCTAACCGTTTAACCTGATTTTTAGTTTCTGATAAATGATCATTGATTGCAGTTGTTAAATGTCGAGATGTAGCATTCTTTGCCATTTTAGGAAGACTTTTAACCAACGCTTTTTCGGCCCAATAGAGGTCTTTCAAGCCATCGATCATAAAATCTTTTAATTGATCTGCTGCATCCGCTTTAGGAGCGATTTTTCCTTTAGATGTGGTTTTCTTTGCCATAATAATATTTTTTAATGTTAAACTAGTACGGAATAAAAAATTGAAATTTCTATTTCTGTACTTAATTTACATCATGTTGTATGCCAAAATAACTCCTCGCTAAAATTTGGAAATGAAAAAGCCAAACGGAATTCGTCTGGCTTTATATCATTTTTATTGAAAATTTAATCGTAAAAGAAAAAACTATTTTCTAACAAAACTGGCCACATCATCGCCGTTTATGGGATTTGATCCCAGGATAATTAGACGTTCAACAACATTCCGAAGTTCGCGGATATTTCCGGTCCAACTGAAATTTTCTAAAGCCTTGATCGCCTTATCATCGAAAGTTTTTAAAGCCGTACCGTGTTCATCAGAAATAACTTTTGAAAAATGTTTCACCAAAAGTTTGATATCATCTTTTCGCTCATCTAGAGAAGGAACATAAATCTCGATAACAGAAAGGCGGTGGTACAAATCTTCTCTAAATTTGCCTGCTTGAATTTCTGCCTGCATATTTTTATTGGTAGCAGCCAAAACTCTTACGTCTACTTTAATTTCCTTGTCACTTCCAACTGGAGAAACTTTGCTTTCCTGAAGCGCACGAAGAACTTTTGCCTGCGCAATTAATGACATATCTCCAATTTCATCCAAGAAGATTGTTCCGTTATTGGCTAACTCAAATTTTCCTTGTTTATCTTTAATTGCGCCTGTAAAACTTCCTTTCACGTGTCCAAATAATTCCGATTCAATTAGTTCAGAAGGAATTGCGGCACAGTTAACCTCGATCATTGGACCTTTACTTCGATCACTTTGTGCGTGGATTGCATGAGCAACCAATTCTTTTCCCGCACCGTTAGGTCCGGTAATGAGAACTCTAGCGTCAGATGCAGCGACCTTTTCAATCATATCCTGAATTTTTTTCAAGGCAGGAGATTCACCAATCATCTGATATTTCTTATTCACTTTTTTCTTTAAAGTGGTATTCTCATTTTTTAAATGCTGATTGGTCTTTTGTAAAATTCTTCTATCTAAAGCATTTTTAACACTGGTGATCAGTCTGTTGATATCAATAGGTTTAGAGATAAAATCATATGCTCCTGACTTTAAGCAATCTACAGCAGTGTCGATATCAGCATGTCCAGAAATCATCACAAAAGTGGTGTCAGGTTTCAACTGAAGTGCTTGCTTTAAAAGTTCGGTACCCGAAACTTTTGGCATTTTGATATCAGAAACAACCAAAGCGAAATCTTCTTTCTCTATTTGTTTGAAGCCTTCTAAACCGTCTTCGGCAATAATAAATTCGTAATCAGGTAATTCATCTGATAGAATACTTTGTAGGACGCCCGAAATGGCTTTTTCGTCTTCAACAATTAAGATTTTTTGCATTATAAAAATTTATGGATTTAATAAAATTATTGACTTAATTTTGCCAACTATGTAGCAATAATCATACCTAAAAAAGGTGCTTATGAGTAATTTCTGCTACCGAAAATTGCAGATCCAATTCTAACTGAATTGGCACCGCATTCTATCGCTAGAGGATAGTCGTCACTCATTCCCATGGATAAAGTTTGCAGCTTTTGCTGTAGTGAAAGTTGATCAAACAGATTTTTAAGGAAATTAAATTCCTTTTTAACCTGATCTTTATCATCCGTGAAAGTCGCCATTCCCATCAAACCAGAGATTTTAATATTGGGGAATTTACCATTTAGATAATCTAAAAATAATTCTTTGGCTTCATGAAGTTCCAAACCATATTTTGTATCTTCTTCTGCAATTTTAACTTGAAGAAATACTGCAATCTTTCGATTATTTTTCTCGGCTTGTTTATTAATTTCAAGAAGGATTTTTTCTGAATCGACACTTTGGATGGTATCAATAAAAGGAGCGATATATTTAACTTTGTTGGTTTGTAAATGGCCAATTAAATGCCACTGAATATCCTGCGGCAAATGAGGATGCTTCTCTATCAATTCCTGGACTTTGTTTTCACCAAAAACCTTTTGCCCCAAATCGTAAACCAATTGTATACTTTCAACAGGATGCGTTTTAGATACCGCAACGAGTTGAATATTGGAAGGTAATTTAGTTTTTATTTTTTGATAATTCTCTGCGACCGTAGAAAATTCTTGCATGGTAGGGTAATTTCGATGAGATTGTTTCCGTATAAAATTTGGAATTCGAAATTTAAGAAAATAATCCTGTAGTTGCAAAAAATGATAGCATTATGGTATTAATAAAAAAAAATAAGATCCTTTGGGTGTTTTCACTTATATTTATACCTTAATAAGTTTTAGATTTGTTAAAATTAAAAAATAAACAATGAGCAGTCTACAAAAACATCTAATTACTAAGAGAGAAGGAGAATCACTCGCTAATGAATATGAAAAGAGTAATTATGCAACCATTAACGCAAAACGGCCAAATGCTAAACCTGACTCCAAAACTTACACGTACGATTTAGAAGTTTTACAAGAATATATCAATCTCATTCGCGACGGAATGGAGAAAAAAGGAATTAAGAATAAAGGAATTAGAGTTACTTTAGGAAAGTATCCTGATGCGGGATTTGATCCACGCTTAAATCCACTTTATAATGGATATCAAACGGTCTTCTTTTCTCCGCACGATATGGATTCATCCGACAATAATAAAAATGCACAAGGCGATGATGATGGCGAAGAATTGCCAGATATGAACTTTGGTCAACTTTGTCCACCTTATTAATAAGTAGCAATAATGATAGAATGGAACCGGACTGCAGCAAGTGTAATCCAACTTTTATTAGTATTCGTATTTTTTATATTATTACTTATCAAAAGAAAAAAATTAGGAAAAGGAATTATTTATTTTATTATCGCAAGTGGAATAGTGGTGGTGACCGATACCGTCTTATTTATCATGCGTTTAAGTTTCAAATTCCCCAGTATCCCCATTTATGCCATAGCAGTCAATCTCTGTGTGTTTTTCCTTTTCTTTCTATACTTCAGAAGTATTTTAGAGCTCAAAAAATCGAGAATAATCAATCTTTTTATAATAGGACTATTTTTAATTAGTTATATTTTATTTGCAACATTATCTGAAGATTTCTTCTCTAAATTTCCTTTTAAATTTTATTTTTTAGAAGTTATCTTGTTGATTTTCAATATTTATTTAGTTTTAAAAGAAACATTCAATTCTGATAAAATTTTAAATATTAAGTCTTATTACCCATTTTGGGCATGTATTGGATTGATGTCTATTTACTTAGGAGTAACTCCTTTGCTCATTATCAGTAATACTTCTATGGAAATGATGAATATCAATATATTTTTCATAATTTTATTTGTTGTTAATGTAATTGGTTATGCTATACTGATTAGTGGAATTTTTTTCGCGAAAAATATTAATTTAAAAAAATGAACTTTTCAGAAATAGATTTTCTGCTTACGATCACCACTTTCATTATTTTGATTGTTATTTTAATGATGGTTTTGGTTTATGGAGTCTTTGTTAAGAAAAAATCTGAACTTCTGTTATCTCAACAAAAAAAAGAGGCCCTTTTCGAACAGGAATTAGCAATTTCTCAAGTAGAGATCAAGGAACAAACATTGAATTATATTGGTCAGGAACTGCATGATGACTTGGGACAAAAACTTTCTGTTGCTAGACTGATGACCAATAAAATAGCGATGGCCGATGAAAGTGAAAAAAAAAATATAGCGCTCGAAATCAACATGCTAATTGGAGAGTGTATTCAGGATATCAGGAATCTTTCTAAAGTTTTTATCAGTAAACAGGTAAAGCATTTTGGTTTCGTAGAATCTTTGGAACGGGAAATTTTCAGAATAGAAAGGTTAGAGTTAATGGATGTTGACTATCAAATTAATAATCACCATTTAGAAATTAATCCTGACCATGCGCTGATTTTGTTTCGAATTATTCAGGAGTGTATTAATAATGTCATTAAACATGCTAAATCCAATAAGATATTAATAAAAATAGAAGATCATTTAAATTTTATTGACATCAGTATTATGGATTACGGGATAGGATTTAATGCAAAAAAACGAAATGATGGAAGTGGTTTAGCAAACATTAAAAATAGAGCACAGATTATTAACGCTGATTTTACAATTAAATCTACAGAGAATCTCGGCACTGAAATAACTATTTCCTACAAAAAACCAACACAATGGAAAGAATAAAAATCGCAATCGTAGATGATCATAAACTGGTCTCTAAAGCAATCGAAAACATGATTTCATTTAATCCAAAATTTGAAGTGGTCATGAATTGTTTCAATGGTGAAGACTTTTTGAATCAGCTTGAACATAAAAAAAACATGCCTGAAGTTGTTTTAATGGATATCAATATGCCGCGGAAAAATGGCATCGAAACTACCGCAGAATTGACGCAGAAATATCCAGAACTGAAAGTCATTGCTTTAACGATGGAAGATAATGAAAGTACGATAATCAGCATGTTAAAAGCTGGCGCAAAAGGATATTTGCTGAAAGACATGTCACCTGATATTTTGTTTGATGCCATCAATATCGTTCATGAGAAAGGGATTTTTTACACCGACATTGTTACGCAAAGCCTCCTAAAAATTAAGACTGAAGAAAAAGCAATTCAGGAAATTAGTGCTTTATTAAAAGATCGCGAAATAGAATTTATCAAATTAGCTTGCTCAGAATTAACCTATAAAGAAATTGCTGAAAAAATGTGTGTCAGCCCCAGAACTGTTGATGGTTACAGAGATTCTATCTTTGCAAAGTTGAATGTAAAAACAAGGGTTGGAATTGTGCTTTTCGCAATCAAACATGAAATGTGTTAAATTAGGGTGTTTTCACGCTTTTTTGCAAAACAACTAAATGCTACTTTTGCAGTATCAGAAAACACAAATGATAAAACAAAACTTAAAACCGGTTATCTAATCGGTTTTTTGTTATTCCAAAATTTATGCTTCGAGATCAGGAGATGAAACTGAACCAAAACCTCGAAATTTAAAAAATCTCTTATTCAAATTTCTTTTTTTAAGATCATCTCTTTGAATAATTCCATTCCTTGCGTGGCAGAAGTTTTAAAGTAATTTTCGGTCTCGGTGTAAGTATTGGGAAGGCTTGGATCAATAACAAATATTTTGCAGTTTGCAGGGATATAATGAATCAAACCCGCTGCGGGATATACGGACATTGAAGTTCCAATCACAAGAAACAAATCTGCTTTAGAACAAAAATCAATTGCCTTATCCATTTCCGGAACCATTTCACCAAACCATACAATATGCGGACGAAGTTGAATTCCTTCAAAATTAAGATCACCTAAATTTAAGTCTCCTTCCCACGATATAATATTTGACTCGGACTTGACAGGCCGTGCCTTTTTAAGTTCACCATGAAGGTGAATAATTTTTGTAGAACCGGCTCTTTCATGTAAATCATCAACGTTTTGGGTAATAATATTGACCTCGAAAACATCTTCTAATTCGGCTAAAATCAGATGAGCTTTGTTTGGCGTAACCTCATTTAACTGTCTTCTTCTCGCATTATAAAAATCCAACACCATCTGTGGATTTCTGTCAAATCCTTCTGGGCTTGCTACATCTTCTACACGATGGTTTTCCCATAAACCATTTGAATCACGAAAAGTCTGAACCCCACTTTCGGCAGAAATCCCGGCGCCTGAAAAAACAACTAATTTCTTTTTCATTTAAGTTTTTTATAAAAATACAAAATTTAAATATTCATTTCAATTACTAATTCCTGATTTGAGAATAAAATCTTGATTAAATTTGTATAAGAAAAATAGATTCATGATCAAATTCAATCAACAATTTCATCTTAGAAATGCATCTTTAGCAGATCAAGACATAATTTGGGATATTCTTCAACAAGCAATCAAAAGAAGAAAAGAGGAGGGAAGCAATCAATGGCAAGATGGATATCCAAATATGGACAGTATTAAAAATGATATCGAACAAGATTTTGGCTTTGTTTTGGAATCTGAAAATCAAATTCTTGGTTACGCTGCTGTCATTTTTGAAATAGAACCTGCGTATGAAATTATCGAAGGAAAATGGCTGTCAAATCAAGAATATGTAGTTATACATCGAGTTGCAGTTTCTGAAGTATACGTCGGATTGGGAATAGCAACGATAATTTTTCAAGAAGTTGAAAAAGTTGCTATATCAAAGAATATTTTCAGCATAAAAGTAGATACTAATTTCGACAATATTCCTTTGCTTAAAATTTTAAATAAATTAAATTACACCTATTGCGGCGAAGTTTATTTTCGAGGTTCTGCCCGTAAAGCCTTTCAGAAATTGCTGAAATAGATTACCCCTTCTATAAAGTTTGTTCGAAATCAATTGATAAATAATTGTTAAATCACTAAATTTGTATTCAATCATAAATATATAAAAATGTCAAAAAAAGCCATTTTAGCAATACTCGACGGTTGGGGCTTAGGAACGGATTCTACTGTTTCTGCAATTGCCCAAGCCAATACTCCTTTCATTAATTCTTGCTATGAAAATTTTCCAAACACAACGCTTGAAGCAAGCGGAATCGCGGTCGGGTTGCCTTTCGGACAGATGGGAAATTCAGAAGTTGGTCACATGAATTTAGGAGCTGGGAGAGTAGTGTATCAGAATTTGGTTAAACTCAATATGGCCGTTGAGAACGCCACTTTAGGAAAGGAGAATGTCATTACAAAAGCATTTGAATACGCTTTAACAAATAAAAAGAAAGTTCACTTTATAGGTCTTGTTTCAGATGGTGGTGTTCACTCGCATATTAATCATCTTAAAGGTTTATTGACCGCTGCGCAAGAATTTGGATTAACGGATAATGTATATGTCCATGCATTTACGGACGGCAGAGATTGTGATCCTCATTCAGGTAAAGGATTTATCGAAGAATTACTCAACCACATGAAAGTGACCACGGGAAAATTAGCGACAGTTGTCGGTAGGTATTACGCGATGGACCGTGATAAAAGATGGGAACGAGTGAAGTTAGCTTACGATGCAATGGTTAATGGCATCGGCGAGCAAACCAATAATATTTTAGAAACAATCGATAATTCTTATAAAAATGACATTACCGATGAGTTTTTGAAACCGATGATTTGTTTAAAAGACAATCAGTTGCCGGTTGCAAAAATTGAAAACGACGATGTGGTTTTCTGCTTTAACTTCCGAACAGATCGTGGTCGCGAGATTACTCAAGTTCTTTCTCAAAATGAGTTTCCAGAATTTGGGATGTACCCGTTGAATCTTTACTATGTAACGATGACGAATTACGAGAAAGGTTTCAAAAATATTCATATCGTTTTTGATGAAGAAGTTTTGCACGGAACAATGGGTGAAATTTTAGAAAGAAATGGTAAAACTCAAATTAGAGTGGCAGAAACGGAAAAATACCCTCACGTTACCTTTTTCTTTTCTGGCGGAAGAGAAGAACAGTTCGTGGGTGAAAGTAGAATTTTATGTCCAAGTCCTAAAGAGGTTCCAACCTATGATTTCAAACCTGAAATGTCAGCGTTTGATATTACTGAAAAAATACTTCCCGAGATTGAAAATGAGTCTGCAGATTTCATTTGTTTAAATTTCGCGAATACTGATATGGTCGGTCATACCGGCGTTTTTTCTGCCGCAGTTAAAGCGGCAGAAGTTGTTGACGAATGTATTTCCAGAGTGGCAACTTTAGCTTACGAGCATGATTATGCTGTATTTATTCTGGCAGACCACGGAAACTCAGATGTCATGATGAATCCAGACGGAAGTCCAAACACACAACATTCCACCAACTTAGTTCCCTTAATTGTAATGGATAAAGACCGAACCTGGGCTTTGAAACCTGGAAAGTTGGGCGATGTCGCGCCATCAATTTTAAAAGTGATGGGAATTGAAATTCCAGAAATAATGACTGGCGAAGTTTTAGTAAGTTAATGGAGTTTCAATATTTAAAAGGAATTAATTTCTGTATTATTTTAGCCACGGCTTGATGTTTGGAGTGTTTTAAAATTAATTTAACGAATGAATTATGCAATAGATAATATTTTTAAATTATATTTGCGTAACCTATAAAAAGAGTGAACATGTACAATAAGATGATGAGAATAGAGGTAATGAGGACTTTAGGCAAGAATGTCGACGACTTTATAGACACCTATTTAACACCCGCAGAAAAAATATGGCAGCCCACGGATTTTTTACCAGATCCGTCTTCAGATAGTTTTAGATATGATGTAGAAGAACTGCAAACTTATGCTCAGGAAATGGGCTATGATTTATTTGTAACCTTGATTGGAGACTGTATTACCGAAGAAGCCTTGCCAAGTTATGAATCCTGGATCATGGGAATTGATGGGGTAAATCAGGAAGAAAGATCCGGTTGGTCACAATGGGTAAGAAATTGGACGGCCGAAGAAAACCGTCACGGAGATTTGCTTAATAAATATCTTTATTTATGCGGTAGAGTGAATATGCGTGAAGTTGAAATTACAACGCATTATCTTATTCAGGATGGTTTAGATATCGGAACAACCATGGATCCATACCGTAATTTTGTTTACACCAGTTTTCAGGAAACTGCAACGAATATTTCACACCGTAGAGTAGGTTCTTTAGCCAAGCAAAGCGGAAATACCAAACTTTCAAGAATGTGTGGTGTAATTGCAGCTGATGAAGCCCGACATGCAAAAGCATACAAACATTTCGTGACAAAAATTTTCGAACTTGATCCTTCAGAAATGATGTTAGCTTTCGAAGATATGATGCGTAAAAAAATTGTAATGCCTGCACATTTAATGCGTGAATCTGGTCAGAAAGCCGGCGAACTTTGGGGACATTTCTCCGATGCTGCGCAAAGAGCAATGGTTTATACAGGACAGGATTATATCAATATTTTAGCAGAATTACTGCAAGACTGGAAGATCGAACATATCACGGGACTTAATGAATCTGCTGAGAAAGCGCAGGAATATTTGATGAAACTTCCGGGAAGATTACAACGGGTTACTGATAGAATTTCAACTCCAGATCAGGAATATCAATTCAAATGGATAAAATCGTAGAACGATAAAATCTAATAAATAAAAATGCCAACTAAGCTAATGTCTTTTTTGGCATTTTTTATTCTTAAACTAAAGTTACTAATCCTCGCTAACCATTTTGCACCGTCCTAAATTTATTATCTTTGCACCATTGAAATTTTAGAATAATGAAAAACAGTAAGAAACTTGCTATTGATTTCGACGGAACTATCGTTGATGATGGATATCCGGGAATTGGAAAAACAAAAACTTTTGCTTTTGAAACTCTTAAGAAATTGCAGTCCGAAGGCTACAGATTAATTCTGTGGACTTACCGACATGGGAAAACTTTGGACGAAGCAGTCGAATTTTGCAAAAAAAATGGCGTTGAGTTTTATGCAGTCAATTCAAGTTTTGAAGGTGAAGTTTTTGATAATGAAAATGCAGCCCGAAAAATTGATGCTGACCTTTTCATCGATGACCGTAACCTTGGTGGATTTCCAGGTTGGGGAGAAATCTATAATATTATTAATGATAGGATAGAATTTCGAGTTGAAGGAAAAGAAGTTTTGGCCTATTCTAAAATGAAAAAAGACAAAAAGAAAGGATTATTTTGGTAAATCGTTATTGATATCCACAGGTCCTTTCCCTTTAAATTAAAGACATACACATACAGTGATACAGTTAAAAACGATAGAAGAACTTCGCTTGATGCGAGAAAGTGCACAATTGGTTTCAAAAACTTTGGGCATGCTGGCCAAGGAAATTAAACCAGGCGTCACTACTTTACACCTCGATAATTTAGGTGGACAATTTATTCGCGATCATGGTGGCGAACCTGCATTTTTAGGAATGTATGGTTTCCCGAAAAACCTTTGTATTTCTCCTAATGCTGAAGTGGTACACGGAATTCCTAATGAAAAACCTTTGCAAGAAGGTGATATTTTATCGGTCGATTGTGGAGTTTATATGAACGGATTTTATGGCGATCACGCCTACTCATTTGAGGTTGGCGAAGTTGCACCCGAAATAAAAAAACTTTTACAAATTACCAAAGAATCTCTTTACAAAGGAATCGAGCAATGCGTTCGTGGAAAAAGAGTAGGAGATATCTCCAACGCGATCCAATCGTATTGTGAAGCGCATGGATACGGCGTTGTTCGTGAATTGGTTGGTCACGGTTTAGGAAAAAAAATGCACGAAGATCCACAAGTTCCAAATTATGGTAAAAAAGGAAGTGGCAAAGTTTTAAAAGACGGAATTGCCCTTGCGATTGAACCGATGGTTAATCTAGGAACTGAGAAAGTAAAATTCCATGATGATGGCTGGACGGTAACTTCACTTGATATGTCACCGTCTGCTCATTTCGAACATGATGTTTGTATCATCGGCGGTAAACCAGTTTTATTGTCAACTTATAAATTCATTTACGAAGCGTTGGGAATTGTCAGCGACGAAGAAAAACCATTTACATTGGATTTTTAATGAAGAAAATTGCCAAATTTCTTTTAAACACCATCCCAAGACCTTTGCTTATAAACTTGAGCATTTTCCTTCGACCTTTAATTTATTTCTTCTTTAAAGGAACGAAATTCAGCGATCCAATCGACGGAAAATCTTACCGGAAATTTCTTCCATACGGTTATGGGAAACAGCGTGAGAACGCTCTTTCACCAGGAACATTAAGTTTAGAACGTCACCGGCAAATGTGGTTGTATCTTCAAAATGAAACCGATTTTTTTACAAAAAATTATAAAGTTCTTCATATTGCACCAGAGCAGGAATTTCTTCGCAGGTTCAAAAAAATGGAGAATCTGGATTATACTTCAGCGGATTTATATTCGCCAATTGTGGATGTAAAAGCAGATATTCTCGATTTGCCTTTCGAGAATGAAAGTTTCGATATCATCTTTTGCAACCACGTTTTAGAACATATTGAAGACGATCAAAAGGCGATGAGTGAATTGTATCGGGTGATGAGAAAAGACGGTTGGGGAATTTTCCAGGTTCCGATGAAGAACTCTTTAGAGAAATCGTACGAGGATTTTTCCATTACAGATCCAAAAGAAAGACAGAAACATTTCGGGCAATACGACCACGTTCGCTGGTACGGAATGGATTATTTTGAACGACTTAGAAATGTTGGTTTTGAGGTTAATATCAATTATTATTCAAAGAAATTCAGCAAAGAAGAAATTATCCGTTTTGGTTTAATGGAAAACGAAATCTTACCGGTCGTTTCAAAAAAATAAAAGGATTATCTGAATGAGAAAGAACTATTTCATCCATCTTTTGAAGTCGATTCCTTTATTGCCGATCATCTATTTTCAGGGAAAGAAAATCAAAAAAGAAATTCAGTTTTTACCCGAAGCAAAGGAGCCGGAAGGTTCTGTTAATATTAATTGTGCTAAAACTTTAAAGGTTCTTTTTATCGGTGAAAGTTCTTTTGCTGGCGTAGGATCCGATTTTCACAAAAATAGTTTTGCTGGTCATTTTTCTAATGAATTAAGTTCAGTATTTCACTGCAATATCGACTGGAAAATCTATGCTAAAACGGGTTATAATGTGGGAAAAGTTCACCAAAGAATTGTTCCAAAAATTGTAGAAACTGATTGTGATTTACTGGTAGTCGGCATCGGTGCGAATGATTCTTTCGAATTTACTCAACCAAAAAAATGGCTGGAAAACATTCAGTTTTTAATTGATTCTTTAAGAAAGAAATTTCCAGAAACTCCGATTTCATTTGCGCAGTTACCTACTATTGAAGCGTTTCCCGCACTTACAAAAGAAATGCAATATGTTTTAGGAAATCATAAAGATTTACTTGCACAATATCTTTACAGTCAGACTTTAAAGAATGAAAATATTTATTTTCCGACTAACAAAGTTGATATTCAAGAATGGATGAAATTACTGAACGACGATCAAACCATTGCAGATTTTTTCAGTGATGGGATTCATCCGTCAGAATTGACTTATAAAATGTGGGCGCAAGAAAGTGTACAGTTTTTATTGGACTCTAAAATAAAACTTCTCTAATCTTTAGAAAGATTTTCCAACGCTTTCAGCATATCAATTCCTTTTCCTAAAACGGGTTTAAAGAGATCACCATTCTTTTTAATACGCTCCAAAGCATTATGAATATTAAAATCAGTCGGCTTTAAACCAAACTTTAATTCCTCCCATAAAATAGGCATTGAAACAGGAGCCAATGGTTTCGGTCGAATACTATAGACACTCGCTAAAGTCTGACCTGTTCGATTTTGTAGGTAATCCAAATAGATTTTATTTTGATCCCGTTTCTTAAGACTTCGTTCCAAAGTAGTTAAGGCAGGTAATTTTTGCTGCGTTTTCTGCATTAAAAGATGAGCGAAATTTTTCACCTGTTCTACTTCGTAATTGCCACCCATAGGAATAAAAATATGTATTCCTGAACTGCCAGAAGTTTTACAGTAACCTTTAATTTTTGCTTTATCTAAAATTTCTTTCACGCACAAACTTGTTTCAATAACATCATCAAAAGTGTTTTTCTCGGAAGGATCTAAATCCAAAGCCAGCCAGGTTGGTTTATTCAAATCAATTACGGTCGAGTTCCACGGATTCAAATCAATGCAACCGAGATTATTCAAATATGCCAGATCATCAGCCGTATTGCAGATTAAATATTGAATGTCTTTTTCATTGGATTCTGAGAAAATCGAAACTTTTTCGATCCAGTCAGGAGCGTCGTTTCCAGCATCTTTATGATAAAAACTCAATCCATCAATTCCATTCGGAAAACGATTTAAGGATTGCGGACGATTTTTCAAATGAGGCAAAATATATTTCGAAACAGATTGATAATACTCAACAACTTCACCTTTTGTAATGCCACTTTCAGGAAAATAGATCTTGTTTTGATTGGTGAGTTTAACAGTTTTCTTTAGTTTTTTAGTTTTACTGTTAGTTGGTTCATTTTGAATTTTCATTTCTAAAGAAGATAGATTTTCAATTTCATCATCTATCATTAAATCCTCTTTGTCTTTATCAATTCGAAGTCCCATAAAAACTGGATGACGGAAAATTCCATCTTTCGTTTTTTCGGTATATTTTATTTCACAAACCAATTCGGGTTGGAGCCAAGTTGCAGGAGCATTTGTTTTGGGGATTGTATCAAAAGGACAATTTTCAATAATTAAAGGTTTGAATATTTCATATAAAGATTCTAAAGTTTTCACCGAAAACCCTGTGCCCGCATGTCCGCAATATTCTAATTTATCATTGATGTAAGTTCCTAAAATGATTGCACCAAAATTCTTTCGACCGCCATTGGGTTCGGTAAAACCACAGATCAAAACATCTTCTGTATTTTGAAATTTAATCTTCAACCAATCTGAGGATCGAACTCCTTCTGAATAAGTGCTGTCTGCTTTTTTTGCAATCATTCCTTCTAACTCCATTTTCTTAATCTGGTCAAAAAAATCAATTCCTTTTTCCGGAATATGTTCGCAGTATTTGATGACTTCGTTTTCGACCAATGCTTCTTTCAATAATTCTTTTCGTTGAACTAAAGTTAAATTTTCAGTGGAGTGTCCATTAAGCCATAACAAATCAAAGACTTGATACGTCATTGCTAAATCTGGATTGTCACCAATTTTTTGCAAGGTTTGAAAGTCAGGTTTTCCTTCGCTATTGTACGCAACGATTTCACCATCCAAAATCATTTGATGGTTTTGATCGTCTAAGGCTTTTGTAATTTTAGAAAATTTCTCGGAATAGGAGAGTCCATTTCGGGAATAAAGTTGAATTGCAGTTTCTCTCAAATCTGCAATAGCGCGATAGCCATCCCATTTAATTTCAAAAACCCAGTCTTTATTATTAAAAGGTTTCTCATTGCTTTGAGCCAACATGGGTTTGATAAAATCTTTTAACTTTTTCTCCCCAATCAGAGATGGCGTGTAGTTTCTAAATGATTTTGATTCTTTCGCCGGAGTTTTTACTTTTTTTTTGCTGGGCCGATTTTCTTCGCGTACGGTCACTTTAGATTTTTTCGGAACGTGTTCTTCAGAATCGTACTCTTCCATTGCGAATTGATCGTTATGTTTAATGAGCAACCAAGCGTTTTCTTGTTTCGAGTTTTTAATTTTAACTAAAGCAAACTCTCCTTTCAACTTTTTTCCATGAAGCACAAATTTTAAAGATTGGGTATGAAGTTGGTGTCGCATGACCAAATCATCCGATTTACCTTCGACTTTCTCTAATGGTTCATACCATCCAGAATCCCAGATCTCAACTTCGCCACCACCATAGTTTCCTTCGGGAATTGTTCCTGCAAAATCTTTATAAGAATACGGATGATCCTCGGTCATCATTGCCAAACGTTTATCTTTCGGATTCAGTGACGGACCTTTTGGAACCGCCCAACTTTTCAGAACTCCATCCATTTCCAACCGGAAATCGTAATGAAGTCGTGAAGCAGAATGACGTTGGATAACAAAAACTAATTTGCCATCATTTTTATTTTCTTTTCCTTCCGGTTCGGAGGTTTCATCGAAATTTCGTTTTTTATTGTACTCTTCTAGAGGCATAATCAGGAAACTTTTTTAGTCTTTTTAGAACCTTCTAAACTTGCTTTCAATTGTGCCATTAAGTCAACAACTTTTCCTCTTTCTTCTTTAGAATCTGCTACTTTTTTGACTTTTTTACCTTTCGCTTTTTTCTTGATTATTTTTAATAAATCTTCGGTATAAGTATCACTAAATGCTGCAGGATCGAAAGTTTCGGATGTTTGCTCAATTAAAGAGACCGCCATTTTCATCTCGCCAGGTTTTGGAGTTTTTTTAGCAGGAATTTTTAAATCTCCGTATTCCCGAATCTGCTTTGCAAATCTTAAACGATTAACAATTAACACTCTATCATCATAAGGACGGATCATTCCAAAAATTTCTTTATCACGCATTACAAATGTGCCGATGCCCGCCATTTTTGTTTTGATCAAAGATTTTAATAAAAGGTTATAAGCATTCTCAGCATTTTTCTGAGGTTCCAAAAAGTAGGGGACTTCAAAATAAACGGAATCAATTTCTGCTTCTTTTACAAAATGTTCAATCGAGAAGACTTTGGTTTTTTCAGGACTTGCAGCGGAATAATCATCGTCATCCAGAACAACATATTTGTCTTCCATCAAATAACCTTTCACAATATTTTCCCATTTCACTTCTTTACCCGTTTTTTCATTAACGCGTTTGAATTTGATATTTGAAAAATCGCCTTTATCTAACATATCCAGATCAAGTTTGCTATCCTGTACTGCAGAGTACATTTTCACCGGAATATTAACCAATCCAAATCCTATTGCACCGTTCCAAATTGACTTCATAATAAATAGTTTAAGATTTTGCTTAATGAAATAATTATGCCTTTCGAGATTGGTAGGACTTCTCTATTACTCTCGGTAATTTTAAATTAAAGAATGAAAACAACACCGACGAAAATTCCTTAACTTTGCCCTTACTTTAAAATAAAAATACTTTGAGCAATCATAAAGCAGGCTTCGTTAATATAGTTGGAAAACCCAACGCAGGAAAATCAACACTTCTTAACCAATTGATGGGAGAGAAACTAGCAATTGTTACCCAAAAAGCACAAACGACCAGGCATCGTATTTTCGGAATTTATAATGAAGAGGATTTGCAAATTGTCTTTTCTGACACGCCAGGTGTCTTAGATCCGAAATACGGACTTCAAGAAAAAATGATGGATTTTGTAAAGGATTCTTTGCAGGATGCTGATGTTTTCTTATTCATCATCGATCTTACTGATAAATCAGAACACAGTGAATTTCTGGTTGAGAAACTCAATAAGATTCCAGTTCCGGTTTTGATTTTGGTGAATAAAATAGATGCTTCTAATCAAACTGATCTTGAAAAACTGATGGAGTTTTGGCACGAGCAAATTCCTAAAGCCGAGATCCTGCCGATTTCTGCCTTAACAGGATTTAATACCGAAGTGATTTTACCAAAACTAAAATCAATGCTTCCTGAAAATCCGCCTTATTACGACAAAGATCAATATACCGATAAACCAGAAAGGTTTTTTGTCAACGAAACTGTTCGTGAGAAAATCCTTTTAAATTACGATAAAGAAATTCCTTATTCGGTAGAAGTTGTTACTGAACAATTTAAGGAAACCGAGGGAATGTTATTTATCGATGCTGTGATTTATGTGGAACGCGATACTCAAAAAGGTATTATTATCGGGCATAAAGGTGATGCCATTAAGAAGGTTGGAACTGAAGCCAGAATCGATTTGGAAAAATTCTTTTCTAAAAAAATACATTTAAAGCTTTTTGTAAAAGTGAAAAAAGACTGGCGTAAAAATGATCGTGATTTGAAAAATTTTGGTTATTGATAGAATCAGTAGATCAAAATTTTGTATTTTAGATGTTTTTATTAATTTCTTGAATTAAATATATTAAATGAGTTATTTTTCTTCAACAAAAGACAATCCTGCAATCAATAATGTTGTAATGTTATTAGTACGAATTTTCGTTGCAGTAGCAATGATCATTTTGCATGGACTTCCAAAATTAGAGAAATTTATGGCAGGTGGTGAAATTAAATTCTATAACTTCATGGGAATTGGGGCGAGTAGTACCTTAATTCTAGCCATTCTACTCGAACTTATTTGTGCCTTTTTAATCATGATCGGATTATTTACGCGGGCAGCAAGTTTAGTGTTGATGATTGTCATGGCTGTTGCAGCGTTCGGAGTTCATTATTCTGATCCCTTCAGTGTAAAAGAGAGTAGTCTTTTATTTCTTTCTCTTTTTGCTTTAATCTTCAGTTTCGGACCGCGCCAATTTTCAATCGACAGTATGATTTCCAGAAGGAGAGAATCTCGCTGGTAAGATTATTTTCATAAAAACAAGAATCCACCAATTAACATATCATGTTTTGGTGGATTTTTTATTATTATTGATGTATCCTTGCTAGAAAGATTAATTTTCGATACTTTTGAAAAAAGTGTATACATGAAAAAAAGACTGACCGCTATTGCATTACTAGTCGTAGTTTTTGCAAGTGCTCAAGAAAGTATTACCTATCAAAAACCTTCTCCTGAGATCATGCAATTGGCAGATTTCGAAAGAGCGCCGTCGGTTTTTATGGATAGTAAAAGAGAACAGATGATTTTCTCTTATCGAGACACCTACAAAGCACTCGATGATCTTAATCAAGATGAAATGAAATTGGCTGGATTGCGCGTAAATCCCGTTACCAACATTTCCAGCACAATGACTTATGTTAACAATCTGAAAACAAGAAAATTTAAGGATAAAACTGAACAGCAAGTCAAAGGATTACCCGCAAACGCAAGAATCGCGTATCTTGGTTTTTCGCCAGATGAGAAAAAACTGGCTTTTACCAACACTACTAAAAACGCAGTGGAATTATGGATTTTAGATCTTGCTTCCAATACCGCGAAAAAAATATCGAATCAACCACTGAACGCCAACCTTGGAAGTCCCTATGTTTGGATGTCAGATTCTCAACATTTACTGATCAAGCAAATTCCGTCTGATAGAAAAGCTTTAATCGATGATAAACAAAATCTACCTACTGGTCCAACCGTTTCTAATTCTGACGGAAAAGTTTCGCAAAACAGAACTTATCAGGATCTGTTGAAAAATCCACAGGATGAAGCTAATTTTGAGACATTAGCAAAATCTGAATTGGTGAAAATTTCAATTAATGGAGATCAGCAAAAATTTAAAAGTGACGCTATCTTTAGTGGAATGAATTACTCGCCAGATGGAAATTATTTGATGTTGACCACGATTCAAAAACCATATTCCTACATCGTTCCATTGAATAGATTCCCTATGACTTCTACCGTTTACGATAAGAATGGGAATTTGGTAAAAGTGGTGAATGAAACGCCGTTGAATGAGATCATGCCGAAAGGTTTTTCATCCGTTAGAGAAGGAAAAAGAAATATCAGCTGGAGAGATGATCAGCCGGCAACTTTGGTTTATGCCGAAGCTTTAGATGGAGGAGATCAGGCTAAAAAAGTAGCGTATCGCGATGAAGTTTTCGTATGGGACGCACCATTTAATGCAGCTCCGAAATCGTTCTTTAAAACGCAACAAAGATTCAGCGGAATCGACTGGTCTAATGGAAATGTAGCGATTGTTTCTGATTCTTGGTATGATACGAGAAATTCAAAATCTTATTTAATTAATCTGAAAGATAATTCTTCAAAAATTATTGAAGATCGCAATTATCAGGACGTTTATAGCGATTCGGGGAAATTTGCTGAAAATAAAAATCAATTCGGCAGAAATGTGATTGATATTAAAAATGGTAAAGCGCATTTAATAGGTGCCGGATTTACTAAAGATGGACAGTTTCCTTTCATCGATGAATTGGATTTAGGAACCATGAAAAAAAATCGACTATATACTTCAAAATTGAAGAATTCCAAAGAAAGTATTGTTGATATTTTAGATGCAAAAACAGGACAGGTTTTAGTGGTTGAACAATCGCCAAGTCAATATCCAAACTATTTTGTAAGAAACATTAAAAACGGAAAAGCAACTGCCGTAACTCATTTCGCTAATCCTTTTGAAAGCATTAAAAATGTTTACAAAGAAGTAATTACTTACAAACGAAACGATGGAGTAGAATTGACTGGAACGCTTTATTTACCAGCTAATTACGACAGAAAAAATCATAAAGAAAAATTGCCACTTTTAATCTGGGCTTATCCTAGAGAATATGTGAATAAAGATACTGCTGGACAAAACACACAGAATCCAAATGATTTTACATTCCCAAGTTATGGTTCGTTCATTTATTGGGTAACCAAAGGTTATGCAGTTTTAGATGATGCATCTTTCCCTATTATTGGTGAAGGAAAAGCACAACCGAACGATACTTTTATCCCACAGTTGGTTGCTAACGGAAAAGCAGCGATTGACGCTTTGGATCAATTAGGATATATTGACAGAACTAAAGTTGCAGTTGGTGGACACTCTTACGGAGCGTTTATGACGGCTAATCTTTTGACCCATTCCAAAGATTATGCATGTGGAATTGCTAGAAGTGGTGCTTATAACAGAACGTTGACGCCATTTGGTTTCCAGAGTGAACAAAGAAATTACTGGGATGTTCCAGAAATTTACAACACGATGTCACCATTTATGACTGCGGACAAAATGAAAACACCAATGTTGTTAATTCATGGTGAAGCAGATAACAATCCCGGAACATTTACTTTGCAAACGGAAAGATATTTCCAGGCGTTGAAAAATTTAGGAGCTCCAGTGAGAATGGTTTTATTACCTAAGGAATCTCATGGCTATGCAGCCAAGGAAAGTATTTTGCACACTTTATGGGAACAGGATCAGTTCTTAGAAAAATGTTTAAAAAACAAATAAACTTTATAAAGAGTCTTCCAAATTGGGAGGCTCTTTTTTTATATTCTTATAAAGTAAAATAGAGAGGTTTTGATATAGGTTATTTTTATAAAAGGAAAGATTATTCTCAAGCTTAAAAATAAATACAATTTAACATAATATAAATTATAGGACTTTTATGAAATTTCAAATATATCTAAGGGGACGGAATTTATCAACCTTTTAAGATTCTAACTGAACTCTTGTTCAATTTCCGTTAATAAACAAATTTAGATATCATGAATCACAATCAATTTGAAATCCTACAGCCGATTCTCATCGATTAGGATTAACAACTTAATTTCTAATTCTAATCTACATACTTTATTGGATTTTCAGAAACCAAATCTTTTAAAGAAATAATCTGTCCGTTTTTGAAAAGTTCGCATTCTGCTGGTTTATTTTTAAATAATTTAAAAGTAAGCGTTATTGGCTCAGGTCCATTAATTTTATCCAATTTTCGAAAAGCATTTAGAATTTCAAGTGCATTAAAATAATAATCAATTCCATATTGATTTACATTTCCAAATCTCACGTAAAAAGTTTTTGGAATATTTTCATATTTATTCAAGCTTTTTTCTTTCAAATCAAAAATATTCTGTTCAGCAAATGAATAAGCATATGCATTTAATAATTGATCGCCAGCTTCTAAATCTACCTTAAAAATCCATCGATACTGATTTTGAAGCAAATCAGAAAAATCACTAATATTTTCAATTCCTTCATAGTCATTGTATTTTTCGCCCAGACTTTCTTTATAAATCAGCTGATCAAGATTTCCTGTAGTTTCTTTTGCTCGGTATGAAGCAATATTGATTGATGGAAAATCTTCCTGATCAATTTTCAAAATCACTTTTCCTTTCGGATAAATCTCACACGATAACTTGGTAAGATCCTTACTGTTTTGTTCTGAGTTTTTTAAAAGATCATATGGGATTTTTGTTCGAAGTTGATAGAACTTTCTTTCATCGACTGAGAAATATTTCAGATTTAATGAATCTGGTAAAAGTTCAGTGTTTTTCTGAAAATAAATATATTCCCTACTTGAAGAACTGGTTAAATCCTTAGAATCATTATCCATTTCCTTCCTAGAATTATTGAAATTGTTATGAAAAACACCATTAATTACTTTAATAATATTTGGATTTGTATTTTCGGAAAAGCTTCTAATTTCTGCGGTCCATAAAACTTTTTCATTTTCCTTATTCTTCACCTTAGCGGTAAAATAAAGTATGATAAGAATTGCTAAAATGCCTACTAATATAATGTTGAGAATGTTTAAGATTTTACTTTTCATATCGATTTTAATGTTGATAGGCTTTTGCTAAAGCTCCTAAAAATGAAAGTACTGAAAAACCAATGATAGCAACAATAACCAAAAAGATAGTAAAATATTTAAAGCTCTTTTTGTATGGTTCATCCACCAAGAATACTCTCAATAAAATAGCAATTAAAGGAATAGTAAAGAATGAAACCATCATCAACAAATCTTCATTGTCAACAGAAAAAAGGTTGGCATAATCGATATAAATAAATAAGACTATTTCTATAAAAAAAAGTAGAAAAATTGTTATAAATGGATTGTTTTTAATCATTATTTATTAAAACTACGTCAAAACTTTTGTTCATCAAAATAAAACCTATTAATTCTAAGAAATCAAAATTTTTGGTGTGTTAGTGTATTTCTTATTTATCATCATATTAAATCTTCAAAATAATTTCCGTAACTTCAATTTTCAAAATTTAGTTATTTATTTTATGAAAAAACTTATTCTTTCAGCTCTTATCGTTTCAATGACAACGAGTTGTGATAAAAAATCAACTGAGACCATCGCAACCTCCGAACCCTTAGATTCACTGAGCGTACTTCCAGAAACCAATGAACCCATTGAGTCCTCTACCCTACAAACTTGCTATCTACAAGCAACTGGAAAGGATTCTGTTTTTGTTACTTTGGAAGATAACCTGGGCACTATCATTGGTAAAATGCGCTACAAAAATTTTGAAAAAGACAGTTCCAGTGGTGATATTGTAGGCAGCCAAAATGGTGACACTTTAAAATTGAATTATACCTTTGAAGCTGAAGGTAAAACTTCTGAACGTGAAATTTATTTCTTAAGAAAAGGAGAGAACATTGTGGAAGGAATTGGTGAACATACAACCGTCGGAGCACAATCTAAATATACCAATCCTTCTGCGTTAAAATATGAAGGAAATACTTTAAAACAAGTTGACTGCACTGATTTTGATAAAAAACTCAAAACTAAATAGGTCTGTCTTTATCAATTAAATTGAATACGAACGATAGAGATAAAATTTCACTAAATATTTCTTAAAAATCTTTAAATATCCTAAATTAGGGGCAAACAAAATTAATATGTCTTATTACCCTTTAAATTCCATTCCAGATTATTTCGGAATTGACAGTTTACTTACTGAGGAACAACTACTTATACGTCAATCTGTTCGCGATTGGGTAGAAAGTTTTGTGATGCCTAAAATTGACGAAGCCGCACAAAATCATACGGATATACCTAACTTAATGAAAGAATTAGGGAAAATTGGAGCACTCGGTCCTTATATTCCCGAAGAATATGGTGGTTCTGGCTTAGACCAAATCTCTTACGGAATCATTATGCAGGAATTAGAAAGAGGCGATTCTGCAGTTCGTTCAGCCGCTTCAGTGCAAAGTTCTTTGGTCATGTTTCCTATTAATGAATACGGCTCTGAGGAACAAAAAAAGAAATTTCTTCCGCAATTAGCAAGCGGTGAAATGATCGGTGCGTTCGGATTAACAGAACCTAATCATGGTTCAGATCCAAGTTCAATGGAAACTTATTTCGTAGACAAAGGCGATCATTATTTATTAAACGGAGCAAAAATGTGGATTACCAATGCACCGGTTTGTGATATCGCTGTAGTTTGGGGAAAAAATGAAGAAGGAAAAGTTCAGGGTTTAATTGTTGAAAGAGCTTTCGAAGGTTTTACGACGCCGACAACCCATAATAAATGGTCACTTCGCGCATCGAAAACCGGAGAGTTGGTTTTTGATAATGTGAAAGTTCCGAAAGAAAATTTACTACCAAAAGTGACTGGTTTGAAAGGACCTCTATCTTGTTTAAATTCTGCACGATACGGAATTTCTTGGGGCGTGATCGGTGCCGCGATCGATTGTTACTGTACTGCAGTTCAATACGCAAAAGAGAGAAGTCAATTCGGAAAACCAATCGCATCTTTCCAATTGCAACAGAAAAAATTGGCTGAATTTTTAACTGAAATAACCAAAGCGCAGTTGCTTTGTCTTCAGTTAGGAAATTTAAAAAACGCACACACCGCCACTCCAGCACAAATTTCAATGGCGAAAAGGAACAACGTGAAAATGGCAATTGACATTGCTAGAGAATCGAGACAAATTCTTGGTGGCATGGGAATTATGGGAGATTTCCCAATGATGAGACATGCAGCAAATTTAGAATCTGTGATTACTTACGAAGGAACTCACGACATTCATTTGCTGATCACCGGCATGGACATTACCGGAATTAACGCTTTCGGATAAATTTAGAAAACCTTCAAGATCTTAAAACTTGAAGGTTTTTTTTATTAAGCAAAACTTCGATAATAATCTCTTAAACCACAAAGTCACAAAGATTTCTTTTATTATTAGCAATCATAGTTCATCAAGATGAAAACATTTTCACTTTTGTGGGCTTTTTATTAATGGTACTTTTTAAGGTAGATTTATATTCGTTTGATTTTGGTGACTTTGTGGTTTTAAAATTTTCACCAAGATTGTTTTACTTCTTCTACAAAATCACTTGCTGGATTTAAAATTTCTACAATCACATTTTTAATCCATTTCATCGGACTTACGAGAGATTGATTCGAGATTTCTTCATCACCATCAATCTGTAAATTCTGAACACCTTTATTGGCTTCTGCAAAACTCCAGATTCCACATTCTACTAAATTATCCGGATATTTCCTTTCATTTAAAACAGCATAAGCATAAACACACAACTGCATTGCTTGCTTATAATCGTCTCTGAAAAATAACTGCTCAAGCTTTTCTTCGTCCTCTTGTTTTTTGGCTTCTTTAATTAAAAGGTTTTTGGTCTTCGCAGTTTTGTAATCGATGATTCTTAACTTTCCATTGAGTCGGTCGATTCGGTCGATGAAGCCGTAGAATGAAACTTTATCCGTTTTATCTTCATTCAAGTAATAATCAACATTTTCAAAATTCCCTTCAACACTTATAATTTCTAAAGTATTTCCGTCCGTAATTAATTTTTTATCTACTTCCAAAATAGTTCGCACTACCCTTTCGGCAATTGATTTATGAATATAATTCATTCCTTTTTCGTAGAAATCAGTTTGGTGATTTAATTTAAGAATGGCCTGATTCATCACTTCAACCAGGTGTTGATTTGAAAACTCTAAATCTTTAACAGATAGATTTTTACCGAGATGTTTTTCATAGATAATTTGAAGTGCATAATGAACTAAATTTCCATAACTTCTTTGGGAAAGCTCCTCTTCCATTTCATTGGTTTCGCGGGTTCCTAAAATTTTGGTCAGATAAAAATCAACCGGATTATAAATAAAAGAAGTAAGATGTGACGGCGAAACTCTCTTTTTCCATTCCTCTAATTTCTGCAGAACAGAAGTTGATTTTTCAATTTGAATCACTTGTTTATTAATCGGTTCCGAAGAATTTTCAATAATGATATGTTCAATCTGATGATGTTTATCCTCAATTTCAATTTGGGTAATAAACCTGCTTTTTTCAGCGGTATTCACACCGGAGCTTAAAGCATTAAAGAGCAAATGAACATTCTGTGAATCCTGTAAGAGTCGATAAAAGTGGTAAGCATAAATACTGTCATTTTCTAAGAACGTGTGCAAATGAAAATGTTGCCTAACATCAAAGGGAAGATACGTATTTTGAGAATTTCCTAAGGGAAGTTTTCCTTCGTTGGTTGAAAGCAAAATGATATTTTCAAAGTTTAATAATCGTGTCTCCAAAAGTCCCATTACTTGCAAACCTTGCAACGGCTCTCCTTGAAAATCAATTGTTTCTGAATTGACCAACTGATTGATCAAAACTTCCAGCGTTTCCATTTTTATTTCAAATGAATAAGGTGAAAGTTGATTTTTAATAATTTTGAAACTCTTCTCAAAATGAGAAATGTTTTCATACAAAATATCATCTAGCTCCCTATATTTTAATTGATAACAGAACGCAATTAACTGATCAATAAATTGATTAACGGAAGTCGGTTTTTCAAATAAATTAAAATAAGACAGTTCTGCTAAGAACTCTTTAAACTGTTTCTTCGAAATGTAAACTATATTTCTTTGTTCAATTTTCGCTTTAAAATCTACGATGATCTGCTGATCGATTTCCTCATTTGGCAACTCCTCTAAAACCGATAAAACATCGTTATAATAATAGGAAGAATCTTTTTTCTCCACCTGTTTTTGAAGATAAAAAAGTTGTTTCATCGCATTGCTAAATCCTAGATTTTTCAGCGGAAATCCCATGGTAATATTGAGATGTTCAACGCTGCTCATCGCATCTAAACACGTTGGAAGAAGATTTTCATCCAATAGAACCACTGCCGTTTTTGATAAATCTTCATCATTTATTTCTGCGAAAATTTCAGGTAAAACTTTTGCTTGCGTTATATTACCGGAAACTTCATAGACTTTGACATTTTTGGATTGTGCAAAATCATTTTCAATCCAGTTAAAATTTCTGGTCTCAGTAAATTCTTTCCAGGTTTTAATGATCCGTAAAAACTTTCCGGCTTCTTGCCTTTCATCATTAATATAATATTCGTCAGCCTGGAAAAAACACTGCGCTTTATCCCACTGCATTAAGTTTCTAACTAATTTTTCTTCAACAGGCGTAAATGCATTAAAACCACAAAAGACAAATTTCCAGTCCGTTTTCTGAGCATAATCTTCAATTTTATTTTTCGCAGATTCATGAACCATTCCTGATGTCGCCCAATTTTTTTCGTTCAGCTTTTGCTTTAATAATGGTAAAAACAAATTCATTTTCTGCCAGAAATTGAGAAACTTCCGTAAAGATCCATCTTCGCGAACTTCTAAATTTTCAGACCAGTTTTTAATCTGTTCATCATCAAACATATATTCTAAAACCGCTTTGTCGGAATCAGAAAATTTCAAAATATCATCCCAATCTTTTAATATCGTTGGAAACCATTTCAGAAAATTAGCAAAATCTTCAGAAGGCTGAATTTCCCGATAGACTTCAAAAGAATAAAGCCACAAAGCAATGCCCTGAACTGGCTGTTTGTCGGCGATATCTTTTATTAAATCTTCTATGGTGAAAAAGTTAGGAAGCATTCCTGAATATTGTTTTTCCTTCAAGATTCTCTTGATGAAAACCAACGGTCTTTTACCAGGAAGCACAATATTAAAATTGGACAGATCAGTATCTTGTGCTAAAAGTTCAGTAATGATTTTATTTAGAAATTTCATGGATGATGCTCTTAATTTATAAAGTGAATTTAGAGGAAGTTTAGAAAATGAAAAATAAGGAAAATTCAACAAAAAAGCATCAGGAAAAATTGAATTCTTGATGCTTATCGTTTAAACTGCGAGAAGATTTTATTCTACCACAACTATCTTTTCAATCCATATATTTTCACCAGCTGAATTTGTACCACTCCAAAACTTGAAGGTGTAATTCCCCGTTTGTTGAGGACGGAAATTAATTTGGGAGGCATGAGTAACTTCGGCACCACAAGCAACTGCAGTTTTAAATTTGAAAGAACTGACCGTACGCGTTAATTCATCAGAATAAACATAATCATAGCCATAAAAACCTTCACACTTGCTATTGTAATTAGAGAAGGTTTTAATGGTTTGTGTCGTGAAAACATCCATAGAATCTTGTGCAACTTTGACACTGTCAATTTTCACACGGTCCACGCTTTGAATAAAATTTTCTTCATTACGATCATTGCAACTCAACAGCGTAACAACCATCAAAAGGACCAAACTAAATTTTATACTATTTTTCATAACGGTAAAATTTAAATGAACTAAAGTTTTAATTAGGAATTAAAATTTCCTTTAGATAAATATACTACTTTTTTGGTATCAAAAAATTCGCCTTCAAAATGATCTTTTAGTAGAAATAATTCTGCTTTTAAACCAGCAAGTTCCTCACCCAAATCGCCGCCTTTTAAATAAAGAACACCGTTATGTTTGGGATTAATTTGCTCTTTCAAAAATTTCCCTCTTAACCAACGCAAGAAAACCGGCATTTGAGTAACTGCACGACTTACCACAAAATGAAATTGGCCTTTTACCTCTTCAGCCCTGTCATGAATTGCGGTAATGTTTTTCAAGCCTATTCCCTGAGAAACTTCTCTAACAACCGTAATTTTTTTACCAATTGAATCGACTAAGGTAAACTGAACTTCAGGAAATAAGATTGCCAACGGAATTCCTGGAAAACCACCGCCAGTACCAATGTCTAGAACTTTCGTATTAGGCGCGAATTCCATCACCTTCGCAATTCCCAACGAGTGCAGAATATGTTTTTCGTAAAGAGAATCCATATCTTTCCGGGAGATGACGTTGATTTTTTCGTTCCATTCTTTATACAATTCTTCAAGGTCAGCGAACTGCTTTTTTTGGGTATCAGAAAGATTAGGAAAGTACTTTTCTATTAATTCTACGGACATTTTATTGCAAATTTTTTACAAAAATAAACAAAGCATTTCACAATAATTTGGTTTGTGAGTTCAAACTAAAAATTTATCTTTGATTCACTTAAAATTAAATATGGAAAAATTCTCTGACCGGCTGAATCGAATGAGTTTCTCGCAGACTTTTGTAATGAGCAACAAAGTCCGGGAAATGAAAGCTGAAGGAATCGATGTGATCAGTTTAACACTTGGTGAACCTGATTTCGATGTTCCGGCAGATATTAAAGAAGCAGCTTTTGAAGCAATTAATAATAATTTTAGCCACTACTCGCCTGTGCCTGGATTTCTGGATTTAAGAGAAGCCATCTGTGGAAAATTAAAAAGAGACAATCATTTAGAATATAAACCTTCGCAAATTTGTGTATCCAATGGAGCCAAACAAGCGATTCTAAACGTACTTTCTTCTATAATTAATGACGGTGATGAAGTAATTCTGCCGGCTCCATATTGGGTAAGTTACGATGAAATGGTCAAAATGATGGGTGGAAAATCAGTATTCGTAGAAACTTCCATTGACACCGAATTTAAGATGACTGCAGCACAACTTGAAAATGCAATTACCCCGAAAACAAAAGTACTTCTGTACAGTTCTCCTTGTAATCCATCGGGAAGTTATTACACTTATGAAGAACTAAAAAGTATTGCTAATGTAATTGCAAAATATCCGCAGATCACGATTATCTCCGATGAGATCTACGAATTTACAAATTACGATGGCAAACATACTTCCATCGCCGAGTTTCCACAGGTTTACGATCAAACTGCCGTGATCAATGGAATGTCAAAAGCATTCGCGATGACTGGCTGGAGAATTGGTTATTCTGCGTGTCCGAATTGGTTAGCGCAAGCTTGTGAAAAGATTCAAGGACAAATGACGAGTGGTGCGAATACGATGGCTCAGAAAGCGTCAATTACTGCGTTAAAAACTGATCCCAGTGAATATCGATTTATGATCGATGAATTTAAAAAACGACGGGATCTGGTTTTTTCTTTGATAAAAGATATTCCAGGTTTTAAAGTCAATTATCCGAAAGCGGCCTTTTATTTTTTTCCAGACATTTCATTTTATGTTGGAAAGACTTTAAATGGAATTCTAATTAAGGATGCCGATGATTTTGCGATGTTTCTGTTGGAAAATGCGCATGTCGGAACTGTTGGCGGAGTTTCTTTTGGTAATCCAAACTGTATTCGTTTTTCATATGCAACGTCTGAAGATGATTTAAAAGAAGCGATGAAACGAATTCACAAATTTTTGGATAAAGTTGAAATAAGCTAGAAAAATGTTTCATAAAAAAACCGATTTGAAAATTTCAAATCGGTTTTTTTTATTTTGAGAAAGAATTAAAATTTAATAATGTCTTTCATTTTTTCGTTTTCTTCGTTAACCAAATCATCGTCAACCAAAATCTTACCAGAGTGTTCATCAATAATGATTTTCTTACGTTGTGCGATTTCCATTTGCTTTTGTGGAGGAAGTGTAAAGAATGACCCTTTCGGAGCACCTCTTTCTAAACCTACAACCGCTAAACCAGTTGGTGAATTTGTCCGGATTCTTTGGTAAGAAGCCAATAATCTAGCGTCGATATTTTTAGCGAATTCGTTTGATTTTTCAATTAAGAAATCTTCTTCTTTCTGAGTTTCAGAAACTAAGTTTTCCAGTTCTTCTTTTTTGAATTTCAAGTGGTTCTTCAAATCAGCAATTTTAGAATTTAACTCGTCTAAAGTTTCATTCTTGTGACCGATTTTTGCCCCAAATTCGTTGATTCTTTTTTCTGAAAGTTGAATTTCCAGTTCCTGGTATTCAATTTCTTTATCCAAAGATTCGAACTCCTTGTTATTTCTTACGTTATCTTGCTGAGATTTATATTTTTCAATCAAAGATTTCGCATGATTAATCACTTCGTTCTTTGTGCTGATTTCATCGTTTTGAAGTTTCACCTCACTTTGAAATTTCTCAGCTCTTTTTTCTAAACCTTCGATTTCAATCTCTAAATCTTCCACTTCAATAGGCAATTCGCCTCTTGTGCTACGGATTTCGTCTAATCTTGAATCAATAATTTGTAGGTCGTAAAGTGCTCTTAGTTTGTCTTCAACGGCGATTTCTACTGTTTTTTTAGCCATATTTTATAAAAAATAGTTTACAGGGTTGGTTTTCTCGGTAGATTTTGAGACTGCAAAGGTAGTGAATTTTTGTGATAAAATCTCAACTAAATGCTCAGTAACAAATTGTTCAGATTCAAAATGGCCGATGTCGCAAATCAACATTTTGCCTTCTCCTTGAAAATAATCATGATATTTAAGATCACCAGTTAAATAAGCGTCACAATTTTGGGAAATTGCAGCTCCTATTCCACTGGCGCCACTCCCACCCAAAACTCCTACTCTTTTAATTTTTTTACCGGTGAAATTGGAATGACGAATAACTTTTAAATTAAATTTATCTTTAATCAAACTTAAAAATTGTTCTTCATCCATCGCTTCTTCCAATTCGCCAAATCTTCCTAAGCCCAAAAATTGATTTTCATTTTCCAATTGAATAATTTGATACGCCACTTCTTCGTAAGGATGTGATAGTTTCATCGCAGCTAAAATTTGATTCTTTTTATAACTTTCGTAAATAACAGAAATTGCAACTTCAGCTGAATTCTCCCGAATATCCTGCTTTCCAGAAAAGGGACTTGAACCTTCAATCGGTCTAAAGGTGCCACTTCCTGAAACCGAGAAACTGCATTCATCATAAAAACCAATATTGCCAGCACCTGCTTTGAACAAAGCATTTTTTACCTTTTCTGAAAAATCTTGTGGTACAAAAACTTGCAGTTGATGAAGTTGCTGTTTTTTCGGCATTAGAACTTTTTGATTTTTCAATCCAAGCTCTTGGCAGATTCTATAATTCACGCCAAAGAAATCATTGTCGAAAGCGGTGTGAATGGCATAAATAACAATCTTATTTTCAATTGCTTTTAGAATTGACTTTTCTACATAATTTTTACCGGTAATTGATTTTAATCCTGAAAAAATAATCGGATGAAAAGTTACTATCAAATTAAATCCTTTAGCAATCGCCTCATCCACCACATTTTCTAAGGCATCATGACAAACCAAAATTCCCGATACTTCTCGCTCTAAATTTCCGCAAAGCAAACCTACGTTGTCAAAATCTTCAGCTTGCGCCAAAGGAATAGTACTTTTTAAGACAGAAATTACTTCGTTAACGGTCATTTTGTTATGTTTGCAACGAATTTAAGGATTAAATTTGTAATTATATCGCGAATATCAATGGAAAGAGAACATAATTTTATGCCGGAGCGCGTCCGCTGGAAACGTAAACTGTTCCGGATTATTTTCAAATCGGATACCAAATTGGGTAAGCTTTTTGACATTTTTTTACTGATACTGATCGTTCTCAGCACGTTCATCGTTATGATGGAAAGTGTACGGATTTTTGATGCGAAGCTTCACAATGTCTTTGTCATTGTTGAGATCGTCATCACCGCGGTTTTTACTGTGGAATATATATTGAGAGTGATGACCATTAAAAATAAGAAAGACTACATATTTAGTTTTTTCGGAATCATCGATTTTCTCGCAATCCTTCCTTTTTATCTAAGTTTGTTTATTCCTATCACCAAGTATTTCTTAATTATAAGAATGCTTAGAATGTTGAGGATCTTTAGAATTTTAAACTTAATGGATTTTATGAACGATGGTTATTTCATCGTTCGGGCTTTAAAAAACAGTTCTCGAAAAATCTATATTTTCCTATTGTTCTTAATGATTTTCTCGGTCATCGTTGGTTCAATGATGTTTATGGTTGAAGGTCATAGAGAAGGTTTTGAAAGCATTCCGCAAAGCGTTTACTGGGCAGTTGTTACGGTTACCACCGTTGGTTACGGTGACGTTTCACCAGGAACACCATTGGGGAAATTTCTATCAGTATTATTAATGCTCGCAGGTTATTCCATCATTGCTGTTCCGACCGGAATTGTGACGGCGGAAATGCGAAACAAACGCCAAGAAATCGGCAAGATGTGTGATCGCTGTGGCAATAATGACATTGATGATGATTCGAGATTTTGCAAAATCTGCGGTGAGAAAATCGTATAATAAAAAAGGTGCATTGTAGTAATGCACCTTCCCTTTTTTTCAATCACTTGTTTCTTTTAAATTAATCTTAAATCTGCTGGGAAAAACCAAAAAATCATCATTTGTGTTGGTTAATGGTTAGTAGTTTTTACCCTGTTATAAGATTAACTATTATTAAAACTTTTAAATTTCACATGAGATTTAATTTAAAATCCAATTTTCAACCTGTTGTGTTTTCTAAGTTTAAAATAATAAGGAAATAAATTTCTATCAAATGTCTTTCTTTTTCTTGAACAAATATAGGGCATTGAGGTTCCACTTTCCGCAGTTAAAACACCTTTTCTTTTATAGTATATTTAACCTAATCGTTAAGTGTTAGCCGATATACACTGCACAAAAAAAGCACCTCAATCAATTGAAGTGCTATGTAATTCGAAGTGGTTTTCTTACGATTATTTTTCTAAACTGGTATTCACTTTTACCAGTTTTACGTCAAATATCAACCAAGCATTTGGTGGAATAATTCCTCCTGCGCCATTCGCTCCATATCCAAGTTCTGATGGAATTAGCAATGTTGCAGATTCGCCTTCTTTTAATAAAAGAATTCCTTCATCCCAACCTTTAATGACCTGTCCTACTCCGATCGGAATTTCAATCGGCTCATTTCTTTTGAAAGAAGAATCGAATTCTGTCCCGTCAACTAATTTTCCTGCATAGTGTACAGAAACATTATCTCCAACGTTGGCTTTTTTGCCATCAGTTGCTTCCGTGATTTTGTAATATAATCCAGATGGAGTTGCCTGCATGGTCGCTTTCAAATCATCAACCAATTTCTGTTGATTAGCGGCGAATTCTTCTGCTTTCTTTTTCTTATCAGCTTCTATTTTATCAAGAATAGCTTTGTTATTTTCTTTAATCTTTCCTTTTCCTTCAGAGAAGATTTTAGCGGCGTCGTAAGATTTGTACTCGTCACCTTTAGAGAAAATGGCCACTTTTTCTAAAACTACATCAGTTCTAGGTTTATCCTGGGCTCCTTTTTCAACGGTAGCGATAGAATCAATCACTTCAAGACCGTTTACCACTTCACCGAAAATAGTGTGTCTACCATCTAAATGGGGAGTCGGAACTTCTGTAATGAAGAATTGAGAACCATTGGTATTTGGTCCTGAATTCGCCATAGAAAGAATTCCTTTTCCTTTATGCTGTAGGTCGTTTTTTTCGTCATCGAATTTGTAACCTGGATCGCCCATTCCTGTTCCTTTAGGATCACCTCCCTGAATCATAAAATCTTTGATCACTCGGTGGAAAATGGTTCCGTCATAGAAAGGAACACCTTTCGCTTTCGCTTTGTTATCAATTTTACCTTCAGCTAATCCAACAAAATTGGCAACCGTAACTGGTGCTTTTTCGTCTTCTAGTTTTACAATCATATTTCCTTTTGAAGTTTGGAAATTGGCATAAAGTCCATCTTTCAGACCTGCGTAAGTTTCTTTGTCTACGTTCATTTTTTTATAAATTGGGGTGCAACTTGTTATCGAAATCGCTGCTATCGCGATTAATAAATTCTTTTTTAACATAAATAGCAATATTTTTAAAGTACTTTTAATTTAATTATTAAAGGCATATCATTTGAAATCTGATCATTGTCGCCGTAAGTTCCATATCCTAAAGCAGAAGGAATTAATAATGTTACTTCCTGGTTTTTCTCCATGTATCTTAAAGCATCTTCCACGGGTTTCAACTCTTCAAAACGACCAAAAATCACGTTTTTATTCTGTTTCGGAGATTCGTATAGTTTTTCCCAGTCAAAATCGTAAATATCATATTGGTAAGAAATTACTTCGCCATTACTTTTCCTACTTTGAAGCTGAAGGTTTTTATCGTTAACCCAATAGTTCATACTCATTGGATAGAACGATTCCTGCTGATTTTTAATCCAGTCTTCAATCTGAACCCGTTCTATTTGATTAAGATTTTTGGACCTGTTTTTTGAAACATCCAGATCTTTTTGACTCAATATGCCACCTACTGGCGGATAAGCTGGCGCATGTTTTACACACCCAACCAAAATAAACGAAGAAAACAGGATCAATTTTTTCATAAAAACTTTTGCGAAAATAAGCAATTCGAATCACATTTAAAAACGAAAAAACCGAGAAGAAAGTATTCCCGGTTTTAATTGCAATTTTAATTGAAACTTAAACAGTTTCTAAAATATTTTTCTCTACCAAAACTCTCCATCCAAAAGGATCTTCAGCAACATTGGTTTGAAGATCAACTAAATCTTTTTGAAGCGTTAAGGCAAAACTATCTTCTAATGATAATAATGGCAATTCTAATTTTTCACCTTGGTATCCGATTGCTTTGAAAACCGTTGTAACCACTGCGGTCCCAACTCCCCAAACTTCTTTAAGAGAACCGTTTTTGTGAGCTTCAACTACTGCTTTTACAGATATCGGCTCTACTTTCAAATCAATTCCTCTTTTCTGAGCTAACTGTATAAAACTGTCTCTGGTAACGCCATCTAAGATTTTTTCTGAAGTTGGTGGTGTATAAATCGTGTCATTAATTCTAACGAATACATTCATTGTTCCACTCTCTTCGAAATACTCATGTGTAGAATCATCAGTCCAGATAATTTGCTCGTAACCTTCGTCGTTAGCCAATTTTGTTGGGTAGAAAGAGGCAGCATAATTACCGGCAGCTTTTGCGAAACCTACTCCACCGTTTGCCGCTCTGGAATAATAATCAGAAATTTTTACTGAAACTGGCGCTGAATAATAACTTTTTGCAGGTGTTGCAACAATTGCAAACATATATTTATTAGCGATTCTTGCTTTTAATGCTTCTTCTGTAGCGAAAATAAGCGGACGAATATATAATGAGTTTCCTTCTCCGAAAGGAATCCAATCTCTATCTAAATCAACCAAAGCTTTTAAACCTTCTAAAAATACTTCGGCCGGAATTTCTGGCATTGCAAGTCTGCTCGCAGATTTATTAATTCTTGAAAAATTCTTTTCGGGTCTAAAAATAAAAACTTGACCGTCTTTGTCTTTATAAGCTTTCATACCTTCGAAACACGCTTGTCCGTAGTTAACTCCCATCATTGCTGGAGTAAAAGGAAGCGGCCCGTAAGGCATTAGTTTTACATCACCCCATTTGCCATCTTCATATTCACAAATAATCATATGATCACTAAACATATTTCCAAAAGAAAAGTTCTCTGGATCAAATTCGGAAATTCTTGGATGAGTAGATTTTTGAATTATCATTTTTAAAATTTTTATTGATGTTCTACAAATTTATAATAATTTTTTAAATATCAAAATTTTAAATTAATTTTGGAAAAAATTGTCATGGAAAGAGAGATAAGAACCACATCAGACGGAAGCAAAACATTATATATCAATGACTTAAATGAAAACTATCATTCCCATCACGGAGCCCTTCAAGAAGCTCAACATGTATTTATTGATAATGGGTTCAATTTGGTATATGATTATGAAATTAACATTTTAGAACTTGGTTTAGGAACAGGTCTTAATGTTTTAGTCACAATTGATGAATTTATGAAAACTGACAAAAATCATATTATCCATTATTTTACTATAGAAAAATATCCCGTAAATGAAGAAGAAGTTAGAGAATTAGATTACGCTGCTATTTTTCAAAAACCAGAAATGGCTGAAATTAATCAACGAATTCACAGCTGTAACTGGAATGAATCGATCGAAATAATACCCAACTTTTTTCTTACGAAATATCACTGTGACTTCTTTGAACTAGAGCGTATCGAAATGCCAAAAATCAATTTGGTTTATTTTGACTGTTTCGGCGCGAGAGTTCAACCCGATTTATGGGAAAAGCCGATATTCGAAATGGTTGCAAACAAAATGAAAATGGGTGGACTTTTGACTACTTACTCTTCTAAAGGAAGTGTCAGACGTATTTTGAAAGAGCTTAATTTTAATGTTGAAAAGAAAGCCGGACCTCCAGGAAAACGCGAAATGATCAATGCCATTAAGAACTAAGAGATTCTCTAAAAATTCCTAACTTTGTTTCTGTTCAAAAAAAATGAGATAAATTATGATTGATAAAATAAATGTGAGAGTCTATGCCACAATTGTGAAAGATAATAAAGTACTTGTTTTACATGAGGAATATGTGGGTGAGCAACTTATGAAGTTTCCTGGCGGAGGTTTAGAATTTGGAGAAAGCGTCCTGGAATGCGTTCAAAGAGAACTGGATGAGGAACTCAATATTAAAGTTAAAAATATTGAACATTTATATACCCAAGAAGATTTTTTGGTGTCAAAATTTAGAAATAGTGAACAACTTCTAACTATTTATTATCTCGCAGAAATGGTTGAAGAAAACGAATTACTAATCATGGATCCCTGTATCGAAAAAATAGAATGGGTTTCCCTCGAGACCGAAGAAAACCCATTTCCTTTACCAATTGATAAAATTGTTTTTGATGTTTTAAAGAAAAAATTTCTATAAAACTTCATTCAAAATTTTCGCCAATCTTAGGCCTCCATATAATAACTGTCGCTCTACCAAAGGTTGAAATTTATAATTATAATCGTAGGAATAATTAGAGTCTGGTTTGGAGTTCGCATAGATCCTGTTTGCCGCTTTTTGACTGTCATACAACCAATCTTCTAACGTTCCCAACTGAATAGTTTTGACTTCTTCTTTCGATTTTACGTCTAAAACTCGGGCATATTCTGTATAACTGTATTTTTCGAAATCTACCATTTTCGAATCCCATAAAGAATGCAAATTGGTTGATGCTCCAAAATAATTTAATTTAATTCTATTTCCTCCCAAATCCTCAAAACGCCCAACATGCATTGGTTGAGCAGCGTCGCCAGCCAAATGAATCAAGAATCTTAAAGCGATTTCCCGATCTTGAGTTGATGTTTTTTTATCTTTAATTTGGTCAGAAAGAACTTTAATCTGAGTGTAAATATGTGGGCCTTGCTGTGCCTTTAAACTGTCTGCAAATTGTTTGATATTGCTTTGAGGACTCACATTTACGTAGTGCCAACGTTCTGTAGGTTTCCAAACTCCGGTGGTATCTGCTTTGATATTATCTGGCCAATTCGCCCAATAGGCTAATTTTTGATCGCCGATAATTTTCTTTAAACTTCTTTTTGATTTGCCTGAAAGATGATTTTGTGCAATTTCTGCAATAACTCTGTGACCGGTTGTTCCCCATGAATAACCGAAGTTAAAACTCAATAAAGCAACTGCCAACATTGAGTTTTTTAAAATTTTGTTCATATTATTTTTTAACTTTAAAGGTAAGATACCCTGGATAAGGTTGCAAATATCCGCTATTCCAATTACTTTGGAGCAATGATTCTATAAATTCATCACTTCTATTTACATGTGGATCGTAAGGTTCTTTTAGACTTACATCAGCAATATTGCCTTTTACATTCCACCAAAAAGCACTCCACCCTCCACGGAGTTCTTTAATAATGTCATATACAGTTTTGCCGGTAGCGCGATTCATTAATTTGGCAAAAACTCTACCTTCGGTGGTTGTTAAGTCTCTCAGTTGTATCTCGTATTGATTAGCTAAATCATTTTGGCGTTGACTCACATATTTCTTTTGAGAGGTTTTATCAAGCGTCTGCATTTCGTCCTGAATATCTTCATATTGTTCCAGAGCCGTCAAAAAAAGTGGATAAACGCGATTCAGTTTTTTATTAAGAAAATAATAATAATTTTGATCAAGTTGATTGTTAAACCGTGGTTTATTCTTTAACATTAGCTCATCCATCACCACAACGTTTTCACCATCTATTTCATAGATTCGTGCTTTCTGACTTGCGTCGTAGTAATATTTATTTCCATATTCGTCTGTTTTAAGAAGTTCAGGTGGGTATTGGCTAATTGGTTTTAAGGTCGTTAAATCCTGTTGCGCATTTACATGAAGTCCGAAAAACAGAAGAAATAATAAGATCAGTTTGTTAAAATTCATTATTTTTACCTTCTATAAAATCAAAATTTAACCTAACAAAATTCATTCCTTTCTCATGAAATTTGAAGACAAATCAATAAAGTTTTTAGAAACTTATTTAAACACCGCATCTCCAACAGGTTATGAACATAATGGCCAGAAAATTTGGATGGATTATTTAAAACCCTACGTTGATAAAATCGAAGTAGATCATTACGGTACTTGTTACGGAATCATCAACCCTGACGCAGAATTCAGAGTTGTCATAGAAGCACACGCTGATGAAATTTCCTGGTACGTTAATTATATCACTGATGAAGGTCTCATTTATGTTATTAGAAATGGTGGCTCGGATCAAATGATTGCACCTTCAAAAGTTGTTCATCTGCACGGTGAAAACGGAGTTGTAAAAGGAGTTTTTGGCTGGCCAGCAATTCATACCAGAGGAGTTAACTCTGATGAACCTGTTCCGAAATTAGATAATATTTTCATCGACTGTGGATGTTCCAATAAAAAAGAAGTCGAAGAATTAGGTGTTTTCGTCGGCACCATGATCACGTATCCTGATGAATTCTTTCAGCTAAATGATAAATATTTTGTTTCTCGCGCCCTGGATAACCGAGTTGGCGGGTTCATGATTGCTGAAGTAGCGAGATTATTAAAGGAGAACAAAAAGAAACTTCCATTCGGCTTATACATTACCAATTCTGTTCAGGAAGAAGTAGGTTTATACGGTGCCAATATGATCGCAGATACCATTAAACCGAATATCGCAATTATTACCGATGTTACCCACGACACTTCTACGCCAATGATCGAAAAGAAAAAAGAAGGCGATACAAAATGTGGAGATGGTCCTGTTATTTTCTTCGCTCCAAGCATTCATCACAACATTCGCGAATTAATTGTAGAAACAGCAAAAACAAAAAAGATTCCTTTCCAAAGAGCAGCAGCCAGTAGAGCAACGGGAACTGATACGGATGCTTTTGCTCATTCCAATGGCGGTGTTCCATCAGCTTTAATTTCACTTCCGTTACGCTATATGCACACGACCGTAGAGATGGTTGCGCAGGATGATGTAGCAAATGTGATCCAGTTGATTTATGAAACTTTACTAAAAATAAAACCGGATATGTCTTTAAAATATCATTAAAACGTGAAAGAACATTTTAAAGATTTATATACAAGACCAACTTTTGTTTCTATTGTTGGAATGATCACTTTCTTTCCATTATTATTAATAATCCTATATCTTCTACTATTCGTCGATTTGGGCGGTGGCGGGAGTTTAGGAATTGTGTTGTTATTAATAGGTCTTTTATTCTTAATTTTATTCATAACAATAGACAGAGTTTTATTAAAAGTAATCAACGGATTCTGGCTTTCGATATATGAAGCAATTATAATTATTAGTTATCTTATCGACTATTATATCACCCATAACAACAGCTTTTCCATAGGCTAAATATAAAAAGTAAAAAATGAAAACAAAATTAATTTCACCTTCACTTCTTTCCGCAGATTTTGGGAATTTGCAACGAGACATTGAAATGTTGAATAAATCTCAAGCCGACTGGCTTCACGTAGATGTTATGGATGGACGATTCGTTCCTAATATTTCGTTCGGATTTCCGGTGATGAAAACCGTGCAGCAACACGCAAAGAAATTTGTTGACGTGCATTTAATGATCGTAGAACCTGAAAAGTATGTAGAAGAATTTATTGAATATGGTGCCGATTTAATCTCTGTACATTATGAAGCTTGTGTTCATCTGAACAGAACGATTAATCTTATTCAGGAAAAAGGAGCTAAAGCGGGCGTCGTTTTAAATCCTTCGACGCCAGTTTTAATGTTGGAAGATATTATTGCTGATGTAGATCTGGTTTTAATAATGAGCGTAAATCCAGGATTTGGTGGACAGAAATTCATTGAAAACACCTACAAGAAAATCGCTGAGACCAAAGATTTAATTCTTTCGAACAATTCTACGGCGTTAATTCAAATTGATGGTGGCGTGAATTTAGACAATGCTGCTAAACTTTTCGAGGCAGGAGCAGATGTTCTGGTCGCCGGAAATGCTGTGTTTTCTTCTGAAGATCCTGCAAGAACAATTGAATTACTGAAGTTATAAACATATAGCAATATTTGTAAGAACAGAAAACCCTTTTAGCTGAAACTAAAAGGGTTTGTTTTTAAAATCCTTCATCAAAAATTTGACGTAAGATATTTATTTTTTTTAGAAAATTTCTCTTCCAGAGAAGTGGAAACTTGCTTCAATTAAAGCATTTTCGTCTGAATCTGAACCGTGTACAGCATTCTCTCCTACGCTTCTTGCAAACATTTTTCTAATCGTTCCTTCTGCTGCATCTGCAGGATTAGTTGCACCGATTAAAGTTCTGAAATCTTCAACTGCATTGTCTTTTTCCAAAACTGCGGCAACGATTGGTCCTGAACTCATAAAGTCAACCAACTCTCCGTAGAAAGGTCTTTCAGCGTGAACCTCGTAGAATTTTTTCGCATCTGCATTTGTAAGCTGCGTCAATTTCAAAGCTTTCACTTTGTAACCCGCTTCTGAAATTTTTCCTAAAATAGCACCAATATGTCCATCTGCTACAGCATCTGGTTTGATCATGGTGAATGTAATTTTGCCTGACATAAATCTTGTTTTATTGTGGCGCAAAAGTACAAAAATTTTTATATATTTGTACCGAAAATTCTTACGGAGAGCTGTCAAATTTATTTGGCACGGAAGTTGTAAATTTATTTCCGATTCTCATGTTTAATTTGAGTTTTCATGGTTATTAGTTTTTACCCAGCTTCGGCTGGGTTTTTTTATACCGCAGAATTCTCTTCTGCTTCCTCCATGATTTTTAAGTAAGTAATATAACGGGTTTCCTCGATGTCACCTTGTTCTATCGCTTCCAAAACGGCACACTTCGGTTCATTGATGTGCATACAGTTGTGAAATTTACATTTTCTACCCGTTTTAAATATCTCCGGAAAGTAATGTTGAATTTCTTCTTTCTCTACATCAATCATTGCAAATTCACGAACACCAGGCGTATCAATAACGCTTCCTCCAAATTTCCAAAAATGCATTTGGGCAAAAGTGGTGGTATGTTTTCCTTTTAAATGCGTAGACGAGATTTCAGAAGTTTTAATATTGACTCCAGGTTGCATGGCATTGACCAAAGTAGATTTTCCACTTCCAGAATGTCCAAAAAAGACGGAAACTTTATCTTTGATTCTATTTTTTAATACTTCTAAATTCAACATTGAATACGAAGAAATCTCTAAAGTTTCGTAACCGATATTTTGATAAAGTGCCTCTATTTCGATGGTGATTTCCTTTTCTTCCTCAGAAAGAACATCCATTTTATTAAATAAAATAAGTGGCTTTATATTGTATGCTTCGCAGCAGGCCAAAAATCGGTCTAGAAAACCGTAAGAGGTTTCAGGATGTTTGAGCGTAAAAATAAAACATGCAATATCAATATTAGACGCAATGATATGAGCTTCCTTAGAAAGGTTAACCGCTTTCCGAATCAGATAATTTTTGCGCGGTTCGATTTTAGTGATCCAGGCAACATCATCCTGCTCCAAAGAAAATTCAACCAGATCGCCTACCGCGAGCGGATTGGTCAATCTGGTTTTTATCAGTTTAAATTTACCCCGAATTCTCGCCTCGAAAAATCTTCCGGTTGCATGTTCTAAAACCTGGTACCAACTTCCGGTGGATTTTGTGATGAGTCCTTTCACGAATTATTATTGAGGAAAATTATATTTGAAAATTAGATTAAATACTGTTTTGAACTTCAATTGATTCTTCATGAATAGCTTTGAAAACTTTTTCAATAAATTCTGCCGACATTCCAGATTCATCCGCTTTTTGAGTCGCGTATTCTGTAATTACCTTCCATCTTTCTGGTTGGAAAATTGCGATATTATTGTCTTTTTTTAGACTTCCGATCTGCTCAGAAACCTTCATTCTTTGCGATAACAATTCAATCAACTGAAAATCTAAATCAGAAATTAAAGTTCTATGACGACCCATTTCTCCATCAAACGCTGAAATATCAGAATTTCTAACTTGTAGATTTTGTAGTAGATCAGACAATGTTTCAGGCGTAATTTGTTGTGCAGCGTCACTCCATGCATCATCAGGTGAACAGTGTGTTTCAATCATCATTCCTTCGTAACCAACGTTCAAAGCTTCCTGCGCGATTCCTGCCAAGCCAGTTCTGTTACCACAAATATGCGATGGATCTACCAACATTGGAATATTAGGATATTGATTTTTAAAGTCTAGAGCGATCTGCCAGTTAGGAATATTTCTATATTTGGTTTTTTGGTACGTTGAGAAACCACGGTGAAGAACGCCTAAATTTTTAACATCCTGACCCAATAATCTTTCCAAAGCTCCGATCCATAAAGCTAAATCTGGATTTACCGGATTCTTAACTAACACTGGTTTATCCGTTCCTTTTAAAGCTTCTGCAATTTCTTGCACCGTGAAAGGATTCACGGTAGAACGCGCACCGATCCACAAAATGTCAACATCTGCTTCTAATGCGGCAGCAACGTGATGTGCATTTGCAACTTCGGTAGCCGTTTTAAATCCGTACTCCTCTTTAACTTTTTTCAACCAGTTTAGACCGATCACTCCTACTCCTTCAAAACCGTTTGGTTTTGTTCTAGGCTTCCAGATTCCTGCACGGAAAATTGGAACATCAGTATTTGATTCTTTGATTCTTTTTGCGGTTTCAAGCATCTGTGCTTCACTTTCTGCACTGCAAGGACCGGCAATAATTAACGGTTTGGAAAATTCTTTAATCCAGTTGTTTTCTAAGCTCTGTAAGTTCATATTATAGATTGAGAAGTATTATAATTAATTAAAATCCAATTTAAAGAGATCGTCTAATTCTTTGAGGACTGGATTTATTTCGGCAAATTTATCGAAAATCTTTCGTTTAGTGATAATTTCTTTTTTCATGGTAATGTCAACTGAAAATTCAACGCTAATATTGAAATGGTTGACTTTATGCATAAAATGATTAAAGAAATCCGACCGTATTTTATCAAATTCTACTTTTGCAGATTCTGATGGATACGTTACTACAACTATATTCTCCTCTTTCTTTTTTAGCTTAAAAGAATTGATCGCATTGTACACGATGATATCTTTCTCCTGAAGTTCTACCAAGAATTTTTTCCATTCATTTTGCAAATCAGTTTCACTGAAATGCTGACTTGGTAAATCTTTCTTCGTAGAATCGATTATTTTCTCCGGAGCTTCTTCTGATTTTGTTAAAGCTGCACTGATGCTAAATTGAGATGGTTTTTTTGGTAGTCCGATCGGTTCGGAAGTTTTAAGAACAACTTTCTTAATTTCCTCAGCAATTTCTTTTGGATTTTCTTTAGGCAATTCTTTAGCAACTGGAGAAGTAATGATTACTTCAGAACTAAGAAATGGTGCTAAAATCAGATACTTTTTTTTTTAGGATCTGCCGTGTTTGCAGATAACGAAGAAAGTTGCATCAAAGCAATTTCTACAGTCAAGCGAGGATTCTTGGAATTTTTATAATTAATGTCGGCATGATTGCAAATTTCAATGGCATCAACTAATTGCTGAGCGTTCCATTTTTTGCTTTGATCCAGAAATTTGATTTTTGTTTTTTCACCAACCTCAATTAAACTTACCGTTTGTGGATTTTGTGCCATCATTAAATCACGGAAATGACTTCCTAAACCTGCAATAAAAATATGCGGATCAAATCCTTTTTTAATAATTTCATTTAAAGCGAATAAAGTTTCAGAGATCTTATTCTCGTGCGCTAGATCTACAATAGAAAGATATTGTTCGTAATCCAAAACATTCAAAACTTCGGCTGCTTTTGCTAACGTAATATTTTTCTGCGAAAAAGTGGAAAGTCTATCAAAGATTGAAAGTGCGTCGCGCAGTGCTCCGTCTGCTTTTTGCGCAATTAGATAAAGAGCGTCATCTTCATATTGAATTCCTTCTTTCTCTGCTATTTTCTGCAAATGAATCTGGATATCCTCAATGGTGATTCGCTTGAAATCATAGATCTGACAACGTGATAAGATCGTAGGAATGATCTTATGCTTTTCGGTTGTTGCCAAAATAAAAATTGCGTGTGCTGGTGGTTCTTCTAAAGTTTTCAAAAAGGCATTAAAAGCCGCTTGAGACAACATATGAACCTCGTCGATAATATAGATTTTATATTTCCCAACTTGAGGTGCGAAACGAACTTGGTCGGTCAGTTCCCGAATATCATTAACTGAGTTATTGGAAGCTGCATCGAGTTCGAAAATATTGTACGCGAATCCATCTTCTGAAGTTGAACCGTCTCGCTCATTGATTTTTCGGGCAAGGATTCTGGCACAGGTTGTTTTACCAACTCCTCTTGGTCCGCAAAAAAGTAAAGCTTGAGCCAATTGATTTTCATCGATGGCGTGTTCCAGAGTTTCTGTAATATGACCTTGCCCAACAACAGTATCAAACTCTTGCGGACGGTATTTTCTTGCAGAAACAACGAAATTTTCCATTGGTCAAAAATAGGAAAATAAATGAGAATATAAAATAGAAGCCGTGAATAATTATGGCTAAAATCTTCTAAAATTGCTATCGATATAAGAGTCAATGATTCTACCAATAAAAAAAACTCTCAAAACTTTTGATTTTGAGAGTTAATTCTATTTTTTTTGATTTAAATCCAAATTTTGAATACGGCCGACTCTGCAGCCCGGCTTTAATGAAACTCTTTTTGCAAAACGAAGTGGAGCAAAAAAGCGGGAATGGAAGACGGAAATGTCTGCCCAAATAAATAGTAAAAACTACTTAGTTAATTTTCCCTTCGTCCAAAATCTCGCGCATCTGATATTCCTGGACCAATTCGATCGCATTGGTTACAACGTCGCTCAGTGCGGTAATGAATGTACCATCTTCTGCCATGCTCATCGCATGTTTCAAGGCTTCAATCTCTTTTGGAATGCATTCATAACTTACCGTACTGTCGGATTCCTGAATTCCGGAAATGATTAAATCATTGATTTCTTCTTCGGTTCTGCCACGCAAATGTTTTTCATTTCTGATGATGATATAATCAAACATACGCCCAGCAATTTTACCACATTCCCTTATATCTTCATCACGACGGTCGCCTACTCCGGAAATAATTCCGATCTTTTTGGTGGCTTCCACGTTGCTTAGATAATCTTCAATGGCTTCGTAACCTGCTGGATTATGTGCAAAGTCGATTAAGACGTGAAATTTTTTGAATTTAAAAATGTTCAATCTTCCCGGCATCAACATCGGACTTGGAATAAAAGTCCGCAGTGAATTCGCGATATCTTCAATTTCGAAACCGTATAAATAAGTTGCTAAACTGGCTGCCAAAACATTAGAGATCATGAACTTGGCCTTGCCTTCCATCGTAATCGGAATATTGTTCGCTTTGGCGACACGGATTTTCCAATCTCCTTTTTTTATAGTAATAAAACCTTCTTCATATACACAAGTCACTTTGCCTTCTTTGGCGAACTTCTTAATATGAGGATTGTTTTCATCTAAACTGAAAATAGCGATTTTCGAATCCAAATCGGGCATCAATCTCATTGAATAAGCATCGTCTGCATTTAAAACACTCCAACCATCTTTTTTCACAGAATCCATGACGACTCGTTTCACTTTGGTTAAGTCCTTTAAATTATGAATATCGTTCATTCCCAAATGGTCCTCTTTGATATTGGTTAAAACACCGATATCACAAGAACTGAAGCCTAAACCAGAACGGAGAATTCCACCTCGTGCAGTTTCTAAAACGGCAAATTCCACGGTAGGATCTTTCAGAATAAATTCAGCAGAGATCGGGCCTGTTGTGTCTCCTTTGGTCAACATGGTATTCTGAATATAGATTCCATCAGACGTTGTGAAGCCTACTCTAAATCCATTATTTTTTACAATGTGAGAAATTAATCGCGTGGTGGTCGTTTTACCATTAGTTCCCGTTACCGCAATAATCGGGACACGCACAGGTTTCCCTTGCGGATATAACATATCAACCACTGGAGCAGCGACGTTTCTTGGTAAACCTTCACTCGGAGCCAAGTGCATTCTAAATCCTGGTGCAGCATTTACCTCTAAAATTGCCCCGCCACTTTCTCTTAAAGGCTGAGTTAGATTTTCTGCCATGATGTCGATTCCAGCTACATCTAAACCGATGATCCTGGAAACTCTTTCTGCCATGACAATATTTTCTGGATGAACCATGTCGGTGACATCAATCGAAGTTCCTCCAGTTGATAGATTCGCAGTCGATTTTAAATAAACGATTTCACCGTTTTTAGGAACCGTTTCTAAAGTATAATGTAATTTCTCTAAAAGTTCATTGGTATCTTTATCAACCAGGATTTCGGTCAAAACATTTTCATGTCCATATCCTCTCCTTGGATCTAGATTTTCTTTATCGATTAATTCCTGAATACTCAGATCACCATCTCCAATAATATGAGCAGGAACGCGTCTGGCAGCAGCAACCATTTTATGATTAATCACCAAAATACGGAAATCATATCCGGTGATGTATCTTTCTACAATTACCTTTTGAGAAAAGTTCTGAGCGTGCGCCAATCCTACGATTGCAGTCTCAACATCATTTACATTAATGGAAGAACCTTTACCATGGTTTCCATCTAATGGCTTTAAAACAAGTGGATATCCAATTTTTTCAATTACTCGTACCAAACCTTCCTCATCATGTACCAAATCACCAGTCGGAACCGGGATGGCCGCTTCATCAAGCATTTTCTTCGTCAGTTCTTTATTACAGGCAATATCAACTGCAATTGAACTTGTATTTCCTGTAATCGTTGCTTGAAATCTGGTTTGATTCACACCATATCCCAATTGAACCAGTGAATTTCTTCCTAACCTAATCCAAGGAATATTTCTGGCAACCGCTTCCTGAACAATGCTTCCAGTAGATGGTCCTAATCTTTCACGCTCGCGCGTTTCTTTTAAATTTCTGATGCAATCTTCTAGACTATAATCACGAGCTTCTATTAAACATCTGGCGATCTCTACCGATTGCTCGGCAGCGTAAATCCCAGAATTTTCCTCTAAATAACTAAAGACCACATTATAGACGCCAGGAGTTTTGGTTTCTCGTGTTCTGCCGAAACCAGTATCCATTCCGGCTAAAGTTTGAATTTCTAAAGCGATATGTTCAATAACATGACCCATCCAAGTTCCCATTTCGACCCTTTGGAAAAAACCACCTTCGACGCCTTCCGAACAACGGTGCGTAATTAATGATGGCATTAATAATTGTAATCTATCTCTAAAACCGTCAATTTTATTCGTTGGGTAATCCTCCAATTCCTCGAGGTCCAAACGCATTTGAATGAGTTTTTTTCTTTTGATGCTCCAAATATTCGGGCCACGCAAAACTTGTATTTTATCAATTTTCATAGGTAATTGAGGTCTTTTTTTAGTCGGTAAATTTTATTTGATTATCAAAGATAAACGAAAACCTTAATAATTAAGAAAAAATAATAAAAATTAGCGGTATTTTTTCGGTTGATCACTCATAGACAATATGAACTCTTAATGAAGATGAATCGTTTTTTATAGAAGTAGCACAAAATATTTTTTTAAATTTGCAAGCTATGAAAGCAGTTGGAAAATTAATGATTATTGGTGGCGCAGTTAACAAAGGCAGTTTCGCGGAAACCGATTATGATCAAAATATAGAGAAAAATCTGAATTTTTTTGAACGTGGAATCTTACGGAAAATCATTGATGAATCCCGTTTGAAAGAAGATTCGGTGATCGAAATTATTACCACCGCTTCTCAGATTCCACAAATCGTAGGACCTGAATACAAGAAAGCATTTGAATTTCTGGGCGCTAAGCATGTCAATATTTTAGACATCACCAATCGCGAACAAGGCAATAGTGATGAAATTACTGCTCGTGCATCTGCGGCAGATGTAGTTATGTTTACGGGTGGTGACCAACTTCGCTTGACTTCAATTTTAGGTGGAACAAGATTTCACGATATCATTCTGCAAAAATATCGAGAAGAAAATTTTATTTATGCCGGAACATCTGCTGGCGCGGCTGCTGCTTCTGAGAATATGATTTATCAAGGTTCAAGCAGTGAGGCTCTTCTAAAAGGAGAAATTAAAACAACGCAAGGTTTAGGTTTCATAGAAAATGTAATTGTCGACACCCACTTTGTCCAGCGCGGAAGAATAGGAAGATTATTTCAAGCGGTTGTAAATAATCCCAGAACTTTAGGAATCGGCTTAGGTGAAGATACCGGACTTTTTATCGATAATGATATTATGACCGCGATTGGATCTGGTTTGGTTATTCTGGTTGATGGACGTTTTATAAAAGATACTAACTTAACCAATATCGAACTGGGCAAACCTATTTCTATCGATAATTTAATCGTTCACGTTTTATCTCAAAACGACTTTTACGATTTAAAAGAAAAGGATTTAACCATCGTTAACTCGCAATACAGTCCTATTCCGCAGGCTCAACAAAATAAATTTTAGAAATAAAAATGAAAATAATCATTCACGGTGGATTTTTCTCCGAAAGCGACCAAAGTCACGACGTAAAAATTGCCAAGCAAAATTCATTAAAAGAAATTGCAAAAACATCTTATGAATTTTTAAAAAATCATTCTGCGGAAGAAACTGTAGTTCATGCGGTAAAATTGTTAGAGGATGATTTGCTCTACAACGCTGGAATGGGTTCGCAAATTCAAAGCGACGGAAAAATAAGAATGAGTGCTTCTTTAATGAATGGAAAAACTCAGAAATTTTCTGGCGTCATCAATATTGAAAATGTGAAAAATCCGATTGAAGTCGCTCAAGTTTTAATGAAAGAAGATGATCGGGTTCTGGGCGGAACTGGCGCGAAGAAATATGCTACAGAAAATGATTTTGAAGATTTCTCTACCGAAATTCCACAACGAAGAAAAGAATACGAAGCGAAATTAAATACCGGTGGAAAAGGAACGGTTGGTTGTGTGGCTTTAGATCGGGAAGGTCGACTTGCTGCAGCAACTTCCACAGGTGGAAAAGGGTTTGAACTGGTGGGAAGAATTTCTGATTCTGCCACAGTTGCTGGAAATTTCGCTAATGAATACTGTGCGGTTAGTTGTACGGGAGTTGGTGAAGATATCGTGAGTAATGCGACTGCAGCTAAAATAGTGATCAGAGTAACCGACGGTTTCTCGTTAAATGACGCAATAGAAAAAACCTTTACAGAATTAAAAGAAATTGATGGATTTGCAGGAGCAATTGCGATCGATAAAAATGGAAATATCGCCCATCAAGACTCTCATCCGACCATGGTTTTTGCCAGTTATGACGGAACAGATTTCGAGGTATTTACATAAACTGCAAAGTAAATTGTAGCGCTTGCACACTATTTGCTTTTATCGTTTTTAACATTAAAAAAAATAAGATGAAAAAGTTATTTGCTCTAGCCGTTCTAGGAACATTATGTTTCGCAAGTTGCGCCCAAAAAGAAGAGAAAAGAGAAGAATACAAAGATGAACACAGTGTCAGCGAAAAGCGAAACGCAGGTGTTGATTCTGCGGCTTTTAATGATGAAGGTCAAGTGAAAGATTCTCTTTCTGTACAATAAAAAAATGCGTCGATTGACGCATTTTTTTTACTATTTAATTGAATTCTTTTGGGAAAATTATAGAAGCAGAAGATTCATTATTAAAAAATATTAATAATTAAATAAAACTGAACCCCAGGTAAATCCACTACCGAAAGCGGAAAGAAGAACTAAATCACCCCGTTTAATTTTACCATTTTCAATAGCTTCGCTTAAGGCTAAAGGAATTGAAGCTGCGGTGGTATTTCCAAAGCGTTGGATATTATTATAAACCTTCTCATCGGGCAAACCGAAACGACTTTGCACAAACTGAGCAATTCTTAAATTCGCCTGGTGTGGAATAAACATATCCAAATCTTCGGGCTTTTTGCCCGCTTTTTCTAAAGCTTCCATCATGGTTTCAGGAAATCTAGTCACGGCATGTTTGAAAACAAAGTTTCCATTCATGATTGGATAGATTTCTGCATCGGTTACACTTTCTGGTTCCAGACGCATTCTATCGCTCCATCCAAATTTGGATCCTGGAAATTTCGTGCATAATTCCTCAGCGTGTTTTCCTTCTGAATGCATATTGGTTGCTAAAATATCACCAGCATTTTCATCCTCTGTTGCTGATAAAATGATCGCTCCGGCTCCATCTCCGAAAATAACGGAAACACCACGTCCGGCATCTGAGAAGTCTAATCCAAATGAATGAATTTCGGCACCAACTACTAAAATATTTCTGTATTGACCAGCTTTAATAAAAGCATTGGCAATGCTCATCGCGTAAACAAATCCTGAACATTGGTTTCTCACATCTAAAGCTCCAACAGTTTCGCAACCCAACATTTCCTGTAACAAAACTCCACAACCTGGGAAATAGTAATCAGGGGAAAGTGTTGCAAATACGATGTAGTCAATATCTTTTCCGGTCATTCCAGCCATTTTTAAAGCAGATTCGGCTGCTTTAAATCCAAGATACGCTGTGGTTTCTTCTGAATCGTTTCTGTTCTTTCGGTGATGACGTTCTTTGATGCCTGTTCGCTCTGTAATCCACTCGTCGTTGGTGGTCATCAGTTTAGACAAGTCATCGTTGGTGACAATATTTTCGGGCACGTAATGTCCGACTCCTTTGATATAACTTTTAAGCATGTAATTTGTAATTTTAACAAAGATAAATTTTATTCGACACATAGGAAGTAATGTATTTAAGCAATTTTGTTAAAATTTTCTTCCATTAATTTACGAATTAGTTTTAAAGCAGCAGTTTTAAACGACATTATTTCAAATTATATTATAGAAATAATAGACAGATATTTCAATAATTAATTCATGAATTCGTCGCTATTAGCAACGCAATAAAAATAATGTGTTTCTCACTCTTTTATATATTTGAATGTTAATTTTAACTTAAATTTGCGGAATGCCTATTGAAATTATTTATAAAAATGACCATTGCGAATGGATTGATGTAGAAAGTCCCAGTGAAGAAGATTTGGCTTTTTTGCACCAGCGTTACGACATCAATTCTCTTCTTTTGGAAGATACGATTGACGCGAATCACCTGCCGAAATATGAGCAAGACGGGAACGTTAATTTTTTCCTGATGCGCGAGAATACGCAATTGGAGCGTTCAAATTTAAATACAATAAGCGATATTTCTACCAAACTCGGCATTTTCTTAATTGACAATGTGATCATTACCATTCACCGATTAAAAAACCGAAGCATCTACGAATTCAAAAAAGAGATTCTACTTCCCATTAATACTGAAATCACCCGAGATCAAATTGCTTTAAATTTAGCGTTGAAAGTAATGAAATCTTATGATGACGAATCTCAAAATTTGTTAGAAATAATGGATCAGATCGAAAGTGAAATTTTCTTGAAGACAACCAATCACTCTAATCATATTCGACGATTGTATCGACTAAAAAGAAAATCTGGTCTGAACACCAGAATTCTCAATATTTCTACGGTTTGGGTTGACAAGTTTAAATTGCTTACGCTAGAAGATGCCGCAGTGACGGATTTGAAAGATAAGCACAAAGATGTAATTGCGGATTTTGAACATCTGAATACGCAGGTTGCGAGTTTAATTTCGATGTTTTTGGCGATGAGTGATCAAAAGGCAAATCAGGTGATGAAAGTACTTGCAATTTATTCGATGTACTTTTTCCCGATCACCTTTATCGCTGGAATTTATGGAATGAATTTCGTTTTCATGCCAGAGCTTAATTTGAAATATGGGTATTATATTACGCTTGGCTTAATGGCGATTATTTCTTCAATTACTTTCTTGTACGTAAGGAAAAAGGGTTGGTAATTGTCGCAGATAATAGACCGCTTCGCTTTGAGAATATAGATAATAGACTTTGTTTTTAGAATCAAACTGATTTTATTTATTTTAAATTTTAAATTTTTGAATTAAAAAATCCCAACTCTTCAGTTGGGATTTACTATTTTTAAAAGATTTTTTTCAATTTAAAAGTTTAAAACACGAACATCAATTCTTCTGTTTTGCGCTTTACATTCGTCTGTATCATTTGCTTCACAAACAGGAAACTGAGAACCGTAACCTTCTGCTTCTACTCTATCAGCAGCAATTCCCATTTCTAGTAATTTTAGTTTTGCAGCCTGAGCACGTAAGTTAGAAAGCTTTAGATTACCTTCTTCACTTCCAGTATTATCGGTGTAACCACCTAATTTTACTTTCGAATTTGGGTAAGCATTTAAGATTTCAGCCAGATTATTAAGTTGATCTTCAGAACCTGGTTTTATATCGCTGCTACCAGTTTGAAAATAAAGATTCTCAATCGTGTACCACTGGTTTTTATCCAGAACTTTTGCATCTTCTAATTTCAGTCCGTTGTACAAAGCATATAACTGGCTGTTTTCACCAAGTGCGATTGATTTGTTGCTCAGTTTAATTTCCTGAATATTTCCAGTGTCATAAACAAAGTCACCATCTGAATTCAGCATTCCTTTCACTACCGGAACTGGAACAAATACATTTCCACCTTCAACGGAAGTTGTTGATGTAGTGATTCCTGTCATTTTCTGTAAAGATTCTAATTTCTCTCTTCTATTTTGATCAATTTTATCTTTATGCATCACCGCTAAAGTTGGTGCAATTACCAAAGAAATAATCGACATTAATTTAATTAAAATATTCATCGAAGGTCCTGAAGTATCCTTGAATGGATCTCCAACCGTATCTCCGGTAACTGATGCTTTGTGAGCTTCAGAACCTTTGTAATGCATTTCACCATTGATTTCAACTCCTTGTTCAAAAGATTTTTTAGCGTTATCCCAAGCACCTCCAGCGTTGTTTTGGAAGATTCCCATTAACACTCCAGATACCGTAGCACCTGCTAAAAATCCTCCTAATACTTCTGGTCCAAAAATGAATCCCATGATTAATGGAGATATCAAAGCAATTGCTCCAGGAAGCATCATTTTTTTAAGCGATGCATCTGTAGAGATCGCTACACATTTTTCATATTCAGGAACCGCTTTTCCTTCTAAGATTCCAGGAATCTCACGGAACTGACGGCGAACTTCTTCTACCATCGCCATGGCTGCAGTACCTACCGCTCTAATAGCTAAAGAGGAGAATATAAATGGAATCATCGCTCCAATAAATAATCCTGCCAATACATCGGCTCTATAGATGTCAATACCATCAATACCAGCAATTCCAACGAAAGCTGCAAATAATGCCAAGGCTGTTAAAGCTGCAGAAGCAATTGCAAAACCTTTTCCGGTTGCTGCTGTTGTATTTCCTACGGCATCAAGAATATCTGTTCTCTCACGAACTTCTTTTGGTAATTCACTCATTTCTGCAATTCCACCAGCGTTATCAGCAATCGGTCCGAAAGCATCAATCGCTAACTGCATTGCAGTAGTTGCCATCATTCCTGCTGCAGCGATCGCTACGCCATAAAGTCCTGCACAAAAATAAGAACCATAAATACCACCTGCCAAAACAATAATTGGTAACATGGTCGATTCCATCCCAACTGCAAGTCCACCAATAATATTGGTTGCGTGACCTGTAGATGATTGTTTAATAATACTTTTTACTGGTTTTTTACCCATCGCTGTGTAATATTCAGTGATGATACTCATTAAAGTTCCAACCACTAAACCTACGATGATCGCTCCAAAAACACCCATTTTTGTAAACTCATGACCTCTTAAAATCATGGTTTCTGGCATTAAATAGTTTACTAAGAAATACGAAGAAATCGCCGTTAAAACAATACTTCCCCAGTTTCCTAGGTTCAACGCATTTTGTACAGGAGCTATATCTAAACTTGTAGTTTCACCGATTTTTACAAATAAAGTTCCAATCATTGAATAGATAATTCCTGTTCCTGCGATTAACATTGGTAAAAGAATCGGAGCAAAACCTCCAAAAGCATCAATAGATAAAGTTTCTCTACCTAAAACCATTGTTGCTAAAACGGTTGCTACATAAGATCCAAATAAATCGGCACCCATTCCCGCAACATCTCCAACGTTATCTCCAACGTTATCAGCGATCGTCGCTGGGTTTCTTGGATCATCTTCTGGAATTCCAGCTTCTACTTTACCAACTAAGTCAGCACCAACGTCGGCTGCTTTGGTATAAATACCACCACCAACTCTGGCGAAAAGGGCAATAGATTCAGCACCTAATGAAAATCCAGTAAGAATCTCGATGGTTCTCTCCATTTCATGAGAATCAACTCCTGCACCTGGCGCAAAAATTTGTTTAATGATGATGTACAATCCACCTAAACCTAAAACTGCTAAACCAGCAACACCCATTCCCATTACGGAACCTCCAGTGAAAGAAACTTTCAATGCTTTTGACAATGAAGTTTTCGCTGCTTCTGCTGTTCTAACGTTAGATTTGGTCGCAATCTTCATTCCGATAAATCCTGCAAGGGCAGAAAGTATTGCACCCAGAACGAATGAAATACCGATACTCCAGTGAGAATTAGCACTTGATCCACCCATTATCGCTAATAAGATTGCAACGACTACTACGAAGTAGCCCATCACCTTGTACTCTGCTTTTAAGAAAGCCATCGCACCATCTGAAATATAACCGCTAATTTCTTTCATGCGGTCATTACCTGCATTTTGTTTACTCACCCAAGAGCTTTGAACAAAAGTGTAGATTAGAGCAATAATACCAAAGATTGGTACTAAATAAAATAAATCCATAAACTACTTTTTAATGTTAATTTTAATAATGTTAAATTTTTGTTAATTAAAACGAAAATCGAAAATACGTCTTTTTTTTAAGCTTTAACTATTTTTTAACAAAAAAAAATAGACAAATGAAAACATTTGTCTAGTAGGAATTAAAATATGCTAATCGGCCTATCCGCCAAATTTATTAGCGTAATCAGTCTGTGATGCTTTGATCACTTTTTTAGCATGTTCGGCGCCATAAACTTCATGAATGGTACATTTTGCTGGTTCATCCGGAAGATTTTTGTAAGTAAGGAAATAGTGCATCAAACGTTTTACTTCTGCTTGTGGCAATTCAGTAATATCTCTGAAATGTCCAAAAGCGTGATCACCCTTCATCACTGCAACAATCTTGTCATCAGCTTCGCCTTTATCGATCATTTTAAAACCACCGATGGGTAAAGCTTCCATAATCATTCCTCCAGATTGAATATTGTGAGAACTCAAAACGCAAATATCCAACGGATCTAAATCACCTGTATCAACATTTTCTGCTCCACTTTCGATCGCTAATCTTAAAACTTCGTCGTGACAATAAGTTCTTGGAATGAATCCGTATAAAGCCGGAATAATATTCGAGAATTGTTGTGGTCTATCAACCTTTAAATAACCACTCTGTTTATCGATTTCATATTTAATAGTATCACTTGGTACAATTTCCACAAAGACATTGACAACATCTGGTGCTTCATCTCCTACTGGAATCCCGTGCCACGGATGTGCTTTAAAATTAGGTATCATTATTTTATTTTAATTTATAATTAAGTTTTCTTTTCTAAGATCTTCAATGCAAGCTGAAATATGATCTTGCTCGTTAATGTAATTCATTAAAAAAACGGTTTTGAAATCTTGTAATGTGCTCTCGTTACTCAAATTTTCGTACGTTTTATGCAGCAGATGCAAAATATTATTTTTACAGTTAACTACTTTATTCCAAGAGTTTTTGGTTAAGTAAAGCTGCTGTGACGCATTATAATCAAATTCCTCATTGATGGTTTTTTCAATCAAAAACAGATATTCGTGTGCTGCTAAATTTTGGTCAAATTTGGTCACTAAATTCGCGGGTTTTATTCTCTCTAAAAAAAGGGTAATTCTTTCGTAAGCATAAATCCTTTGCTCCGATTGTCCTTTTACGGTCATGAAATTGAGTTCCTGATTTTTGAGTTTGATATACGAGTAAACAAATTGTCTGGTATATATCAAGAACGGAGCAGCAATCAATAACGCAAAAGCGTAGGGAAAATAAGGCGATTCTATCATTGGTTTTTTCTACGGTGCAAAATTAGTGATAATTCTGTATTTCTTCCATAAATTTTTCAATAAAGTAATCTTGTCATTGGTCAAAAGTGGATATTGGTAGGAAACAGCTCCGAAACGCTCGTTAAATTTCGCTACATTTTCGACTTCGCTACCCATAAAGTCAAAATCCTTGTCTTCAATAAAGTCTTGTAAACATTGGTCAATCATAATCGAAGGGAAATTTGGATTGATTAAAGGGTATCCATTAATAAACAAACTTAGATATCTGCGATTTTTTCCTTCAAACAAATAAACGAAAGATTGAATTTCATCTTTAAACTCTAGAATTCTAAGGTGACCAATGTTTTTTTGTAAAAGTTCTCCGAAAATTTCAAAGTATTGGTTATTGTCTTTTTCTTTATTGGTTCCTTTTATGTTTTTTAAAAAAAATTGCTTGTCGCGTTCCTGCCAACCTTTTTTTAAGCTTATATTTCCAACCAAATCACCAATGACACGTACATTTCTCCTTCGATGACTGCTGTATTTTTTTTTAGTAGTTGAATAGCTGTTCTTCTTTATTAAATAAGATGTTTTCTTTTGAACAGAATGATTAAATTGGTTATCACCATTAAATGCATAAATCGAAACCAAGAAATTCTGGTTTAAAAAACCATAAAATTGTTGGTTGATTTCTGAATCATCTTTTTTAGAAAACACTCCTAATTGTTGACAGAGTTTCGGCATCAGAATAAAAGTCAAGCCATATTTGCGAACATATGAAACGGGCATTACCGCTTCATAATCTCCATCAACCAACAGAAACCATTGTCGCTTCGATACAATATCCAAAAATTGCTTATCGGCATAATCTGTATTTTGACAAGCGTTCTTTAAACATTCAGAATAACGAGCAAAATCAATTTCTTCGTACTTAACTATTCTAATCATAATAAATTTTCGTCGGCAAAACTTAAGTAAGAATTTTGCGCAATAATCAAATGATCCAACAATTGGATATTCAAAATTTTTCCTGCTTCGCTAATTTGTTTGGTGATTTTTAAATCTTCTGAACTGGGTTTTAAATTCCCGGACGGATGATTGTGTGCGATGATAATTCCGGTAGCGAGATGCTCCAAGGCGGTTTTAAAAAGAATTCGTATATCGACAACCGATTGGTTGATTCCACCAGAAGATAATTTTCCTTTTCCTAAAATGCGATTATTTTGATTGAGATAAATTGCCCAAAACTCTTCGGTTTGCAGATCGGATAAATAGGGAAGTAAAACTTTATAACTTTCCTGGCTATTGGTAATTTGCACTTTCTCCGGAACTTCTTGTGAAGCTCTTCTTCTACCAATTTCCAAAGCCACTGCAATCGAAATCGCTTTCGCCTCGCCTATTCCTTTAAATTTCATTAAATCTGAAATTTGTAAAAGCGATAGATTATGCCAGTTATTTCCGACAGAATGTAGAATTTTCCTACCTAATTCAACTGCCGATTCTTCTCGGTTTCCGCTGCCCATAATTACAGCTAACAATTCTGCATCGGAAAGTGCATTTTTACCTTTTAATAAAAATTTCTCTCTTGGTCGATCATCTTCTGCAAGGAATTTTATAGACATATTAACTGATTGTCAGAATTAACTTATAAATTTAAGAAAATTACCTGATGTACCTTCAATTAAAATTACAAGCCCTGGATTATTTGGCCGTCTTTCATCACTAACTTACGGTCAGTTGTATCTGCCAAAAGAGTGTTATGCGTTACAATCACAAAGGTTTGATGATACTTATCCCGCAAATCAAAAAAGAGTTGATGTAGATCATCGGCGTTCTTTGAATCTAAATTCCCGGTTGGTTCATCCGCAAAAATAATTTTTGGCGAATTTATTAAAGCTCTGGCAACCGCGGTTCTTTGTGCTTCACCACCCGACATTTCGTTGGGTTTGTGGTGGATTCGGTGCGCGATATTCAAATCCTCAAAAAGAGAATAGGCTTTGTCAATGGATTCTTTCTCATTTTTACCTGCAATTTTGGTTGGTAAAAGAACATTTTCTAAAGCTGAAAACTCAGGCAAAAGTTGATGATACTGAAATACAAATCCGATATTTTCATTACGAAATCTTGACAATTGTCGGTCACTCATATTCACGAATGATTGTCCGGCTAATTCGAGTATGGTATTGTATTTCTTCGGATTACTTGGTTTATCTAGGGTTCCCAGAATTTGTAATAAAGTTGATTTCCCCGCACCGGATTCACCAACAATCGAAACCACTTCTCCTTCTTTGATGTGGATATCAACTCCTTTCAACACTTCTAAATCACCGTAGGATTTATGAATATTAATCGCTTTAATCATGGTTTCAAAAATAGTGAATTTTTGCGAGTTTTTGCGCAAGGGCGAAGTGCATTGTTGGAGTTCCTTTTTGTTTTTGTAAAAAAACAAAAAGAACGACTGCACGCAGACCGACCCGAGTTGTTGCTAAAGCATTGGCGAGGGTTGCGCCCAAATAAAAATCCTTCCAAAATTAATTGAAAGGATTGGTATTACTAAAGTGAAAAACTTAGAGTAGCAACGATAAAGGTTGCTCTAAATACGTTCTCAGAGTCTGTAAAAATTGCGCTCCAGTAGCACCATCAACTACTCTATGGTCACATGCCAAAGAAAGTTTCATAGTATTCCCAACAACGATTTGACCGTCTTTTACAATAGGTTTTTCAACAATTGCTCCAACAGATAGAATCGCGGAGTTTGGCTGATTGATAATTGACGTAAAAGTTTCGATCCCAAACATTCCTAAGTTAGAAACTGAGAAAGTAGACCCTTCCATTTCGTTGGCTTTTAAACCTTTCGATTTCGCTCTTCCCGCCATATCTTTTACGCCTGCAGAAATTTGATTGTAATTCATTTGATCTGCATTTTTCAATACAGGAACCACCAATCCATCAGGAATTGCAACAGCAACACCTACATTAATATTTCCGTGGTGAATGATTTTATCTTCTTTCCAAGTCGAATTCACTTGCGGATGTTTTCTTAAAGCCATCGCGGTAGCTTTAATGATCATATCGTTAAATGAAATTTTGGTATCTGGCAAAGAGTTGATTTCTTTTCTCGCTTCAATCGCTTTATCCATGTTGATCTCTACGATCAAATAATAATGCGGAGCTGTAAATTTACTTTCAGCAAGACGTTTCGCAATGATATTTCTTACTTGCGAATTTGGTGTTTCAGAATCCTCACCCTGAACGAAATTCACGGCAACTTGCGCCGGAGCAGAAACTGCAGCAGGTGCAGAGACTTCTTGTTTCACTGGGGTCGAAGAAGCAGCACTTGGCTGATAATTCTCAATATCTTTCTTTACAATTCTGCCATTTTCACCACTTCCTTTTAAAGAGTGAACATCTATTCCTTTGTCTTCAGCCATTTTTTTAGCCAAAGGAGAAATTGCCAATCTCTCGGTGGATGAATTTGCAACAGGTTGCTCTTCTTTATTTTCTGAAGCTGAAGTGTTCTCTGAAGCAGTAACATTTTCTGAAGGTTTTTCAGCAGCAGGTTTTGAGTCTGCTTTTTGTGCGCCACCAGAAGTTAGTCCAGAAACATCAGTTCCTGCAGGTCCGATGATTGCTAAAACCGTATCAACAGGACTCGCTTCACCTTCGCCAACGCTTGTGTACAATAAAGTTCCACTTACTTCTGATTCAAAATCCTGAACGGCTTTATCGGTTTCAATTTCTGCTAAAACATCGCCTTCTTTTACCGTATCTCCAACTTTGAAATGCCATTTGGCTACTTTTCCTTCGGTCATTGTATCCGAAAGTCTCGGCATTGTAATAACTTCAACATCGGCAGGAATTTCAGCATTCTCGCCAGATTCCTTTTCTACCGGTTCAGTGGTTTCAATATCAGTAACTTTTCCTTCCGTTTTATTTTCTTCGGGAATATCAGCGTCAGCAATTTTATCGGTAGAATATCCACCTTTTAAGGCTGAAATGTCTTCACCTTCCTGACCGATAATTGCCAGCACAGAATCTACTGGTGATGACCCACCTTCTTCTGTACCAATATATAATAAAGCTCCGTTAAATTCTGATTCAAAATCCTGTACGGCTTTGTCAGTTTCGATCTCGGCCAAGATATCACCTTCCTTTACTGTATCTCCTACTTTCTTGTGCCATTTCGCCACTTTACCGTCCGTCATCGTATCAGAAAGACGGGGCATTGTTATTACTTCTGCCATAATATTCTGTTATTTTTTTGATTCAATAAATGAAATCTGACTTTATTAAAAAATCAGATTTCAAATGAATTGTTTTTAGTTATTTTCTAATTTATTAATGAAAGGATAATCTTCCTGAGCATAGACGTAGTCATACACTTTATCCAAATCTGGATAAGGAGAATTTTCCATGAAGTCAACACACTCTTCAACGAAATCTTTGGATTTATCTTCCATCGCCGTTAATTCGTCCTGAGTTGCCCAGTTGTTATCTAAGATTCTTTTCTTAACGATTTCAATAGGATCTTCTTTTTTGTATTCAGCAACTTCATCTTTACTTCTGTAAGGTTCTGCATCAGACATTGAGTGTCCTCTAAAACGGTATGTTCTCGCTTCGATAAAAGTTGGTCCGTCTCCTCTTCTTGCTCTTTCAATCGCTTCAAAAGCAGCTTCTGCAACCTTCTCAGGATCCATTGCATCAACCGCAAGACATGGCATTTCGTACCCTAACCCTAATTTATAAATATCTTCGTGATTGGCTGTTCTTTTTACAGAAGTTCCCATCGCATAACCATTATTCTCTACAACAAAAACTACTGGAAGTTTCCAGTTCATCGCCATGTTGAAAGTTTCGTGAAGTGAACCTTGTCTGGCAGCTCCATCTCCGAAGAAACAAATATTTACGGCTTTTCTGTCAAAGTATTTATCAGCAAAAGCAATACCTGCTCCTAATGGAATTTGACCTCCAACAATTCCGTGACCACCATAAAAACGGTGCTCTTTGCTGAATATATGCATAGAACCGCCCATTCCACCAGAGGTTCCGGTAGCTTTACCACACAATTCTGCAAGAATTCTTTTTGGATCTACACCCATCGCCATTGGATGAATGTGACAACGATACGCGGTAATCATACTATCTTTGGATAAATCCATCGCGTGAGTAAAACCAGCTGGAATTGCTTCTTGACCGTTATATAAATGTAAAAATCCTCTGATTTTTTGTTTAAGATAAAGAGAACGGCATTTGTCTTCAAACCTTCTCCACATTGTCATTTCTTCATACCATTTAAGGTATACCTCTTGCGAAAATTCTTTCATGTGCTAACTTTTGCTTTTTTTTTGAAACAACATATCATCTCTCGATTTTATGTTTGTTGGAAATATTTAGCAAAAATAACAAAAAACTTTGTCTTTATTGGTAGCATAGGAAAACAAAGTTCTGATTTTAATCATTTAAAAATATTACTTTTGAAACTATAAATCAATTTATGCCAAAAACTCCATCATCTGCGGTGTTGAAAGTTTCGAAATTCATTTCAGGTTTCTTTAATCCTATGAATTCTTTAGTTATTTATTTCATCGTTTTCAGCACTCGAAATTTTACTTTAGCAGAAGCGACGCAAAATTTTTTACCTATTTTCTTAATTACGATTGTCCCTATTTCTTCATGGATCATTTATAATGTAAGAACAAAAAAATACACCAATCTGGATGTTTCTGACCGTAAACAAAGAAAGAGTCTTTATTTTTTTATCGAAGGAGCCATGATCGTGTATTTATTTTTTGTTTATTTAAAATATGAAAGAATCGACATGGTTTTGCTATTCCTGCTGGTTTTACTGATCGTAATGCAGATCAGCAATTATTTCATTAAAAGTTCGATGCACACGGCGATTAATATATTTATCGCAGCTTTATTTTTCACATTAAGTCCACTTTATGGTTTGATCTGGTTGATCCTTTCAATTTTGGTCGGAATCAGCCGCATTATATTAAAACGACACAGTCCTGCAGAAGTGGTTAGCGGTGCAGTTATCGCAGGAATGGTTTCTTTTATTTATCTTTATACTCATATTCAAATTCAATAAAAATTATGAAAATCAGTCATCTGACTCCAGGCGAAGAACTATTAATGAATGTTTTATGGCGACTCGATTCGGGTTACATGCGCGAAATCATCGAGCAATATCCTGATCCGAAACCGCATCCTAATACTATTTCTACTTTTCTAAAAATTTTGGTTGAAAAGGAATTTTTGACTACGCAAAAAGAAGGTCGTATTTTTAAATATACGGTAGCCATTCCCTTTGACGATTATCGAAAATATTCACTCCATATTTTTTTACAGGAATATTTCAATAACGCTGCACCAGAACTTGTGAAAGTACTGATTGATGAAAAGCTTTTAAAGGCGGACGATCTTCAGCATTTCTTTGAAATGAAATCTACCGAAATTCCTATTCAAGAGAAGGAAGAGGATTCAGATTTAACGGATTTTATTAACGACATCACTTCTCCAAAAAAGAAGAAAAAGAAAAAGAAAAAGGAAAAGGGCGAAAAGAACAAAAAGAAAAACAAATAGTTTTTCCTAAAATTCACACTGAATGTTCAACTTTTCATTTCAAAAAAGAATCATAATGATAAAAAAATTCAGGGAAGTTTTTGGTAAAACTGATGATGTACTACGCGAATATTCCATGGTTTTAGTAATGGCACTTCTGGCAGCTATTTCGACGATCTACTATATAAACTATGATTATAACGGTCGCGAGTATGCTTTCTTTTATGTGAAATTTGGATTGGTTGCGTCATTGGGGATTTCTGTAACGTATGCCCTGAAGATGCTCTCACAAAGAATTGGCAAAGAAATTTTATTGCAATTAATAGGAATTTTTTTTCTTCTATTTTTCTATTTTCTACTTCCATTAAAAGAAAAGGAGTTTACCGAAGTTTACGCTTTTTTGTTGATTCCCACCTTTATCCTTTCCCATTTGCTAGTCTCCTTCATTCCCTTCCTTGGAAAGAAGTTGGAGCTTAACTTTTGGCAGTACAATAAAAATTTATTCATCAATATTTTCCTGACAGCCGTATTTACAGGTGTTTTAACAGGAGGAATTATGCTTGCTATTCTGGCAGTTGATCAATTGTTTGATTTTAATTTTAATGGACGTTATTACTCTTATACTTTCAGTTTCTTGTCCATTTTTGGGAGTTGTTTTATATTCCTTCTATTTAATGAAAAAGGCTTATTCTATTTAGAGAAGAACGGAGATTATCCGGTAATACTTAAGTTTTTCACACAGTATATTTTAGTTCCTCTTCTACTTATTTATTCGGTGATTCTTTATTTTTATTCTGCTAAAATCTTGATTAATTGGGAACTTCCACGAGGTTGGGTTTCCTATTTAATTCTCGCTTATTCGGTGGTTGGAATCTTAGCGATTTTATTAGTTCACCCCTTAAAACAAGATTCTACCAAATCGTGGGTGAAAATTTTCTCTAAAATCTTTTACTATACTCTTGCGCCTCTAATCATCCTCTTATTTGTTGCAATTTTTACCCGAATCTTAGAGTATGGCTACACTGAACCACGATTTTTCGTTTTAATAATCGCACTTTGGTTAACAACTGTTGTTCTGTATTTTATTTTCATCCCGAAACAGACGATCAAATTCGTACCGATCAGTTTATTTGTTTTTGGATTATTTTCTTTAATGTTTCCCTATTTAAATACTTTCTCTGTCGCGAAACGGAGTCAAAAAAGTGAACTATTGAAAACATTAAGTCATAAAAAAATTCTAGAGAATGGAAAGATCAACTTTGAAAAGAAAATATCGGGTGAAGATGCCGATGAGATCACTGATAAGTTTAATTTTTTAGCAAAAAGAAATGAAACTGATTTCTTACTAAGCATCCTTCCAAGTGAACCCAAAAAGAAGTTTGAAAAACACCTCGCCGACAATAACTTCTGGGGATTCAGAAGTATCCGAAGTGAATTTACGAATGTATCGTATAAAACTAAGGGAGATCACTTTCAAAATTACCGGAATACAAGGTTGACGTCAAAAAGTCAAAGTCTTGATATTTCGGAGTATCGACTTCTGGTGAAAGCAAACAATTATGAAACGATCAGGTTTGTCCTCGATAATAACAAATTTGAATTAGAGGCAGAAAGAGGTCCAATTGATTCAAAATTCACTTTGCTTTATAATGAAGAAGAAATTAATTTATTCTCAGATCTAGAACAGTTATTTAAAAATGCTCCTTTGGATGGTGAACAAATTGTGGAGAATTTGACGATTATCAAGAAGGTCGGTAAATATGAATTGAAGATCATGTTTGATTCCCTTCTTCGTACTTCTTCTCCAAATGAAAAAGACGAGTATATGATCAATTCAGAATCCATTATTATCCTGATCAAGTAAATAAAAATCAGGCACAAAAAAAGCGACTTTTAAAAAAGTCGCTATAATTATTTAGGTAAATCTTACCAGTTAGAACCGCCACTACGACCTCCGCCGCTGTATCCGCTTCCACCACCACGATTTCCACCTCCGTAACCTCCACCACCTGAACGGTTGTTGTCGAAGCTTCTTCTTGGTTTGTCTTCTCTTGGCTTAGCTTCAGAAATGTTAAGTTCTTTACCATCCAATTCTTTTCCGTTTAGAGCTTCGATAGCATTCTTGCCATCTTCGTCGCTCATTTCTACGAAACCGAAACCTCTAGATCTCCCAGTTTCTCTGTCTGTAATGATTTTGGCAGACGATACGTCACCAAATTCTGAAAATAAATCTTGCAACGACTGTTCTTGAGTTGCATAGTTAATGTTTGAAACAAAAATGTTCATCTTAAAAAAAAATTAATTATTAATACTGTTGAAATTATAATTGAAACTCAACAATTGATGAACAAAAATTGATTTCAGGATATAAAAACAGGTGCAAGTTACAATTATAAATCAAACCTGCAAGTTTTTTACGAAATATTTCACTTTATTTCATAGCCGTTTTTCGCTTCCAACAGTTTAAACCAATCCTCATGCTCCAAATTGATCTTCAAGCTCTGCTTCAATTTAAGGATATTTTCTGGCCTGGAAGTGCCTATCACAGGAAGTATCCCACTTGGATGCTTTAAAATGAAGGCTAATAAAATTTGATTTTCTTCTGCATTGTATTTTTCACAAAGAATTTTCAGAACTCTTTTAATCCTTTCATTCTCTTCTGACTTTTCTGTAAAATAGTTTCCCATAACAGACCAAGCCATCGGTTGGAGCTTCTTCAGCATCAACTGATCTAAGGTTCCGTCGTAAAATGCAGCGGTTTGGTTCAAAGAAATTTCGACTTGATTGGTAATAATTGGAAAAGCATCATTAATAAGTTCAAACTGTGAAGGTGAAAAATTAGATACGCCGAAGTGCCGCACTTTCTGCTGCTCTCTTAAAATTTCAAAACTTTCTGCGATTTCTATTGCATTCATTAAAGGAGATGGCCGATGAAGCAATAACAAATCGAGATAATCAGTTTGCAGATTTTCCAGACTTTTTTCAACCGACTTTAAAATATAGTCTTTAGAGTAATTGTAAGATTTTACACTGAAATTTTTATTGATACATGGCATTTCAATTCCGCATTTTGAAATAAACTGAACATCTTCCCTTTTCAGATCCATTTTTGAAAAAGCATTACCGAATAGTTTTTCAGTGGTGTAATCGCCATAAATGTCCGCATGATCGAATGTTGTAAGATTCTCTTTGCAAGAAACTTCTATTAAATTTTGAACCGCTTTGATAGAATGGTTGGCTCCCCAAACTCCCCAGCGCATCGTTCCTATTATGATCGGTGAAAAAACCATTGTTCTTATAATTTCCTTAAAAATAATGATTATCCCATAACTTTAACAGTATAAATTACTATTATCAACATATATTAATAACTTTGATATAAATATATCATTATGAAAAAACTATCTACTTTATTTTTATCGCTTCTTTCGGCGATGGTATTTTCTCAGTTTACAAGTCCAGGCACGGGCGTAATCTACAATTTAAATTCACTCTCTGCCGCTGCCCCAACAGTCTTGGTTAACAACGGAACAGATTATCAAATGACTGCCAATATTACGATTGCTGCCGGTGATATTCTACTAATGGATGAAGATACTACCTTGAAAATTGATGGCGGTATGCAATTAACGATTGGAGGGATTTACAATACAACCGCTAATAATCTTTTGATTACTGCGACAAATCCTGCAACGGTCTTTAAAGGAATAAGGCTTGAAGAAGGTTCAATTGCCACTTTTAAAAATACCATTTTAGAATACGGCGGAGGTTTACAGGTTTTAACCGCCACTTTTTTAATGGATAATTGTACCGTAAGATATTTTAAATCCGGTTTGGTAACTGGTGCGGCGGTGAATTTCTCCAGAGGAAATCCGGTGGTGAAAAATTCGACTTTTATTGAAAATGATTTGCCTGCAGTAGGTTCTGGCGCAAACCAATCGGTAGCTTTAGAGTTCACCAACAACTATCTTTCGGGAAACACCAAATTAAATTCTAACCGTCCGCAAATTAATATGGGGCCGAGTGGATCGGGCGTAACTAAAGTTTTGAACAATATTGTTATTGGAAACAGAACTTTAACTAAAGTGGGTGGAATCTCTGTTTCATCTTTGTTAGGAGGTGTAAATAAGGTTCTGATTGACGGAAATACAGTGACCGACAATCGCTACGGAATCACAGTGGCAGGAAATAATTCTTCCGGGACCATCTCTAATAACGTTTTGACCAATAATAATTCTGAGAATAACCCGGCCACGGGCGGAAGTGGAATTTCGATTAACGGAAGCGGTGCGTTAGGATTAGGTTTGAAAATTGAAAAAAATGAAATTCGTGGTCACATCTGGGGAATTACGGTGATCGGAACTGCAAGTGTTGACTTAGGTGGTGGATCATTAGGAAGTGTGGGTGAAAATATATTTAAAGACAATGGAAATGGCGGTAATTTATTTGCGCTTTATAACAATACAGCAAATCCAATCAGTGCGACGAATAATTGCTGGAGAGAAGGTGAACTTTCTGATGACGCCATGGTTGAAGCGGTGATCGCACATGTTGTTGATGATGCTGCTTTAGGTGAGGTGAACTTCAAACCTTATTTATGTGCCGCACCACTCGCGTCTGTTGAGACGACAAATTTGCGTGGGAGCATTTATCCGAATCCCAGTAATGGAAACTTTACTTTGAGTTCAGAGCAAGCCGGTAATATCGTGATTACTGATGTTTCCGGAAAAATCATTTATTCAGGTCAGGTCGTTAAAGGCAAAAATGCCATTTCTGTAAAGGCAACTGCTGGAGTGTACTTTATGCTTTACCAAGCTGAAGGTAAAAGACAAACGATGAAACTGATCATTAAGTAAATATCTTTTTTTATGAAATTAAACTCATTCTGTTTCGATATAGAATGAGTTTTTATTTTTAGAGCTGATCTTGAATATCGCTGTATCTGCGACCCAGCTTGAGTGGAACTCTTTTTATAGAATAAACAGCAAGGGAAATAGCGTTGGATTATTTTATAAAAAAGTGGGAACGGAAGATGGATGAAGTCGCCCCAAAAAACAATATTACACTTATTTGTAATCTTTTGTAACCTTTTGATACTTGGTGTCGTATAATATAATGCAGTCCTAAAGTGGACCTTATTACTACATGAGACAATTAAAAATTACCAAACAGGTTACCAACAGAGAAACCGCCTCTCTTGACAAATATTTGCAAGAGATTGGAAAAGTTGATTTGATTACGGCCGACGAAGAAGTTGAATTGGCACAAAAAATCCGTGCTGGCGACCGAGTGGCACTGGAAAAATTGATTAAAGCCAACCTCCGATTTGTGGTATCTGTTTCTAAACAATACCAAAACCAAGGACTTTCCCTACCCGATTTAATCAACGAAGGAAATCTAGGTTTGATGAAAGCAGCGAAAAGATATGATGAAACCAGAGGTTTTAAATTTATCTCGTACGCAGTTTGGTGGATCCGTCAGTCGATTTTACAGGCTTTGGCAGAACAGTCCAGAATTGTAAGATTGCCATTGAATAAAATTGGATCGATCAACAAGATCAACAAAGCGTACGCACATTTGGAGCAGGAGAACGAAAGACCTCCGTCCCCAGAAGAATTAGCGGAAGTTTTGGATATGAGCGAATCTGACATTAAGGAATCAATGAAAAACTCCGGAAGACACTTGTCGATGGATGCGCCGTTGGTTGAAGGTGAAGATTCTAACTTGTATGACGTTTTGCGTTCTGGTGAATCACCAAGTCCAGATAAAGATCTGATGTTGGAATCATTGCAGATTGAAATCGAAAGAGCGTTGCAAACTTTGACTCCGCGTGAGGCAGATTTGGTTCGTTTGTATTTCGGATTGAACGGAAAACACCCAATGACCTTGGAAGAAATCGGTGAAACTTTTGACCTGACCAGAGAAAGAGTTCGTCAGATCAAAGAAAAAGCAATTAAAAGATTGAAACACAATACGAGAAGTAAAATTCTTAAATCGTATTTGGGGAAATAATATCCTATCCTAAATCTTTCTCTCAAGGAGATGGACTTTACCTGGAAATAATTAAAGGAATTCGAAAGAGTTCCTTTTTTTTTGTAACAATACTGAAATAAACCGCACTTATTTTAAAATATAAATTATGAAGAATCTACTAATCATCGCAACTCTATTTTTATCATTTTCGTGCAAAGAAAAAACTGAAAATGCAGTTATTGCAGCTGGGAACTCCAATGTTATCTCAAGCGTTGAATCTAAAACCGGTTCGAGATACAGTAAAGGAAGTTCCTTAATTGATGCCATTTATTTTGAAATGATTAAAGATGACAAAGTGTTGCAAGCACTTGATGAAGAGATTAATTTAATTAGAAAAAATTCTGATGAATTAATTTCTCAAAAGCAAGAACTTCTTATTAAACCAACTGAATATTATGGTGAAGTAAATCGTGAAATTGCGATGATTAAAGATTCTATTCTAAAGAAGGAAATGAAAAATTTCATTAAAGAAAGTTCAGATAATTTTACCAGAAAGGAAAAGGAACTAGAAATGGTCATCAAAGATCTTGAAATCAATAATGGCAGGATTAATGACTATTATAATTTCTTCAAAATTAAAAAAACACTTCCTGAAATTGAAAAGTATCAAAATCAGAATCCACTAAAATTAGAAGAACTGGAGAAAATGATTGCCGATCAAAATCAACTTTTAGAGAAACTAAAAAATATGAAATAGCAAAAAGGAACTCAACTTGAGTTCCTTTTTTTAGGAGGGTACGAAATTTTTCCGCGCCAGTTCTTTTCGAACTCTACTCAAACTTTCGGGCGTAATTCCAAGGTAAGAAGCAACCATCCATTGGGGAACACGAAGTAAAATTTCAGGATACATTTTAATGAAAGTCATGTATCTTTCTTCAGCTGTGTCGGCCAAAAGCGAATTCACCCGATTCTGTAAATTCCGGATGTGTTTCTGCAAAAGCATATCATTATTTTCGGCAGTCTGAGGAAATTTCTCCACCATGCTGGTGAAAAAATCTTTGCTCAATAGAAATACCTCCGAATCTTCCACAGCTTCAATATAATATTTTGATTTCTGATTAAAATTCAGCGAACTTCGATCTGAAATTAGCCAGTTTTCCGGCGCGAACTGAATGATGTGTTCTTTTCCGTTTCGGTCGAGCGAATACATTCTAAGCAAACCTTTTTCCACAAAAAAAGTATCCATGCAAATCTCGCCTTCGCTCAAAAGCAATTCATTTTTAGTAACTTTTTTTAAAGTATAAAGATTTCCGCAAGTCGCTACGGCTTCTTTCGGAATCTCTAGAACTTCTGATAAATAATTGGAAATATTTTGAAGGGAATCCATTTTAAAGATTTAAATCTGATTAACAGAAATACTTTGATGGGAAGCATCTTTCACCGCTTTACCATTTTCTAAGACAATCATTTGCGGACTTTGGTGTGTTACTCCAAAATCGTCGGCAATTTTATTTGAAATTGGTCGGTGCGAGATTAGATCTAAAAAATAATACACGACGTCTTTATCAGAATGAGCGACTTCGTTTTCGAAACTTTTTAAAACCATTTTGCTAATATGACATCTGGTTGAATGTTTAAAAATCACCACTTTTTTCTCAAATGATTTCTGCACGGCTTGTGCTAAATCCTCTTCTGATTCAATCATATTCCAGAAAGATGTTGATGTATTTTGATCTTTTGGCTCATCACTTCCAAATATTTTATTAAAAAAACTCATGCTTTATTTATTTTAGGTTAGGTAAACTCTCGGCAATTTTCTTACCAATTGTTTTCGGATCTTAAATTTTCGATATGTGCGATATGATGATCACAATGCCACGCGTAAAAGGCAAGACTTTCTCTCAACGTAATATTACGGTGTTGTTCTGGATGATAAAAAGTGCTTTCGAATTCACGGTTGGTTAAAGATCTCAATTCAAAAACCCATCTTTTATGCAAACCTTTTAGAATCTGTAAAGCGGGTTTAATATCCATATTAAAAGAATCCTGCAACTCTGCCCACTGTACCTGATCCCATGGTTTTACGGTTGGATTATCTTCTGTCAAAGCCAGTTTAAAACGGATAAAACTATTCATGTGACTATCAGACAAATGATTTACCAACTGACGAATCGTCCAGCTTCCTTCTCTGTATTGACTGTCTAACTGCTCATCAGTCCAGTTACCTACGAGGTGTTTTAATTTATTCGGAAAGTCTTTCAGCGTCTGAATATGCTTGTCAATATCTTGATCCGTAATCTTTTTTGGATCCTGAAACTTACCAATTGGATATTTAATATGTTCTAATTTGTCCATTTAATTTATATATTTTGACGATTTGGCGCATCGGTTTATTTGGCTAAACATTTGCGTTTTAGTTTTGTAAATTTACTACAAAATAAGTTGAATTCGAAACCAACCGAAAAATTTAAGAATATGAAAAAAGCCCTGATTATAGTTGACCTACAGAACGATTTTTGCGAAGGTGGAGCCCTTGCAGTTCCTGGTGCTAACGAAGTTATTCCGTATGTTAATCTCTTGATGGAAGAAAATGAATACGACCAAATAGTCCTTACCCAAGATTGGCATCCAGCTGATCATAAAAGTTTCGCGTCTAATAACGGAAAGAAAGTTGGAGATAATATTATTCTTAATGGAATCCCGCAACACATGTGGCCAGATCATTGTGTTCAGGGTACTTTCGGTGCTGAATTTCATAAGGATCTGAACAGAGATAAAGTAACTCATATTATTCAAAAAGGAACCAATGTTGATTTCGATTCTTACAGCGGATTTCAGGATAATAACCACTTTGTAAAAACCGGTTTGGATGATTTCTTGAAATACCACGATATTCAATTACTCGAAATTGTTGGTCTAGCTCTAGATTATTGTGTAAAATATACGTGTTTAGATGCGGCGAAATTAGGTTACGTAACCTGTCTTCATTTTAACGGAACCCGTGCAGTAAATACGAAACCAGAAAGCGGTAAAAATGCGATCTACGAAATGGTTCAGAATACAGTAACTGTTTTAGGATAACATGTTTCATTTTAAAAAGTTGAACTTCTCATTATTAATGGGAAGTTTTTTTTGCTTGTTGATTTAATTTTAAAATTTTACTTTTAGCAAAAATTCTATCTTGAAAAAAATACTTCTTTTTTCTTTCGTAAGCGTAATTGTTTCCTGTGTTTCTGTGAAAAGACACAATGAAAAATTAGAGATTCCAATCTCGGTTGAAAACTTGAGAAAAGACATTGATTTTACGCAGCAAAAATTAGAAGAATTGCATCCCAAATTGTACTGGTTTATTTCTAAAGAAGATTTGAATCATCAATTCGACAGTTTAAAAACATCGATTAAAACTCCTTTAAAACCCAACGAATTTTACCAGAAACTCGCACCCATTATCGCAAACATTAAAGAAGGTCATCTGCGGTTAGTGCCTTATGACAAGCGATTAACCAAGAAAGAAATCAAACATCTTAAAAATCAAAAAGGTTTACTCAACCGCTATAATTTTGCCATCGATAATAATAGAATCTTTGTGAAAGATAATGTTTCTAAGATTCCGAATATGAATATCGGAACTGAAATTCTGAAGATTAAAGATATTCCTGTTGTTGAATTACTCGAAAAATACAAACCAATCGTCAACAGTGATGGCGAAAACACAACCTTTCAAAGATATTCTATGGCTCGCAGATGGCCTTCATTTTTCACAGCTGAATACGGAATTTTAGATTCTGTTAAAATAGAAGCAAAGTATCAAAATGAAATAAAAACCTTTTATATTCAACGAGAAAAAATTACCAAGGAAGAAAAGGAAAAGACCAAACAGGAAAATAAAAAACTAACCAAAAGCGAAACCGGGAAAACCAAAGATTATAATATTGTAAGTAAAAGTTTCAACCGGGACTTACAGTTTCCAACGAAAGATTCTACGATCGCTTATATGAAAATCAAAACGTTTTCTGGAACCTACTCCCGTAAATTCTACAAACAAAGTTTTGCCCTGCTTAAAAAATCACCAGCAAAATATCTGATTCTGGATGTTCGGGATAATCTTGGTGGATCATTGGCGGAGATCAACAATCTCTATTCCTACTTTGTATCAGAAGATTTTAAATTCATAAAGGATATGGAAGTAACTTCGCGAACCTCCATGTTTCATGCTAATTATTTTAGTGATATTCCACCTTTAGCGACGCCAATTGCGGCCGTGACTTATCCACTTTATCTGATTGGAACCGCACTGTCTGTTAAAAAGAAAGATGATCAATTCTATTTAAAAAACAACGGAATTTTCTCTTTAAAAAAACCAAAGAAAAATCACTTCGATGGAAAGATCTATGTGTTAATCAATGGAAGCAGCTTCTCGGCTTCATCAATTATCGCCTCAAAATTAAAAGGTGACCAAAGGGCATTTCTGGTTGGTGAAGAAACAGGCGGAACAAATGACGGAACGGTCGCGGGAAGATATTCTACCGAGAAATTACCACATTCAAAACTGAAACTACCAATTGGTTTAATGCTGGTTCAACCTAATATTGAATTCACGGAAACAAAAAAAGGCGTTCTGCCTGATCACGAAATTATTCCGACTTTACTAGAAGTTTTACAGAAAAAAGATATTCAGCTGGAATGGATTATGGAAGAAATTAAAAAAGAAAAATTGCGTGATTAATTTTCTGCAATTTCTTTAACTACAGCAAGCGCTCTGGGAAAACTATTATTGAAATAAGTTTTATATTCTTCCTCTGTTTTTAAAGTTACGGTTAATTTTGTCCCTTTTTCATTTTCATACAAATCGTACTGTTCTATCGCTCCATCCTTAAAGGTTTTCTCTTGAGAAATACCGTCGATTATCAAACCAAAATGTAAAAAGTGCATCGACTGAAAGGGAATTACTTTTTCTACCATTGCAAATAATCCATGTCCACCAGGTGATAAAAAACGAACGTCGCTGCTTTCCTTAAGTTCTCCTTCATAATAAGACCCTGGAAGAAAAAGAGCGGTCCATTTGCGGTAATTTTGATCATTCCAAAGACTATCCCAAACTTTTTCTTTTGAAGCCTTAATCTCGATTGAAAATTCTAACTTTTTCATCGTCGTTCTTCTTTTTTAAATTAAAAAATTGGCGTAGAGAATTCTAAATATTTCTAAGAAATCTAAAACAACAGGAAGTTTTTGAATAGGATTAAAAAGAAAATTCAATACTCTTCATCAAAAATAAAACCAAAAGTAGGATTTTGGTTTGTTAATTTTTTATTTATCTGATTGGTTAAGTGTTCGTTAAAACAAAAGAAACTCCCCAATGGAGAGTTTCTTTTAAATAATAGAAGGAATTTAGTTGTGATGTTCCACTCCTAAAATCTCCAGTTTCTTTTCGCCGTCTGCAAAAGGCCAGCTAATAATATCGCCGACTTTATTGCCAACAACTGCCAAACCAATTGGCGATAAAATGGAATATTTTCCCTTCTTCACTTTCTCTTGATTTGCATCAACCAAAAGATACTTCTCTTCTTCATTAGTAGCAACATCCTTTATTTTCACCTCACAATTAATGGTTACAACATCTGTTGGTAATTCTTTTCTTCGCACCTGTTTAGCTCCTTTCAACTGATCTAGTAAAATTTGCTCTTCTTGTAGCGTTGTTTTTCTTCTTCTTAAATGTTCTTTGATCAAATCGTAAATTCCGGTAGTTAAAACTATATTTTCTGACATAATGTAATAAGTAAAATTGATTGATGAATACGCATATAAGATTCAGACAAGATGATCAAACAAAAAACGATGTTTGATAACTGGTAAAAATGTATTCAAATTGAAATGGTGAGTATTTAATTTTAGGATAAACTACCCTGTCCTGAATCGCGACAGGGCAAATTAAATGAACTCTTTAGAACTTTTCAGAAAATTATCGTCGTGTAAATAAGATAAAAAACATGACTTTCCCTTGGTTAAATTATTACGTTTAAAAAGAGGAGTTAAAATCATTTTAATAAGCTATTTCACGAAGTTAAGGCTTATATCTGAGATTTCCAAAGCTTCTATTTTCTTTGGTCTTAAAGACGAGCTTTTCTTAGAAACCTGTGATCTTAAAACAAAAGAACACATTCCGAAGAATGTGCTCACTAATACAAAAAAATATAATGAAATTGTCACTATCGCTAAAATTCAAATATAAATCCGAAATACGGAATCGGTGTAGATCGGTCGATTTCTCCAGTTTCTAACAAATAATACTGCTGATTTTCTGGAGCTGTTGGATTCCCAATAATCCCATTGTTGTTCGCATCGCGCTGGAGATTCACAACTGGTAGTTTGCTTGGGCTTTTCGAACCGTAAGCGTTGACGATATCCATGTATGCCGTAAATTGCCATTTTTTGAATATCCATTTCTTCTCCGCACGTAGATCCAATTGATGAGAAAGATTTCCTCGAGTGGAGTTTAATAAATCAAAATTCTGCAATGGACCATTTGAAATATTCCAAATGTTCACCAAAGAACTTCTCTGTAAGTCGTACGGCGTTTCGGGCAAACCTGATTGCATTCTAAATCGAGCTCCTAAATTCCAGTTTCTCTTCAAATATTTTCCGGCCGTAACTGCGACGATGTGTCGCGAATCCCAACTTGAAGGCAATAAGTTGCCAGCTGCGTTCGAGAATTTTGAATATCCAAAAGTGTACGCTACGATTCCGTAGAAATTATTGACTGTTCTTTTTTGGGCTAAAAATTCAATTCCGTACGTTTCGCCAAAGCCTCTGGAATCCAAAGGTTCATTACCAACAACGCCAAAATTAGCTCCTATATTTGCGAGAGAAATCTGATTACGAAGAGAGAAAGGATAATTTTTATACTTCTTATAATAGCCTTCAACGGTCAGTCGAAGATTATTTTTTCCGTTGTACTCTACTCCTCCAACCAGATGTGAATTTCGAATATAACTCAAAGTTTCTTTATTGCTAAATAATCCATTTTCCATAAAACCAAGCGCGGTGTAAGCTGGCAATTGATAATAAATTCCTGTATTAAAATTCAAAGAAAATTCTGGATTAATTTTATAGCTTAAGGAAAATCTTGGTGAAAACTGATCTAAAGGATTCTGAGTATTCTCATTGTAATCACTTGCATCAAAACGAACCCCAGCAGAAAGCTGCAGCTGATCGTTAAAAAACTTCTTCGCAGTTTGAAGATATAAACCGTATTGAAAAACATTAATTTCTGAAAGTACATCATCAAAATTAATAGCATTTTGAGTCACGTTTTTTATGGTCGAATTATTATAATATTTTGAAAAGTTAATATTCGTTCCCGTACTGAATTGATAATCTGACCAAGTGAAATTTCGGTCAAATCGTATTTTATTTTCGCTCTCCTGAGATTTGTAGTTATACAATAAATTCTCAGGTGTTTCAATATTTCGATAATATTTTAAAGCTTGATTATCGAGCATATTTCTGCTCATGGTCAGAAGCCAGTTTCCATTTTCAGCTAAATGGCGATATCCAGCACCAACCGTATAATTCCATTGTGGAGAAACGGGAAGCTGATCAATCAAGGTTAAATTGGACAGCGTTGGATCTGCATTTTCATTAAATTTGAAACTGTCCTTTGCTCCCAAACCAAGAAAAAATAATTCATCACCAGACTGGTATTTCTTAGAAATTTTAAAAGTTCCATCGTAGTAACTTGGCAGAAAAGGCAATCCAATTGCTTTAAATAATAGTTGAAGATTAGATTTACGAATACTGAAAAGTCCAGTCCAGGATTGATCTTTGGAAAGTGGACCATCAGCCATCAACTGCATATCATCTAAACCAATTACCGCTTTGTAACCCAGTTTATCCTTTCTGGCTTGCTTTAAATTAAATTCAAATAAAGAAGATAAAGCACCATTTCTAGAAGCGGGAAACGCTCCACTATAAAAATCGACATCTTTTATAAAATCGATGGTAATAATTCCTCTCGGCCCACCAGAAGCGCCTTGTGTTTGAAAATGATTGATAATCGGAACTTCTATTCCGTCGATATAAAATTTATTTTCCGCAGAACTTCCACCACGAATAAATAAATCATTTCTAAAGGTCGCGGTACTTCCAACGCCGGGAAAACTTAAAATTGCTTTCGAAACATCTCTGGTCGAACCAGCATTTTTCTGCACTTCTTCGCTTGTAATATTTCTTAAAGAAAGCGGACTTTCGGCAGTGGTTTTATATTGCTTTTTAGTAATAATTACTTCATCAATATTTTTCGCAATCTTATTTAAACCAATTGAAAATGTAAGATTTTGATTCGGAACAACATTAATATCTTTTAAAAAGCCAGTTTCATAACCGTCAGCTGTGATCTCTAAACTGTAGTTGCCAGACTGTAATTCGGAAACGAAAATATTTCCAATCCCTAAAAAAGCAGAACCCGAAGGCAATACTTTTATTTCAGCAGAAAGTGGTTTCTTACTGAATTCGTCATAGACATTCACATTCAAATTTCCGGTTTGGGCAAAAATGAGGATCGAGACGATTGTTAAGAGAAGAGATATTCTAAATTTCATGAAATAATTTTTGGGCTAAATTACAATAAGCGCCCCAATATTGGGACGCTTATCAGGGTAAAAAAAAACTACTATGGTAATAAAACTTTGTCTATGGCGTGAATAATACCATTGCTACACTGCACATCTGTTAAGATGATGTTGGAAACTCTGTTATTCGCGTCAGTAATTTTTGCGCCGCCTGTAGTAGTGATCGTAAACGTTCCTGTTTGGAAAGTGGTCACTACCATATTATTGGTTAAAGCTGTTGAAGCTACGTTTGCTCCAGCAACTACGTGGTATTTTAAAGCATTTTCTAAAAGTGATTGAGATACTGCACCCAAATTAGCTAAACCTGTCTCTGTAAGCAAAGAAGCAAAAGCTGCATTGGTTGGTGCGAAGACCGTAAATGGTGAACTAGCGGTTCCACTCAAAATTCCAACAAAATTTGGCATATCGCTTCTTGTTAAAGCTGAAACTAAACTAGTGAAATTCGGATTTGCTAAAGCGTGAGTTACAATTGTTGGTAAACCAATCACTGCATCAGTTTTGTGAATTACACCGTTGGTTGCTAAGATGTCTGCAGCAGTAACATTCACAGTTCCATTAATTTTAACTCCAGTGGTTTTGTTAAGGTACATGCTAATATTTCTGGTAGATGATGCTGCGCCTTTTGCTAAAGTTGAAACATAACCGGTTGTAATCTCAGAAGATGTTACTCTTGTCGCTAAAACATGGTTTAACAAAATTTCTTTCAAAGCTGCAACAGGAACATCATTCAAAGTTGCAAAGCCATTGGCCTGTAAAAATGTAGCGAATGCTGCATTAGAAGGAGCAAAAATGGTAAAAGTCCCAGTTCCATCTAAAGTAGTCGCAAGACCAGCTTTATCAATCGCTGCTTTGAGAGAAGACAAATTGGCATCACGTGACGCAATTGCATAAGCGGTTTGGCTCATCACTGGTTCTTCTTCGTTGTCAGAGCAGCTAACTGCTGTGAATCCTACGGCAAATATCACCGATAAGATTTTAAAAATGTTTTTCATAATTGTATATTTTTTTTGATTAATCAAATATAGAAAGTTTATTTACCATAAAACATAATTTAGTATTATTTATTACCAATAACTCTTATAAGTTTTATCTATTACACTGCTATAAGATTATATAATTAGAAAACCCTGCGACTTTGCAGGGTTTCATTATTAGATCAATAAAAAATAATTTATTTTAAAACAAATTCTCATCCACAAAATTCGGCAAAGTAACTTTCAAATTAGGCTCCATTTCCATGGCACGTTTAATTGCAAAAACAGCTCCCTCATTTCTTGCCCAAGATCTGCGGGAAATTCCGTTATTGACATCCCAGAATAACATTGACTTTAATCTTCTGTCTGCATCATCACTTCCATCAAGCAACATTCCGAAGCCTCCATTGATTACTTCGCCCCAACCAACACCACCACCATTGTGGATAGAAACCCAAGTGGCACCGCGGAAACTATCACCGATCACATTTTGAATCGCCATGTCTGCCGTAAATCGAGAACCGTCATATATATTAGAGGTTTCGCGATACGGAGAATCAGTTCCAGAGACATCATGGTGATCTCTTCCTAGAACGACTGGTCCAATTTCATTATTTTTAATGGCTTTATTAAAAGCTTCAGCGATTTTCATTCTTCCTTCTGCATCAGCATAAAGGATTCGGGCTTGAGAACCAACAACCAATTTATTTTCTTGTGCACCTTTAATCCACGTAATATTATCCTGCATTTGCTGTTGGATTTCTTGCGGAGAATTTTTCATGATTTCTTCTAAAACTGTACAAGCTATTTTATCAGTCTTTTGAAGATCTTCAGGTTTTCCACTGGCACAAACCCAACGGAAAGGGCCGAATCCGTAATCGAAACACATGGGTCCCATAATATCCTGCACATAACTTGGGTATTTAAATTCTCTTCCCAATGTTGGATTATCGGACATCACATCTGCTCCAGCTCTACTCGCTTCCAATAAAAAGGCATTTCCGTAATCAAAGAAATACGTTCCTTTATCCGTGTGTTGATTGATCGCTTTCGCATGTCTTCTTAAACTCTCTTGAACTTTCTCTTTAAATAAGTCAGGATTTTCAGCCATCATTTTATTGGCTTCCTCAAAAGGAATTCCGACTGGATAATATCCTCCCGCCCATGGATTATGCAACGAAGTCTGATCAGAACCTATATCTATTTTCAAATTTTCCTGATCGAATTTCTCCCATACTTCAACGATATTGCCGAGATATGCTAACGAAACTGTTTCTTTATTTTGTTGTGCTTTTATAACTCTTTCTACCAATTCGTCAAGGTTCTCATGAATTTCATCGATCCATTTTTGTTCGTGACGAATCTTGGTTATTTTCGGATTAACTTCTGCACAAACCGTAATACATCCTGCGATATTTCCCGCTTTTGGCTGAGCACCACTCATTCCGCCTAATCCTGAGGTGATAAATAATCCGCCTTTTGGTTCTTTTTTAATTTTTCTGAATGCATTCAAAACAGTAATGGTAGTTCCATGCACAATTCCTTGTGGACCAATATACATATAACTGCCAGCGGTCATTTGTCCATATTGGGAAACTCCTAGCGCATTCATTTTTTCCCAATCATCAGGTTTGGAATAATTTGGAATCACCATTCCATTGGTCACCACAACTCTCGGCGCTTCATTATGACTCGGAAATAATCCCATCGGATGACCAGAATACATGGTTAATGTTTGCTCATTTGTCATTTCCGACAAATATTTCATCGTCAAAAGATATTGTGCCCAGTTTTGAAAAACCGCGCCGTTTCCTCCATAGGTAATTAATTCATGCGGATGTTGAGCTACGGCGTAATCCAAATTATTTTGAATCATCAACATAATAGACTTTGCCTGTTCAGATTTTCCTGGATAATCGCCGATGCTTCGTGCTTTCATTTCATAATCCGGACGAAAACGATACATATAAATACGTCCATAATCGACAAGTTCTTTTCTAAACTCTGGTAACAATTGCGCATGAAACTTTGGGTCGAAATAACGCAAAGCATTTTTAAGGGCGAGTTTCTTTTCTTCTTCAGTTAAGATTTCCTTCCGCTTTGGCGCGTGATTAATCTGAGAATCGTAAGGTTTTATTGAGGGAAGTTCGTTTGGAATTCCCTGTTGAATCTGTTCTTGAAAAGTCATGATAATTTAAATATGATGCGTTGATACTATTCGAAGTTTTAAAGATATCCAAATTAGAAAATACAAAGCAAAGAAAAAGAGGAAAAAATTCCTCTGCAATACTTCCAAAAAAAAACCTTACTCAAAAGTAAGGTTTAATTATTAAGACAGTAGATCTTCGTTCGTTTCTTCGTGATTATCTTCATTGTCACTCAGACTGTAGAAATTATTTTCTTCATCTTCAGAAGCGATCGCTTCCATCGCATCATCTGCGCTAGAGCCTGGAACATCTAAATCATCGCCCAACCTTTCTTGATCGGTCTTTTCATTTAAAATGGGATTTCCATTACCGTCCAGCGAAACGTGTTCTTCCTGATTGAAAATATCGTTTTCAGGACTGTAGTTCATTTCTTTTAAATTTTCGTTTTGCTCATTGGTGTTATCTTGTGGTATCATAATATATGTTTTAGTGTATTTTCAAAGTGTCAAAAATGATTCCACGATTAAAATATAGAATCTATTTTACGATAAATGAGACTTAAATAATTCTAAAAAATCTATATTTGCCCTTGTTATTTCAATCTACAAGGTGAATCGTGTGGAAATCACGAACTGTCGCGCAACTGTAATCCACGCTAGGAAAGTCAGATCCCTTCTTTGAAATTATAAAAATGCTTTCGCGATCTGAAGCAGAAAATAGAATTGACCAGGTGGTCAGTTTTTTCTGTTCATTTCAATTATTAATGTTTTTAATTCAATAACAATGAACTACGAAGAAAAAATCCAAAATTCAGAAACCCACGTTTTTAAAGTCGTTTTTCCGAACATCACCAATCATCACAACACCATGTTTGGTGGAACCGTGATGGAAATGATGGATGAAGTTGCTTTTATGACCGCAACGCGATTTGCCAGAAAATCTTTTGTGACCGTAAGTTGCGACCGAATCGATTTTAAAAAACCAATTCCTGCCGATACTTTAGTAGAATTAATTGGAAGAGTAAAATATGTAGGAAACTCCAGTTTGAAAGTAAATGTACAGGTTTTTGTTGAACAGATGTACGATGAAATAAGAGAAAAAGCGGTGTCTGGCGATTTTACTTTGGTCGCAATCGGAGACGATAAAAAACCAATGAAAATTTTTGAAAAAGATTAAGTTAAAAAAACGAAATTCCACTTTTCAGTGGAATTTTTACATTTTAATGATCACATGTCATCTTCAAGTTCTTGATTTTTATTATTCTCAAAAGCATCGTCATACGCTTTCTTCTGATTTTCCCAAGCCTTTGGCGGAACTGCATTTTCTGCGTTGAGTGGTCGGTCATTTAAAATAACTTTGTCGTCAGAATCGCTTTCGTTTCGAAGTACGCGATCATCAACTCCTTCGATTTCAATGATTCTATTTTCTTCGGTTTCTTTATTTTTATCTTTATTTTCCATGATCTAAAATTTTGGTTTTATTTATTATCTTGAAACAAATTGTATTCCGTGTCTTGTAATATAGAAGTTTTTAATAAAAACTTTCATTAGGATCAAACATCTACTATTCAATATTTATACTTGTAAAATGTGTTTTTCCATATTAAAGCCTAACCTTTTCAATTCATTATTTAACTAAAAAATGTTCTTCTTTCACAAATTTTACTAAATTATTATTATTAAATTTGCCGTGATTGACATTATGGAAAAAAATACTAAAAAACCTACGACTAAAACTGCTGAACAAAGCAAAATACTTTCTAAACCACGCATATTTTTCGGAATTTTATTTCTCGTGATTTCGGTAGTTGGTCTTCTTTCGTTCATTTCTTATTTAATGAATTGGAAAGCAGATCAAAGCCAAGCTGGAACCATGCTGGATAAAACGATAAAATCATCAAATATCTTTGGTAAAATCGGCGATTGGTTGGGGAATATTTTTATTTTTGAAAGTATTGGTATCGCGGCATTCTTAGTTGCTTTTCTATTTTTTGTATTAGGATTAATGATCCTGAAGAAACACTATTTCAAACCCTGGAAAACAATTGGCCATTCCCTATTCTTTATTTGCTGGCTTCCTATTTTTATGGGTGCAGTTACGAAAGGTGATGGAGTTTTAAGTGGAGTTTACGGTTTTCAAATTATGGATTTCTTGAACTCAGTTATTGGGTCTGCAGGACTGTGGATGGTGATTTTGGTAAGTATTGGTCTCTATTTTATTCTGGAATTTAATCTACGACCAAGTATCATTAAATCAAAATTTAGTGATCTGAATGATAATACTGTGGGGAAAATTAAAGGAATGATGCCCCGCTCTGCAGAAAATTTCGAAGCAGATGACGAATTGGAAGAAATCGCAAGCAATGAGCAAGATCACATAAAGGTTACAGAAATCAGCATTGTAAAACAAGCGCCGAAAAAAGTTTCGCTAAGTCCAGAAATCGAACCTATTAAAACGCCTAATCAAACTTCATTTGAGCAACAAGAACAAAATACATCTGTTACTTTAGATCCGACTTCTACAGTTCAGGAAAAAGAGATTGCTCCAAAAGTTGATGACATTGATTTTAAAATTGAAATCGCAAAAACGGTTGACATCATTGATGAAAGCGATCGAAAATCACAAGAACTTGTTGATAAGCACGGCAAATATGATCACAAACTAGAACTAGGTAAATTCCAAATGCCACCAATTGATTTATTGCGTGATTATGGCAATGAGGAAATCTCTGTTAATAAAGAAGAATTAGAAGAAAACAAAAATAAAATTGTTGGTCTCTTAAAAAACTTTAATGTCGGAATTTCTGAAATTAAAGCGACGATTGGACCAACGGTGACGCTTTATGAAATCGTTCCAGAAGCCGGAATACGTGTAGCTTCTATTAAGAAATTGCAAGATGACATTGCGTTAAATCTTTCTGCTTTAGGAATTAGAATCATCGCTCCAATGCCAGGAAAAGGAACAATCGGAATTGAAGTTCCAAGAAAAAACCCGTCGATGGTTTCGATGAGAAGCGTTATTGCTTCACAGAAATTCCAAAATTCAGATATGGATCTGCCAGTTGTTTTTGGAAAAACGATCTCCAATGAAATTTTCATGGCCGATTTGGCAAAAATGCCTCACTTATTAATGGCTGGTGCAACTGGACAGGGAAAATCGGTTGGGATCAATGCGATCTTAACATCTTTACTTTACAAGAAACATCCAAGCGAATTAAAATTTGTAATGGTGGATCCGAAAAAAGTGGAACTTTCGCTTTACTCAAAAATTGAAAGACATTATTTAGCAAAACTTCCTGACGGTGAAGATGCTATTATTACTGATACGCACAAAGTAATCAACACTTTGAACTCTCTTTGTATTGAAATGGATCAGCGTTATGATCTCTTGAAAAATGCATTCTGTAAAAACATTAAAGAATACAATAATAAATTCGCGGATCGTAAATTAAATCCCGATAACGGACACCGTTATTTACCATACATCGTTTTGGTGGTTGACGAATTTGCAGATTTAATTATGACCGCCGGTAAAGAAGTTGAACTTCCGATTGCGAGATTAGCGCAGTTAGCTAGAGCAGTTGGTATTCACTTAATTGTTGCGACCCAAAGACCTTCAGTAAACGTTATTACAGGAATGATTAAAGCCAACTTCCCAGCAAGAGCAGCCTTCCGCGTGATCTCCAGTGTGGATTCTAGAACTATTTTAGATTCTCCCGGAGCAGATCAATTAATTGGTAAAGGTGATATGCTTTACTTTAACGGAAATGAAATTATGCGTTTGCAATGTGCTTTTGTAGATACGCCTGAGGTAGAAAAAATTGCAGATTACATCGGAGAACAAAAAGGATACGCAAGCGCTTATATGCTTCCAGAATATTCTGTAGATGAGACCACTTCTACGGTTGGTGCTTTCGATCCGAACGAAAAAGATGTATTGTTTGAAGATGCAGCCAGAATATTAGTTTCTACGCAGCAAGGTTCTACCTCGATGTTACAGAGACAATTGAAATTAGGATACAATCGTGCGGGTAGAATTATGGATCAGTTAGAAGCTAGTGGCGTTGTAGGTGGCTTCAATGGCGCAAAAGCGAGAGAAGTGCTGATCAGTGATTTAAATTCTTTGGAACAGTTTTTGGAAGAATTGCGAAAGTAACTTGAATTTTAAACGCAAGTTTAACTTTGAAGTTAAATATTTATCTAAAAATAAAAAAAAGAATGATTACTATATTGAAAAAACTCTCCTTTGGAATTTTGGTGGTTGCGACCACTGCAAGTTTTTCTGCACAAAAGATTGATGCAAAAGCAAAAACAATATTAGATGCTGTAGCGAATAATTATAAAAGTAAAGACAACGTTTATTTCAAATTTATTTACGGCACAGGAAACAATAAAAAGGTAACCAAAACGGAACCTGGCATTTTCTATTCTTCAAAAGATTTGTACAAATTGAAAATAATGGGTACAGAGCAAATTTTCGATGGAAATAAAATCTACAATATTTCTGAAGAAGACCAAGAGATAACCGTAGCAAAACCAACTGGAAATGAGCAAATGTTCTCTCCTCTTAATTATATAGAACAATATAAAAAAGGGTACAACGTGAAGTATGTTGGAAAGCTAAAAGTGAATGGTGTAAATTCAGATTATATTAAATTAACTCCAATCAAGAATAATGGAATTAAAGAAGTTAATCTTTTTGTAAACGCAGCGAAAAAACAGTTGGTGAAAATTGAACAGTTTTCTAATGATAATGCTGTTTCTATAATCGCGATCAGCAATTATGTAGAAAACCAAAAGTTGAACAGCAACATGTTTACCTTTGATAAAAATCAATACAAAAACTATTTTGTTACCGAACTATAGACCTCAATAAGTCACGATAAAAAAAGTCACAAAGGAAATTATTCTTTTGTGGCTTTTTTGGTAAATTTGAACCATGATAAAAAAACTCGACGGTTACGTCATCAAAACTTTTTTCGGCCCGTTTCTTTTCATATTCAGTGTGTTGTTTTTCATTTTTGTAGTGAACATCATTTGGATTAGATTGGCGCAATTTACCGGGAAAGGTTTGAGTTATTGGGAAATTCTGAAATTGCTTTCTTACCTTTCTGCGATTGTCGTTCAGCTCGTTTTACCGCTGACCATATTGCTTTCTTCGATAATGACTTTTGGTGATTTTGGTGAACGCTATGAATTAGCCGCTATGAAAGCCGCTGGGATTTCACTAACACGGATCATGTTGCCGCTGTTCTTCACTACCCTATTCTTTTCTCTATTTCTATTTTTCTTCTCTAATAATGTCGTCCCCGATTTCCAGCGGAAGGCAAAGAATATGCTCTACAATATTGCAGCAACGAAACCCGCACTGAACTTTACACCTGGCCAGTTTATTCAGCAACTGCCTGGCTACAGCGTTAAGTTCGATAAAATCACGGGTGAGAATGGTGAAAACTTAACTGGAGTTTTTATTCATAAAATGGCAACTTCTTTTGATGACCAACAATCTATCGTTGCCGAAAAAGGAAAATTCGTTTCTGCTGATAATCCTAATTATTTAAAGTTGGTTTTATTTAATGGTCATATTTACGAAGATCAACTTGGAAATACTGATTATAACACCCGACAAAAACAACCTGACCAAGCGATAAAGTTTGATACTTTGGTTTCCCATTTTAATATTTCTGAAATCATTGATAAAGCGATTGAAGCGGAAAAAATTACGGATGACTATTCTTTTCAAAATGTTATAGAACTGAATGCAACCATCGATGGAGCAAAGAAAAGCAATGAAAATATCATGAATAATTTGACTTACGAATTGGTAAGTCAGGCAAACAGTTATGTTAGCTACATTGATAAAACGAAGGTGAAAGTCGCCATAAAAGCGCCGCCGAAAACGGACACTTTAAGTATTAAGAAAAAGCAGGAAATATTGTACTCTGCTTATAATAAAATCGAAAATGTTAAACAATCGACGATTGCCAAAAAATCACAGATTAAAGATATGCATGCCTACTTTGCGCGCGTGATCATGCACCAGCAAAGAATTGTTTCTTATTCAGTGACGTGTCTTATTTTCTTTTTAATTGGGTCGAGCTTAGGTTCAATCATCCGAAAAGGAGGTTTAGGATTACCAGTCGTTATTGCGATTGTAATTTTTATTTTATTCTATGTTTTGAATCTAACCGCAGAGAATATTGCATGGGCTGGTGGAATGGATCCGTATTTAGCAGCCTGGTTACCGAACCTTGTGCTGTTTCCGTTTGGAGCTTGGCTGACTTACAAAGCGCTGACCGACTCCCAACTGTTTGATGTTGAAAAATACAAGTCATTATTTAAACCGTTGATCGATAAGTTTTCAAAAAACAAAGAACATCAGCGATACAGATAAAAGATTATAATTGCAGAATACTATTAAAGGATGGGAAACCATCCTTTTTTTTGTGATCTTATTTCAATGAAAGGAATTAGTCTATTTATTTTAAGCATAAAAAAAGTTTATTGAACCGGGTCAATAAACTTTAATTTTATAAATAATGAATCTTTAAATTCTCTACTTTCTATTTCAAATACTTGGTAATAGATTCACTTGTTGGTTTGGTTGTGCTGATGAAAGTATCGATTAAATGTCCGTTTTCATCAATAAGGAACTTGGTGAAGTTCCAAAGGATCGCTGTGTTTTTAACGCCGTTCAAATCCTTCTCCGTAAGGAATTTAAAAATAGGTGCGGTGTCATCTCCCTTCACAGAAACTTTTGCAGCCATCGGGAAAGTTACGCCAAAATTCTTCTCGCAAAATGCGCCGATTTCGGTATTACTTCCGGGCTCTTGTCCGCCAAAGTTATTCGCAGGAAAACCAACAATAACTAAGTTATTTTCATAATCCTTAGATAATTTTTCTAAATCAGCGTACTGCGGCGTAAATCCACATTCCGACGCTGTATTGACCACTAAAATTTTCTTTCCTTTAAAATCGGCAAAGTTGATTTCTTGTCCATCTAAACTTTCGACTTTGTAATCATAAATTGTTTTGCTCATTTGTTGATCTGCGGTTTTGGTTTGTGAAACATCATTCTTTTGATTTTTACAGCTTTGTAATAAAGCACCTGCCGATAGCAATAGTATTAAGATTTTTTTCATTGTATTTTAAAATTTAAAAGTATTTGCTGGAAATACTTTGTTGGTTTCTATTTTATTTAACATCATGACATAGTCACTGTCTTTTTTAGGGGACGAGGATTCTATTCTAAAAGGCATCGTTAGGTTTCCAACGTTTCTGAAATCAGAATATTCCAAAGTCTCCTCTTTTTTAATTTCCTTTAAAAGCATATAGGTTTTAGAGTCGAAAAAGTACATTGTTTTATTGACGTTTTTAGTCAACTCTACTTTATGACAATAGATTTCTCCAACCTTCTCTTTCCCTAAATATTTGGCGTCAAATCCTTTATTTTCCCAGTCAATAAAATCATTGTCGAAACTTTCTGGGACATAATTCGGATATTTCTGAGTTTTGTTAGTCGCGTAATTCATCGCATACCCTTTCGTGCCATCATAACCTTCTACCGCTGTTTCCTTTTTACCAATGGTAATCGTGGTTTTTGTTAGATTGGGTCTTTGCTGATAAATCTTGATCGGATATTCATCATTGACTCCTAAAGTAACTCGTCCTTGTAAAAGAACAGAATTCAAAAGTTTCCAATTTGTTAAGCCACCCGTTAATTCTATGTTTTTGTCGATGATTTCTTTGGCGGTTTGCGCTGAAACGATCGAGCCAATTGCCATTAATAAAACTAAAAAAATCTTTTTCATATATAAAATTACGCCGCAAAAGCGTTCTTTCTAAATTAATTGCTGCTAAAATAAAGCTGTTTTTGGAACAGTTGCCAAATATATACTTTTTGAAATGAAATCATTATGACTTCATTGATGCTTATTGAATATTTAACCAATTTTAAGAATGTTAAACCTAATATTTTAAGAAGGTTGATCATTTTTTAGAATCAATCTTGCTTTCTCTAAATCTTCGGGTACGTCAATGCCAACTCCCACAAAGTCAGTTTCAATCATTTTGATTTTCATGCCGTATTCCAAGTATCGAATGCATTCTATTTTTTCTGCAATTTCTAAAGACTGCATTTTTAATTTTGCAAAATCCAGCAAAGCATTTTTCCTAAAAGCATAAACGCCGATATGTTTAAAATATTCTGCTTTCACCGAAGTCTCGCGAGGATAAGGAATGACTGAACGACTGAAATACAAAGCAAAACCCTTATTATCAGTGATCACTTTTACATTATTGGGATTTTCTATTTCCTCTATCTCGGTGAGTTTTATTTTTAAAGAAGCCAAAGATATTTTTTTCTCTAAATCATCTTTAAAAACAGAAATTAACTTTTTTAACGGTTCGGTTTTCAAGAATGGTTCATCACCTTGAACATTCACGACAATATCGCAATCGATATTTGCCACAGCTTCGGTAATACGGTCACTGCCCGTTTCATGGTTTCCAGTCATGACTGCATTTCCACCGATTAATGAAATCTCGTTAAAAATTAATTCAGAATCTGTAGCTACAAAAACTTCATCGAATAATTTCGTTTCAACTACATTTTGATAGGTTGTTGCAATGACAGTTTTATCACCCAAAATCTGCATGAGTTTACCAGGAAACCTACTTGCTTCATATCGAGCGGGAATAACGGCGATAATTTTCATCTTTAGTAATAATGATTAGGATAATTTCTTTAAGGCTGACTCCAATCTTGGCAACATATTTTTGATTTCATCTAAAGAAACTCCACCTGCAGATGCACGGAACCACGGCATATCGCGGGAGTTTCCGAAAGCCGAGAACGGAACTAAGGCAATTCCAGCTTTTTCAATCAAATAAAACACAAGATCTGAAGAATCTTTAATGATCGTGCCATCTGGTTTTGTTTGACCAACATAATTTAACTCTATCGTTAAATAAAGCGCGCCCATCGGTTGAATACTTTCTACCGCAAATCCTTTGTTTTTAAGGTCTTGAATTCCGTTATGAAGAACCGTCAAACTTTCTGCGATTTCTCTTTTAAAACGATTAACGAATTCATCTACCTTTTCGGGATTGTTTAATAAAACAGAAACTGCTTCCTGTTCAGGCTTTGGCGCCCAGGCTCCGATATGACCGAGTAATGCTTTCATTTTGTCGATAATTAAAGACGGACCAAAACTCCAACCGACTCTAACTCCAGTCGCTGCAAAACATTTGGAAGCACCATCAATATAAATCGTATAAGGCTTCAATTCCGGATATAAAGAAACGGGATCGAAATGTTTACCACCAAAAGTAAGCATCGCATAAATTTGATCGTACATCAAGTATAAAGGTTTTTCTCCTTCTGCCCGACTTTTATTTTCTTCGATAATTAATTCACAAATTTCAGCGAGCTGCTGTTTGGTGAACATCGTACCAGTCGGATTTAAAGGCGAACAAAGCGCAATTAAAACCGCTCCTTTTAAATGAGGTCTTAAATCTGCTGCAGTCGGTAGGAAATTATTTTCATGAGTAGTTTCTACTTCTACTTTCTGAGCCTCCGTTAAATAGGCGTAATGATTGTTATTCCAGGATGGAACGGGGTAAATCACTTTGTCGTCAGGATCGACAATCGTTTTAAAAGCTGCATAAATCAAAGGTCTAGAACCTCCGGCAACTAAGACATCATTTTCAGAATAATCTAGATTCCACCGATTTTTTATATCCTTTGAAATTGCTTTTCGCAAAGATAAAAGTCCATTAGCTGGCGGGTAATTGGTTAAATTATTTTGGTAGGCTTTCTGAATTTCTTCTTTTAATAAATCAGGAATCGGATAAATATTTGAATTCAAATCACCAATCGTAAGATTCGCTATTTCAGCACCTTGTGCTTTCATGTCGTTAACCTGATTTCCTATTTTAATGATTTCTGAACCAATAAGATTGGCTGCTAATTTTGATACTTTCATAGATGATTTTTATAAAAAAATGTAAGACGTTCTATTGGTCGATTTACTTTGAATCAAATTTACAACTTTTTGATAAATTTCATTTTACATTTCAAACTAAAAAATAAAGATTTAAACATTAGTGATCAAGGAAAAACGCCTTTCTATCTATTTCTTAAAAATAATTTCGTCGAGTTTTATCTCGAAATCCTTACCGTCTTCATAAGTGATTTGCAGTGTTTGATCATCTAAAAACCGAAGTGTTTTATTGCAGGAATAAGCACAGGATTCGACGATGACAGGGAAATACAATTTTTTATTTTTATCATATCCTAAGAGATTGCCACGAAAATAAGTTCCTACAATATAATTTTTATTTTCAACAATCGTATCGATATCTGAACCATCCAGATTAAATAGTTTGTCTTTATAATAGGTAGATTGAAGCGATTCTGGGATAATTCCGTAACCTGCACCATAATGATTATCCGCCTGATTATCCTTCTCCCACTTCTGCTCGTAATTTTTAAAATAACTGATGTTCTTTTCGGCACCTTTCGCCTGCGAAATAAATTTTGATTTTTGAGCGTATTGTTGAAATTGCTGCCAGGCTTTTTTATTTTTAGGGAAATTTTCAGCTGGTGAAAAGTCACCTTTAATGCAGCCTTCACAATATGGATCAGAATAACCAGCGTAAGCCAAGCTTGAATGATCGTCGATGTTATTTAAATTAAGTAAATAAAATAAAACCACTCGATCCGGTATAGCTTTTCCCATGAACTCTGGCCTCAGGGTGAGGAAGAGATATTCGTCCTGACCGATGATCTCCTTTTTCAGTGAGGCACTATCGATCTGAAGGTAAGACCATTCATTTCTATACAATTCGATCTGTTTGGGCTTTTTCAGAAGATTTTGATCAAAATTATATCTGGCAATATTAAATACATTTAGGGTATCAGAATAGAAATACTTTCCGGCCTTCTTTTTACTATCCATCCAAATTCTGGTGAATCCTTGCGGAGTTTTGTGAATGAAAATACTGTTATTTTTAATAGAGTCTGGAATACTATTTTGTTTCAGCTCCTTAATTTCTAAAGAAACAGGAACTGTTTTATTTTCCGTGATCTTTTCCTCCTTATTTTTACAGGAAAAGATGATGCATAAAAAAAGCATCATGTAACTTACCTTACCTATTTTCGTCATATTTTTATTCATCCTATTAATTGCTTCCGCCTGAAAAACCCATAGTTAACTACTAAAAATCAAATCCTACGTCTTCATCAAATTCCAAAGGCATTTCAGAATCCAGTGAAAACAAGCTTCCGCTTCTCCTGCTAACAATCCCTTTGATTCTAGTGGTTTTATTATTTTTCATGTCAGTCACCAAAATTCCCGTTGCAATTTCTTCTTTTTCGGAAAAATAAGTACTGTAAATTACATAATGAAAACCGCTGTTGGTAAAGCCAAGGTTTGCGATTTCCTGTGCGGAGTTTGCTTTGCCTCCACCTCGCATGTAAAAGATGTAGTGGAACATCTTCCAGCTTTCTTTAGATCGTTCGGTTGGGAACTCCATTTCTATTTTATTTTTTGTTCCGAACCGATACTGGATATACTCATTCTTTTTATCTTTTACCAAAACCATTTTTTTGCGGTTACCAGTTTCAAAAGAGTAAATTACTTCCTCATTTGCAAGCACAAACTGCGAATATAATCCGATCGGAAAAACCATAAAGAAGAAAATAATGAAGATCTTCATTTTTTAAATATAAAATTATTTATAGTTTTTTCAATCCGTTCCAAAAATCCAGAAAATGTTTGCTGACTGCCGACGGCAATTCCGAGAAATTTTCACTGAAGTGATTTTGAGAAAATTGATCGTCTTGAGAAATCCAAACCTCGTAGGATGTATTTTTATAGAGAATCATGCCGATCACCTTCTCTACTTTACTTTCAGGACCAGATTCATGCTGGTCAATTAAAGAAATACTCTCATAATTTCCGTCTTTATCGACATCAATATAACTTGCCCGATTGTCGATGTATGCCAAAGATTTATTGATGGGATGTACGAGTTTATACTGAAAAGACCTTGTGAAATTCTCGCCATTTTTTGTAAATTTTTCAATGAACAATTCATCATTTTCTGCACCAGAACGGTTCTTGGAAACGACGAAATAATTCTCTGTGTTTTTGTCATTAATTCCAACGGCATACAGTTTTCGGTTAACTGAGAAATCGAGATCTGATTTCGTTAGATTTTGAGAAAACTGGGAGGTGATCATACTTACCTGAGCATTGATCAGATAAAAACTTCCGAAAAGAAGTAAAAAGAAGAATTCTTTTTTCATTATTAGAAATTTAAATTTGTTAGCTTAATAATTAAATTTTCAGTTTTGAATATATAATTTTTTGAATTTGATATAATAAAATGCCCACGGTAACATATAAAATGAAAAATAACAGATCAAAATCCAAACGTCACTTTCACTGATCATTTCCCGTATTGAAAGATAAAATAGGACGAAGTGAATTACAAAGAAACTGGCCAACGAAATAAATAAATTCTGCCGGATAATTTGGAAAATATTTAGATAAGCCAAAAGACTTGCGAGCGCTAAAAATAAATTGATTCCCACGGGAATCGCGTATTCCAATCCTGTAAAACAGTTCATGTTCCGATAGGGTTCATTCGGAGAATGCGGACTGCGCGTTGCAATCGTAATAGCAAAAATCAAGATTAAGCTCAATACAACCCCGATTCCAAAACTTTTTAAAATGGCTTTCGCAAGGAATAATTTCATTTCAAAATTTTAAATAAAAAGGCAGAGATTAATTTTATCTCTGCCTTAAAGTTATCAAAATTTTTAAAACCTTAGAGTTTCAAATCTTCTTTTACCTGATTTATTTTCTCACCCAAAGCGGCGGCTTTCTCATTAAACTCCTCTTTTGAAGAAATCTGATCTTTTACAGAAACATAGAATTTTATTTTCGGTTCTGTACCGGATGGTCGAACACAAACTTTAGTTCCATCTTCGGTATAATAAATCAAAACGTTCGATTTTGGAATATCATCCATCACCGATTTTTCATTATCCATCATATTTAAAGAAGTCTGTTCCTGGAAATCTTTTACGATCGCCACTTTGGAACCAGCGATCTCTGCCGGTGGATTTTCACGGAAATCTTTCATCATCTGAATAATTTCTTCCGCGCCAGTTCTACCCTTTCTCACTACGTTGACCAAACCTTCATAATACATTCCGAGATCTTTGTAGATCTCAATCATATATTCGAACATGGTTGTATCGTTAGCTTTACACCAAGCTGCAATTTCACAAGCCAATAAAATAGAACCACAAGAATCTTTATCACGAACGAAATCTCCAGTCATAAAACCGAAACTTTCTTCACCACCACAAACAAATTTTTCCTTTCCTTCGAAATCACGAATCATTTTTCCGATCCATTTAAAACCAGTTAAACCAATCTTGCAGTCAACACCAAATTTTTCGGCAATATCAATGAAAATGTCAGAGGTTACAATCGTAGAACCGATGAATTCTTTACCAGTAATTTTTCCAGCTTTTTTCCATTGGTCTAAAATATAATATGTTAAAATGGTATTGGTTTGATTTCCATTTAATAACTGCATTTCTCCTTCCAGATTTCTAACTGCAATTCCCAATCGATCTCCGTCTGGATCTGTGCCCAGAACGATATCTCCATTGGTAATTCGTGCAAGATCCATCGCCATTTCCAAAGCAGCAGGTTCTTCAGGATTTGGTGAATCGACTGTCGGGAAATTTCCACTAGGGATCATTTGTTCTCTTACCAGATCAACTTTTTTGAAGCCCGCTTTTGCAAGCGCTTGAGGAACAGTCGCGTAAGTAGTACCGTGGATAGAAGTGAATACAATATTCAAATTGTCTCTTCCAACATTTTGATAGAGAGAATTTTCCATACAAGCATCAATGTAAACATCATCTTGTTCCGGACCAACCCATTCGATTAAATCATCGTTTCCGTTAAATTTAATTTCATTGAATTTGACAGAATATACTTCTTTGATAATATTTTCATCATCTGGCGGGACAATCTGCGCTCCGTCATTCCAATAAACTTTGTAACCGTTATATTCAGGCGGATTGTGAGAAGCAGTCAACACAATTCCGGCGTTGCATTTCTTATCACGAACCGTGAACGAAAGCTCAGGAGTTGGGCGGTGTTCTTTGAATAACAAAACTTTAATTCCGTTGGCAGTCAGTACATCTGCACACATTTTACCAAACTCTTTGGAGTTATGTCGAACGTCATAAGCAATCGCCACTTTAATTTCCTGATTAGGAAATGATTGATGAAGATAATTGGCTAAACCTTGAGTCGCTTGTCCAAGCGTATATTTATTCAAACGATTCGTTCCAACACCCATAATTCCACGCATTCCACCTGTTCCGAATTCTAATTCTTTGTAAAAGGAATCTTCTAATTCATCCGAACCAGCATCAATCCACTCTTGGATTGTAGTTTGGGTTTCTTCATCGAAAGTATCTGTTAACCAGAGTTTTGCTTTTTCTAAAGTTGTCATATCAGTATTTTTTTTATTTCTAATTAAAATTTTTCAGAACTGCTTTAACTTCTTAATCCAATTCTTTGTTTTGAACCGTCGCAGTTTCGTCTATTTTTATCGCACTAATTGGTTCATTGTAATAAGTCAATTTTGCAGTGTTTTTAATGCTGCCTTTTAACGAATCTTTTACATTCAGTTCTGCATAATTGCCATTTTTAGACGTAATGTTTAAATGATCTATCATCCAGTACGGTGCAATTATACTTGCGGTATCAGAGATTTTTAAAACTGCATCTTTGGTCTTTCCTAAAAAATTAGCGCGACTCTTTTGAGTCATGTCCACTTCTGCTCTTCTGGAATTAACCGACCCAATAAATTTAGTGTTATTTTTCAAATTAAGTTTAAAGTTATCGGTCTTTATTTCGCTGGAAATATTGAGCTCCGCACTTTCCGTCATTGAAACTTGTTCTAAATTATATTTGGAATAAATAGTGACGTTGTAGAAATCCACTCCTTCTGTTTCTCTGCCTTCAGAAATGATTAAAGTTTTATTTTTTACTTTAATTTTTAAATTTTCACCTACGTTCTTATAAGTTTCGACATTTACAAAACTGCTGTCACTTTTAATATAAAAAGCTCGGAACTTACCATTGAGATTAAGATTTACGAAATCTTCCACTTTAATATCGTTACTTACAATATCGCCTTTAGGAGAAACTTTTCCGCAAGAGAATAAGCTGAACAAGAGTACGATATAAATTAAATTCTTCATTATTATATTTTTATCAAGTTTGAATTTCTTTATTGCAAAAATTCTTTTCAATTTTATATAATTAAATCACTTCCTCTATGTGATAATTTTCGTGCTGTCTATTGGTTCTGATGATCATTTCCCCTAAAAATCCTGCGATGAAAAGAAGAGTTCCCAAAACCATCATGGTTAAGGCAATAAAAAACCAGGCATTATTGGTTAATAAGTGTCCGTAAACTCCTTGTGAAACATCGATGAGTTTTGAAATCCCCAACCATAACGCGGAAATAAAACCAACAATAAACATGACCGTTCCGACTGCTCCAAAGAAATGCATTGGTCTTCCTCCAAATCTGCTTACAAACCAAAGCGTAATTAAATCCAGAAATCCGCGAACAAAACGCTCCGTTCCAAATTTAGAAGTTCCGTAAGGGCGCGCTTGATGTTGAACCGGTTTCTCGGTGATCTTTCTGAAACCTGCGTTGGCAGCCAAAACCGGAATATAGCGGTGCATATCTCCATACACATCGATGGATTTTACAACTTGTTTTTTGTAGGCTTTCAAACCACAATTAAAATCATGCAGAGAAACTCCTGAAATACTTCTGGCAGCTGCATTAAAAACTTTAGATGGAATATTTTTGGTCATTACATTATCAAAACGTTTTTTCTTCCAGCCGGACACGATGTCGTAACCTTCCGTTTTGATCATGTCATATAACTCAGGAATCTCTTCTGGAAAATCTTGTAAATCGGCATCCATTGTAATAACAACATCGCCATTTGCTCTTTCAAATGCAGCGTGTAACGCTTGAGATTTCCCGTAATTTCTGGAAAACTTAATTCCGTGAATTTGGGGATATTGAACTTTCAAGTTTTCAATAATACTCCAGGAAAGATCGGTACTGCCATCATCTACAAACCAAATTTCATAGGAAAGATTTCGTGAATTACAAACTTGATCGATTCTGGAAAAAAGTTCGTCCAGGGATTCTTCTTCGTTGAGAAGCGGTATGATGATGGATAAATTCATTGAGTATAAAGATTTAAGACAAAATTAATGGTTTATTTTTTTTAATCCGCATTTAGAACACTGATTAAAATCAAAGTTCAGTTCTGCTTCTGAAGAAACTGGCGAAAAAAGTAGAAAGGATGACATAAAAAACAAGAATTGCAGCGAAGTAATACGAAAATTGTCTAAAGCTGAAAAAGTCTTTATCTTTAGTCATTTCATGCGAAATACGAAGTTTATTTTGCGCATATTCTTTCTCTAATTCTTCTTTTTGTTCGTCCGTTTTCAAGATCGGTTTAGCCGTATTGTACTCATTATCCATTTCGGTTTTCTGTCGGTCCAGATATTGAAAGTTCAATAAATCTTTGGCTGCAGGATCTACGAAGTTTAAAAATAAGAACATGGTAACAATGGAAAGAAATCCACCGACGAACATTGGCTTGAACGCTCGTCCGAATACCTCACGGAATCCCATTTTTACTCCAGTTTTTCGGAGCGTATGCACCGAATAATAGGAACCTGCCAGATACACGACCGGCATTACAAATGAATTGATAAGCATGGTATTATCGAAGTAGTTGGTATTCATACCAAAAAAATACATGGCGAAGAAAAAAACCATGGTTGCTATAAATAACACAAAACCAATGGTGTAGACATTTTTGATCATATTGAAAGTAATATTTTTTATTTTTTTAAAGTTTAGAATTTTGAATTTTCAATTAAAGGCGTATATTTGCAACGGCAAGTCCTAAACAACCAGCTCCTGAGACTCCTCCAGGGTGGGAACGCAGCAAAGGTAATCGGTTGTAGCGGTGTGATTTAGGTAGCTTGCCATTTTTTGTGCCTTATATTCTGGTAATTTTATTTCACTTAAAGTTCTGATATCCATTCTGTTCTCTTTGATTTCAAGTTGATTACTCTGCATTTCTAAAACTTTATATTCATTCGTGAAGTGTGAAAACCCTTTTCTCTTAATTAGTTGTCCTTTTAAATTTCAAAATCTTCACCCAATTGTGGTAAAGAAAATTCAATATTTCTATCTGAAAAGAGTTGATGAGCATCCTCGTGATTAATCTTAATCGGTGGAAAAGTATCGAAATGACATCCAATCACTCTCTTCGTTTTTAATAATTCTGCGGCAGCAAAACTTGCTTTACGCGCGCACATCGTATAATGTGAACCAACAGGAAGTATTGCCAGATCGATCTTTCCAAATAGTTTCGGAAACATTTCCATATCTGCCATTACACCAGTGTCGCCTGCCATATAAATGTTTTTACCAGGAAACCTGAAAATATAGCCGCAAGGTTCGCCACCATAAGTTCCGTCCGGGAAAGAACTGGTGTGACTTGCCGGCAACATTGAGATTTTTAAATCCTCAATCTTCGCAGACCCACCGAAATTAATATCAATAGAATTCGGATGACCAAAATAGCCACAGATCTCAGGCTGCCCAATTACAGAAGCGTCCGGATGATGTTGCAGAACTTCTTTCACGTCAGCAATATGATCGCCGTGTGCGTGTGTAATGAGTACATAATCTATTTTCTGAGCAGTGATATCAAACTGCGATTGCTCTATTTGATAATTATAAAATGGGTCCGATAATATATTTTTTCCTTTGTAGGTGAACAGAAAACAGTTCTGTCCTAGAAATTTTATTTTCATTTTTGATTTTTTAAACTGATTAAAATTTAATTGAAATAATTAAGACCTGCAGCCACCAAAATTGCCATGGTCAAAGTCATGATCCCGACCTGTTTTAGAAATGGATCAAGCTCTCTTGGCTCTTTCACCTGCATGATCTTACGACGAAGTGCCGTCATAGGCAGCATCAGAATAAAAAAGATAAAAGCATAATATTTACCTTGAGTATGCAAACCGTTCATCATCATAAATACCAACATCAGCAATAAAGGCAATTGCAGTAAAATAATTTCATAAACCATTGCTTTTTTGAACCCTAATCTTAAGGCGAGCGTTTTCTTTCCACTAGCTGCATCGCTTTCGATATCGCGCATATTGTTAAGATTTAAAACTGCTGCACTCAATAAACCGACCGCTGTTGCCGGCAAAAGCATATCCCAATCGAAATGTTTGGTAAAAAGAAAATAACTACCACAAACCGAGACCAAGCCGAAAAAGATAAATACCATGATATCACCCAATCCTAAATAACCATAAGGTTTTTTACCGATCGTATAGCCAATCGCGGCTAATATGCAGGCAATTCCCAACCCGACAAACGTGTAAAATTCGTTCATTAGGTTTTCTTTGAAGAAAGCCAAATATAAAAGTGCAATCGTGGCGATTAACGATAAAACAGAAAATAAAATTACAGCATTTCGCATTTGCGTTGCGGTGATTCTTCCGGAAGCTACGGCTCTTTTCTCCGCTTCATTTACTCTTAATTGATCTGTTCCTTTGATTCCGTCACCGTAATCGTTGGCGAAATTTGATAGAATCTGATACAATAATGTCACGACTAAAGCCATTGCAAAAATCTTCCAATCCCAGGTTCCACCGTTTTCCAAAATTCTCCATCGTGCGATAAAAGAACCTAAAATTATTCCACTCATCGAAAGCGGTAATGTTCGCAGGCGTGCTGCGCTAATCCAATCCTTCATTGTTTTACATCCAATTTTTTGCTGAAGATTCTACTTTATAAAGGCAGTAATTTGCCAAATTTCTCAACTCTGAAATTTTTGCAGTTTTCATTTTAATACTTCCACCCGCTGTACTTAAAAATATATTTCCGAGATCAGATCTCTTTTGCCAGAAATACTGAGATATCGTAACCGTTTGAATTTTTTCAATTTGAAGCGTTTTCTGCTCAACATCCCAAATCCCACTTTGTTTTTCTATAAAATGTTCATTGTAAGACAAACGACTGTTGTTAAAAGAAAAATATATAATTACAGCCGCAAAAATACTATAAAAAATAGAATAAAGTAGAACTGGAACATTTTCTGAAAATAAGAAAAAACCAATTTTGACCGGAAGAATAATTAATGCAACAGTCCGGGAAATAATATATCTAAAATTTGGTTTTATACGATTGTCAAAAATCGGAAGTTCGTTGTACAAAAATTCCAGAATATTATTTTTCTCCTTTTCATCAATACCCAAAATGTTATTCGAGTTATTTTTAGAGTTTTCTTCTCCAACTTGATTAAATTTTAAGTGCAGAACATTCCACTTTTTTTGAAAATAGTTTTGAGTTATGGTGATAATCTGCACTTTATCTCTATTGATCAATTGATTTTTGGTATTAAACAAACCGTATTCGACAGATAAATAATAATCAAATTTCGAAATAATTAAATGGTAATACACGACAAAAGTGCGAATAACATTAATTAATATTCCAAAAACTGCCACTAACAAAAAGGCCGTTATAAAAGTGAAAATAGAAAGACTACCAATATTGGTGTACGCAACTTCATTTTTCAAATAGGTTTCTAAATCTAAATTAAAATTTTTAGAAACTTGCTGTGTAAAATAGATCACTAAACTGATGAGGGCGAAAAAACTTTTAACGTAATTAGCAGTTACCGCATATTTTAATAAGGATGAAATTGAAATCTTTATTTGTGGAACCTTTTGTATATCTGAAGCCAAGTTTTCTTCAGCAGAAACCTTTCTCTCAAGCAAGAAGCTTCTTAAATATTGAGCATTTTCATTCGAAATCGCCTCAATCATAATTTCCTTTTTGTCGGTGCCCGGAGAATCAATTTCTAACTGATAAATATTCAAAATGCGATGGAAAAAAGGCTGATTGATATTGACTTCCTGAATCTTACCTTTTTCTAAAAGAATGGTCTTTTTATTAAAAACTCCTTTTTTAATAATGAATTCATCGTCTTGAAAATTAAGTTCGTAAGTGAAGTATTGGTATTTAATATAGGCATTAATGACTACGAATACTAGAGAAACAATCGCCAACAGAATAAGAAGTTCTACGGTATATTCCTTTTTTTTAAATAGAATGTATAAAACAACAAACCAAAAGTTCTTCAGCAGTTTTCCGTAGAAAATAAGTGCTAGAATGATAATCCCTTTTTTGGATTGCCTTTGTGGAGCAGCAAAATCAGGATTCATCTGCTCCTATTTCCGGTACGTTTAAACTCTCAGTTTGGTCATTTTCCGACTTAATTTTATTCAAAAGGTGTTGATTGATCTTCTCTGAAAGTTTTTTATCTAATCCGTGGATTTTAATATCACCGTTGTCTTGCCCGGCCGTAAATATGGAAATAGATCTTATTTCTAAAACTCTGCTTAACCATCCTTGTTCCAGATTTACGTGTTGAATTCTATTATACGGGATGATGATCGTAGTGCTTTTTATTAAACCCTGCTGATAAATAATATCGTGCGTTCGTATAGCAAATTTCCTTTTAAAAAATCCAAAATAACCGATCACGTAATTGATGATCAAAAATAAAACTGCTCCTACAAGTACGTAGTTAAAGTAAATTCCAAAAAAATGAGGTTGTACAATATTAAAAATTAGAAAAGCAGCAAGAAAAATAACTGAAAAAACAAACCAGTTAAAAGCTACGATCCAACCATATTTCCGGGAAATAGGTTGCAATTCCACAGCTTCAAACTTAGGTAAATCTGCGAAATTAATTTCTGCGTTTTGGAATTCCACTAATTCTATTTAAGATATCCAGTTATTGTCTCCGAAGTCAGGTTTCCTTTTTTCAAGGAAAGCATTTCTACCTTCTTTCGCTTCTTCGGTCATGTAGGCTAAACGAGTTGCTTCACCTGCAAAAACCTGCTGACCAACCATTCCGTCGTCGGTTAAGTTCATTGCAAATTTAAGCATGCGAATCGACATTGGTGATTTACCTAAAATCTCTTCCGCCCATTCATAAGCAGTATCTTCTAATTCAGCATGTGGAATTACGGCATTTACCATTCCCATATCTGCAGCTTCTTGAGCCGAATAATTACGTCCTAAAAAGAAAATTTCTCTCGCTTTCTTTTGTCCGACCATTTTCGCTAAATAGGCAGAACCATAGCCACCATCAAAACTGGTTACATCGGCATCTGTTTGTTTGAAAATAGCATGTTCCTTACTTGCTAGAGTCAGATCACAAACAACATGTAAAGAATGTCCTCCACCTACAGCCCAACCATTAACCACTGCAATCACCACTTTCGGCATGAAACGGATTAATCGTTGAACTTCTAAAATATTCAAGCGGTGTCTTCCGTCTTCACCTACATAACCTTGCTCACCGCGTGCTCGCTGATCGCCACCGCTACAAAAAGCGTGTCCGCCATCTTTCGGACTTGGACCTTCGCCAGTTAACAAAACAACTCCTACCGAAGAATCTTCGGAAACGTGATAAAATGCATCGTATAATTCTGAGGTTGTTTTTGGTCGAAAAGCGTTGCGCACTTCCGGTCTGTTAAAGGCGATTCTTGCGACTCCCCCTTTTTTTTGGTACGTGATATCTTCGTATTCTTTGACGGTTTTCCAGTCTGTCATTTTGCGTAAAATTTTGCGTAAAGATAGGGAAAATAAAAAGCCAAGTCAAAATGAAAAGGCTTTTAAATTCGCAGAACCTGGTAGTTTTTAGGAGCGTGAAGAATGGATTTTTTTCCGACAACTCCACCCGCTTTCCACTCAATCTTTTCTTCGTCGTACCTCCTCAAAAAAGGATGCCGTTGCAATCGGGGCTAAAAGAAAAAGCTTTTCTATTTTTTAAAATTTTATCAGCCATTTCAGATTGCTTTGCAGATCATTCTAAAAATCACTTTCAGAAATCTCATTATTTTCTTGCAAGACTTTCTCCGCAGCTGCGAAATCTATTTCGCTCACCAACAAGTAATAGTTCTGCGTAATTGGTATCACGGCGATATTGTTTACAAACTCGTTTTTAATATAACTTGAAATCTCGCGAGAAGCGAGCTTGCTTTTGGCTACCTCAATTTCAAATAAATAGGAAGATTGAAAAATAGGAATTAACTCTGACATCTTTTATTCTTTTGAAAATTTACTAATTCTTAAACCTATTGAAGTTTAAAATCGTCTTCGGAAATTTCATCATTTTCTTGCAACACCCTTTCTGCAGCTTCAAAGTCACGTTCGCTCACCAGCAAATAATAATTTTGGGAGATCGGAAATACCGCAATATTATTAACATATTCATTTTTAATATAGCTTGGGATCTCTCGGGAAGCAAGTTTTGTTTTGGCAACTTCAATTTCGTACAAGTAGGAAGATTGAAAAATGGGGACTAATTCTGACATATTTCTTTTTGGAAAGTTAGTTATTTTTTTGAAACTTAGAATTGAGACAGTGAACTTTAAAGGATCTCTTTTAAAAATCAGAATTGTTCAATTAATTACTGTGAATTAACCTTCAATGAAAAATACTAGAAACTTAATGTTTATTAACGATGAATTGTCTCTTTGTAAGGAGCACAAAAAGAAGTTCTAGCCCCGATTGCAGCAATTGTTTGAGCTCTTTTTTCTTTTAAGCAGCGGACAGGAAATGGAAAAGAAAAAAAGCGAGTGCGGAAAGCGGGACTGATCGTCGAACTCTGCACTCACTTTTATGCTTCTAAAAAGCAATTTCAAAAATAGTATTTACTGCGTTTTCCTTCTGTTGATGAACCAATATACTGGAACTCCGAGTAAAATAAGAATGAATCCTGGCCAGGTATATTGTGGTTTGAAGATGATTAAAAGGGTACAAAATGCTGCTCCGATAAGTAAATAAATAATTGGCGTAATTGGATAAAGCCAGGTTTTATAGGGTCTTTCGAGGTTTGGTTGTTTGATTCTCATCCAGATAACACCGAAAACGGTGACCATGTAAAATAGGACGATGATGAAGGATATCATATCGAGCAAGTCGCCATACTGACCTGAAAGAGCGAGTACGCAAGCCCAGGCGCCCTGCATCCAAAGGGATTTTCCTGGAACATTGTTAATATTATTCTCTGCGGCAGATTTAAAAAACAAACCGTCTTTTGCCATCGTTTGAAAAACTCTGGAGCCGGCTAAAACCAATCCATTGATACATCCAAAAGTAGATATCATTACTAAAATTGCCATAATGATTGTACCTGTACTTCCGAAAATAACCTCCGAAGCTGCAACTGCAGGACGGTTATTTTCAGCAAACGCAATCCCGTCTCGACCGAGCGCGTGTAGATAAATGAAGTTCACAAAAAGATATAAGATCATGACGACTATTGTTCCCAAAACCATCGCTTTCACTACATTTTTCTTTGGATTTTCAATTTCACCCGACATGAAGGTTACGTTTTCCCACGCAACCGAACTGAAGACCGAGCCAACCATCGCTGCCGCGATTCCACCCAAAAGTGTGATTCCACCAATTGATTTCCAGCCTGAGGGTGCTAAACTATTTCCATCTTCGGTACCAAAATCCTGAAAGGCATTCCAGCCGAAGCTCATATTTTCGGCCCATTGAGAATTCTTAACTAAAATGACTCCGAAAATAATGATGGCCAGAAGAGCGATAATTTTGGAAGATGTAAAAACGTCCTGTAAGATTTTTCCATTTTTTAAACCGCGAGAATTGATATACGTCAGAAGTAATATGATTCCGATGGCGAGAATTTGAATCCAGGTAATTTTGAACCCACCACTTTGAAAAATGGGATCTGCGTTGAGCGCCGGTATTAAATAGGCCGTAAACTTTCCAAAAGCCATTGCTACCGCTGCAATCGTCCCCGTTTGAATGACGGTAAATAAACCCCAACCATAAAGAAACCCCGGCATTTTTCCGAAAATTTCCGTGATGTAGGTATATTGTCCGCCGGCCTTTGGAAACATGGAGGAAAGTTCACCATAAGAAATTGCGGCGGCCACGGTCATGATTCCGGTAATGATCCAAACGGCAATCAGCCAGTAACCAGAACCTAAATTCCGCATCATGTCAGAACTGACGATAAAAATTCCACTACCAATCATAGAGCCCATTACAAGCATGGTGGCATCCCAAAGTTTGAGTTTTTTATTCATAAATGAATTTAGATTAAAGAAAGAAAAGTTTCTTTTCTATTTAAAAATTATATTATTTCCGATGTTCATTGAATAAAGCACCTCGCTATTTTGAATTCAATTTAGAAAGGGTTAAATATATAAATTTTATGTAAAGAATTTAATATTTTGATTGCAAGTATATCGTTAAATATACAAATAGCTGATTGTTAAATAATTCTGATTGAAAAAAAAATGATACTTTTGTAAAAATTAAATCAATGAAAAAATTAGTTCTTATATTTTCAGTGCTGCTTTCTACGGTTGCATTTTCGCAAGGTGCAGAAGCAAAAAAAATGGGTCCACCTGAAGGAAAAGCGATGGTTGGAGAAATTTATGGAGCAGGAGTTTCTGCAAAAGCAGAGAAATCTGCAATGACTACCAAAAAATTAGATCAAAAATTGAAGAAATCTGCAAAGGTTGAAAACGTTGCGGTGAAAGGAAAAGTGGTGAACGTTTGCGATAAAAAAGGCTGCTGGTTCACCGTAGAAACTGAAAACAATGAGAAATTTTTCGTGAAAATGAAAGATTACGCCTTTTTTGTGCCGACGGCTTTAGAAGGGAAAACTGTTATTTTAGAAGGTAATGCAGAATCGAAAGTGACCTCTGTCGATGAGCAAAAACATTATGCTGAAGATGCTAAAAAACCGCAATCAGAAATTGATGCGATCACGAAACCTGAAGAAGAAATAAGATTTATGGCCAGAGGAATTAAAGTCGTTAATTAATTCTAATTGTTCTATCAATATAAAAGCGAAGTCTATCGACCTCGCTTTTTTTTTATTCAATTTTGAAATCGACTTCTTCGTCTAACTTCGGAAATTTTCTATCTGAAACAAATAATTTTCCAGTACAGTCAATTTCTTTCCAGCCTTTCTTTTTACCGATATCACCAACTTCGACAACAATGGGGACAAAAGATATCTCATCATCCTCCGGTTTTATTTCTTCCTTGTATTGCACGGCAATGTCCAGAATACATTCAAAATCGGTATTCAACTTTACATTTCTGTAAATCAAATCATAGTGCGATTCTTTATTTTCAGGTATTTGCTGATAACTTTCCCAACCGTCAGTTTTGCCGGCTAAGTCAGAGATAGCAACCAAACCTTCGTATAGAGCCAAAGTATAGTATTTCCGGGTTCCAGTTCTTTTATAGTCGTTTTGAAAATGGCCACCTTCAAAAAGAATGGTTGGAATTCCAAATTTGGTAAAGTTATCACCTGTTGAACTTGGATAAAACTCATCAGAATATCTCGCAATCTGATTTGGAATTTCTGGCTCCACCTTTTCGTAAATTCGGGCAATAACTGCCATTGCCTTTTTGCGGGTTTCCGTAATGGTTCTTTCAAAATCTTCAGCAGGAGCTAAAAAAGATAAAGTCGCCGGATGAATTCCGTCTGTACTGAAAATCGTTCTCTGTTCGTGGAGATTCAAAGCATAATCATACGAACCTTTATGAGCCAATTCTTTCAGGAAAGGGAACTCCTTACTTGATTGTTTTAAAAAGTCTCTGTTAAGATCGATATCATGTCCATTTCTTCTTGTCCATTTCTCTGAACCGTCAGGATTTAGCATAAAGATAAAATCCAAAGTGATTTTTGAGAACAAATCCTTCTGAAGGTCTGGCTGATATTTAAAAATTTCCAATAAATCTAACATCGCATGCGTAGCATTAGATTCATTACCATGCATTTGAGACCACGCCAACACTTTGATATCACCAGCACCCAAACTCATCTTATAAATAGGTCGCTCTAAATAAGACGACCCAAGCTGAGAAATAACAGCGTCGTAATTCGCCTGTAGGAAATTAAATAATTTTTCTGGGGAAATATAGCGGTTTGGAAAATTAGGGTTTTGTAGGTAGTTCAGGTTTGTCAGCATTAATTTCAATTTTACAATTTCCAAATTTAGAATTTTCTTTTCTAAAAATGCCATTAACTTTTGTAAATTCATCAAACGATTCAAAATGTCAGAATGTCTGTTGGTAAAATTGTGGATTGTATTAATTTTAATTAAATTTTATAATTAATTGTAAATCAGTTATTTATTTGATTCACCTCATGCATTAGTTCTTATTTACTTTAAGTGAAATTTAGGTATAAAAAGCCCATTTGACGGTAAAAAACATAAACAAGAAGTCCTGTGTATAAGTCCCTCTTATCTAATTGTTTACATTTGTAACAATTTTAATAATTCTTTAAATTGATTATATTTGTACTTTAAAATTTTATGACAAACGAAAGTATTTTCTTATTAGGTTTCATTTTATTCATACTAATTATCCTCGCATTGGATTTAGGACTATTGAATAAAAAATCAGACACCGTTTCGATGAAACAAGCTGGCTTGATGAGTTTTTTCGTGGTTGCACTTTCGATGTGTTTCTATTTTGTTCTAACCAACTACGGTTACCTACTCCATGGCATCGACAGTATCGAGAAATTGCAACAAGTAATTTCCAAACATCACCATCCCGTTAAAATCATACCTGGCGACTTAGGAAGCAGTCTTTATTTATATAACCAAAATTTAGGGCTGGAATATTTAACAGGCTATGTCGTTGAATATGCCTTATCTATTGACAATATATTTGTAATGGTTTTGGTGTTTACCGCTTTCGGTGTGGCTCCAAGAAATTACCACCGTGTTTTGTTTTGGGGGATTCTTGGGGCGATTGTGATGCGTTTTATGTTCATCTTTCTAGGTGCAGCTTTAATCCAGAAATTTGAATGGATTATGTATGTCTTTGGTGCTTTCCTGGTGTTTACGGGAGTTAAGATGTTCTTTGAAAAAGACCATGATGAAAAAATCGATACTCAAAAGCATCCTGTCGTAAAGTTTGCCAATAAGTATTTTAAAGTTCACAATCACTTTGTCGGAAACAAGTTCTTTGTGACCATTAATGGAGTAAAAAAAATGACGCCTTTATTTTTGGTGTTGATTATCATCGAATTTACCGATTTGATTTTCGCTGTGGACAGTATTCCTGCCATATTCTCTGTTACTAAGGATCCGTATATCGTCTTCTTCTCTAATATATTTGCAATTATTGGCCTACGTTCCATGTTCTTCTTATTGGCAGGTGTAATCGATAAGTTCAGATTCTTAAAGATCGGATTGGCGCTCTTATTAACCTTTATCGGGTTCAAGATGTTATTGCATGAATATCTGGATCAATTAGGTTTCTCTACCACAGATTCATTGTTCATCATTGTAGGAATACTTGGTGGAAGCGTCTTCCTCTCATTGGTTTTACCTGAACATAAAAAGGAGCGAAAATTAAAATATGATCCTAAAAATGATGATCATTTAAGAAAGTAATTCTCATTACTAAGGACCGATAAAAACATTTAAGACTCTTAAAAATTAGATAATATCTCCGTTTAATCTACTATCATTCTGAAAATTTCCGTTCGAAGATCTGAGCTAATCAGTTTTTCCGGGTTCACCTCGTAGTCTATAATTCTTCTGATAATTCATTCAAACCACTTTCAAGCATTAAATTTATCTGAGTAAAAAGTGACTACATAACTAGAACGAATCAATATTTTTGGGTTAAATTTAACAATGTAAACGTGCAATATTATTGTAAATCAATGTCTTATGGATTTTATTTACATTTGTAATGTTTTAAGATTTCAAACTGTTTACTTTTGTAATTTATAATTGTAAAATTATATTTACATTTGTAATATGGATTTAAAGGAAAGAATTTCAAAAGTTATTACCTATTCTGAATTATCGCTCTCAGAATTCGCAGATGAAATCGAAGTACAACGCTCAAGTATTTCTCATATCACTTCTGGAAGAAATAAACCTTCATTAGATTTTTTGATGAAGATCAAAAATCGCTTTCCTGAATTAGAATGGGAATGGTTGATTGAAGGTGAAGGCGAAATGTTGAAAAGGCCCGGAATTCCTACGGAAACAAAGGCAATTCCAGAAAAGTCCAAACCTACTTCCCTGCCCGATTTGTTCTCCTTAATCAATGACGAAGCTTTTGGAATCACAGAATCTGAAGATCGAGTCGCTCCAGAGAACCCTCAGGAATCAAATATTTCTGAACTAGTAGATGAAAAGCAAAAAATATCCGATTCTCAGCGATTAGAGATTCCTAAACCTGTCATTCCGATTGAAACTATTGATAAACAAGAAGTTAAGATCAAAAGAATCGTATTCTTTTATGAAAACGGAAAATTTGAAACTTTTGAACCCTGATCATAGTCTTCTACTCTTATTTTCTAAAATACCTTTTCAGATAAATTTGTACATTTGAGTTTAGTCGAAAAATTATGTGTTTATGAAATTAGCTGACCTCGCCAAAGAACTGAAAATCCCAACAGAAAGTTTTATCAAATTTATTCAGGATTTCGATTTGGAACTTTCAGAATGTATTACAACCAACTTTGAGGTCAAAAATGATTTTGTAAAGTTTGCCCGTGAGAATATCGTTTTCTTAAGAAAGTATTCAGAAGATTTAAATCAAACCAAGTCGATTGAAGAAATCGCAGAAAATATCGATCAGCCAAAAGATCAAGTAGCAAAAATCATCCAGAAAGACAAACCCAGATTATTCGATAATGGCAAGTACAAATCATCTGTTTCCAGCTTCGGAATCGACAATCAACTGGGCGGAAATTACAAATTCATTTATAATTATTTTGGTAAAAGCACTCGATTAGCAGAACGGGATTTTATCGGTTACCGTGATTTGTTTTTCTTTATCTCACAAACTTTAGAGCCATATTTAAGTAATATTTCAGTTCAGGATTGGGGTATTCATAAATCTGCTGGCATTATTCTTTACGGTCCGCCCGGATGTGGTAAAATATTTTGGTCGAACAAAATCGCCGAAATTATCGATTATGAATTCAAAGAAATAAAGAAACATTTTTTGGGTACATCGTTTGTGGATGATCAGAAAATAACCTTTAATGATTTCCTTATTCAGATGATGAAATCTGAAAAAACGCTTTTGTTTCTGGAAGATTTCGATCAATTAATGAGTGAACGCAGCGAAGATAAGTCTGTTAAAAGCTGCGATGAGGAGACCAAAGAAATCATCTTACATTACATCAGCCATTTCGAAAAAGAGCAAATTGTGATGATCGGTGCGGCAAATTCTTTAGAAACAATTGATAAAGAAATTTTGGCTCCAGGCAGATTTGATCTTTTGATTCCCATATTTCCACCTAATATTAAGGAGCGTTCAGAAATGCTTTTGCATCATATGAAAGAAGGTCTTTCCGAGGATGCATTATTACTGAAAATTTTAGAGAACAATAAAGCACATCAGCTACCTTTTTGGTTAGAAACCTCCAAAAAAATGCAGGCGTTTTCAAATACGATGTTGATTGATTTTACGCAAAGTTTAAAGAGGAGAATTAGAAATCTTTACCAAAAGGACACTTCAACAACTATTAATATTACCAAGAAAATGCTGGACGCTTCTTTAAGAGACGCTTCTTCAAAACTAACAGGAACTTATCTGAACCAGATACAGCAATTTATTTTTGATGTTTCTTTAAATAATTACGAAGATTTTCCGGTACGAATAGAAGCTTTAAAAAAGGAACTGGAACATTATAAAATTATTGATGAACCGAAAAAACCAATCGGTTTTAGTCATAATGAATAAACAGATTAAAAAAATAACCTATTGATCAACAATAGGTTATTCGTTATATTTTTAAAATAAACTTCTAATCCGCAAGAGGTTTTGAAACTCCGATTTCATAAACATTGGCTTGTTTTAAATATTTAGAACGTTCTCTGGAAGTTACTGATTCGAACTCGTTATTTTTTAAAACGATGATAGGATCTTCAGAAATTTCAATTTCAGCGTTGGCAAAATATTTTTCTTCTGGACTTTCTTCATCCAAATCTGACTTTCGTTCCTGCAAGTGATCTGCGTATTCTCTAAAAGCCGGATCTGCCGAATGAATAAATCGATATTCTGGACCAGCTTCAACAAAAAAATGTATTTTTCTGGAGACTAAAGAAGCCTCATTGGTAATCATTGGGTTATCATTTCCATCTTTGAAACCAACCTCTACCAAATCTCCCAAATTTTGTGCTGCATAATTTTCAGCCTCTTCATAGTTTGGAAATCCTACAACAATCTGTTTTTCATCCATTTCATATTTTACCAGATTTTCAGTATTGAACGTTTTCATAATTTATTTTTTTTGATTAAGTAAAAGATATCAATTATTTGGCCATTAAAACTGACTAATAGAAAGTTTAACGGTATTTTAAGAAATTTACTATCTTTGAAATCTTATCAAAAATATTATGAAAAAAATCCTCCTCTCAATTTCTATTTTAGCCTCGGTAGCTTATTTCTCTCAAGAAATAACTTTAGATAAAATATATTCTGGTTATTATAGAGGTAAAGGAATTTCGGGAATTTCATCTCTTAAAAATGGCGAAAACTACATCGTTATCGAACAAGGAGGAATTGCGAAGTATTCGTATAAAACAACTCAAAAAGAAGGAAATATCGTCGATGGAAATTTCGAATCTTATATCTTTAATGATGACGAATCGAAAATCCTTTTATTAAAAGAAAGCGAACCTATTTACAGACATTCATTCTTAGGGAAATTTGATGTAAAAGATTTAAAATCCGGAAAAGTTCTTAATCTTAATAATGGAAACTTTGTTCAGGAACCCACTTTTTCTCCTGATGGAAGTAAAGTAGCTTTTATCGCTAATAACAACCTTTTTTATCAGGATTTACACTCCGGTAAAATTACGCAGATCACCACTGACGGACAGAAAAATTCCGTTCTCAATGGACTTGCAGATTGGGTGTACGAAGAAGAATTCGGACATGCCAAATTGTATGAATGGACCAAAAATTCAGATGCGATCGTTTTTGTAAAATCAAATGAATCTGAAGTTCCCGAAATGTCGATTCCCATTTATGGTAAGCAACTCTACCCTTCTGAAATGCGTTTTAAATATCCAAAAGCAGGGGAAAACAACTCTGTAGTTTCAGCACAATTGTATCGTTTAGATTCGGCGAAAACGATCGCTTTAAATTTAAGCAATTTCAAAAACTATTATATTCCTGATGTTTACAAAACGGCAAAAGCGGACGAAATTATTTTAATTACTTCAGAGCGTTTGCAAAATGCGTCTGACGTTCTAAAAGTAAATACCAAAACCGGAGCGATCACGAGATTATTCACTGAATCTGATAAAAGATGGATCGACACTGACAATGTAACTTTGGAATTCTTAACCGATAATTCATTTATTTGGGGAGCTGAACGTGATGGTAACCGCCATTTGTATTGGTATGATCAAAATGGTAAACTTAAAAAACAAATTACCAAAGGAGATTGGGAGGTAACCAATTATTATGGTTATAATCCTAAAAGCCAAGAAGTTTTTATTCAAACTACGCAACAGGGAAGCATTAATAAAGTAGTTTCAAAAGTGAATATAAATACTGGAAAAACGACTTTGATCTCGAATTCTACTGGCACCAACAGTGCTAATTTTAGTCAGAATTATAATTATTTCATTGAAACTTCTTCGTCTGCCGCAAAACCTTATACCTATGTTTTAAAAGATGGAAATGGAAAAACTTTGAAAGAAGTTCAGAATAATGAAGAACAGTTGAAAAAACTACAGCAGGATAATATGGTCATCAAAGAATTCATGACGATTCCGAACGAAGCTGGAGATCAGATGAATGCCTGGGTGATGAAGCCTAAAGATTTTGATCCAAACAAAAAATATCCTCTGTTTATGTTCCAGTATTCTGGGCCTGGTTCTCAGCAAGTAAGCAATTCTTGGGATCAAGGAAACGGGTTATGGTTTAATCACTTGGTTCAAAAAGGATATATCATCGCTTGTGTTGATGGTCGTGGAACTGGTTACAAAGGAACTGAATACAAGAAAACAACTTATCTGAACCTGGGTAAATTCGAAATCGATGATCAAATCGCTGCCGCAAAATGGTTTGGTAAACAAACTTACATTAATAAAGACCGAATCGGAATTTTCGGCTGGAGTTATGGAGGATATATGGCGAGTTTGGCTTTAACCAAAGGTGCTGATGTTTTTAAAGCGGGAATCGCCGTAGCACCAGTGACCAACTGGAGATATTATGACTCTATTTACACCGAAAGATTTATGAGAACCCCTCAAGAAAATCCAGGCGGATATGATGATAATTCACCAACTTCATACGCAAATTTATTAAAAGGAAAATATCTTTTACTCCACGGAACAGCTGATGACAACGTACATTTTCAGAATTCAATGGAATTTTCAGAAGCCTTAATTCAGAACAACAAACAGTTTGAGTTTATGGCTTATCCAGATAAAAACCACGGAATTTATGGTGGCCAAACAAGACCACAACTGTATCAGAAAATGACTAATTTTCTTTTAGAAAATCTCTAATAAATTCATCCGTAAGAAGCCCTCCAAATACCAATTTTGAGGGCTTTTTTATTTGATCTTAATAATATATATTTGCTCAACTTAAACTTTGAAAATGGAACAAAAAACAACCAGCAAACACCCTAAAGGTTTACCCTATCTGTTTTTCACAGAAATGTGGGAACGATTCGGATACTATTTAATTCTCGGAATCTTCGTTCTTTACATGATTGATAGTGAAAAAGGAGGTCTCGCTTTTAATGATAAAAGTGCAGATGATATTTTCGGGACCTTTATCGCCTTGACTTATCTTACCCCGTTTCTAGGTGGTTTCTTAGCCGATAAACTTTTAGGTTATATCAAAGCCATATACATCGGTGGAACCCTGATGGGATTAGGATATTTAGGAGTTGGTTTGTTTAAAGAACTTCCGTTATTCTATGCGTCATTAGGTTTGGTAATTTTAGGAAATGGATTCTTTAAACCCAGTATTTCTACGCTTTTAGGAAACCTTTACAACGAAGAACCTTACAAAGCCAATAAAGATGCAGGATATAATATTTTCTATATGGGAATTAATATAGGAGCATTTATCTGTAATATTATCGCAGCTTTTATGCGAAACAAATACGGTTGGGGACCTGCGTTCATGACTGCTGGAGTCGGTATGTTTATCGGGCTTTTGGTTTTTACCCTGGGGAGAAGACACATTCTGCAAGCCAATATTTTAAAACCTTCACAGGAAGGTGACACCAAAATTTCTGATGTATTATTAAAGGTTTTCTTACCAGCAATCGTAGCGGGAGTTATTGGTTGGATGCTTCCAGGAAACATCTTTGGAACCGATTCTACCGATGCCTTTATTTTCGCCTGTATTCCGGTGATCTACTTCTACATCATGCTTTATGTAAAAGCGAATGCAGAGGATAAAAAGCCTATTGGAGCTTTACTCGCAATTTTCGCAGTAAGTTTAATGTTTTGGGCCGTCTTTAAACAAAACGGAACAGCGTTGACCCGTTGGGCAAATAACTATACCGATCGTGCTATTCCTGCGCCTTTGGTAGAACCTTTAAGAGCGATCAATTTGATTGATGGTAAAGACGGAGTTCAGGGAAAGACTTATGAAATGAAAGAAGTGTCAGCTTACGATGATCAATACAGAACATTGAAAGATGAAGCAGGAAAACCGGTAAAAGAAATGGGTCAGGATATCTATTTTAGAAATATTTCGGAAAAGGAACGGGCAAGCCTGGAAGCAAATCCAAACCAAGAGGTAGCACTTTATAATACCGAATTATTCCAGTCAATCAATCCTGGATGGGTCATCATACTTACTCCAATAGTCGTTGGATTTTTTATGATCCTGCGGCGAAGAGGAAAAGAACCTACTACTCCAACTAAAATTGTTTTGGGTTTATTCATATCTGCTTTATCCTGTCTGGTCATGGTGGGAGCGGTTTACGCCGGCGATAATGGATTAATAAAAGTTTCTGCCATTTGGTTAATTGCGTCTTACGGAGTGATTACCTTGGGAGAACTAATGTTATCACCGATGGGATTGTCACTAGTCTCCAAACTTTCGCCACCTAGACTTACAGCATTAATGATGGGAGGATTCTTCCTTTCTACTTCTATCGGAAATAAACTTTCCGGAGTTTTAGCAAGTTTCTGGTACGAATACGATAACAAGGCGTACTTCTTTATCGTGAACTTTGGTCTGTTATTGATTGCAACCATTTTAGGACTTTCTATTCTGAAACGATTAAACAAAATTATGAAAGAAAGAGGAATTAATTAACCTCTTTAATAATATCTAAAAAGAAAAGTACTGTTTAAAGCAGTACTTTTTCTGTTTCATTACTAAAACCCTTTTTTCCTAAAAAGAAAAAAAAACTATATTTGTCAGGCTTACGTACAGAATGCTATTTTAAAATAGTATAAATAAAGAAAATTAAAGTAATAAAAAATGAATGTAAATCAAGATGAAGTTTTAATTAAACACCTTGCTAAAGAAGGAATAGATGATAAGATGGTGATAGGACATCCGGCCTCTCTATTTGTATTATTTTTCACAGAAATGTGGGAACGTTTCAGTTATTATGGAATGCGTGCCTTGCTCACCATATTTTTAGTATCAAAACTTGTTGAAGGTGGTTGGGAATGGTCCAATGAAGATGCACTTCAACTTTACGGCTGGTATACCGGACTGGTATATCTAACGCCATTACTCGGTGGTATTATTGCCGACAAACTTACAGGTTATCGAAAAGCAATTCTAATCGGAGCTCTAATCATGACGCTCGGACATGCCGCCATGGCGATGGAAGGGCTGTCTCCCACATTTTTCTATATCGGTTTAGGGTTGATGATTATGGGAAATGGTATGTTCAAACCGAATATTTCATCGATGGTTGGTCAACTTTATCCCGACAGTAGCAAGAAGAAAGATTCTGGCTACACCATATTTTACATGGGAATTAACGCAGGAGCTTTCTTAGGAATGATGCTGTGCGGATATATCGGTGAAAAAGTTGGTTGGCATTTCGGGTTTGGACTCGCCGGAGTATTCATGTTTTTTGGATTGCTACAGTTTTATTTTGCACAAAAAATATTCGGAATTATAGGGACAAGTCCCGCTAAAAATGCAGAGGTTGCTGCAATTTTTGAAGAAGAAAATAAATTGTCAGTTGAAGAAGAAGTTTCAAGCAGACCAGCAGTTATTCGGGATCGACTAATCGTGGTTGGTGTATTTATGGTGGCGAGTTTATTTTTCTTCTTTGCGTTCGAGCAAGCAGGCGGATCAATGTCTATTTTCGCAAAAGACTATACACAGCGAGCCTTGGTAGGCAATACTGCTCTCGTTTTTAAATGGGTAGATTTTTTCCTTACCATATTCCCGATTGCAATTGTAACGTACGTATTATATCTGTTGTCCAAACAGATCATGAAGAAATATCCACTTACCATCATCTTTACCGCACTTTCTTTCGTTATTATCTGGGGATTAGGAATCTGGAAAATTAACAGAGAATTTAGCCAGGAAGATACAGAAGTTGCTGCATCCTGGTTTCAAATTTTGAACTCCTTCTTTATTATTACCATGGCTACCTCATTTAGTAAATTCTGGGAGAAGAAGTGGAATCCCTCAGGTCCTGTAAAATTAGCTTTAGGTCTTATTTTGGTAGGATTTGGATTTGTATTCTTGGCCTATGGAAGTATGAGTATTCCATTAGGTGCGAAAACTGCATCGGTTAGTATGATTTGGCTGATCTTAGCGTACTTTTTTCATACCGCGGGTGAACTTTGTTTATCACCGGTAGGCCTTTCGTATGTGAGTAAATTGTCACCTAAAAAATGGATCGGTTTACTGTTTGGTTTATGGTTTACGGCCTCTGCCATTGCGAATTTTATTGCTGGACAGACAGGAGCAATGATCGATAAAATATCTGAAACTTATGGAATGTCTGTTTTCTTCGTCTTCATTGGTGCAATACCAGTATTTGCAGCGTTACTTCTTTTATTATTCAATAAAAAATTGGTAAAAATGATGCATGGCATTCATTAGTAATGACCGCTATTTAAGTAGAACAGATCAAATGTTAAGAAAGCCACCGAATAATTCGGTGGTTTTTTTGATAATATTTCGAAAAGTCTTTGCGAAAACACAAAAAAAACTATATTTGCTAATCTTAACAAAAAATTAACAATAAAAACCATGGATACAACACAGCCGCAACAAGGTCATCCTAAAGGATTGTACACCTTGTTCTTTACTGAAATGTGGGAGCGATTTTCCTATTATGGAATGCGTGCCTTACTTACAATTTTTCTAACCGCTGAACTAGCGACTGGAGGTTTTGGTCTAGATCGTGCCGAATCATTATCAGTTTACGGTGTTTTTACTGCTTTAGTGTACCTTACTCCTATTTTAGGGGGTTGGTTTGCAGATAAAATCTTGGGCCAAAGAAAATCAATTATAATTGGTGGGCTGGTAATGGCGATTGGTCAGTTTATGTTAGCTGCTGGATCTTCTTTTGAATTATTTCCAGATCTTGAAACAAGAAAAAACTTGTTCTACCTAGGTTTAGGTGTTTTAATTTTAGGAAATGGATTCTTTAAACCAAATATATCAACCATCGTGGGTGATTTATATGACAATGATGACCCTAGAAAAGACGGTGCATTTACTATTTTCTATATGGGAATTAATATTGGTGCGTTTCTTTCTCCTTTCGTAGCAGGTACTTTGGGTGAAAAGGTAGGTTGGCCTTACGGTTATTTCGTAGCAGCTATAGGAATGCTTTTTGGTATTTTATGGTTTTATGCACGAAGAGGAACTTTGGGAGATAAAGGACTTCCACCAACTTATAAAGAGAAAGGTCTAACTGATTTGGTAAGAAAAGACTGGATCGATGTAATTCTTTACACCATTGGGATTGTTGCTTTCGTATTCTTAGTAATGTTTATATGGAATAACAGCTCCGAAACCATTCATACCATTTTGGTGTGGATCTTAGGAATAGGCGGAGTTGGATTTATCGGAACTTCCATTTTTAAAGGAACAACAGGATCTACAGAATGGACGAGAGTTTTTGTAATCTTAATATTGGCATTTTTTAATATTGTTTTCTGGGCAGGCTTTGAACAAGCGGGTGGAACATTTAATCTTTTTGCGCAAGAGAATACAGACAGAGTTGTATGGGGATTTGAAATTCCTACCACGTGGTTCCAAAATATTAATCCAATTGTAATTGTAACAATGGCGCCTTTATTTTCAATCTTATGGGTGAAATTAGCTGCAAAAAAAATGAATCCACGAACGCCTGTCAAATTTGCAATGGCAATGTTCATAGGTGCAATCGCTTTTTTTATTATGACCCAAGCACAAAATGGTGCAGATGCGGGCAATATTGTTAGTCCTATGTGGTTAGTGGTTGTATATACCCTCTTAACGATAGGAGAATTGATGTTATCACCTATTGGGCTATCCATGGTGACCAAACTTTCCCCAAGTAATATTACCTCAATTATGATGGGAGTTTGGATGGCGAGTTTGGCTTTAGGTAATTACCTTGCAGCAACTTTAGAGCAAATCTTAACTACTTATGATTTCGCTTTGTATCCATTTATTACTTATTTAATGTTGACTTCGGGAGTATGCTTACTTCTTCTTTCGCCTATATTAAATAAATTTATGAAAGGTATTCATTAATAGAATATTATGTCCCGTCCTAAAAAAACGATACAGATTATTAAACAAAAATAATTAATTAAACACTTGCAAAAACGTTTTTGCAAGTGTTTTTTCTTTTATAGGTTCTCATTCTAATTTCACTTTGTCTGTGCATTTGGTTTGGAGTAAGATAATGATTTGAAAAATGAGGGCGCATTTCATTGTAAATTTCAATAGATTCATCTACGATTTTTCTTCGTAATTTCGTTTCTATATCATATTTATCAATAGAAAATTCTTGTTTCAAAATACCATTTATTCGCTCCGCGACTGCATTTTCATAAGGATCTGAATTTTGTGTCATACTGCATTTTAAACGGTGTTTTTCTAAAACTCGTTGATATTCGTTCGAGCAATACTGCAATCCTCTATCAGAATGATGAATCAATGATTCTGTACCAGATCTATTATTCTTTAATGCCATTTTAAATGCCATCAAACTGCTTTCGGTATTAAGATTGTCTGCCACATAATGTCCCATGATTTTTTTGGAATAAGCATCTGTTATCAGGCTCAAATAACTCGGATTTTTTCTGTTTCCGATATACGTAATATCTGCAACCCAAACTTGGTTAGGCTTTGTAATACTGTAATCCAGAACCAAGTTTTTATGTTTTCTAAAGCGATGATGCGAGTTGGTGGTGATATGATAACTCTTTTTAGGAATAATCAATAAATGATTAGCTCTCAAAATATCAAAAAATCGGTCTCTTCCAATTTTTAAAACACCTAGTTGTTCTTTTAGCATAAAGTATAACTTTTTACCGCCTAATCTGGGCATTTTTAACCGTATCACTTCTACAAGTTCTACAACCTGTAAAGCTTTATCTATTCTGATCTTACTTCGCTTTATGCTTCTATAATAGACTTGTCTATCAATCCCGGACAATCCACAGGTAAAAACTAAAGTTTCTTTTTCTGTTCTGCGGAAGTAATCGATTGTTCGGGTGGTAAATTTTTTCTGATATCAATCTTATATTCGCTCTCCGCCAGATTAATCATCATATCGAAAAATATTGCCTTTTTATCGGCAACATAAGCCTGTCTTTCTAAAAATTTTTTCTGTTTTTTCAGCACATTAACTTCGGCTTCCAATTCCATAATGCGTTGTTCTGGTGTCTTTGCCATATTACTAGGTGTTTGGTTTTCCCAATCAAAGTTACCATATTTTCTGAGCCAAGAAACGATGGTGCTTCTTGCCTGGATACCATATTTTCGGCAAGCTGAATGCGTCGATTCCTCTCCAGATTCAATTTCTTTTACGATTTGAAGTTTTAAACTCAAACTGTAATCTTTCTGGGTGCGCTTTGTATAAAGCGTTTCTAAATGTTCTTTCATAACGATTCTTTTTTGTGTATCGCTATTTCAGGACTAGACATTAAATAAAATCACAAAAACCATCGATAACTCGGTGGTTTTTTCTATTTTCGTTTGTCCAAAATTTATAAATGCTGATTTTTCTTCTATGAAATGTTAATTATAAATATTTGTTCAGCACTTCAAATTATTCATTGCTAATTACTCAGTACTTATGAACCTTACACTCGAACAAATTCAGGATTTTAAAGGTAAATATCCGAAACAGATTTGGTCCCTCTTTTTCTCGGAAATGTGGGAACGTTTTTGTTTCTACGGAATGCGCGGAATGCTGGTCTTCTTTATGATTTCACAATTAAATCTCGCGGAGAAAGAAGCCAATCTTCAATATGGAGCTACGCAAGCTTTTGTCTACGCATTTACTTTTGTGGGAGGATTGTTCGCAGATAAAATTTTAGGTTTCCGCAAATCTTTATTCTGGGGTGGATTTCTAATGATCATCGGAAGTATGATCTTAGCAGCGAATCCGCATGATTACTTTTTCATCGGGATTTCTTTTACCGTTGTAGGAACAGGTTTCTTTAAACCTAATATTTCCACTATGGTTGGAAAGCTATATAAAAAAGGTGATAACCGTACAGACGCAGGTTTCTCCCTCTTCTATGCCGGAATTAATTTAGGTGCTTTACTCGGTGGATATCTTTGTATCGCTATCGGAAAAGGCGAGTTACTTTCGCATTTGATCCCAGAAGGATTGCACTGGAATGTTGCTTTTGGTTTAGCTGCAGTTGTAATGGTGATCAGTTTAATTAATTTTGTGTTTACGCAAAGAAGTTTAGGTCCAATCGGACTTCAGCCTAAAAAAACATTAAAGACTGGCGAAGAAGTCGACATGGAAAAATGGAAAGAATACGCTGTTTACGCGCTATCTCTGATTTTCATTCCGATGATCATGGTGATGGTTGCCAAAACAGAATACACCGATTATTTCATGTACGTTGTCGGTCCACTAACACTGATTTATTTATTTTATGAAATGTCTAAAGTCAATAAGCCAGAAAGAAATAAACTTTTTGCAGCCCTGATTTTCATCCTTTTCTCAATTGTATTTTGGGGAATTTATGAGCAAAGTGGCGGCTCCCTAAGTATTTTCGCTGCTCACAATTTAAATAATGACTTGCTCGGCTTAGATCCAAACGGTGTTAATAATTCTGGAGGTGCGTTCTTTATTTTACTGGTTGCGGTACCAATTGGTTTGCTTTGGATTTGGTTAAGCAAAAAGAAATTAGAACCCAACACGATTATTAAATTTGGTTTAGGTTTCGTATTTCTGGGTCTTGGTTTTTATGCGATTTATGCAACTAAATTTTTCGCAAATGTAGCTGGTGTTACCTCTCTAAGTTTGTTTACCATCGCCTTATTCATTATCACCCTTGGAGAAATGTGCCTGTCACCAATCGGACTATCGATCATGACGAAACTTTCTACCCAGAAGTTACAGGGAATGATGATGGGAATGTGGTTTCTAGCTTCTGCTTATGGACAATATGTGGCCGGACTTATTGGCGCTAATATGGCGACAGCACGTAAGGGCGCTTCGAACATAGAAAAATTGCAGGCTTATACTTCAGGCTATAAAGATTTAGGTTTGTACGCGGTGATTGCTGGGATTGTTCTAATAATAATTTCACCGTTAGTTAAAAAATTGATGCAAGAAGTTAGATAATCTTTAACTTGGTACGACTTTAGCCATCAAACGTAAGATGAAAAAAATTACTCTTTTATTTTCGCTGTTCATAACCTTTCTGGCTTCGTCGCAAGTCAACTGGATGAATTTGGAGCAAGCGATTGAAGCTCAAAAAACAGTTCCGAAAAAAATATTGATCAACTTCTACACCGATTGGTGTGCTCCGTGCAAGGTGATGGACAAAAACACCTACAACCAACCGATGATTGCTGCTTATCTAAATGACAACTATTATCCCGTAAAATTTAATGCAGAAGGGCAAGAAAATGTTACGGTATTTGGCAGAACATTTACCAATTCAGATTTTGCTGCGGGAAAGAAAAAAAATTCAATGCACGATTTTACGAAATATATGAATGTTAATGCGATTCCATCAGCTGTTTTCCTAGACGAAAGTGGAAATCCAATAACGATTCTTCAAGGAGCTTTGACCGCAAAAGAATTAGAACCTTACATTCCTTTCATTGCCGCTAACGAGTACAAGAAAATCAATACGCGTGAAGGTTGGGAAAGCTATCAGAAGAAATTTAGGTCCAGCATTAAAGATTAATAATTCGGTTTCAACTACAAAAATCAAAGACTTTCAATTAAATTTTGGAAGTCTTTTTTATTTTAACGAAATTCGCTCTTTCTCATGAAACCTCTGATCAATCACTTTTGACTTTAGAAACTTCCATTGAATTTTTGAAGGGAATCGGTCCCGAACGCGCCAAATTCATTAAAAATGTTTTAGGATTTACAACCGTGGAAGATTTTCTGACCTTCTACCCTTTGCGGTATATTGATAAAAGTATTGTTCATAAAATCGGAAATTTAAAAGGAGATCTTGAGGCTGAAATTCAGTTGAAAGGAAGAATAACCGATATCCAAGAAGTGGCTTATGGAAAAGGTCAGAAGAGATTAACCGCTAAATTCCGGGATGATTCGGGAACGCTGGAACTGGTTTGGTTCCGGTATTCAAAGTGGATGAAAGAGCAAATTCCTTTAAACCAGGAAATTTTCGTCTTCGGTAAGATCAATGAATTCAATGGATTATTTTCAATGCCGCATCCCGAAATTGAAGTTGATGAAAAGAAAGCGCTGTACGGAACACTTTTACCCATTTATCCTGGAACTGAAAAACTGGCAAAACGTGGACTCAACAACAAGTTCTTTCAAACGATAACTGCAGATATTGTTAAAAACTTACCCAATTTAGTTTCAGAAAACCTTCCTGATTCTTTAATGAAAAGTTTAAATTTAATCGGCAGAATTCCTGCTTTATACAATATTCATTTTCCTAAAGATCTGGTTCATTTTCAACATTCTGAAAACCGTGTCAAGTTCGAAGAAGCCTTTTTCTTTCAATTAGGTTATGGTTTGAAGAAGCAACATCACAAAGCCTCCGTAGTCGGCAATCCATTTCCTAAAATCAGCGAAAATTTTAATCAGTTTTACAACAATTATATTCCGTTTGAACTGACCAATGCTCAGAAAAGAGTTTTAAAGGAAATTCGCACCGATATGAAAAAACCGATTCAGATGAATCGGCTGCTTCAAGGTGATGTAGGTTCGGGAAAAACGATGGTTGCCCTTTTGTCAATGTTAATAGCGCTTGATAACGATTTTCAAAGTTGTCTAATGGCACCAACTGAAATATTAGCGCAACAGCATTTTAATTCTATTCAGGAACTTTTAGCACAAACAAATATTAAAGTCCGATTGTTAACGGGTTCTACCAAAACTTCAGATCGAAAAATTATTCATCAGGAACTTCTTTCAGGTGAACTTTCTATTTTGATCGGAACGCACGCCGTTTTAGAAGATATTGTACAATTTAAAAATTTAGGACTCGCGATTATTGACGAACAACATCGTTTTGGCGTTGCTCAAAGAGCCAAATTATGGGCGAAGAATAAAATAGCTCCACACATTCTCGTCATGACTGCAACACCGATTCCACGGACTTTGGCCATGAGTTTCTACAGCGATTTAGACGTTTCGGTAATCGATGAATTACCTGTGGGACGGAAAGCAATTATCACTGCTCACCGGCGTGAAAAAGACCGGTTAACAATTTTCAGATTTGCAAAAGAAGAAATTGAAAAAGGCCGACAGATTTATTTCGTTTATCCTTTAATTGAAGAATCAGAAACTTTAGATTACAAAAACCTACTCGAAAATTTTGACCATATTTTAGAATTTTACGAAGGTTTCAATGTGACCATGCTGCACGGTAGAATGAAACCTGCTGAGAAAGAAGCAGCAATGCAATATTTCGCTTCCGGAAAAGCCCATATTATGGTTGCCACTACCGTTATAGAAGTTGGCGTAAACGTTCCGAATGCTTCAGTTATGATCATTGAAAGTGCCGAACGATTTGGGTTGTCACAACTTCATCAACTTCGTGGACGAGTTGGCCGTGGTGCCGAACAGAGCTATTGCATTCTGGTAACATCCGATAAACTTTCCAGTGACAGCCGAACGCGAATGAAAACCATGGTCGAAACCAACGACGGTTTTAAAATTTCAGAAGTCGATATGAAACTTCGCGGTCCCGGAGATATTCTGGGAACCCAACAAAGTGGCGTGGTTGATTTTAAAAAATTAGATCTCATTGCTGATGGAAAAATAATTAAAGTCGCCAAAGGAACCGTAGAAAAATTACTTGAAAACGATCCACATTTAGAGCATCCTGACAATTTTGAGTTGCGAACCTATTACGCCAAGCAATACAAAGGCAAAAATAAATGGGGAAGAATCTCCTAGCTCTTATTTCTTAGATTTCATCGGAGGTGGCGGCGCTGAATATTGAATAGCTTCCGTACGTTCATCTTTTTTTGCACTAGAGATTCCGTTTAAGAATTCATGAATTTTAACAGAGTTTTTTTCAAAGCTGTTTTGCGGAGAAAATGCGACGACGCCACAATATCCCAGATCATTCAGATAATAATTGCCTGCGTATTCGAAATCTAAACCTTTCGTATTGGCAATGTACCGGATATATAAAACTTTCAAACCGTTTACTGTACGGTATTCAGATTCTTTTAAGCGGAAAAAATCAGCATTTTTCTGAACACCGATCAATAAAATATCTCTTAGATTTTTCAAGGTCGGAACTTGTACTTTTTCCGTGATCAGAAAACCAATAATTTGATCTTCGGTATTGGCGCGGAACATATACTCCACATATGGACTCACTTTTTCGGGTGAAACTTTCCATTCAGGAGGATTGAAATAAAGGCCCATGTCTAATTTTTTACTTCTCATCAAAAAGCCCGCATCTTTACTTTTCTTAAAAAGAAAATCATTGGTAGAAATGGTTTCTAAACTTTTCGCGTCACTTTCATTCACAAACTTCCAGGTTCCATTGTCAAACAACAACACTTCTTTCCCGTCATCGGTCAATCCTTTGGTTTGGGAGAAAACAGAAACATTCAGTAAAATAATTCCAAGAATAAAGATTTTTTTCATTGAACTAAAGTACAAATTATTTCATTTTAAACGATGTTATTGCTAAAAGCTATGACCGAAATTTAATGCAGAAAACAGTAACTAAATGATATCTAACGCTGAATCTTTGATTTTTTTGAATACTTTTGTTTTCTATGAAAAAACACATTTCGATTGTCTTCTTATTTCTTGGCCTTTTTGCTTTTGGTCAGTCAAAAATCACCGTTATAAAAACAGGAGAAAGAACTCCAATTCCTAATGCATCTGTTCTTTGCAACGGAAAACTTTTGGGTCAAACCAATGCTGCCGGAACTTTAACCTTCAAAACAAAATGTGATAAAGTTGATGTTAAAGCTGCTGGTTACTATGATGATGAAGTAGTTGTTGACAAAGTGATGGAATTGAGTCTGGCTCAAACTGATCCTAAAACGCAATCAATTGAAGGTGTGATCATTTCGGATAAAAGTGATCCCCTCGCTTTGGCTATTTTACAAAAAGTGAATGATCGTTTTAAAGATAATTCACCATACAGTTTAGATTCTTATTCTTTTAAATCCTACGAGAAAATTTCTTTCGATTTCGATGAAGATAGTATTAAACAATACAATCAATATTTGAATCACCGTTTAGATTCATTGAGTTTACTTCCAAAAGCGGTGCAATCTGCGGAAAAAAAGAAAGATTCTATCGAAAGTTTGAATGTGATGAAACTGATGACTACCAGTAAATTATTTCTGTGGGAACGAGCTTCAGAATTTTTATACTCCAATAAATACGGCGAAAAGATTAATATTTTAGATAATCGTGTGGCGGGTTTAAAAGAGCCTGTTTATGAAATGTTGGCTTTGCGTTCGAACAGAAATAAAATTCCGAAAGAAATTCAATTGGAAAACCGCACGCTTTATCGTTACTTTTTAACGGACAGTATTGAGATCGAAGGTCGAAAAAATTATGTCATCAGATTTCGACAAGCCGATTATAAAAATCCTATTCAGAAGCGAAAATTCAATGGTTATATCTATGTCGACGCAGATACTTATGGTTTGAAAAAAATCGAGAGCAACAGCAAGAAAAAAAGCGAAGGTTCTATTACCAGTATTTGGAAACCCATCGATAATAAGTGGTTCCTTTTAAAGGAAAACTTGAAGATTAAAACGAGTTCAACCGTTTTTAATGAAAAGAAAACGGACAAAAAGAATAAAGATGATTCCGACGAAAAATTGAAGCAAAAATTTGGAAATTATATTTTCATTATGGCTGACTATTTTGATTTTAAAACATCTATTGAAGAGAAGAAAAAAGATTTTGCTGGCTATTCGATGTCTGTGAAAAATTCTGATGGTGATATTCTTGATGAATATAGAACCGATTCGCTAACGACGCGTGAAAAAATGACTTACACCAAGATCGACAGCGTTGGAAAAAAATACAATCTTGATCAAAAGCTAAATGTTGTAACAGGATTTCTGAAAGGAAAGATCAGAGTTGGAAATGTTGATTTTGATGCGCTTTCATTATTAAAATATAATCAATACGAAGGAATAAGAGTTGGGGTCGCGGCAAAAATGAATGAGAAATTTAACAAGTACATTTCTCCTGATGCTTACATTGGTTATGGATTTAAAGATGCCGCTTTGAAATATGGCGCTGGAATCGACATTAAAACTACATTAGAAAAAACCTCCTTTTTCCGAGCTGAATATTATAATGATGTCGATGCAGCCGGTAGATTTAATGAAGATCTCTGGAACTTTAAAATGCAGATCAACAACTCTGGAGTTGATCTTAACAACGATAATTTTTATCATTTTGAAGGTTTTAAAGTCTCTTATGAAAATGATTTAACAGATGCATTAACGCTAAGAGTTTCTGCAAAAAGAAATCGTGAAGAAGCAAAATTTGATTATAACTTCAATAATCTCGGCAATAAATTTGAAAACTTCGCAACGCAACTGACATTGAAATATTCACCGAATTCTAAAACGATGATGACGCCATCTGGGAAATTAACTTATGAACAGAATTATCCGGAATTTTATTTCAATTATGAACAAGGAATAAAAACTTTGGGCGGAGACTTCAATTTCAGCAGATTTGACTTTTTAATGCAGCACAGTTTCAAGACCAAAATCGGTGTTACTGGCGTTCGTGTTTATACAGGTTTTGTCACGGGTGACGCGCCTATCTGGAATCAATTTGCAGTTAATGGTTTAGGAAATGGCGAAAGCTCACTAAATTTCAACCTAACTTCTTACCTTGGTTTTGCCACGATGGAAGGTGGTAAATATTACAATGACAAATTTGTAGGTTATTATTTAACGCACCGGGTTCCATTCTATTTCAGCACGTTTGGAAAGAAGATTTCTAGTTTTGATATGGTTTACAGAGGAATTACCGGCGACATGAAAAACACGGCAATTCACGATTTCGAGTTTGAAAAACTGAATCACTTTTATCAGGAAATCGGATTAGAAGCCAATAACTTTTTAGGAAGTCCCTTTAATTTAGGTTTCTTTTATCGCGTTGGATATTACGCGACGCCAACTTTCAAAGAAAATTTCGCAATACAGTTAAAACTCAATTTTTTAGGATTTTAGAAATGAAAAATATACAGATTAAAGCAAGCTCATTTTTTGAATTGTTGAAAATGAAAGACACTTCGATGTGGGAAATTTTCGCTCAGATGATCGATGCAGAGGAGAAAGAAATCATCTTTTTAGATGATGAAGAAAAGGTTCTTTTTAATTACCTATTGCCCAATAATTTAGAAAAATTAGAGGAAGACCGAAAACAGTTTGCTGAAGAATACGCTGAGAAATTGTCTGGCTTAAATTAATAATCGACAAAATCTTCGATGAAACTTCGACAAGCTCAGTCTGACAAAATCGACCTTTTGAAAGTGTTTTGAAAAAGTAAAATCTAGCTTGCCGAAAACTTTTCTGAAAAAACATTTTTAATAACTATTGAGTTTGCAGAAACAAATCAATAGTTTGCCTCGCTGCTAAAACATCATGAACACGGAGAATTTTCGCTCCTTTTTCCAAAACTTTTAAATGAAGTTTCTGCGTTTCTGTTTCAATATCTAAAGGTGATTTCCCTAAAGGTTTATAAATAAAAGATTTTCGGGAAATACCGACCAGTAAAGGATATTCTCCAAAACTGATCATGTCGAGTTCTTCAATCACTTGATGATTCTGCTCCACCGTTTTCCCAAACCCAAAACCTGGATCCAGAATAATATCTTTAATTCCGAGATTTCTTAATTTTTGAATCTTTTTAGAAAAATAATAATTCATTTTTAAAATGACATCTTCATCGATCAACTTGTCATGCATTGAATCATAAGTCGGATTGATATGCATTAAAATGTACGGAAGCTGAGTTTTCGCGACCGTCTCAAACATTTCATAGTCAAACATTCCGCCCGAAATATCATTTACCAGATCGATTCCTTGATCGAAACCAAACTGTACTGTTTCTGAATAAAAGCTGTCTAAAGAAATCAAAATCTGAGGAAATTCTTTTTTGATTTTGGAAATTAAACTTCCTAATCTACTTATTTCTTGCTCTGCTGAAAGAAGTTGCGCTTTTGGTCTGGTTGATTGTGCACCGATATCAATCATTGACGCACCTTCACTGATCATCTTTTCAACCTGATGAAGTGCATCATTTTCATTGTTAAATTGTCCGCCATCCGAAAAAGAATCCGGCGTAACATTGAGAATACCCATGATTTTCGGTTCCGATAAATCGATCAATTGACCACGACAATTCATGGTTGAAAACGGATTCGATCGTGAGTTGGAAATATTGGCCTTCATTCGACAAAAATACAATTTCTACCAACTATCAGCCGATAACTCTCAAACGAAATTCTTATCTTTGAAAAGTTTAGAAATCTTATGCAAAAAACATCAAAACAGTTCGACGAAGTTATTCAGGTCTGCCGTGAATTATTCAGTAATAAACTGTCGGATTACGGCGCTTCTTTCCGCGTTTTACGTACTTCTTCTTTGACCGACCAAATTTTCATTAAAGTTAAAAGCTTAAGAAATTTTCAAACAACGGGAGTTTCTAAAGTTGGCGAGTCTGAAGAGGAAAATTTCATCGCAATTGTAAACTACTCTATTATTGGTTTGATCCAGTTAGAGAAAGGTTTTGCAGATGATTTTAAACAGGATCGGAATGAAATTTTGGAGATGTATGACCGATTTGCTTTTGAAGCAAAAGAGCTAATGCTTCGGAAAAATCACGATTATGGTGAAGCTTGGCGTGAAATGCGAATTTCTTCCATCACCGATTTGATTTATCAGAAAGTTTTGAGAACAAAACAAATCGAAGATAACGCCGGTGCAACTTTAGTTTCAGAAGGTGTTGACGCCAATTATTTTGATATGCTTAATTATGCAGTCTTCTGTCTGATTAAGTTTTCTGAAGAAAAAGAAGTTTTTAAACCTACTATAATTTAATACAAAATGTTGAAAAATATACTCCGAATTATTCTTGCGCTCATTTTCATCATTTCTGGTTTTGTAAAAGGCGTTGATCCAGTTGGATTCTCTTTTAAATTAGAGGAATACTTTTCACCTTCCGTTTTTAATATTCCATTCTTAGAAAAACAAGCACTGATATTGGCAGTAATCGTGGTCGTCTTTGAGATGGTTTTCGGATTTTTCTTACTCATTAAAACTCAGCTGAAATTTACATTGTCGATGCTCATTGCGTTATGTATATTTTTTGCCTTCCTAACTTTTTATTCGGCCTACTTTAATGTGGTAACCGATTGCGGTTGTTTCGGTGACGCTTTAAAAATGGAACCTTGGCAAAGCTTCTGGAAAGACATTGTTTTATTAATCGGACTACTGATTGTTTATTTTCTTTACCGAAATGAATTTAATGAGCCAGAAGATAAAACCAATTTCAAGAAATATTTTTCTGCTTTTGCTTTTATGACTATGATTTTCGTGATTAACTGGGGAATTACTCATGAACCGGTAATAGACTTTAGAGATTATAAAATTGGCACAGACTTAAACGTCGAGAAGCAAAATATCGATAAAGATCCATCTGTATTTAAAACTTATTACTCTCTTAAAAATGAAAAGACAGGAGAAGTTTTAGAAGTGAATCAGGACGATTATGTAAACGATAAAAAGTATTGGGAAGAAGGTTCACCCTGGACGATCGAGGAAGGAAAAACGACCTCAAAATTAATTAAGCAAGGCTACGAGTCAGAGATTTCTAAGTTCAAACCAGAAACTACGGATGGGGTCGATTTGACCGATGAAATTCTGAAAGCTCCAAAAGCTGTATTGATTTTCGCATACGATCCAAAAAATGCCAACATCAATGTTTTAGCGCAAGCAGAAGCCAAGTTAAGTCAGCAAAAAGATGCTTTAATTTTAGGAGTTTCTACAGATCCCAAAACTTTTAAGACTATTAATAATGCAGTAATGGATGGAACGGCGATTAAAACAATTGCCAGAAGTAACCCTTTCGTGCTGACTTTAGAAAAAGGAAAAATCGTAGATAAACGCTCGGCGGAAGATTATATTAAACAAAAAAAATAAAAGATAATGAATCAAAATCAACACAAATCTAATAAATCAATTGCAGGTTATCACCTACTGATGATCCTTTCCGCAGTTGATGGCGAATTTGCGCCCGCAGAAGGAATGCTTATTCAACAATATCTTGCGGACGAATTTCCCTTCAAAATTAATTTAGACAATGAGCTTGACGCAATTGCTGTTTTACAAGCTGAAGAATGGAAAGATCATTTCGAATTTCACGCCCACTGTTTTTTAGATGATTCAACGCCAGAAGAAAGAAAATCTTTCGTACAGTTTGCGAAGACTTTGATCAAAGCAGATGAAGAAGTATCAGAGCGAGAACATCTATTCTACACGCTTTTAAAAACTATTTGGAAACTTAATTAAATCTTTGAAAATGAGAAAGAATATCGTTGCAGGAAACTGGAAAATGAATAAAAATGTAATTGAAGCACAACAACTAATGTTTCAATTATTGGACTATAAAAAGAACAACAGTACCAATTGTGAAGTTTGGATTGCACCGCCAGCAATGTATTTAATGATGGCCAAAGATGTTTTTTCAAACAATGAAATCGGCGTTTTCTCCCAAGACATGAGCGAATATGAAAGTGGCGCTTATACCGGAGAAATTTCAGCTGATATGCTGGAATCCATTCACGCAATGGGAACTTTGATTGGTCATAGTGAGAGAAGACAATACCACGGTGAAACTGATGCTCACTGTAATTTAAAAGTGAAATTAGCCTTGGACAAAGGTTTAACGCCAATTTACTGTAATGGTGAAACTTTAGAGCAAAGAAAATCAGGCAAACATTTCGAAGTGGTAAAAAACCAAACCGAAGTTGCTCTTTTCACTTTAAGTGCAGAAGAAATTAAAAAAGTGGTAATTGCTTATGAACCTGTTTGGGCGATCGGAACAGGCGAAACTGCTTCTCCGGAACAGGCACAGGAAATTCACGCCCATATCAGAAGTTTAATTGCTGACAAATATGGAAAAGAAGTCGCTGACGAAATTTCAATTTTATACGGGGGTTCTGTAAAACCAGATAACGCGAAAGAAATATTTTCTCAACCAGATATCGACGGTGGTTTAATCGGCGGTGCTGCTTTGAAAGTAGATGATTTTTCTAAAATTATTGAGGGATTTAATAACTAAGATCCTCACCCTAAATCCCTTTCCAAAAGAGAGGGACTTTTACTTATATCTGATCAACTGATCTTATACAAATAAAAATGCGTTTCATTTCTGAAACGCATTTTTATTTTTAGCATGAAAGAAAATTATTTCTTTTCTACTTTTCTGGCGAGAACTTCATCAACCATTCCGAAATCTTTCGCTTCCGAAGAGGTCATCCAATAATCTCTATCAGACGCTTTTTCTACCCATTCGTAAGTTTGTCCAGAATGTTCAGAAATGATATCGTATAATTCCTTTTTCAATTTCAACATTTCACGCAAGTTGATTTCCATGTCAGAAGCCACACCTTGTGCACCACCGCTTGGTTGGTGAATCATCACTCTTGAATGTTTCAAAGCTGAACGTTTTCCTTTCTCACCAGCGACCAAAAGAACAGCTCCCATTGAAGCAGCAATACCTGTACAGATTGTCGCAACATCTGGCTTAATAATTTGCATCGTGTCATAAATACCCAATCCTGCATAAACGCTTCCACCTGGAGAGTTAATGTAAATTTGGATGTCTTTCGACGAATCAGAACTTTCTAAGAAAAGCAACTGAGCCGTAATAATATTAGCTACCTGATCATCGATTCCTGTTCCCAAGAAAATAATTCGATCCATCATCAAACGCGAAAAAACATCCATTTGAGTAACGTTTAATCTTCTCTCTTCCATGATATAAGGCGTAAGATTGGTCGGGCCATACATTCCCATATATTGATCCGTTGCCAATCCGCTATTTCCTAAATGTTTTACAGAGAAATCTCTGAAATCTTTTTTAATATCCATTTTATATTTTTGTATTATTCTTATTTAAATTTGCTCAAAGTTTATACCTTTTCGTGAATTTAGCCATTCTGTCACTTAAATTTCGGATTTCTTTTAGAATGGAAAACAGCATCAATATAAACGATTTTTTCCTGTTCTGCAATCCAGTAAATTATTGAGGATGGAAATCGGATTAAGGCAACTTTGTGCAAATTCGATCTATTTTTATATTCTTCAAAAAGATATGGATTGTCTTGAATCAAATTCAAATATTCTTCAACTTCTTCAATAAAATCAAATCCTAATCCACTTCTTTTATCTTCATACCAACTAACTGCCGCCTCTAATTCTTCTGCAGCAGGTTGTAAAAAAATAATTTCGTAACTCAATTTAAAATTCGCTTTTTCAAACTATTCCAGCTCTCAGTAGAAATTTTACCATTTTCGAAATCTTTCTTTCGTCTAAAGGCCTCTTTCCATTGCTCTTCCGAAAGCTCAGTTTCTTCTAATAACAATTTCGCAATCGTCTGTTTTTCTTTAGCATTTAATTGATTGATCATTACTAAAAGTTGCTCGAATGGTAAGTTTACAGAAATATCCATTTTTAAAGTTTAATCAAATTTAGAAAATTTTTCCTGAATTCCATTGGTCCAACCATCATAAAACCCTAAACAATTTCTGGTCGATATCTTTTTTTAATTGAGTCAGGTTCATCATTGTTTTATAAAGCTCGTCGTTATTTTCAGATTCCGACAATTTTAATTTCAGTTCTCCCATCAATTTCATTACGTATTCTCGTTTATGTCTAAAAATAACATCCTGAACAATTTTAGGAACAACATCTTCCTCCTTACTAAAGAAAATCTGATGCTTTTCCCAATTGCTTAATTCATAAGGATCGAGCAGAACATTAGCAACTTTCTGAGTAATATCCGCATCCATTAAGGTTAGAAAAAAATTACCAGAACGCAGGCTCTTTTCTGAAATCCCTTCTTTAATTTCATTGATAATACTTTGATTTAAAGACGATTGAACCTCATATTGATCTTCATCTAAATGGCCGATGATCTCTTCAATAACCGTAGTTTGGTACTGCTTGTTTTCATCGTCAGTACGCTCCACAATTAAGTCTCCATATTTCAACATGAGTTCCACCAACTTCTCTTCTAAAATGATAAGCGGATTAACCTTCGGAAGATCGGCTGGAACAACTTCCATCTTTGGTCTTTCTTGCGGTTCCTGCCTGTATTGCGGCGAAAATTGTTTGGTTTGAATCTGCTTTTGAACATTCAGTTCATTAAAAAGAGATTGTTCTGAAATTCCAAATTTATTCGCGACTTCTTTTAGGTAAACTTCCTGCTTCAGAGCATTCTTTACAAATGCGACCGACTTGATAATGTCGCGAATTGCTTCTGCTTTTTTAATCGGATCATCACCAGCTTCTTTCAATAAAATTTCAGCCTTGAAATCGATGAAGTCTTTTGCCTGATTTTTAATAAAATCCTCTACATATTGCTGTGGATGTTTTCTGGAGAACGAATCAGGATCGTCGCCATCAGGGAAAAGCAGAATACGAATATTCATTTCTTCGGCGAGCAATAAATCGATGCTTCTAAAACTCGCTTTAATTCCGGCCGGATCACCATCAAAAAGAATGGTTACATTTTCCGTCAAACGCTTGATCAGTTTAATTTGATCAACTGTTAATGCTGTTCCAGAACTCGCAACCACATTTTCAATACCACTCTGATGCAGCGCGATTACATCCATATAACCTTCCACTAAGAGACAAAGGTTTGCTTTAGAAATGGCTTGCTTTCCTTGACTTAAACCATAAAGAACACTGGATTTATGATAAATTTCTGTTTCCGGAGAATTCAGATATTTCGCCGTTTTAATATTGTTCTTCAGAATTCTGGCGCCAAAACCTAAAACTCGGCCCGAGAAACTATGAATCGGAAATAGAACCCTTTCCCGAAAACGGTCGATTCCATTCGGTGCATTTTCAGGGAAAATAGAAAGCCCTGATTTTTCCAGAATTTCTTTGGAATATCCTTTATTTAAAGCAAATTCGGTAAAGGCGTTTCGCTGTTCCGGCGAATATCCCAAATGGAATTTTTTAATAATATCGTCCCGAAGTTCACGTTCTTTAAAATAAGAATAAGCAATGGTCCTTCCCTCTTCAGTTTCAAACATTTGCTCCTGAAAATAATCATTCGCAATCTCATGTATTTTATAGAGCAATTCTTTGTCGGTTTGCGCTTGCTTTTGCTCCTCAGTAAACTCCCGTTTATCTTCTTCTATTTCAATTCCGTACTTCTGTGCAGCATGTCGAAGTGCTTCTGGATAAGTGAAATTTTCAATTTCCATTAAAAATGAAATGGCTGTTCCCCCTTTTCCAGAAGAGAAATCTTTCCAAATCTGCTTGCTTGGAGAAACGACAAAACTGGGTGATTTCTCATCGTGAAACGGACTTAAACCCTTAAAATTAGAGCCCGCCCGTTTGAGTTGTACATATTCACCAACGATTTCCTCGACCCGAACGGCAGAAAATATTTGATCGATTGTTTGCTTAGAAATCATTCGGTAAAAATAGGAAATATGTTTTTCATTTCCTTATAGATTCGGGCGTATCCCTCGCCAAAACTTACCAACAAACTGCACAGTTTTCCAGCAGCTCGGGTCGGGCTCTACATTACAAGTCCTCAGTCGACGCTCTCCGCCGAGGCGGATCGCGCCTCCTTCCGGGCTTTTCATTGCGATCCCTTACGCAGGGGAAGAGCCAAGTAAAAAGTAGGAAGAGCCATGAAATGAAAGTTGTAAATTTCAGAACTGATAATAATACAATTTTTATTAAGGCATCTATCTCAGTAAATTCCTGAAAAGCAACTTCGACATAGTCAAATCTGCGCACAAAAGGCGAATTCATTTTCTTGATTTTACGATACGATATTAATGTTATGCTAAAAAAAATTCAATAAATTTGACCAACAATTTCTTTTACAAATGAAAAAACTCCTACTCGCTTCCATCGTTACTTTTTCACTGATGATGTCGGCTCAAAAAAAATACGTTCTTGTGATCCACGGCGGTGCCGGAACGATTCTGAAATCCAACATGACGACCGAAAAAGAAAACGCATACAAAGCAAAATTGACAGAAGCCCTAAAAGCTGGATATGCAGAAATTCAGAAAGGAAATACGTCCATCGATGCCGTTGCCGCTTCCATTATGATCATGGAAGATTCGCCTTTATTCAATGCGGGCAAAGGAGCCGTTTTCACTGCTGATGGAACAAACGAACTCGATGCTTCCATTATGTACGGAAAAGACAAATCAGCGGGAGCAATTGCTGGAGTTCATACCATTAAAAATCCAATTAAAACTGCGATTGCGGTCATGCAAAAATCAGAACATGTAATGCTGTCAGGAGTTGGCGCAGAACAGTTTGCAAAAGAACAAAACTTAGAAATTGTTGATCCAAAGTATTTCTGGACCAAAGACCGTTGGGAAGGTTTGCAAAAACTGAAGCAAAAAGAGCAGTCGAAGACAAATAAAAAAGTCTCCCAAAATACGCTACCAGAATCTTACGAGATCGACCAAAAATTCGGGACCGTTGGTGCAGTTGCTTTAGATAAAAACGGAAACATTACGGCCGGAACTTCCACGGGAGGAATGACCAATAAAAAATACGGTAGAATTGGAGATGCTCCAATTATTGGGGCCGGAACTTATGCTGATTCTCAAGTCGGAATTTCCGCCACAGGTTGGGGAGAATATTTTATCCGCGCTACAGCGGCAAGAACGATTGCAGCAAAAATGGAATATCAGAATAAAGACGTTAGAACTGCTGCGCAGGAAACCATCGATGAGATTGAAAAAATGGGCGGTGATGGTGGCTTGATCGCTTTAGATAAGGATGGAAATATAGCAATGCCTTTCAATACTGCCGGAATGTATCGTGGAGCGATTACCGAAGATGGCGAAATTATGATTGAAATTTATAAATAGAAATGGAATTCAAAATTAATAAATTAGACGATTGGCAGACGGTTATTAACGAAATTCTTCCGCACCTTCAACACAATATTCTTCTGTTAAAAGGAAATCTCGGTGCCGGAAAAACAACGTTTAGCCAGTTTCTGTTGAAAAACCTGGGCAGCCAAGATGAAGTCTCCTCTCCTACTTACGCGATTGTAAATGAATACAATACGCCGAAAGGAAATGTTTTTCATTTCGATCTATACCGCATGAAATCTGCAAATGAAGTTGAAGATATTGGTATTCATGAATACCTGGATAACGCTTTTCTGTGCATCATCGAGTGGCCTGAAGTTTACGAAGAAGAACTTGCGCATTTCCCACATCATGAAATGAGCATTGAGAACGATGGTGAATACCGCATCATCAACTTCCGCTAGAATTTACCGCATTAATAATCAAATCATCGTATATTTGTCCACTGATTCTTTTGGATTAGTCGCTATTTATCAAAACTTATAAAATGAGTCATACCCACGTTTTTACCCCATTTTCCGAAAGAGATTTACTTCCGCAAGAAGAGAAATTAGAAATCGTAAAAAAGGGAAAACAATTCAGTATAGGAGTTCCAAAAGAGACTTGTCTTAACGAGCGAAGAACGTGTATCACGCCAGACGCAGTGCAGGTTTTGGTGGCCAACGGACATCATATTATTGTAGAAGCCGGAGCTGGTGAAGGATCCTTTTTCAGCGATTTTCAGTATTCTGAATCTGGAGCAAAAATCACTCAAAATCCACAAGAAGCCTACGAACAGGATTTAGTTTTAAAAATTAATCCGCCAACTACCGAAGAAATTGACATGCTGAAGATGAATACTTATCTGATTTCAGCTTTACAAATCAATTTGCGGGACAAAGAATATTTTAAAAAACTGGCAGAGAAAAAAATTAATGCTATTGCTTTTGAATTTATCGCTGATGAATACAAACAGTTGTCATTGGTACGATTGATTGGTGAAATTGCAGGAAGTATCTCTATTCTTTATGCCGCTGAACTACTGGCGCTTTCCAATGGATTGATGCTTGGTGGAATTACGGGCGTTCGTCCTACGGAAGTAGTAGTGATCGGCGCTGGGATTGTTGGAGAATTTGCTACCAAAGCCGCTTTGGGTCTTGGAGCGAGTGTGAAAGTTTTTGACAATTCTTTATCGAAACTCCGTCGTCTGCACATGATGGTTGATGGACGTGTGCCAACTTCTATTATCGACCCGAAAGAATTAACCAAGAGTTTAAAAAGAGCCGATGTAGTGATCGGCGCCCTTTCAAAATTAAGTGCAGTTCCGATTGTCACCGAAGAAATGGTGGTCGGCATGAAAAAAGGCAGCGTTATTATCGATGTTACGATTGACAATCGAAAAATGATTGAAACATCCGAAGTGACGGATATGGAAAATCCATATATCATCAAACACGGAGTTATTCACTGCGGTTTACCGAATTTAACTTCGAAAATGCCAAGAACAACCACGAAAGCAATTTCCAATTTTTTCCTGTCTTATCTCCTGAACTACGATGACCAAGGCGGTTTTGAAAACATGCTGGTCCATAAAAATGAAATGAAGCAATCGCTTTATATGTACAAAGGTCGCCATACTAAAAAAATGATCTGCGACCGATTCGATCTTACTTACCACGATATCAATCTTTTAATTTTTTAAATGAGAAAAATAAAATTCTTCTTACTGGGCCTAATTCCCGGACTTATTCTTGTATTTTTTATTCTGAACAAAAAAGGCGCAAGTTGCAGTGGATATCTTCCTAACTCAAGAGTGATCGCTGAATCTTTATCAAAAGAATTTACCTACTCTGACGATTTTAAAAAGGAAATGGAATTGTGGAAAGTGGATGAGAAATTTCTGAAAGACAGTATTCTCACCAAAGGATATATCGTTTTCGAAAAAAGTAATGCTCAGAAAAAGCCTTGTCCGAGTTACACCTTAATCTATCCGAAGAAAAATCCACGATACGAAGTCGCATATGAAAAATGTGCAGAACAATCTAATTTCCACAGTCTTAAAAAATTAAGATAAGCAAACTTTACAAATAAAAATCTGCATATGAAATTAACCATCATCGGAACTGGTTTAATTGGTGGGTCAATTGCCTTAAAATTACGTGAAAAACATTTTATCGATTACGTTTACGGCGTCGATCAAAATGAGCAGCATTTAGTTGAAGCAAAAGAACTGGGCATTATCGATGAAGGTTCTACGTTAGAAAGCGCGGTTCAAAATTCTGATTTAATTATTCTCGCCATTCCAGTTGATGCCGCCAGAAAATTGTTGCCATCTGTTTTAGATTTAGTTAATGATCAGCAAACCGTTATGGACGTTGGTTCTACCAAAGGTGGAATTGTAAAAGCGGCAAATACACATAAAAATAGAAAACGTTTCGTGGCTTTTCACCCGATGTGGGGAACAGAAAATTCCGGACCTCAATCTGCGATTTCAGATAGTTTTACGGGAAGAGCAGGCGTTATTTGCGACCAAGATGATTCTGCGCCAGACGCTTTGAAAATGGTTGAAGAAGTTGCAGAAACTTTAGGTATGAATCTGCTTTACATGGATGCAGACGGTCACGATATTCACACTGCTTATATCTCTCATATCTCGCATATCACTTCTTACGCTTTGGCAAACACCGTTTTGGAAAAAGAGCGTGAAGAAGATACTATTTTCCAATTGGCAAGTTCTGGTTTTTCAAGTACGGTTCGTTTAGCGAAATCTCACCCGGAAATGTGGGTTCCGATTTTCCGTCAGAATAAAGAAAATGTGCTGGATGTTTTGAACGAGCATATTACCCAACTTCGTAAGTTTAAATCTGCTTTGGAAAAAGACAATTATGAGTATTTGGAAGAGTTGATTCGGAATGCGAATAAGATTAGGGGGATTTTGAAGTAGAGTTAAAGGTTCGTAAGCATACGAAAGAATTCGTGCGGTAGCAAGGCAGTGCTATTTTGTGATTTTAATATTGTGTTTTTCAGAGTTTCCTTTTAAATTTTTTAAGTCAATTACTGAAGAATCAGGATTATAATATTGAATGTCTTCTCTTTTTCCGTCAGTGTAGAAACTTTGGGTTGAATTATCCAGTTTTAAATGATCAGGAACTTTCAAAAGTTTACGTGCTTTAAAGTATTCTGTTTTATCTAAAGGTCCGTAAATACTATCATTTCTTAATGTTATAATCCAAAATTTAGAAACGTCTAAATTAAAGATCATTTCTTGTTGTTTGTCAAATGTGAGATTGTTATCACTACTATAAATGCTGTCAGTAGGTTTCTGATTTGCTATTATGAAATCTTTATTGTGTCCGTAAAATAAAATATGTCCAGGAATTTCAATTCGTTGATACCCTTGTTTTTCTGGCACAACCAAATTAACTTCATTCATTGGATTGTAATCTAACTCATAATTTTTCTCAAGTGGATCGTTTCCGCATGAGAAGATAAAAAATAGTATAATAATTATAAAAACTTCCATATTGTTTTCTATGACACAATTTTTGTCACCATTATCTACAACAATTTGCGGCTTTGCGATCGTGCGGCTTAAAATGCCAAACCTTTCTATTATAAACTACTCTTCGAAACATCTAAATAGTTAAACTTGGCGAAAAACCCGCACTATTGCAAAACCTCTGTTGAACTAAACCTCCGGTAGCTTTTCCTGAGGCTGTTTTAGTTACCAAGTGGGGAGAAAAAGCCACCGGAGGTTCCGTTCAACAGGCTTTCATTTCTTGTCTTTCAGACAAAACGAAAGCTTAGTTATTATCTGCAGGGGTTTCTTATTTTCTTCCGTATTTTCTAAATGAAGCAATGAATTGATAAATGAAAAACCCCACAATTACTTTGTTGAAGTAATCTATAAAAAGTGACATGCCATTTAATTCAGTTCTCTCAACTAAAAAATCGTTTCTATGTGTAATGTCTAAAAAAGAAAAATAATAACCAAGTAAATTCCAATCAACTTCTGAATTAATAACAAAAATTCTATTTAAAGAGTAAAGATATAGTAAGTAGAAAATAATTGAGAATATTATTAATAAAATAAAGGGTTTTTTTATTGATATACCATGGTCATTTGAAATACTATTCATCCATAAAATAACTTTATCCCAAAATGGAATTGATTTAATTTTAAAAAGTGATTCATTTGTTATAGACTGGAACTTTTGTGATTCAAAAAAATTACCTGAATTTTCTAAGGTTTTCTTTATTTGCAAAAAAGTCTCATATCTTAATTTTTCATAATTATAATCTTTTGAATTAGGATAATGAATGTTTTTTACAGTGATAAATTTATTAAATTCTTTATAATTGCTAGGAAATTCGCAGGAAGTAAAACTAGTACTTGAAAATCTATTTCTATAAAAGGAAATTTTTTTGTAATCATTGAATAAAACATTATCAAACCAAAATTTATCCAGATTACAACGTGAAATCTGAAAGTTGTTTTCTGAAGATGAAGTTCTATATGGTTTGATATTGTAAAAAGTTGCATTGCTTTCGCATGACATTTCAAATAAGTAAATGTTATCAATTTGACAATTTTCAATTTCTAATTCACCATTTGCTTTTCCCTTTAATTCTAAGGAATGTAATTTAGAATTTAAAATTCTTGTTTTTTTGTCATTTATAGTTGGGTAAAAGTGTATGAGAAGTGAAATTTTGAATTCTTCTTTTTCTTTTTCATTCAAAAAATATAGTATGCGATTTAAGTGTCTATTTTTATGGATTCCAATTTTGCTTGTATCTACTTCTCTAATGTGAAAAGTAAAATCAATATGCTCATAAACATATATTTTAATTTCTAAATAATCTTTATAATCTAGGTTATATTTTCGTAAAAATCTTAGCCATTGCAAAAGATTGATTGTATTCTCGTCATAAACAATACTTAACTGTGATATTTTCGTTAAAAATAAATGTGCATATATTAAACAATTTGTAAATGAAACAAAACCAAGAATATTATTATTAATTCTAGCAGAAACTATACTGTTTGTGAATAAAATTGAAATGTTTTTTGAGGTTACGGATTGTACATAAAAACTTTTAATTAAACAGTATGAGAATAAAATACTAATTTGTTTAAAGCGTATGCTTTGCTCATTTATAATATTAATATGAGTAAAACTGCAGTTTTTAAAAACTACAGTTATTTTTCCGTCATTATATTGTTCTGGATTTAAAAATTCGTCGATAATATATAAATTTTCAACGCTATCAAATTCTTTATTTTCAATAATAATGTTTGGTCTTATATTCATTGGCGTAGTTTTGTTTTACACTTGCAGATAACTTGTTTATATGTCTTACCTCGTCAGACTTATACACCCTATTTGATAGGTATTTGTCTGATTACGACAAGAATTATTTCCAGCCACTAAGATAGTTGCTTTTTTAAGTAAATCACCAAAACAACTTTTTATTGAATACAAATACGTGTATCCTTCAAATAAAAGAAGAACAGAACTTTTAGCCCCGATTGTAACGACATCCTTTTGTGAGGACGAAGGACGAGCAAAAGATAGAGTGGAAAGCGGGACGGGTTTTCGGAAAAGCGAAAATTTCGTTGCTCCTAAAAATCAGAGAAATAAGTTTAACACTCAGCGACATTAACCGCGATGGCAAGTCCACCTTCGGATGTTTCTTTGAAACGGTCATTCATGCTTTGAGCCGTTTCCCACATCGACTGAATCACTTCGTCTAAAGTGACGCGCGCTTTCGTAGGATCGGATTCTAAGGCGATATTCGCCGCAGTGATCGCTTTCATGGCGCCCATAGAATTTCTTTCAATACATGGAATCTGAACAAGACCTCCAATCGGATCGCAGGTCATGCCGAGGTGATGTTCCATGGCGATCTCGGCAGCCATCTGAACCTGACCAGGAGTTCCACCCATAATTTCTGTAAGACCCGCAGCGGCCATGGCGGAGGAAACGCCGATCTCTGCCTGACAACCGCCCATCGCAGCAGAAATTGTAGCGTTTTTTTTAAAGAGCGTTCCAATTTCGCCTGCTACTAAAAGAAAACGGATGACACTTTCATCACTTTTGAATTCGGTGAAACATTGAGAATACATGAGAACTGCAGGAATTACACCACTCGCACCGTTGGTTGGAGCAGTAATAATTCGGCCAAAACTAGCATTTTCTTCGTTAACCGCCAACGCAAAACAGGAAACCCATTTGTTGATATTGGTGAAACTTAAATCGGCATCAACCAGATACTGATACCATTCATGAATGTTTTTGTAAACGTTTTCTCCGAGTAGTTTGCTGTTCAACCCAGCTGCACGACGGGTCACATTTAAACCGCCGGGAAGAATACCTTCTTTGTTAACGCCTTTGTAAATACACTCTTTTATCTGTTGCCAAATATACAGGGCTTCTCTTTCAGTTTCTTCTTTGGTTCGCCAGGATTCCTCATTCAGAAAAACCAGATCTGAAATTTTATCTAAACCTAATTTAGCGATATTTTTGTCGATATCTTTTCCATTATGACATGGATATAATGTTCTGGTACAATTGTTTTCGTATGAATTCGCTTCCTGCGTTGCGATAAATCCGCCACCGATGGAATAGTAATCCTGAACTACTTCATCCCCATTTTGAAAAACGGCTTTGAAGATCATGCCGTTCGGGTGAAAGTCAAGTGATTTCTTTTTATTTAAAATCAAATGATGACCGTAAATAAAAGGAATTTGCTTTTCACCATTAAGATTCAGCGTATTCGAAAACTTAATATAAGCTACTTTCTCATCAATTTTTGACGTGTCGATCAGTTTAAAATTCTCACCGGAAAGTCCGAGCATTCCAGCGATATCGGTTCCGTGACCGATTCCAGTTTTGGCCAAAGAGCCGAAAAATTCTACAAATACTTCTGTGACGTCCTGAAGATCGTGGTCGGTTTTTATTTTTCTGATAAAGCTTTCTGCTGCATTCCATGGTCCCATGGTATGAGAACTTGAGGGTCCGATCCCGACTTTTATAATTTCAAAAACACTGATTGACTCCATTACTTTTTATACGAAATGATGATTAAACCTAATTGACTTGAAGACAAAGATAATTCTATTTTTACTATTTGTAGAATAGAATTTACTTCGTAAATATCGATCGGAATTAGGAATGTATGATCCACAGATCGAGTGAATTAAGTAAGATTCCTTTTTTGAAAATCGAATTATTTGAAAATCTCATTCAAAATTTTGGAGACCTGTTTTGGTTTGGTCGCCGGGAAAAGATGAGTTCCATTTTGAACAATGTAATCGGGTTTGGAGTATTTCGCTGGAAACACAATGTCTTTGCTTCCCAGAATTTGGATTACCTTAGGATTTTCTTCAAATTTCCAATCGGATACTTTTTCGATGCCCCATTTTAAGTAGTATGGATCGCGAACAGTAAAGTATTCCATGAGTTTTGGATTTTTAGGATCCACAATATTTCTGGCTACGGAATAAACCGCTGCAGATTTTACGTTAAACATGCGCTGCGGTAAATATTTAGTAATCCGAGATATTTCGCCGAACTTAATGAAGCGGGATTTTTCTTTATCAGATTTGATGCTGCCCATGATCACTACTTTTTCAGCAGATTTGATTTTATCGATTTCCTGCACAATAAGGCCACCAAAAGAATAACCGAGTAAGGCAAACGGTTCAGAATCATCTACTCGATCGGCCATTCTTTCTACATAATGATGCAAGTCTTCTTTATTCTCGGGAATGAGCCAGTCTAAAAAAACAACTTCTAAATTATCAGGGAAATTAATTTTTTCGAGTACTTTAAAATCGGCGCCCAGGCCGCTGATGACATACAGTTTCATCTATCAAAAATAGAAAAAAGAGCAGACAATGCTGCTCTTTCTGTACTAATATTTTGTTAAAGTTATTTTGCCGTAATATTGATGATCATATCGATATCGTCTTTTACAACCACATCTTTGGCTGCAGAAGCATAAGCGATTCCGAATTTCTGACGGTCAAACGTAAACTTGTCTGAAATCATATTCAATACGCCATTATTTAAAGAAATTTTCGCTGGGAAAGAAACTGGATTTGTTTTTCCTTTCGCTGTCAAAGTTCCATTCACCATATAAGGAAAGGCTTTGCTGTTATTCTTTTTTACGGATGTAATTTTGTAAGTCGCACTTGGGAATTTATCAGTTTCGAAGAAATCTCCGGTTTTCAAGTGGTTGTTTAATTTGGTTTGATATTCACCAGTTAAATCAGTTGCGTTGATGCTGGTCATATCTAAAGCGAAAGTTCCGCCCACGATATTGTTTCCTTTCATTACAACATCGCCAGATTTTAAAGTCACATTTCCGTTGTGAGAAGAAGCTTCGGTTTTTGCTATTTTATAACCCCACCATTCAACGTTTGAATTTACTACCTTTTTGGTTTGTCCGAACATCATTCCTCCAGCTAAAAGTGCTGCTAATACTAAATTTCTCATATCTATTTTATTAAATTTTCAAGTGCAAACATATTGAAAATTTAATACAGATGTTCTTGATGTAAGATAAGAAAACTTTATTTCGCTTTTAGAGTAACATTCATTTCAACATCATTGCTGATCAACATATCTTCAAAAATATTATATTTCAAGCCGTAATTTTTTCGGTTGAAAGTAAATTGTGCAGAAGTTAAAGTAAAGATCGAATTAGCTTGGGTAACCTTCACCGGAAACGAGATATTTTTAGAAATCCCTTTGATCGTCAATGGTCCCGTGACTTGATAATTGTAGCCGTTACTGTTAATTTTCTTTATAAATTTGATTTGAAAGGTTGCTGTCGGGAATTTATCGGTGTCGAAAAAATCATCGCTTTTCAAGTGATTCTCCAGGAATTTTTTTTGCTTCGGGCTTCCGTTCATATCTTCAGCATCAATGGTAGTCATATCAATAACGAAACTGCCACACGCTAAATCATTTCCACTAAAAATAAGCTTGCCTGATTTTAAAACTACTGTTCCATAATGAGAAAGGGATTCTGTTCGCAATGTTTTATAGGCTTTCCAGCGAATCTCGGAGGAAATTATACTTTTCGACTGAGAAAATAGAGTGATTGAAAATAAACCGAATAGAAGGAGAATAAGCTTTTTCATTAAAAGTAAGATTAGTTAGAAATAAAAAACTCCGCTTAGTAGCGAAGTTCATTTTATGATTTTTTGATTAACATTTTTTCGAGAAAGCGGCATAAACAGCTGCTCCGTTAATGATTGTTTTTTCATCTTTTACCAAATAAATTGGAATGTCTTTCAAGATGTTTTCCATTTTATCGCTGATGATGAAATTTTTGTAGAATTTACTATTGTTAAGAAACTGCTCCAGCATCACTGGGATTTCTCCACTAAGGAAGAGACCGCCTGTTGCTTTCATTTTCAGCACCAAACTATTGGCTTCACGCGCCAGGAATACCAGGAATGTTTCAATCGTCATGGTACAAATTCGATCTCTTTTATCGATGGCACCTCTGATAATTGCTTGGGTAAAATTTCCAGCTTCAATTTCCTGCGTCAACCATTCTGGCTGAACCTGACGTTTAACATCTCTCAAAAAACGATAGACATTGAACAAGCCACCTTTTGAAAGAACCGATTCCCAACTAACAATTCCGTAAATTTTTTGCAGGAAAGAATAAAATTCAACTTCGTCATTGGTTCTCGGTGAAAATTCACAGTGACCACCTTCTGTGGCAAATGGTCTTAAAAAACTACCATCCCAGAACAAAGCTGCTTCTCCTAAACCGTCGCCAGGTGCTAACAACACTGCGTTGCCAGGTGCAAAATTTCCGGAGTCATGAATTTTAACAAAATTTTCTTCAGCCACATGTTCTAAACCGTAAGCGGATGCCTCTAGATCATTGATTAAAAAAACGTCTTCAATTTTTGTATTATTTTTGATCTCTTCAGCATCTAATTTCCAAGGCAAACGGGCGGGAGCACTTTTCCCGCCGATTACAGGACCAGGAACTGCAACTGCAATTTTAGAAATATTGTCTAATGAATTCTCGCTGATAAACTGATTGACGATATCTGAAAAAGAACTGAATTCTTTGGTATCGTACGTCTTTTCAATTTTTAAAAAAACCTTGCGATTTTCCGCAATGTAAAGACCGACAACTGTTTTTTCATCTCTAAGATCGGCGGCGATCAAAGAGACATTGTCATTGGTCTCTGAAGAAATTCCAGGTAAAAAAAGGTTGAATTTATTTTTAGTATCCATGTTGTAATGTTATCAACCAAAGATAATAATAGTTTTTAAAACAGCACTTAAAAAAACAAAAAACCTCCTCTGTTACCAGAGAAGGTCGAAAAAATTTTTTGAAGAAGATTATTTTCCTAATGGAATATTATAACCAACTCCTACACCGATTGCACCGGCATTATAGTCTTGTCCAACCATTTCACCTTTACTTCCTGTAAACGTTTTTTGGTAGTTTAAGGAGAAGTTCCAGTCTTGATTGTGGTACCCAATTTCTGGTTTAATATATAAACCACCATCTGGTCTGTCAGCAGATCCAACATTTGATGCAACTTTGTCATCACCAACGATGAAACCGTAACCGATATCAGTACCTAAATAGAAACCCATTTGTTTTGGATATACTCTAATTAAAGCAGCTACAGGAATAACACCGAAGTCATTATTATCATATCCATTATTTTCGGTACCAAAGAAATGATTATAACCTGTTGCGATACCTAATCCAAATCCTGGCGTAATTAAATTTTGATAAGAAAGATCAACACCTACCGTTCCACCAGCATTTTCAGAAGGAACCGCAATTCCACCGTTGATACCAACTTTAAGCATATTCGTCATATCCGCACTTTGTGCACTCATTAAACCTGCGGTCATTAAACCTAAACCAAGAATTGATTTTTTAACTGAATTCATAATATTATTTTTTTAAATTTTACGAAGAGGTACTTGTCAAAATCGTGCCAAAATACAAAGCAATCTGTCAAATTTTAAATAAATAATAAACAACTAATTGACTATAAGATACTTAGATACTATATAAAACTAAACACGCATTTAGATTATAAGAAATGTTTTAATGACAATTATTGAATTAATTAGAAATTAGACAAAAAAAAGAGTCGATCAACGATCAACTCTTATCTTAATTAAAGAAATCTTTTACAGATTTTCTAAAGTATGCTTTACATCAGAATAACCTCCACCATTATAAATGTCAGACATATTTTCAGATTTGAAAAACTCAAGCGCTTTTCCGCTTCTATTTCCGCTTCTGCAGAAAAAGATTTTTGGACCTTTTAACTGCTCTACTTCTTCTTTTCGATCTTCGATTTCACCTAAAGGAATATTTAAGGCAGATTCAATTTCGCCATCCATTTCCAATTCCATTGGTTCACGAACATCGATTAAGTTATAGTTTCCTGATTTTAAAATTTCTTCTACTGACATATTTTATTATTTAGTGGTTATGATATTAAAGACACAAATTTATAAAATATTGTTAGTTTTGCAATGCAATCTATGTTACAAAGTCCAGAAAATTATTCGAATCTCATTAAAGCCAAAGCAAAAAAGTTTGGTTTTCAAAATTGTGGAATTTCCCGAGCTGATTTTTTAGAAGAAGATGCGAAACCATTTGAAAGTTGGTTAACCAACAATTACAACGGTGAAATGTCTTACATGGAAAATTATTTCGACAAAAGACTCGATCCGAGATTACTGGTTGAAGGTTCAAAAACGGTGATCTCTCTTTCCTATAATTATTTCCCGGAGGAAGATCTTTCTGATATCGATCAGTTAAAGATATCTAAATATGCTTATGGACAGGATTACCATGAGATCATCAAAGAAATTTTGAAAGAAATGGTGGCAGAACTTCAGGATGAAATTGGTGATTTCCATTGTCGGATTTTTACCGATTCTGCACCCATTTTAGAAAGAAGCTGGGCTAGAAAATCCGGGATTGGTTGGGTCGGCAAAAATGCAAACCTTATTACGAAACAAAGCGGTTCTTTTTATTTTTTGGCAGAAATCATTTGCGACTTAGAACTTCAGGCAGATTTTGAAACTACTGATCATTGTGGATCCTGCCGGAAATGTATCGATGCTTGTCCGACCGATGCGATTGTTTCTGACAAAATAATTGACGGCAGCAAATGTATTTCTTACGCAACCATCGAGTTGAAAAATGAAATTCCTGAAAGTTTTAAAGGAAATATGGAGGACTGGATGTTCGGTTGCGACATCTGTCAGGACGTTTGTCCCTGGAATCGGTTTGCAAAACCTCATCAACAGGAAAAATTTAAACCAAATAATCTACTGAAAGAACTTCGCAAATCGGACTGGCAAGAGTTATCACAGGAACTATTTTCAGAAATATTTCGCAAGTCGCCGGTAAAGAGAACGAAATTTGCAGGGCTAAAAAGAAATATTGAATTTTTGACTAAATAAAGTTCGTTGAAATTTAATTGCACCTTAATTATATCTAAAAACATTTACATTGAAAAAAACACTCCAAATTATTTTAAAAGTAATCGCTGCAATTGTAGGATTAGTCATCATTTATGTAATTCTCGCGCTCACAATTCCTTATATTCCTGTTCAGAAAAAAGCAACAAATGACGTCGCTGATATTCCTGTTTATATTTATACCAATGGTGTTCACACGGATATCGTAATGCCGATCAGAACAGACCAAATGGACTGGAGTGAAAAAATCCCGTTCCAAAATACCCTTTCCAAAAGCACAGATTTTAATTACGTTGGAATTGGCTGGGGTGACAAAGGATTTTATTTGGATACACCAACCTGGGCACAACTAAAGGTTTCCACCGCTTTCTACGCCGCCTTTTGGTTGGGAGATTCTGCCATGCACACCACTTTTTATAAAACAATGACAGAAGGTGATGATTGTAAAAAAATCATGCTTACTAAACCACAATATGAAGAGTTAATAAAATTTGTGGATTCTAAATTTGATAAAAATCAGGATGGCCAGAATATTTTAATTCAAACAGATGCAGTTTACAGTAAAGATGATGCCTTCTATGAAGCGCAGGGAAGTTATAGTTTCCTGTACACTTGTAACACCTGGACCAATAACGCTTTGAAAGCAGCTGGTCAAAAAGCAGCACTTTGGACTCCCACAGATTTTGGAATTTTTCAACATTACAAATAACCCTATTAATCATACTTTTCTTTAGTGCTGACATTTTCAAATTTGTGAGAAATATAAATTTTTCTTAATTTGAAAACTTCGCAAAAATCAACTTCCTATGAAACAACGATTTCTTCATCTCTTACTTGTCCTTAATTTTAGTTTTTTATGCTTTAATTCTTTATCCGCGCAAACTGTAAATTCTAATAAAGATTCTTTACGCGTCGGCGTTGCAGGTACTGCTCCGTTTGTTTTTATGGATAAAGGAAATCCAACACCTCAGGGAATTTCTGTTAATATCTGGAATGAGATTGCTACTGATCTTGATTACAATTACACGTACAAACCTTACAATACGGTAAATTTAGCTTTAGATGCGCTTAAAAATGGTGAACTCGATTTAGTGGTTGGCCCTGTTACTATTAATTCTCAACGTTTAGATAATTTCAGATTTTCGCAACCCTTTTATCAATCAAGTTTAGCGATCGCCTATAAAAAGGGGGAGTTCAGCATTTGGAATGTTGTTAAACTTTTATTCAGTTTTAAATTATTAATAGCGATTGGTATTTTCTTAGTGATTCTTGCGATTGTTGGGACTCTTTTATGGTTGGCAGAACGTAAAGCTTCTCCAGATCAATTCCCGACGGAAGCTGCGAAAGGGATCGGAACGGGAATGTGGCTGGCAATTGTGACAATGAGCACAACCGGCTATGGGGATAAAGCTCCCGTAACTTTAATGGGAAGAATTATAGCCGGAACGTGGATGATCGTATCTATTATTTCTGCGACGTCAATGATTGCTGGAATCGCGAGTGTGTTGACCTTTTCTAATTTTCAATCGGTTGACATTAAAAATATCGAACAATTAAATGGTAAAAAAGTAGCCACCGTTTCGGGCTCACCGTCCATCACTTTTCTGAAAGAATATAACGTCAGAATAAAATCGGTCGAAAATTTAACTGAAGCGATGAAGATGTTAGATGGAAAAGAAGTAAATGCGATTGTTTACGATCGTCCGCAATTGATGTACTACATCAACACTCACAAAGATGACGATCTGGAGCTTTCCAAAGCAGAATATTACCAGCAAGGTTATGGTTTTGCTTTTCCAAAAGAAAGTGATCTCATTTTTAAAGTTAACAGAACTTTATTAGAGTTGGCTGAAGATCAACAGATATCAGAGATCACCGAAGAATATTTAGGTAAGCAGCAATAAAAAAGTTCCCGATGAAGGGAACTTTAAAAAATTCAATTGATTTAATCTTTTACTGAAAGACTGAAAAATAGATCCAGTTCATCTTTAACATAAACCATTCCTCCCATTTTTTTTGGAGGAACAATCTTGAAGTCCGAAAACCGTACTCTCTTATTCCCTACCAGATTATTGTTGTACATACTAAATTCTACCTGATAGTTTTTAGAAACAGTCATCATTTTCACTTCTAAAACAGCGATAAATCGATCAGCGGAAGTTTTGGTAAACTCGACAAATCGAATTGTCAGATTTGGATATTGACCCGACTGCAAAATTTTTCTAAAATCAGACGTCATCATCTTGTTTCTACAATCAAAATCGTCTAACTTAAAAATCACCTTTGGAAGCTGATTGCCTTTAAAAGAATAGATCGATAAGGAATTCTGGAACTTGGTATTGCTACATTTAAAAGTATTAACATTGGTCCAGCCATTAATTTCCAATCCATTTTTCTGCGCGAAACCAAAGCTGGAAATCAGTAAAAAAAGTACTATGGAAATTTTTGTTTTCATGATAAAAAAGTAAAAGAGAAGGAATCGTCATGCAATCCCTTCTCTAAAGAATATTTAAAAATTAGAAACCGATACTCGCTTCAAACATAAATCCGTTAAACTTACCTCCTCTTAATGCACTGGTTGCTCCCCAAACTGCATCATCATTATATTTCTGAGAAACATATTCTACTTTAGCAACTACGTTTTTGGTCATGAACCAACCACCGCCTACGTTGAATCTGTCTATTTTTCTTTCTGCAGAAACTTCATCATCCTGTCCCGTTACAGAGTTATATCTACCGCCTAGATAGAATTGTTCATTTCCACCCAGTCTGTATAATAATTCTGCACCTAACTGAGTATAATCACCTCTTGTAGCTCTAGGAGTTAAACCTGCTGCCTTGTTTCCAGTAACATATTCGTACACTCCGAAAAATTCTAAACCTTGATACTTGATGAATGGATTCACTTGGAATGCTTTTACTTTTTTGAATCCTGGGTTGAATCTACCTGTTGCGAAGTTGTCTTGACCCATTAAATCATTTTCAGTTAAAAGAGTGTAGTAATATCTACCACCTGCTCTGTCTGCACTGTATAAATTTCCACCACTGCTCAAACCATTTGTTTGAATGAAAGATCCAGTCATTCTTACTCTTAAATCGGCATTAACTTGTTTGTCCCAACCAATTTTAGCATAAACTGAAGGTGAGTTCCAGCTTGTTCCTTTCACTGCAGTTTGGTTTAATTTACCGTTAGACATCCCAACCATACCGATAAAGTTGTTGTAGAATCCGTATGCTTCCCCAAATGCTTCAGTTGTAAAACTGTCCATGATATAGTTTCCTACGAATGGGTTATTGATTGCTTTTGCATTATCCGTTCTTCTGAAGTGGGTATCACCGTAGTTGATTTCATCCATACCTACTTTTACTCTCGCATACTTCATGATGTCAGCAGCAAATCCTTCTTTAATAAAGTCAAGATTATCTACTTGAATATAACCACCTTTTACCCAAGCTTCATTATGGTGACGTGCAGAAAGATAAGTTCTCAAATGCATTTTTAGTCCTTTTGCTAAATAAGCATTAACATCTAAATTCGCAGTCGGAAGGTTGAAATCTGAACCCATAACACGCAAAGTGTTAGGAATAACTGTTCCTGTTTTCAGTCCTAATGAAGGAGCAGCTGTTTCATGATCCAATCCTTGAAATTGTAGTGCGAAGTCTCCTCCAACACTAACTTTCACTCCGTCATACTCAGGAGCTTCAACTTTCGGGTCTTCAAACACGTTGCGTGATGATTTTTCTGGTGCTAAATAGTCTCTCATTGAAGTGGGTACTTCCTGCGCACTGATAAAATTAATACCAGCGACGAACATGGTGAGCATTGATGCTCTGATTAACATGGTTTTCATATTCTAAAGTTTTATTGTTTATAGTTTGTTTGTCTTTTTACCAAGATTTATTTCGCAACTGCATTTACAGTAATAGTTATTTCGTTTCCTGTTTTTACAGTATTCATCATGAAAGCTGGAGGAGTAACTCCGTAGTCAGTCATTTTAATACTGGCTTGTCCCCAAACGGTGTAAGTATCGCCGCTTTTGGTAACGTTTACAGGAACTGAAATTGTTTTGGTTACGTTAGTGACCGTTAGTTTACCAGTCATTGTTCCTTTACCCATATTTACAGAGGTCGCGGTAAAAGTGATGTTCGGAAATTTATCTGCCTGAACCGCTTTGTAAGCGTTGCTGTCCATTGGTCCTTTTCCGCTCTTCAAAGTTTTAGAAACCAATTTATAATTAACATCTTGAATGGTGTTACCAGAAACATTCCCAGAGAAACTACCTGTAGTAGAAGTCATTGTCCAGGCATGTAAAGTAGATGTTCCAGCTACGGTAGTTTTAACATTGTTAGCGGTGATTTTTTGCGCTGCAGCTAATCCTGAAAATAGTCCGAAGGCAAGAACTAATGTTTTGAAGTTTACTAAATTTTTCATTGTATCTAATTTTTAAAATTCTTAATGGCTTTTATTCTTATTTTGTGATACAAAGGTAAATCGATGAATTATTAAATCAACAATAAATTCAGACATATATGTATGACATATATCTTTTTTTTCAATCAAGATTAAATATAATAACATAAAATACTTAAATATTTACATAATTAATAATATAAATGACTTAAAATCTTAAATTATTAAAAGAAATGGCATAATTCTTAACAAATGTTAATGGAATTTTTTATACTCCTCGCAAATCGCCTGACAGAAGTCATTTATAAAATTGTAATTTATCAGATAAAAAAAATTATTTTTAGAAAAAGCTGAAATGCTGAGTGGAGAATTAGAAGTAGTGAGATTAGTCTAGATACTGAAAATTTCACCTGAAATTAGAGGTGTTAAGTTGTGCAATATTAGAAGAGTGCATGAAATCTCATTGTTGCAATTGAAAGAGCTGGATCAGTATCAAAACTTGG
>DIBY01000008.1:1632-2990 GCA_002415135.1 Flavobacteriales bacterium UBA5040 | reverse complement strand
AAATATTTTTTGGTTAATGTGAGAATTGCTAAGATTCAATGGAGAATACATCGGGAATAACTCTACACTTCATCAAACGGAAAATAACAGGTTGAACTTTTCATATTGTCGGCGGGAGAACAATTCCTAAAAGCAAAAAAAAATTCCTAAACAATTAAGTTTAGGAATTTTGGGCGGAGAACTAGGAACCGGCACAAGCACTTTAAACTACCCTATTCATCAACTTTTTAAAAGATTGTAATTCAGGTACTCACCGAATTACTCACCTTGAAAAAATGTAGGTTTTTGATTGGTTTATTTATCAAAAATACATTTTTTTTCACACTTACAGAAACATCAATCTTAAATGTAAACTTTCGTTTTACAAAGTTAAAGCTCAGCGCTATCACGGCGTTATTAACAAATCAACTACTTTTAATTGAATAATCGGCTTCAATATCAAACTCACCAGATTAAAATTTAGAAACAAATAAAAGTGCATTAAATCGCCATTTAATATTTAAATTGTAAAAACGTCCAAAATAGGATTATAAAAGTGCAATAAACGACACTTATTACTTAAATATTAAAATAATATGGTATATTTGTACTTAAAGTGCAATATATGACACTAAGTAATTTAATAGTACCCATCAAAGAACGTAGAAAAATTTTAAATGTAACGCAGGAAACACTTGCGGAAATTTCTGGTGTAGGACTTCGTACCTTGAAACAATTGGAAAGCGGAAAAGGAAATCCAACGCTAGAAACATTGCAAAAAATTTGTTATGCTTTAGGTTTGGAAATTAAATTGGAAATTAAAAACATTAAATAATGAGATCCGCAAAAGTCTTATACAAAGGTCAACCAGCCGGAGTACTGAAGCAGAATGATGATGGTAGTTTCATTTTTCAATATGATCAGGATTGGCTGTTGGACACCAATAAACCTCCCATAAGCCTAACGCTCCCTAAAACACAGAAAGAATTCGTCTCTAAAGAATTATTCCCATTTTTCTACCATCTTTTGCCAGAAGGAATTAATAAAAGAATGGTTTGCCAAACTTACAAAATTGATGAATCCGATGCTTTCGGAATTCTTTTAACTACTGCAAACACAGATACAGTGGGAGCTATAACAATTGAAAGAATTAAAAATGGATCAGCATAAAATAAAATATTGTCCAGGAAAACTCACAGAAGGTTTTGATACTTACAGTCCGATTGTTTTAAAGAAAATGTTTGACGGTAAAAAAATCAGTCCTGTTCTGCCCTACACATCGCCATCAGATTCCAAAGAGCGGTCGGTATTTAATGAAAATCAACTGCATATTTCTATTTCAGGTTTTCAGGAAAAATACTCATTGCTCATCGAAAATT
>DIBY01000008.1:0-1600 GCA_002415135.1 Flavobacteriales bacterium UBA5040 | reverse complement strand
AAAATTACGGTTAACGACTGAAGACGAGCGCGGACAATATATTTTGAAACCAATTTCAGACCTTCCAAAAAACAGTGAGTTTGCACCAGCAAACGAACATCTCACGATGCAAATCGCACAGCAAATTTTTAAAATAGAAACTGCGGAAAATGCTTTGACGTTCTTTGAAAATGGAAAACCCGCCTATCTTACTAAAAGATTTGATGTCAAAAAAAACGGGGAAAAATTAGCTGTTGAGGATTTTGCTTCTCTATTACAAAAATCACCTGCAACACACGGTGAACAGTACAAATACCAAGGAAATTACTTGGAACTTTTTGAAACATTGAAAAAATTTGTACCTGCCTCAAAAGTAGAAGCACCAAAACTTTTCACATTAATTCTTTTCAATTATTTATTTTCAAATGGAGATGCTCATCTAAAAAACTTTTCTCTAATAGAAACAGAGCAAGGTGATTTTAAATTAAGTCCGGCTTATGATCTACTCAACACTAAGATTCATATTGAAGATGCTGATTTTGCTTTAAGCGACGTTCTTTTACCGAAATCCATTGCCAAAGGAAAAATAAAAGAGCAGTTTATTTTGTTGGGTCAAAAAGCTGAAATACCAGAAAAAATAATATCCAAAATTTTCAAAAATTTAACTTCTCACGAGAATGAAGTCATTGAATTGACTAGCCGTTCTTTTCTCAGTGAACAACTTAAAAGAAATTTTATACAGAGTTATCAGACGAGATTAAAGAAAATCTCTTGAAGAGAATCAATCAGATGATTTTTATTACATAGTAATTCTTTACCTAATAGCAATTTCTTAAAAATAATAACATCTACCTTTATTGTAAGCTGTTCCAAATATCAATTGAACTTTTTGAAAGTATCATGTTCTGAGAAAATCATCTTCTGGACTGTCTTTTTCTAAATCATCATATTCTTTGCTTTCACTATCAACTCCAAAAAGTTTTATCAATTTATCTGCATATCCAGTGACGTTTTTATGTTTCAATGTTTTTACCGGCTTGAGATACTCGGATGTAGAATATTTAAAGCGCAGTGATATAGTAGCGAAATAATAATTAATTTTTATTTTTTGGGCATAAAAAGGATAATACAAATATAAAGCAAATTGAAGCATCTATTATATCATATTTATCGGGTTTAACACCATCAATTTTCTACGCAAAAAGGATAGACATAATTATAATACTCCTTCATAAACGGTATAGGATTTTCCAAATGAATGACTTGTAGCGTCAATACATAGCCATACAAAGCTAAAATAATTCCCCAAAAACGCCATACCAAACAAGCTTATCTTCCTTTAACCAAAACCAAATAACCACCGCCAATTTCACAAAATCCTGCAAGTATAAAAATGGGTAAGGGTTTTAAATAAAATATCATCTATTACTATTATTTTTTTTAAATCCGCAAAATTGAAAATTCTGTGTCGTGTTAAAAGGTGTTGTATGATTTTCTGTAAAGCATTTTACGGCTTCAAAATTTTTGCTAAATGTAGCTTTCATCGTAATTTCATCGTATTGTTTTATATTTAATCCGCTGCATTTTAGAGGTCCATTTTCTGAAAATGTGCCTAATAAAA
>DIBY01000004.1 GCA_002415135.1 Flavobacteriales bacterium UBA5040 | reverse complement strand
TTGGTTGTGCAACAAGCACAGCGGTTTTGCAATAGTGCGGGATTTTCTCAAGTTTACAGATTTTAGATATTTCGAAATTTAGTTTTTAATAGAAAATTTTGCATTTTAAGCCGCACCATCGCAAAGCCGCAAACGTTACCTGCCATAATAAAAAAAATCACAAAAATGAAACATATAAAAATTCTAATTTTATTTTTTATATCAAATTTATTATTTGCTCAAAATAATTTTGAATTAGACTTAACATCAAAAGATTATGTAAATGATAGTTTATGGATTGGAGCGCCAATGGTCAGAAGTGGATTTGGGGATTTATATCAATTCAAACTAGTTGAAAACAAGAATTTGGAAGATTTATCAAAAAAAATGAATGCTGATTTTTCAATTTATAATTTAAATATCAAAAATGAAAATATATTAAAGGGAAAGATAGATTATCCTCAACCGGTTGCATTTATTCATATGAGCAATCCGCCTTCTGGAACAGATATATTCTTTATAGAAAAAGGAAAATATAATTATGAATTACCGAAAATCACAAATGGTTTAGTCGTGAATTTGCAAACACCGAGTAATATTGAATATCAAAAATTGAAAAATTATCTGACTCCAGTTTATTTTAAATTTGATGATTTGAATAAAAGAGATAGTTTGACGAGTTTTGATAAAAAGCAAGAAATGATTTCTAGTTATATAAAAGCGAACCCGAACTCATACGTTGCTTTATGGGAAATTGTTAATGATTACACACTTTATAATTATAGTCCAACTTATTTAGAAAATATGAAGTTCTTTTCTAATGAAATCAAAAAGAACCCATTTTACAAAAAAATTTATTCCAAGTTAAAAATTGAAAGTGAAACAATGATTGGAAAAAAAATCCCTGATATTTACTTTGACAAAAAACATTCTCTAAAAGAAGAAGATTTTAAAAAACACAAATTAACTGTTATTGATTATTGGTCTACAACTTGTGCACCTTGCATAAAAGGCATGCCCGAACTTGTAAAACTTTATAATGACTTTAAAGACAAGGGAGTAAATCTTATTACTGTTACAGATGAAAGTAAAAGTGACAGAATGGCGCTCGCCGAAAAAATACTCAGAAAAAGTAATGCAGAATGGGCAAATTATTTTGATGTAAATAAGAAATTTAGTAAATCGGTTAACGCAACTGGCTATCCATTGCAATTTGTGATAGATACTAACGGCAAAATTTTAGCGAGAACTTTTGGAGATTTAGATCATATAAGAGAATTGCTTATAGAAAATTTGAAATAATACGTTGGATAACAGCGGTTTTGCAAAAGTGCGGAATTTTCGCTCATTTAAAGATTTTAGACGGAGACTTGCGGGACAGTGTCCTTCAAAAAAGTACTTTGGAATTAAAGAAGAAGAATTATTAGGATTATTAGCATCTTTAGGTTTTTTTCATATATACGGGTACTCTATATTTCTCCCAGAACTTGATCAATTCGGGGTCAACATTTTTTCTAAATTTAAAAGATTTCCAAGGTGCAACTTTTGGCAGGCAAATTTTCAAAATTTCCTCTTCATCAAAATATAGTTTTGATTTTATATAAATAATTGCTTGGTCAATAGTTCCAGAGTTTTTTAATTTTTGAGCCGTTTTTACACTTACGTTAAGAAGGGTTGCTAACCCCATTATTCCTTTAACTTTTTTAGTGATGAAAAGTTGATTTTGTGCTGTTCCTAAAAGATAGAAAAGTGCCTCAGAAGCCACCATGTTATTGCATTCAGTTTTTAAAGCTGAAATGTATTTTTCGGACAGACTTTTATCGGATAAATAAATTTTAATAGTACTAATGTCTGATTTATCCAATGTAGTAATTAATTCCCCGATCTCATCATTAAAGCCTTCAAATGCATTCATGCCTGTAATTATTTAAGGTTTTTAAATATTTGCAAAGCTCTTTCGATGGGTTTTGCTTTGATATATTGCAACAGCATTGCTTCTGTACTGTGTCCGCTGAAATACATAATGTCGGACGTTGGCCAAATTCCATAATGATTGGTGCAAAAACTTCTCCGAGCAGTATGTCCTGCTATTAATTTATGTTTTGGAAAATATCCAGGAACTCCTCTCCAAATTCCACTTTCTTCATCTTTTGGATCTGTTAATACTTTTACTCTCTTTACTCCTAAAACAGTTTCAGTAATTTTCGCTTCTTCGCACACAAGTTTTATGTAATCGTTGAATTTTTGATCAGAAATTCTACGCGGAAATTCACCATTTCTTTTTTCAAGTATTCTCAAAACTCTACTGCTTAAAGGCAATAGCATTTGTTTTTTCGTTTTCTTTTGAATAAAATTGATAAGAGTAACACCATTTATAGTTTTGAGCATTTCCTTATCGAACCTCAAATAATCAGAAATTCTTTGACCAGTTTCATAACCAATTAGGAATAGATCTCTGGCATTATCCAAATATTCTGGCAGATCTTTTATCTTTTCAATCTCTTCTATTTCATTTGGTGTAAGGTATGCTTCCAAAATTTCCTCAGGATTGTCTCGATTATCTGTGTAAGGATTTTTAATTTTTTCTAACTTGTATTTTACACGTTCAAGTTTCTCATAAATTTCTAAATCCAGTTCGTTTGATGCGTAGTAACAAATAGTTCTTAAAAAAGTAAGATCTCGAGAGATTGTCCCAGAAGCGTATTGTTTCTCATTTGACCATTTTATAAACTTATCTCGAAAATCGGTATGGATGTCCGTGAGTTTTAATTTGATGTTGAGATCACTCTCATATCGCTCCAATTTACTTTTAACAACGCCCATTTTTTTTATGGTATTGGGAGCCAAGTTAGATTTGTAATTTTTATAATGTTCAAGAACTGCAATCAGATCGTTTCCTACTATTTTTACTTGATATTTCTTCTTTTTGAAGCCTGGATGCAAATACTCACTGATGATATCCTTAAACCATTCTTTGGTTAAATTCTCCGGATTTTGAACCTCTCTAAATTGATCCATTACCAAATTTCTAATGGTATTTTCTTCTGAATCTAAATCTGAAGCTACCTTTCTTTTATCTAAGTTTTTAGAGTTTTTTTCCTTTTCTCTTAAAATTGGGTCTTTATATGTCTTGCTAAAGTACTCTTTGTCAACAAAAAATCTTTCATCTTCCAAAAGTGCGTCAAAGTAGATATCTTTTGGTTTTTCGCCAAAGTCAATCCTATACTGAAACCGCGCGGTTAAATAGCCTTTATTTTTTGTAGATCTGTATTTATAATGGAGTGTTGACATCGCAAGACAAGTTGTAAAAATTTGTCTTGTAAATGTATAATTAATTGAAATAGTATGAAAGTGTTAAAAATACAGATTCTTTAAAAAACTGATAATCAGCAATATAATTATTTTATATTTCGTTAAATTTCATTAAATACCTCAAAAGTGGGGCGATATCCTCCACAACCACTTATTTTACGATAAGTGGTTTTTTTTATTCCCAGTTTTTGGGCGCACATTTCCGGCTTTCCACTGCAATTCCTCACGCCTTTTCTTTCCCAACGCTTGTTCCGGGATTTCCATTGCAATCCGGGGCGCAGGTCGGTTTTTTTTCAGTTTCAATGAAAGGTTACCTTATAATTTATTTTTTATAAAGTATTTAATAATTTTTATAACTTTGATTTACAAATGTTTAACTGAGTTTCTTGTTGATGATTTCTTGATTCTTTTAAAAGAAAATATTTTACATTTTAAGAAATACCAAATACAATTTAGCAGTTATAAATTTTTCAAATTGGTAAAATGAAGAATCAATATCTGATTTTTGATCTGTTGAAATAACAGGAATGATTTTTTTTGACTGATCAAAAGTTCAGCCGCTTACAATTGACATTTGAACTTAAAGAAAAATGGTATGTTTTCGATTTATTTTAACCCTCATCCCGCCCTTGCAGAATATGTAGAAACCATCTGCATCATGGGACATGAATTTAAATCAGGCGATTATCTGTCACCCACGTATACCTACATGCCAACGCACACCAGATTCCTCTGCTTTTATTTAGGTGATCCGATCAAAGTAAAAAAAGGAAATTCTGCTTTTGAAAAACGGGCACGTTCCATTATTATTGGTCCACAACTCACACCCGTCACTTTAGATCTCGGTAAAAATCACTTAAATCTCGTTGTTATTTTAAAACCCGGCGGACTTTACCGACAGCTTGGTATTCCTTTAAAAGAAATAGTCGATTGCGATTTCGATGCAAATCACCTTATTGGAAATGAGATTGGTGAAGTGACTGAAAATTTATTGAATGCTCCAACCAACGAAAGCAAAAATGAGGTCATCCAAAAGTATCTGCTGGCCAAAGTTTTAAAATTAAAAGCGGCTCTTCCCATCGATTTGGCAATGTCAGATTTGGTTATGTCACGCGGAAATTTGTCAATGGATTCGCTGGCAAAAAAAGCCTGTTTAAGTATTCGCCAGTTAGAACGTCAATCTTTGGAGCGCATTGGTTTGTCTCCCAAATATTTTGCGCGAATGATCCGCTTTTCAGAAGCCTACAAATTCAAGGAGCGCAATCCACACATCTCCTGGACTCAGATCGCCCACTTATTTGGCTACTATGACCAAATGCATTTGATCCGCGATTTTCGCCATTTCGCCGGTGTTAATCCGAGTATGCTGCGGGAAGAAGAACTTTTACATTCTGTACGTTTCAATGCTTTGGACTTGTAACTTTGAAATCTTTTTGAACGAAATATGTTCCCGCTTTTTAATACGAAAAGCGGGATTTTTTTGTGAAAAAAACTATATCAAAAAAGAAATATTGAGCTTCCTATTCTCTCACTATCGGTCCGAGCTATTTTATCGACAGAACACATTTAAAAATTAATAACATTTTAAAAATGAATTAGATAACCGATTAAATTGCTTCTTTAAGAACTATGTTTTCAGATAAGATGTCGCATTTGTACTATTTTCCAGCATGGTCGGGAACCTATATTTGAATTTAATTAAGATAAACTTCTTACACCTAAAAGTAATGAAGTTTACCAAACGCCAACCATTAACCATTTAATACGATGACCATGAAAACATTAATTACTCTTTTTTTGTGTGCGTGTACCATTCAGTGTTACAAAACACAAACGACAGACGGTCCCGGGCGGGTTTACGTAGCGCCCACGGCAGAAATAAAAAAACTCGAAATGCAGGAATCGGATCTTAAAATGTCAGGCGATCTCAATGCTTTAAGAACAAACAGACTTGCCCAGATCGCGGCCTGGCAAAAAATAAATCCCGAAAAAGCGGCTGAATTTAAAACGATACTTATCGATCAGTCCGGAAACAATTCAATTACAGGATCCTCACGGTCTATTGAGGATACCCAAAACAATCCTGTCGGAAAAAACAATGATTTTTTTGCTAATGATGGAGTGGATTTGGATACCGCTTTGAATGGAGATATCTACGTGTGTTCTTTTATTAAAAAAATAGGATCTGGTCAGAGCTTTGATGAAATTTATATTTATAAATCCATCAACAATGGCGCAAGTTTCTTTTTGTGGGGGCACCGCAAATGTACCCGACAAAATCTTAAAAATGAAACTTTCGCTTATGGACAGCGGTCCTACTAAATATCTTTTTACCACTTATAGTTCTGAAGACGGCGCGCTGAAAACCTTGCGCTTCAATTTGGCGGGCGGACCTTTAAGCGCTGAAACGATTACGAACGGTGTAAAAGATTTCGATATTGATGTTGATTATGGATTTACAGCATCTGCTCAACTTTATGCTGTTTATATTAAATCAGACAATGCCTTCTATTCTGCCAGAAGTGTGGCAAACAGTACGGGTTTTGGTTTGGGCGATGAACATTCTTTCGGTGTTGCTGCCGAAGAATGTGCATTTACCTACGGCAAAGGAAGTACGTTTGTTTCGTATGTCGGATTTTTTACGGGCAACCATTATTTCGCACCTAATTCGGGCTATAATACTCCTGCAGGTTGGCAACCATTCCAAACTTTGCAGGCAGGTACCGTCAATGAATCACATTATATTACGTTGCGGGCGGAAAGAAAACCTTATTCCAATTATCGAGTGATATCTATTGCTTCTAGAAGAGCACCTGTCGGAAGTGGTCCTCTAATCGGACGAGCTGATATCGTAAGTTATAACGGAACGTCAAGTAGAGCACTTGCGACAGCACCCGATAATAACAGTATAGTGAGTTGGCATTCCTGGGCGCCAAAAGTAGATGGAAGTACGACCATCAAAACATCATTCGTTATCCAAAATGCCAGAGACCTTTATACCATTGATTATAATAACGGAAATTGGGTGTATTCAGATGTGATTTCTGATCAATCTGCATTGTCTTTCCCGAATGGCTCAGCAGTCGCAGGTGATGGCAATAATAATACGATCGCAATCTATTGCAGTGGTGAACTACCAACCGGCGTATTTTTTGATACGAGCCGGTCCGCCTTAGGAGTTAGCGAAAACGTTAAATCCCGTCTCTCATTTTATCCCAATCCTGTAGAATCGACGTTGACCTTAAATTCAAAATCAAAAATCACCAACATCATTATTTATGATATGGCAGGTCAAAAGATCAGGACTTTCCAGCCTGATTCAAAAAGTTCTGTTATAAATCTATCAGACCTTATTCGAGGAACATACATAATGCAGGTGAATATTGATGGTGTGGTAGAAAATCATAAATTGATTAAAAAATAGTAAAAAAGATAAAAACTAATAACCATTTAATTACAAAACGGAGACGAAGCCTGTAGATGGATTTTCGTCTCCATTTTCTTAATTAGATTCTGAAAAAATAAATTGATATGAAATCCGAAAAATTGATCAATTAAGAAAGAGTTGCAATCCTTTCAACAAATTAATTTGATTCTTAGTTCGATCCAAATTCTGCAAATCATATTTAACAGAATAATAAATATCGTGATTAAGAAAATCCGTCAGAAACCGAACCGCCTGAATATAAATGATCAGTTGCGCCGCGTAATCCAAATTTTCTAATTCGATTGGAGTTAAAGTGTCTTTCAAATAAAACAAAAATCCATCCTTAACTGCGACATAATTTTCAGCATTAAAATTATCGCTCACAGAGCCTTCATCTTCATCACTATTATTCGTATAGGACCGAATCATATCTCCGAAATCATACAGAATCGTTCCATTCATCATCGTATCTAGATCGATCACTGCAATCGCTTTATTGTCTTGATCAAAAAGAATGTTACTGATTTTGGGATCAGCGTGAATAACTCGATTTGGCAAAGATTTTTGGTTTTGTAACTCAATCCATTTTTCTGGAAGTGAAAGATGCTCCAGAATAAAATTAATTTCTTTTTCCGCTGTTCTTTTTCTTTCTGTTTCTCGAACTAAAGAAGTTTTAAAATCTATAACTCGCTTTTCAAAATTAATAAAATCAGGAAGTGTTTCTTCTAAAATGATCTGTTCCTGACTGATGATCTTATAAAATTCACTCAGGCATTTTGTGGCCTCAAAAGCAATTTCTGTCGAAGAAGGTTTCAGAAAAGTCATTGAATCTTCCAGATATTCCAACATTCGCCAGGCTTCATTATTCTTTTCAAAAAGTAAATGATTCGATAAAGTCGGAATTATTTTCACCGTCTTTTTAGAATAGCCAGAACGATCTAAAATTCCATTAATTTTCATATGATTATTTTGAATGGCGGTTGGATTTTTGAAAATCAGCGTATTTACTTGTTGTAGAATAAATTTTCCATTTTCCGTTTCCACCAAGAAGGTATGATTGATCAAACCATTCTCAATTGGAGTAATTGATAAAGTTTCTACTGAACCTAAAAACTGTTCAACGATTATTTTTGCATCCATAAATCTTCGGTGTAAATTTGATCAGCAATTTTCTGCTTTAAAAATTCCTGAAGTTCTACTTTATCTTCTAGGTAGGTGACGCCTTTCCATTGCTCTGGCGAAATCTCTACTGAGACTTCCACTTCTTTATTTTGAATTAAAGAATCGATTACGGCCGGTAAATAAATTTCGTCCTTATTTTCAGGTTTGTCCGCGATAAATTGATCAAATTCTATTTTTAAAAATTTAAAGATCGAAGGATTTAAAATCCAAAAATTCATCGAAACCAAAACGTTTGTTTCTAAAGTATGTTTAACGTGTTCTTTATCACTGTAAAAAATAAAATTTTCTTCTTCAGAAATGTTGGTCAATTCATTAATAGAAACCAGTTTATTCTTTTCATCAACTTCACATTTACCGCGCGAAACACTTCCGTTTTTACTCAACGTGTTTTTTAAAGGATAAAGAATTGCTGCATAATTACTTTTATTAATTTTATCATTATTAATAAGTGTTGCGGCCATTTGATAAACTTCAGATCCGTAATAATCATCAGCATTAATAACGATGAAATTTTCAGTCACCACTTTTTCAGCACACAAAACCGCATGAGCCGTTCCCCAGGGTTTTGTTCTCTGTTCTAATAAGTTTTCATCTGAAACAAAACAATTTTTATCCTGAATGATCCAGTGGAATTCTATGTTTTCAGTAGCAAGAATTCCTGAAAGTCGTTCAATATAACTTTCAGGAATTGATTTATTAATAATGAAAACGATTTTGTTAAAACCCGCTTTTATCGCATCGAAAATAGAATATTCGAGCAACGTTGCATTGTTCGGTAAAATGCCGTCAATTTGTTTTAAACCTTGATAGCGACTTCCTAAACCTCCGGCTAAGATTACGATTGACTTTTTAGAATTCTCCATCAAATCCGAATACTGGTTTTCTGGTTTTCCATTTTCCTTTGGTGAAATCCGGGATTTCTACGACCGTATTTTTCTCGATAGATTCCTCGCTTAAAGGCGTAATCGCATACCAAGTTGCCAGATCATAAACGTCCATCGGGAATTCTACATTTCGCTTAATACATTCGATAAAAGTATTGATGACGAAGAAATCCATACCGCCATGTCCGGCTCCTGCAGTTTTCGATTCGTAGTTGGTCCACAGTGGATGATCGTTTTCTTTCAACCATTTTTCACTATTATCCCATTTGTGAGAATGATTCATCAATCCTTCAAAATAAATATGTCCCTGACTAAATCCGCCCGACCCGAAATCCTGCCAAATTCCTCTCGTTCCCTGAACTTTAAAACCAAGATTATAAGGTCTTTGTAAACTCGTATCGTGGGTCAATAAAATGGTTTCTCCATTTGCACAGGCAATTTGAGTCGTCACCACATCTCCCATTTTGAATTCTACTTTTGCATTCGGATGATCTTCACCACCTTTTGGATGGTTCACGATATAATCGTGCAAACCTCTGGCTTTACTTGAAAAAGAGGATAATCTCGTCAGCCTATTTCCACGGTTCACATCAAACATAATTCCAACTGGACCAATTCCGTGGGTCGGATATAATTCGCCATTTCTTTTAACATTATGCTCCGTTCTCCATTGTGCTTCACTAAATCCTTTTTCGCCAAATTCTACTCCGGAGTTATAAGGAGTTACGCCGTCATTAAATAAAACGCCGCGCAAATCGTGAAGATATCCGCCTTGTCCGTGGATCAATTCGCCGAACATTCCTTTTCGAACCATATTCAAAATCGCCATCACATCTCGTCGATAGCATACATTCTCCATGGCAAAAATTGGAACTTTTGTTTCCTCATAGGCTTCAACATAATCCCAGCAGTCCTGTAGTTTTAGCGCTCCACCAACTTCCATTCCCACAATTTTCTTAGCTTTCATGGATTCAATTCCCTGAATTTTATGCCATTCCCACGGCGTGGAAATAATCACTGCATCCAGATTTTTCATTTTCAAAAGATTTCTGTAATCGTAATCGCCATTGGAAAATTCTTGTGCCGCAGGTTTGCCGTTTTTAAGTAAAAGATCCTGTGCTCCTTTCAGCATTATTTTTTGAGGATCAGCGAAAGCAACAATTTCTACATCGTCTCTTTTTGCGAGAACATCGATGTGGTTTTGTCCACGCATTCCAACTCCAATTAAACCAACTCGTACTTTTTGTGCGAAGGGTTTGTTGCCTTCATACGCGAACAAAGAATTGGGAACGATGAGTGCGCCAAATCCAAGGGCAGACATTTTTAGAAAGTTCTTTCGACTGATACTATCCATTAATTCATTTTACTTCTTACAAACTTAAATAAATTTTGAATAATTTTTGTGATTATCAGAGAAGATTTAAATCCATGTTGAAATTAAAAAATTGAAATATGACTGCTTATAAATAAAGAATTCGCCAATATCTCTAATTATATTTTAAAGAAGTTGGCGAATTAATATTATAAAATGATAATGAAATTTAACCACAAAAGTCACAAGAGATGAAAGTATAAAAGCGTAACCCTTTTGTGGTTTTTGTGGTTGAAAAATTCGATAATACTTTTCAATTAACTCAAGCCCGTTATTTTTCCATTCTTGTCGATGTGCATTCCTTCCGCTGCCGGAACGTTAGGTAAACCAGGCATTCTCATCATATCTCCCAAAATCGGAATAATAAATCCTGCACCTGCAGCGAATTCAAACTCCCGAACGGTTATTTTGAAATTGGTTGGTCGTCCGATTTTAGTTTCATCGTCACTTAGAGATTTTTGTGTTTTCGCCATACAAATAGGCATTTTGTCGAAATTTAAATCGTAAATAGTCTTCAGTTGATTTTTCGCTTTTTGAGAATAAACAACTGATTCTGCACCATAAACTTCCTTAGCAATAGTTTCAATTTTATGCTCTACAGAATCTTCTACGTTGTATAATGGTTTGAAATCGTTCCCACAGTGAGCAGCACAACGAACAACTTCCTCGGCCAGTTCGATCATTCCGTCACCTCCTTTTGTAAACTCATCTGCAACAATTGCTTTCACATTTAGTTTTGCGCACTCACCTATTAGAAATTCAATTTCTTCCTGAGAATCGGTCGCGAAATGATTAATGGCAACGATCGGCTGCATTCCAAATTGCAACGCGTTTTCAATATGTTTCTCCAGATTTTCAAATCCATTTTTCAGACATTCTAAATTCGGATTTTCATATTCTCCTTTTTTCGCGCCACCATGATAACGCAACGCACGAATGGTCGCAACGATCACATAAGCGTCGGGTTTCATTTTACCATAATGACACTTAATATGCAGGAATTTTTCAGCACCTAAATCTGCTCCGAATCCCGCTTCTGTTACCACATAATCTGCCAAAGAAAGTCCTGCTTTAGTTGCGATAATCGTATTGGTTCCTTGCGCAATATTAGCAAAAGGTCCGCCGTGAAGAATCGCTGGATTGCCTTCTAAAGTTTGAACCAGATTTGGTTTAATGGCATCTTTTAATAAAATAGCCATTGCGTTCTCCGCTTTTAAATCTCGGGCGAAAATTGGTTTTTTATCAAAAGTAAAACCAACAAAAATATTTCCTAACCTGTTTTTTAGATCTTCGAAATCACTGCTTAAACATAAGATCGCCATCACTTCACTCGCCGGTGTAATATTGAAACCTTCTTCCCGCGTAATTCCGTTATTCGAACCACCTAAACCAACGATAATGTGGCGAAGAGAACGGTCATTCATATCCATCACTCTTTTCCAGGTAATTGTTCTTGGATCAATATTTAAAGTGAATTTTTTGTTTTGTAAATTATTATCAATTAAAGCAGACAATAAATTATTCGCCTTTTCAATGGCTGAAAAATCTCCCGTGAAATGCAGATTAATATCAACCATCGGAATGAGTTGCGCATAACCACCACCAGCAGCGCCACCTTTCACCCCGAAAACTGGACCCAGCGACGGTTCACGTAAAACTGCTATTGATTTTTTTCCGATCTTACATAAACCATCATTCAAACCGACAGAAACCGTAGTTTTTCCTTCACCGGCCGGCGTTGGATTAATGGCAGTAACTAAAATCAGTTTTGCCTTTTTAATTTTTTCTTCATCGATGTGTTTTAAAGGAATTTTGGCTTTGTATTTTCCGTAGTATTCCAGGTCATCATGATCAATGCCTACTTTATCAGCAATGTTTTTGATCAATTGAATGTCGGCGGATTCTGCAATTTCTAAGTCGGTTGGGAAACTCATATTCTGGTTATTTTTGATTCACTCAAATTTAGTGGAAATCAATTTTTAAATAAAATTTTCGATGATGCTTTATGTCAGGAGTTCCTTTTTTATAAATAAGAATAGCTAATCTTTCAATCAGCTATTCTTTAGTTCAGATTTTATTTGGTGCAAAAACTTTAAATCTTTTTTGTCTCAGCCTCGTCTGCTTTGCCGAGTTTCTCCAACCATCAGGCCTTGAGATTGTCCAGAACCAAAGTACGCACCGGTCCAGTTGATCATGGTTCGTAGTCTGTTTCGATAGTTGATGAGCAGGAACAAGTGAATAAATAGCCAAGCGAACCACGCAAGCCAACCTGTTAAGGTCGTTTTCGGAAAGGTAAGATCGGCAACCGCTCTGCTTTTTCCAATAATTGCCATTGTTCCTTTGTCATTATAAATAAATGGTTTGAAATCTTCTAAAGAGTTATTGGCTATCGCTACCAGATTCTTGGCCAAATTAATTCCCTGTTGTTCGGCAACGCTGCCTAATTGAGGGTGTCCTTTTGGAAAAGCCGGATCTGTTATTTGAATACAAGCATCGCCAATCGCAAAAATATTGGCGCTGTTTTCAACTTTATTAAATTGATCAACGATAAGTCGACTTCCTCGACCATACCATTCATCATCGAGCCCTTTAAATTTTATCGCCGTCACACCTGCAGTCCAGATCAAAGTTTTAGTTTCAATGACGTCGCCATCTTTGAAATAAACTTTATCATCTTTAAAATCTGAAACCAATTTGTTTAGTTTCACCGTTACGCCCATTTCTTCTAAACTTTTCTTGGTGTATTTCTGTGATTTCTCGCTCATCGGTGGCAATACCGTTGGCGCACCATCGACCAAATAAAGATGTAAAGGTTCATTTTTAATTTCGGGATAAATTTCAGACAGAACACGGCTGCGCATTTCAGCGATCATTCCGGCCACTTCAACGCCTGAAGGTCCGGCACCGGAAATAACAATATTCCGGATCTTTCTTTTCTCTTCTTCGTCAGTGGAGTACGTATATTTTTCGGCCTGTGAAATCAAAAAGTTTCGAATTTTCACCGCATCGTCGATGTTTTTCATCGGAAGGGAATTCTTTTTAATATTCTCCATCCCGAAATAATTCGCTTCTGTGCCAGTCGCCATCACTAAAAAATCGTAGGACAATTCACCGGTCGAAAGTTTTACTTTATTTAAATCAGGCATGATTTCCTCCAATTCTCCCAATCGGAAATGCAGGTTTTTATTTCCTTTTAAAAGTGTTCGAAACGGAATCGAAATACTGGAAACATCAAGCATTCCGGTGGCGACCTGATAGAGTAAGGGTGGGAAAAAGTTATAGTTATTTCTGTCGACCAAAGTCACCTGAACTCCTTTCTTACCACCCATTTTTCGCGCCAGGTTGATCCCGGCAAATCCACCTCCAATAATTACAATTTTTTTATCTTTCATATTCTGCTTTTTATAATTCTGCTTTCCGAGATAGTCCAAGTTCTTTTTTAAAAATATAAATTTGAAGTACCGAAAAGTAAGTATTTATCTCAATTTAATGTCACCGCCATCTGCCATCAAGGTTTGACCGGTCATGTATTGACTGTCGTCACTCAATAAAAAAGCTACAATAGGTGCGATATCTTTTTTTGGATCTCCGAAATGACTGAGCGGGATATGTGCCGCTATCTGATCATATTGCTCGGGACTGCTTTCTTTCCATTTTTCAACGCCTTCAGTTAAAGCAAGTGGGCAAACGACATTCACTCTTATATTATCTTTCCCCCATTCGGTTGCGGCAACACGACTTAAACCCCGAATGGCTTCCTTTGCCGCAGCGTAACTTGCCTGTCCCGATTGTCCATTCAGCGCCGCACCAGATCCAAAATTGACTACAGATCCTTTTGATTTTTTTAATTCAGGATAGGCCGCTTTCATAAAATTCAGCGTTGCATTAAAACCAGTTTCAAAAGATAAAGACCAATCTTCTGCGGTCAGTTCGATCAGTGGTTTTTGTCTGGAGGCATGCGCATTATTCACTAAACCTGTCAGTTTTCCGAAAGTTGATAAAGCTAATTTTACGGCTTCTATCGCTACTGATTCTTTGGATACATCTCCGTTTAGAAAGACAATCTGAGTAGGGTTTTCCAGCACTTTTTGCCGACCTGCTTCTTCATTGATATCAACTGCAATGACAGAGGCGCCACGTTGAGTTAGTACCGTTGTTATTGCGCCACCAATTCCAGATGCACCTCCTGTTACGATGATCACTTGATCTTTTAAATTTTCCATATTGTTTTACTTTTATTTTCTTATAAAGAATGCTTTCTGATAATTCATTCCCATAGATATAATTGATATTCTTTAAAAATTATTAATACAAAGGTGCTGTTAATTAACCTTTTATGCCATGATTAAATGTATGGACTTCATGTTGATATGGATGATTCGCAGGAATTTAAGTAATGTAATACCACGATAATTGCAAATCAGGTGATTTAAAACGTAAGATATTTCAAAGTCAATTTTGTTAAGTTCTTATTTCTTTAGCTAAATCTACACCACTTTAAACCTTATTGATATCAAATTTTTCGGCAATATTTTTGATATTGGAAAGTCTGCGAATTCTGCGATTTTAAAATCAGTAAATAATTTCAATATCTGATGTTTTTAATTCAAATACAAAAGGTTAAAAGCCAATTTCAGGCTATCATTTTTTAGTTTTAGCTCATTACAAATAAGAATTCTTACTTTATTATCCTCTAAAAAATCCGTATTTTTGCAGAATTCCAAAAATTGAAATTTTGGAACATTTAAAATGGAAGACCCTAAAGAATATATAGAAGTTTACGGCGCTCGTGAACACAATTTAAAAAATATCGATGTAAAAATTCCCCGCAATGAACTGGTAGTAATCACCGGACTTTCAGGAAGTGGGAAATCATCATTGGCTTTTGATACGATTTTTGCAGAAGGTCAGCGGAGGTATATCGAAACTTTCTCTGCCTACGCCCGACAGTTTTTGGGTGGTTTAGAAAGACCTGATGTTGACAAGATCGACGGACTTTCTCCCGTGATCGCCATCGAACAGAAAACGACCAATAAAAATCCCCGTTCTACAGTTGGAACGGTGACTGAATTGTACGACTTTTTACGATTGCTTTTCGCTAGAGTTTCAGATGCGTACTCTCTAACTACGGGACAACGACTGGTGAGTTATACGGAAGAACAGATTTTAGAAGCCATCAAACTCAATTACAAAGGAGAGAAAGTAATGTTATTGGCGCCAGTTGTTCGTTCCCGTAAAGGACATTACCATGAGCTTTTTGTGCAAATGGCAAAGAAAGGATACGGACAAGCCAGAATTGATGGTGATATTTTGGACATTGAATACGATTTAAAACTCGACCGCTACAAAACCCACGACATCGATATCGTCATTGATCGCTGGATCATTGGTGAAAGTGCGTCTGAAACTCGCATGGAACAATCATTGAAAACTGCGTTGCACATGGGTGAAGGCGTGATTGGAATTCAAAAACTCGCAAGTTCAACGATCGAATATTTTTCTAAAAATTTAATGGATGCCGACACCGGACATTCATTGGCATTGCCAGAACCAAATACCTTCTCATTCAATTCCCCAAAAGGAAGTTGTCCTTATTGCAAAGGTTTAGGAACGGTAAAAAAAGTAAACACTGACTATTTTGTTGAAAACCCTAAACTTTCGATTAATCAAGGTGGTTTACGTCCATTAGAAGATATTAAATCGAATAAATGGATTCTTGGTCAAATCAAAAATATCTTAGAAATTTATGGACTGTCTTTGGCGACACCGATGAAAGATATTCCAAAAGAAGCGTTGGATTATATCTACCATGGTTGTCACAAAGAGTTTAATAAAGATCTGAAACTTGCGGGGATTAATAAGAAAATCAAAGTCAATTTTGATGGTTTGGTTTCGTCGATAAATGACATGATCGATGACAAGGAAAGTTACGATGCGACTTTGTTAGAAAGACACTTCACGACAGAAGAAACTTGTCCTGAATGTAACGGAACGCGTTTACAACCGTCAAGTTTAAGCTTTAAAATAGATGGAAAAAACATTGCAGAAATCAATGCGTTATCACTTCTTGATTTAAAAGAATGGTTGATTCAGGTCGAAGATCAATTTTCTAAGAATAATAAAATCATCGCTCACGAAATTCTGAAAGAAATCAAAACAAGATTGCAGTTTTTGTTAGATGTTGGTTTGGAATATTTGAGTTTGAGCAGAAGTTCAAGAACACTTTCTGGCGGAGAATCGCAGCGAATTCGGTTAGCGACACAAATCGGTTCGCAGCTCGTAAATGTGCTTTATATTTTAGATGAACCTTCGATTGGTTTGCATCAACGGGATAACGAAAGATTGATTGCTTCTTTGAAAAATTTACGAGATATCGGGAATTCTGTTATCGTGGTCGAACATGACAAAGACATGATCATGGAAGCCGATGAGGTTTTAGATATTGGTCCAAGAGCCGGAAAATTCGGTGGTGAAATTCTTTGGCAAGGAAAACCGAAAGATCTGTTAAAAGCCGATACGATTACGGCAGATTACATGACGGGAAAGAGAACGATCGCAGTTCCGGAAATTCGTAGAGAAGGAAATGGAAAATCTTTAGTTTTAAAAGGTGCAACTGGAAATAATTTGAAGAACGTGAATTTAGAAATTCCGTTGGGGAAATTAGTCGTGGTCACTGGACTTTCCGGAAGTGGAAAATCTTCTTTGATCAATGGAACTTTGTACCCGATTTTAAATCAGCATTTTTATAGAGCGGTAAAAGATCCTTTGCCCTACAAAAAATTGGAAGGAATTGATAATATCGACAAAATTGTTGATGTTGATCAAACGCCGATTGGTAGAACGCCACGTTCAAATCCGGCGACTTATACGGGAATGTTTACTGATATCCGAAATCTTTTTGCGGAACTTCCAGAATCGAAGATCCGAGGTTATAAAGCAGGGCGATTCTCCTTTAATGTAAAAGGCGGACGTTGTGAAACCTGTCAAGGTGGCGGTTTGAAAGTCATTGAAATGAATTTCTTGCCTGATGTATATGTTCATTGTGAAACTTGTAATGGGAAACGTTTTAACCGGGAAACTTTAGAAGTTCGGTACAAAGGAAAATCGATTTCTGATGTGTTGGAAATGACGATCGATGAAGCCACAGAATTTTTTCAGCCGATTCCAAAAATTTATGCTAAAGTGAAAACGATGCAGGATGTTGGTTTGGGATATATCACGCTAGGTCAACAATCTACCACACTTTCCGGAGGTGAAGCACAACGGATCAAACTCGCCACAGAATTATCAAAAAGACAGACTGGAAATACGTTGTATATTTTGGATGAACCGACGACTGGATTACATTTCGAAGATGTAAAAGTGTTGATGGATGCAATTAATAAATTGGTAGAATTAGGAAACTCTTTCATTATTATTGAACATAATTTAGATGTTATTAAACTCGCAGATCACATTATCGACATCGGTCCCGAAGGCGGGAAACACGGTGGAGAAATCATTGCCAAAGGAACTCCCGAAGAAGTTGCGAGATCTAAAAAATCGTTGACAGCGAAGTTCTTGAAGAGAGAATTAAATTAGATAAAAATTTTTTTTAAATCAAAAACCGAATGTGATGTTCGGTTTTTTTATTTTCTTTTACTTTGTAGTATAAAACTGAAAATAATGAATCCTTTTCTCGATGTTGCTTTACGCAGTCTTGCCGTCTATCTTTTTATGTTTGCCGCTATTCGGATCTTTGGAAAGAATCAGTTGTCACAATTAAACGCGGGCGATATTGTTTTGCTCCTGTTAATTTCTAATGCGGTTCAAAATGCGATGGTGGGTTCTAATGTTAGTTTAGAAGGAGGATTGGTTGCGGCATTTGTTTTATTTGGTGCAAATTTTATCGTGAAGAAAGTCATTTTTAAAAATCCAAGAATCAAAAGTTTGGTAGAATCTGATCCCATAATTTTAATTAAAGATGGCATTGTCGATAATATTAAAATGAAGGAACAGGAAATTGATTTTGATGAACTGGAAGAAGCTGTTCGCGAACATGGAGTTGAAAAAATAGCGGAGGTGAAATTAGCGGTTTTGGAAGTCGATGGAACTATCAGTGTAATATCAATGGATAAGGAAAATGGTTCTACGATATTTACACGACGCCATCGGAAGTTCCCTAGAAAAAACCATAAATATTAATTAGAAAAATTTAAGATATAAAACAATGAATTACGAAATACGACCAATGCGTCCAGAAGATGGAGAAAAAGTTTTAGAAATCTTTCAGCAGGGAATCAATGGTGGAAACGCGACTTTCGATAAAGTGGTGCCGACTTGGGAAGCCTGGGATACCAAGCATTTTAATCTTTGCCGTTTTGTTTTAGAGGATGAAAATAATGAAGTCGTTGGCTGGTGTGCTTTGCAGCCAATCAGTAATCGGGATTGTTTTAAAGGCGTGGCAGAAGTGAGTATTTATCTGGATGGTTCTGTTCAGGGAAAAGGTTTGGGAACGGTGATGATGAAAAAATTAATTCTTGATAGTGAGGAAAACCAGTTCTGGACTTTACAGGCGGGAATTTTTCCAGAGAATTTCGTGAGTGTGAAAATTCATGAAAAACATGGATTTCGAATTGTTGGAAAACGTGAAAAAATAGGAGAGATGAATGGTCAATGGCGAGATATCGTTTTATTAGAACGAAGAAGTCGAGTGGTGGGAATTTAATTTTTAACCAAACTATTTTTATTGCTTAAAAAAGCAGAAATTTGCAGACTGAAAGATCTGAGTTGATCAGAATCTTTTAAAACTTTGTCCTTAATTTTATTCAATGCCGAAAGAATTTCAATTTCAAGTATCACCCGAAGCTGCTGCCAACGAAGAGTTGTTAACACAACAAGTTGCAAAAAATTTAAAAATCAGTCCAAAAGATATTCAGAAAGTAGTCGTTTTAAAACGCTCTTTTGATGCCCGACAAAAATCTGTAAAGGTTAACGTTAAAGGAAATGCTTTTTTAATTGATGAAGATTATACTCCTGGTCAAATTGAATTGCCCGAATATCCGAATGTTAACAATAAACAAGAAGTAATCGTGGTCGGTGCCGGTCCAGCGGGATTATTTGCAGCTTTGCAACTCATCGAACTCGGATTAAAACCGATCGTTTTAGAACGTGGAAAAGATGTTCGTGGTCGTCGTCGTGATTTGAAAGCGATCAATGTAGATGGAATCGTCAATGAAGATTCGAATTATTGCTTTGGTGAAGGTGGTGCCGGAACTTATTCGGATGGCAAATTATATACGCGTTCGAAAAAGCGTGGCGATATCGATCGGATTCTCGAGCTCTTTGTTGCTTTTGGAGCGACACCTGACATTATGGTCGATGCTCATCCACATATTGGAACCAATAAATTACCTCAAATTATTCAGGACATTCGCGAGAAGATCATCGCTTGTGGCGGCGAAGTTTTATTTGAAACTCGTGTCACTGATTTTTTGATTAAAAGTAACGAAGTTCAAGGGGTCGTTCTTCAAAATGGAAACACCATTTCTGCCAATAAAGTAATTCTAGCAACCGGGCATTCGGCACGTGATATTTTTGAATTGCTTCATAAAAAGAATATTCTGATCGAAGCCAAACCATTTGCGTTAGGAGTACGAGCAGAACATCCACAGGAATTGATTGATAAAATTCAGTATTCGTGTGATTACCGTGGTGAGTTTTTGCCACCAGCTCCCTATTCTGTAGTGAAGCAAGTAAACGGCCGTGGAATGTATTCCTTTTGTATGTGTCCGGGCGGTGTGATTGCGCCATGTGCGACGAGTCCGGGAGAAGTTGTCACTAATGGATGGTCACCTTCTAAAAGAGATCAGTCAACCGCCAACTCAGGAATTGTGGTAGAATTGAAATTAGAAGATTTTAAACCGTATCAAAAATTCGGACCCTTGGCTGGGATGGAATTTCAAAAAGCAATCGAGCAAAGAGCCTGGCATTTAGCTGGTGAAACTCAAAAAGCTCCAGCGCAAAGAATGGTTGATTTTACTCAAAATAAAATTTCACAAAATATTCCAAAAACCTCTTATGTTCCCGGAACGACTTCTGTGGAAATGGGCGAAGTTTTTCCAGGCTTTTTAAGTCAAATTATGCGTCAGGGTTTTATAGAATTTGGAAAATCAATGAAAGGTTATTTGACGAACGATTCAATTTTACACGCACCAGAAAGCAGGACTTCCTCACCCGTTCGTATTCCAAGAGATCATTATTCATTGGAGCATCTTCAGATTAAAGGTTTGTATCCTTGCGGCGAAGGTGCAGGTTATGCAGGCGGAATCATTTCTGCGGCGATCGATGGAGAAAAATGTGCATTGAAAGTTGCTGAAAGTTTATCCTCAATTGTATCCTAATAATAGCAATCTTCTATTAATTTAATAGTTTGGCACTGTAATGGAAATGTAGCTGATAACTTTTAAATTTAATAAAATGAATAATTTATCGAAAATACTTTTAGGTGCAGGGTTAGCGGTTACGCTGGTTTCTTGCGGTGCAGTACAGGATCAGTACGGAAATAACAACGGAAACAATTATCCAAATAACGGAACCAATAACGGAACGGTTTACAGAGCCAATGACGGACAGGTTTACAGAAGAGGCGACGTGTATCGGGATCGAAATGGGAATGTTTACCAAAACGGACGAGTTATAAGAACTGGTGATGTGTATGGCAACCCTGGAATCTTAGGTAAAAATGGAAATCAAACGGTTTACTATCCGAACCAAAATAGAAGAAATTTACCGCCGGGACAAGCCAAAAAGATTTACGGTGGAAGCGCCAAGGATTATGCGAAAGGTCAACAGAATAAAAGAAACAATCAGTGGAAGAAATATGATGATGACAATGATGATCGTAACGATGACCGAAGAAAGAGACAATACAAAGAGTATAAAAAGCAGAACAATAGCAAATACTATAAAAAAGGAAAAGATCGTGATGACGATTAAAATAAAAAAGGCGGGAAATAATTTTCCCGCCTTTCTTGACACTGTCCCGCAAAGTGT
>DIBY01000003.1:2273-6257 GCA_002415135.1 Flavobacteriales bacterium UBA5040 | reverse complement strand
AAACAACGAGATATACACCCTTTACATACTCGACGCACTTACGAGCTACGAGTAAAAGTGTAATAAATGTTGCGGTGAACAAACCACCTCTAACAACTGTTGCTCATTGTTTTTGTACTTCTTCTCCTGCTCCGCTTACCCATGCCATAGGTAAAAATCCTAATGATGCAACGGTAGCAGTCTTTACTTTCGGTTTTGATCTTATAGCAGTACCTGCGAGAATTCTTTGCTTAATATCTTTCATTCCTTGTTTTTTAAGTTGATTAAACTCTGTTATTAATACGATTCCATTTAAAACAGCCACACCGAACAGAGCAATAAAGCCTACACCAGCCGAAATACTAAAAGGTAAACCTCTTAACCAAAGGGCAAATATTCCACCTATGGCAGACATCGGGATTGCGGTGAAAATTAGTAGTGAGTATTTTAAGGAACCAAACGCAAAATAGAGCAGCAAAAGAATTAATCCCAATGCAACCGGTACGGCTATAGACAGTCTTTTGTTGGCTTCTTCCAAATTTTTAAATTGGCCACCATAAGTTATAAAATAGCCTGTCGGCATTTTTACTTTTTCGTCAATTTTTGCCTGAACGTCTTTTACTACAGAGGCAATATCTCTACCCCGAACATTAAAGCCAACAATAATTCTTCTTTTGGCATCTTCACGCTGTATTTGGTTAGGTGCCAATTGATAACTTACTTCTGCAACCTGCTCCAACGGAACCTGGTTTCCATTACTGGCAGTAACAAAGAGCCTTTTTACATCTTCAATACTTTGGCGTTCTCCTTGTTCTAACCGAACTACCAGATCAAAACGTTTTTCTCCTTCGAATACCGTTCCGGCAACACCACCAGCAAATGCAGTGTTAATAGCGTTATTTATTTCTTCAACATTTAACCCATATCGCGCGATATTATCCCGGTTCAATTTGATTGAAATTTGCGGTAGACCACTCACCTGTTCTATATATAAATCTTCTGCACCATCTATTGAGGGAATTAATCCACCTATTTTCTTCGCTAAATCTGAAAGCGTTTCTAAATCATCGCCAAAAATTTTGATACCTACATCCTGTCGTACACCAGAAATTAATTCGTTGGTCCGTAATTGTATAGGTTGCGAAAAACCGAACGTAACTCCCGGAACCTGTTCTAAAGTTTTCTGCATTTTCTCCGCTAATTCTTCCCGGGTATCTGCACTCGTCCAGTCTTTTTTAGGTTTTAATAATATCGTTATATCTGTGGCTTCTATCGGCATTGGATCTGTAGGAATCTCGGATGCTCCAATCTTGCCCACAACTTCCTTCACTTCCGGATAAGTTTTCATTAATAAACTTGATGCCTGCTCTATTTTTTCAACGGTCTGCTCCAGCGAACTTCCTACCAATAATCTTGTTTCTACAGCAAAATCTCCTTCCTCCAGCGTTGGTAGAAATTCACCTCCAAGAGAACTGAAGATAACTGCTGACAATCCGAGAAGCGCAATTGCAACAATCAAGACAGTTTTTTTAAATCGCAGTGCACCATTAATCAACGGATCATAAACGCGCTGAAATTTTTCCATCATTTTATCAGAAAAGTTCTTTTTATGACTAATATTTTTACTCAATAGAAGTGAACTGATCATCGGTACATAAGTAAGCGAAAGAATTAATGCTCCAAATATTGCAAAAGAAACCGTTTGTGCCATCGGGCGAAACATTTTGCCTTCAATTCCTACCAAAGCCAATATTGGTAAATAGACAATTAAAATAATAAGTTGACCAAACGCAGCGGAGTTCATCATTTTTTTTGCAGAACCGGAAACCTGAATATCCATTTCTGCCTGCGAAATTTTTCCTGTTTTCAACTTCCTCATGTGGTGCATGGTTGCTTCCACGATAATTACAGCACCATCCACAATAAGTCCAAAATCGATCGCCCCAAGACTCATCAAGTTTCCAGATACGCCAAAAACTTTCATCAATGCTACGGCAAATAGCATTGCTAAAGGTATAACCGAAGCCACAATTAAGCCTGAACGAATATTCCCGAGAAAAAGAACTAAAACCAATATTACAATTAACGCCCCTTCTATTAAGTTTTTTTGCACAGTACTCATGGCTCTGTCTACAAATTCACTTCTGTCCAGAAAGGGTTCTATCTCTACACCGTCAGGTAAAGTTTTCCGTATTTGGTCTATTTTATCCTTTACTCGTCCAACTACTTCAGAAGCATTATTATCTTTTAATAGCATTACAATTCCGCCGACCGCTTCTTTGTCATTTCTGGTAAGTGCACCGTATCGGGTAGCAGTCCCAAACTGAACTTTTGCAACATCTCTGATGGTAATAGGCAGACCACTCTCCGAATTTTTAACTACAATCCTTTCAATATCTCCAAGACTTGTGATCAAGCCCTGGCTTCTGATAAAATAGGCATTGGGTTTTTTATCAATATATGAACCACCGGTATTCTGATTATTTTTTTCCAATGCTGTGAAAACATCCGAAATAGATAAATTGTAACTCCGTAATTGATTAATATTTAGTGCAATTTCATACTGTTTCAAAAAACCTCCGAAACTATTTACTTCCGCAATTCCAGGCGTACCCAATAATTGTTTTCGAATAATCCAGTCTTGTATGGTTCGCAGTTTTGTAGCATCGTATTTATCCTCAAAGCCGGGTTTAGCATGAACCGTATATTGGTAAATTTCACCTAAACCAGTAGAAACCGGTGCCATTTCAGGATTACCAAGTCCTGCAGGAATGGAACTTTTTGCTTCAGGAAGCCGTTCAGAGACTTGCTGGCGTGCCCAGTAAATATCTATGTCATCATGAAAAATAATGGTTACAACAGATAAACCAAAGCGGGAAATAGATCGCACTTCCTGAATTTCAGGAATAGTAGACATTGTCTGTTCTATAGGATAAGAAATAAACTGTTCTATTTCCTGTGTTGCCAGTGATGGACTTAATGTTATTACCTGTACCTGATTATTTGTAATATCTGGTACGGCATCTATAGGAAGGGTTCGAAGGGACATGACGCCCCAAATAATGAGCGCAATAGTGAAAATTCCGATCACCAATTTATTATTGATGGAGAATTCAATGATTTTATTTAGCATTGATAAAGAAAATTAGATTAAAGTAAAATTTAGATAATAAAAAGTACGCGTTCGCAGAAAAGCAAAACCGTAAATTTTATTTAATAATACTAACCTAATTGAGGCGGTTGCCAAATACTGCCGAAATAGTTGGAGTATGGGTTTGGAATATGAAAAAATTCTGATGAATAGAATTCGTTTGAAAAATGACCAATAAAGTTTGCAGGAATTTGTTGATATACTACAACATTCCTACCACAGCAACTGCACATACAAAAAGACGAACAAAAATCGTCTTTATGTTTTTGTGAATGTTCGTTCTGTACTTTTTCAATTTTAGTAGTAACCACCTCAAAAGTGCTTTGTTCATTATCCGAACAAGGCATACAAAATAGCACGGCTAAATAAATTGTTAATATATAATTGAAAATCTTCACCTTTGCAAAGTTAAATAAAAAATTGCTACCGGAAATTATATTATTCTTGATTTTTCGACAATCCGAAAAAGAGTAAATCTTTCAATAAATTCTAAAAAATTACCTGATATTATTTCATCTTCTATAATTAAATCTGTTCTTTTACAATCTTGAAGAAAATAATTTCGATATCATTTCTACTTATTTTTGTGTGTGCCAATACAGAATTGGGTGAAATGTTGAAATTTCCAAACTTGATACAGCATTTTGTAAAGCATAGTACGAATAAGACAGAACACTCTCTTTCATTTTTAGGTTTTGTGAAAAATCATTATGATAGTGAGAAATCGCATTCGGATTCTGACCAACACATTTTCCGGTAAGTGGAATCACGGCAAGTTCAAATATTAAAATTGACGGTAATTACTACTCGGTAAGTCCTTTGGCTCTGCGTGAAAAAGCAGAAATCTTCTGGCT
>DIBY01000003.1:0-2045 GCA_002415135.1 Flavobacteriales bacterium UBA5040 | reverse complement strand
ACGACCATAAAAATGGGTGAAAGTATTGGAGAAAAATTTTAAAAAACTACATTTATTTGAAGTATAAAAAATATACCTCTAATTTTAGTTTTCAGACTATTGATATTAATCGTAATATTGCAATAAACAAAACATAATGGGAAGTTCAAAAACAGAAAAATTTACGGAAGAGCAAAATAAAATTGCATTATTTGCGAAAGTATTCGGACATCCTGCAAGAGTAGCGATTTTACAACATTTGTTTAAAATTAATTCTTGCATTTGCGGAGATCTGGTAAACGAAATTGGATTGGCCCAACCAACAATTTCGCAACATTTAAAAGAACTAAAAATTTTAGGTTTGATCAAAGGAACCGTGGAAGGAACAAGTGTTTGCTACTGTATTAATAATGAAAATTGGTTAGCAATGAAAACTGTAATCACTGAATTTCTAAACCAAGACTTAATCGAAAACCAAGATTGCTGTTAAAAAAATTTGAACGAATTAATCGTATAATCGCAATAAACAAATAAAGTTATGAAATTATCACAAGTAAAATCAGTATTAAAAGAACTCGAACGTATAGGTTTTCAATTACCAAACGGAGAATTAGTACCAAATCACTTTCACGTTACAGAAGTCGGTAAAATCATAAAACATTTTATGGATTGTGGTGGAACTGAAAGAAAAGAAGAAGTCGTAAACTTCCAACTATGGAATGCAAATGATTACGACCACAGATTGCATCCAGAAAAGTTGTTGAAGATCATTGAACTTTCGGAAAAAGTTTTGAAAATAGCAGATTTAGAAATCGAAGTAGAATATCAAGCAGATACGATTGGAAAATTCGGACTTGATTTTGACGGGCAACATTTCTTATTGACAAATAAACAAACTGATTGTTTGGCTAAAGACCAATGTGGCATTCCCGCTGAAAAAGCTAAAAACATTTTATCTGAAATTCAAACTGCAACTTCTTGTGAACCCGGAAGCGGTTGTTGCTAAAAAAAATCAAAAAAATGATGACAACAAAGCGAATTCTATTTTTAGAAATAGAAAATTTAATCAAAGAATTAAATCCTCAAACAATTTCAAGCGAACGTAAAGCAATTTTACAATCGCTAACTGATTTTATTCAGGCAGAGGTTTCAAAAAATCAAGAAATTCGTATCAACTTTATCTGCACTCACAATTCACGAAGAAGCCATTTATCACAAGTTTGGGCGCAAACAATGGCATTTTACTTCAATATTAAAAATGTATTTTGTTATTCAGGCGGAACAGAAGCAACCGCACTTTTTCCAATGGTTGCAGAAACTTTGCAAAATTCAGGTTTTCAGATAAACACAATTTCTAAAAATGATAATCCTGTTTATTCCATTAAATATGCAGATAACGAGCATCCAATAATTGGATTTTCAAAGAAGTTGAATGATGATTTTAACCCAAAATCTGGTTTTTGTGCAGTTCTTACTTGTGATTCTGCAAATGAAGCCTGCCCAATTGTGTTTGGCGCAGAAAAACGAATTCCTATCACTTTTCAAGACCCAAAAGCATTTGACGATACGCCACAACAAGCAGAAAAGTACAGTGAAAGAAGTCTGCAAATAGCAACTGAAATGTTTTACGTTTTCTCTCAAATAAATTCATAAAAAATGGCTTCAAAAAAATTAAGTTTTCTAAATAGAAATCTAACGCTTTGGATATTTGTCGCAATGGCAATAGGAGTTGGACTTGGATATTTTATTCCAACATTTCCAAACATCATCAATTCATTTAGTAGCGGAACTACAAATATTCCGATTGCAATCGGTTTGATTTTGATGATGTATCCACCATTGGCAAAAGTCAATTATTCATTATTGCCAAAGGTTTTCAGAAACACAAAAATCCTTTCTATTTCGCTCATTCTTAATTGGATAATTGGTCCCGTTTTAATGTTTGTTTTAGCAATTACATTTTTGCGAGATCATCCCGAATATATGGTTGGTCTTATTTTAATTGGTCTGGCTCGTTGCATAGCAATGGTCCTAGTTTGGAACGACCTTGCGGAGGGAAGTAGTGA
>DIBY01000023.1 GCA_002415135.1 Flavobacteriales bacterium UBA5040 | reverse complement strand
CGCTATTTCAGGACTAGACATAATTTGATATAGAAAAAACCTCGGCTTTCGTCGAGGTTTTTTTTAGTACTGTTATTCATCAATTCACTTGGCTCTTTTTCCTTTTTCCTTGGCTCTTACCCTAGGCTTCTTCCAATTGAGAATGTTTTTTAATCAAATTCTGTTGAACATTCGATGGAACCAATTGGTAGTCATTAAACTTCATGGTGAATTTTGCTCGTCCACCAGTAATGGAACGTAACGTAGAACCGTAATCGTGCAATTCTGCCAATGGAACGTCTGCTAATATTTTTTGATAATGACCTTCAGAATCCATTCCTGAAATAATGGCACGTCGGGTTTGTAAATCTCCCATTACATCGCCAGTATCTTCATCCGGACAAAGAACTTCCACAGCGTACATCGGTTCCAGAAGCTGAGGTTTTGCCTGATGGAAAGCTTCTTTAAATGCGCCAGCCGCCGCCAGTTGGAAAGAAATGTCATTAGAATCTACACTGTGCATTTTGCCGTCATAGATCGTAACCCGAATATTTTGACAACGGGAACCTGTTAGCGGACCATCGTTCATTTGCTGCATAATTCCTTTTTTAATGGCGCCGATATAACGGTTGTCGATAGCACCACCAACGATACACCAATAAAAAGCCAGTTTTCCACCCCAAGGTAATTCTTCAATATCTTTTTGTCGAATGTTAACTCCTGTTGGTTCATCCATTCCGTCATAAAAATTTTCAACGCGCATGTGGATCTCACCAAACTGACCATTGCCACCAGATTGTTTTTTGTGGCGATAATGAGCATCTGCATTTCCGGTAATGGTTTCGCGGTAAGAAATTTTTGGTTCCGCGAAATTCATTTTTACGCCAAAGTCATCAGCTAATCTTTCTTTGACCAGATCCAAATGCAATTGTCCCTGACCATGAAGAATCGTCTGTTTCAGTTCTGCAGACTGCTCCAGTTGCAAGGTTGGATCTTCATCTTGAATCTTATGTAAAGCCGTTACCAGTTTTTCCATATCTGCTGCAGCATCGGTGAAAATAGCTTTTCTAATGCGGCTTTCCGGGAATTCCATTGGACGGACTTTTCGGTCTATTCCTTTCGTGTTTAAAGTGTGGTTTGAACGCGCAGATTTTAATTTTACAGTAACACCTAAATCTCCGGCAACCAACTCTTCCACTGGAATGCGGTCTTTTCCTTCTGCTACAAATAGTTGAGAGATCCTTTCGGTTTCGCCATTTTCAGCATTGATCAATTCATCGCCGGGTTTTATTTTTCCACTTAAAACTTTGAAATAGGAAATCAATCCGACTTGCGGTTCAGAAATCGTTTTGTAAATAAAGATCGTCGTTTTATCGTTAGAATCATAAGAAACTTCATCACCATTTTCTAATTTTCTGGCAGGTCTTTCGGCGGGTGAAGGAGCAATATCATCTAAGAAACCCATCAATCGGCCACTTCCCATATCTTTTAAACCACTGGTTACAAATACCGGGAAAAACTGTTGTTTTGCTAAGGCGAGCGTAATTCCGTGGGCCAGTTCTTCTTCAGAAAGATAACCTTCATCAAAATATTTTTCCATTAAACCTTCTTCATTTTCCGCTGCAATTTCTACCAAAGCATTGTGCATTTCGTTGACTCTGTCGATCTCACTATCAGGAATAGGTTTTTTCTCAGGTTTCCCACCATCTGCTGGAAATTCATACATTACCATTCTTAAAGCATCAATAATAGCATTGAAATTAGCGCCTGAATTATAAGGATATTGAATGGGAAGAAGTTTGTTACCAAACCGTTCTTTTGCCTGTTCTAAAGTTTTATCGAAATCAGCTTTCGGATGATCCATTTGGTTGATCACGAAAATGGTGGGCGTCTGATTTTTTTCTACATATTCCCAAACCAGTTCGGTTCCTACTTCTACGCCATTAGCTGCATTTAAAACAATAATCGCGGTGTCTGCCACTTTTAAAGAAGATACTACTTCGCCAATAAAATCATCAAATCCCGGCGTATCAATAATGTTGATTTTATTATTTCGCCAGTTTACGAACATTTGGTGGGAGAAAAGCGTTTTCCCTTTTTCATGTTCTAAATCAGTATTGTCGCTCACCGTGTTTTGACCTTCTACACTGCCACGGCGCTTAATCGCTCCGCCTTCGTACAACATGGTTTCAATCAATGTAGTTTTACCACTGTCGGAATGTCCGAGCAAAACCACATTTCGTAAATTTTTGGTATTAGCACTCATAGTATTTGATTTTAATAATTTAAGGGTAATACTAAAAAGGAAATGACCAGCACTTGATTTTTAGGAATCTAAAGTTACAAAAGATTTAAATTGATTGTGTTGATATTGACATCATAAAGAGATGATAAATAACATAATAGAAATGGTAAGTATTGTTTTAAACAAAAAAGAGCGGACCAATTGCCCGCTCTCATCATCTTAAAAGATTAATTTTATTTTTTGATCAAACCAAGTTCAACCAATCTTTCGTAAAGAAATTCTCCCGCACTTGTATCTTCATACAATTTCGGATTGTTTTCATAAACACAGTTTTCTAAAGCATTCAATGGCATTTCGCTCACGGGATGCATGAAAAATGGAATTGAATATCTTGAAGTTCCCCATAATTCCCTTGGCGGATTTACCACTTGATGAATCGTAGATTTCAATTTGTTATTGGTATGTCTGGACAACATATCGCCAACATTGATCATCAGTTCGTCTGGTTGTGCAATTGCATCAATCCATTCTCCTTCGTGATTCATGACCTGAAGTCCTTTACCCTGCGCTCCCATCAAAAGCGTAATTAAATTGATGTCGCCGTGTGCAGCTGCACGAACTGCATTGTCTGGCTCCTGCGTAATCGGTGGATAATGAATTGGTCTCAAAATAGAATTTCCTTCAGCGACGTATTTGTCGAAGTAAAACTCATCTAAATTAAGATACAATGCCAAAGCTCTCAACACATAAACGCCGGTTTTCTCCAACATTTGGTAAGCTTCTTTTCCAACCATGTTGAATTTAGGATTTTCTGCAACTTCTACATTATCCGGATATTCAGTCGCGTATTTTGAGCCTTCGTTCAAATACTGTCCGAAATGCCAAAATTCTTTAAGATCTCCTTTTTTAAAACCTTTTGCAGTTTCTTTTCCGAAACCGACATAGCCACGCTGTCCGCCGATTCCGGGGATTTCGTATTTCTGCTTGGTTTTTACTGGAAGATCGAAGAATTGTTTTACTTCGCCATAAAGTTCATCAACCAATTGGTCATTCAGGAAATGACCTTTTAGCGCAACGAAGCCAATTTCTTCGTATGCTTTTCCGATTTCATTTACAAATTTTTGTTTGCGTTCCGGTTCACCCGAAAGGAAATCACGCAAATCCACACTTGGGATCTGTTTCATATTGTTTGATTAAGAATTCGGGTACAAAATTAAGTTTTTTTAGTTTAAAATTTTCTTTTTGTATGGAGGATTCTAAAAACTTCAATTTTGGTTTCTTCCAAAAAATAGTGGACACCGAATGGAAAATGCTCGAGGAAAATTATTCTATTACCTTTATACCTTTCTTGAAACTGAAACGGGTTTTCCGATAACCTTACAAGCGTGTTATCTAAATCATTCCAAAATCTGTCAAGCAAAGAATGACTCTTTTTTGAGTAGTAATCATTCGTTTCGGCGAGGTCTGTTTGTGCTTCGTCTGAAAGAGTTATGAAATATTTCATCGGTTAAATTTCTTTTTGACGTCTTCCCACGATGTAAAATTAATCAACCCTTTTTCTTTCTTTTCCAGCATTTCGTCGATCATCTTTATATAAGCATCCGTAATTTCAAAATCATCATTGGCTTTTTCAATAAGAATTTTTTCAAGATAATTTTTTAAATTCCTGCCGTCTTCCTGTGCTTTTATCTTAAGTTTTTCAATTGTTTTTTTATCTAAACTAACTTCTTTTCTAACTTTTTCTTCTAACATTTCTGTATATTTTACGATAAATATACGTATAAAATACGATTGTAATATTTTTAGTTTAAAATTTTATTATCAGTAAATTTGCAGCAATCAATTTTCAACATGAAACAATTCTCTTCCAAACGAAGCATTCAAATACTTGCACATTTATTAAAAGAGTACGGCATTTTCGACATCGTAATTTCTCCAGGCTCGCGAAATGCACCTTTGGCGATTCATCTTTCAGAAACTGATGAGTTTAATTGTTATAGTATTGTTGATGAGAGAAGTGCTGCTTTTGTGGGAATGGGAATGGCAAAAAGTATTAAAAAACCAGTCGCTTTAACCTGTACCAGCGGTTCGGCGTCGGCCAATTATTATCCCGCGATCACTGAAGCATTTTACCAAAACACGCCTTTGTTAATTTTAACGGCGGATCGTCCGACTGATTTCGTAGATATTTTTGACGGTCAAACGATTCGTCAGAAAGATCTTTATCAACAGCATTCGTACGGAGATTTTCAGTTGTTGGAAGATTCCATGGAAAACGCTGATGATGAAAATTTCTCCATCATTAAAAAAGCGATAGAAGTTTGTTTCGAAAAACAAGGTCCGGTTCATATTAATATACCTCTGGAAGAGCCGCTTTATCATATGGTTTCCGAACTTCCCAACTTTAAACCTGTCGAAAAAACTATTCGGGAAAATGTTTATGAATTACCTCCGAATTTAGTTGCAGAATTCAACACTTCAAAAAGAATTATGATTCTGGTTGGGACCAGAGATTACAGTGAGGAGCTGGAAATGCAGTTGACTCAATTGGTTAAAAATCATAGTGTTGTTGTTTTAAAGGAAGCCAATTCTAATTTGAGACATGATAAGTTTTTCGCACATATAGATCGCTACATTTTTAATTTCAATGATGCTGACTACAAAACTTACGCGCCGGATTTATTAATTACGGTTGGGCAAAATGTAGTTTCCAAAAAAGTGAAACAGTTTTTACGAAAAGCGAATCCGAAAAATCACTGGCATATTGATGAGGTTTGGCATCCTGACACTTTCTTTTCTCTAACGGAAAAAGTAAAAGCAAGTCCAGAGAAATTCTTCGCTAAATTATTAAAATTCATTTCATTAGAACCAAGTCCGTATTTTAATCTATGGGATGTTTTGCGGGATAAAAGAGATCTGAAACATGATGAATATTGCGTAGGAACAACGTTTTCTGATTTTAAATTATTTGAACTGCTTTCTAAACAACTGCCGGAAAATATTAATCTACATATCAGTAATTCCTCGGCGATTCGATATACACAATTGTTTGATTTTGATAAAAATAGAATTTATTGCAATCGCGGAACGAGCGGAATTGATGGTTCAACTTCAACGGCGATGGGTTACGCTATAAAATCACAACGGCAAACTGTTTTGGTTACTGGCGACATGAGTTTCTTCTACGATATCAATGGTTTGTGGAATAACTACATTCCGCCTTATACCCGAATTATTGTCTTTAATAATGGAGGAGGAGATATTTTTAAAATTATTCCGGGACCAAGTTCTACGAACGCGTTGGATGAATTTATTCTTACGAAGCATCACAAAAACGCGGAATATTTAGCGAAGCATTTTGGATTCGCTTATACCAAAGTTGATGATGAGATCACGCTTTCACGAGTTTTAGATAATTTCTTTAAACATGATGAGAAGGCAAAGATCCTGGAAGTTGATACTGCCGCTATCGAAAACGCAGAAGTTTTAAAAGGCTATTTCGAATTTTTAAAATCCTAATTTACATTTCAATTTGCTCCGATGTTTTCGGCAGATTTTTGATTCTGTCGATTGGATAACTATAAGAATCGTCTGCCTCATTCAACGCGTTAATCAGTTGAAAATGGGAGTATTCGCTCAAATTTTGCAAAGTGATTTCTGCTTCTTTAATTTTTTTTGCTTTCAGTAAAAATTGTCGTTGAACGCCGTTTAGTAAATAGGTTTTTGGGGTAAACCAGTCTTTTCCTTTTTTAAATAAAAGATTAGAATAAGACGTATCAGTGATATGATTGTTTTTTACAATAATAATTTCTGCAGCTTTTGATAAAATTTTCATTTTTTCAAGCTCTTTTCGGTCCTCAAATTTGAAGGAGTAATCGTAAGAATTATTCTCAACCAACTGAAAATTGGCGATTTCAGACATCGCGTACGGAATCATCTGCGTTCTGTATTTCCCGGTTAAATCGTAGGTGATTTTAAATTTGTAAAGACCGTCTTCATCATGTTTAAGACTTTTAAAAATCTCGTCGATGTTGATGGATACTTCTTTGCCAAAATAAGAAAACGTTTCATTGACGCGTTTCTGATGTTGGTCTAAGAGGAATATTTCCGTGTCTTCTACCTTAATGCTTTCAATGAATTGGGACATAAATTTTGTTTTTCATTTCTTGATACTCGTCGGCAAAATTACTCAAATGAGTGATTCCACCACCACTTTTAAAATAAAGTTTTCCACTTTCTTTTTCGATGAACCTTATCATCACGCAAGAATCCAGATTCTTTCCGTCGAACCAACCACAAACGCCCGTGTAGTAGCCTCTGTCATAGTTTTCTGCTTCTTGAATTATTTCTAAAGTTTTTGGTTTTGGAGCACCTAGAATAGAGCCAGCTGGAAGTAAACTTCTCATAACGCTTCCAATTTTATTTTGAAATTCAGGCTTTAGTTTTCCCGAAATTTCAGAACTCATTGCGTACAGATTTTTTTTATTGGTTTTTAGGAAATCAATTCGTTGAAATTCGTTGACTTTCACTTCGTCAGCCACCATGCTTAGATCATTTCGGAGAAGATCAACCACCGTGTAATGTTCGGCTTTTTCTTTTATATCATTTTTTAAAACTTCAATCGCATTTTCCTTTGCCGCGTCGATGGTCCCTTTCATCGGATGCGTAAATATTTCATTGTCGATGACTTCAATAAAGGTTTCCGGGGAAAAGAATACGAACTCATCTTTATGAAGAACTTTATATTTCGCTTTTGATAAATGAAAAATCTCTTCTAAACTAAGGTTGATTTCGATTTCAGTTTTGCAGGTATAATTCGTAAGATATGAATTGCCTAATTTCAGATTTTCCTGAACGATGTCAAAACCTTTTCGATACTCTTGTTTACTTTCTGGAAATGATTTTAAATGAATATCTTTTTTTTCCTCTTCGTAAAGATTTGTGTTTTTAAAGTTTTGAAAATCAACCAATATGCTATTTTCTTTCAGTTCACTTTCCACGTAAACCAAGACATTTTCAACTAAAAAATCAACCATAAAAAAGAAAGGAACTTTCTGTTCTGAAAGTTCATCCATTTTATCAAAGTTGGGATGATGAGATTTTAGCATTGGGCAAAAATACTCTTTTTAGGAGTTAATCTTTAGGTTTTCCCTATTTTTGCAGAATGGAAAAAAATTACCCTCAAAAGGTCAGCATACAGGAGATTTTAAAAACTGCATTTTCTTATTGGAACAGGACTTTATTTTATCAATTGTCTTTCAGTTTACTTTACTTTTCCTTATTTTTTCTGGGATATTTCTTTTTGTTCAAATATTTCGGATTGTGGGATGAAATGAGTCAGCACAGCGAGTTGCTAAAAACAGACTTCGAAGCTTTTAATAAAAAAATGGCAGAAGTTTCAAAATTACCGCAGACTCAAAGTTTTCTGCTAGGAATTTTTTTCTTATTTGCTTTTTTAAATCCTTTGAACGTAGGATTCTACAAGATCTATCGAAAGATGGATCTGAATGAAAAAATAACAATGAATGATTTATTTGCAGGTTATATTGGATTTGCTTTCTTTAAATTTTTTGGCTTTTACCTTTTCTGGATGATCATCTTCTCTTACGCCAATTCATTTTTATTGTTAGGAGTTGTTTGGGTGATGCTAACCCTATTTTCAGTTCCGCTCATGTTTTTTATGAATGTGAATACCATTGAAGGGATAAAGCTTACGGTAAAAGGATTGAAACAGGATTTTACCACAGTAATTATTTCTGTAGTGATCGCAACGCTCTTCAGTCTGTCAGGACTTTTACTTTTCGGATTTGGTTTTCTCTTTACTTTTCCTTTTTGGCATGCGATGATTTATACGTTATATCAGCAATTCTTTAAAGAAAATGATTAAAAAGTACGAATAAAGTGTTGCCCTTCTTAATTTTTAATGATAAATTTGAGAACATTAAAAATTAAACTATGGATACTTTCGAAGAATTTGATCAACCGATCGGACCGGAAAAGTCGGCCGGTGCTATTATCGCTCACGCATTTGAAATTTACAAGGGAATTTTCATGTATGGGATTGCAGCCGTACTTCTTACTTCACTAATATCATTTTTGGTGCAACCGATTTCAGGTTTCAATTCAGGAGATCTTATGGAAGAAATGAAGGATAATGGCGACACCTTCCCTAGTCTGTGGCAAGTCCCTGGATTTACTCTTTATGCTGGACTGTCAGGTTTGATAAGTTTACTTTTGACTCCTATTTATGTCGGATTAATTTACATTGCCAACAATTATAATTTGCAGGAGAAAATAAGTTTCGGTGACCTCTTTATTGGTTTTAAACAAAATTTCGTTAATATTATCATCTATGCTCTAATATCAAGTGTTATTATTGCCATCTCGGTCGCGATGTGTGTAATTCCAGTATTTTTTGTTTTCCCTCTTTTACTGTTGGGTTATCCGATTTTGTTATTTGAGAACGCAACATTCTCGGAAGCTTTGAGCAAATCATTTTCTATTGCCAAAGATAATTACGGAACGTTTTTAGGAGCAGCGTTCCTGGGCTTTTTAATAAGTATCGCAGGTGCTGCACTGTGTGGAATTGGGATTATATTTACCTTCTCATTCTATTTGATCGTAATGTATTCTGCTTACTGCGCGTTCTGTGGCAGACCACGACCGATCATCCTTAAATAATAAATTAAAGACTTCGATATTTTAAAGAATATCTGTACATTTGAAAGCAATGGTTTTATAGCCATTGCTTTTTTTTAATACTTAATTATGCCGAATATAAAAGACCAGATCAGTGAAGTGAAAATCAAGCAATTTTTTCTGCTTGTAGTAATTATCGTGATGGCAGCTCTGATCTGTTTTCATTTATCACTTTTTGTACCGTCACTTTTAGGAGCAATAACGCTTTATGTGATCACCAGAAAGTATAACCTTTACTTACAGGAAGAGAAGAATTGGAAATCCTGGGCCTCGTCGTTGGTGATTATTGTCGGCACTTTGATCCTATTAATTTTACCCATTTATTTTATCGTCGATCTGCTGATAGAAAAGTTAGGAAATGCATCTGTTTACATGCAGAAATTCAATATTTTCATTGATAAGATCCACGATTACATTTATTCTAAAACCAATATTGATATTTTAAGTAAAGAAAACCTCACAAAGTTGAAAGATACTGTTGGGAAATTCTCTACGTCGGCGCTTAGTGGAACATTCAATACTTTAACGGTGGTGGCTTCAATGTATTTCATTTTATATTTTATGCTGGAAAAACCACGTTTATTTGAACGCTTGATGCAAAGTTCAGCACCTTTAAAGAAAGCTAACGTAAATTTATTAGGCGAAAAAATTCGCAAAATGGTCATGGCTAACGCAATCGGAATCCCGGTGGTTGCGATAGGTCAAGGAATTATTGCTTTGATTGGATATTTTATTTTCGGAGCTCCGAGCGCAATTTTATTATTTGCTTTAACCTGTGTAGGTGCTATGTTGCCAATTGTAGGTGCGGCAATTGTTTATCTTCCGGTTTGTATTTTCATGATTGCCGAAGGAAATGTAGGACCAGGTTTAGGTTTGGCGGCTTACTGTGTGATCGTGGTTGGCTTAACCGATAATCTGTTAAGATTTACGTTATTAAAGAAGCTGGAAAATATTCATCCACTCAATACCGTTTTCGGAATTATTATGGGGATCAACCTTTTTGGATTTATGGGTTTGATTTTCGGGCCGATCTTAATTTCGATTACCATTTTATTAATTCAGGTTTACCGCGATGAATTTGCTAATGATGATCGAGAACTGATCATGCCTGAACCTAAAGAGATCGAAGAGAAAATCGATTTAAGTATCTAAAAAATTTTATTGTAAAAGAACCTGTATGATTCCTGAACTTCGCCCTGAAATATTAAAAGAGATCTGTACTACCGAAATGCCTTTTGGAAAGCACAAAGGCACACTCTTAGTTGATTTACCGATCAATTATTTAGAATGGTTTCAGCGCCAAGGGATGCCTGCCGGAAAATTAGGAATGCAGCTCTCTACTATTTATGAAATCAAAATGAATGGTTTAATGGATTTATTGACCCCGTTAAGAGATAAAATTCCGCACACACCAGCGAAGAAAAAGGTTTATAAGTTTTAGATTGTTTATTGCTTCACTTAAATAATTTTCCCACAATTTTTCCGATTTCTACAAAGTCATTTGCGTTACCAATGTCTCGTGTATCTTTTCTGTATTGCATTTCCGGCTGATGAACCGGGAAAATCAGTAAGAAATTTCGGTCGCGAAGATTGTCGTTAAGATAATCTGGTGCATTTTGCATTTGAGGCAGATAAGAAACCATAGAACGATGCGCCATGAATAAAATCAGGGCATCATTATCTTTCATTTTTTCTATGACTTTCGTAAGCTCACTCCAGTTATTAAAAATGATGAAACTTGCATCAATATTCACCTTTTTGCGAATGCTTTCTATCATTGCGATGGTCTTATCAGTTCCATAGAACTCTATTTTAGACCCAGAATTACGGGCAATATTCCAGATCTTTAATAACGAGTGGAAAAAGCGAGACTCTTTTTCTGCATTCTCGGGTAGAATCACCAAGTATTTCTGAACGGTTGAAGCAGGCTGAGCCGCGTGATAGACCAAAATATTAGCCGTGTTATTATTTAAATAGCCGCTGTATAAATTGTAAACAAAACTTGGTGAGAATCTTTTCTCTTGATCGATACCAATCATTAAATCGGTAATATCGTATTCTTTGATAACGTTATTAATTCCTTCAATAACATCAGTGTCATAGCGAGTTACCGGAGTAATTGTAACATCAGCAGAAGCACCGATTTCAACAACCTGATTTAGTAAAGTTTCCGCATTTTTTTTGGATGAATCATTCGTTTCCTCATTAATGATATTTAAAGCAAAAAGATTTTCAGTTGCATTTTTAGATTTTATCAACAAAGCTAAATTCGTCATTGGATCCACCGTATTGATGTGATTCACGGCTAGTAGGATGTTTTCCGCTTCCGGATTACTCTCCGCGATTGTATTTTCATTATCAGCTTTTACCAATAACTCCGCATTTTTTTGAGTAACAAAAGACGAGATGGTACAAGAGATCAGAATCAAAAGAATACTTCCATTAAGAACACTTTCATCCAGCAATCTGATTGGTTCGCCTAAGTCGGTTTCACCTAAAATAATGTTATATCCAACTGTCACTGTTGCTAAGGTCGCTGCTGCAGATGCTGAACTCAAACCGAAAATAATTCCACCTTCTGGTTTGGTATATTTGAAAGTTTTCTGTGTAGCAATAGAAGCCAGATATTTTCCACCAATGGAAATAGAGATCATCAACAAGGCCACTTTGATGGTTTCAAAATCTTTAAAGAACACTTTAAAGTCGATCAACATTCCAACACTGATCAAGAAGAACGGAATAAAAATCGCATTTCCGACAAATTCTACCCGATTCATTAATGATGAAGTATGCGGAATTAATTTATTTAAGGCGAGTCCAGCGAGAAAGGCGCCGATAATCGCTTCAATTCCGGCTAACTCAGCCAGAAGTGCCGCAAAGTAAATCATAACAAGTACGAATATGTATTGCGATATTTTATCACTCACTTTTTTGAAGAACCATCTGCCAATAATTGGAAAGCCTATTAAAACGATTAACGCAAAGATGATAATTCCGACAGAAAGTTTAATCCAAAAAGCGGTATTTACTTCGCCGGTGGTCATCCCGACGACGATCGCTAAAACTAATAGGGCAAGAATATCAGTGATCACTGTTCCTCCAACTGTCACATTTACCGCACGATTTTTAGCTACGCCTAATTTACTGACTAAAGGATACGAGATAAGGGTGTGAGAAGAGAAGATGCTTGCAAACAAGAAAGAGGTGAGCCAGTTATACTCGAGGATGAAATGTGCGGCAGCAATTCCAAATATAAAGGGAATGACGAAAGTATAAGCACCGAAGCCCATACTTTTATATTTATTTTTTTTAAACTCCGCCAGATCAATTTCAAGTCCAGCCAGAAACATAATGTAGAGTAGGCCTGTTGTTCCTGTAACCACGATACTGCTGTCACGCGTAAGAACATTAAAACCATTCGGACCTACAACTGCTCCCGCAATAATAAGTCCCAATAAATGGGGAACTTTAATTTTATTAAGTAAAAGAGGTGCAGAAAGAATGATAATTAAAACTACCAAAAACTTAAGCACCGGATCCTCCAGAGGAAGATCAAACTGTGACACTTTTAAAATGGTGAGCATAATTTAGTTTTTGATTTTTTCCAAATCTACAGAGAATTTAGCGTTGCAATTATTGCCTGTAAATTCGCGCATGCCTTTGATTCGGGTAGTGTTTTCGATGGGGATCTGTAGGGTAATTACAGATTGTGTAGATGTTGTTGAATTGAGTTCTGACGTCAATTTGATTTCAGTACTGCTGTAAGTTGCCTGGTATATCTTTTCACCACCGTTTTTATTTGTAATTTTCACCCCTTCCTGAGAAACTTCCCAGATGTCACTTCTAGAGTCGCCAATAACATGTTCTGAGCAATTAGATTCTGTACAAATCATTTTTCCATTATATTTCCCGATAATATTTTCAGGTATTTTTGACACGATTACAGTATCAATAGTATATACACGTTCTTGCAGGCTATCGCGCATCGCTATCAGTGATTCGTAATCTTTCTCTTTTGCTGAGAATTCTTTTTCTTTAATTAAAAGTACTTCTTCCCGTTTTTTTAATTGTTCTTCTTTATCCTGATCAGTGCAGGAAGTGAGCATTAAAATAAAACCTAAGAAGAATGTTAAAAGAAATTTCATAGAGCAAAAGTTTGTGATTGACTTTAAAAGTATAAAAAAAATCCCGGAATTAAAAATTTCGGGATTGTGGTCGTATAATTTAGATGTTACTTACTCGATCATTTTAGCGATAATATCGATTCCGCCTTTTGTTTTATCACCAATTTTGCAATTGATCTCTGTGTCTAGCGGTAAAAAAATATCCATTCGCGAACCAAATTTGATGAAACCGAATTCGTGTCCAGCTTTTGCTTCATCACCTTCGTTGCATTTGAATACAATTCTTCGGGCAACATATCCGGCAATCTGGCGGAAGACCACTTTATGATTGGTTAAGCTGTCGATCGCGACCGTAGTTCTTTCGTTAAGAGTCGAAGACTTCTCATGCCACGCTACGAGATATTTTCCTGGATGGTATTTTTTGTAAATAACCTTTCCCGAAACGGGATAACGGCAAATATGAACATTCAACGGCGACATAAATATTGAAATCTGAATCGCTTTTCCTTTAATAAATTCATCCTCATCAACTTCTTTGATCATCACCACTTTACCATCAACTGGTGCGATCACATTTTCTTTATGATCCAAAACATCTCGATTTGGAACTCGGAAAAACCAAAATACCAATCCGAAAATAATTAATAAAGGAACGATGATTAATAATCCCCACATTTCTAAAAAATGAACGGATAGAAAACTGATGACTGCAAATACGATACTTGCAACAATGATGGTTCCTTTTGACTCTTTATGAAGCTTCATGTTTATATTAATTTATCTAAAATAAAGTACAAATATACGACAGGCACGCAGATAATAAAACTATCCAGGCGATCTAATATGCCACCATGTCCTGGAATTACATTTCCGGAATCTTTCACTCCAAAATTTCGCTTTAACTGGCTTTCAACTAAATCTCCAAACGGTCCAAAGACGGAAACTAATAATCCGACAATCATATAATTCCCACGTAAATCTGGGTAGTACATTTCAATAAAATAGCCGAGAATAATAGTGAAGAAAACGCCGCCTGCAAAACCTTCCCAGGTTTTTTTAGGGGAGATCTTTGGCGCCATTTTATGTTTACCGAGAAATTTACCAGTGAAATAAGCAAACGAGTCGCTGCTCCAAATCAAAATAAATAGAAAAAATACTTCTAAGGTAAAGCTTTGCTCTGACGCAGAAAATTTTGGTAAACCTAAAGCAAATCCGAATGGAAGTGCAGTATAGATGACGGTGAAAATAAGCTTCCCGCTATCGTAATAAAGTTCTTTTGGAAATCGAAACAAAGTGATTACTGCTATTGCGATCAATGAAAGACCCAGTAATTCAGATACATTAAAATCAAAATAAAAACCGTGATTGAAATATCTTTTGGAAAATAATTGATAGAAGACAAAGAGAATCAACGGGAAAACCAACCATTTCTCCCAACTTTTCTGATCGAACTTCATCATCTTGATGCATTCCCAGGCTCCCATAAAAAGGAAAAAAGTAATTAAACCATAATAAAGATTTTGTTGCTGTACAAGACCTGGTGAAATACTGTTGATGAATTGCGCACCTAAATTAGTGGTGCAGAGAACAACAACCAAACCATATAACAGACCACCGAAAAGTCGTAGAACTAAATTTTTATCCAAAATTGTATGATTAAATATTTAAGAAATAGATGCTTTAAGATTACTTAATTCAAGAAAATTAATCCTCGAGCAAAAGTAAGAAAAGTTTTGTGTTATCTTTATTTGGAGTGTCCAATTTAGAATTACTTCCACTGATAGAAGTGAGGTTTCTAATATTTCCGTTGCGTTTGATCTTGCTCATCGCATCATTCAGGTTGGTTACAATCTGGGAAACATTAGCCATAATGATTATTTTCTCCGGCAAGCGCGAGGAATGATAATGCAAAATGCTGTTGTGGGAAAGCATGATTCTACCGTCATAAGCGATTAAGTATTCGCAAGTGATAAATGCACAATCATTAAAAAGCTCGAGTTCTGTGGTGTAAGGAACATTCACCACATTGAGGAAATTTTTTAAATCGTGATCCCAACAGAAGATTGATTTCACGTCTTCGATTTTCAGGATGTGATTTAAAGTTTGCAATGCTTCAGCTTCGTCTGCGCAGTAATTAAAAAATCCGCCAGAATGTGTGAACAATTGGGCAAACTTATAATCAAGGTCAGCATTTTTCAACTGATCCCCAAGTTTAACCAAATCTTGCTCTTCATCCTCGTCAGGTTGATTTAATATTTTCCCGACCAATTTTTTAAATAAACTCAATTCCCTTTCCTTTATGCGATTGTTCTACAAAAATAGAAAATATTTGTTTAAACAATCAATTAAATACAAAAATCCTGATTATTTACATGAATATAAATAATCAGGATTAAATTTTATTAAAGTTGCGTATTGGATTCTGGTGCTAAAATCTCTCCTTCTTCCAGCGGAGTGTCCTCTTTGTGGCTATTAGAAACAGGATGTTCAGTTAACTCAGGATCCCATGCTCTCTGACCAAAGACCTCTTCCAGATCTTCTCGGAAGATGACTTCTTTTTCAAGAAGTTTGGCTGCAAGTGCATCTAACTTATCTTTATTATCTGCTAAGATCTGTAATGCTCTTCTATATTGAGTTTCAATGATATTAGAAATTTCTTCATCTATCATTTTCGCGGTTTGCTCAGAGTAAGGCTTTCCAAAACTGTATTCCGATTGTCCTGTGCTGTCATAATAAGAAACGTTACCTACTTTTTCATTCAGACCGTAAATGGTCACCATTGCCTGTGCTTGCTTCGTCACCCTTTCAAGATCAGAAAGTGCTCCGGTAGAAATATTTCCAAAGATGGTTTGCTCTGCAGCTCTACCACCTAAAGTAGCACACAATTCATCATACATTTGTTCGGTAGTCGTCAACTGTCTTTCTTCAGGAAGATACCAGGCTGCTCCTAAAGAACGTCCTCTCGGCACGATGGTTACTTTTAATAAAGGTGCTGCGTGTTCAACCAACCAAGAAATAGTTGCGTGTCCAGCTTCGTGATACGCGACTCTTCTTTTTTCTGAAGGTTTAATGGCTTTGTTTTTCTTCTCAAGACCACCGATGATTCTATCAACAGCATCCAAGAAATCTTGTGTCGTTACTGATTCGTGTGAATTTCTAGCTGCAATCAAAGCTGCTTCATTACAAAGGTTGGCGATATCTGCTCCACTAAATCCTGGAGTTTGTTTGGCTAAGAAGTCACGGTCGATATTCGGTTCCATTTTAATTTTCGCCAAATGCACATCAAAGATTTCTCTTCTTTCATGTAATTCTGGTAGATCAACGTAAATCGAACGGTCAAAACGACCTGCTCTCATTAAGGCTTTATCTAAAATATCTGCTCTGTTGGTCGCCGCCATAATGATCACATTGGTGTCGGTACCAAAACCATCCATTTCCGTTAGCAATTGATTCAGAGTGTTTTCTCTCTCATCATTTCCACCCGTCATATTTCCTTTTCCTCTGGCTCTACCAATGGCGTCGATCTCATCAATGAAGATAATCGCTGGTGATTTCAATTTTGCCTGTGCAAATAGATCTCGTACTCTCGATGCTCCAACTCCAACAAACATTTCCACAAAATCAGAACCTGAAAGCGAGAAGAAAGGAACTTTAGCTTCACCTGCCACCGCTTTTGCCAGTAAGGTTTTACCAGTTCCCGGAGGACCAACTAGCAATACTCCTTTTGGAATTTTACCTCCCAGTTTGGTGTATTTTTCAGAGTTTTTAAGGAAATCTACGACTTCCTGAACCTCTTCTTTTGCACCTTCCAGGCCGGCAACATCTTTAAATGAAATCTGGATTTTATCTTTTTCGTCAAACAGTTTTGCTTTAGATTTACCGATGGAGAAGATTTGGCCTCCGCCACCACCGCCACCGCCGCCCATCATTTTGCGGAAAATCACAAAATAGAATAACGCCATAATCGCGATCCAAAATATAGCTGTAAATAATAATTCGGTCATTGGGTTTTTACCGATACCGTAATCTTTTTTAGTCACAACTGTCGGATTCTCTGCTTTGATCTGATCAAATTTTTGCAGAAATAGCGTTTTGTCACCGTAGCTTAATGTATAGTCAGGTTTTGGTGAAAAGTCGAAAGCTGAAAAAGGGCTTCTTTCTTTATTGACTTGCTTGTTAGCTAATTCTGTTTTTGCGGCTTGCGTCAAGAAAACATCAGCCTTTTCGGTATCTTTATAGATGAGGACGTCCTCCACTTTCCCTTGCTCCATCATTTTATAAAATGCTTCCTCATCTATTTGATTAGAAGAAGAGTCACCGCTCATATTAGAAAAGAAAAAGAGCAAAATGGCTCCGATTGCTATCGGGAAGAACCAATTAAATCCTTTATTGTTGTTCATATCTTGGTATAAAAATTTTGACGGAAAATGTTCTCGTCAACGATCAGTAATTAATTTTCGATTTTGGTAATGTTGGCATCGCCCCAAAGTTCCTCAATGTCATAGTATTCACGAGTTTCTCTTTGGAAAACGTGTACGACTACAGAAACGTAATCTAATAAAACCCAAAGTGAATTTTCACTTCCTTCCACATGCCAAGGACGATCCTGTAATTCATTACGAACCTTTTTTTGAATGTTCCCGGAAATAGCCGAAACTTGAGTGTTTGAGTTACCAGTGCAGATTACGAATGTTTGTGCTACTGAGTTTTCGATGGTCGATAGGTCGAAGATCATAATGTCTTCCCCTTTGGTATCTTGTATTGCTTCTACTATTTTATCGATAAGTAGTTGCTTTTCTGTGATTTTGTTCATTAAAAATTTTGTATAATCTGCAAATTTATTGTTTTTTTATTTAAATAGTCTCAAATTTACCAAATCTAACTCTTAAAGTTTTCATAAATGATGCGCTTGTTTTACTTAAAAGAATGTTCTTCAACCCACGATGTAATTGAGAAATTTATCTCGCAAGACATTCTGGATTTACAAGGCGTTTACACTTTTAATCAAACAAAAGGCAAAGGTCAGTATGGAAATTCCTGGGATTCTGGTCACTATTTAAGTCTCGCTTATTCTGTTGCAGTTCCCGATGAACTCGTTAAATTACCCGATCATTTGTTCAATTTTCATACCGCTGAACTCCTGGCTGATTTTCTTGCCATTCTGACAAATCACGCGCCTGAAATTAAGTGGCCAAATGATATGATTATCAATAATAAAAAAGTGTCGGGGATTTTGATTGAAAAGAAAGTGATAAAAGGAAGATCCTATTTCTTAATCGGAATTGGTCTCAACATTCTAGAAAAAAATTTTAAAAACCTCCCAAAAGCGGGTTCATTACTTACCCAAACAGAAATTAGATTCGATCTAGAAAGCGTAACTCAATCACTTCATGATTATTTCGTGGAGTATTTGTTGAAGCCAATTTCTGAAAGTTCGGTTTTAGAAAGACTTAATCAACGTTTATTCCGAAAGGATGTGATCTCGGTTTTTGAGATTGGTCAATTAAGACAAAATGGCATTATTAAAAAGGTTGATGAAGATGGATATCTTTGGGTAGAGCTAGAAAATGATGGATTACAGAAATTCTTTCATAAAGAAATTGCGCTTCTTTATTGATTCGCTCTTTTAAAGTAAAGATACAAAGCGAGTGGACCAAAAATAAAGTTAGGCATCCACATTGCCACAAATGGCGTTAATGTTTTATTGGCAGACACTACTTTTAAAACCTCAAAAGAGAATACAAAAACAAAAGCCAACGCAATACCTATCGCGAGGTTCATTCCTAAGCCTCCGCGTTTTTTTTGGGAAGCAAGTGCTAACCCTAAAATTGTAAGTATGATGACGGAAAAAGGCATTGACGTTCTTTGATAAAGCTCATTCAGATAGTTGTTCAAATTGGCATTTCCTTTTTCCTTTTCTCTATCAATAAATTTTATAAGTTCTGGAGTGGTTTTATTTTGACCCAACAATACGTCGGGGAAAAGCTCTTCTGGTGGATGACCGAAACTCTTGGTCATAGAGCTTCCCTGCGCTAATTTTTCAGTATCGTTTTTTAGAAAGGTCTTTTCTAAATAATTGCTCATTACGAAATGCTTCTTGTCTTTTTCCCAGTAGAAATCGGCAACATTCAATTGGTAGATCAATTTTCTGTCTTTATCGAATTTCTGATAGAAAAAGCCAGAACCGCGTTTCTCCTTCTTATTATAACTTTTAATAAAAATATATTCTGATTTAGAAAGTTGAGTTGCAACTTCTACATTTCCAGTGAATTCTTCACGACTTTTTGCATTATAAGTGTAAGGTTCTAACTCATTTTTTTTAATGTTTGCCAATGGTAAGACAAAGTGATTGATCAAAAGAGCGGCAATTGCAATGAGTCCAGACGTGATGAAATAAGGTCGTGCAAAGCGGTGAAAACTGGCGCCAGAACTAATGATCGCCACGATTTCGGTATTGTTAGCGATTTTAGAAGTAAAGAAAATAACTGAAATAAAAACCAAAATTGACATGAAGGTAATGACCAAATTGACGATCCAATATGGATAAAAATCAATTAAAAATTCAGTTACCGTAAAACCATTTGATTCGATTCGTGGCGCTTTTGCCTGTACGTCGATGACCAAAACTATAATCGTCAATAAGCCCAACATGAACCCAAAAGTTCCGAGGTATTTCTTGATAATATAAAGGTCAATTATTTTCATAACTTCTTTTGAGATTTTTTAACGTCGTTGTTTTAAAACTGGCACGATGGAGTCTTTCCATTTATAAAAATCACCAGCGACAATGTGTTGTCTGGCCACCCGCACTAAATCTAAATAGAAAGCGAGGTTATGAACTGAGGCAATTTGTTTCGCTAAATATTCTTTCGCCACAAATAAATGTCGGACATATGCTTTCGAATATTCTGAATCTACATAACTCGTTCCGAATTCATCCAAAGGGGAGAAATCACTTTCCCACTTTTTGTTTTTCATATTCATAACGCCTTGCCAGGTAAATAACATCGCGTTTCGCGCGTTTCGGGTGGGCATTACGCAATCCATCATATCAATTCCTAATCCGATAGTCTCCAGAATATTCCAGGGAGTTCCGACGCCCATTAAATATCTTGGTTTTTCTATTGGCAAAATATCCGTCACGATATCGGTAATTCTATACATCTCTTCTTCTGGTTCCCCAACAGAAAGTCCACCAATTGCATTTCCTACTGCATTTTGTTCTGAGATAAATTCGGCAGATTTTATTCTTAAATCAGCATAGCAAGATCCTTGAACGATGGGGAAGAAGGCTTGTTTATGTCCATATAATTCCGGGTTTTCAGCATTCCATTTTATACATCTTTTTAACCAACGATGCGTAAGGTCCATCGATTTCTTTACTTGATTGTATTCTGCGGGATAAGCAACACACTCATCAAAAGCCATGAAGATATCTGCACCAATCTTTCTTTGGATGTCCATGGAAATTTCTGGTGAAATAAAATGAGTGCTACCGTCGATATGAGATTTGAATTTTACTCCTTTTTCATTTAATTTTCTCGATTTTGATAAAGAAAAAACCTGATAACCACCAGAATCGGTAAGAATTGGTAAATCCCAGTTCATGAATTTATGCAAACCGCCGGCTTGCTGCATGATATCCATTTTCGGACGGAGATTCAAATGATAGGTGTTTCCTAAAATAATCTGCGCTTTGATATCGTCTTTTAATTCTCTTTGGTGAACGGTTTTTACAGATGCAACAGTTCCAACAGGCATAAAAATCGGTGTTTCAATCGTGCCGTGGTCTGTAGTAATAGTGCCGGCTCTTGCTTTGCCAGTCGTGGTTTTATTAATTTCAAAAAATGTGGACTTCATATTATCTTGCAAATGCAGGTACGTTTTTATTTTCTTTTAGTTTCTTTTCGATATAAATCTTTGCAGCCGGATCTTTATTAATAATAATCTCCTGCGCATCATTTAATATCTGTTCTATTTCGCCAGAGGCGGTGTAGTATTTGTAACTTTCCACAAAATCATTTCCATTGATTTTCTTTTGTCGAAGCGTGCATCTGGTTGCATTATCTAAATTAAGGCTTTGCTCAACCACCGTTAACTGTTCGTTCATTGCAAATTCTGCCAGCACTACTGACATCGTTTCTTTTGGAACAAGATTTTTGGGTTTGTTAATGAGTTCTGTACAAGCCATCATTAAAAATGAAAAAAGAACAAGCGCTATTTTTCTCATAATTTACCGATAATCGATTTCCATTTTAAATTTAAAACGCCGAAAACGGCTTCGTGAATAATTCCACCGTTCATCTTGCTTTCGCCTAATTCTCTGTTGGTGAAAATGATGGGAACTTCTACCACTTTAAAACCTTTCTTGATCGCCCGGAATTTCATTTCGATCTGAAAACCGTAGCCTTTTAATTTAATTTTATCTAAACCAATTTCTTCTAATACTTTGCGCGAGAAACAAACGAATCCAGCTGTAGTGTCATGAATCGGAATTCCTAAAATCATGCGGACATATTTAGAAGCAAAATAAGAAAGTAGAACTCGTCCCATTGGCCAGTTCACTACATTTACTCCTTTTGAATATCGGGAACCAATACTCATGTCAGCTTTTACACAGGCCTCAAAAAGTTTGTTTAAATCGGCAGGATTGTGTGAGAAATCCGCATCCATTTCGAAAATGTAATCGTAATTATTCTCCAACGCCCATTTGAATCCGTGGATGTATGCTTTACCCAAACCGTCTTTTACCTTTCTAATAAGTAAATGAAGTTGATGCGGATAAATCGATTGAAGTTTTTTTACAATTTCTGCCGTTCCGTCTGGTGATGAATCGTCAACGACCAAAACATGAAAATCTTCCTGCAGTGCAAAAACTGTAGAAATAATGTTTTCAATATTTTCCTTCTCATTATAAGTTGGAATGATGACGAGTTTTTTCATCTTAGAAATTAAGCTGCAAAGATAAACTTTTCCACCGTTATTTTTACGGACTGATTTTGAGCGGCAACATCATTGCAAATTAATTGCGCTTAATATATCCTAACATATTCTTTTAATATTCTTATTTTTGCAAAAATTTTACTTTTGATTAGAATTGTTCAGCAGAACGATTGGGTGGTTTTTATCATTGTCGGCTGTCTTTTACTTTACGTTTTTATGCTTCTTTATCTTCATCGTGATTCGTCGGTGAGAGTTTTTTTGATGCAAAAATTTGCAGATTCTTCTAACAATCTTTTGAGTTGGCTGATTATCAGTTTTGTTTCTACGCTGTTACTTGCAACGTTAATCTCTCAATCTATTCCTATTGTTCCTAAAAAAATCAGTGATCTTCATTTTTTCGGGTATGAATTGAATAAGTTCGGTTTTACCTTGCTTTCGCTGATTGCTTTTTACAGTCTTAAAAGCATGTTGTCGTATATTTTCTATGCCGGAACTGGCAGTCTCAAAAAATGGACGCTTTTTCAATTTACCTCTTCTAAATTTTATTTTACTTTATCATTGGTTTTAATGATACTGTGTGTTTACCAATATTTTTACAAAGTGAACGATTTGCAGCTGATCAATAATTTTAAAGCTCATGATTTACAGCTGTTTGATTATTATGCTTTCGGTTTTGTATTTGTTTTTTTATTTAAAATATTCTTTTTCCTGCTTTCGCCAAACAGCATTTTGCCCGAAAAGTGGTATTATAAATTTTTGTATATTTGCACCCTCCAATTTGCACCTGTTTTAGTGCTGTGGAGAGTATTATATTTATAAGAAATAATGACGATGAAAATTAAATCTATATTGGTTTCACAGCCTGCGCCAAACGAGTCTTCGCCGTATTTGGAAATTGCTCGAAAAGAAAAGATCAGAATAGATTTTAAACCTTTTATTCATGTAGAAGGGGTAGACGCTAAAGATCTTAGAACGCAGAAAATTGATTTAACGCAATACACTGGTATTATTTTTACCAGTAAAAACGCGATTGACCATTATTTCCGTTTAGCGGAAGAAATGCGTTTTGCCGTACCTGATGCGATGAGATATATCTGTCAATCAGAGGCGATTGCTAATTATTTACAAAAACACATCGTTTATAGAAAGCGTAAAATTGCTTTCGGTGAGCGAACTTTTGCTGACTTGCTTCCACTTTTCAAGAAGTTCCCGTCTGAAAAATACATCTTGCCAGCTTCAGATGTTGTAAGTCCCGATATTCAAAGCGTTTTAGATGCTTCTGGTATTGACTGGACGAAAGCGACCATGTACAAAACCGTCAGTAGCGATTTGAGCGAAATTAACATTGAAGAATATGACATGTTAGTTTTCTTTAGTCGTCAGGGAATTAAATCCTTGAGTGAAAACTTTGGACAGTTCAAACAAGAGAAAGTAAAAATTGCTGTGTTCGGAGCAACTACAGAACAAGCTGCGAAAGATGCAGGCTGGAGAGTAGATGTGATGGCGCCAAGCAAAGAATCTCCATCAATGACGATGGCGATTGAAAAATATATTAGAAATCTGGAGAAATAATTTCTTCAGCTCAAAATAACGATCATTTAAAAACCGCCTTTTTCTAAGATGAAGTCGGTTTTTTCATTTTAAAGATACTCACTTAATGAGCCATAAAAATACAGTTCCGCCCAAAGCCAAAAAAATACCGAAGATTCTGGAAATCCACGGTGACGAAAGACAAGATCCTTATTTTTGGTTAAAGGAAAGAGAAAACCCAGAAGTTATACAATATCTCGAAGAAGAAAATGCGTACGCTGAAGCAGTAATGAAAGATACTGAAGATTTTCAGCAGCTTCTTTTTGATGAAATGAAAGCGCGTTATAAAAAAGATGACGAATCGCTGCCGTATTTTTTTAATGAATATTGGTATATCGTAAGATTTGAAAAAGGAAAAGAACATCCTTTATTTACGAGAAAGTTTCAAACACTTGAAAATGAAGAAGAGCTTTTGCTGGATGTTAATGTTTTAGCAGAAGGTCAAAAATTTTTCGAAGTAGGAAGTGTTGCAGTTTCTCCAAATAATAAATTAATGAGTTATTCTTCTGACAATATGGGCAGAAGGATTTATGCTATTAATTTTAAAAATTTAGAAACGGGCGAAATTCTGCAGGATGTAATTGGGAACACCACCGGAAAAGCAGTTTGGGCAAATGATAATGAACATGTTTTCTATATTCGGAAAGATGATAGTTTGCGCGCGTTCCAGGTTTTTCTACATCAATTAGGAACCGATTCGTCGCAAGATGTATTGATCTTTCATGAAGCTGATGACACTTTTGATGTCAACGTTTTCAAAACCAAATCTCTGGAATATATTTTTATTTCAAGTTCGAGTACGATTTCAGATGAGCAAAGATTTATTCCAGCTGATAATGTAATGGCGGACTGGAAGATCATTCAGCCAAGAATCGATGATTTGGAATATGCGGTGGAACATTATCAAGATGAATTTTATATCATCACCAATGCAGATGACGCTACCAACTTTAAAATTGTAAAAACTAAAGTAGCTAATCCTGGAATTGAAAATTGGGTTGAAGTGATTCCGCATCGGGAAGAGGTTTTGTTGGAAGGTTTCGAGATTTTCAAAAACTATTTGGTTTTAGAAGAAAGAATGGAAGGACTTTTACAATTAAAAATTATCAATACCAATGACGACAGTTTCCATTATTTACCTTTTTCTGATCCAACTTACACCGCTTATATCGGCTTGAATTTAGAATTCGATACCGAGAAATTGCGTTTTGGTTATACGTCTTTAACGCAGCCAAGTTCGACTTTCGAATATGATATGAAAGAAAGAACGACCACGCTTTTGAAACAACAGGAAGTTCTGGGCGAACAGTTCTCACCTGAAAATTATGTTTCAGAAAGAATTTGGGCAACAGCGAGAGATGGAAAAAAAGTTCCGATTTCTTTAGTTTATCATAAAGACACCCCGAAATCTGCTGAAACTCCGTTATTGCTTTATGGGTACGGAAGTTATGGGCATACGATTGATGCAAGTTTTTCGAATGTAAGACTATCACTTTTAAATCGTGGATTTATTTATGCGATTGCACACGTTCGTGGTGGAGAATACATGGGGAGAGAATGGTATGAAGATGGAAAAATGCTCTTTAAGAAAAATACATTCTTTGATTTTATCGATGCTGCTAAATATTTAGTGGAAGAAAGTTATACTTCAAAAAAACATCTTTATGCCATGGGCGGAAGCGCTGGTGGACTTTTGATGGGCGCGATCATCAATTATGAGCCAAATTTATTCAATGCAATTGTGGCACAAGTTCCTTTCGTGGATGTTGTTACAACGATGTTAGACGAAACGATTCCTTTAACAACGGGTGAATTTGATGAATGGGGAAATCCGAAAGACAAAGAATATTACGATTATATAAAATCCTATTCTCCTTATGATAATATCGAAGCAAAAGATTATCCGCATATTTTGATTACCACAGGTTTGCACGATTCTCAAGTTCAATATTGGGAACCTGCAAAATGGACGGCAAGACTTCGGGAATTAAAAACAGACGATAATTTATTGGTTTTCAAAACCGATATGACTTCTGGTCATGGTGGAGCCAGCGGAAGATTTGAATCTTTAAAAGAAGATTCTTTGGAATATGCATTTTTAATGAAATTAGAAAATAAGATAGATGGAAAATAAATCAGAAAGCCAGCTTTGGGAAGAAGTCGAAGCGTTTTTTGTAAAGACTTTTGATACCGAAAAACATCCGCAGATTGACACGATTCTGTTTTTAATCGGCGTTCAGGAATTAGGAAGCGGACAACAAAAATATACGAAAGATGACAAGTTGAACATTCTTCATATCGCAGTTTGCCGATTGCTAGAGCCTTTTGGTTACTATAAGTTCAGGGATTATGATGATGATGGCTATCCGCATTTTGATGAAGTTGCGCCACTTCCGGAGTTAAAACCGAATGAACAACAGATTTTGATGAAGAAAGCAATCATTCAATATTTTATGGATGAAGAGCTTTTTTAAGAAAATAAAAGACTGATTTTAAAATCAGTCTTTTTTGTTTAATAGTTCTTCGAGTTGGGAAAGTCCAGTTTTCAAACTTTCTTCAAAACCTATTTCTAAAAGTTGCAACATTTCTTCCGTGGATTGAAAATTAATATTGATCGTTAGTTTCATTCCTTCCTCGACTCCGGTAAAGCCGATTAGCCAATTTACACTTGGTAAGTCAGCGTTGATCATTCCATTTTCATCTGTGAAAAAATCTGTCCAGTCAAAACTACGGTGGAAATTGATTTCATGATAATGGACGCCAGCGAAATAATTTTCACCATCAGGATCGATCATTTCGTAATTCCAAATTCCTTCTGGCTCGAAATTCATTTTTAAAGTTTCGCATTTCCACGGGCTTGGTGCCCACCATTGATCGATTAAATCTGCTTGCGTAAAATGAGTCCAAACTGCATCAACATCTGTATGATAAATTTTCATAACATAAACTGATGCCGAATTGTCATCTTTATTAAAAACGATCTTGCTTTCCATTCTTTGATTTTCATCAAATATATTATTTTTTCTGTAGAATGTTCCCAATTAGAGTTAATAAGTTGAGGATTCTCAATAATTCGTTAAAAAAAAGTCTTTTAAGAAATTAAACACAATATTTTGGTCTTTCTTTTGTTATTATATTCTTAAAATGAGTAATTTTAACAAATCATTTTTAAAAAGAAATAATGAGCAATAAGTTTATTCCATTTATATCTGTATTGATGACCATTTCGATGATCGTCTTCGTAACCTTACAATTATATTGGATAAAGGAATTATACAGCGCCCTGAATCAGGATTTTTCCAATAAAGTATATTCTTCTCTTGAATCTTCCGCTTTGAAAGTTTCACAGTTAGAAGTTGATAAATACCTGAATCAGGATTTTAAAAATTTTGGAAAAAATGTTGTCGATAGCAGTAATCAGCCAACTCAAACTTACATTCAGCAAAACAGAGATTCTGCCAATACATCAACTTTAACTTTCCAGAAAAGTATCGTCGAAAATCAGAATTTTCCAATTTCGCAGAAAGGGGATAGTTTAATACTAACTAAACTTTACACAGACGAAGGCATTTTAAAAATTAAAAAAGCTCCCAATTCTTCAGAACCACTCACGACGCAAATGAGTAAGGATATTAGTAATAACACGTATGCTTTGAGGGAATTTGCGAAACTAAGCGCTTCCAATTTACCGATCGAACAAAGAGTTGATATGAAAACGCTTGACTCTGTGTTGTCTAAAGAGTTAAAGTTAAGTGGTTTAGATACCAAGTTCGGTTTTGCAGTCATGGATAAAAAGAATGACGTCACGAAGATCGCCAACAATATTTACGCTGATCAAAAAGATAAGATCAACTACACTTATCCATTGTTTACAGACAGTAAGGATCGAACTTTATATACTTTAGCACTCGTATTTCCACGGAAAGATTACTCGTTAGCAAAAACCAACTTGCCAATGTTGCTGGGAACATTCATGTCTTTGCTCACCATTTTGGGGATTTATATTATCTCCATTAATTATATGATGCGCCAGAAAAAAATTGCAGATGTAAAAACGGACTTCATCAATAACATGTCTCATGAGTTTAAAACACCTTTGGCAACGATCTCAGTAGCGACAGATTCATTAGCGAACGATAAAATTGCGACCAATCCGGAAAAGGTAAAATATTATTCTGGTTTAATTAAACAGGAAAATCTGCGAATGAAAAAGCAGGTCGAGAATATTTTAAACATGTCGAAACTGGAGCGAAATGAGGTTGATTTATTTTTGAAGGAAACCAATGTTCGTGATTTAATTAAAAGAACGACGGAAGCATTTGGTCTGATCGTCGCACAAAGACATGGGATTTTAACTCAAGAATTTAATACTGAAAAGTATATTTTTAAAATCGATGAATTTCATATTTCAAACGCTTTGGTCAACTTATTAGATAATGCCAATAAATATTCGCCAGACACCCCAAATATAACAGTAAGCACCAGAAATGAAGGGAATTGGTATGTGATTGAGATCTCCGACAAAGGAATGGGAATGGAAACAGAGAATAAGTTGAAGATTTTCGAAAAGTTCTTTCGGGAAGAAACGGGGAATATTCATAATGTGAAAGGTCAGGGACTTGGATTGTCTTACGTGAAGAAGATCGTAGAATTACATAAAGGGTTGGTTATCGTAGAATCTGAAAAAGATAAAGGCAGCACGTTTACGGTGAAATTACCTATGAATGCTTAAAAATAAGATACCTGGCATTGTATCAATATCAACAAAATAGATAAAGGTGAAAGCCTAATAACTTTAAATAAAAAAATTATGAGCAACAGAATCTTATTAGTAGAAGACGACCAAAGTTTTGGGGCGGTTTTAAAAGATTATTTATCGATAAATAATTTTGAAGTAACCTTGGCTACAGATGGTGAGCAAGGTCTAAAAGAATTTACAGAAAACGAATTCGATATTTGTATTTTCGATGTGATGATGCCGAAAAAAGACGGTTTCAGTTTGGCCGAAGATGTGAAAAGAATTGATAAAAATATTCCAATTATATTCCTGACTGCAAGAAATATGCGCGAAGATATATTAAAAGGCTATCAGTTAGGTGCAGATGATTATATCACCAAACCTTTTGATACAGAGCTTTTATTATATAAAATCAAAGCGATCCTTCAACGAAGCGCTACGGCGGAAAATGATGAACAGGAACAATTTAAGATCAGTAATATTTTCTTCGACTCGATGTTAAGACAATTAAGAGTTGGTGAGGTAGAATACAAACTTTCACCGAAAGAAAATGAATTGTTGAAATTACTTTGTCAGCACAGAAATGATTTCATGCCGAGAGATCTTGCTTTAAGAAAAATCTGGAAGAAAGAAAATTATTTTACCGCCAGAAGTATGGACGTTTATATTGCTAAACTAAGAAAACTCCTAAGAGAAGACGACGGTTTAGAGATCATCAACGTGCATGGAGAAGGTTTCCGTTTATTAGTTAAAAACTAAACGCAGAATTAACGAAAACTTTTACGAGTAATTTAAAATGCTCGCAACTACTCATAAATAAGCCGCTTTCATTTTTGAAAGCGGCTTATTTATTATTTAAAGTTCTTTACTTTGCTTCTACACAGAAGACACGATATTGAATAGCAATTGCACCTTTAAAATGTTGTTTGATTCTGGATAGATCACTCGCCGCACTTTGTCTCGAGAAATAACTTCCAGCCATTACCTTATAGTTTGGTCGTAAGGATGCGTCGATCTCAACTTTCATATTGGGAAACCTTCTGCGGAAGAACATTCCTACTTCCCGGGCTTCTTCATTACTCTTTACCACGGCAAGCTGAATTTTGAATCCCATAATTCGTGGGTTTTTTCTGCATATTTCCGCATTAGTGAGTTCTTTTTCGGGTACAGAAATTCTTGGAGTCGTTGTTTTGGGTGAGTTATCGTTATACTCATTACCAAAATTTCCCGAAGACGAGCCCAATTTGGTCGCACATTTATCTTCGATATCACTTAGTAATGAGCTTACTTTCTCATCCATCATCATGGATAAAGGCGTTCCATCGATGGTGTCTTTTTTTACAACTTGTTGTGCTTCAAAGATATTTGAGGATAACAAAGATAATACAGCGATTATTTTAAAAAGGTTTTTCATTAAAAAAGATTTTTACAAATTTAAAACAAATAAAAATTATACCAACATTTGTTATTTAGAAGCGTTACAAATTAGGCGAAATGACAGAATGGCAATTGCAACGGCTGTTAAATTTCTCTTAAAAGTGTTATTTTTGCCAAGTTGAAAGTAAACTCAATATAATTTACTAACCCAAGATTTTATAAATGATTAGTTGGAGAAAGCATTACAAAAGAGGTCTCATCGCAATAGGTCTATTGCTGTCGACCAGTGCTTCTATTTACGCTCAAGGAGATGCTAAGAATGGTGAAAAACTTTTTAAAGCAGATTGTGCAGCCTGTCATGCCTTAGACAAACAGCTTGTTGGTCCGGCTTTAGGTGGCGTTGTAGACAGACTTAAGACGGAGCAAAATTTAGATACAGATTGGCTTCATAAGTGGATTAAGGACAATAAAAGCCTAAGAGCTTCTGGCGATAAGTATGCCAATGAAGTTTTTGAAAAATTTAATCAAACCGAAATGCTTGCTTTTCCTAATCTAACGGATCAGGAAATTGATGACATTTTAGAATACACAACAAATCCTCCAGCACCGGAACCAGTAGCTACAGCTGCAGGAGAAGGAACGGTAGCTGCAAATTCTGTAACAGCTTTAGAAGCACAGAAAATGCAGTCCATGAATTCAAAAATTATTTTGCTTTCACTTTTGTCAATTGGTGGTCTTTTAGTTTGGTTGCTTTTAAAATTGAAGCAATTAGTTAAATTACAGCAAGCTGATGAACTGACAGGACTGAATGCCTCAAAGGCCGTTTCTTTTGCCGATATGTATAGAAAATACCATTATGTTGGGAAAGGAATTCTAGTAGTTTTAGGTGTTTTTGCGGCGTATGGTTTATGGAACATGTTAATGTGGGTAGGCGTTTATAAAGGATACAAACCTGAGCAACCTATTTACTTCTCTCATAAAATTCACGCAGGAGAAAACAAAATTGACTGTCAATTATGTCACTCTTCAGCGAAATACGGTAAAGTTTCAGAGATTCCATCGATGAACGTCTGTATGAATTGCCACAAAACAATCTCTGAATACAACGGAGCTTACATGGAGCCAGGAAAAGACAAAGCTTTCTATGATGGTGAAATTCAGAAAATATATGCTGCTACCGGTTGGGATCCTTCCTCACAGCAGTACACTGGAAAAACACAGCCTGTAGAATGGACGAGAATTCATAATATGCCAGACTTTGTTTACTTTAACCATGCACAACACGTTGTTGCTGGTGAGCAGGCAATTATCAGTTCTCATAATGCTAAAAATCCTACTGCGAAAGTTGATGTAGTTTGTAAAGCTTGTCACGGACAGGTTGATACCATGAATGTGGTGCACATGGCCAATGATTTTACCATGGGCTGGTGTATAGAATGTCATAGAACTACAGAAATAGATATGAACAATGGTTATAATAAAGAGTACTTCAAAAATCTACACGACAAACTGAAAAAACAGTATGGGTCAGGTGCGAAAATCACCGTAGATGCAATTGGAGGTCTTGAGTGTGGTAAATGTCATTATTAATAACAAAAATTAGAAGTATCAATGGCTTCAAATAAAATACAATTCAGAAGTATTCAAGAACTGAAAGATCCGAGCTTAAACGGTAAGTTAGCTGCGAAAGAATTTCAGACGGAAATTCCGGTGGGTGAAAAGTTGAGCGGAAATCAATCAACTGAATCAGGCCCATCCAGAAGAGATTTCTTGAAATTATTAGGATTTTCTACAGCGGCAGTTACTTTAGCAGCTTGTGAAGCACCGGTAATTAAATCAATTCCGTACGTGGTTAAACCACACGAAATTATTCCTGGTATTCCTAACTATTATGCCTCAACTTTTTTTGATGGTTTTGATTTCGCTAGTGTTTTAGTTAAGACAAGAGAAGGGCGTCCAATCAAAATTGAACCAAATCCTCTTGCAAAAGATTTAGGTAAAACAAGCGCGAGAACTCAGGCAGCAGTTCTTTCATTATACGACAACGATAAAGTTAAGCAACCAAAACTTGACGGAAAAGACGAAACTTTCGATAAAGTAGATAGTTTTGTTCTTAAAGGTTTATCGGAAGCTCAAGCAGGCGGAAAGAAAATTGTTGTTCTATCGCATTCAATGCCTTCACCAACTTTCAAAAAATTGTTTGGTGATTTCAAAGCAAAATATCCAACAGCAGAATTGGTGATCTATGATGCTCTTCCTCACAATGCGGCTTTAGATGCAGCGCAGGAAGTCTTCGGTCAACGAGCCTTGCCAGTATATGATTTATCGAAAACACAATTAGTGGTTTCATTCCAGGCAGATTTCTTAGGGGAGTTTAATGGAGGTTGCTTAGAAACTTCGTATGCTTTAGCTAGAAAACCTGGTCTGAACATGTTGAGACACATTCAAGTGGAATCTAACATGTCTTTAACTGGAGCTAATGCCGATACTAGAATACCATTAAAACCAAGTGCCGTAAATAAAGTTTTAGTAGAAGTTTATAACGGACTTAATGGTGCAACCGTAAGCAAAGAAGCTGGAGAGATTGTTAAAGAATTACAAGCAAAAGGAAGCAACGCAGTTGTTTTCGCTGATGGTTCAAAGGCAGCTCACGTTTTAGCCAATTTAATCAATCAAAAATTATCCTCGAACGCTTTCACTGGAAAAGCAAACTTCTTAAAAGAATTTGATGCCGTAAGATATCAGGAATTCTTAGGATGGTTAGACAGAGGTGAAATCGGTGTCTTCATTGCAAACAATGTAAACCCTATTTATTCAAGTAATAAAGGAGAAGCTTTCAAAACAGCTTTAGGAAGAGTTCCTTACGTTATCGCGATTGCGGATAAGAAAAACGAAATGTATAAAGCAGCGAAAGCTGTTATTCCTGTAGCAAACTGGTTAGAAAGTTGGGGAGATATGGCACCACAAACTGGTGTTTATACTTTAATGCAGCCAACCATTCAGAAAATCTTCAAATCAAGACAGATTGAAGAGTCTCTATTAGTTTGGATGAATGGAAAAGATAATCCAGCTAATAACTACTACGATTATTTAAAAGCCAATGCTTCAACAATGATCGGAGGTACTACTTTTAATAAAGCGCTTTATAGTGGTGTTATTGATGGTGGAAATACTGGAGGACTTTCTTATGCAGGAGGCGATTCAGCAAAAGCAATCTCTGAGTTATCAGGATTCAAAGCTTCAGATTTAGAATTAGTTTTATATACAAAAACTGCGATAGGAGACGGAACTCAAGCAAACAACCCTTGGTTGCAAGAGATGCCGGATCCAATTACCAGAATGACTTGGGATAACTATTTAACCATGTCACCAAAAGATGCAGCCAGATTAGGAATCGACAACGATCTTAATGGTAGAATGCAGTTGGATGGTTCTGTAGTGAACCTTACTGTAAATGGAGTAACTATTAAAGATGTTCCAGTTTATATCCAGCCAGGTCAAGCAGTAGGAGCAGTAGGATTAGCTTTAGGTTACGGTAAAAAGAATTCAGGAAAAGTAGCCGAAAGTGGTGTTAACGCTTATCCTTTATTTGACGGATCTAACTTAACGGTTTCCAATGTAAAAATAGAAAAGACTTCAGGTTCCCACGAGTTTGCAGGAATGCAGCTTCAAAATACCTTAATGGGTCGTTACGAAATCGCAAGAGAAGTAACTTTGGATACTTTCTTAAATGTGAAGTTTGACGATGAGAAATTAGGTTGGAATAAACCATTGGAATATCACACCATCTCAGGTGCTTTACCAGCAGGTAAAATTGACCTTTGGGATGCATTTGATGATGTTGATGGACCTCACTTTAATCTATCAGTTGACTTAAATTCTTGTACAGGATGTGGTGCTTGTATTATCGCTTGTCAAGCGGAAAACAACGTGCCAGTTGTTGGTAAAGATGAAGTAAGAATGTCAAGAGATATGTTCTGGTTAAGAATTGACCGTTACTATACAACAGACATTCCTGCTGATATTGATTTAAACAAAGACAGCAAGCTTTCTCAGGAAGAAGCTGTGGCGGCAGATCTTAACGTACCTGGAATGTACGGTCATTTTATGGATAAAGAAAGTGGGATCTTAAACCATCCTGCAACTAATCCTGACGTGATTTTCCAACCCGTAATGTGTCAGCACTGTAACCATGCACCTTGTGAAACTGTTTGTCCTGTGGCAGCAACTTCTCACGGTAAGCAAGGTCAAAACCAAATGGCTTATAACAGATGTATTGGTACAAGATATTGTGCGAACAACTGTCCATATAAGGTTCGTCGTTTCAACTGGTTCACTTACAACCTTAATGATAAATTCGACTTCAATCAAAATAATGATTTAGGAAGAATGGTTCTTAACCCAGATGTGGTAGTAAGAACTAGAGGGGTAATGGAAAAATGTTCAATGTGTATTCAAATGACACAGAACGTAATTCTTGAAGCTAAGAAAGAAGGACGAGTAGTAAGAGACGGTGAATTCTCTACTGCTTGTGTAGATGCGTGTGCAACGGGAGCGATGAAATTTGGTGATATGAACGATAAGAGTTCTGAAGTTAGAGCCCTTTTCAGCACCAATAGAAGATATACTTTGCTTGAAGAGATTGGTACAAAACCAAACGTATTCTATCATACCAAAGTGAGAAACAGAAAAAATAATTTTTAAATAATAAATAGGTAAAAGATGTCAGGACACTACGAAGCTCCGATAAGGGAACCTTTAATTATTGGTCATAAGACTTATCATGATATAACAGAAGATATCGCCAGACCTGTTGAGGAACGCGCAGGAAAACTATGGTGGGTTTCTTTCTGGATTGCATTGGCTTTATTCATTTATGGATTCGGCTGTATTGCTTACACCATTGGGACCGGAATCGGTGCGTGGGGACTTAACAGGACCAATAACTGGGGATGGGATATTACCAACTTCGTTTGGTGGGTAGGTATCGGTCACGCTGGTACACTTATTTCTGCAGTATTATTATTATTTAGACAAAGATGGAGAATGTCTGTTAACCGTTCCGCCGAGGCGATGACCATTTTCGCGGTAGTTCAGGCGGCAATTTTCCCAGTAATTCACATGGGTAGAGTTTGGGTAGGATATTGGGTATTCCCTTTGCCTAACCAGTTCGGTTCTCTTTGGACCAACTTTAACTCACCACTTCTTTGGGATGTATTTGCAATTTCTACATATTTCTCCGTATCCACAGTATTCTGGTTTATGGGATTGATTCCAGATTTTGCGATGATCAGAGACCGTGCAAAAACTCCTTGGACTAAAAGAATATATACCTTCCTTTCATTTGGTTGGGGTGGAAAAGCAAAACACTGGCAACGTTTCGAAGAGCTATCTTTGGTATTGGCAGGTTTAGCAACACCATTGGTATTCTCGGTACACACCACGGTATCTTTTGACTTTGCTACATCGGTTATTAAAGGATGGCACTCAACAATCTATCCACCGTACTTTGTTGCAGGAGCAGTTTTCTCTGGATTTGCAATGGTACAAACGTTATTATTAGTAGCGAGAAAAGTGGCGCATTTAGAAGATTATATTACTATGTATCATATCGAAATTATGAACATCGTAATTATCGTAACTGGTGGTATGGTAACAGTAGCTTACGCAACTGAATATTTTATCGCGTGGTACTCTGGTTCAAGATATGAGGACTTTACATACTTATCTCCAGGAGCTGCAACCGGACCTTACTGGTGGGCGTTTTGGGCCTTGATTATTTGTAACTTAGTTGTTCCTGCTTTATTCTGGTTCAAGAAAGTGAGAACAAATATTATGGCAACCTTTATTATTGCTTTAATCATTAATATTGGTATGTGGTTCGAAAGATTTGATATTATCGTTATCAATATCGCGAGAGATTATCTGCCAAGTTCTTGGACGATGTTTAAACCATCAATTATTGATGTTGGAGTGTTTTTAGGAACGATAGGATTTTTTGGAGTACTGTTTTTAGCATACGCCAGAACATTCCCAGTAATTGCACAAGCGGAATTGAAGACAATCTTGAAAATTTCAGGTGAAACTTATAAAGCAAAAGAAGAAGAAGATGAGCACCACTAAAATAGTATACGGTATATATGCCGACGACGATGAATTATTAGATGGCGTTAAAGCATTTAATGATAAAGGAATTGCTATTGCTGAAGTCTATACGCCTTTTCCTGTGCATGGTCTTGATAAAGCCTTAGGTTTAAGAAAAACAAGATTATCTGATGCTGCATTCCTTTATGCGGTGTATGGATTGACAATAGGAATTACGGTTACTTGGTATACAATGAATCGTGACTGGCCAATGAATATTGGTGGTAAACCCGCTTTCAAGTGGGGAACCAACATGCCTGCATTCGTTGTTCCTATGTTTGAATTAATGGTTTTTTGTGCGGCTCACTTGATGTCACTTACCTTTTTATTCAGAAATAAAATGTATCCAGGATGTCCACCGCAAAATCCAGATCCGAGAACTACCGATGATAAATTTATGATGGAATTTGTTACCGATAATGTAGATGCAGTAAAGCAAATTCTGATTGATACCGGAGTTGAAGAAATAACTGTAAAAGATGCTTAAAATGACAAAGAATATATTTAAAATTACAGCGATCTTAGGATGCGCAGCGATGATTTTAGGTTCATGTAGCAAAGAAAATCCACCATTGGTTTATTTTCCAGATATGTATTTTCCTGTAGCTTATGATCCTTTGATGAAAGCTGATATTGCTTATTCAAAAGTTGATAATGAGATTCCTGCCTTTGTAAAAAACAATGGTGCAACTGGATTAGGTCCAGTTGACGGAACCGTTTCACAAAATCCAGAAGGACTTGCAGATCCTGCAGCTAATAAAGCGATGGTTCCTTTAGAATATAATGAAGGTTACGATGCATCGAAGTTAATTACTGCTTCACCGTTAGATCCTGCTAATGAAGCTAAAGATAATACCAGAGGTAAGCTTTTATATAACCAAACTTGCGCAGCTTGTCACGGTACAGCTGGCGATGGTCAAGGACCAATTGTCGTAAGTGGTGCCTATTTAGGAGTTCCCAAATATGCAGATCGTGAAATTACCATCGGTTCAGTTCATTACGTATTGACTCATGGTAGAAACTCAATGGGATCTTATGCAGGACAGTTAACACCTGGTGATCGATGGAGAGTTTCTTTATATATTATGAATGAGTTTAAAGGAGGGCTTTCTGCTGCTCCAGCTGTGGTTGCTGCGAATGCAACACCTGTCGCAGGTATGGCAGAACCAGCAGCACCTAGTACGAGTCCTAAAAAATAAAAAAGAGTAAAAAAAATGTATAGTTTTTCACCTAAATTAAGATTATATTCAATCGTATTCGTCGTTCTGGGATTAGTTCTTTTTGGAGCTGGTTACTTTATGAATCATGGAGTAGATGATACCCAGATTGAACATATGATGGAACAAGTTCATGCTGGCGGAAATACTGCTCCCTTAAATTCTAGCGAACTAGTGGGTCCACAAGATCACGATGCACATTTAGAACATGCAAAAATGCAGTTTAAGAATCAACCTTTAGCAGCTATTCATACTGTTTCTGTTTGGCTCTTCGCTTTAAGTTGTTGTGCCTTGTTTTTCTACGCTATTCAAAACGCATCACACGCAGGATGGTCAATTATTATTCTGAGAGTTATCGAAGCTGTTGCGTCATTCATCCCATTTGCTGGAGCAGCAGTTGTTATTATAATGCTTTTGAACGTCACCCACATAGGGCATCTTTTCCACTGGATGGACGGAACTTTAACGGATCCGAAAAGTGATCACTTTGATCCTATTCTATTCGAAAAGAAAACATTTTTAAATATTCCTTTTTACGTATTTAGAACCCTATTTTATGTTATCGGTGCTTCCTTCTTCGTTTGGAAATTGAAATCACTTTCTAAGAAAGTTGATGAAACCAAAAGCAGATCTGTTTATGCAAAATACTACACTTGGAATATTCTTTATATCGTATTCTTCGGTTTCTGTTCAGCAGCTTGGGCATGGGACTGGTTGATGTCTATTGATCCACACTGGTATTCTACCATGTATATCTGGTATGCGATGGTAAGTGCTTGGGCTAGTGCAGTAGCTGTTATTTTATTAGTAAGTGTTTATTTAAAGAAAAAAGGATTTCTTCCTCAATTTAATGATAATCACTTGCATGATTTAGGAGTTTATTTATTTGCTTTAAGTATGCTTTGGACTTATACTTGGTTTGCTCAGTTTATGTTATACTGGTATGCAAATATTCCAGAAGAGGTTAATTATTTCTACGGAAGATTTGAATATTACTCTTGGGCATTCTGGTCGATATTATTATTGAATTTTGCAATTCCTTTATCAGTAATGGTAAGTTCAAGTATCAAAAGAAATTATACAGTAATGGCAACTATGGCAGTGATTGTTATCTGCGGCCAATGGTTAGTATATTACAATATGGTAATGCCTGGAACGGTTGGACCTTATTGGGAAAATATCACAGGATTATTAACCAATCTTGGAGCGGTATTATTCGGCGTAGGTTCTTTCATCTTTGTAGTTTTAACAACGTTGTCTAAACTGAAACTAATTCCAGAAGGAAATCCTTTTGTAAAAGAATCTAAAATTTATGAATATCCGTTCTAATCACTAGAATTTTATTCGAAAACATAATCCCGGCCTTTGTCGGGATTTTTTATTAAATTTGTTAGAAACCATTATGAAAGATGAATAAAAATATTACCACTTTATTACCGCCAAAACCTGCTCTTTTTAAATTGAGCAGATTTTTTGTGTTTGCGTTATTGATGCTATTTGTTAGCTGTAAGAAAGACGCTGTTGATGCAACAAGTACCAAAACATTACAATCGAGCATTAATGACATGACTTCTAGCCTAAATACCCTACAACAGGTTAAGTTTAATGAAGCGCTTTATATTTTAAAAACTTTTGGTGTTGAAGCAGAAGGGGAAACCAGTGAATTAAAAGCGTTAGGCGTTTTAATTAATGGAATGAAAGTCCCGCAGATTTTTTCTCTCGCAGATCAGGTCGCTCAAAAAAACGGAGTTGAATGGACAAGTACGGGACCACCATCTTTAGGCGAAATGAATATCTTTGGTAATGTTCAGGCAACAGAATTTGATGCTAATGATATACAGGCCAGTGCTCTTAATGTAGATGTAACCAATATTGGGAATAATGAAGTATTAGGAACCCAGGCTTTACAAGTTGTACCACGATTAGCAGATTCAAAGGGAGACCCAATTACTTTCGAAGGTGCTGCTTTAGAAACAGTCTTAGAAGTATTTAGTGGAGGTAATCGTATTTATAGTTCTAAAAACTTGATGTTGGATAATAAATTCAAAGGATTTGTGGTGAGATTCGCTTCTCTTCCTGCACAAAAAATTATAAATCAGGCTATTGATATTACCGTTTCCGTTAAAACTTCCAAGAAAACTTTTAAAATGTCAAAAATTGGAGTTCCCGTTAATCCTAAAGCTTTATTAATGCCAGTCGGAAATCCCGCTGATAATCCTGCAAATATTGATACTGAATCGCCAGTAATTGCACCGGATGGTACGTTAATAACTCCTGACGTAAAAGTGCCTACTTCCACCGCCGATCCAAAAACAAGTGTTACAAAATTTTTGAACAGTTTGTCTACGCAAAATTTACGCGGAGCGTATGACGTAGCCGATAATCCTAATTGGGGCTCGTACGAAACATTCTCTAATCCAACTTCTGGCTTTGGTGGAGTAAAAAGTATTTCAGTAAAAAATATGACTACGAATAATACCACTGCCAATTCAGCAAGTGTAAATGCGACGTACGACATTACGGATAAAGAAGGAAGAACAACTGCCGTCCAGGTAACTTTTGGATTGAAAAATGTAAATGGCGACTGGAAAATTTCTAGTTATAAAATCAATTAAAAATGAGTCAACAACTTATTCAGGATTTAGAAAATACCATTCAGAATATTCCTGATTTTCCAAAACCAGGAATTCAGTTTAAAGATATTACACCCATATTTCTTAATCCAAAATTATACGAAGAAGTGATCGCTGATTTAGCCAATTTCAGTCGTGGGAAAATTGATGCAGTTTGTGGAATAGAAAGTCGGGGTTATCTTTTCGGTATTGCAATCGCCGTGGCTTTAGATGTCCCTTTTATATTGATTAGAAAGAAAGGAAAACTGCCGCCGCCATTTGTGGGACAAAAATATGACTTAGAATATGGCTCTGCTGAAATAGAAATGCGGACCGGGCAATTAAAACCTGGACAGCGAATTTTAATTCACGACGATTTGTTGGCAACAGGCGGAACGACAGAAGCTGCAGCACATCTCGTTCAGAAGCAGGGCGGAATTGTTTCACAGTTTAGTTTCTTGATTGGACTAAAAGATTTAGGAGGCAGAGACAGGCTGGAAAAATTCGAGGCTGATGTTCATCAAATCCTTACCTATTAGATTAATTTAGAACTATTTAAGAAGATAAAATTTACTAAGAATGTTTTTTTGAGCATAATTTTGTATATCGCTTAAAAACAGTTAAATTTGCACTTCAATTTTTAATAAAATTATGGCAAAATTCAATTCTCGCACCAGTAAAAAGGAAATGGAAGGAAAGGAAACGGTAGAAGTTTTCAAAGACCTGGACAGAGGTGCACTCGATACTGAAAAATTTCTTGAAAAGAACGCTAAGATCTTGCTGATTGTTTTCGGTGCTTTAGTAGTGGGTGTTTTGGGATATTTTGCTTTTCAGCAATTTTATGAAGCTCCAAGAAATGAAGAAGCAACTTTAAGTTATCTTGCTGCTCAGAAAAATTTAGCTGACGGAAAAGATGAATTGGCTTTAGGTGGAAAAAGTGCTGCAAATCCTGGATATTTAGGAACTTATAACGAGTATTCTGGGACTAAAGTTGGAAAGCTTTCTGCCTACAACGCGGGACTAATTAAATTTAAAGAAGGGAAATTCCAAGAAGCTTATGATCTTTTAGACAAGTTTTCTTCGGATAATAAAATCCTGATGGCTTTAAAATATGGAGCGATGGCAGACTGTCACGCCAATCTTAATAAAAATGATGACGCCTTATCGCTTTTAGATAAAGCGATCTCAGCTTCAGATGATCCATATACTTCTTACTACTTTACAAGAAAAGCAGGAGTGGTCGCATTGGCTTTGAAGAAGAACGCAGAGGCAAAAAAATATTTCTCTTCAATCGAAGAAAAATATGAAGATTACGATAACGGAATGTCTGAATCGTATATCGAAATGGTGAAATATTACTAATAAAAAAATACTATAATGGCAACTGTAAATCTTTCAGATTATCAACCATTACAAATTGACGATGCCAGTTCTTTTAGAATTGGCATTGTCGTTTCAGAATGGAACGATTTTGTAACCTATAACCTTCGCGATGGTGCTTTAGAAGTACTTACCAAAGAAGGTGTAAAAGAAGAAAACATTAAAATATTCAAAGTTCCTGGTGCATTTGAATTGAATTACGCTTCGATGCAATTGTGCAAAACAGGTTACTTTGATGCTGTAATTGCGATCGGTTGCGTTATTCGTGGCGAAACTCCGCATTTTGATTATGTTTGTTCTGCTGTTGCGCAAGGAATTAAAGACTGTAATGTCTTAACAGATGTTCCCACAATTTTCTGTTTATTAACGGATGATACCAAAGAGCAGTCTATCGCCAGAAGCGGCGGAGCTTTAGGAAACAAAGGTGTTGAAGCAGCTGCCACGGCATTGGAGATGATTCTCTTCAAACGAGCTTTGTAAAACGATCTGTTCTGATTATTCTTGAATTAAACGGAATCCACAAGGTCCATAATAAAATGTCATGATGTACAAGTCAAAACTAAAACCTTATCTGTATTTGGGGCTTTTTTATGGGTTGGTTTCCCTCATTGTAAGAATAATTTTTATCTTCCATCCAATAACGACGGTGAAGTTCGGAGTTTTTGAAAGTTTAAAAATTATTTTCATTGGTGGCTTGACTGATGTTTTTGTCTTTGTTTTGGCGAGCAGTATTTTCATGCTATACTCTTTATTTCTCTCTGATTCAAAATACAAAAAACCTTACGGTTATATCATATTTGGTTTTTTCGTTTTAGCATTTTTATACACTGCTTTTATTCCTGGCAATATTTTCAAACAATATGGTGGCTCTTTCCCGGAAGTAGCGATGATCTTTGTTGGATTAAAAACTTTGCTGTTCGGATTGATGCTTTTTCTTCCAACTCAAAGGATCAAGATTCGAAATATTCTTTATTTCATCATACTTTTCCTGTACGTGTTACTGATCATTTTCAATGGAGTTAGTGAGTATTTCTTCTGGAATGAATTTGGAGTGCGCTATAATTTTATCGCCGTTGATTACCTGATTTATACCAACGAAGTCATCGGGAATATTATGGAAAGCTATCCTGTTGTTCCCTTATTTGCGGGTATTTTATCAGTTGCATTGTTGGTGACCTGGTTTATTTTTAAAAAAACAAAAGACGAATTGCTAACACTTCCAAGCTTCGCTCAGAAACTGGTTTTGCTCTCTTCGTTTATTGTTTTGTTTGGAATTAGTTTAGTGGTCATTCCACAATTTGATAAAATTAAAACTGATAATACTTTTGCGAAGGAAATTCAAGCCAATGGTTTCCCTAAATTCTATCATGCTTTCACGCAGAATGAACTCGACTATTTTCAGTTTTATCCAACCATTAATCAAAAGGTAGCCGAAAGTAATTTTTTAAAGCAATTTGATCCGCCCACTTTAAGTAGACCTGTCAATTCTGTTAATCCTGAAATGAAAAAGAATGTGGTATTGATCTCCATAGAAAGTATGTCAGCAGAATTCTTGGAGCATTACGGGAATGATCAGAAAATAACTCCGTTTTTAGATAGTTTAGCGGACAAGTCTCTAATGTTCACCAATCTTTACGCAACGGGTAACCGCACGGTCCGTGGTTTAGAAGCGCTCAATTTGTGTATTCCGCCAACAGCTGGAGAAAGTGTAGTTAAACGGGATAACAACAAAAATAAGTTCAGTACTGGAAGTGTCTTCAAGTCTAAAGGATATGACGTGAAATTCCTTTACGGCGGTTATAGTTATTTCGATAACATGGAGGAATTTTATAAAAGCAACGGTTATGGAATTGTAGACAGAAATAATTTTAAACCTGAGGAAATTTCCTTTGCCAATGTTTGGGGTGTTGCTGATGAAGATATGGCGAAAAAAGCCATCCAAGTCATGAATGCTGAAGCCAAATCAGGAAAGCCATTCTTCCATCAATGGATGACCGTTTCGAACCACAGACCGTTTACCTATCCAGAAGGAAGAATTGATATTCCCGGAACAGCGAAATCTCGTGAAGGTGGCGTAAAATATACCGATTATTCGATCCGAAAATTTTTTGAAATGGCAAAAAAACAAAGTTGGTATAAAAACACGGTCTTTGTAATTGTTGCTGATCACTGTGCTTCAAGCGCTGGAAAAACAGAACTTCCGATGGATAAGTACCGTATTCCAGGAATGATTTTCTCCGAAGGTTTTATTGAACCCCAAAAATTTAATCAAACCATGTCGCAGATTGACGTAATGCCTACTTTGTTCGGTTTGCTTAAATTCAAGTACCAGTCGAAGTTTTTAGGACAGGATATTTTCAGTCCAAATTTTCAACCTAAAGCTTACATCGCAACTTATCAGGATTTAGGTTTAATAAAGGATAATTATCTGACCATTATCTCGCCTACTAAAAAAGTAAAACAATATTCTTTAAGCTTACAAAAATCAAAAAATCCAGAAGATTTTAAAATCTTCTATGATGAAATACCGGTGAAGAATTTACAGCAAAACTTAATTGATGACTGTATTTCAGCATATCAAAGTGTTTCATTTTGGTTAAAAGAAAATAAACTGAATAAATAATTTTTTTTGTATTTTTAACAAAAGATTTAAATATGAAATGGACAAACGATAGAAGCGGAAATGTAGATGACAGACGAGGGTCTGGCGGGGGTGGCGGTGGAATGCTTGTAGGCGGAGGTTTAGGAACTTTAATTATTGCAGCCATCATATTCTTTTTAGGAGGCGATCCGTCAGCAATACTTTCATCAGGAATGGGTAGTGCTCCTCAAACAGAACAACGTGATCTGAACGCAAACGAGTTGAAGGTTCGTGAATTTGTCGAAATGATTACCGCAGAAAATGAACAGACCTGGACGAAAGTTTTCCGTGATAACGGAATGGATTATAGACCCGCAAAAGTAGTAATGTTTGAAGCGGTTACTCAATCTGGTTGTGGAACTGCACAAGCAGCAATGGGACCATTTTATTGTCCAGCTGATGAAACGATTTATATGGATATGAGTTTTTTCAAAGAATTAGAACAGCGTTTTGGAGCACAGGTAACTGAGTTTTCTATAGCTTATGTCATGGCTCACGAAATGGGACATCACGTACAAACAATGCTTGGAACGACTCAAAAAGTTGATCAATTAAGAAGCAGTGGAAGATACTCAGAAGCAGATATGAATCGCGTTTCTGTTGCGACCGAACTGCAAGCCGACTTTTATGCAGGTCTTTGGGCCAAGCAAACCGATAATAGAGAAAAATTCTTGGAACCAGGCGATATTGAATCGGCGATTTCTGCAGCCGAAGCAGTGGGTGATGACAATATTCAGAAACGTTCACAAGGTTATGTGAACCAAGAGGGTTTTACACACGGTAGTTCTGCACAGAGAAAAGAATGGTTTATGAAAGGATATAACACTGGAGACATGAGACAGGGCGACACTTTTGATGCTTTGTTAAAGTAAGGTATAGATCTTTATCATCTTTTATTTTTCCGAAAGATATTTAAAAAACAAAATCCTGAAATTTTCGGGATTTTTTTTACAATAAAAAACCGAAGCGTAATAAATATGCTTCGGTTTTCTTAAATATATGAATGTGATTGAATGTGTCTAATTAATTCTGATTTACAGAATCTTCAACAGAAGTTTTAGCTTGGTTTACTTTATCTTGAACTTGTGAAGATAGATCACTCGCTTTAGATTTTAAATCAGTTCCCCATTTGTTGAAATTATCTTTTGCGTTTTTAACAGTGTCTTTTACTGCTTGTTTGTCTTCATCAGATGAATTTTTGTATTTCCACCAAGCGATTGCTCCAAGTCCTAATAGTGCTAATAAGCCATTTTTTTTAGTGCCCATAATAGTATGTTTTTAATTTTTATTAAATAATTTGATACGTACTACTATGTAAATTCTGTGCCAAAGATAATTTGTTGAAGTATAAAATTTTGTTAAATAAGTACGTCACCATAAAAAACAAATCCGTCCCGAAAAAGCTCAGGACGGATTGTAATTTCTTTATTTAAAAGAGAAATGTTTTTTATCCTAAGTAAGGATATTTATAATCTTTTGGAGATACAAAAGTTTCTTTAATGCTTCTTACAGAAACCCATCTTAGGAGGTTCATTTTAGAACCAGCTTTATCATTGGTTCCCGAAGCTCTCGCTCCACCGAAAGGTTGTTGACCTACAACAGCGCCAGTTGGCTTATCATTGATGTAGAAGTTTCCGGCTGCATTTTCTAAAGCTTTGTACGCTTCATCAATCGCATAACGATCTTGTGAGAAAATCGCTCCTGTTAAAGAATAAGGAGAAGTTTCATCAACCAATTTCAAAGTTTCAGTCCAGTCTTTATCTTCATAAACATATACAGAAAGAATCGGTCCGAAGATTTCTTCACATACCGACTCATATCGTGGGTTAGAAGCTTCGATAACAGTTGGCTCTACAAACCAACCTTTTGAATCGTCGCATTTTCCACCGATAATTACTTTTGCGTCGCTTGATTTTTCAGCTCTCTCGATATAACCTTTACATTTTTCAAAAGAGTTTTTATCAATTACCGCATTTACGAAATTAGAAGGATCTTCTGGACTTCCCATTTTAATGGTTTTCATCTGAGCTTCCATCACTTTTTTCACGTCAGCCCAAAGAGATTGAGGAACATAAGCTCTTGAAGCTGCAGAACATTTTTGACCCTGGTATTCAAAAGCACCACGAACCATGGCAGTTGCTACAGCATCTACATTCGCAGAAGGATGAACCATAATGAAATCTTTTCCACCAGTTTCCCCTACAATTCGTGGGTATGTTTTATAGTTATGAATATTGTCTCCCATTGCTTTCCACATATTTTGGAAAACGGTGGTAGAACCTGTAAAGTGAAGTCCGGCGAAGTCTGGGTGAGCAAATACTTTATCAGCAGTTTCTTTTCCGCCTGTAAAAATCATATTGATTACTCCGGCTGGTAAACCTGCTTCGATAAGGGCGTCCATAATAACGGTTGCTGAATAAACCTGCTTGTCAGATGGTTTCCAAACAACCACATTTCCCATCATTGCCATACATGTTGGCAAATTTCCGGCAATTGCGGTAAAGTTAAATGGGGTAACTGCGAAACAGAAACCTTCTAAAGGTCTGTATTCTGATCTGTTCCAAATTCCACTATCTGAAACTGGCTGCTCGCTGTACATTTCAGTCATGAATTCTACGTTGAAACGTAAGAAATCGATGAATTCGCAAGCTGCATCTATTTCTGCCTGATGAACATTTTTACTTTGAGCAATCATGGTCGCTGCGTTCAAACGGTTTCTATAAGGACCAGCAAGTAGATCGGCGGCTTTCAAGAATATTGCTGCACGATGTTCCCAACCTAAATTATTCCATTTTTCTCTGGCTGCTAACGCAGAATTAATCGCGTCGTCCACGTGACTCATGTCTCCTTTATAATAGAAACCTAAATCATGTTGGTGATCTTGCGGCGAATTAATCACAACTTTTTCAGAAGTTTTGATTTCCTTTCCGTTAATAACCATTGGGATTTCAACTTTCTCTTTCCACATTTTTTTATACGTTGCGATCAGGGATTTTACCTCCTCTGAACCCGGCTCATAAGTTCTAACCGGCTCGTTTATTGCGAAAGGAACCTGTGAAATTGCTTTTGACATATTTTTAATTTTTATTGATTTTTAGATTGTTACAAAGTTAAGGGAATTCGTCTGATCTTCCAAAAATAGAGCGGGTAGAAATTTATTGCTTTACCAACATCTTGTCGCAAACCATCTTGCTTAGGGTAATTGTGGTTTTGTCGTCTTTTAGGATGATCATCGATTGATCGTACTTCTCGATTTCTAAAATTTCTAACTTCTTACCTAATTCCAACTTTTTACTGTTGAGATAACTTAAGAATTTATCATCAGATACGGTGACAGAACTGAATATTACTTTGCTGCCAACTTTACAGTTGCTCAACTTTTTTAAATCCTGAGCGTGAATATTTCCATCTTTGTCGGGGATAGGCTCTCCGTGAGGATCAAATTTTGGATGTTTTAAAATTTCATCCATCTTATCAAAAAACATTTCGGAATGTACATGTTCTAATTGTTCCGCAATTTCATGAACGTTTTCCCAGCCGAAATTCATCTTCTCGACCAAAAACATTTCCGTAAGCCTATGTTTCCGAACGATTAAGGCCGCTTCTTTGTTTCCTTCTTGGGTAACTATTAAGGGTTTATAGCTTTCATAGATCACCCATTTTTTATGTGCAAACTTTTTCATCATATTGTTTACACTTGGCATTTTGACGTTTAAAAATTTACTTAGTTCGTTAACGGTTACCGTATTATCTTCATTTCTTAGATGGAATATTGCTTTTAAATAGTTTTCTTCAGTAAGTGAAATCATAAGTTAGATTGTTGATGTTACAAATCTAACAAAATAAAAGCGTGTAATAAATTACACGCTTACATTTAAATAAAAATACATGAAGAAAATTGACCTCTATTTTAAAATTCAGTTTAATGACAGGTACTTTAAAATAGTGATGCTAAAAATGGTTATTAGTTTTTGATTTGGTTAATTTGATGAAACAAAGATGTGTCAAAAAAAATGGAGTTCAAAGGTATTTTCACCCAAATCATGTGGTTATATTCACCCATTTTTTTAAATTTATACCATGAAATATTCCTTGAAGAATGATTACGCAGAAGGAGCGCATCCTCGAATTTTAGAAACGTTAATTCAATCCAACCTCATTCAGCAAAATGGGTACGGTCTGGATGATTATTCCGAAAGTGCAGCCGAAATTATCAAACAAAAAATAAATAATCCTAACGCGAAAGTTTTTTTTGTTTCAGGAGGAACGCAAGCAAATCTTATCGTTATTTCTGCATTTCTACGACCGCACGAAAGCGTCGTTTCTGCAGCAACTGGACATATTTTCACCAATGAAAGCGGCGCGATTGAAGCAACAGGTCATAAAGTTCATGCTATTGAAACCTGTAATGGAAAAATCAATTCCGAGGATATTCAGAAAGTTCTGGATGTTCACCAAAATAAGCCACATCAGGTGAAACAAAAAATGGTTTATATTTCTAATTCTACAGAAGTTGGAACCATTTACTCTAAAAAGGAATTGATGGATTTATACCAATTCTGTCAGGAGAAAGATCTATATTTATTTGTTGATGGAGCACGGTTAGGTCATGCCTTAACTGCCGAAACCAACGATCTGACTTTAGAAGATTTTGGGAAATATACCGACGCTTTTTATTTAGGAGGAACGAAAAACGGAGCCTTAATTGGAGAAGCAATTATCATTAATAACGAAAGCTTGCAGGAAGAATTCGTTTTCCATTTGAAACAAAAAGGCGCCATGCTTGCCAAAGGACGTTTGCTCGGAATTCAGTTTCAAGAATTGATGAAAGACGATTTATATTTCGATCTCGCGAGACATGCAAATCAGCAGGCAATGAAAATAAAGGAAGCCTTTCAGGAAATTGGGTGTGAATTTCTATGTGAAACTTTTACCAATCAGATATTTCCAATTTTAAATCCAAACCAAATTGACAGACTTTCTGTTAACTTTGATTTTTACGTTTGGAAGAAATTAAGCGAAGAAAAGTCTGCCGTGCGTTTAATTACTTCCTGGGCAACTTCCAATGACATTATAGAAAAATTCATCAAAGAAATAAAAAATTTAAAATGAAAAAATCAGTTTTCTTCCTGAGCGTATTGCTCTCCGTCGTCGTGAATGCACAGAAGCAGGAAAAGGATCCTGAGATTTCGGATTATGTGAAATTAGTGAGTAAAGATTCCTTAAAAGCGAATGTTGAAAAACTAGTCAGTTTCGGAACCCGACATACCATGAGTTCCACCACCGATAAAGACAAAGGAATAGGAGCAGCGAGAAGTTGGGTTTTATCCAAATTCAGAAATTATGCGAAAAATACAGACGGACGAATGGAAGTCTTTTTACAAAATGAAGATTTACAACCTGATGGAAAACGGATTAACAAAGTAACCAATCTTGGAAATGCCATCGGTTTATTAAAGGGAACAGATCCTTTAGATAAACGAATCATTATTATTTCCGGTCATTTGGATTCCCGTGTTTCAGATGTATTGAATTCTACCGATTATGCGCCGGGAGCGAATGATGACGGGAGCGGAGTAGCAGCAGTGATTGAATCGGCAAGAGTTTTAAGCAAATCAAAATTTCCGATGAGCATTTTATTCGTGGCTGTAAGTGGCGAGGAACAAGGTTTATTAGGAGCAAAAATGCTTTCAGATAAGGCTAAGGCAGAAAATTGGGAAATAGAAGCGGTCCTTAATAATGATATGATCGGCAACAACAGTTTCGATGCACCCAAAAATGATGGAACTCCAAAACTACGAGTTTTCAGCGAAGGATTGTCTGCCTTTGAAACTGACAAGTCTGCAGCTAAAATAAGAAATCTTGGTTTAGAAAATGACGGTAATGCGCGACAATTGGCCAGATATGTAAAAGAAATCGGCGAAAAGTATGTGAAGAATATCGATATCAAACTGATCTATCGAAACGACCGTTTTCTACGTGGAGGCGATCATACTCCATTTGTGAATAGTGGATTTACCGCAGTTCGCTTAACGGATTATTACGAAAACTACGATCATCAACATCAAGATATTCGGAGTGAAAATAATAAAGAGTTCGGCGATCTAATGAAGTTCATGGATTTTGATTATTTGAAAACCAATACTGCTGTGAATGTTGCAGTTTTGGCAAGTATAGCCAAGTCAACTCCACAACCTGTAAATGTTTTAATGGATGTGAAAGAACTTTCAAATTCTACCAAGCTTAATTGGGAAAAACCTAAAACAGGAAAAGTAAAAGGTTACCATGTTCTTTACCGAGAAACAGATCAATCGGTCTGGACGCATAAAATTTTCACTACTGAAACTTCTTACACCGTCCCGCTTTCTAAAGATAATTTTATTTTTGCAGTACAAAGTATTTCTGCAACTGGTAATGAAAGTTTACCCGTAAATCCGAAAGTATTCCGATAAAAAAATCCGTCTCGTTATGTTTACGAGACGGATTTTATATTTCAACTAAAAATTTAGTTATTCTAAATCTTCAAATTTATCTACAATCTTTTGCGAAACTCCAGTTTTACTGAAACCTCCATCGTGAAAAAGATTCTGCATGGTTACCTTTCTGGTTAAATCAGAGAACATGCTTACACAGTAGTTGGCACAATCCAAAGCATCAGCATTTCCAAGTGGCGACATGCTATCTGCGAAGTTGAAGAATCCGCTAATTCCTTTTACACCAGCCCCAGCTTTAGTCATTACCGGAGATTGAGAAATGGTATTGACACGCACTTTTCTGTCGCCCCAATAATATCCGAAACTTCTGGCGATACTTTCCAAATAGGATTTGTTGTCTGCCATATCACCGTAATTTGGGAATACGCGTTGTGCAGCAATATAAGTTAAGGCTAAAATTGAACCCCATTCGTTCATAATATCTCTATCCCAAGCGGCTTTCATCACTTTATGGAAAGAAACCGAAGAAACGTCCCAGCCTTTTTCTAAGAAATCGTAATTAAGATCAGTGTAAGACTTACCTTTTCTAATGTTTACAGACATTCCAATAGAATGAAGAATGAAATCGATCTTGCCATATTTTTCTTCAGCATGAGCAAATAGTTTGTCCAAATCTTCAACAGAAGTTGCATCTGCAGGAATAACATCTGAGCCGGTCTTTTTTGCCAGTTCATCAATTTCGCCCATTCTCATTGCGATAGGAGCATTAGAAAGAATAAATTCTGCACCTTCTTCATGACATCGTTCTGCAACTTTCCAAGCAATCGACTGATCGTTCAGAGCTCCGAATATAATTCCTTTTTTACCTTTTAGTAATCCGTGTGACATAATCTTAATTTTAGACAAATTTAAAAAATTTTTATTGTTTATTGCATAAAAAAAGAGCCGTACAAAATACGACTCTCTTTCTTATATATAGGAGTGCTTAGTTAGTTGCTTTTCTAACTTCAGCTTTTGCATCTTCGGACCAGTCTTTGGTTTTTTCCCAAGCGTCAGAGGCAGCATCTTTTGTGTCTTCCCAAGCATCGGATACATTGTCTTTTGCTCTTTCCATCCAGCCGTCTGCTGTTGGTTCTGTGTTTTTGTCTCTTTGCTCGCGGATATAATCTTTCGCTCTATCAGCATAATCGTTTACAGTCCATTTAGTTTCATTAACTGCGTCTTCTGCTTTGTTATAATCTTGTCTGTCCATAATGATAATTTTTAATGTTAATATTTAGTGATTGAAAAAATTTAATTTGATATTATATGAAGTTGCAAGTTCCGTTCCTAAAATCCATAACACTATGTTAAACATATTATAAAGTTTTCTTAAAATAAAAACGAATTCTTATGAATAAAGTAAGTTTTTGTAATGATTATTCTATTTTTGCTCGAAACTTTTACAAATGGAAATTATACGGTGCGGCTGGAGCGAAAAAGATGATCTCTACAGAAAATATCATGATGAAGAATGGGGGAAGCCAGTTGATGGTGATGAAACGATTTTTGAGTTTCTGGTTTTAGAAAGTTTTCAAGCTGGACTTTCCTGGTATACGATTTTAAAGAAGCGAGAAAATTTCGCCGAAGCTTTTGATCAATTTAATTATAAAAAAATCGCAAACTATTCTGAAGGTAAGGTTGAAGAGTTAATGAATAACGCTGGAATTATAAGAAACAGGTTAAAGATTTTAGCCACTATTAATAACGCCGAAAGATTTCAGGAAGTACAAAAAGAATTCGGTAGTTTTTCAAAATATATTTGGAATTTCGTCGATGGAAAGCCAATTGTCAATCACCCAAAAACTTTAAGCGACGTCCCTGCAACGACTGAAATTTCAGATTCTTTATCAAAAGATTTAAAGAAAAGAGGATTCAAATTTCTGGGATCAACCGTCATGTATGCGTACATGCAAGCGACGGGAATGGTGAATGATCATTTGGTTGATTGTCATTGTAAATAAAAAGTGCGGCTAAAATTTAGCCGCATTAATATAATATTTCTCTGAATGAATTATTTAATAATCCGATCCAAAACCCACTCGATCATATTTCTTTCAGAAGCAGCGTGATCCGCAGAAAATTCGCCTCTTCTTCTGTTGGCAATCACAGAATTTACCGTAATCGCTTTATGTCCTAACAATTTAGAAAGACCATAGATCGCCGAAGTTTCCATCTCGAAATTAGTCACGCCTAAATCATTTAGTGTTTCCAAAAACTGATCATCAAGCGCTTTCAAACGAAGCTGACGTCCTTGTGGCGCATAAAAACCAGGGAATGTTGCCGTATTACCGTGGTATTTTGCATCCTTATAATATTCGCCCATTTCTTTAGACCAATCAGAAAAATACAACATCGGTTTAATTTTCTCGTACGGGAATTTCGCCATGAAGTTTCGGGAGAATTCATTTTCAAACTCATAATCCTGATAGAAATGCAGCAAACCATCCAAACCAACCACGTTTTCAGTCACCAACATATTGTCAACTTCCACATCGGGATTTACACTTCCGCAAGTTCCCATTCTAAATAATTCCAAAGCAGTATGACCGGTTTTAAATTCCTTATTTTTCAAATCGATATTCACCAAAGCATCCAACTCGTTCATCACGATATCAATGTTTTCAGTCCCAATTCCAGTGGACATTACTGTGATTCTTTCACCACGCAAAGTTCCGGTATGCGTATAAAATTCTCTTTTATTTTTTTTGACTTCAATTTTGTCAAAGTATTTTGAAACCTTTGGAACTCGGTCAGGATCACCAACCAACATAATTTTTCCTGCAATATCTTCTGGCAATAAGTTCAGGTGATAAACACTTCCGTCGTCATTGAGCACCAATTCTGATGCAGCTAATTTATTAAGCATAGTCTATTTTTTATTTTTTAAATTATTATTTGGGCAGACATTTAGCGAAGCCGAATCTTTTATTTTTCATTATTTTGGGGCAGACATTTCCGCCTTCCACTCCCGCTTTTTTCACTCCACTTCGTTCCGTTAAAAAGAGCTCCGTTCAAGTCTGGCTGCAGATTCGGGTGTGCATATTTTATCTTATTAACTAAGTCGATAATCTTTCATCATTCAGCGAAGCGGAGCATCATCTATTAGTCTGATTTTATCCTCCAACTCTCTTTGTCTTATATCCCATCTCTTTTAGGATCACCATGATCTTATCACGGTTATCACCTTGAATAATGATAATTCCATCTTTTTCTGATCCACCAATTCCTAACGTTGTTTTAATTTTTTTTGAAATCTTTTTAAGCTCCTCATCGTTTCCTTCAAAACCTTCAACCAATGTAACAGGTTTCCCGTGTCTGCCTTTTTTTTCAAATTTACAGACGAGCGGTTCTATCTGCACGAATTTTTCTACCGGCATTTCAAAATCCTGCTCTTCGTGCTCAGGGAACATATTCTTAAGTTGATCTCTTAAATCCATCTACCAAAATTAATGAATTTTAATTGTAATCCGATAACAGCTGCAACTTTTCGGCATAATGTAATTTTTCACTATTCTCATTAACATTAAATAATGTTATGAATATCATAAAAAAGTCTTAAAGTTTAGGTTTGGTTCGTTTAGTTCAGAACTAAGATGTAGTTTTGCAAGTTAATTGTTAAGTTCACCAATGAAAATCGATAAAGAAATTTTTCGCGAAATGGTTAAATTTTATGGAGAAGCCTTCCATTTACCGCCCCTAGCTGCGAAAATTTATTCCTATTTAATATTTGATTTTGATCGGGAAGGGGTTTCCTTTGACGAGTTTGTAGAGATTTTCTGCGCGAGTAAAAGTTCAGTTTCTTCAAATCTCAACTTACTTTTAAATCTCAATATTATCAACGACTTTAATAAGATCGACGAAAGAAAACGGTTTTTTGTGATCAACGAAAAGCATATGAGAATACGATTCGAAGAAATTATTGAAAAAATGGAACGCGAATTATATATTTTACATCAACTCAAGGACTTTCGACAAACAGATGATGAAGAGATATTGCGAAAGTTTGGTGTTTATACCAGTCTTTTTGATAAAAACATTTTACATATAAAAGAAACACTCGATCAACTTTAAATAAAAATATTCCAACTTCAGTCTAATCTTCTTTAATGAAGATCAACTATAAATTTAAATTCATGAAAAATAAAATTATCCTCCTTGCATTTTCTGCCTTGTCGGTTTTGTCCTGCAAAAAAGAAGACGGCAGACCACCGCAAGGTCCAAAAGTAGTTTCAACGGTTGCCATTGAAGCTAGAAATGTTATCGGCTATTCCACTTTTCCAGCGAGTATTGAAGGACGTGTGAATAACGATGTTCGTGCTAAAATGCAAGGGTATGTCACCCAAGTTTTGGTAGATGAAGGCCAGTATGTGAGTAAAGGTCAGCCGCTTTTCCGCTTAGAAACCAATTCTTTAAATCAGTCGGCCAATGCAGCAAAAGCTGGAGTTGGTGCAGCTCGTTCTAATGTTTCAGCCTCTGAAGCAAGTGTGAAAGCAGCACAAGCAGCTGTAAATGCTGCCCAGGTCGAAGTAAATAAACTTCGTCCTTTAGTAGAGAAAAATATTATTAGTAATGTTCAATTGCAAACGGCTCAGGCAAACCTTGCAAGAGCGCACGCACAAGTTGCACAAGCGCAAGCAGGCAAACAGCAGGCGAGCGCAGGAGTTGCACAGGCACAAGCGAATTTTCAGGGAGTTCAGGCAAACATCGATTACTCTGTTATTCGTGCACCTATTTCTGGTGTGATTGGAAAAATTAATTTCCGAACGGGTAGTTTAGTAGGTCCTGGAGATCCAATGCCAATCTCAACTGTTTCAGATACGAGCGAGTTGTACGCGTATTTTTCTATGAATGAAAAAGAATATCTAGATTTTCTTAAAAATTCAGCAGGAGCAACCGTTCCAGAAAAAATAAAAAATATGCCGGCTATTGAATTAGTATTGGCAAATGGCGATGTATATGAAGAGAAAGGTTATGTGAAAGCAGTAACCGGCCAAATCGATGCAGCAACGGGAAGTATTCAGTTTAGAGTTTCTTTCCCCAATCCGAAAAAATTACTCAGCAACGGAAACAGTGGATCGGTTAGAATTCCTATTGCTTATGATAATGCCTTGGTAGTGCCAGAAAGCGCTACGATCGAACAGCAAGGTTTGGTATACGTCTATAAAGTAAAACAGGATACGGCCAAAAGTGCTGTGATTAAAGTAATTGATCGTGTGAACAATATGGTCATTATTAAAGAAGGTGCTGTAAAAGGAGAAGTCGTTGTCGTGGAAGGAGTTGGAACTTTGAAAACTGGAACACCAGTAAAGCCACAACCGAAGAAGTTTGACGATATCATTAATGCCATAAAACCACTTTTCTAAAAGATGATTAAAAAGTTTATAAACAGACCGGTTCTGTCCACAGTAATTTCCATCATGATTGTGATCTTGGGAATTCTGGGATTAATCTCTTTGCCGGTCACACAGTACCCAGATATTGCCCCGCCAACGGTGCGTATCTCTGCCAACTATACCGGAGCCAATGCGCAAACGGTAATGAACAGTGTTATTATCCCGATAGAAGAACAGGTGAATGGAGTAGAAGGAATGGATTATATTTCCTCTTCCGCTGGAAACAATGGTTCTGCTTCAATTACGATTTTCTTCAAACAGGGAATTGATCCGGATATCGCTGCGGTGAACGTTCAGAATCAGGTTCAGCGTGCAATTCCACTTCTTCCTTCAGAGGTTACAAGATCTGGAGTTCAGGTTAACAAGCAGCAAACGAGTGCCTTGATGTTCCTTTCTTTCTATACTTCCAATCCTAATTTAGATGAGGTTTGGTTGCAGAATTACATGAACATTAATATCATCCCAGAATTAAAACGGGTAAATGGTGTGGGTGATGCTCAAGTATTTGGTGGGAAAAATTACTCGATGAGAATTTGGGTTGATCCTGCGAAAATGGCGGCTTACGGTTTGGAACCGTCTGAAGTTTCAGCCGCAATTAATGAACAGTCCAGAGAGGCAGCTGCAGGTGCTTTGGGTGAAAACAGTGGAAGTTCTTTTCAATACATTATTACCTACAAGGGTAAATATAATGAAGTTGATGAATTTGAAAATATTATTTTGCGCGCGCTTGGTAATGGAGAATATCTCCGCTTAAAAGATGTTGCTGAAATTAAACTGGATTCTCAATCTTACGCGGGAATTGGTGAAAGTAATGGAAACCGCTCGATCTCGATGGGGATTTTCCAGACTCCTGGATCAAATGCGCAAGAGATTATTACCAATATTAAAACTTTATTGAAGGAAACCGAAAAAACCTTACCAGAAGGAATTGGGTATAATATTAACTTTGATACCAATGAGTTCTTAGATGCCTCCATTTCTAAAGTGGTCGTCACTTTATTAGAAGCTTTCGTTTTGGTATTCTTGGTCGTATTTATATTCCTTCAGGATTTTAGATCAACCTTGATTCCCGCGATTGCAGTTCCGGTTTCGATTATTGGAACCTTCTTCTTTCTGAATCTATTCGGGTATTCCATTAACTTATTGACGCTTTTTGCTTTGGTGCTTGCCATTGGTATTGTGGTCGATGATGCCATTGTTGTCGTCGAAGCCGTTCACGCGAAAATGGAAGGCGGCATCAGCGATGCCAAGAAAGCAACCGTAGAAGCGATGGACGAAATTACAGGCGCAATTATCTCAATTACGTTGGTAATGGCGGCCGTATTTATTCCCGTGACGTTCTTAACCGGACCAACTGGAGTTTTCTATCAGCAGTTTGGGATTACCTTAATTATTGCGATTTTAATTTCAGCCGTAAATGCCTTGACTTTGAGTCCTGTTCTTTGTGCGATGTTTTTAAAACCGCCGGCGCATCATTCCAAGGAATATGCGAGTATGAATGTGCTGCAAAAATTCTTCTTTAAATTCAATACTGGATTTAATGCCGGAACTAAAAAATATGGTCAGTCATTTAATTTTATTTTAAGAAATAAATGGGTGAGTTTATTGGTGATTTTTGCCGCGGGAGCAGTTACTTTTTGGTGGGCAAGTTCTACCATGCCGACTGGATTTATCCCGAAAGAAGACCGTGGAATTTTGTTTACAGATATTCAACTTCCGCCCGGAGCGTCCTTAGAAAGAACCTACAATGTTCTGTCTGACCTTCAGAAAGAAGCTCGTAAGATTCCCGGCGTTCAAAACGTAACGTACACAGCGAGTCGTGGATTTATGTCAGGTTCTGGATCCAATGTTGGTCAAGCCTTTATCAAATTAAAGCCTTTTGATGAACGTGGAAAAGCAGATGGACAAAGCATCGATGAAATCACCGGACGATTATTCGGAATTACTGGTAAATATCCGGATGCCAAAATTATTTTCTTCTCGCCACCAAGTGTGCCTGGGTTTGGATCAAGTGATGGATTCTCCAGTGTCTTATTGGATAAATCAGGTGGTGATATTTCAGAACTCAATAAAGTGACCCAAAGTTTTGTGGGGGCTTTGATGCAGCGACCAGAAATTCAGTTTGCTTCAACTTCATTCAACACCAATTATCCGCAGTTTGAAATGGTGGTTGACGTACCTCGTGCAAAAGAAAGTGGCGTCTCATTAAATAATATTTTGAGCACCATGCAAGGGTACATTGGAGGGATCTATTCTTCCGATTTTACCAAATATGGAAAACAATTCCGGGTAATGATTCAGGCTTTACCGTCTGACAGAACCTCTCCAGAAAGTTTAAATTCAATCTTTGTAAAAACAGCTTCAGGAGCCATGGCGCCGATCTCACAGTTCGTGAGTTTAGAAAAAAGTTTTGGGCCGCAATCCTTAGAGCGATATAATTTATTTACCTCAGTGGGAATTAATGGATCCAGTAATCCAGGATATTCTACAGGTGATGCTATTAAGGCGATTCAGGAAGTTGCTGCCGAAAATTTACCAGCCAACTATGATGTTGAATTTACAGGTTTAACCAAAGAAGAAATGAAGGCAGGTTCCCAAACCTACGTGGTTTTCTTATTAAGTTTCCTGTTCATTTACTTCATTTTGGCCGCGCAATATGAAAGTTATTTGTTGCCATTCTCTGTAATCCTTTCTCTTCCTTTAGGAGTGATCGGAGCATTTTTTGGTCAAAGGATTTTCGGACTAGAAAACAATATTTATTTCCAGATTGCGATCATTATGTTGATTGGATTACTGGCCAAGAATGCAATTTTGATTGTGGAGTTTGCCGTACAAAGGCGACACCATGGTGAATCAATTGCGATGTCTGCGATTAACGCTGCGAAAGCTAGGTTGCGTCCGATCTTGATGACCTCTTTTGCCTTTTTCTTCGGGATGATTCCATTGGTATTTGCAACTGGGATTGGTTCTGTCGGTAACCGTTCGATTGCGACTGGGGCTGCTTCAGGATTATTAATTGGGACTTTCTTCGGATTGATAGCAATTCCAGTCTTGTTTGTAATTTTCCAATTTCTGCAGGAGAAAGTTGTTCCATTAAAAGAAAAAGATATTAATCTATCTGAATAATTGAAAGTCTAAAAGTTTTAAGAAATAGTAAAAAAATGAATAAATACTTCAATATAAAAATACTTTCAGTTCTTTTTTCTGCTTTCGTTCTTACTTCATGTATGACGCGGGAAAAGTACGAAAGACCCAGTGAGGCTATTAATGAAAATCTTTTCCGCACCGACTTGTTGCCGAAAGATTCCATGAGTATGGCAACCGTTTCGTGGAAAGAAATTTTCACCGATCCGGTTTTACAAAAGCATATTACGAAAGCCTTAGAAAATAATTTAGATGTAAGAGTTGCGTTGCAGAACATCAGTGCAGCCGATTCTTATTTAAAGCAAAGTAAAGCAGCCTATTTGCCGACACTTTCTGCAGGTCCGAATTATACCTTTCAAACCCAGTCTTTGAATACCCAATCTGGACAGCTAGTAGGACAAAGAAAATACGGAAATCAATTTGATGTCTCTGCAAATGTTGGCTGGGAAGTTGATATTTGGGGAAAATTGAAAGCACAGCAAAAAGCAGAATTAGCCAATTATTTAGGAACTGTTTCCGCCCATCAAGCGGTGAAAAGCGATTTGGTTGCGGCAGTTGCTTCAGCTTATTATCAGCTTTTAACTTTTGATGATCAGAAAAAAATCATCAACGAAACCATCGCTTTGAGAAATAAAAATCTTGAAACGACTCAAGCTTTAAAAGATGCAGGAACGGTTACAGAAGTTGCAGTTCAACAAAGTCAGGCGCTCGTTTTTAATGCAGAATCAATGCTGATCAGTATAGATGTTCAGATTGCCTTGCTTGAAAATACCATCAGTCTTTTGATGGCCGAGCCTTCTCACGCCATAGAGCGTACGACGATTGATGCCCAGAAAATGCCGGTAAGTTTAGCGCTTGGCTATCCCGCAAATCTATTAGAAAACCGACCTGATGTTAAAGCTGCAGAATACCGTTTGATGAATGCTTTTGAACTAACCAATGCCGCTAAAGCTAATTTTTATCCGACTTTGAGATTGACGGGAAGTACAGGAATAGCTTCAGGAGATATTGATCAGTTATTTAGCGCAAGTTCTCTTTTTGCTAATGTTGTTGCAGGTTTAGCACAACCGATTTTAAATAAGAGACAAATTAAAACGCAGTACGAAGTTAGTTTAGCAAACAAGGAAATTGCTTATCTCAACTTTAGAAGATCAGTGTTAACAGCAGGAAGAGAAGTTTCTGATGCTTTAAAAATTTATCAGTCACAAGATGGATTCATTAATCTGAAAAAGAAAGAAATGGATGCTTATAAAAACTCTGTAGAATACTCTCAGGAATTGGTGAACTATGGTTTAGCAAACTACCTGGAAGTGATCAACGCAAGTGTAAATCAACTGAATGCTGAACTGAATATTTCGAATGCTGAATATTCTAAATTAGATGCAGGGATTGAATTGTACCGCGCACTTGGTGGTGGGTGGAGATAATAAAGAACCAAGTAAAAAGTAAAAAGAGCCAAGGGAAATCAACCAATTTTTCAATTATTATGATTGAGAAATTGGTTTCTTTTTTTTACATTCTTTGATTTAGAGGGAAACCTAGAGGATACTATTTGTTCAAAAAAAGCAATTTTTTATTTTAAATATAATTTAGTCACATCGTAATAATATTGCGTTCTTTGCACGAAATCTTTGTCTCATTTTGAAAACGAGATGAAAAACTTACAATGATTTAAAAAATTCCCACATCACAATTCCACCACAAACAGAAACGTTCAAAGAGTGTTTCGTGCCCAACTGCGGAATTTCCAGAAAAGTATCGTAATAAGAAAAGGCTTCATCGCTTAATCCATCAACTTCATTACCTAAAACCAAAGCGTATTTTTCGTCTTTATTAATGAAGTAATCAGTCATTACTTTTGAATCGCTTGTTTGTTCGATCCCGATAATGTTGAAGCTTTCCTTTTTTAAATTTTGCAAGGCTTCGGCGATATCTTTTTCATAAACCCAATCCACACTTTCTGTCGCGCCCAAAGCAGCTTTGTGAATTTCACGATGCGGCGGTTGAGGTGTAATTCCACACAAGACGACTTTTTCAATTAAGAAGGCATCTGCGGTTCTGAAGATCGCACCCACATTGTGCATGCTTCGAACATTATCTAAAACCACGACGAGCGGCGTTTTTTTGGTCTCTTTAAAGGTTTCGATATCTATTCTTCCTAATTCTTCGAGTTTCAGTTTCTTTGTGGATGACATTTTCGTATTTTTGGCAAAATTAAGGTTTTTAGATCTTAATTTTTAAGTTCAATAATTTTTAAACTCAAGTCCGTGGCAAAAGAAAAAAAAGAAACTCCTTTAATGACGCAGTACAATACCATCAAGGCGAAATATCCTGATGCGCTTTTGCTGTTTAGAGTAGGAGATTTCTACGAAACTTTCGGAACGGATGCGATTCGAACGTCGCAGATTTTAGGGATTGTTTTGACCAAAAGAGCCAACGGTGAAGGTCATATCGAACTCGCTGGTTTTCCTCATCATTCTGTAGATACTTATTTGCCAAAACTCGTAAGAGCCGGACTGCGTGTTGCGATCTGTGATCAACTCGAAGATCCAAAAGGCGTTAAAGGAATTGTAAAACGTGGCGTTACTGAACTGGTAACTCCCGGCGTAACTTTCAATGAACAGGTGTTGTCTTCAAAGAAAAATAATTTTCTGATGTCTGTTCATAAAATCAAAGACAAGTATGGAATAGCTTTAGTCGACGTTTCTACGGGTGAATTTCTAACTTCAGAAGGAAATCTGGAGCAATTGCTTCACATCGTGGGAACTTTTGATCCGAGCGAAATTATTTATCAAAGAACAACGGAACTTCCTGCACAATTAAAAAATCGGAATTCTTTTAAATTAGAAGACTGGGCGTTTCAATACAATTACGGTTACGAAAAATTGACCAATCATTTCAAAACCAATTCATTAAAAGGTTTTGGAATTGAAGATTTAAAATTGGGAATTACGGCAGCAGGAGCAATTTTCGCTTATTTAGTTGAAGATACACATCACGCACTTTTACAACATATTACCAAAATAAAACTGATTCCGAAAGATGACTATCTGATGATGGATCATTTTACGTTGCGGAATTTAGAGATCGTTTATTCGAGCAGTCAGCAAGGGAAATCTTTACTCGATATTATCGATAAAACCTCTACTCCGATGGGAGGAAGATTGTTGAGAAGAAGATTAATTCTTCCTTTAAAATCCGTGGATGAAATCAACAGAAGATTGGATCTCATTGAGTTTTTTAATAAACAGGAAAATCTGAAGTATGAGATCTTACAATTATTAAAAACGATTTCTGATCTGGACCGTTTGATGGGGAAACTGGCTTCGGAGAAAATCTCACCGAAAGAACTCGGTTACCTACGTCAAAGTTTGATCAATATTCGGAATATTAAAGAATTGCTTCATCCTCACGATGAGGTTTTGACCTGGTTATCGCCACTGATTAATTTGGATGAACTCATTAAATATCTTACTGATTATTTGAATGAAGAACTTCCGGTCAATATTTCTAAAGGAAATGTAATCAAAACCGGGATTTCAGAAGAGCTCGATCATTTGCGTGGACTTCAAACTAAAGGAAAAGGATTTCTGGACGAAATGTGTGACCGTGAAGTTAAACGTACCGGAATTACCAGTTTGAAAATCAGTTTTAATAATGTGTTTGGTTATTTTATTGAGGTTAGAAATTCTCATAAAGATAAAGTTCCAGAGGACTGGATTCGCAAGCAAACTTTGGTGAACGCTGAAAGATACATCACCGAAGAACTGAAAGAATACGAAGAACAAATTCTCGGCGCTGAAGAAAAAATTTCAAAGATCGAACAGCGATTGTATAGAAAAGTTTGTGAAAATGTAATGATTTACATTGATCAAATTCAGGAGAATTCTAAGATCATTGCAGAATTGGATTGTGGCGTTGGATTGTCTGAACTCGCAGTTTCTGAGTCGTATACCAAACCGGTTTTAAATGAAGGTTTTGAAATCGATTTAAAAGAAGCACGTCATCCGATTATTGAAAATGCTTTGCCTTTGGGTGAAAAATACATTCCGAATGATCTTTTTTTATCCAAAGATTCCCAACAGATCATTATGGTAACCGGTCCGAATATGGCAGGAAAATCAGCGATTTTAAGACAAACGGCAATCATCTGTTTACTCGCGCAGGTCGGAAGTTTTGTACCGGCTAAACATGCAGAGATTGGAGTTTTAGATAAAATTTTCACCCGTGTTGGAGCTTCAGATAATATTTCGTCCGGGGAATCCACTTTCATGGTGGAGATGAATGAAGCCGCCAATATTCTCAATAATATTTCCGAACGAAGTCTGATCCTTTTAGACGAGATCGGACGAGGAACCTCAACTTACGACGGAGTTTCCATTGCGTGGGCGATTGCGGAATATCTGCATCAACATCCAACGCAGGCGAAAACTTTATTTGCTACTCATTATCACGAGCTCAATGAAATGACAGTGAATTTTGAAAGAATTAAAAACTTCCACGTTTCTATTCAGGAACATAAAGGAAGTATTATTTTCCTTCGAAAACTATTATCTGGCGGAAGTGAACACAGTTTCGGAATTCACGTCGCGAAGTTAGCAGGAATGCCTGCAAAAGTCGTCAATCGTGCGAATGAAGTTTTGAAAACTTTAGAAAAAAGCCGTTCACACAGTGGTTCCAAAGATTCAGCAAAAGCGATTACGGACGAAAGTCTGCAACTTTCATTCTTTCAATTGGATGATCCGGTCTTGGAAAATATTCGGGAAGAATTGTTGAAAATAGATATCAATACTTTAACGCCGATTGAAGCGTTGATGAAGTTGAACTCGATTAAGAAAATGATTGGACGATAAATTATTTAATGATGAAAGAATTTTCAAATGTGCCTATTTTTATATTTAGTTTGAAATTCTTCCTTTTGTCTATTCTAATTTTTTTTATTGAGGTTTTGATCGCAACGGTTTTCAAAGACTTATTTTTCATTCGTGCCTATTTGGGCGATGTGATTGTAGTAGTATTAATGTACACTTTAATCCTAAGTTTTTTCAAAGTTGAAAGCCGAACAAAACTAATTATCGGACTATTTATTTTTTCTGTGATCGTGGAAGTTTTACAGTATTTTAAGATCGCAGATATCTTAGGTCTAAAACCTGGAAGCATGGCCGCAATAATCGTTGGAAACAGTTTTAGTTGGATCGATATCCTGTGCTATGGAGTTGGCTGTGTACTGATCTATCTGATAGAAGTGAAAATGCGATTTAATTGCAGACCAGTGTAAGTGGCTGTCTAAATTTCATTCGCACATTTTTTCCCTTTTACAATTCCCGGAGTCCACTTATCTTTAATAGAGTTTACAATTCGAACACCTTCCCGATTTAAGGAGTTGTTATTTCCAACAGCTTTTATATCGCTGAGTGTTCCATCTTTTTCCACAATGAATTCGATCACCGTTCGCTGGTTGGTTTTTTCTTCGTCGCAGTCGATTATTCCATAATTAAACTTGGCGTAAACCATTTTGGTGAAAACGTCATTTCCGGCAGGAAAAGTTGCAGCGATGGCATCTTGCGGTAATTGGTGGATCTTCTTTTCTAAGGTAGAAGCGGTCTGGCCAAAAGTTACAGCTCCCAATAAAAAGAGGAATAAAAATACTATTTTGTTCATAACAGTGGATTTGTAAAAATGATATATGAAGGCAAGTACGAATCTAATTTATTAAAAAACGGATTTCGTATTCTTTGTTAATTAAAATCCAGATTTAAAGGAATTCTAAATCGGTATCGAACGAGCTCTCCATTAATTTTCGCCGGAATCCATTTTGTTTTTATTTTAGAAATGGCGCGTATGGCTTCTTTGTTAAAACTATCATTGGTTCCATTTGCTTTTATATTACTTAGGGAACCATCACGTTCAATCACGAATGCGAGGTCACAAAATTCTTTTCCTTGACCTTGCACCTTTTTCTCTCTAAAATTATCTGCAATTAATTGGCGGAACTTTGTAGCGCCACCATCGGGAAATTCTGCGATTTGTTCTGTAATAGTGTCAGCTTCTTTCGTTATTTCTTGTGAAAAAGCAAATCCAGACAGTAGAATCGCGCAAATAAAATATAGTTTTTTCATGGTTTAATATATTGCTTGACTTCATCTAAAAGTTTCAAAATAAATTTTAAAGGTAAATCTTCATTTTCATCAATCAGAAGAATTTTGAATTTCTTTCTGCCTTCCGAGATAAGTTCTGGATAATCTAATCGATTGCCATGATAGAAGCTTAAATAATGTTTTTTGTGTTTTTTGCTGTAATAAAAATAGCACAGCATTTTCTTTTTGTATTTAATAAAAGGCAACCCAAAACTCAAGGTTTCGGTAATGTGTTCCTGATCGCTTTCCAGTATTTTTTTTCGCAGGAATAAAAGCGTACTTCGCTGAGGCTCTTCAATTCTAAAAAAATATTCCTGGATTGGATTCATTACCCGAAATTCTGCAGATCAACTAATCTTCGGTACATTCCTTTTTTCTCGAATAGTTCCTGATGAGTCCCTTGTTCTACAATGATTCCACGTTCCATCACTACAATCCAGTCGGCTTTTTGAATGGTTGAAAGTCGATGTGCAATAACAAGAGAAGTTCGGTTTTCCATCATCTTTTCTAAAGCATCCTGCACAAATCTTTCAGACTCTGTATCTAAAGCTGAGGTGGCTTCATCCAAAATCATGATCGGTGGATTTTTCAGAACGGCTCTCGCGATGGAAACCCTTTGTTTTTGTCCACCTGAAAGTTTATTACCATCGTCGCCGATATTCGTGTAATATTTTTCTGGAAGATGATCGATGAATTCGTGAGCATTGGCAATTTTCGCTGCCGCCATTACCTCTTCTTCGGTCGCTTCAGGTTTCCCCATCAATATATTATTGAAAATAGAATCGTTAAATAAAACAGACTCCTGAGTCACCATCCCTAGCAGGTTTCGGTAATCGGTTACCTTTAAGTTTTTAATATTGATACCGTCAACCAGGATTTCACCTTCTGAAACGTCATAAAAACGAGCCAGTAAATTGGCAATTGTTGTTTTTCCAGATCCAGATTGACCGACCAAAGCAATTGTTTTTCCTTTTGGAATAATGAGGTCAAAATTCTTTAAAATAACATTGTCTTTATCATAAAAGAAACCGATATTTTTAAATTCAATTTGATTTTTTAAAGTAGAAATAGGAGTTGGGTTTGCAATTTCATCGATTTTTAAATCATAATCCAAAACTTCTGAGACTCGATCTAAACTCGCCATGCCACCTTGAATAGAGGAAAAAGCATTCGATAATTTTTTTGCTGGATCTAAAATTTGAAAGAACACGCCGATAAACGCTAGGAAAGTTACTGGATCTTTATTGGTTCCATTAATGATTTCAGTTCCGGCAAACCAGGTGATCATTAGAAGCGTTACCGAACCTAAAAACTCACTCATTGGTGAAGCTAATTCCCGTCGCCGGCTCATGCCAATCGCATATTTTTGCCAGTTATTTGTGGTTTTATTGAATCTATTAGTTAGAATTTTATCCGCATTAAAAATTTTGATCACTTTCGAAGATTTCAACGTTTCATCAACCAGAGAAAATAAATTTCCTAATTCTTCCTGTGCTGCCGTTGCCTGTCTTTTCAAGCTTTTACCAACCCAGGCGATAATAAGTCCCATCACTGGAAAAACCAAAAGTGAAAATAAAGTTAGTTGTGGAGAAAGAATAAATAGCGTAATCAAAGAGGCAATGATCATAAAAGGCGCGTTCAGCACATCAACCAAACTTCCCATAATTCCACCTTCTACGGCTCCAATATCATTAGAGATTCGCGACATCATATCGCCCTTTCGCTGTTCTGTAAAAAATGAAACGGGTAACTTTAAAAATTTATCGTACATCGCAGTTCGCAAATCTTTGGTAATTCCGACGCGGTAATTTACCAACAGATAAGCACCTAAGTATCTAAAGAGATTCCGTAATAAGAACGCAACTGCGGTGATACTACAAAGAACTGCTAAAACCTGAATTGCTCCATATTCATTGATGTTAAGCTGTATTTTATAATAAGCCATGTCTTTCAAATATCCAAAATAATCACCGAATTTACCGCTATAGACCGGGACAATATTAGTATCGACTTCTTTGTCGAGCTTGAATAAAATCCGCAGAATAGGCAGCATTGTTACAATAGAAAAAATCTGTAAGAGGGAATAAAGAAGGTTAAAAAAAATACTTCCTAAAAGATATTTTTGATGAGGTTTGGCGATGGAAAGAATGCGCTTTAATGGTTTCATTAAGTGAAATTAGATGGCGAATTTACGGAATTTTGAATTGTCCATCAGCAGGCATTTATTTTATCAGATGGTAATTGTGACAAGTATATCAGCAAGCTGTATTTGAAATATTCTTGATCTTAATTTCTTGGTCGTTTATTATCAAAACAGAAAGAATTTTGCGGCCAGGTAATTTTGTAGAGATTTAAAAAGTAGCACAGTCGACGGTGTAACTAATTGTTGTGGTCTCTGCAAAAGTTGTCTTATAGGGATAATCTAACTTATGTGATTTCGCATTTATAGTATTAGGATTTTCAACATAAATGAAATTTACTGACACGTCCGTATTAGGTCTCACTAAAAAGTCAAATGTTTTTTCTCCGTTTTGATCATTGAAGCTCCAATTGCTAAAGTTGCTATTGTCCTGTAAATTGGTGACTTGTGTGTATAAAGGAGGAATATTATTATTAGAAACTTTAACGTGAATATTTAACGTAATGGGTTTCCAAATACCATAGTTTTTCTCATTAATTTTACTAGCTTCGACCACATTGTCAAGGTCACCATTATCAAATCTGTAATGATCATCCGTGGGCATTATTGTGTAGGTATAATACTCCCTACCATTTGCTGGCAGGTAACCAAATTCATAACGGTAATTGCCATTAGAGTCTGTGGTGATTTCTGCAACATTCTCTTCTTTCCAACAAGTAGTAAAGCCGCCACAATTTTGCTTCCATTGTCGCTTCAAACTAAGCTTTAAGTTGGGAATTGCAAGGTCCGTTGTAGGGTTTGTTATTTTTCCCATCACCGTAGTTCTAACAGAATCTACTTCGTCATAGCGAGCCTCACGACAGGAGAATAGCGATAAAATTACGAGGAGAAAAAATATTTTTTTCATCGGTATGCATTTTATCAAATATAAAACAAATTTTGATATGCAAAATCATTAAAATCTAATCCAAAAAAAACAGTCCCATAAATGGAACTGTTTCACTCAAAAAAATCGTTGTAAGTCTAACGGAGTCTGTCCACAGATTTTACGAGCCTTTCGTCTTTCCGTATATAAACATTCGCAATCAGCAAACATATTATAGATAGTAACGGGAAAACAGGCTCAATACCCTTCTCAGGAAAATCAATTCCTCCGGATAAAGTGAGTAGCCAATACGCCAATAAACCGAGCAACAAAGCGTTTATCATAAAACTGATTTTATTCAGTTGAAGTTGTCTTTTGCGGTCTTTGTAACTTAAGATACTAATAAAGCCAAACAGTACAAGAATCACACACGCCACGGAAATAAAAGGAACGGGTCCAAAAAGGGAAAAATCCTGTCCGGTAACGAACAAAAATACGGCGCCAATAATCGCCAAAAATATCCATACGGTCTGTATTCTCTGCAACATACTATTTGATTCTGCCTACAAAAATACCAATAATTTTTTGCATAATTAAAAAATAAACGTAGATTTGCGGTACAAACGACCTAAAAGAGAAGAGTCACCTGACTTAACATTCTTACTTACAATTACTTATAAATTACTTTTTTGCGTAACATTTATGTTCAACATTGAAACATTAAGGTCAAAATCCGATTCAGATTTGACTAAAATCACAAGCGATCTTGGCGTTAAAATTGCTAAAAGCAGCAGTGACAACGATAAGATTTTTGCAATTTTGGATTTTCAAGCATCCAATACTAAAGTAGCGAAAGATTACTACAGCGCGACAGAAACTCCTATGAATACAGAAGAAGAAAATGCTCCGGCACCCAAAAAACCAGCCGCTAAAAAACCAGCTCCCAGAAAGAAAATAGAAAAACCTGCTGAGGATTCAACTGAAGTTTCAAAAGAGGCTCCTAAAGAGGTTGTTAAAAAGGTTGCTGAGGAAACAAAAGAAGTTCCTGCGAAAATAGAAGCTGAAACTGCACCAAAAAGTTCAGAACCTGAACAGCCGAAAGCAGCCGCTCAAAATCAACAAAAGAAAAAAAGACAACGCGTTGCTCCGCCAAAATCGGAAGCAGAAAATACCGAAAATGAAGTTGTTGCGGAAACTGAGATTCAAGCAGAAGCTAAACCGGAACAACCTAGAAATCCCAATCAAAATTCCAATCCTAACCAGTCAGGAAATGCCAAAGGAAATCCCAATCAAAACGGAAATCCAGAGCAAAATGGAAATGGTAACCCAAATCAAAACGGGAATCCAAACCAAAGCGGAAATCAGCAAAAACAACCGCAGCACCAGCACAAGAATCAAAATCAGCATAAAAACCCCAATCAAAATAAAAATCAACAAAGCAATGATTCTCAGGATGAACCTGCTAAAAAAGAATTTAATTTTGATGGTTTAGTTACTATTGAAGGAGTTTTAGAAATCCTTCCAGATAATTACGGTTTCTTGCGTTCGTCAGATTTCTCCTATATTTCTTCTCCCGACGATGTTTATGTATCCACGAACCAGATTAGAAATTATGCCTTAAAAACTGGAGATACCGTAAGAGGAATTGTAAGGTTGCCAAAAGAAGGAGAAAAGTATTTCTCTTTAATGAAGCCCACAGAGGTGAACGGAAGAGATCTTGATTTTATTAAAGATAGAGTAGCTTTCGAATTTTTAACGCCGCTTTTCCCAGAAGAGAAATTTAATTTAACCGGGAAAAACGCGACACCTTCGACCAGAATTGTAGATTTATTTACACCGATTGGTAAAGGCCAGCGCGCAATGATTGTTGCACAACCGAAAACTGGAAAGACGATGTTGTTGAAAGAAATTGCCAATTCAATTTCTGCCAATCACCCGGAAGCGTATATGATGATTTTACTCATCGACGAAAGACCGGAAGAGGTAACCGACATGGAGCGAAGTGTAAATGCTGAAGTAATTGCTTCTACGTTTGATGAACCAGCTGAAAAGCATGTAAAAGTGGCTAACCTGGTTTTATCCAAAGCACAAAGAATGGTAGAATGTGGACATGATGTTGTGATCTTATTAGATTCAATTACCCGTTTAGCAAGAGCTTATAATACCGTAACTCCAGCTTCAGGTAAGATTTTATCTGGTGGAGTCGACGCCAACGCCTTACATAAACCGAAACGATTTTTTGGTGCTGCCAGAAATATTGAAGGCGGTGGATCACTAACAATTATCGCAACTGCCTTGATTGATACAGGTTCTAAAATGGACGAAGTTATTTTTGAAGAGTTTAAAGGAACTGGAAATATGGAACTTCAGTTGGATCGAAAAATTGCCAACAAACGAATTTTCCCTGCTATCGACCTGACTTCATCGAGTACAAGAAGAGATGATCTATTGATGGAAGATACCGTTCAACAAAGAATGTGGATCTTGAGAAAGTACCTGGCAGATATGAATCCTGTAGAAGCCATGGAATTTGTAAACAGAAGTATTAAACAGACTTTGAACAACGAAGAGTTTTTAATGTCAATGAATAAATAATAAATATTATATTTCCTTACAGATGGAATTTTAATTCAATATAAAACCGTTTTTCGAAGCGGTTTTTTTGTTTTCATCAATGTTAAAGATTTGCTAAAGTGAGCTTAGCTTTTTGGAATTGGTCTAAATAATGATTAAATTTGACTCATAACACTTAATAAAAATAAATATTATGTCATTCGAATTACCAAAATTAGGATATGCGTACGACGCACTGGAACCAACTATTGATGCAAAAACAATGGAAATCCATTACACAAAACACCATCAAGGTTACGTAGATAATTTAAATAAAGCAATCGCAGGAACTGATTTAGAAGGAAAATCTATTGAAGAAGTTTGCAAAACAGGAACTGATAAAGCAGCGGTTAGAAATAACGGAGGAGGACATTTTAACCATTCCCTTTTCTGGGAAATTTTAACTCCAGGTGGTAGTAAAGAACCAGTAGGAAATGTAAAAGCAGCGATTGAAACTTACGGTGGATTTGATAAATTCAAAACTGATTTTTCTGAAGCAGCTAAAACAAGATTCGGTTCAGGTTGGGCGTGGTTATGCAAAAAAGATGATGGATCGGTAGCAGTTTGCTCAAGTCCAAATCAAGATAATCCATTGATGCCAGTTGCAGAATGTCAGGGAACACCACTTTTAGGATTGGATGTTTGGGAACATGCTTATTACTTGAACTATCAAAACAGAAGACCTGATTATGTAACTGCATTTTTTGATGTAGTGAATTGGGATAAAGTAGAAGAGAAATTCAATAAATAATTGAAAATCTTATATCATAAAAAAAGTTCAGAGAAATCTGAACTTTTTTTGTTTTAACTTTTATGCATTCTTGTTTTCGTTTATTGAGTTTTTTTGTGACTTCTTCTTAAATTATTCACTTCCGCTCAATCCATTTAATTTTAAACCGTATTTCCATTTTACAAAGGCAAAAACCTGGTACAATTTATATTCGTATTTCAAACCATAATTAATGTTCGGGTCGTAATCGATAGAAGATTCAATTACGTTTCTGTATCGACCGGAGAAATAGTAGGAATTCCATTCGCTCACCAAAAATTGATTTTTAGATTTCAGATAACCTTCAGAATACATACTCATCGGTCTCGCAATAGCATTGATAAAATAAGTGAATTGCGTATCCAGAACTTCTAAATCGTATTCGCCATCATCATTCTTTTGGGCTTGAAGTGGATGGTCTTCTTTTGATTGATTGGCTATATTGTTTTGGCTGGAGCAGCTTAGAGTTATCAGCAGAATGCTGAAAGCAAAGATTAATTTTTTCATCGTGAACTTTTTAATAACGAATCAAATTTACAGCCAAAAAAACCGTTTCGAAAAACGGTTTTTATTTTATGATTCATTTATTGCACTTCTCGCTGTACCACTACAAAGGCTGGGAAGTGATCACTATAACCACCCGTAAACTGGTCGCCATTCCAGGAACGAAGTGGATAACCTTTCCAACTTCCTTCTCTATTAATCAGGTATGGTGGTGCAAATACTTCAGTTTTATATACCGAATACTCTTTTCCGACTTTATCAGAAATTAAATTTCCTGATACAATGATTTGGTCAAATAAGTTGGGAGCATCCTGGTAAGCAAGAGAAGCAACTCCTTTTTTAAACAAAGGATACATTAAATTAAGATAAGGAGTTTCTGGGCTCAGATCTTTCGGACTTGCCACAGCTTGTAAAATGTTTTTCAAACTGGTGTTGACCGGATCATCATTAAAATCTCCCATCGCAAATAGTTTTGTGGTAGGATCTTGTAATCTCACACTATCCATTTGTTGTTTCAAAACTTTAGCTGCTGCATTTCTTCTTGGTAATGACCGTGCCTCACCACCGCTTCTCGCTGGCCAGTGATTCATGAAAAATGCGACTTTTTCGTTATCCAAAAATCCGGTTGCTACAACAATATCACGAGTGTACGCTCTTTTACCATCGTCATTAAATATTTTTATTTCTTTCTTCAAAGAATTGCTGGGTGTAAATCTTCTTTTCTGATAAATCAGCGCTACATCAATTCCACGTGCGTCGTACGAGTTGTAATGAATAATTCCATAGTCATACTTCGCAAGAAGTGGATGTTTAATTAAATCCTCAATGACCTGTCTATTTTCAACTTCGATCAATCCAACAATTACCGGTGCTGTTTTGGTATATTGAGCGCCCATTTCTGAAATCACTTTCGCTTGATTGGCAATCTTAATATTGTAGTTTTTGGTGTTCCAGTTTTTAGCACTGTTATAAGTAAAATCATCTGCAAGGATTTGTTTACGAACAACTTTTTTACCTTTTAATAAATCGTCTCTCCATTCGCCACGGTATTCCTCTGTAGTTTCTAAATATTTAAGAGAGTCCAAAGGCACACTTCGGTGAAAAGCTGGATTGCTCACCTCTTTTGTTCCGTCAACATAGTCTGCAGACGCAATGGTGTCCCAAAGATTTTCTACGTTCATGAATCCAATGGTCGCCACTTTTCTAAGTTGACCTTTCTGTTGACCAAAAATAAAACAGAACGCCATTAAGAATACAAAACTTACAATTTTTCTCATTATAATATATAATTACGTTTATAGGGCAAAGTTAGTTTAAATATTATTTTGAAAATACTAAATTTTCTAATCTCCTAATATTTATCATGTATGACGTTGGTAATATGTTAAATTTATCTAAAGTAATATAAATTTGTCTAAATTTGTCCTAATTAAGTTACTGAATTGATTTTTAATTCAAACAGCGAAAAATAAATTATCAACATGATTAAAAAATTATCTTTAATCTCTTTGTTTACCTTGCTTCCAGCATCGTTTTATTTTGCACAAACTACGGTTTATGCTTACTTAAAAGATGCCAACGGAAATGCAGTGGAAAGTGCAGAGATTGATTTAAAAGGATCTGGTAATGATGTAAAGGCAGACAAGATTGGATACTTCCAGTTTGTCGATCTTAAAACAGGCCATTACCAACTTGTCATTACCAAACCGAATTTCGAAACCAAGGTGATGGAGTTCGATGTGAATGATGAAAAGAGAAAGGATCTTGGCGTTGTTACGCTTTATTCTAGTGTAACAGGAGCAGATCAAGGTCTGGCCATTATCGAAAGTAATGGTGATGAAGAAAACTCGAGTCAAGGAACAACCATCGGTTTACTACAATCGTCGCAAGACGTTTTCAGTAGAATTGCTGCCTACGATTTGGGTGCTTATTGGTTCCGACCAAGAGGTATTGATGGTAGATCCGGGGAAACCATGATGAATGGTGTTTCTATGGTGAAATCTGATAACGGAAACGTTGACTTTGGTAACTGGGGAGGTTTGAATGAAATCACTAGATATCCAGAAACTTCTGCAAACCATGCTCCATCTGAATATGCATTTGGTGGTGCCAGTTCTGTTATTTATAAAAACACCAATGCCAGCGAATATAGAAAAGGATTCCAGGGTACTTACTCATTAACGAACAGAAATTACAGAAACAGAGCCTCACTGCGTTATACTTCAGGTATGAATAAAAATGGTTGGGCATTTACTGCAATGGGTGCGAGAAGATGGGCACAAGAAGGTATCCAGGAAGGAACTTTTTACGATGCTTGGGGTGGTTTCTTAGGAATTGAAAAGAAATTCAATGATGCTCACACCGTGACTTTAAATGCGTTCGCTGCACCTTATAGAAGATCTACTTCCAGTCCAAGTACGCAAGAGGTGTACGACTACAGAGGCGTGCATTATAACTCTTATTGGGGTTGGCAAAATGGTGAGAAAAGAAGTGAAAGAGTAAGATCAGGTTTCCAACCGATTTTCCAAATTCAGGATTTCTGGAAAATTAATGAGAAATCAAGTCTTCGTACCGCGGTTTCTTACCAATTTGGAAAAGATAAATCTGCAAGATTAGATTGGCAAAGTGTTCAAAATCCATCGCCTACTTATTACCGGTATTTACCAAGCTATTATGATTCTTTAGATCCTAATGCTTCTGTTTCAGTACCAACTGGTGAAACAGCAACCACGGCTCAGCAAGCATATCAAGATGCTTTGGCCGGATGGCAAAATGGTGATCCCGCGTACACTCAAATAAACTGGGATGCGTTGTACAGAAGAAATATGAATCAGCCTGCAGGAACTTATTACGGCGAAACAGGCAAACGTGCTTTGTACTTCCAGGTTGCTGATGTAAGTGATGATAAAATATGGAATGTAGGAACTCATTATGTATATGACATTAATAATACTTCTAAGTTTTTATTAAATGTTTCTTATGAAAATTATAAGTCAGAATTATACCGGGAAGTAAAAGATCTTTTGGGTGCTGATTTTGCGTTAAACAGAGATCCATTTGCTGCCACGAACCAACCAGGTAAAAGTGGTTTTTATAATGAAGGCGAAGAGAACGTTGCCAAAAGAGTAGGAGATAAAATTAATTACAACTACAGCTTCTCCAGACAGGAAGTGAAAGTGAACCCAGGTTTGAAATTTGAAACGGGTAAATTTGACGTATTTGTTTCAGGTTTAGCAGGTTATTCTACTTCATTTAGAGAAGGACATTATAATCATTATCTGTACAAAGATTCTTACGGAAAAGGTGGAGATCAAAACTTCTGGAATTTCGGTTTGAAAGGACAGGTGATCTATAAAATGAATGGTAGAAACTTCTTGGTTTACAACGGAGCCTACTTTTCACAAGCGCCTTTCTTAGAAGATTTATTTATCAATCCAAGAGTCAACGGATCTACGGCACCAAATATTGAGAAGACTCTTATTAATGCTAATGATTTAAGTTATGTGATCAACAGTCCATTCTTTAAAATGAGATTGACTGGTTATTTAATCGACACTCAAAATGATACCAATGTTCAGAGATTCTTTGCCGATGGTATTCAGTTAAGCTCAGCAGGACAAGACGGAACGGTTACAAATGTACAAAGTGCTTTTGTAACGCAGATTATGTCGAATCTTGAGAAAAGAAACATGGGTGGTGAATTAGGGGTTGATGTTAAAATCTTACCAACTTTATCTGTTCAAGGTTTAGCAAGTTATGGTCAGTTTACGTACAGAAATGATCCGAATGTTTATTTCGCTTCTGACGCTGCCGGAACTTTCGGCGATGGGCTAGCTTACCAAGATTTAGGTAAAGCTTATTTGACCGATTCAAAACAAGGTGGAACACCACAACAAGGTTATTCATTAGGTTTCAGATATAACTCTACGAAATACTGGTGGTTTGGTGCCAACTGGAATTATCTGGATGACAACTACTTAGATCCATCACCATTATTAAGAACGGAAAGATTTATACAGAATCCAGTAACAGGAACTCCGTATGCAGGTCTTGATGAAAATGAACTAAGAAGAGTATTAGCACCGACTAAGCTTCCTTCTGCTTATTTCTTGAATGCCAACGTTGGTAAATCTTGGAGACTAGGAGCTTATTATGTATTGCTTACGGCATCAGTTAATAATATTTTAGACAACACTAAATATATTACCGGTGGTTTCGAGCAAACAAGAAGAGTAACATTCCCTGGATATGTGGAGGAAAATTCGAGAGAATTCCCATTATTCGGACCGAAATACTGGTACACTCAAGGAAGATCGTATTTCGTAAACCTTCAAGTTAGATTTTAATTAATAATCAGAATTTTAAAAAACAATAAAATGAATTTCAAACAATATTTTAAAACCGCTTTTGTACTTGCTATTTCGGCACTTACAGTAAGCTCTTGTGTGAATAAAGATGATTGGGATACGCCGCCAATTAATTGCAACAATAAATTTGATGCTCCTAACATTTCCATGGCTGATTTTAAAGCGTTAGCGCCAGCATCAGGTTTCGTTTTGATTACTGAAGATAAAATTTTTGATGGATATATCGTTTCTTCTGATGAGAACGGTAACTTCTACAAAACAATTTCTTTTCAGGATAAACCAGAAAATCCAACTGCAGGTTTGCAAATGGAGGTCGACAGAGCAAGTAACTACGCTGATTTCCCAGTAGGAACTCACATTAGAATTAATGCTAAAGGTTTGCGTTTAGGTTTAGATCGTGGGACGGTAAAAATCGGTTCTGTAGATCCTACTTTTGCAATCGGAAGAATTCCAGGAGTTTTATTCACCAGATATATTTCTGCCGTGTGTAATGGAAACTTAATGGATATCGCAACAATGGTTCCGACACCAGTGTCAAGTTTAGCAGCAGCGAAACAGCAAAACTATATCAACACTTTGGTAACCGTACCGAATGTTCAATTTGGAACTTCAGAAATTACGCCTGTTAACAAAACTTATGTTGATTATTTAGCAGGAGCAGGAGTTGATACAAGCAGAACAATCGAAGATATCTCTGGAAGTTCAGCAGCCTTAAGAAACTCAGGATTTTCAGCTTATGGTTCTACATTATTGCCAACCGGAAGTGGAGATATTACCTTTGTTGTAAGCAGATATAATGCAGATTATCAGATGTTGATCAGAGGATTAAATGACGTGCGCTTTAATAATCCTAGAATGACCATCGAGATCGAAACTTTCGAATCTTTTGCTCAGGGGACTGATAACTTCTTACCAAAATACTATAATACTTCATTGATTGGAAGCAGAAAATGGTTTGTTCAAACTTATAACAACAATAAGTATCTTCAAATTTCAGGTTTGAATATGGGTCTTGTAAAAACTCATTTTGCGATGCCTGTTGATTTCAGCAAAAAAACAAAACTTTCATTCAAAACAAATGCTGGTTATTATAACGGTGAGGTTTTAAAAGTATATTGGTCTTCTAACTATGACCCTGCAAATCCAACTGCAGCTACTTTAAACGATATCACTTCACAGTTTGATATTTCTAAAGGAAACGGTGGTCCAGTTGGTCCATCAAACTATGAAAGCGCTTTCCGCGCAAGTGGTATTGGTTCTTACGCAGGTACAGGAAATGGATTTATTATTTTCGAATATAATTCAAATTCTACTGGCGGTGTAGGTGTTTCTACCGTAATGCAATTAGATGAGGTTAATATCTTCTAAGATTTAATTTCTCATAAATATCAATCCGTCTCTGCAAAGAGGCGGATTTTTTTATTTTAAACTGATGACTTCTTGAATCTTAATGCTCATCTTTCTTGAACTAAAAGTCGCTGACAACATTGATTAATTGTTCTGTAATTCCAAGTGTAAATTTTTATGAATTTAAATAAGACTAATTAGTCCGATATAAAAATATTTTATATCTTTGTCTTATCGAAATCAAATAATATGTTATCAAAAACCTGTGAATATGCCTTAAGAGCGATGATCTATATCGCACAGCAGTCTCGCGATGGGAGTATGATCAACATTAAAGAAATAGCAGGGAAAATTAACTCACCCGAAATCTTTATCGGAAAAATTCTGCAAGGACTAAGCAAACAGGGATTTCTACAATCCTCAAAAGGGCGATACGGTGGCTTTTATATTTCCGATGACGAAGCGAAACATTCGCTGGCTGATATCATTACCGCGATAGATGGTAATAAAATGTTTCAAGGTTGTGGACTTGGTTTGGCGTTCTGTTCTGAAACAAATCCTTGCCCGATTCATAACACTTATAAGGAAGCAAGAGATCAATTGCATGAGATTTATGGCAAAACTACTTTAAGCCAATTTAGAACAGAAAACTCGGTGGAGAAATTACAATTAAGAAGAGAATAATTTATTCTTTGAAAATAGATTTAATAAAACAGCACTACTTATTTAATTAAAAAACTTATTAAAAATGGCGACAATAGAAACTTTGGATGTGACCAAATTAGAACCTCGGATGAAACATCCTACTATTTTTAAATATTTTGACGCTTTGCAACCTGGCGAAGAATTCGTTATTGAGAACGACCATGATCCAAAACCATTGTATTATGAATTGATTGGTGAACGCGGAAATATTTTCACTTGGGAATATTTGGAAAAAGGTCCGGAATGGTTTATTGTGAAAATTTGTAAAAATCCTTTAGAAGCGCAAAAAGAGGTTGAAAGATTAAATGTAACAGCGATCGAACCGAAGTTTAAACATCCTACTATTTTTAAATATTTTGATGCTTTACAACCGGGAGAGAGTTTCATTATTGAGAATGACCACGATCCGAAACCATTGTACTACGAATTGATTGCAGAACGGGGCGATATTTTCACCTGGGAATATCTGTTAAAAGGTCCAGAGTTATTTGAAGTTCAAATTGCTAAAAATCCTACCAATAAAACAGGTGAAGAACTTCCAGGTGCAATCTCTATCAAAGATATTAAAAAGGCCGAAATGTTGAAAGACAAAGGCGTTCAGTTTAATTGCAGTACTGAAAAATATAATTTAGCAGACGATCCAAATGCGGGGAAAGTAGCAAAAACGGCAACCTATGCTGCTGATAAATGGGACCTCGATTTCCTGATCGATTATATTGTGAATACGCATCACCAGTATATTAAAGATCAAGCAGAGAATCTGAATGATTTAGCTATAAAAGTTGCCGAACATCACGGTGACAGTCATGCCGAATTAAACCGACTTTCAACATTAATGTATCATTTCCTACAGGATTTGCTGGATAATACCGTAAGAGAGGAAGAAGTTTTATTCCCAATAATTAAGCAGATCATAGCGAAGAAAAGAAATGCTGACACAGAAATCACTTATAAAATTGGCTCTCTCGAAGAACCAATTAATCTGCTCAGAAAAGACCACGAGATCGCAGCGGCAGATTTGTCATTCTTCAGAACGCTAACAAATGACTATACGCTTCCCGCAGACGCTTGTAGCTCCTATCAATATCTTTTCCAAAAAATAAAAGAATTTGAAACTGATTTAGAAACTCACGTAAAGCTGGAAAATGATGTTCTGTTCCCGAAAGCAATTCTTTTGGATGCAGAATTAGCAAAATTAAATTAAAAGAAATAACTGCAGACAATGTGTTTAAATTTGAAATTAGAGGAAAGTCTGCAGTTTTTCTCTTTAAAATATTGATGAAATAAGGAACATGGAAATGATAACGGCCAAAACGAAAATTTCAGAATTGATTAAATACAATTCGAAAAGCGTAGAAGCGATTGCTTCTTTGGCGAAACCGCTGGAGAAACTGAAAAATCCGATCTTAAGAAAAATCATGGCTTCCAGGGTCACGATTGGAGAAGCTGCGAAAATGGGAGGAACAACCGTTGAAGAATTCAAGCGGGTTCTCCTTCCACTTGGATTTACATTCGAAGAAGAAGCTTCAACTAAGGAAGAGAAGGTTTCAGAAGCGAAACCAACTTGGTTACAAGAAGCAAATAAAGCCGATATTTACTTTTATGATGTGCGGCCAATTATTGATAATGGCGCAGATCCTTTGAAGGAAATTCTGGGACGATTCAAAACAACTGAACCAGGGAAAATTCTTTGCATCATTAATAATTTTGTACCGACACCTTTAATTCATCTTTTGAAACAGGAGAAGGCTGAAGCTACTTTTGTTGAAACGATTAACGATAAAGAATTCAATACTTATTTTTTGAAAAAAGAAAAAGAAGAGAAACATTCTTCCGCAACTGCTGACGAAAAACTACAGATGGATGATGTTGAAAGTTTTACCACAATTTGCAGTCAATTTACCAAAGAACAAATCAAAGAAATAGATGTTCGAGAACTCGAAATGCCGGGACCAATGGAAATGATTCTTTCAGAATTACAGAATCTTCCAGCTGGAAATGCTTTGTACATCAATCACAAAAGAGTTCCGGTTTTTTTACTGGAAGAACTGGCAGATAAAAATTACGAAGTTCACATCAATAACAGGGAAGAAGGAAATGTAAAAATGCTCATCTTTAAAAAATAAATGGCACAGGTTAATATAGGAAAAGCCCCAGGAAACAGCGCTGTTCTTCCGTTTTATGCAACAGGAGCAGTGATGTTTTTTGTGCTGTGCGTGCTGATGGTTTTCAGCCCAGAATCATTTACGCGTCATTATTTTACGCCGCATTTATTGGCCATGGTTCACGTCGCAGCTTTAGGTTGGGGAACGATGATTATTTTCGGGGCGGCACATCAGTTATTGCCGGTCATTTGCGAACAGGATCTGTACAGCGAAAAAATGGCGTCATTTGTTTGGTACACTTTGACTTTAGGAATGATTTTACTCACCACCAATTTCTGGAATTTAACAGTGGGTTGGTTGATGATTGCTGGCGGATCGTTAATTGTAATTTCAGCAAGTCTTTATTTGTTTAATGTTTTAAAAACCAGTAGGATATGTAAGAAATATTCTATGCAAAAACTCTTTTTAACGAGTTCTGCAATCTGGCTTTTGTTTACCGTAATTGTTGGTTTATTATTGGCCATTAATTTAAAGTTTCCATTCTTTAAACAAAATCATTTAGAAATATTAAAACTTCACGCTCACGCTGGTTTTGCGGGTTGGTTCCTGCAATTGATTACTGGCGTAAGCACCAAATTAGTTCCCATGTTTTTATTGGGGAAATCGAGTAAAGATTATTTGTTGAAATGGGCTTTTATTTTTCAAAATGTTGGATTGGTTCTTTTCCTCGCAGATGGATATTTTATTGGAGTGAGTTCCAGAGTTTTAATTTACACCGCGATTGTTTTAATCGGAGTTGTATTTTGGTTGCTTTATTTATATGATACGTTCAAAAACCGTCTACGAAAAAGAGTAGAGTTGTTGATGAAGCACGCTTTCCTTTCATTTCTAGCATTGGTACTTTCCATCTTGCTTTTACCAGCGGTCTATTTTAGCAGTGGTTATCGCTGGACGATGCTTTACGGAACTCTTCTGTTTATGGGTTGGATTACCAGTATTATTTTAGGAAAAACTTTTAAAACGCTTCCTTTCATTATTTGGAATGATCATTATAAAAATCTTTCCGGAAAAGTAAAAGTTCCGTTGCCAAAAGATTTATACAGCGAAAAAATCACGATCTGGCAATTCAGAATTTTCATCGCAGCCTTTTTGGTTTTTGCGCTGGGAATCATTCTTCAGCAAGTTATTGTCCTCAGAATTGGTGCAATGTTGTGGGTTGTTGTTGCAGTTTTATACAATATCAATGTCTTTAAATTAATGTTCCACAAAAGAAATAAAACATCATGATACTCGATTCAACTGATAAAAATTACGATAAAATAAGTCGTGCTGAAATGGCCCTTTACGAAGTGATAGATCCTGAATTGATGGTGAACATCGTCGATCTGGGTTTGGTGTACGATGTTGAAATAAAAGAAGAAAACTTGATCAAAGTGACGATGACTTTAACTACACCACATTGTCCTATGGGTGAAGCCATTCAAACTGGGGTCAAAAATTCCTTAGAAAAAGCACTTCCCGGACATGAAGTTGAAATCGATCTGGTTTTCGAACCTGCCTGGAATTACGATATGGTTTCTTCAGAAGGAATGCAGCAACTTAATAATAGATAATTCTTAGTTTTTATAATTGTTACCGAAATGCTTGAGGGTATTTCAAATAAAAATCCGTCTCATCATATATGACGAGACGGATTTTGTTTTTTTTATGGTGTGTCAATTAAAACTGACTTCATTGACTTCTTTTCCTCTTTGAAAATTCATGGTTTTTTGATTGCCTTTATAAGCAATATTCACCAGGTTGAACTGTTTCGGAAAAGAACTTAATAAAATCGTATTTTTTATTCTGATCGTACTGATCGCGGAGATTCCATTCGCTTCATAATAAACCCAAACAGACTCACCATTAACCTGGCTGCCAGTAAAAGTTAGTGTTTTTGTGCTTCCATTCACGAATAAATCAAAATTGTTGTTGACATATTTTTTAACTTCTGCTTCAAAACCTGCCGTATTAGGATTGATTTTTAAGGCGTCAGAAATATGAGAAGTATTAAGTTTGGTAGTGAATTTTAAGGTCTTACTTGCTTCCAGATAATCCACTTTTGTCATGGAGGAATAGAAATCTGCATTCATAAAACTCATCGAGAGTAATACGGCAAAGATCCAAGTAATATGTAAAAATTTTTTCATTAGAGTGATTTGTATATGGGTAGGCTCAAATATGGTGCCAACTAGAAGTTTACGTTGACCTGATATTTATCGTAAAACGCCTTGATATGGGCAACTGCGTCTTCAGCGGTATCTACTACTCGATAAAGACTTAGGTCTTCTTCAGAAATCATTCCTGTTTCCAGCAAAGTGTTTTTAAACCAATCGAGTAGGCCTCCCCAGAATTTTGAACCTACTAACACAATTGGGAATCTACCGATTTTATTGGTTTGTATTAAAGTAATGGCTTCCATCAACTCATCAAGCGTACCAAAACCTCCTGGCATGACAATAAATCCTTGAGAATATTTTACGAAAATTACTTTTCGAATAAAGAAATAATCAAAATCAATACTCAGACCTTTATCAATATACGGATTGAAATGCTGTTCAAAAGGAAGATCAATATTTAAACCGATTGATTTTCCACCACCTTTTCGGGCACCTTTATTTCCGGCTTCCATAATGCCGGGACCACCACCGGTAATGACGCCAAAACCAATTTCTGTAATTTTCTCAGCGATATCTACCGCAAGTTCATACCGCGGATCTTCAGGTTTCATTCTTGCAGATCCAAAAAGAGAAACGCAAGGACCAATTTTAGCCATTTTTTCGTATCCATCGACAAATTCCGCCATGATCTTAAAAACCATCCAACTGTCTTTGGTAATGGTTTCATCCCATGTTTTTTCCTTGAAAGAATTTTGTACTCTTTGATCGATTTCAAAAGGAGTGTCATTCTCCATTTTCGTTGTCCCTTTTCCTCTATTTATTTTGCTCATTCTTTTATTTAAATATTTTTTCTGCTTCAGTGATTGATTCAGGTCTTCCCACATCAATAATCGTGGCAGAATGTTCGTATCCGTGAATACTTTCGTCGCTCATCAAATCCAGGTATTCTTCCATAATAGAAAACTTGCCGGTGCGTTTCATTTTATTGAAAATTTCTGGATTGACGCAGTGAATTCCGCTAAAAGCTAAAGGCTTGAAACCTTTATTAAATTCTGCGAGCCTTTGTTCACCAGATTCCACATTGAGCCAACCTTTTAAAATCATTTCTGGATTAAAGAGCAGTTTTCGCGAACTTCTTCTGTCGGAGACTGCTAAAGTAGCAAAATCTTTTTTCTCTTGATGGTATTCTACAAAAAAATTAAGATCTAAATCTGTTAAAATATCCGCATTCATAATCAGGAAATCTTCACCATGATTCAGAAACTTTTTGGCAAAAACCAAGCCTCCACCTGTTTCTAAAAGCTCTTCTTTCTCATCTGAAAGTTCAATATTTGAATTAAAATTATTATTCTTTTTTAGAAATTCGGAAATCTGTTGACCAAAATGATGAATATTGATCACGAAATCATTGATCCCAAAACTTTGTAAATATTTGATATTTCTTTCTAACAAAGGAACATCGTTAACCAAAGCCAAAGCTTTCGGATGATTATCGGTAAAAGGTTTTAAGCGCGTTCCTTTTCCGGCTGCAAAAATAAGTGCTTTCATAATTTTATAAGTGATGGGTAATAAGCAATGAGTAATATTACTTATTACCCATTATCCATTACTAATGATTAAGTTGAGGTTGCTCGTCGTGAGTTAACGTAACTGTTGTTTGTGGATACTTTTCGCGAATAAAGTTGGCCGTTTTTTCTGCCGCATAAACCGAGCGGTGTTGTCCGCCAGTACAACCAAAATTAATTTGAAGGTGATCGAAATCTCTACCAATATAATTATCGATATTAATAGATACGATATTTTTCACCAACTCCAGAAAATTAGGCATTTCGGTTGTCGTTTCTAAATAATCCTGAACACCGATATCGCAACCGGTTTGAACTTTATATTCTTCAACTCTGCCAGGATTTAAAATTCCGCGGCAATCGAAAGCGAACCCGCCACCGTTGCCAGAATTATCTTTTGGGATGCCCCCTTTTTTGTAGGAAAAACTGTGTATTTCTATTTTTAAACTCATTGATATATTTTTATTATTAACCATTAAGGTATTAAGAATTATTAAGATTAGTCTGGAAGGGAGGAAAAGTATTCGTTGACAAAAGGTTTCATTGACTTTATAATATTATCGGTGAAGAAATTAATTAATAATCCTTGAGGTTTCTGTAGCAATTTCATGTATGGTAGTAGTTGTGCTTGATGAACGGGTTTTAATTCCTCTACTGTTTTTAATTCTACAACAACTAAATCATTTACCAATAAGTCAAGTTTTAAAGTTGTTTCCATTAATAGACCGTCATAAACGACATTTGCAGTTACTTGTTGTTTTACACAATAGCCATTTCTCTCCAACTCAAATTTAAGGCAGGTTTCGTAGATGCTCTCCAATAAACCAGGGCCGAGATTCTTGTGAACTTTTATCGCAAAACCTGTAATGTCATATGACAATTGAGTTACTTGTTTTTTGGTTACTAACATACGTCCTTAATTTTACTTAATTTCTTAATGGTTAAAGATGACAGTATAAATTTATTTTTCTAATCCTTCGTAATTATCGTTTCAATTTTACTTCTAATCCCATCCGATTTCAATTGATATATTAAATTTTTCAACTCAGGATATTCTTCCATTTCTTCCCACGAATTTGAAAACTGATTAAGGTTTTCAATCCCTTGATCAAGGCTCGAAATGAAATGTTGTTTCCTTTGAATGAGTCCACGGAAACCATACGCGCCCAAAACCTGCAGAAACCTAATCAATTGAATTGGCTTTACCGATTTTTTTAGTTGAGTCGCTTTCTCCTCATTCCATAAAGAGAAATAATAATCGAGCATTTCATTTTTGAAATCTGTCGGAAAATTGGCTTTTGCCTGATAGAGAAACGAAATAACATCATAAATTAATGGACCTTTCATCGCAGACTGGTAATCGATAAAGAAAACTTCATCCTGAGAATTAACCATAATATTTCGTGCCTGAAAATCACGCATCATAATTCCTTTTGGTTCTAAGTTTTCTATTTTAGAAACCAATTTTTTAAATTCTAACAGTAGCGAAGATTTATGATACGGGATCTCTAAAACATCAGCGATGAAACTTTTAAAATAGAATAAATCATTGGTAATCGGCAACTCATCGTAATTTTCATATTCAAATGTCTTTGAATAATCAATTTTATCTTCAGTTTTAAATTGTACTTCTGCGAGTTGTTGCAAGGTTTTTTTAACCAAAGTTGTAACCCGTCCAGTCAAACCTTCATCGGCAATGATTTCAGATAAAGTTTGCTCACCAAGAAACTCCTGAATGTACAATTCGCGGTCTTCAGATATTTGTAAAACTTTTGGTGAATTAATTTGTAAGTCAGCAAATACTTCAGAGAAATAATAGAAGCTCTCGTTTTCCTGAATATTCTCGTTGAAGGTGATGATGTATTTTGTATCGGAACTTTTGCCTACAAAATTAATTCTTGCAGAACCACTCTGGGCCAAAGTAAAAAAGTCTTGAGCGGTTTCTCCGGTATAATTTTCGAAAAAATCTTTTGCGTTTTGATCAGTCATACTTTTACAAAGATAGCGAAAAACGTATTTTAGAAAAGAGTATATTTGTACTTATGTTCAATGATTTCAAGCCGGTTCTGAAAGTTCTTCTTCGTTTCATCATTTTATATGTGGTGCTTGTTTTGGGCTATCAATTTTATTTGAATGGCTTCAAAAATGCCGGACTCGATCCTTTTTCTACCTGGACAATGCAGCAGGTTGATTATCTACAAAACCTTTTTGGATATCCATCGCAAATGGTTGAGGGAAAACCGCAGGATGAAACGACGTGGTTTTACGTGAGCGGACAATATGTTTCCCGAATGGTTGAAGGGTGTAATGCGATTTCGGTTATGATCTTATTTCTTGCTTTTATCTTCGCTTTCTACGAAGGATTAAAAACGTTTATTTTTTCCGCAGTTGGACTTGTAGTTTTACATATAATGAATGTTTTACGTATTGTAGGTTTAAATATTTTAATAGTAGAAATGCCACAGTACAGTAAATTTGGTCATGATTATCTTTTCCCCGCAATTATCTACGGAAGTGTCGTCGTACTTTGGCTGATCTGGATTAAGTTTTACGCTTTAAAGAATGTTAAAGATGAAAATTCTTAACTGGTTTTTTGCAGTGATCGCTATTTTCGGATTGATTGCAGTGCGCATGGTAGAAGACCAACTTTTCTATGATCCTTTTCAAGCTTTTTTTCATTTGGCTAATAAACATGCTGAGTTTCCGGATTTTGAATGGACGCCTTTGATATTGAATTATCTTTTCCGATTTGGACTGAATTTAGTTTTATCAGCTGCGGTAGTTTATTTCATCTTTAAAAATAAACAATGGACTTTACAAGCAATTGTCTTAATGCTGATTGTTTTCGCCATTACGTTCCCGCTGTATCTTTACTGCATTCACACCCAATTTGACATCGGTTATCTGTTCTCCTTTTATATGAGAAGGTTCGTGATTCAACCGTTGATATTACTCTTGATTATACCTCTGTTCTACTATCGAAAACACGTTCAGAAGGTTTAATCTTCCACAGAATGCTTCCCAACCTGGGCGATGGTTTTTGCATTCCATTCAATCTTTTTCACAAACGGCATTTGTCTCACCGGACACTCCCATAGCTCACAGATCTCACAAGACGTCGGTTTGCAATCATCTAAATGAAAATTAAATTCGATGGTACGATCGGTATTGGTACCGATGAGTTTATACAGATCTTCCATTTCATTGTGCGCTTTCCGAAGTTCGTAATACCAAGGTAGCGTTAAATGGGCATCGATGTGAAGTCCACTTCCATGCTGTTGAATCCGCATATTGTGAACATCGATCCAATCTCTCTCTCTATTTTCATTTAGGAATTTAGATAAGTTCTGCAGCATTCCTAAGTCGGCTTCATCCATAATTCCACTCAACGATTTTCTGATGATTTTGTAACCTACGAACATGATGTAACCACCAAAGAGTAGGGCGACCACAGCATCGATCCAATAGAGTTTGGTGAGTTGAACCAGTACCAAACTGATGACAACACCTAAAGTGGTGAAGGTGTCGCTTTTTAAATGTTTACCAGAGCTCTGTAAAACCAGGGAGTTTTCTTTTAGACCTTTTTCATAGGAAATATGTCCCATTAAATAATTGATAACCGCTGTGGCTGCGACAATCCAAATTCCCCAATCCAACTGTTTTGGTATATTTCCCTGTAAAAGAGAACTTACGGATTGAACAATGATGATAACACCGGCAAAGATGATCAATGCGCCTTCAACGCCGGAAGTGACGAATTCCACTTTTCCATGACCGTATGGATGCTCTACATCTTTTGGTTTCGCAGCGAGATAGAGCGAATATAATCCCATAAATGCCGCAATAATATTCACGATGCTTTCCATGGCATCAGAGAAAACCGCATCGGAATTGGTGAAATGCCAGGCGAATAATTTTCCTAAGAAAAGAATGATCCCAACAATGGCGACATTTCTTTGAAAAGCGAAATTGGTTTTGGGACTATTTTGAGTTTCAGACATCTGAGTTTTATTAAACTTATTAAGATTGTTCGATGAATCTAATACATAAAAAATGCTCACTTTTGGTGAGCATTAAATTTAGACTAATTTGTTTTGGTAGAGATATTCTGCAATTTGCACTGCATTGGTAGCAGCTCCTTTTCGGAGGTTATCTGCCACAATCCAAAGATTTAAGGTTTTGGGTTGTGAAATATCTCTTCTGATTCTTCCGACGAAAACCTCATCTTTTCCTTCTGAATACAAAGGCATTGGATAGATGTTATTTTTCACATCATCCAACACGACAACTCCTGGAGTTTGAGAAAGTAGATCTTTCAACTCATCCAGATCGAAATCATTTTCAAATTCGATGTTGACGCTTTCAGAATGTCCACCTTGAACAGGAACACGAACTGCAGTTGCAGTTATATTGAAACTGTCGTCGCCCATAATTTTCTTGGGTTCTGTCATCAATTTGATTTCCTCTTTGGTGTAATCATCCTCTGCGAAAACATCACATTGTGGTAAAGCGTTTTTAAAGATTTCATACGGATAAACTTTTTCCACCTCCTTATTGCCGATCACTTCAGCATTTAACTGATCCACGGCATTTTTACCCGTTCCTGTAACCGACTGATACGTGGAAACGATCACGCGTTTAACATCGTATTTTAGATTTAAAGGATGCAGAACCATGACCAACTGAATGGTAGAACAGTTTGGATTGGCAATGATCTTATCTTCTTTGGTCAAAACGTTTGCATTGATTTCCGGTACGATCAATTTATGATCTGGTTCCATTCTCCAGGCTGAAGAATTATCGATAACAGTGGTGCCAACGGCTGCAAATTTCGGAGCATATTCTAAAGAAGTAGTTCCACCTGCAGAAAACATTGCAATTTCGGGCTTTCGGTCTAAAGCAACTTGCATCGAAACAATTTCGAATTCGTTTCCTTTAAATACGATTTTTTTACCGATTGATTTTTCAGATGCGACAGGAATTAATTCGGTTACAGGAAAATTTCTTTCTTCCAAAACCTTTAATATAATTTGTCCCACCATTCCGGTAGCTCCTACTACTGCTATTTTCATTAAGAATATTTGTTATTTAAAATTTTAGGCAAACATTGAAGGGAAAACTCTTGCCCAAGGGAATGCATATGCAAATAAGGCAAAAGCAATTACGCCCATGATCACAATTTTCATTGAAAGCGTATCATGAGATTTCATGTATTTATTAATGATGGTCATTAAAACTACACCGATCAACATTGAAACTGGATGTTCTACATACGAGAATCTTGCTGCCGCGTTGCTCATTAATGTTCCAGACTCCATAGCTGCTTTTAAACCTGGTGAAAATACCAACATGAAAATACCTACGATCAACTGAACGTGAAACAAGATCATGGTGATCAAAGTGGATGTTTTCAATAATTTTTTGATCTTCCCTGAGTAACCAAACATGGTCGCCAATAATGCAACGATGAAAATAATGCCCGCAAGCAAAATTAAATAAGCAAAACCTTTGTGTGCTTCAGTAATAATTTTAAAAGTATCCATAGTATTTTTTTGTTAAGGGCAAAGATAAAAAAAATCCCGACTTAATAGTCGGGATTCTTAGTGTATTGGTAAGTTCTCTTAGAATAAGAAACTTACTGATGCATTCCATGTTCTTCCGAAACCGAAAAACACTTCATTTGTTCTATTGATGCCATTCCAATTTTTGGCTTCATTAGGATCAGCTACTTTGTTCGTTCTTGACTCAGCGATGTAAGTTGTGTCTAAAACGTTATTCACATTAACTCTGAACTTGAATGATTGTGTCGCGTTTAATTTAAATCTAGCGCCTGCTCCAAGATCAAGTAGACCATAAGATGGCAATTCTACTGCTGGATCAGAAGGAGTAGGTTTTGCTGCTGTAACTAAACGAGTGTCTGGTTCGAAAGCAGAGTATAATTTATCAGCATAACGGTATTGAGCATTAAAGCTTAACCAGTCTGTAAGGTTAACGTCAGCACCTAAAGCTGCTGTAAGTTGTGCTGCATCTCCAACTTTAAGTCCATCAAGAGCTAAAGTTCCTTCTTGAACAACTGTATTTGTATCATCATTAATAAACGAAGCAGTTGGGCTTCCTTCATAATACCAGTTTCCTACGGATACCATTCCATTAATGGTAAGCATTTTCACTGGCTTGATGTTGAAATCTAATTCAAGACCTTTGTGAATTTCTTTAATTCCTAATACATTGGCTACACCAGTAACGTCAACGTTATTAATCTTCGTTCTGGAAGTAAGTCTTCTGTAAATGTCATCCCATGAAGTATGGTAAGCATTTAAGTTAGCATTAAAGATTCCTGATCTAAAACCATAACCAACTTCAAACGAAGTAATCTTCTCATTGGTTAATGATGGATTCACATCATTTCTATTATTTAAATAAACCGCTCCAAAGAATGGTTGTCTTTCATAGTAACCACCATTAACAAAAAGGTTGTGGTTTTCATTGATGTTATAGTTAGCTCCACCTTTTACGTTGTAACCTACTAAATCAACTTTTTCACTTTTTTGCTGATCTGGTGCATATTGCATATAATCAATTCTTTGGAAATTTTGGTTTGAAACTGATCCTTGAACGAATGCAGAAAGCGCATCGTTGGTATATTCCAATTGTCCAAAACCTCCTAACCAATTTACAAGTCCATCATTACTGTAAACGATTTGGTCGTTGATATCATTTGTTTTTCCACCAAATGGATTCCAATCTGGGTTTGCATTAAATGAATTGGTAACGATGTTTGGTTTATTATTCATGTTACTAGTATCGGTGTAAGAGTCGTTCCCCAAGAAATCGCTTACGATTCTGTAGTGGATTCCTTTGTAAGTTCTACCATCCACACCAACAGTCGCACTTAAGTTCTCGCTGAATTTGTGGTTTAAACTTGAAATAATTCCGAACCAGTTGTGTGAATTTACAGAAGCTCTTCTTATAATGCCTCTACTGCTAGTCGCAGATCCTGGAGAAGCGTTAACTGCGCCGAAATCTGCAACGACACCTCCTTGGTTCCATTTTACGATATCGTCAAATCTTACTAATCCGTCTGCAGTTCTAGGTAATCTTGTGTAACCATTGCCATTGATTCTACCCGCATCGCCAGTTCCAGCACCTCGTCCGAAAGAAGCGTATGCAATTGAACTTAATTTGGTCGCATCAGAAATTTTCCAATCCCAGTTCAAAGACATTACTGGTTTGTGGTAGTAATTTGCGGTCATAGAAAATTCTTCTCCGTTCAAATAACCCCAGTTTTGATTGTATTTTCTGTTTGGATTTTCTTCAGAACCGCCATATTTAATATGATCATTAATTGTCGATTGAAAACTTCTTGAATTATGGGTCTGTGGCGCACCTGTGATGGTGAATTGCAAATCGTGTTTAGCGCTTGGTTGGTACCCAACTGCTAAATAATAATTGTACCCTTCAAATGCAGTTCCGTCTGCATACATCGAGCCTTCAGTTCTACTCATTAAGAATGAAGTGGCCCAACCATTATCGCTTTTTCCAGTATTGTAAGAAAACAATGCTTTATTATACCCATCGTTACCCAATCCTAAAGTAATATTACCTTGTCTTTTTTTATCAGCAGCTCTTGTTAAGATGTTGATGGTTCCACCTACAGAAGCAATTGCCAATTTAGAAGAACCTAATCCTCTCTGAACCTGCATTGCAGAAGTTACATCTGATAAACCAGCCCAGTTAGACCAGTAAACTGCCCCACCTTCCATGTCGTTAACAGGCATACCGTTAATCATAACCGCAGTGTTTCTTTGGTCAAATCCTCTAACATTAATTCTAGAGTCACCGAATCCACCACCACTTTTAGTAGCGTAAACTGACGGAGTGGTGTTAAGGATTTCCGGAAATTCCTGATTTCCTAATTTGTCAATAATCTGTGCCTCCTTGATTGTTGATACCGCAACTGGAGTTTTTCTATCCTTAGCGATGTCAGCAACGCCGACTAAAACTACTTGTTCAATGTCTGCCTCGCGGCTTGCCGTGTCTTTTACAGTTTGCGCATAATAAACGCTTGCCGTAGAAAGGGTAATCACTACAGTCAACATCGACCTTTTTACTGAATTACTTTTCATAACTAAAATTTTGTTTGTATTTGCTTTTACAGAAAGTTTTTGCAAAAATATTATATTTAAACGGTACTTTCGTTAACAAATTGTTAAATTTTAAAACTTTGTTAAATTTATTGCTATCCATCAGTGAATCAAAGGTTTAAATTTTGTATTCATTGCCTGTCATTCTCAACGGAATTGTCTGTTTTTATTAAAGTTGGTCCTAAAATTACAGTTTTGATAATTATTTTACGGCCTTCAAACTGAGGTCAATGTTATCAGCTGAGTGAGTTAGCGCACCGGCTGAAATAAAATCAACTCCTGTTCTCGCGATCTCTTTCAGCATATCGCGGGTAATGCCACCCGAAGCTTCTGTTTCACATTTTTTCCCAATTATCTTAACGGCTTCTGCCATCATTGCCACATCCATATTATCGAGCATAATTCGGTCAGCACCCGCTTTTAAAGCTTCCTCAACTTCTTCCAAATTTCTGGTTTCCACTTCTATTTTTAAAGGCTTCTTGATTTTTTCAGTATAATTTTTAGCCATTTTTACGGCGTTGGTGATGCTGCCATTATAATCAATATGATTATCCTTTAGCATGATCATATCGTACAAACCATATCGGTGATTGGTTCCGCCACCAATTGCCACCGCCCATTTTTCACATATTCTAAAATTGGGTGTTGTTTTACGGGTATCTAAAAGTTTGGTTTTTGTTCCTAATAATCTGGAATCCCAATCATGAGTCAGCGTTGCGATTCCACTCATTCTCTGCATACAGTTCAAAACAAATCGTTCTGTGGAAAGGATCGATCTGGCGCTGCCGGTAACATAAAAAGCGATATCGCCCACATTTGCCTTGTCGCCATCTTTGAGTAAACGTTCTACTTTTAAATTTTTATCGAACTGTTTAAAAATTATTTCTGCCAGTTCAACTCCAGCCAAAATGCAATCTTCCTTTACCAATAGTTTGGCTTTCTGTTCCAGATCTTTTGGAATCGTCGCCAAGGTCGAATGATCTCCATCTTGAATATCCTCTTCTAAGGCGTTCTTAATAAATGTTTTTAAAGCGTCTTTCGTAACGTATATCGGTTTTTTCATTTTTTTATATTTCAAGAAATCTTCAGGTTTGGATATTGCTGAAGATTTAAATTTACTTAATTATTTTTAGTCACAGGTTTTTCATTTCTGCTCCATTCGCTCCAAGAACCAACATAGAGATTAGGAAGTTCAAAGCCGGCGTACTTCATCGCCAGCAAAGTATGACAGGCTGTAACGCCCGATCCACAATGAACTGCAATTTTATTGGATGCCATGTTCTTTAAAACTTCTGCGTATTTTTCGTGAAGAATTTCTGGACTTTTAAAAGTTCCGTCTTCATTTAAATTTTCTTTAAATGGAATATTGACGGCTCCGGGAATATGTCCTGCAACCTCATCGATAGGTTCTGTTTTTCCATCGTAACGGTCTTTTTCACGAACATCAATTACCATGTATTCAGGGTTTTCAGAAATATCTTCGATGAAATTGATATCGACCATCGGAAGTTTCCATTTTTTTATAGAAATTTTTTCGACCGGTTTTGCGGTAACGGTATTTGAATTTACCAGCAATCCTTTTTCTTTTGCTTTCTGAATTCCGCCATTTAAAACCTGAACTTTTTCTACGCCCGCTGCTCTCAGCATCCACCAAAATCTAGCTCCGGCAATCGACGCATTTTTATCATCATAAACAATGACATGGGAGTTCTGGTTAATTCCTAACTCATTTAAAATTTCAGCAAACTTTTCCAAACTGGGCAAAGGATGTCTCCCGCCCTTTTCTGCATCTTTCGGAATTTCGGCTAAATCATTATTGATATCAACATATAAAGCTCCGTCGAGATGTTCCAAAAGATATTTCTCATAAGCCGAGCCGCCACTTCCAGCGTCAACAATGATGAGATCGTCTTGATTTAAATTCGCTAATTCTTCAGCGTTAATGATTGGAGATATTTTCATTGGTGCAAAAGTTGTTTATTTTTAAATTCTTTAAAAAGGTTTGGACAAATCCTCTTCATGCTGGAAGGATTAGTTTCTTGCCATGTAAATTCAAATTGAGGATAGTTCCCTTCTGAGGTATGAAAATTATCGTAGTCAATATAATCGTACAAATCTTCATTTGTTTTTTGCTTAAAAGCCTCGATCGCAACATACCAAAACGGTTCAAACTCATAAAATCCGTCTGAACCAAATTCTTTTTGTGAAAGTAAAGTGTCAGGATTCTCTTTTGCTTGGTAGTAGACTTCTTTCCCTCGCGAGATCACCCAATTTCTGAAATATTCAAATCCGTCATCCGAACTTCCACTGTTCATTAGATAGCTCGCACACCACATTTCAGAATTATAAGTGTTATAAAGCAATTGATCAGTTCTTAAGCGAAATCCAATCATCTGTTTGGGGGTAAGTTTTGAAATTTCATTAATTAAAAATTTTTCCTGTCCGTCTTGGTCTTTTGAATTTTTCAAGGACTGCGCTACAATTTCCCAGTACAAATCTTCATTCAACATTTCTGAAGTTTTTTCTAGATCGCTATCGCTAATTGATGACTTTTGAATTCCTCCGAATAATTGATTAAAAAATCCCATAGATTGTGAATTTATATTATGATTAAAGAAAAAGAGAATGATTGTAAAGACAGAAATAATACTTTTCATCATATTTCTAAGCTAAATCTTTATTAAAAAAAGCACCTTTGTTTTCCGTCATCGTCAAAGAATGTTTGATAATCAAATAGGAAATATTCGTCAGATTCCTGAGTTCAGAAAGTTTGGGAGATAAAATAGAGTAGTTGTACAACTCGTTGACGGCATCAAAAATTTCGTGTTGCTTTTTTTTGGCAAGAGCCAGTCGATCATTGGTTCGAACGATGCTCACCAGATCGCTCATCATTTCTTGAAGCTGGCGCCGAAGATAGGAAACCATCACCATTTCGTCCATCATTTTCATTCCTTCTTCATTCCATTCAGGAATTGCTTTTAAGTCGTCGAAATTGAAATCATTTACTTCCAAAAGTTCCACCGTTTTCAAAGCTGCATTATGTCCAAAAACCAGACCTTCCAGCAGGGAATTTGAAGCCAAACGATTCGCGCCATGTAAACCAGAGTTGGTGCATTCGCCCACCGCAAATAGGTTTTTAATAGAGCTTTGTCCATCGCGGTCGATGTCGATTCCGCCCATTAAATAATGACAGGCCGGCACCACCGGAATTAATTGCGTAAAAGGATCGATGCCTTCATCCAGACATTTCTGATAAATATTGGGAAAATGCTCAATGAATTTTTCATGATTCATTTCCCGACAATCGAGCCCTACATAATCATCGCCAGAAATTTTCAGTTCGCTGTCAATCGCTCTTGCTACAATATCGCGTGAGGCTAATTCTTCGCGCTCATCGTATTTATGCATAAATTTTTCACCGTCTTTAGTTCTCAATTTTGCACCATCACCACGCACCGCTTCGGAAATCAAAAACAACATTCCATCTCTCTTCGAAAACAAAGCCGTCGGATGAAACTGATAGTATTGCATATTTGAAATTTTCCCCCGCGCTCTGTGCACGAAGGCAATTCCGTCACCTGTTGCAATAATGGGATTGGTGGTGTTTTTATAAACGTGACCTGCTCCGCCAGTTGCAACTAAAGTTATTTTCGCGGTAATTTTTTTGATTCTTTTGTCTTTTTCATTCAAGATATAAGCGCCATAGCAGTCGATTTTCTCCAGATCAAAAACTTTTTCGGGAACATGATGTTGGGTAATCAAATCGATGACGTAATGATGCGCCATGATTTCAATATTTGGAGATCTGTTCGCTGTTTCCAATAAGGCACGTTCGATCTCTTTTCCCGTAATATCTTTGTGGTGAACGATTCGGTTCTCCGTATGGCCACCTTCTCTGCCGAGCATCAGATTTCCATCTTTCTTATCGAAATTAGTTCCCCAATCTACCAGTTCTTTGAATCTTTCCGGACCTTCTTCGATGACCATTTTTACAACGTCGAGATTATTTTCTCCATCCCCAGCACGCATTGTATCGTCGATGTGTTTTTGAAATCCATCATTGTCAAAGTCCGTAACTACCGCCAATCCACCTTGGGCATATTTGGTATTGCTTTCATCTTCATCGGCTTTGGTAACGATGATGATTTTCGCATCTGGCATTCTTTCGGAAATTTTAATTGCATAAGAAAGTCCGGAGATTCCTGATCCGATGACGAGTACGTCTGCTTTTATCATTGAGTTGGTTCGATATTTAGGTTGTAAGTAAGTGTCTAAATTAAATAAATTTAAACAATTTCTCAGTAGGTTTCCGTACTTTTTTAAAATTCTGAAACTCATCTTCTTCGGAACGGTATCCAATTGCTAAAGTCACGGCAACTTTTTCTATTCCGACATCGAGTCCTAAAATTTCATCTATTTTTTCCTGTTTAAAACCTTCCATGGGACAGGTGTCCACATTTTCTAAAGCCGCGGCAAACATTAGATTTCCTAAAACAATATAACACTGTTTGTCTGCCCAGGTCATTACTTCTTCTTTTGATAATCTTTCAATATGATTGCTGATGCTTTGTTTAAATGGGTTTAAACTTTCCAACGGAACTTCTCTCGTTTGTGATATATTACTAAAGTAATCGCCAATATATTGAGACTCAATATCGTTTTTAGATACGATGGCTATTAAATGGGAACAGGTAGAAATCTGAGAAGGGTTGTAGAAAGCCGGAATGAGTTTTTCTTTCATTTCTGAACTTTCTACAATAACGATTTTGTAAGGTTGTAATCCCAGAGAACTAGCCGATAGTCTGGCGGCCTCAAGTATATGAAAAAGTGCATCAGGCGATACTGTTTTTTCTGCATTAAATTTTTTGACCGAATATCTTTTGTTGAGGGCATCGAGGTAATCCATAAAACAAAGATAAATAAATGAGCCGGATTTTTTCGGGTGAAAAAATAGATCGTGAATTTTATTCGAATGAATAAGTGAATGGTGAATTTCTAAAAGTGAATTTTGAAAGGAGCTGCCATTTATGACTTGTCAAAAATAACTTAATGAATTTTAACCCGTTAACCCAAATCTTAATGTTTAAATTCTTCAATTAAAGAGTAATTGAAGAATTTATTTAAGTGAATAAGTGAATGGTGAATTTTGAGAGGCTCTCAATATTTTTGACTTGTCGAAAATGACTTAAAAAATCTTAACTCCTTAACCCAAATCTTAATGGTTAAATTCTTCAGTTAAAGTAGTAATTCGCGAATTTGTTTAGATACATAAGTCAATGGTGAATTTTAGTGATAGCGATTTTAGAAAATTAACTATTCACAGCAACACTACTTGACTATTGTAAATTGACCATTCACTACGAAGCAATTGACGCGCAGCAATTCACTCTTAAAAAAGTCCACCGTTTTGCTGTTTCTCAAAAAAATCGTCTACGAGTAGTGGTTCAGTCTGTGCTGCTTTCACCGCAAGTTGATCGCAAATTTCATTTTCAAGATGTCCGGCATGACCTTTCACCCAATGAAAAGTAGTTTGGTGTGTTTTAATTAAAGGAACCATTCTTTTCCACAGATCAGGATTTTTAACATTCTTAAATCCTTTTTTGATCCATCCAAAAATCCATTTCTGATTAATAGCGTCAGAAACATATTTGCTGTCAGTGAAAATGTGGATATCGTTATCGGTAGATTTTAGTTTTTCCAACGCCGTGATGACCGCCATTAATTCCATACGGTTATTGGTCGTCAGGCGAAAACCCTGAGCGTATCTTTTCTCGTAATTTTTTTCGGGAACCTTCATCACGATTCCGTAACCGCCTTTTCCAGGATTTCCACTACAAGCGCCGTCGGTATAAATTTCTATTCTAAGACTCATTCCTAAAATTGAAAGTCATCGTCATCATCCAAATCATTCATTGAAGAGCCAGATAGGTTTTGTTTGCTAGGCAAGTCAAACGCAGCGCCTGGATCAATGGTCGTTTTAATTTTCTCAAAACCTCCTGGTGTATCTTGCTGCCCGAAGTTGGAGGATTGATAACCATAACCGCCGCTACCGCCAAATAGATCGAGGTCGCCAAATTTCGCGATATTTTTATGGAAAGACATTCTTACATCTGCAGTCGCACCGTTACGGTGTTTTGCGATGATTAACTCTGCCTGATTTTCAGTGGAAGATTCGCCGCCGTCTTCATCATTATCCCAAGTGGTTATTTTATAATATTCCGGACGGAAGATAAAGGAAACAATATCGGCATCCTGCTCAATTGCTCCGGATTCCCGAAGGTCAGAAAGCATCGGTCTTTTTCCTGGTCTTGTTTCTACACTTCTCGAAAGCTGTGAAAGTGCAACTACAGGAACGTTCAGTTCTTTGGCGATCGCTTTTAAGGAACGGGAGATCATTGCGATTTCCTGCTCACGGTTTCCAGCGCCACCTTTTCCAGAGTTGGCGGTCATTAACTGAAGATAATCGACCATGATGATTTTTACACCATGCTGCATCACTAATCTTCTACATTTTGCCCGGAAATCAAAGACGGAAAGTGAAGGCGTTTCATCGATATATAAAGGCGCATTTTCCAACGCCGAAACATTGGAAAATAGTCGTTGCCATTCTTCATCAGACATTTGTCCTTTTCTTAATTTCTCAGAAGATATTCCCGTTTCTGAGGCGATCATTCTGGTAATCAATTGAACCGAGGCCATCTCTAGCGAGAATAAAGCCATCGGGATATTATGTTCTACCGCGATATTCCTGGCCATAGAAAGTAGAAAGGCAGTTTTCCCCATCGCTGGACGAGCTGCAATAATAATTAAATCTGAATTTTGCCAACCACCGGTTTCCTTGTCAATATCTTTAAATCCAGAGGGGATTCCAGAGATTCCTTCTTTGTCCTTTAAGGCTTTGATGGTTTCAATTGCCTGAGTTACCAAAGTGTTGGCAGTATCGAAACCTTTTTTAATGGTGTCGTTGGTGATTTCGAAAAAGGATTGTTCAGCTTTGTCTAAAAGTTCGAAAACGTCTGTAGATTCTTTATACGCGCTGTCGATAACGTTGGCAGAAACATTAATTAAACTTCGTAAAATGAATTTCTCTAAGATTACGCGAACATGATATTCGATATGGGCACTGGACGAAACACCCATCGTTAAATCGATGATGTAATGGTCGCCACCAGCCAGGTTTAATTTCTCCGTTTTCTTTAATTCCTGAATCACCGTCATTAAATCGACGGGATGATTTCCTTCAAACAACTTAACGATAGCACGGAAGATCTCTTGATGTCGCGGATCGTAGAATACATCTGCCGTTAATAAATCGATGGAATAATCCAATCCTTTTTTATCAATTAAAAAAGTTCCGATAACGAGCTTCTCGAATTCTATTGCATTTGGAGGCATTTTGCCATCGGAAATCGAAAGTTCCTTAGCGAAATTGCCATGAATTAATGAAGATAAAGTTTCCTTTTGTGCCATGTAGCAAAGATAGTTTTTTAAAGTTTTTGTTCAGAATATTTAATCAACATTGTCGGCTGAACGATGGTTAATAAGTTGCTTATTAAACGGTTGCAATGTTGATAAGTCGGTAGAGCTGAAGTTTTTATTTTTAGCCCGGATCGCAATGAAAATCCTTTTTTTGCCTTGGCCAAAGGTAGGGCAAAAAAAGATTGCAATAAATCTCGTCCTTAGACGAGATTAAAAAATTAATAGTTCATTTTGCGAAGTTTTGGAACCGTGGTTCCGACTAAAAGTGCAATCAAAACGGTCATGGTTCCGCCAAATACTACGGAACGCACCACTCCGAGAAGTTTGGCTGCGACGCCACTTTCGAACTGTCCCATTTCGTTGCTCGACATAATGAAGATTGAATTCACACTCAAAACTCGACCACGAATATGATCGGGTGTTTTCAGTTGAACAATGGTGCCGCGAATGACGACTGAAATTCCATCGAGCATGCCACTGGCAACCAGTAAGAAAAACGAAAGCCAATACAGTTGGGATAAACCGAATCCAATGATGCATAAACCAAAACCTGCTACCGCGACCAATAGAATTTTCCCTTGGTTTTTCTTTAAAGGAACAAAGGCTAGAAATAAAATAATACACATGGAGCCGATGTCGGAAGCGGCATTGAGTAAGCCAAAACCTTCGGCGCCGACCTTTAAAATATCAGTGGCGAAAACCGGAATCATAGCGACGGCACCGCCAAAAAGAACGGCGAACATGTCGAGACAAAGTGCGCCCAGAATTTCTTTGGTTTTGTAAATGTAGGCGATTCCTTCGCGCATGCTTTGAACCACGCCCATTTTTCGGTCGCTGTTTTCAGACGGATGCTTGTTGAGAAGCCAGAAAAAGAGAGATGAAAAAATCATTAAACCTACGATGACGAGAATGGTTTCGGGAATATGAATCCAGCCAATTAGAAATCCACCTAAAGCATGGCCAGAAACTGAAGCCGTGAGAAAGGTCGCTTGGTTTAAAGTGATCGCATTCGGAAGTTGTTCTCGACTGACAATTTTTGGAATCATCGACGGAACGATGGGACCGATAAAGGCACGACAAAATCCTGTGCAAAAAATGATGGCGTAAATAAAATAAGAAATGTGGATATTACTTAAATGAAAATGACTGCTCCCAAAAAATGCCAATATCTCAAGTAAGCCGATGAGGAAAACGTAGGCGTAATTGAAAATTAATAAGAGTCTTTTCTTTTCAGAATTATCGATCACGTGACCTGCATAAAGTGCAGTAGAAACTGCGGGAATAACTTCTGATAAACCAATTAAGCCAATCGCAAAAGGGTCTTTGGTTAATTTATAAACCCACCAACCCATTAATGTTGCCAACATTCTGAAAGACAGAATTAGAAAAAATCGTCCCGTCATGAGATTTCGGAACTCGGGGATTTTTAAGGTTTGAATGGGTTTTAGTGAAAACATTTTGCAAAAGTAAATTTTAGAAATGAAAAATCATTGCAGATGAGCTGACAGATTTTAATTTTTTTTGTCACAATTTCACTGATTTGTTATTTGCCCTTTTTCTGTTGAATTATTCTTTGGTTGAAGTTTTTGAATTTCGTATTCATGCAGCTACGACTTTAAAACACACTAATTTTAAATTAAAAATTTATCTTTGGAAAATGAATTGGATTTTACTCATTATCGGTGGCTTATTTGAAACCGGATTTGCCACGTGCCTTGGAAAAGCGCAGGAAACCACAGGAAAGGAAAGTTATTTCTGGTGGGCCGGATTTGTGATTTCGCTTTTCTTAAGTATGTTTTTATTGTACAAAGCAATTTCTGTTGGCGCGAACCCAATCCCGATTGGGACGGCTTATGCGGTTTGGACTGGAATCGGAGCTGTTGGTGCAGTTTTTATGGGAATATTTATTTTCAATGAACCTGCGACTTTTTGGCGAATGTTTTTTGTGTTTACCTTGATTGCTTCCGTAGTTGGATTGAAGGTTGTTTCGAATTAGAATCTACTTCTTAAAACTTTCGAGAAAATCACCAATTTTTCGGTCATTTGCTAAACGTGGAATTTTATTTTGTCCGCCTAATTTACCTTCCGATTTGGCATAATCCTGAAAAGCATTTCTCTTCAAGGAACTGATCATTAAAGGTTGTAAGATTTTACCAGAAATTAAATCATCGTAATACGTATTCCTTTTCCGCATTTCTGCATCCAGATTATTTCTAAAGGTTTCTAAATCTGCTGGCTCTTTTTCGAACTCCATAAACCATTCGTGGTAAGGTAATCCAGATGTTGGATTGACCTGAGGAGCGAGATGAAATTCCGTGATCTGTGCTGGAAATTTTTCAACGGTGGCTTTCAATGCTTCTTCTACTTCAAACGCAATAACGTGTTCACCAAATGCCGAGGTAAAATGTTTGGTCCTTCCTGAAACTAAAATGCGGTATGGATCTTTAGAAATAAATCGAACCACATCGCCGATGGAATAAGCCCAAAGTCCAGAATTGGTGGTCAGAATTAAAGCGTAATCTTTATGAAGTTCAATATCTTTTAAAGTCAATCTCTTAGCCTCAGGTTTCCCATATTCTTCCAGTGAAATAAATTCGTAGAAAATTCCGTGATTCGTTAAAAGCAGCAAGCCTTCTTTTTGATAATCATCTTGAAACGCGAAAAATCCTTCACTCGCTGGGAATGTCTGTACGGTGTCTACAGGTTTTCCAAGCAGTTCATTCATCTTGTCGCGATACGGTTCGTAATTAACGCCACCGGTGATAATCAATTGAAGGTTCGGGAAAAGTTCTGTTATTTTCTTACCGTTTCGTTCAATTAGCTTTTCAAAATACATAATCAACCACGGCGGAATTCCCGAAATGAGAGTCATGTTTTCTTTTTCGGTTTCCTTTACAATTGCATCAACTTTTTCTTCCCAGTCTTCGATGAGGTTGGTTTCTAAACTCGGCAAACGGTTTTTTTGTAAATAAGAAGGAACGTGGTGAGCGACAATTCCCGAAAGTCGTCCAGTCTTAATTCCGTTTACTTCTTCCAGTTCAGGGCTTCCCTGGATAAAAATCATTTTACCACCCACGAAATCTGCGTTGTTCTTTTGAGCAATGTAATGAAAGATCGCACTTTGTGCTGCGGCAACTTGATAAGGCATTCCTTCTTTAGAGATAGGAATATATTTGGACCCGGAAGTGGTGCCAGAAGTTTTAGCAAAATACTCGGGTGTTTCGGTCCAGAGAATTTGTCTTTGTCCTTTTTTTACTTTCTCAATATAAGGTTTTAAGTCTTCATAATCAGCAATTTGAACTTGTGCTTGAAAGTCCTGAATGCTTTTTATATTTTCAAATTGGTGGCTTCTTCCAAACAAAGTTTTTTCAGCCGTTTCGATAAGAGATAATAAAAGTACCTCTTGATCTTTGATCGCATTTTGTTTAAAAGTCTGCGTTCCTTTAACGTGATTTTTTGCCCAGATTAAAGCGATATTTTTCTTAATGAAATTGATCATGACGCAAATTTAAAGCATTTTAGAAATAAAGTCTTAATCCTAAAGTAAAATTAAGCAACGTCGGTTTTGAATAGTATTTGTCGGCTTCAGGGTTATCGATGGTTGTACCGGTAGAAAGAAAATATAATCTCGGCGAACCCAAAACATAAAGAGAATTATTTTTGGTAATGCTGTAAAGTCCTTTGGCTCCAAGAACGAAAGCAGTTCCGCCTTCGCTAAATCCATCGGTCCTGTAATCTGACTTGCTCTTAATCTGCATGTTTGCGACACCGATATTCCCTTCAATTTGAAATTTTTCTGTGGCGTGGTAGCGGTACAATGCTAAAATTTCAAAGGTAGTAAGCTGAGGATTTCTAAGATCTCCAAAAACTGAAACATCTTTTACCTCGGTAAACCCTTTGTGAAATTCAAAACCCAAACCGAAATTTTTATAAATTATTCCGGTAATTCCCGCACCGAAACCTGTAAAAGTTCCCAGACCTTCTGAAATGAAATTATTTCCTAAACCAGAGTAAGTGTTGCCCTGCAATTCAAAAGAGAAATTATCTTTTTGCGCAAATATACTTCCTGAAACTAACAGGAAAAGAAATACATATTTTTTCATGGTTCGATGGTTATTTGGGTGAATTTAAAATAGGTTTTTTCAGGTAAAACGATATAGAGAGAATCATAAGATAATTTGCAGTCTGGTTGAATAGCGCTAAATGATTTTATCTTTTTACCAAATGATAAATATTTATAGGCGGTTGTACCAGGACCGCCCAGTTTGAAAGTTCCGTCGGCAAGTGGTTTTGTTTCTGAGATCAAAATATTATCTGAAATCAGTTTAATCTGAACTCCAGATGTGTTGGCAGAAATAACTTTCCCTTCCACAAAAATTCGGGAGTCATTGCTGTACTCTGCTTGTTGACAACTGTTTGGAGACATCAGGAAAAAGGCGCTCAAAACATGACTTAAAAATAAAATAGTTTTCATTAGAATAAATTTTAGAAGTTATAGCGATATCCGAGATTCAAACTTAAGAAAGTTGATCGATTATAAAATTTCTGGATTTCTGAATTTTCATTATAAATATTCGTGAAATAAAAATTGACTTTCGCAGCAACAAAAACCTGTTGGTAACCATCGCGATCCAAAGTGTATAAGGCTTTTCCACCGAGATTAAAGCCCGTTGCGTTGTCTTTTAATTTTTCGTTCTTTCCATCTATTAGCAAATTGGTTTGTCGATAAAAACTGAACCCAGCCATTTCTTCAATGGAGAAATCTTCAGAAATAATTTCACGATGGGTAACATACAGATCAATGTTGGTAATGGTCGGTGAGCCAATGTTTCCATAGATGTTTTGCTCGCCATATTTTACATTAGAAAAAAGAACATTGTAATCTAGTCCAACTCCAAAATTAACTGGTGTCATTAAGTTTCCACCAAAGCCAAAACCATAAAACGGCATGAGTAGTTTTGATAAATGATTATTGCCAATTGGCTTCATCACAATCATTTTTGCCTCGATATTAGAGACAACGTCCAATCCTTTTTTCTTATTCTGTCCAAAAAGAAAAGTAGAAACGCCGAAAATTATTAAAAATGTAATTCTCATGGTTCTACAATTATTTCGTTAAAAGTGATATAAGTTGTTCCTGTCGGAACGAGAATTTCCAGACTATCTGCGGAAATCGTACAACCGGATTTCGAAGCGGCGAAAGATTTAATTTTTTTGTTTAAGACCAGAGAAAATGAATCGTTTAACAAAGGACCTGACAAAACGAATTCTCCGGCATTCGTAGGAATTGTTTCTGCGATATTTTTATCATCACTTTTAAGCAGGATGGCTATTTTATTATAATCCAGTTGGGTGCCAGTAATTTTTCCCTCCACGTACGCGCGGGCGTTATCGCGATTTTCAGAAGTGCAACTAATAAAAGTAGTTACTAACACAACAATGGTTAAGATGAATAAAAACCGCATAATTTTTTTTTAAAGATATAAAAAAAGCCCCGAAATAAATTGCGGGGCTTCTCCAGTATTAACTGGATTTATTTTGTTTTATATCTTCTGTCCGGTGTACCGTCTTTTTTAAGTCGTTGGTTCGCTTTAAACCTTTTGTCCGGCGTTCCGTCTTTTTTAAGTTTAACCGCTGAACTTGTCGGTGCTGGTTTGGCTGCTATTACAGTGGATTTTGCAACGTCCTGGTTTTTTACAGTGTTCATTTTTTCAACTTTAGCAGGAGCTAGGGTTGTCGATTTTACGGGCGTAGTCTGTTGTGCATTAGCCAAAGTAAGTCCTAGAACTAAGGACATGAAAGTTATTGTTTTTTTCATTGATAAGTATTTAAATAGTTGCCGTTTAACATTGTAAAAGTAAATAATTCAATCAAATGGGTTTGATTATAAGTTCATTTTAACCAAAATTTAACGCGGTTGTCAATATCCAATTAGTTGGATAAATATTAAAAACAAAAAACTGCTTCAAATAAATGAAACAGTTTTATATATAAAGTTGCTTAAGATTATCTTGAACCGTTTGCAGTCCAAATTTTTCCGTCTCTTGTGTAAGCTATTTTTAGGGTGTTATTGTCGATTGTGATATACGCGCTTTCTGTAGAACCTACCATCACCAAGACATTATCACCTTCTTGGTTAAATTCAACTCCGTTTAGATCTGGAATTCCATCAGAAAATCGGAAGTTATATTTGGTTCCGCTCGCAATTTTAGTTACGAAAACGCTTCCGTTGTCTTTTGTAATTGTTGAAGAACCATCAAAATAAGAGATGTTCCCTTTATAAGTTCCTGCAAAAAAGTCGTTGTCTACAGGATCATCATCGCTTCTGCAAGATGACATTGCAAACATTGAAAATACTAAAAGAAATAATCCGAAAAATTTCATCACGTTCTTGAGTGTTGATTTTTGGTTGTTTTCTAAAATTGTTGATTTCATAATATTTTTTTTTATTGGTAGCGATGTCTCAAACCTAATGCCATTGATCGATAAATTATAGAATGTTATATGTTACTAATACAAGTTCTAGAGCTGCTCTATAATAGCGGTATTAATCCTGTCAGCTAAATCTGCTTTTAAAAAAGTGATAAGAAATAATTCTTTAAATTTGCACGTTCAAACGATTTCGGAAAAGTCCCGAAATCGCTTTTCCGTTTTGTAATCAGTCCTTTTTCGATTTAATTTATGCAGTTAAAAAACATTACAGAAACATTTGTTCCCCAACTTCTACATTTAGGATTTGGTCAAGAATTGTTTACCCAACTCGATCATAATAAACACCTTGCTGTAAAGTCTTTTGCAGGATCTTCACCCGCCGTTTTCGCAGCAGAATTATTTCTGATTAAAAAGAAATCGCTTCTGTTTTTAACGGATGATAAAGAAGATGCGCTATATGTTACTGCAGAACTTGAAGATTTGTTGGGCAAAGAAAATGTTCTTTATTTTCCTCCGACTCATTTGGAACCTTATCAGATTGAGAAAACTCAAAACGCTAATTTGGTTTTAAGAACTGAAGTTTTGAATAGAATTCATAACGATAAAAAACCACGGGTCATGATTGCGCCTTTTGCTTCATTGGCAGAAAGGGTGATGAAGAAAGATGATTTCAAAGCGATTTCTCACACCATAAAAACGGGTGATCAACTGGACTTTAATTTTACGGAAGAATTGCTTCATCAGTTTAATTTCAATCATACCGATTTCGTTTCTGAACCAGGCGAATTTTCAGTTAGAGGTGGAATCGTAGATGTTTTTTCTTACTCTAATGAAGAACCGTATCGAATTACCTTTTTCGGGAATGAAGTGGATAGCATCAAGACTTTTGATATTGAAACGCAACTTTCAAAAGAGAAGATCAAAGAATTTCAGTTGGTTTCCAATATGAATTTTTCTGCACAGGGAACGAAAGTTTCTTTGTTTGATTTGGCACCGAAAGATTTAGTTGTCATTACGAAAAACGCTTTTGTCGGTTTTAATTTTATTAAAAACTTTTACGAAAAGGCAGAAACAAAGTTCGGAACATTGAATACTGAAATCCGACAATTACCTCCCACAGAGCTTTTCGTTTCCGAAGAAGACTTCATCAAAGACATCAACAAATTCGAGTGGATCGATTTTACTTTACAGGAAGTGAAAGGAAGCGATGCCGAAATTATTCAACTGAATCAAACACCGCAACCGAGTTTCCATAAAAAGTTTGAACTTTTACTCGAAGATCTAGAAGAAAAACAAAATGATGGTTTTCAAACCTGGATCTCATTTTCTACCGAAAAACAGAAAGAACGATTAGAATCGATTTTTGAAGAATTGATATCCCAACAAACTTCTTTAGATGACGAAAATGATTCAAAAGATCTTGCAGAGAAAAAAGCAAAATTTTTATTCAAGTCCTTTAAATCAGAACTTCACGAAGGTTTTGTCGATCTGGATCATAAAATTTCAGTGTACACCGATCATCAGATCTTCGATCGTTATCAAAGATATAAAGCCAAAAACTCATTTGCCAAATCGGAACAAATCACGCTGAAAGATCTGATGCAGATGAAAGTCGGCGATTATATCACGCACATCGACCACGGCATCGGAAAATTCATGGGTTTGGTGAAGGTGAATAATAATGGAAAAATTCAGGAATGTTTTAAACTGACCTATAAAAATGGAGATTTGCTTTATGTAAGCATTCATTCTTTAAATAAAATTTCAAAATACAACGGCCCCGACGGTCGGGAAATTGTTTTATCAAAATTGGGTTCTCCTGCCTGGAAAACTTTAAAGCAAAAAACAAAAGCGAAAGTAAAACAGATTGCTTTTGACTTGATCCGTTTATATGCAGAGCGAAAAACAGCCAGAGGTTTTGCCTTCACCCCCGATTCTTATTTACAAAATGAACTGGAAGCCAGCTTTATTTATGAAGATACACCCGATCAGGAAAAAGCAACGGTCGATGTAAAAGCAGATATGGAAAATGATTCCGTTATGGATCGTTTAATTTGCGGCGATGTAGGTTTCGGAAAAACGGAGATTGCGATTAGAGCAGCTTTTAAAGCGGCAACAGATGGGAAGCAAACAGCGATTTTAGTTCCGACCACTATTCTTGCATTTCAACATTATCGAAGTTTTACAGAGCGATTGAAAGATTTTCCGGTTACGATTTCTTACATGAACCGATTCCGGTCGGCAAAACAAAAGGCTGAAACTTTAGCGGGTTTAGCAGATGGTAAAATTGATATCGTAATTGGAACGCATCAATTGGTGGGAAGTTCAGTAAAATTTAAAGATCTTGGTCTTTTAATTATTGATGAAGAACATAAATTCGGGGTTTCGGTAAAAGATAAATTGAAAACGATGAAAAACAATGTTGATACTTTAACATTGACGGCGACGCCGATTCCTAGAACATTGCAGTTTTCATTAATGGCAGCTCGGGATTTATCCGTTATTAAAACTCCACCGCCAAATCGTCAACCTGTGGAAACTCAGATTGTAGGTTGGGATGAAGAGATGATTCGTGATGCGATTTCGTATGAACTTCAAAGAGATGGTCAGGTTTATTTTATCAATAATAGAATTGAAAATCTAAAAGATATTGCAGGTTTAATTCAACGCTTAGTTCCTGATGCTAAAGTGATTACAGGTCATGGACAGATGGACGGTAAGCAACTGGAGCGCAATGTTCTCGATTTTATGGAAGGGAAATATGACGTTTTGGTTTCGACGACGATTATCGAAAGTGGAGTGGATGTACCGAATGCGAATACGATCTTCATTAATGATGCTCAGCGTTTCGGGATGGCAGATGTTCACCAGATGCGCGGTCGTGTCGGACGAAGCAATCGGAAAGCGTTTTGTTTTTTAATCACACCGCCGTTTGATATGGTCACTCCGGATGCCCGAAAAAGATTAGAAGCGATTGAGCAGTTTTCAGATTTGGGAAGTGGTTTCCAGATTGCAATGAAGGATTTAGAAATTCGTGGGGCTGGAGATTTGTTGGGCGGTGAACAAAGTGGTTTCATTAATGAAATGGGATTTGATACCTATCAGAAAATTATGCAGGAAGCTTTAGAGGAGCTTCAGAATGATGAGGAATTTGAAGATCTCTTTGATAATGAAGAAGACCGTAAAAAACTCTTTAAATCAACCAAAGAAGTTAATATTGATACTGATTTAGAATTGATGTTACCCGATTCTTATGTTCAAAGTATTGAAGAGCGGTTGTCATTATATCAAAAATTAGCAGAAATTGAGAACAAAGAAGATCTGCATAAATTAGAATTGGAACTCATTGACCGTTTTGGCGCTTTGCCATCGGAAGCCATCAATCTTTTAAAATCAGTAGAATTAAAATGGATTGCAGCCGATATCGGTTTTGATAAGATCGTAGTGAAGAACGGAACTTTCCTCGGATATTTCCCGCCAAACCCACAAGACAAATTTTATCAAAGTGAAAAATTCAGGAATATTATTTCTTACTTATCGAAGAATCCGAAGGAAGCGACTTTAAAAGAAAAAACCAGCAAAGAAGGAAATCAATTAATGATGCGCAAAGAAAATGTGCAAAATGTAGATGAGGTCAATGCTGTTTTGGAAAGGATTTTAGGGAATTAAAACGTTTAATATAATTTCTAAAAAAAGAGTACTTTTGCTCAAATGTTTTTTAATAATGAAAAAATTAATAGGTTTTCTTAGTTTTATTTTCAGTTTGGTCCTTTTATTTTCGTGCGAACCAGGACGTGCTGAAAATGGCGATCTGCTGTTCGGAGTGAATGAGCCGGGTCAAAACGGTGGAGGTACAGGGCAAACCAAGCTATTGAAAAAGATGACTGCCACCAACAGCGATGGCGAAATCTCTACGATCAATTATAATTATAATTCTGGAATCCTCAGTAGCATCAATGTTGACGAAGATGGGGACCAGATCGATATTTTTTTGACCTATGATAAAGATAAACTATCTCAGATGGTACTGAACCAGATGGATGGTGCAACGATCGTTAACACTACTACAAATCTTATTTATACCAACGGAAAATTAACGGGCAGCACCGGAAATATGGAAGCTGGCGGAGTAGAAGTATCTAGAAATACAACCAGTTTCACTTACGATACTGCAGGTAAACTGAAAATGATCACGACCTCTATTCTGCAGGAAGACATTGACAATCCAGGCACCTATATCGAGTTTTCTAAGCTTGTGAGTGAGCTTCTTTTTGTGGATAATAATATTTCTTCCTGGAAAATGACAACTTCGGTGAATGCTCCACCTCCATTTAATATTCCACCGATTGTATTTGAGGTAAAGTTGAGCAATTACGATACTTTCAAAAACCCTTTGGCAACATTGCCACTTGAATTTAATATTGCCGGAGCACATTTTCTTGTAGGTACGAATTCGGTTCAGGGTTTATCTTTAAATAATTATAAAACTGCATCCGTTAAGACCGATGGTGTTGGAGATCCCGTCAATTACGTTTATAGCTATGATGTAGATGGTTATCCAACGATGGCTACAGCGAGTCAGGCAGTTTTAAAGTATGAATATATTAAGCGATAATTTAGTAAAATGAAATACCTGATTGTAGGTCTCGGAAATAAAGGCGAAGAATACGTAGAAACCCGGCATAACGTCGGGTTTAAAGTTGCTGAAAAAATTGCAGAAACTATAGAAGCGCCTTTTAAATCTTCTAATTTTGGTTTGCTGGCAGAAGGAAAATATAAAGGCAGAAAAGTCTTTATTCTGAAGCCCGATACCTATATGAATCTATCTGGGAACGCCGTTCGTTTTTGGCTGCAGAAAGAAAATATACCTGTCGAGAATTTAATGATTGTCACCGATGATCTTTCTTTGCCTTTTGGAACATTAAGAATGAAAATGAAAGGTTCTGATGCGGGACACAACGGATTGAAAAGCATTCAGGAACAATTGCAAACTCAAAATTATCCACGATTAAGATTCGGGATTTCTGCAGAATTTTCTGAGGGAAGACAGGTTGATTATGTTTTAGGAAAATGGGAAGGTGAAGAAAAAGAAAAACTTCCCGAACGAATCGAGACGTCTGCGAAAGCTTGTTTATCTTTTGTATTTGCTGGGATTCAGAATGCCATGACGACTTTTAACGGAAAATAATTTCTTTAAAAGCGAATGCGGCATGTGTCTATTTTTATTTTCGCAGAGAATCTTAAATTTCTTAATCTAAAAAATCTATTGATTTTTCTTAACCGATTGAGTAACGTCTTTATCTACTTTGTCTCAAAGACATAAACCTTAATCCTCTAAATTCCTCAAAGATGAAAAAATCCAAAGCTTTTTTCATCTTTAATTGTTGATCTTTTTCTTATATAAAAATAAGAATTGTTACTGCATATTTTTATTATTCTTTTTACTCATCACCCAATTCGAGTTGGTTAAGTTGTAGATTTTTTGAATGTCTTTCAGGATTTTTTCAAAGTCAATTTCTAAATCGATGATTTTTCCTGTTTTCATATCGAAAACCCAACCATGCACAATCGGATATTCGTCTACCAAATATTCTTCCTGCACACAGGCCATTTTAATAACGTTGATGCACTGTTCCTGAACATTCAGTTCTACCAATCTGTCGTAGCGTTTTTGTTCGTCCTCAATCGAGTCCAGTTCTGCCTGATGCAAACGATACACATCACGAATAGTTCGCAACCACGGATTCAAAAGACCTAAATCTTCCGGCGTCATCGCGGCTTTTATTCCACCACAACCGTAATGTCCACAAACGATAATATGTTTCACCTGAAGATGTTCTACAGCGTACTGAATTACCGCAGTGGCACTCATATCCAAAGTGTTTACGACGTTCGCAATGTTCCGATGAACAAAGAGTTCGCCCGGTTTCATTCCCATCATTTCCTCCGCAGAAACGCGACTGTCGGAACACCCGATATAAAGAAATTCAGGAGTTTGAGTAAGTGACAGATTTTTAAAGAAATCTGGACTGTCTTTAATTTGAGATTCTACCCATTTTTTATTATTTTCAAATATACTATCGATAGGTTTTTTCATATAGAATTAAAATTTGGTGAGCATTAAAGTTTAATAAAGGATCATTTAGAATCATAAATGATCTGACACAAAAATAAGTTTTTTGTACTAAATGTAAGCGACTTCATTGAAAGATTGATACTTTTGTACGTAAATACAATTGAATGAAAAGTATCGTCCAAAAACTTTTGCCTACGCTTACCGAAGAAAATTATGCTGATGAATTCCGGAATTTGAAAATCGACAGCATCGATCTGGTTTCTTTGCGCGTCGAGATCGAAAATAAGTTGGGCAAAATGATTCCTAATAAAGAATGGCTTTCGTTCCATAATCTTCAGGATATTTTAAATTATTGCGATGGAGAAGGTTTTGTAACTTCGAAAAATCAGGTGACGGCAAGGGCAGAATCCATTAATATAAAACGCAATTTCATCAATATGCCCCAATTATGTTTGGAGGCATTGTCGGAAAACTGGTTGTTCAAAGAGGCCGGAAGTCTGCATTGGGATTTGCTTTGTGAAGGTTTAGGAACTTCTTCATCTGAACTAAAAGATGATGTTGGCAATCGACTTTACGCCACCTTTGTAAGAATTAGAATTGATGGGAATGGGAATCTTAATGATTTTAAAGAAAATAATCCCTTTGAGTTTAAAGCAGAACTTTCCCGTTTTGGAATGGGAATGTTTTTTAGCAACACTAATTTTGAGTCGCTCGATAACACTATTAAAATCGATATGATGACCAGTTTCTCCGTTCGGAAATCAACGGGCGATAATAAAAGTTTAGCGAAAAGTCAACCTACAGTCGAGCATTGTGAAATCAAACAACATTCAGAATTTCCTGTGTTTGGAAATGAATATCGGTTGATCAAAAAAAATGAACTGAAAACTTTTTTCTACAAAGATTATATTTTCCACCTTTCAGATGAGCAATTATATACGTTCGAGTATTCCTTAAATCCGTATTATGATTTGAACGGCGTTGGGCTTTTGTATTTCGCGTCGTATCCGATTATCAATGATTTCTGTGAATTGCAGTTTTTTAATTCGCAAGGACAATTGAAGTGGGAAGAAAATTATTTTACTCTTTTTAGAGATGTGATGTATTACGCGAATTGTGATTCCCGCGACAAAATAATTTATGTTTTAAATTCCGTGGAAAATTTATCAGAAAGCAGAGTGAAATTATGCAGCTCTTTAATCAGAAAATCTGATGGAATGATGATGGCTAGAATTTTTACCATCAAACAGCGAAGAAATTCTTAAACCCTATTATTAATGTAACCTTCTGTTGCGTTGTGAATATTGAAAATTCGGCAAGGATTTCCGATGACCAAAGAATTGTCGGGAACATCTTCAGCGAGATAAACATTCGGTGCAATTAAGACATTATTCCCGATCGTAATTCCGCCTACGATTACTGCGTTGGGTCCTATCCACACTTCATCGCCGATGATTGGCGTTCCGATAAATTTTCCACGATTCGCTTGGGCGATACTTACGCCTTGAGCGATGTTGCAGTTTTTGCCGATAATTACCTTTGGATTAATGGCCAGTAAACCCCAATGTCCGAGATACAATCCTTCACCAATCTGTGTTTCAGGATAGATTTGAAAACCATATTTAATTTGATAACGTCTCAATACCAATCTCCAAAACTTTCCTAAAAATGTGTTCTTAGGATATTTCTGAGTCGTTCTTAAAAGGTAAATGAAATGCAGATTCGGATTGAAACATTTTTTAAATATTTCAAAGTTAGAAAGCATCACGCCACTTTCGCGGTAAAAATCTTTTTGAATGATGGAGTTTTTCATGAGTTTACAAAAGTAACGTTTTTGTCATTCTGAACGAAACAAAGTGTAGTGAAGAATCTTTGCAATAGAGATTTCTAGTTTCCTCAGAATGGCAATTGCTAAAATACTACAATTCGTCTAAAATTTTAACGAGAGAATTTACAGAATTTTCAAGATCGAACGGCATTTTGTAATCTTTTAGCTGATCTTCGTACTGATCAAAATTTTCTGGATTTTGAAGTGCTTTTTTCATTCCTTCATAAATTCCGTCTTCGGAATTATCTACAATCAATCCCAACTTTCCATCATCCAACATTTCCCGGACACCGGAAACATCGGTTGCGATAATTTTCTTTTTTAAAGTAATGGCTTCAAATAAAACTGTGGGGAATCCTTCGTATCGTGAACTTAGAATATAGAAATCTGCATTTTTGATAAAAGGATAAGGATTGTCTGTGAAGCCAAAAAGCGTTGATGTTTCTGCAATACCTAAATCTTGTTGCAGTTTTTTGATATTTTCAAAATCATAACCGTCGCCGAGAATTTGAATTTTATGATTGAAACCTTCATCCAGAAGTCTTCTATGAATTTTTAATAATCGGTCAAAACCTTTTTGTGGAAAAACAGTTCCGACAGAAATGAAAACGGGAATTTCATCTTCCGACTTCCAACTTCCAACTTCAGACATTGCGATAATTTCTTCGGTATCTAAAGGATTATAGATTCGGACAATCTTATTTTTTTCCTGTTCAATCTTTGCTAAAATTTCAAAATCCTGCTGAATTTTTTCAGAAATCACCATAATTTTATCAAATCCAAAAAACTTCTGAAATTCTTCATCAGTATAATTGTACAGCTCTGTTTTCTTTAAATCATTGTGAATCCAGATCAATTTTTTTGAAGACTTTAAAGGTGAATTTAAAATCTCATCTCTCATTCCGTGAATTGCCGCAAACTCGATGTCGTACTTTTTACCTTTTAAAATAAATTGATAGAGAAGAGAAGGAAATGTTTTTAAAACCCTTTGATAAATCACCCGAAAGGCTTTCACAGGAAGGTCTCGAAGACGATTGGTGGTGATCATTTCACCTTTATTCAGGTATAAAACGTTGATCCAACCCGGAACTTTGGATAAATATTTCCCTGAATATAAATTCAATAAGAGATCAATTTCATATTTGTCTTTTGGGAGGTTTTTTAGAAAAGTCACCAGCACTTTTTCTGCGCCACCATGACGAAGAGAACCAATTCTGATCAGGATTTTCTTTTTCTTATCCACAGAATTATTTTACAGGTTTGTAAGTATGCGGAAGATTCTCTTTGATGTAAGCATCTAAACTCGGACGGTTTTTTTCGAGTTCGCGTGGATACATTACATTGTTTTTTAATGCTTTATTACCGTATTCTTCAATGGTACAAATGAATTTAGCTGGAGTCCCGGCAAAAACAGAATTGGGTGGAGTAGAAGAATTGAGCACAGAACCCGCTCCTAAGATACAGTTGTCACCCATTTCAACGCCTGGAAGAATCGTACAGTTATTTCCGATAAAGCAATTTTTCCCAATTTTTATTCGGCCGAAATTTCTGGCGTCCCGGTATTTTTCCATCGAGCGGATGACGTACATTGCACCGTCGTGATTGATGAAAGTACAGTTTGCCGTGATTTTTGTGCGGTCACCGATTTCTATCAGATATGGTTCAGATCCAAACTTTGGAGCTTCGATAAAGACTACGTCTTTACCTACTTTTAAACCGCGAGATTTACAGATTTCGATGTAGGCTTTATCGCGCAGTTCCATACAAATCGTATGGATTTTCAAAATGATCCTGTAGAGTAAATTCATCTGTTTTTTTTTGCTGGCATAGCAAATATACTGCGTTTTTTGGGAGAAATGTAGTTTTCTAAATTAGAAGTTCTGATTTTGCAATGTCATTTTATAGGGAAAATAGGTAGCGATTATTGGATTTAAAATATTTTAGATGCATTTTTACAGAACTTAAAAAAAGCAATTCCCAGAACTACACTTTAGGACAATTATATTTTATTTTTAATATATTAATAAAGAGTATTTAATTTGAATAAACGTTACAGTCGTAACTTCCAATAAATGGTAAAAAAAATAATTCTTAACGCTGATGATCTTGGTTTTTCGCTTGGTGTGAATGACGCGATTTTAAAGGCAAATACGGACGGATATCTAAGCCATGCAAGCTTGATGGCGAATACCACTTATTTTGATCATGCGATTTCAGAAATAATTCCAAATTGTCCTCAACTGAAAGTTGGCGTTCATGTAAATCTCACCTGTGCTACTGCACTTCTTTCTGGAAATTTATTGTCGATCAACGGTGAGCTGAAAAATACGTTCGTCACATTATTGTTTCGGAGAAAAACTAAAAGAGTTTTAGAACATTTAGAAAGAGAAATTGAACTCCAGATTTTGAAAATCAAAAATGCTGGTATAAATATTTCTCATATTGACGGACATGAGCATGTACATATTATTCCATCCATTAATAAAATTGTACGGAAATTAGCAAAGAAGCACAATATTCAACGGGTGCGTGAAATTAATGAGAACATCTTTGACAGTTATCAGTTCAATGGCAGAACAGCCTCTTTCGCAAATGTTATAAAATTGCTCCTGTTAAAATTTCTTTCTTTATTTAATGAAAATTCCGGAGAAGTAGGATTTTATTCGATGTTAAATACCTGCGAAATCAATGGTAAGAATTTATTTCCTTTTTTACAAAACAATAAAACTTATGAGACAGTAGAAGTGATGGTTCACCCGGCAATTTTTGGTTTAGATTCAACAGAATATTTTAAAGGTTTAGATGAACGTTTTGTAAAGTTTTTAAAAGATGACCATCGAAAATCAGAATATGACCTGTGCTTTGATGAGAGATTTGAACATTTTGCTAATCGGGACGTTTAAGAAGTCTCCTCGATTCATGCAACTTAAGTTCAACTAAAGAGTTCGTGCAACTGATCGAGCGTGTGTTGATTTCTATTTATTATCTTTTGTTTAGAGTCGCTGTTCTTGTGAGGAAGGCTTTTATCAATTAAAAATTTTTTCATAGCAGTGTAAACATACTCAGAGCCAGGTTGAAATAATATTCCCTCATCTTTTGATTCTATAAGTTCCGGTATTCCTCCGACACTAGTAGATAATACGTAAGTTTCGAGCAATAATGATTCTGCGATTACTAAAGGATAACCTTCACTATAAGAAGGTAAAATAAAACAGGCTGCCGTCTTTATATAAAAGTAGGGATTCTGTTGATAGCCACCTAAAATAAAATTATCTGACACGTTATTATCTTGAATTGTTTTTTCTAATTCCGCGCGTTGATTCCCTTCACCAATCAACAGAGTTTTAATAGGATATCCTTCTTTTATTAAACGAATGTGTGCCGACAGCAAATCTTTAAAACCTTTTTGATGAAATAATCTGCCAACAGAAACGAAATCAATAGTACCAAAATCCTGCTGGGTCTGCTTTGATTTTTCCAGAATTTCATTTATGTGCATCAGATTAAAAATGACCTTTGAATTATTTAAAACAACTCCCCAAGTCTTTTCAATAATGTTTTTAGAAAATTGAGAAACAAAAACACCGGTATCAAATTGCGCCATTTGATGCACGAATCGGTTATTTTCTTCAACGGTAAATCCAGAATTTCTTAAATCACCGTGAAACCAAAATAGTTTTTTACTTTTTAGATTCGGACTGTTCAAAATGTCATCAAACATATAATGGCTGAAGGCTACCTCAAAATCAAAATCTAAAAGTTGATTTTTTCTATAAAAAGCTTTAGGGTTTTTTTGAAACCAGTGATAGTTTAATCGTCGCAAACACTTTTGCGCTAGGGAAGTTATCTTATTTTTAGAAAAAGTCTGGGTGCCCTTTCCAATACTCAAAACCCTTATCCCTTCCGGAACTCTGCCTAGAAATTCACCCTGTTCATAGTTGAGCAGCAAGGTAATTTCAAACTTTGATTGATCAAGATGATTTAAAATGGTCAACAAAACATTCTCGATTCCACCCATCTCCAAGGAGCGGTTTCGGAATAGAATTTTCTTTTTAGGTATATTTTTTTCCATTGGTTTAGTCTACGATCGCACCTAAGTTTCTGTATAGATCTTTAAATTGTGCAACCCACTTTTGAAATTCTTCTACCTTAACTTTCTCATCTAAAAACTGCTGAAAGTAACTTAAACTAAAATCATTTGGAAAGTTTTGCATGACATCAAAGGATTCATTAAACCAAGCTTCATTGATTAAGTGATTAAAGTAATTGACATCAAAATCAAAATCTGATTGATGGTAAGAGTTGGTTGCTGAAGACTGAAAAGTTGTTTTCATAGATTCCTCCCGACTCATGGCAATAATGTTGAGGTTTTTTTTATGCTTATGAAACCAAACTGCTGCATTTCGTAATTGCGTTTTCTCGTCAACTCTACCGTCCATATCTTTCCAAACGTATAACCAATAGTCTTTTTGCCAAACACCCATCAAAATAGAATTGAGTTGCCAATATTTGAGTTGCGTACCATGATCAACTAAACCCAATCGATACAAGAGAGAGAAAAATTTGAATTTATTATGCATAAATATGTGCATCATCCATCGGTTGGAAGTAAATATTTTTTTTGGATAAGAACGGTTTAAATCACCGGAAATCATTGTGGTGTCCAATTCTGTAAAAGAGTCTGTATTTCCATGCCAACCCAATTTTACCAAATCGATGTCATGAGTTTTCATCTGCATTGTTATATCCTCCAACTCAACTGGCTTTGTAAACCAAACATCATCTTCAGTAACCAAAACGAAATCAGTGGAGCTTTTTACGGCATCGATCCACAGTTGAGTTGGAATCTGGAATCCGTCTATTTCTTTTCCGCTCTGTAAATTTTCCTGAATTTTTTTAACCTTTTGACCATATTGTGGGGATCGTTGAATGTCAACTTCCGGATATTTCGATTTAATTTTATTCAAATATTTTTCGGGCGTTCCATCATCTAAAATCTTAATTGCATAATTCCCCTTTACAAATCGATAAATGCTGGCTAAACAACGGTCCAGATAAAATGGGCGATTAAAGGATTTGATGAGGATAGTTACCATTGGAGAGCACGAATATTTGTGCGAATATAATTAATAAAAGTAGATTTTTAAAAAGTAATCAGTCCGGAAATGATCACTGTAAAAATGTGGCTATCTTTCTTTTAACTTTGGCTACTAATGTATTTTCGTTTTCAAATATAATTTTTGATAAAGCACAACTTTCAGCTAAAGTAACTTTTCCGATTTTAGTAATGTTTCTACGTTTACAAGCCTCCATCAACATGGTGTCCCAGTTTCTGTGAACTGTTTCCTTTTTTAACTGACCCTGAGAAATTCCTTGCTCGTGTAGTCGGTAGAAATAGAGCGGTTTTGGAATGTAAAATAAGTCACCAACTTCGTATATTTTTAAATACAGATCAAAATCTTCCGAAGCACTAAGATTCGGATTGATTCCTTCCGTTTTTAGATAAGCTTCTTTCCGGAACGTGAAGAAATGGGAGATCTCATTATTAATATTGAAGAAAAGCGGTTTTCCGTTAGTTACTTTTCGGGTTCTGTTGTAAACCTTTTGTGGGTGAAGCAAGTTATCAGATAACATGATCTGGGAATAGGTTCCTACAATTTCAGGATTTTCCAGATAAGTTTGAATACTTAAATCCAGGGCGTTTTCTGTTACCGCATCGTCAGGATCTATAAATCCACAAATTTCGCCACTGGCCATTTCTACACATTTTCTTTTCGTAAAGCCAACACCTCTATTTGTTTCATTTTCGAAAATTTTCACTCTCGAATCCTCCGCCGTGTACTTTTTTATCTTTTCTAATGAATCATCGGTAGATCGATCATCAACAATGATGATTTCAAAATTTTGATAGGTTTGAGCAAGAACACTTTTATAAAAATCTTTGAAATATTCAAAATTATTATAATGTGCAACAAGGATAGAGAATAGCATTTGTAGTTTTTAAATAAAGACGATTAATCAATGTTTGAAAAATTGCCGCAAGATATTATTTGCATTAATTCTTTTCAACTTTTCAAATGTATGAATTTAAGAATTATTAAGTATTTTTGAACAAATGAAATTGATGAATCCTCTGGTCACGATATCCATTCCGATTTATAAATGTGCCGACTTTTTGGAGGCTTGTCTGGATTCTGTTCGGTTACAAACTTATTCTACGATCGAAGTGATTTTGATTAATGATCAAACGCCTGATAATAGTGTTCAGATCGCTGAAGATTTTATAAAAAAACACCAACTTGAAGATTGGAGAATTATACATTTAGCAAAGAATTCAGGTCTTTCGGTGGTTCGAAATAAAGGTATTGATACTGCTTTAGGAAAGTATGTTTTTTTTATTGATAGTGATGATACCATAACTTATGACTGTATTTCGACTTTGGTTGAAATTGCTGAAAAAACAGGCGCGGAAATGACAATCTCTCAGCTTGAATGTCACCAATTACAAACGGGAGTGAAATCTCTTTGTATTAAAATTAATTCTAACGAGCGTTTTATAGAGGGGAATAAAAATATTTTTAAGGCGTTCGCCAATTCTGAGCTGGTTACTTATGGTGTTAACAAGCTTTTGCTGGTCAATTTTATTAAAGAAAATGAAATTTATTTTGTGCCTGATATTTTTGCAGAAGATGAACTGTGGTCATTTATGATGTATATGAGGTTAACAAAAATTGGCATCAACAAAAAGGTTACTTATACTTACTTTTTACATCAAAAATCTATTATACATAACCGATCTAAAAAAACATTTGATGACTGGTTGACCATTGCAAAATATGTTAACAATGCATTTAAGGAAGAAAAGGATCTAGAAAAAAAGAAACTGATCCTTTCTTATTTTACCCATTACAAAAACTTGACTCTCACGATGAACTGGAAAGCGCAGAAAAGTCCTGTGCATTGGAAGGAAAGTTATTCTGAGTACAAAAAATTATCTTCTTTACGTTTTGTTGACTACTTATCACCAGACTTCACGATAAGTGTGAAAAAAGAAGATTTTTTTAACACGTTGCCAACTGCTTTAGGTTTTCAATTTTTTCAATGGCGCTACAATAGATGATTGGGGTCTAAGATCTATATTGTTTTAAAAAATTTAATTTTTGAAAAGAAGAAAAATAGAAAATTTTGAATACTCTCACGATAACTTCTTTTGTACTTATCAAATCTCCATTATAGACCATAATAGTCAACTTAAACATCAGATTTTGATCTTTAGATGTGGCACTTCTGTAAAATATTTTGTAAAATTTGTAGGATTTTATATAACATTCGCGTAAACAAGCTTTCAGCCTTTCTTCTCCGATAACTTTTGACGAAGTCGATAGATATTTTTTCAAATACAAATAGAAACCAAATAAACCGTTACTGAAATTTGGAACGCTATCATTAGCACGATAAAGACAGTCTGGTGAATTATCATGCAAGACCTTATATTTAATATTGTCCTGAAGAAGAAGCGTCGTGTAGTAGTCCGGATCCTGAAGACGCGGCATTTCTAAATCAAATTTATCAAATTTTTTAACAAAGGAAGTTTTTAACATTGGACCCATCGTTGACCAAGGTAAAGAATGCGATAAGAAAGCTTCTAGATAATTTTCTTTTTTCTTAGTCTGCAAATTTTTAATTGTTGAATCTAAAGGTGAAAAACTCTGCACTTGAAAAACTATAAAATCATATTCAAGGTTTTGTTGAAACAATAAAACGCGGTCATACAAACAGTTCGGAAGGAAAAGGTCATCACTGTCAAAAAAAATAATATATTCGCCATCCGCTTTTTCTATTCCAATATTACGGCATGCATTTGCACCTTTCGGAAGGTTAAAATGGATTCTTTGGAATAATTTAATTCGGGGATCTTTTTGTGAGAATTCTATGATCTGTAATAATGATTCATCGGTGCTGCCATCATCTACGAGAATACATTCCCAATTCTCATAGGTTTGCGCCAAGACCGAATCCACGGTTTCTATTAGGAGTTCAACCCTGTTATAAGTAGGGATAACGATGGATACAAGGTCAGATGATTGCATAGATTGTGAGGTGAATTACAGGTTGAGATCTAAAAAAACATAGCTTAAATCTGTTTTTGAAAGGAGAAGGTTTTCTGTTATAAGTTGGTGATTTTGATTGATAATCACTATTCGTTTTTTAAGGTAAGAGATACTATCTTTTTGATTTAGAATTTTACTTTTAAAAAGAAGTTTTCTAAGATGTTTTTTAGCTTCTAGAACTTCATTTTTTTCATCTGGATTAGAGTATTTAAGAAGAATGCCACGCTCTATGGTTTTGTCCTGATCCTGATAGACGCCATCTTCCCGGTCTTCCCGGTCTTCGCGGTCGTGGTAGATTCGTGTATTGGGTGCCACTCCAATTTTCAATCCTTTATATTGAAGGCGCTGCACATAATTTACGTCTTCTCCATAATGGAAAAAAGTAGGACTGAAGCCGCCAACTACTTCTAAGCATTTTTTAGAAATCAGCCAGGCTGCTGCACAAATAAAATCTGATTCATAAATTTGATGTTTCACTTGATTTAAAACGAAATCAGAATAAAGATTTTTACAGAGATCCGGCGTTATATAGGTAGAGAAATTATAATCTAATGCATTTCCTTTTCCGTTCAAGTGAAGAGGACTTAAAATACCATAATTCGGGTTTTCAATCATTTTTGAAACGAGATTCTCAATCGTTGTGGGCTCTATCCAAGCATCTTGATTGAGGAGGAGAACAAAATCAGCGCTATTTTTTAAAGCAATTTCGATCCCCATATTGTTCGCCTTTCCGAAACCTGCATTTTTGCGATTTTCTACCAGCAAAATTTTTGGATATTTTTCTTTAATTACTTTACAGGTATCATCTTGCGAATGATTGTCAACAATAATTATTTCGCTTGGCAAAGTGGAATGCAGAATAGAGTCCAGACATTTGTAGAGCCAGTTATTGTGCAGGGCGTTGTAGGTTACAATGACGGTTGAAACATTCATTATTTAATTTTGTCTTTTTTCGCAACTACGATATGCTGAAAAACAAATAAATTTTTATTAATAATTTTCAAAACTTTAAGCCAGAAATTGAATTTTGAACCGATCGCATCTCTTGCTCTAAGATTGTAATCATAAGTTTTTATTTGTAAACCAGCAGATTCTACCATTTTGTACACATCTTTCTTTGTAAACCAAGTAACATGTGTTTTATCGAAAATACCTCTTTCGTTTCTCGGCCAAGTTCCACGAATATAGACTTGAATAAATAATTCGATATGGGAAATGTTCGGTACCGAAATAATAACTTCACCATTTTCTTTTAATAACGTACTTAGATGTGCAAGAACTGATTGCGAATCCATTAAATGTTCCAGAACATCGCCAAATAGAATATAATCGACCTTCTCCGTATTTTCACAAATTTTTTTAATGAATTCGTCATCATTTAAATTACCAATATAAACTTTATCATAAATTTGAGAAGATATTTCAGCCATTTCCTGATCATATTCTGCTCCGATAATTTTTTGTGCAATACCATGTTCCAAAAGATAGCGTCCATTACTTCCAGTAGCACAGCCGATATCTAAAATAATATTATTTTTCCCTTTAATATGTTTAAGTAGATCTGGTCGTATGCCTATATAAGAATTGTTGAAGTTTGTCATTAGTTTAAACTGATTTTATAAAAGATTCAAAATAGTTGTGACCCCAATTCGGATTCCAACTAAGAAAAACACTGTTGTCATTGCTCTGTGCAAAACCAATAATTTCAAACCCAATACATTTATATTGAGCATCAACAATTGAAAGATTTTGCTTTATGACATTACCTTCAGATAAAGCCAGATTCAGGTAATATTTTCCTAGCGTTAAATTATGGTTAGGAATTTCAAGGATGAATTTATTATTCGAAATGGTAATGTTTTTCGAAAAAAAGGAACCAAGCCTCACATCCTCCATATTGCAAATCGACCCTGTGATACACATTTCCTTATTAGGTTCTGAGCTTCCTTTAATTTCAATTTCGAAAACTAAGGTGTCCTGTGTGAAAATATCAGTATTTTTATTTGTAATACTTAGTATTTGGGATTTTTTATTTTGCACCGGAAACGAAACATGTTTTGAAAATAAACCTTTTTCGTAATTAGACATGTAAAATTCTACAACGCTGTTAATTTCGCCTGTATAATCGATGCAGCCTTTATTTAAAAATATTCCTGTTTGACATAAATTTTTTACTGCAGCCATATTATGACTCACAAACAAAACAGTTCTACCTTCCCCCTTACTCACATCACCCATTTTACCCAAACACTTTTTCTGAAATTCAGCATCACCAACTGCCAATACTTCATCTACAATAAGGATTTCAGATTCTAAATGCGCTGCGACAGCAAATGCTAACCGAACATACATTCCGGAAGAATATCTTTTTACCGGCGTGTCAATATATCTTTCAACGCCCGAGAAATCTACAATTTCATCAAATTTCCTGGTGATTTCTTTTCGCGTCATTCCGAGAATGGCACCGTTTAAAAAGATGTTTTCGCGGCCGGTCATTTCGGGGTGAAATCCAGTTCCTACTTCTAATAAAGAGGCAATTCGACCGTTGGTGTAAATTTTCCCTGTAGTCGGTTTGGTAACTTTACTTAATAGTTTTAAAAGCGTGGATTTTCCGGCCCCATTTCTGCCGATGATTCCAACAGCGTCACCTTGTTCTATTTCAAAATTAATGTCCCGCAGTGACCAAACATATTCGCTCTCGCCGACGCTGGTCCGGTCGTTTGAATCTCCGATTCTTAAATAAGGATCTTCTTTTCCCCGAATCTGATGCCAGAAACGGTTGAGGTCATGAGAAAGCGTGCCCGTTCCTACTTGTCCGAGTCGGTATTGTTTCGATATATTTTCTGCCTTTAATGCAAGCATGTTTCTTATTTAATAAATTTTTTAAACTATTTGTGACTTGCTCTTGATCACAGTTTTCACTTGGTTCTTTTTACTTTTTCCTTGGCTCTTTTTTTTAGACAGTATCCATAAATCCTTTTTCGACTTTATTGAAGATCAAAGTGCCGATGGCCAGAATAATAAATATGATTACTGTACTGATTAGGAGAATGGTTACGGAAAAATCTCCGACTCCCAGCCAGCCATATTTAAAACATTCGAAAATCCCGGTTAACGGATTATACATGGCGATTGTTCTCCAAATTCCGGATAAAGAAGAGAACGGATAAATTACTGGCGTCGCGTACATAAACAAACTGATTCCGAAGCCTAAGAGCATTTGTAGATCTCGGTATTTCGTTGTTAAAGCAGAAAATATCATTCCTGTTCCCAAAGCAAATGCGGCCATTAAAATAATGATGAATGGTGTGGCCAGAATCCAGATGTTGGGTTGCACTTCACCTTTGATCATATAATAAATAAGGAAAGAAATAAAAAGTGCGAACTGAACCCCAAATTTCATCAGATTAGAAATAACAATCGTTAAAGGCATTACCAGACGGGGGAAATAGACTTTTCCAAATATTGACGCATTATCCCGAAAAACTCCCGAAGTTCTGGTTAGACAATTTGAGAAATAGTTCCAAAGTGTAACTCCCGCAAGATAAAATAGAACTTTTGGAGCGCCGTCAGTTGACAATCCGGCAATATTTCCGAAGACCACAACATAAACCAAAGTGGTGAATATTGGGTTGATGAAAAACCAGATCGGACCTAATATCGTTTGTTTGAATTCTGACACAAAATCCCGCTTTACAAACATATAAACCAAATCTTTGTACCGCCAAACTTCAGTAAGCTTTAGATCGAATAAAGAGTGGCTGGATTCTATCGTTTCCGTCCATTGTTGTTGAGGTTCGGTCATTTGTGGTGGAGTGTTTTTACAAAAATAAGGTAAATTAATGAATTTTAGAAAGTTCTGTTTTGGTAAGTAAAATAGAAGTTAGAAAGAGGGGAATGTACAGACGGATTTCATATATAATGCCAGTATAGAAGCATAAGATTAAATAAGGAAAAGAAAGCAAGTGGAATAAAACAATGTGTTTAGCTGCTCTTTGATCTTTAGCCAACATCATTGTAAAAACAAAAAATACCAGCCAAAATAAGATTCCTAAAATATTCTTCGGTTCTGTGAAATTTTGGATTAATAAATTCCCGTCGTTCGTTGTAAAGTTTTCACTCATCAATCTTAAACCAAAATAAGCGGATATGAAAACTATTACCAAAACCGCGGTTGGTAAAATAGTTTCTTTTTTAAGTCCAAATTTTGAAAATAATAGTGTCGCTGCCAATGAAAGTGATAAGGCGGAAGATTCTCTATTAATAGTTGAAATAATAATAATGAAACTTAAAATAACCAACTTCGAATTTGATGGTTGCTGTAAATATTGAATTAAAAAATAGAAAAATAGCAGCAGGAAAAAATAACTTGAAACGTCATAAGGAACAATTACAAACTGTGAAAGTGCAAGACTAAATATTGCCACAGCAGTAATCAGCAGTTTTTCTGAATAGGTAGCGACAAAATTTTTAGATTCAGTAATTAATACCATCATCGCTCCTGAAAGCATCATAAAAAAGGTATTGAGAATATAGAACGACAAATACATCTGCGGTTCCGAATCTGGCTTTACAAAATTTAATTTGAAAATTTCGTAGTCAACATTGAATGCAGATAAAAGGTCATAAATCCAGATTAAAAAATAACCGCTTAAAATTCGATACTGATAAATTCCGGAATGGAATTGTTCCTGAAAACTTTGGATGTTTAAAATTTTGGACGAATATATATTGGCAAATCCGAAATACACAAAACTGTTGACCGTAAATGCCAGCAATACTGCGAAAAGAATTTTTGAAAGTAAATTTAATTTCAAATCGGATGGTATTTATAATAATTCGAAAAATTTATTTTAAAGTCTTTCTACCGATTGATTTGTAGAAAAAACCTTTATCTTCAACTTGCTCTAAGGCGAACATATTTCTGCCGTCGAAGATGGCTTTATTGTTCATTTTCTTTGCCATCAACTCGAAGTTAGGATTTTTGAATTCACTCCACTCCGTCGCAATTAACAAGCAGTCTGCGCCTTCCAAAGCGGAGTACATGTCTTGAGCATACGAAATATCATCAGCTAAAACCTGGCGTACGTTTTCTTCAGCAATTGAATCGTAAGCAGTAATTTCGGCACCTTTTTCTAAAAGCAATTTAATATTATCTAAAGAAGATGCTTCTCGGATGTCATCGGTGTTCGCTTTGAAAGCCAAGCCCCAAACTGCTATTTTCTTACCTTTTAAATCTCCTTTAAAATAGTTTTCAATTTCAGAAACGAGAATTACTTTTTGAGTTTGATTCACTTCTTCCGTTGCTTCTAAGATCTGGAAATCAAAACCTTCCTGTTTACCAGATCTGATCAATGCTTTCACATCTTTCGGAAAACAACTTCCGCCGTAACCAATACCTGGGAACAGAAAACGATGTCCAATTCTATCGTCACTTCCCATTCCTAAACGTACCTTATCTACGTCGGCGCCAACCTTTTCGCAATAATTAGCAATTTCATTCATAAAGGTAATCTTTACTGCTAAAAATGAATTGGCTGCATACTTGGTTAATTCAGACGATTTCTCATCCATGAAAATAATAGGAATTCCGATATTGGTAAAAGGTTGATAAATTTTTGCCATCACTTCCTGCGCTTTCTCAGACTCGCTTCCCACAATAACTCGGGCAGGATTCATGGAATCTTCTACGGCAAATCCTTCCCGTAAAAACTCAGGATTAGAAACGACATCGAAAGGGATTTTTGTTTTAGCACCAATGGTTTCGCGAACTTTATCAGCGGTCCCAACAGGCACGGTGGATTTATTGACGATCACTTTGTACTCTGTAATCATTTCACCTATTTGATTGGCCACAGAAATCACATACGAAAGATCTGCGGAGCCATCTTCTCCTGGAGGAGTCGGTAAAGCGAGGTAAATAACTTCGCTTTTGTCAAGTGCTTCTTTAATATCAGTTGTGAAAAATAATCGTTGTGCTTGAATATTTCTCAGAAACATTTCTTCCAGACCTGGTTCATAGATTGGCACGACTCCCTGTTTCATGCGTTCTACTTTTTTAGCATCAATATCCACACAGTAAACCGTGTTTCCTAATTCTGCCAGAGTAGTTCCTGTAACCAAACCAACGTAGCCTGTTCCAACGATTGTAATATTCACAATTGAGTTTTTTTATTTCGGCAAATATAAGAATTAATCGTTTGTTGCCTGTTTATTGCACTTTCAATAATATGCAATTATTTTGTCATTTTATTAAAATTGTGTATATTTGCAACGGATTTACGGAAATTATAATGAAAAGGCCTTCGGAAGAATGCCTTTTTTCGTAAGAGTATTTTAGAAATTATGGAAATTAGAACGCAGGTAGAACAATTATTAAACGATTTTTTAGCAGAAAGGGAAGATCTATTTTTGATCGATATTAAATTTTCTGTGACTGATCATATAAGAGTAATTCTGGATGGTGATGATGGCGTTACCCTTCAGGACTGTCTAGATGCGAGTCGTGCGATCGAATTCAATATGGATCGTGACGAACATGATTTTTCTATGGAGGTGATGAGTGCAGGCTTAAGCGAACCACTTGCCTCGCCGAGACAATATCGAAAAAATATTGGCAGGTCTCTAGAGTTATTGATGAATGATTCTTCAGAAATTGAAGGAGAATTGATCAAAGTTGAAGAAGAGAGCATTACTTTAGTTTTAAAATACCGAAAACCGAAAGACATAGGGAAAGGAAAAATGGATGTAGTTGAAGAACGCGAAATTCCTTATTCCGATATTAAAAAAGCACTTGTTGCGATAAAGTTCTAAAACAAAAGAGTGATAATTTTTAATTAGGCACTCTTTTATGATAAATTGAATTAAATTTAAAGCGTAAAAACTTTATATTTCGAACCTAAAACAAAACATATATAAATGGACGGTTTAGCATTGATTGAAGCATTTGGCGATTTCAAAGAAGACAAAAACATCAGCAAAATTGACCTGATGGCGATTATCGAAGACTCATTGAAAACTCTTTTAAGAAAGAGATTTGATTCTGATGATCATTTTGATGTCATTGTAAATCCTGATAAGGGAGATTTTCAGATATTTTTAAATAAAGAAATTGTTGCAGACGAAATGTCTGAAGATGATGATTTAGAAATTGAAATCTCAGAAGCAAAAAAAATAGATCCAACTTTCGAAATTGGTGATGATTTTTCTGTGGAAATTCCGATTGAACAATTAGGAAGAAGAAGTATTTTAACGCTGAAACAAATTTTAGCAACGAAACTTCAGGAACATAATAATGCGGTTTTATACGATCAGTTTAGAGATAAGATCGGTGAGATCGTGATGGGTGAAGTTCATCATATTCGTCACAAACATGTTATATTGTTAGATGACGATGATAATGAATTCATCTTGCCAAAAGAAAATCAAATTCCTTCTGACTTCTTTAAAAAAGGAGAAAGCATTCGTGCAATTGTAGAAAGTGTTGACTTTAAAGGTTCAAAACCACAAATTATTGTGTCGAGAACGGCACCTCGATTTTTAGAGAAATTACTGGAAATGGAAATTCCAGAAATCCAGGACGGTACCATTATTTTGAAAAAAGTAGTTCGTATTCCTGGTGAAAAAGCAAAAATTGCGGTTGATGCTTATGATGACAGAATTGATCCGGTTGGAGCTTGTGTTGGAGTGAAAGGTTCTAGAATCCACGGTGTGGTGAGAGAATTGAAAAACGAAAATATCGATGTGATTCAGTGGTCAAAAAACCCTGAGATCATGGTGAAAAGAGCTTTAGGAAACATTACCATCAATAAAATCGAGATCAACGAAGAGACCAATTATGCGTTAGTTTATACTCCAGTTGAAGAAATTTCAAGAGTGATTGGTAAGCAAGGACAAAACATCAGATTGGCATCTTGGTTAAGCGGTTATGATATCGATGTTTATAGAGAGGCGAGTGAAGATGATGATGTTGAATTAAGAGAATTCGCGGGAACTGAAGAAGGCGATATCGAACAGTGGATCATCGATGAGTTCCGTAAAGTAGGATTGAATACTGCGAAAAGTATTTTAGATAAAGAAACAGAAGCGCTTTTAAGCATCACTGACTTAGAAGAAGAAACCATTGAGGAGGTAAAACGAATCCTGAAAGAGGAGTTAGAAGACTAAGTTTTTCTAAAAACTCTGTATAAAGTTAAAATAGGTTAACTTTGCAAAAATTAAAATAAAAGTATAAAGTATACATGCCAAAAATTAGATTAAACAAAGCGGTTAAGGAATTTAATATTTCGATGACAAGGCTCGTAGAATTTCTACATGCTAAGGGGATCGAAGTGGAAAGTAATCCGAACGCTCAATTGGAAGAATCGGCATATTCTGCATTAGAAGCTGAGTTCCGTAAAGACGGGGAACAAAGAAAAGCTTCTCATGAGGTAGTGATTGCAAAGGTTCCAGAAGAAAAGCTGGAAATAGAGCCATCGCAACCTGAGGTAATAAGAGCCAGATCAAGTCAAAAACCTGAAACAAGAATTTTAGGGAAGATCGACTTAGATCCAAAGAAACCTGAAGTAAAAGCAGAGCAAACAGCCGCGCCAGCTCCAGAGCCAAAACCAGTCGTTGAAGAAACGCCCGTAGCTGAGAAAGCGCCAGTTTCTGAAAAAGCACCTGTTTCTGAGAAACAGGAATTCAAAGTTTTGGATAAAATTGATTTGTCTAAAATAGAAGGCAACAAACCAAGATCTTCCAAAAAAGATCAACCGAAAAAACCGGAGGTTTCAACAGAAAAAGCACCTGAGCAAAAAGCACCGGAAGCGCCTGTTGTTGCTACACCAGTAGAAACTCCAGCGCCAGTTGTAGAAGCTCCAGCAGCTGAAGCTCCTGAGTCAGATAAAATAGAAACGGTTTACAAACAGTTACAAGGTGTTAAGATCCTTAAACAAACGGTTGATTTATCACAGTTTAATAAACCAAAACCTTCCCCGAATTCAGCCGCTGCCAAGAAGAAAAGAAAGCGTATTGAAAAACCAAATCCAACAGGTACGAATACTCAAGGTGCTCAAGGAAACAGACCTCCGGGTCCTGGTCAAGGGAATCGTCCACCTGGACAAGGTCAAGGAAATCGCCCGCCTGGACAAGGTGGCGGAAACCGACCTGGTGGTGGATATCAAGGTGGTAACAGAGGCCCAGTAAGAAGAGGTCCTGTAATGCCAGTTGAATTAACTGACGAACAAGTTAAAAATCAAATTAAGGAAACTTTAGAAAAACTGACCAGCAAAGCCGGTAAAAATAAAGGAGCCAAATATAGAAAAGAGAAAAGAGTTTATAGAAGAGAACAGGATGAGCGTCAGGATGAAATCGATGCTGCTGACAGAACTCTGAAAATAACAGAATTTATTACGGTAGGTGAATTAGCTTCATTGATGAATGTGAGTCCAACCGAAGTAATATCTGCATGTTTCTCATTAGGAGTAATGGTAACGATGAATCAGCGTTTAGAAGCTGACACATTATTACTTGTTGCCGATGAATTCGGATATACCATTGAATTCTCTGATGCTGATGTTGAAGAATCAGCCTTAGAAGAAGATACCGATACTGCCGAGGATCTAGTATTCAGAGCGCCGATCGTAACCGTAATGGGTCACGTGGATCACGGTAAAACTTCATTGTTGGATTATGTTCGTAAAACCAATGTAATTGCCGGTGAATCTGGTGGAATTACACAGCATATTGGTGCTTACAACGTGAGACTGGAGAACGGTCAAAGAATTACTTTCTTAGATACACCAGGTCACGAAGCATTTACGGCGATGAGAGCCAGAGGTGCACAAATTACTGATATTGCAATTATTGTTATTGCAGCAGATGATGATGTGATGCCTCAAACCAAAGAAGCAATTTCTCACGCACAAGCGGCGGGAGTTCCAATGATTATTGCAATTAACAAAGTAGATAGACCAAACGCTAACCCAGATAATATTCGTCAACAACTTTCTGCAATGAATGTTTTGGTAGAAGAATGGGGTGGTAATGTACAGTCACAAGAAGTGTCTGCGAAGTTTGGTAATAATATGGATGCATTACTTGAAAAAGTATTGTTACAAGCTGAAATTTTAGAATTAAAAGCCAATCCAGATAAGAGTGCAAGTGGAGTTGTAATTGAAGCATCTCTAGATAAAGGTAGAGGTTATATTTCAACCATTCTTGTACAGGCTGGAACTCTTAAAGTTGGGGATTATGTACTTGCCGGGAAAAATCACGGTAAAGTAAAAGCCATCCTTGATGAAAGAGGAAAAACCATGGAGGAAGCTGGACCATCAATTCCGGTAACTATTTTAGGTTTAGATGGCGCACCAACTGCAGGTGATAAATTTAGAGTATTCGCGGACGAAAGAGAAGCGAAAACAATTGCAACCAAAAGAGAGCAATTGCAACGTGAACAATCAGTTAGAACTAAGAAACACGTAACTCTGGATGAACTGGGAAGACGTATTGCTTTAGGAGACTTCAAAGAATTGAATATTATCCTTAAAGGTGATGTTGATGGTTCTGTAGAAGCGCTATCTGATCAGCTTCAAAGTTTATCTACGGAAGAGATCAGCGTGAAAATTATTCACCAAGGTGTAGGACAGATTACAGAGTCAGATGTATTATTAGCGGCAGCATCAGATGCAATTATGATTGGATTCAACGTAAGAGCAGGTGTTAACGCGAAAGAATTGGCTGATAAAGAAGAGATCGAGATCAGAACCTATTCTATTATCTACAAAGCGATTGATGAAGTTAAAGAAGCGATGGAAGGTATGCTTTCCCCTGAGATCAAAGAGCAGGTGATTGGTAACGTAGAAATACGCGAAACTTTCAAAATTACGAAAGTAGGTACCATTGCAGGTTGTATGGTTCTTACCGGAAAAGTAACCCGTAATTCTAAGATCAGATTGCTGAGAGACGGAATCGTAAAATTCGAAGGAGAACTGGAAAGTTTGAAACGTTTCAAAGATGATGTGAAGGAAGTAACCAAAGGTTACGAATGTGGACTGAATATCAAAGGATACAATGATATTGAAGTTGGAGACATCTTAGAGGTTTACGAAGAAATTTCAGTGAAGAAAAAGTTAAAGTAATTCTTTAAATATGATACAAAACCTGCTATTCTAGCAGGTTTTTTTGTGCGTTGTAATTCATACTTGTTCTAAATAGCTTTTTACGCACCACCTTTTCCGTAAAAAGAATATACTGAAACTAACAAAAATTTAATAAATGATCGAAAATGGGAAACATTTTTACATTAAATGTTTTTAATTGTTATATAATTATCATTAATTCTCTCGATATTGAAAATATAACACATCACTGTATTGCTTATGTTAAATTTAATTAACATATTTGCGCTTTAAATATTAAAATGTGTTAATATGAATGTGAAATTAAGAATTTTAACCGCAGGTGTACTGTTCTTTACAGGGCAAGCGGTAGTTGCGCAGCAGGATTCAACTAAAACTCAAAATATTGAGGAAGTTGTAGTTGTTGCCTACGGTGTTCAGAAGAAATCTACGTTGACAGGATCAAACGTTCAGATTGATTCTAAAAAAATCGAGGACAGACCGATTTCCAACGTGCTACAATCTTTAGATGGAGCTGGAGCAGGAATCCAGGTCGCTTCAGGAAGTGGACAGCCAGGAGATGGTATTTCTATCAGAATTAGAGGAGCAGGATCTTATTCAGTATCCAATGAGCCTTTAATTATTGTAGATGGAGTTCCTTTCCCAGGAAACTTAAACTCAATTAATCCAAATGATATTGAAAGTTTGAACGTATTGAAAGATGCAGCTTCAACTTCACTATACGGTTCATCTGCAGCCAACGGAGTTATTATGATTACGACTAAAAGAGGAAAAAAGAACTCTTCTAAAGTAACCTTCAACACCAGTACTGGTATCATCAGCAGATTCGTACAGGAGTATGACAGAGTTGGACCAGCTGATTACTACGTATTAGGATGGGAAGCAATGAGAAACGGAAGATTAGCAGTAGCTGGTCAGACATTAGCCACTGCAAATGCTTATGCTTCTGCTAACTTAATTTCAGGGAATCTTAAAACCAATGTATTTAATGTTCCAGATGCACAACTAGTGGTAGATGGAGTGTTTAATCCAAATGCTACTTTAAAGTATAACGATTTCAATTGGGCAGATCCTTTAATCGGAGTAGGAATCAGACAAGATCATAACTTAAGCTTTAGTGGTGGTAATGACAAAAGTACTTTCTTCTCATCTGTTAACTATTTGAAAGAAGAAGGTTATTTAATAAAATCAGATTTTGAAAGAATCGGTTTGCGTCTTAACGCTGATTCTCAAGTAAAAGAATGGTTAAAGTTAGGAGCAAGTTTAAACGCTTCTGTTAGTAGCGGATCGAACGCAGTTGATGGTGTTGACAGTAATGCTTCATTTATCAATCCTTACCGTTGGACCAGAACTATGGGACCTATTTACAGCCCGTACCAACATGATCCGGTAACTGGTGAAAGATTGTACGGACCAGATGGTGAAGTTTTATATGATGCTGGAGCCTTAAGAGGACCAGATGCTGCTTCAGGACGTAACGTAGTTTGGGAAACTTTATTGAATGATAATACAACCAATACTTATAATGCACAAGGAAATGTTTACGCAGAAGTTAAACTTTTGCCAGAACTAACCTTTAGAACAAACGGAGCTTATAATTACAGAGGAACGCTTAATAAAACCTATACCAACACTTTCATCGGTGATGCTATTGGTATTGGAGCTGCGGGAAGAACTGCTTATTTCAACCGTGATTATACTTTCAACCAGACTTTAACGTATGATAAAACTTTTGGTGATCATTCCGTTACCGTACTTGGAGGTCATGAAAACAGTGCCTTTTTACGTGATTATTTGTATGGTTACAAGAGAAATCAAAGTATCGCAGGATCTTATGAATTTGGTGCTTTTGTAGATAATACAACCAGCAACTCTCAATATGACAGCAGAACAAAAGAAAGCTGGTTTGGTAGAGTAAACTATAACTTCCAGGAGAAGTATTTATTAGAAGGTTCAATTCGTTGGGATGCGTCTTCAAGATTCGCAACCGATGTTAGATGGGCTTCATTCTGGTCTGCTGGTGCAGGTTGGGTAATGTCTAGAGAAAATTTCATCAGCAACGTGAAAGCGATCGACTTCTTAAAATTAAGAGGATCTTATGGTGAGGTAGGAAATGACAACCTTAATACTTGGTATGCTTACCAGTCTTTGTTTGGTTTAGGTTTTAACAATGGAACAGAGCCAGGAATTATTTTGAGCACTGTAGCAGATCCAAACATTTCCTGGGAAACTAAAGCACAAACAGATGTTGCTTTAGAATTCGAATTATTTAACAGAAGAGTTAGAGGTACTTTAGAATATTATAATTCTGAAACCAGAGATTTGCTATTCCCAATTCCAGCACCAGTGAGTGGAGGTATTGATGGAAACAGTATTCAAACCAATATTGGTAATTTGGTGAACAAAGGTTATGAAATTACCCTTAGCGCAGATGTGATCAAAAACCAAAATGTAAAATGGACTGTAAATGCTTACGGTACTGCTTACAAAAATGAGATCACTAAACTTCCACAGGATGAAATCATCAACGGTAGTAAAAAACTAATGGTTGGTAAAGATCTATATGCATTCTGGCTGAAAACCTGGTATGGTGTTGATCCTTCAGACGGAGCAGGATTGTATGTTTTAGATCAAGCGAAGTATCCTACCTTAACTGATGCTGATGTTAGAACAGTAAACGGGACTTTGGTTACGACGAAACAAGCGAAAGCATTGTATGAGTACCAAGGATCTGCGATTCCAGATTTCTTCGGTAACTTATCTACTACAATTAGTGTTAAGAACTTTGAGTTATCTGCAGCATTTAACTACCAATTTGGTGGGTTAATATACGATCTTAACTATGCTAACGTTATGAGTGCATACCCACAAGGTGGTGCTGCTCACGCAGATATGCTAGACAGATGGACCACTCCTGGACAAATAACTGATGTTCCTATTTTGAGTTCAGCAAGTTATACTGACGCTGGTGCAGGGTCATCCAGATGGTTGGTTGATGCAAGTTATGTAATGCTGAGAAACGCGACCTTCGGATATAACTTCAACAAAGATGTCGTGAAAAACGTTGGAATGAATAGTTTGAAAATATTTGTAAGTGGTGAAAACCTTTGGTTATCCAGCAAGAGAGCCGGTTTAGAGCCTTACCAATCATTTAATGGTACTGTAAGCAACAGATATTCTCCTTCCAGAATTATAACTTTTGGATTAAGTACAACTTTCTAAAAAATTGAACAATGAAATTTATTAATAAAAAAACAATCTTTCTTGCTGCTGCTTCAGTGGTATTAAGCATGGTTTCATCATGCGAAAGAGACTATCTGGAAACAGATCCAACTGATGCAGTAAGTGAGCAATTGGCCTCAGGTTCTATTGAGAATCTTACGACAATTATCAACGGTATGCACAGAAATATGCACCTGAGACAAAACTCTAGTCAAGGTCAAAACGGGAATATCGGTATCATGATTTATATGGACGTAATGGGTGAAGATCTAATTTTCCCTGCTACTGGTCCTAACTGGTATGTAAGCACCATCAGATGGCTGGATAATGCTAATGCAAATTCAGGAAACTTATTCTACCCGTATGATTTCTATTACGAGCAGATCAGAATGGCGAACATCGTTATTATCAACGCTCCTACCGTTCCAGGTGATCAAGCAGCTAAAGATAAAGTGATGGGTGAAGCCCACGCATTTAGAGCATTCTCTTACTATATGCTTACTCAAATCTATGCAAATAGATATGTTGCGGGTGGTAATAATGCACAATTAGGAGTGCCGTTGAGATTAGATCTTACCTTTGATCCAATCCCAAGAGCTTCTGTTGAAGACGTTTATACCTCTATTAACAATGATCTTACTGCTGCTTTCACTTTACTTTCGGGTAAAGCAAGATCTAACAAATCACATTTCAATGCAGATGTGGTAAAAGGATTGATGGCAAGAGTGGCTTTAACTCAAGGAAAATATCCTGAGGCAGCTACTTACGCTAAAGAAGCAAGAGCAGGTTTCGCGCTGATGAGTAACGCAACTTATAAAGCGGGATTCAATAATTATACAAACGGAGAATGGATGTGGGGTTACAAACCTCTTGATACCACCTCTGATTATTTTGGAAACTACATGGCTTATATGTCAAGAAACTATAACTCTTCACAAATTCGTCAAGCTCCAAAAGTGGTAAACAAGTTATTGTTTAATCAGTTCGCAGCAACAGATGTTAGAACTCAGGTAATCGATCCAACTGGACTTCATACTTCATTAAACTTACCTTCAACTTACTCAAGAGTTCCTTATACTTCTCAGAAATACCTTTCTGTAAATGGTGCTGGTACGGTTGATAACAGTGTAAGTTTAGGAGATATTCCTTTGATGAGATCTGCAGAAATGTATCTGATCGAAGCTGAAGCTTTAGCGAGAGCTAGTAGGGAAGCAGATTCGAAAATCGTTTTTGATCAATTCGAAAAGAATAGAAATCCTTCTTATGCTGGAGCTACCACTACTGGTCAAGCTTATATCAATGAGATTCTTAACAGCAGAAGATTAGAGCTTTGGGGCGAAGGTTTCAGATTCTTAGATCTAAAGAGACTTAATTTACCTTTAGATAGAACAGGAACTAATTTTGCTCCGGTTGTAATTAACAATTTAGTTACAGTACCTGCAGGAGACAAAAGATGGACTTGGTTGATTCCACAATCAGAAATTGATGCTTCAAAAGGTTTAGTTAAACAAAACGATCTTTAAGAACGTCAAATGAAAGATCAATAAAATCTTTCCTATTAAATTTTTCAAAAGGAAACCGTCAGTAATGGCGGTTTCTTTTTGTTTATGAAAGCACCTAACAGACTGGTATACAGCCAATGTTTCTGATTTTGTAAATTGATGTTCTTTAAACATTATTTATTTATTTAAAAGAATCCTGCAGAACTTTAACGTTTGGCTGTTTAATTTCCGGTTTGGTAAAAATGCGCGTTTTCTGTTGATTTATCGAAAAATTTAAAGATGTTTTGTTGTTAATTGTAGAGCGATAAGCTTAAAAAAATGATTTTGACATAATGATTGATTTCTTCTATATTACTGTTTAACATGCAGTTAACTTGTTTATGTTAAATATAATTAACATATTTGCATATTAAATATATTAAAAAGTGTTAATATGAATGTGAAATTAAGAGTTTTAACCGTAGGTGTTCTGTTCTTTACAGGACAAGCGGTAATGGCGCAGAAAGATTCAGCCAAAGTTCAAGATATTGAAGAGGTTGTAGTTGTAGCGTTTGGTAAACAAAAGAAAGAGGCCATCACTGGTTCTGTTACTACTGTTGACGAGAAAGTAATTGCTAACCAACAAGCTCCCAGTGTTACTGCAGCTTTGCAGGGTACGGCAGTTGGTGTAAATATTATTACTACTGGTGGTCAGCCAGGTAATAATCCATCCATTTATATTAGAGGGGTAGGATCTATTAACTCAAGTACACAGCCATTAATTATTTTAGATGGTTCTCCTTTTAATGGGAATATTAATAATATCTCTCAGGATCAAGTAGAGTCGATGACCGTTTTAAAAGATGCTGGTTCTACAGCACTTTATGGTTCAAGAGCTTCTAATGGAGTTATTATCATTACTACCAAAAAAGGTAAATTGAATGCAAGACCTCAAGCAACCATGACTTCTTTAATCGGAGTTGGGATGCCTGCAGTTGAATTGCACGAAACTTTAGGTGGTGCAGATTTCATGAAATATTCATGGCAGTCAATCAAAAATGCTAAAATTGCTGAAGGTGTTGCTAATCCAGGTCAAGCTGCAACCAATACTTTAATTAACAGTTTAGGGTATAATCCTTACAACGTAGCGAACCCAATTGATGCAAACGGAAATTTAGTAGCTGGAGCAAACTTGCTTTGGGATACTGATTGGGAGAAAGCAATTTTGAACAAAGCAGCTTTCAAACAAGAACACCGTTTTAATATCAGTGGTGGTGATGCGAAAACAACTTATTTCTTAGCTGCAGATTATTTAGATCTAAGCGGATCAGTGAAAAGTTCAAACTTTGAGCGTACTGGTATTCGTTTGAATTTAGAGTCTAAAGTAAAAGATTATTTAAAAGTAGGAATGAACTCTTCATTTAGTTCATCTTCTTCAAACCTACCAATCCAGTCTGGGAATACTTATGGAAGTTCGATCCAGTGGATTTACAGTTTGCCGAACATTTATCCTATTTTTAGAAGAGATGCAAACGGATCTTTGATCAAAGATGGTTTTGGAAACAATATTTATGATTATGGTGCTAATGGTGCTGGAACATTAAATTCACAGAGACCATTATTCGAAAACGAAAATGCAGTTGGTGCTTTATACAACAACTATGACATCGTTAAGAGAAGCAACTTTACTGTAAACGGTTTTGCAGAGATCGATCTTGCAAAAGATTTATCATTCAGAACTCAATTGGCTTACGAACAGTTTATGTTTGATGAAAAAGCCTATGATAACTATGCTGTAGGTGCAGCCGCTTCTGTAGGTGGTCGTGTATCTCAGATCAGAGCTCTAGGTAAGACTATTAACTTTACCAACAGTTTGAATTATGATAAAAGCTTTGGTGATCACAACATCGGTTTACAAGGGGTATTCGAAGTGTATCAATACACTTATGATTACTTACAGGCTCAAGGAACTGGATTCTTACCAGGAAATGACGTGTTAAACACCTCAACAGTGCCAGAAAGTATCGGTGGTTATGTAAACAGAGAAAGATTAGTTCGTTACTTAGGACGTGCTACTTATAACTATAAAAATAAATATTTCTTAGAAGGAACATTTAGCCAGGATAGCTCTACCAAATTTTCACCAGATACTAGAAAAGGAGAATTTTATGGTTTAGGAGCTTCATGGATTGTTTCAAGAGAAAACTTCTTAGCAGATAACAGCGTAATCAACTATTTGAAATTCAGAGGATCTTACGGTGAATTAGGGAACAACAAAATCATCAGAGATGGTGCAGAAAGTTATTTCCCTTACCAAACTTTGTTCTCTGCAGGTAACAATCAGTTAGGGCAAACAGGAGTTATTTTAGATGCTCCTGCAAACTACGATTTAACTTGGGAAGCGAGTATCAGCTCAACAGTGGGTGTTGATTTCGGTTTATTTAAAAACAGAATTACAGGTAACGTAGATTATTTCAAAAGAGAATCTAAAGACCTAATTTATTCAAGACCAACTCCAGGATCTGTAGGTAACACTACTTATTTAGATAACATTGGAGCAATCGAAAATTACGGTTGGGAGATTAACTTAAGTTCAAAAAACTTTAATAACGCTAATTTCCAGTGGACAACAAACTTCAACCTTTCTACGTACGAAAATAAGTTGACTGAATTAAATCAGGCATCTTTCCAAAATGGTACGAAAAGATATGAAGTGGGTAGATCGATCTTTGATTTCTATATTCCAGAATGGGCGGGTGTTGATGCTCAAACAGGAATGGGAAGCTGGTTTATTAATGATGTAGATGCTAACGGTGCTGTAATAGGTAGAAAAGTTACTACGGACTACACTTTAGCTAACCAAGCGGATAACAAAGTATATGCAGGAAGTTCAATCCCTGATTTCTTCGGAGGTTTAACCAACTACTTTAAAGTAGGTCCAGTTGATTTGAACGTATTGTTTAACTACAGTTTTGGTAGCTACGTATTCGATTCAACTTACCAATCATTGATGGCTGGTTTTGCAAGACCAGGTTACCAACAGTCTGTTGACGTGATGAACGCTTGGCAGAACCCAGGTGATGTAACTGATGTTCCTATGAACATTCAGACACAGAATAACAACAATGCGACTTCAACAAGATTCTTATTTAAAAATGATTATGTAAGACTGAAATCGTTAACTTTGGGTTACAATATCAACAAAGATATGCTTGATGCATTTGGTGTTAATCAGTTCAGAATCTTCGTTCAAGGAGACAATGTTTGGACGTGGCAATCACATAAAGGTATTGATCCTGAGCAGTCTATTTCTGGAACTACAGACAGCCGCTCTTACCAGTCAAGAACTTTATCGTTAGGGGTAACAGTAGGATTTTAATAATTAATAATTAATAGTTATATATACATATGAAAAACTTTAAAACATATATAATTGCTCTATTCGCAATTTTGGTCACTTTTCAATCTTGCCGTGATGAGTATTTGAATGAACCTCAACCAACAACCAGTGTTTCTCCAGAAACGGTTTTTGGATCTAAAGAGGGTGCAACAGCGTTTATTGCTGGTATTTTAAGAAATACACGTGCGCAATTTACAGCTACAGATACAGGGAATTTAGGTTCAATGTATTTTGCAAGAACCAACAAAGGAAACGATGTTGTGAATTCTGGAAGCTGGTTTCAATCTGATTATCAAAATGATAACAGAGAGCCGAACTACAGAAGAACAGCATTTACTTGGAACTTCTTGTACTTCTTAATCAACCAAACCAACGCATTAATTGAAGGTTTGGAAGAAAGTACTCAAATTTCAGCAGCAGATAAAGCTCCACTTTTAGGTCAGGCTTATGCAATGAGAGCATTCTTTTATTTTGAGTTAAGTTTGGAATTCCAGCATACTTATAAATATGATACTGCCGCACCAGCACCTCCGATCTATGACAAACCAAGTCAGTTAGAAGGTAAAGCAATGTCTACTCAAGCTGATATGTACGCATTCATTATTTCAGATTTAGAAAAATCTTTAGCAATGGGTAGCGACGATCGTATGAACAAATCTTATTTCAATAGCGAAGTTGCGCATGGTATTGCTGCACGTGTTTACCAGGTAATGGGAAATTGGGCGAAGGCAGCAGAAAATGCTAACGCAGCTTACGGTGGTAACGTATCCGCTGCATTGTCTCCACAAGTTTACAAAAACGGATTCAGTAATATGGATGCAGGTGTAGAGTGGATGCTAGCTAGTCCGCAGACTGATGATCAGTCAGCGTATTACTACACAGCTCCTCACGCTTTCTTTACTCAAACAGAATCTGCGTATAACAATACGTACATCAACGCAAACTTTAAAAACTTATTTACTGCTACTGATGTAAGAAATACTTTTGTAACGACGACGCGTACTGATTTTAGAAAAGTATATACAAAGAAATTTGTATTCGGATTTGATTCAGATGTTCCTTTAATGAGAACTCCGGAGATGATTCTAATTGAGGCGGAAGCTTTATATTATACCAATCCTACTGCGGCACATAATTTATTATTTGAATTACAGGCGAATAGAGATGCTACAGCAGTAAAATCAACTAATTCTGGTCAGGCTTTATTAGATGAAATTATGGTAGAGAGAAGAAAAGAATTATACGGAGAAATCGGAGTTGAATGGTATGATGCCAAAAGACTAAGAAAAGGTTTGCCAAGAGACGGCGGTGGTGTTCACCGTTTGCCAATGGCTAACAATCCTTTGATGCCGGATGATAAGAGATTCTTCTTAAAAATTCCTCAGTCAGAAATTGATGCGAATCCAAACATTCCAGCAAGTATCAATAACGATAGATAGTCAATTGTTTTAATAACAGTTATATTATATTGCAAGTCGCCTCTACAACCGTAGAGGCGACTTTTTTGTGAGGCAGATCTTCGGTCGAAATATTTTACAATACTGATGATTTGAAATTATTGATTTTATTAATAAATTAATAGATGGATAAGAAAGGACACGTTGATAAAGTATGCTGTTTGTAATAAAGATTTCATGCATGATATATAATTTTTGAGTTTTGCGTTTAACAAAACATTAACAAAGAGTTCAATTATCATTTCACAAACAATATCACTCCATTGTAGTGGTTTCATTAACAAATTAAAAAAAACATTGTCATTATTTGAATAAAATTTGCATTTGTTAAAAAATATTAACATATTTGTCACATTAAATATATTAAAGTGTGTTAATATGAATGTAAAATTACGAGTTTTAACTGTTGGTGTATTGTTCTTCGCTGGACATACGGTAATGGCTCAAAAAGCAAAGAGAGATACGGCTGGAAAAGTCAAAGACATTCAGGAAGTGATTTTGGTTGGCGGGATTAAGTTAGATCCAGCCCAAAAAGTCGGAGCTTATAATGTCGTTTCTAAAGCTAATTTCGAATCTACCCCATTTTCATCCGTTGATGATGTATTGAACGGTAGAGTTGCCGGCTTGAACTTCTCCTCTGCGAGTGGTGATCCCGGCTCTTCGAACATGATTACGATTAGAGGAGTAAGCTCCCTTATCGGAACTCCAAATCCTTTATACGTGATTGATGGAGTAGTGGTTGGTAAAGGTTCCGATAACGCATCCATGATGGAATCGTGGAATCCGTTGGCTTCTATAGATCCCAACGCGATTGAATCGGTAACTGTTTTGAAAGACGCATCTTCTACGGCACTCTACGGTTCACGTGGTGCCAATGGAGTAATTATCATTACCACCAAAAAAGGGAAATATAATCAGAAAACCAGATTCGAATTCTCGACTGAAACCGGTGTTCAGGATAGAGCCTTCGATAAAATGGAGCTCATGAATGGTGAAGAGTATTTAAAATACGGAGGTATTCTAATGTGGAACTCTCAGGGAGGAAACGGGATTGCCCGAACATTTACCGATTTGGCGGAAGCTACTCAATACTATTATGATGAGTATATTCCCATTGACGAACCAATCAAAACTTCTCGCGACTTTACAGACTGGTCCAAAGAAGTGAACAGAACTTCTTCAGTAGTCAATACTTACAATTTCGGAGCAAGTGGTGGTGGAGAAAATACTTCATTTAGAATTGGTGGATCTTATTACAACAATAGCCCTTTGGTTAAATCTTCGTCTTTCGACCGATTAAGTTTGAATATGGCGATCGATCACAAGGCTTCTGAAAAATTGAAATTCGGCTTGAATGTCAATTATTCCAATATTAAAAGAAACACCTATTTCGGAGGTCGGGCTTCGGCGAATCCCGTAACTTCTACAATTATGCTTTCGCCTTGGCGTTCAATATATAAAAATGGCGTTTATAACCAAGATACTTGGCCTACAGATAGTAATGAACTGACTTCCGGATTTAACCCAGTTTCGATTTTAGAAGAAACCGGTCAAAAATCGACCATCAATTCATTTATTGCTTCAGTTAATGCAGAATATCAGTTTGTTAAAAACTTTTACTTCACTTCATTATACGGTTTACAGGCTTCGTTTATGACTGAAAGACAGTTCGGTCTCGCAGGTCACCCTGTATTTATCGGAATGGAAGATGATAAAGGATTTTTCGGTGACGCCCGTTCAACAATCTTAGACTGGAACTGGGTAAACACCTTATCATACCGTAATGTTTTTGGTGGCAGACACAATCTTCAGGCGTATGCTGGTATGGAGTTTCAAGATCATACCTACAATAATCTGTACTCGTTCTCTCTTACGATGAATGATCCAAGACAGGATTTTCAGTTTGCTGATGAAGTATTGGTAGATAATTCTGATTACGCCTGGAGACAAATATCTTACTTCGGTAGATTAAATTACACCTTAGATAGTAAGTATACGCTTTCAGGACAAATCAGACGTGACGGGAACTCAACATTAGGCGATAAAAAATTCGGAAATTTCTGGTCCGTTGGTGGATCTTGGAATGTAATGAATGAAACTTTTGTTCCTAATGCTTTTTCTTCTTTAACATTAAGAGCGAGTTATGGAGTTCTGGGAAATATTCCTTACGCTGATCAGTGGGGATCTCAGTATGATGCTTTTGCAACATTGGGGTACAACTCTCAAATCGGTTATGGTGGACAGAATGGTTACGGTTTCATTTCAACTCCTGGTAACAGAAGTTTAGCCTGGGAACAATCCGGACATTTTGATGTTGGAGCCGACTTTGGATTCTTCAACGATCGTTTGAAATTCTCCATGGATTACTATGATAAACTGACAAAAGAAGCAATATTTTATGCCTTTCCTGCTGCAGAAACAGGAGGTCCAGGATCTTACTATGCGAATGTTGGAGATATCAGCAACCGTGGATTTGAAGTCGTGGTTGATGCAATCCCGGTTCAAACTGAAAACTTCAGATGGTCTATCAACGCAAACGGTTCTTACGGAAAATCAATCGTTCAAAAATTAAACGTTGATATTGCAACTTTTGGTGGTGACACTTCTGATGGAAGTAACGAGTTGGTAGCCTTGGCGCCAGGTCATTTATTGGGAGAATACTACACCTGGATCTGGGCTGGAGTAGCACAAGCCAATGATGCTGCCAATAATATTAAAGCTGGTGATGCATTGTGGTACACCGACGGAACGAGAACTGCCGTGACCAATGTGAAAACAAATGCTGAAAAAGCATGGTTAGGTAAAAACGCCTTCCCAACCTATAATGTCGGAATCACCAATGAATTCAAATATAAAAACACCACGTTAAGTTTCCTAATTGCAGGACAGTTTGATTTTTATGTTCAAAATGGAGTTCACTCTTACACGATCCATGACGGTCGTTTCCCGAACAGAAATCAAATTAAAGATGCATTGTACAATAGCTGGACCGATGCGCCAGGTGCAGAAAACTACAGTACAGACAATCCAAAAGCGTTGATCAACAACCCAAGCGAATCCAGATTAGAATCATCCCGTTTCTTGAACAAAGGAGATCATATCAGATTGAAAGAGATGAAATTAGCGTATTCTTTCGGAGATATTTTTAAAGAAGCTTCCGGAATCAATAATTTAACCATTTACGCTAGAGGAACCAATCTTTTAACTTACGTGTTTGATAAAGACTTAAACTATGATCCAGAGTCAACTTCCAATTCTTGGTCTTGGGTTGGTAAGGGAAGATATTGGTATTCTTCACCGGTGATCAGAACCATATCATTTGGTATTCAATTAGGTTTTTAACCGCAAAAAATAAATTAATATGAAAAAATATATTTTAATTATATCAACGTTAGCGCTACTAATCGCGGGAAATTCATGTAGCGAGCGAGACTTAGATTTATTTCCGCCAAGTTTAGATGAGATTGAGAACATCAATACAGAAGCTAAACTACAGCAGATTCTTAACGGTGGGTACTTATCAATTTCATCGACAAGTGTTTATGGCGTGAGAACGATGGTTTTGGGAGATATTATGGGAGATAAAATGTTTACCAACCAAAATCCCTCATTTTTAAATTCTTACAACTTTAATTTTAACTCGACGCAACAAAGTGATTTCAGTTCAATGTATGACGGTTTATATGGCGTTATTGCCAACTGTAACCTCGTGATCAATAACACTGTTGTGCCTAATAGTGCTGGTCTTACAAGAATAAAAGCAGAAGCAAGAATTCTTCGGGGACTGGCTTACTTTACTTTAGTGAATTATTATTCCGCTTCGCCAACTTCTGGTTTAAACCCAGAATATGGAGTTCCGTTGGTTACGACCAATTATGATGCGAGTATTCAACCAGCACGTGCCACAATTGCACAGGTTTACGATCAGATTATCGCTGACTTGAAAGATGGAATGATGAATGCAGAACTCTCTGGACCAAAAACTACGTTAGGCGTAAATGCAGCTAAATTATTATTATCAAAAGTATATCTGACTAGAAGAGCTGCCGGTGACGCACAATTAGCACTACAACTTTCGACAGAAGTTAGAGATTTTGCAGCAAGTGAAGGAGGAGCATTTGGAAGTGAAAATGCCGTTCTTGCTACAACTTACAATCAGTATTTTGCCGCGCAAAATGATGGCGTGTCTGAAGATCAGCCAGAAACAGTTTGGGAATTAGATTTGACTTCAGATACCAATAGAGTAAATGGAATTGGAGCCAATATTTCTTTGCCGGGATATTATTACCGATTAGATCCAAAAAAGGCATTCTTGTTTAACGAAACATTCTACAGCAGTTTTGCAGTAGGTGATGTGAGAAAAGGGCCTTCTGCGGCGGTTTCATCAGCTTTGTTAACTCAAGTAGGTACACCTGCGATTACGGTAGATTCGCCGAGAGGCTATTGGACCAACAAGTATCCACAAATTTCTTCAGAAGGTAGATACTATAGAAACATTAAAATTCTTAGATTCTCAGAAGCTTATTTGAATAGAATTGAAGCTTTATCTTTAACAGGACAAACTGCTCAAGCTCTTATAGAATTGAATGCATTTGCTACTTCCAGAAGTGGTGTTACGTACACTGGTACTAATTTGTTGGCAGATATTTTAGCAGAAAGAAGCAAGGAGTTTTACGGAGAAGGACAAAGATTCTTAGATCTTAAAAGATACAATCAGCCGCTTTCAAGACCTTCGAACTGTTCGGTTTGTGATCTTGCAGCCAATGACAAATTGTTTGTGTTGCCAGTTTCTCAGGGAGCTTTAAACTCTAATGAAAATTTAAAACAATATCCAGGATATAACTAAAATATTTTTAGGTTAGAATAGAAGGACTGTAATCATCAAAATTACAGTCCTTTTTTATTTCACCATATTTCATACATTTGTACACCAAACAAATCGAATGAGATTCATCCTTTTCTGCCTTTTTCTTTTTAGTTATCACCTTAACGCACAGGTTGTCAATAAAACCGACTCTAACCGTGTAAAACCTGGCGACACTTTAGTTGTTGATTCTGGCTTCAAAGATTCCCTGAAAGTCTTTAAACCTACCATCTACGATTATACCTACAGAACCCAGTTTTCAGAGAAGAAAATCTTTGATACTGCCTTTACCCATGATAAAACTTTCATTTTTTCGCAATACAACAATCGCGATAATTTCGGAAAAGTACAGTTCGCCAATGTGGGTTCTGGCTTTAATCCTTTGGTATTTGAAGTCGATCCTGAACAAAATCTGTCGTTGCTGCCAACCAATAAATCTTATCTTCTTAAAAGAATATCGGATGTTCAATATTACGACGTGAAAACACCAACCACGGCTTTTATTTATCATAATTCCGTGCGAAATGGTGCCGTGCTGCAGTCGACGTACACGCAGAATATTGGTAAAGAATTCAACTTTGCTGTAGAATATACAGGACTTCGCTCGCAAGGTCATTATCTTAATTCCTTGGCGGCAAACAATGAGGTTTTGTTCTCCGGCCATTATCTTTCTAAAAACGGGAAATACGAAGCCTTCGCCCATTTTATCCATCAGAATGTGAATAATCAGGAAAATGGTGGGATTGCCGATTTGAATTTATTTCTCAATGGAGATTCCGACTTTAATAACCGCGAGAATTTAGAAGTTAATCTCAATAATTCTAATTCTCAGTTTGCATATCGACGATATTATTTCTCTCATGAATTTAAACCTTTTACTTCTGAAAAGTTTCCGTTCAAAATTCGACATACCATTTTCCATCAGGGAAATAAATATTTCTACAATCAGCAATCACCTGAAAGGTACTATTTTACAGATCCTTTAGAATTGTATGATTATCCGTCGTCTTCAAAAAAATATTCTAAGAATTTAAGCAATACGGTAAGCATTCTATTTGATAAAGAAAATTTCAAATTAGATGCAGGAGTTCGTCATCAAATGATCAAGTTAGGAGTTGGGACAGCTTTTCCAGCTTTTTTAAATTTCCCAGAAGAACTTTCGGAAAACAGAATTGGTGCGGTCGGAAATCTGGTTATTAATCTTTGGGATAAAGTAGCTTTGAACTCAAATTTAGAATTCTCCAGCGGAAAAGAGTTCGGCAGTTTTATTCTTTCCCAGAATATAGTCCGATTCGAGCCGATCCCTGACTATTTTGTGAATGCAAAAGTGAATTTCCAGTCTGCGTCACCGAGTTTTAATTTGCTGATCAATCCATCCGTGTATAAAAAATTCAATTATTATTTCGCTGATCCAAAAAACCAAAGCATTACCGAAATTGGTGGTGACGTTAATTTGAAATGGTTTAAAAGCAGCGTTTTTGCTAATTATTTTAGAATCGGCAATTACACTTATGTAGATGCGCAATCACTTCCACAACAGAGTTCATCTGCGGTAAATATTTCGCAGATCGGTGGTGAAGCCACTTTCTCTTACGGTAAATTTCATCTGAATCCGAAAGTGCTTTTTCAATCTGCGATCGGCAACAAAGATCTTTTACCGATGCCTAATTTCGTAGGAAGAGCCAATGTTTTCTATCAAACCAAAGCCTTTAAAAATGCTGCAGAAATTCAAACTGGAGTAAAAGCCTATTATTTTTCAAAGTTTGCGTCACGTGATTTCTCTCCTGTTTTAAATGAATTTATTTTACCAAACAATAATTCTTATTCAATTGGCGGACAACCAATAGTTGACGTTTATTTTAATCTGAAAGTAAAAAGAATGTTTTTCTTTATAGAAGCACAACATCTCAATACGACTCTCATGAAGAATAATTCGTTTACTGCACCATATTATCCTTTATATGATTTCCGATTAAATCTGGGAATTGTTTGGTACCTTTTTAGTTAAATTTAATTTCGTTGGTGAAATCTTAATCAAAGAAATAAAACTGCCATAAAAAAGCTTACCCCAAATTATGATGACGGCATGTGGAAAGGCGCACCATTCGGTTCTTTTCTAAAAGCCAAAGAATTGCGAAACAATGAAACGGACTCAGAGAAAGTTTTGTGGGAAAAGCTAAGAAATAACCAAATTAAAGGCTTGAAATTTAGGAGACAACACCCAGTAAATTTATATATTGTAGACTTCTATTGTCATAAATTAAAACTAATTATTGAACTTGATGGTGATTATCATGCTTTGAGAGAGCAGGTTTCGAAAGATATCGAAAGAACAGAAGCACTTTCCTTAATGGGCTTAGAGGTGATAAGATTTAAAAATGATGAAGTTATGAATGATATTGATTCAGTGTTGTTGAGAATCACCAGTTGGATCGAAAAAATTGAAAATTCAAATGGCCCCAGCCCTAAAGGGAGTTGAATTTCCAATTTTTAAACAAATCACAGTTTTGTATAGAATCAAAACATGGAACTGAAATCTGCTTTAGAAAATTTTCCGCACTTTAGGGTCGGGGAAAGAAAATTTTCGGGGATTAAAAAAAATATAGAATACCATTTTATTAAAAAAAATTGAAAATACTAACCAACATCCCTTTTGTAGAAATTGATAGCATTCCTTTGCTTATCAAGGATTTTCTGACTCAAAATATTTCTGGATTTGAATCTCAGTTCTTTAATGTTGAGAATATTGAACAACAATTTCAATTAAAAGAGCAGTCTTTTTCTGCGGATCATAGAAAAGTCCTGTGCGAAGTTCTACAGGAGCAGCATACTATTCTTCCTCAATCGGAACAACAGCAATCTAACTTAAGAAAGTTGGAGTCAAAACAAACTTTTACGGTAACAACCGGACATCAGTTGAACCTTTTTACCGGACCGGTTTTCTTTATTTACAAAATTTTGCAGACCATTAAATTGGCTGAATTTTTAAATGGAAAATTTCCGTCAAAGAATTTTGTGCCTTTATTTTGGCTGGCTTCAGAAGATCACGATTTTGAGGAGATCAATCATTTTAAAACAGAAGATCATTATTACGAAACCAAAGCGAAATCGGGTGGAGCAGTTGGCAGAATAAAAGTCGAAGATGATTTCTTAATTTCTCAGTTTGAAGAAGAGTTTAAAGATTCTGTGTTTGGAACTGAACTTATCTTATTATTAAAGCGCGCTTACAAAAAAGGAAATACTTTAACCCAGGCGACCAGAATCATCGTTAACGAACTTTTTTCCGACTATGGTTTATTGGTTTTAGATGGAGATGACGCCAGATTAAAAGCCGAAATGAAATCAGTTTTTGAAGACGAATTGATCAATCAGAATTTATTTGAAACGACGCAGGAGACCGTTCAGTTTCTAACTGATAAATATGGAAAAGTTCAGGTAAATCCACGGGAAATTAATTTATTCTATCTTTCAGAAACCCGTGATAGAATAGCTTTTGAAGATGATCAATTCGTGATCGTTGATACCGATCTATCTTTTAGCAAAGAAGAGATCTTAACCGAACTTGAAAATCATCCGGAACGATTCAGTCCAAATGCGTTGATGCGTCCGGTTTATCAGGAAACGATTTTGCCCAACATCGCTTATATTGGCGGTAATGCCGAAATCATGTATTGGCTGGAACTCAAGAATTATTTTCAAAAACTTAGTCTTCCATTCCCAATTTTAATTCCAAGGAATTCGATGTTGATGATTTCTGAGAAAACAGTTTCTAAAACGAAGAATTTAGGTTTAGAAATTAATGATTTCTTCAAAAATTTCGCAGTAGTTACGAATAATGTTCTGTTGAAAGAAAATGAAATTCTTCCCTTATTAAATCAACAGGAAACTCAATTGAAAGACCAATTCCAGGATTTAAAATTAAAAGCAGCATTGACCGAAAAAACCTTCGGCAATTTGGTTGAAGCAGAAGAAACTCGACAATTAAAATCCTTTGACCGCATGAAAAAGAGATTATTGCGGGCCGAAAAAATAAAGCAAAGTGAAAAACTGGAAAGGCTGGAGAATCTATTTCAAAGGATTCATCCGGGAAATACCTGGCAAGAAAGAAACTATAATTACTCCGTGTTTTATTCGGATCTGGGTCAAGACTGGCTTCATAGTTGTTATCAGGAAATAGAAGTTGAAAATTCAGAATTAATAATTTTTACTATTTAATTTTAAAGCAGTATTTTTGTAAATATTTATCGAAAAGATGATCAAAAAGTTTTTTATTATAGCTGGTCTAACAGCAATTGCAGGTTTGTCTGCCCAGAAAACGCATACCGTGGTAAAGGGCGATAATCCTTACAATATCGCTAAGAGGTACGGCATGACCGTTGATGATTTGGTGAAATTAAATCCCAATTCAAAAGATGGTAAAGTATCGATCGGCGATGTTTTGGTGATCAACAAGTCAGGGAGTTCGACTGCGTCCGTTCAGCCAAAAGCGACATCATCTTCTGCCAAATTGGGTAAGATTATTCTTCTACCCAAGCAGACGATTTACGGAATTACCAAGCAATATCAGATTACGGAAGCTGACTTACGAGCTTTAAATCCAAACTTGGATTCTAATATGAAAATTGGTGACGAAGTAACTTTGCCTTTAAATAATATTCAAAAATTTGGTGGTGCTCAGCAAGAAGTTGTTGTCACCAATAAACCCGTGGAAGTTTTCACACCAACCGAAACTGTTACACCAGCAGACCGTACGAATATTGCGATAACTATTGCAGATGAAAATTCATACACAGTTCAGGCAAAGGATAATTACTATAAACTATCCCGCAAATTTAATCTGAATCAGAAAGAACTTTTTGCACTCAACCCAGGTTTAGAGGAAAAAGGTTTACAGCCTGGAGATATTATTACTGTGAAAGGCATGGCCTCTTCAGAACCGGTGAAATCTCAAGCAACTTCTACTACCGTATCACAAACTACATCGACACCAACTTATTCGACAACATCTGTTGGAGATGATTATGTGACTTATACCGTTCAGGAAGGTGATACTGTTTTTGGACTTTTAAATAGATTTGGAATTACTTTAGATGGTTTACTTTCCTTAAATCCGAATCTTTCTCAAGGTTTAAAAGCCGGAATGGTTTTGAAAATTAAAAAATTAGATTCTGCTTATGTGAAGAAATCTGGCGATGCTTTAAACGTTGTTTTAATGCTTCCGTTCGGGTTTGACAGTGGCGATTCTAAATACCGAAATTTGTCTCTTGATTTCTTAGCAGGAGCAAAATTGGCTATCGAAAGAAATGCGAAAAAAGGGCAAAGTCTTGATATCAAAGTGATCGATGCCGGAAACGAAAGGAGTTTCAAGAATTCTTTAACCCAAATCAATAAGGACAATACTGATTTAATTATTGGTCCATTCTTTAAATCAAGTGTTTTAGAAGTATTGGATTATGTGAAAGAAAGTAAAATCCCTGTAGTAGCACCTTTTGCGAATTCAGATGATTTGTTGACTCACCAAAATTTAATCATTATTGAAACCAATGATTACATTTATGCAGATCGTATTGTAAAAGAAGTTAAAGATGCTTTTTCTGATCAAAAAATTTACATTGTTGCTGATACTGACCAAACTTATGCGAAGTATTTAGAAACCAATCTGAAAAAGAATTTGAAGAATGCTAATGTGCTGGTGGTAAAATCTGCCGCAGACATTCAGCCTGATCAAAATATGATGACGGGTAAGCCTGCCCCAGTAATCGCAATTTTAGCCAATAAAAGTGATGATGCTGGCGATGCGTTTGCCAATAGAATGATCGCACTTTCTAAAGAAGTTGATGGATTGAAATCATTCAGCATGTATTACTCACCTGTTTTTGAACGAAAAGTGGATGAGTTAAGTCAAAGCAATTTGGTGTATTTAATGGATCGAAAAGTAGATACTGAAGGAAGTTTCGAAAAAGAAATTCTGGCAGATTATCAGAAAAAATATTGTAAGTCACCTTCTAAATATGCTGTCATCGGGTTCGATGTAGTCAACGATATGTTGAGCCGTGAGAATAAGAAAGGAGAGATTTTCAAACAGATGACTAAAGTGCAGACTCAACTGGCAACTAAATTCGAATTTGAAAAAACAAAAACCGGAGCTTACGTTAACAAAGGATACCGCGTGGTACGTTTGATCCCTAATTAATAAAAAAACACTGGCTTAAAACATTGCGTTTTAAGCCAATTTATCTTTAAATAACTTTATGAAAGCACTTGTATTTCCTGGGCAAGGTTCACAATATGTCGGGATGGGAAAAGAACTCTATGATTCCCGCAAAGACATCAAAGATTTAATGGACTCGGCCAATCATATTTTAGGTTTTGATATTCTATCGATCATGTTCAAAGGTTCTGAGGAAGATCTGAAAAAGACTGAAGTAACTCAGCCCGCTATATTTATCTATTCTGTTGCAGCTTTGAAAATGGCTTTGAACGGAGTGGCTCCTGAAATGGTTGCCGGACATTCTTTAGGAGAATTTTCAGCTTTGGTCGCCAATGGTGTTTTAAGCTTTGAAGACGGTTTGAAATTAGTTTCTACGCGTGCGAAGGCGATGCAGGAAGCTTGTAATGCAAACCCAAGTTCGATGGCTGCAATCCTTGGTCTTGCTGATGAGGTCGTGGAAAGAATTTGTGAAGAAACTCCCGGAATCGTAGTTCCTGCCAATTATAACTGTCCTGGACAATTAGTTATTTCTGGTGAAACTGTCGCGGTTGAATTGGCTTGTCAAAACATGAAAGATGCTGGTGCAAAACGAGCTTTAATGCTTCCTGTGAATGGTGCTTTTCATTCTCCGTTGATGATGCCTGCACAAGAAAAATTAGCAGAAGCTATTCATAATACTAAGTTTTATAAACCGACCATGCCGGTTTATCAAAACATTACCACAACGGCTGTATTTGATCCTGAAGAAATTAAACTTAATCTTATTGCACAATTGACTGGTCCGGTAAAATGGACGCAATCGGTGCAGAATATGATTCTGAAAGGAGCGACCTCTTTTGTAGAAGTTGGTCCTGGAAAAACGTTACAGGGTTTGATCAAAAAAATTAATAATACGGTAGAAGTTTCTTCTGCAATTTAAAAATAGAAGAGGATGATTTTTTCCCATGGAAAATTATTGCTCACGTCTGAATATGTCGTCCTCGATGGCGCCTTGGCTCTTGCTCTACCCACAAAATGGGGGCAAGAGTTTTTTGTTTCAGAGCAATTCGATGGACAGTCTCTAATCAATTGGACGGCGCTTCATCAAGGTAAATCCTGGTTAAATGCAACCATCGATTATCAAAATGGAACAGTGGTTTCGACCAATATTCCCGACTCGGCTGCATTTATTCTGAAGGTTTTAATGAAAGTGAAAGAGCTTTCTTCTAACGTATTAAAAGAAGATTCATCTTACTCAATTACTACTAATTTACAGTTTCCGGCTAATTTCGGTTTGGGAAGTAGTTCTACTTTAATGAATAATTTGGCGCAGTGGGCAGACATTGATGCGTTCGAACTGAATGAAGCCTGTTTGGGTGGAAGTGGCTACGATATTGCCGTCGCTCAGGAACAATCTGCGATTCTCTATCAAAATCAGCCTGAAAGAAATGTTAAGAAAATCGATTTTGATCCTTCCTTTAAAAATGATTTAATTTTTATTCATCTCAATCAAAAACAGAACAGTCGGGAAGGAATCGATCTTTATCGATCGAAAGAAAAATCGTCGCATTTAATAGAAGATTTTTCTACAATCACTAAACAGGTTTTAGAAGTTCAAACTTTAGAAGAATTTTCCGACTTAATGATTCTTCACGAAAAGAAATTAAGTGAGTTCCTTGGAATCGAAACCACGAAAGAAAAATATTTCGAAACCAGTCCTTCTTTTGTCAAAAGCTTAGGTGCTTGGGGCGGAGATTTTGTGATGAGTTCTAAATTTTCAGGCTACCAGGATTATTTTTTGGGAAAAGGTTTTTCCAGTGTTTTTAGCTATGATGATTTAATTTATTGATAGTCAGTAAATTATAGATTTCGTAGTTTCTTGCAGATTCTGATGAATATCATTATTTTTAAAACCTCGTTAATGACTATTAATCATTAAATTTGTTTTTTAATAAAAAATCAGAAATATAAAGACGTTATGAAGAACATTAAAATTATCCAACAACTCCATGATCTCGGAATTACAGGTTATGAAGAAGTATCTTATAATCCTACCTATGAAGAATTATTCGTTGCGGAAATGTCAAGTAAAAATGCAGGTTTTGAAAAAGGTGCGGTAACCGATTCTGGTGCGGTAGCTGTAAAAACTGGTATTTTCACCGGTCGTTCCCCAAAGGATCGTTTTATTGTAAAAGATGAGGTTAGTAAGGATACTATTCATTGGGATGGTAAAGTGAACTTGCCGACTACCGCTGACGTTTTCGAAAGTTGTAAGAAATTAGTTTTAAAACAACTGTCTTCATCAAAAAAAATATATGTGGTTGACGCTTTCTGCGGCACCAATCCTGATACAAGATTAAAAGTACGTTTTATTATGGAAGTGGCGTGGCAAGCGCATTTCGTAACTAATATGTTCATTCGTCCGTCTAACTTTGAATTGGAAACTTTTGGTGAGCCAGATTTCATCGTGATGAATGGTTCTAAAACAACCAACCCGAACTGGAAAGAGCAAGGTTTAAATTCTGAGAACTTTGTAATGTTCAACCTTACAGAGAAAATGCAGATCATTGGCGGTACTTGGTACGGTGGTGAAATGAAGAAAGGAATGTTTGCAATGATGAACTATTACCTTCCATTAAAAGGGATGGCTTCCATGCACTGTTCTGCAAACGTTGGTGAAGAAGGAGATGTAGCTTTATTCTTCGGCCTTTCCGGAACTGGTAAAACGACTCTTTCTGCAGATCCAAAAAGATACTTGATCGGTGACGATGAGCACGGTTGGGATGACAATGGCGTCTTCAATTTTGAAGGTGGCTGTTATGCAAAAGTAATTGACCTTTCTGAAGACAAAGAACCAGATATTTTCAACGCGATCAGAAGAGATTCTTTATTAGAAAACGTAGTAGTTAACGAATATGGTGAAGCGGATTATACTGATAATTCAATTACAGAAAACACCAGAGTTTCTTATCCAATATATCATATCAGCAAAATTGTATTGCCGTCAAAAGCAGGACATGCCAGCAAAATCGTTTATTTATCAGCAGATGCATTTGGAGTATTGCCTCCCGTTTCTGTATTGAACGAAGACCAGGCACAATATCACTTCCTTTGTGGTTATACCTCAAAATTAGCTGGAACTGAAAGAGGAATTACAGAACCTCAACCATCATTCTCTCCAGCATTTGGCGAGGCGTTCTTAACTTTACATCCAACCATGTATTCTAAAACATTGATTGGTAAAATGAAAGAGCACGGAGCAAAAGCTTATTTGGTGAACACCGGTTGGAACGGTACAGGAAAAAGAATTTCTCTAAAAGATACGCGTGCCATCATCGATGCAATTATCGATGGTTCTATTGACAAAGCAGAGAAAGTTACCATTCCAGTAATGAATTTGGAAATCCCTAAATCCTTACCGAAAGTTTCTGAAGGAATTTTGGATCCAAGAAATACGTATGCAAGTGCATCTGAATGGGAAGTTAAAGCAAAAGATTTAGCCGCACGTTACATCAAAAACTTCGAACAGTATTGCGATAATGACGAAGCGAAAAGATTAGTAGCAGCAGGACCGCAATTGTAAAAAATTGTAGTTTTTAGATATAGATTCCCCCAGTTTTCGCTGAGGGAATTTTTTTGTTTTTTTTAAAGAGAAGAAGTGGAGCGAAGTAGGTTAATGTCAGGTGTTTTTTTTATCTTTAATATTCTATTCGAAATTTAAATTATTGAGTATGAAAAAAATAATACTTTCTGTGCTGGTTTTTGGATTAATGGGTTCTTGCAGCTCTTCCACCAACCTTGCCGACTCCTCATCAAATCAATCCACAGATTCAACCTACGGCTTGACTGAAAAGAATCCCATAAAAGTTGGCGGTGGTGAAGGCGGACCAGTCAGTGAAAGAAAATATCTGAATTCACTCAGTGGCCCAAATGGTGAAGCGGTGACGTACCACAGAATAGGCAGCTGTTGTTTCTTTAAATCGAAAAGCAGTCCCATGGGTGGTGGTTTACTGGACAAATACTCGGTAACGTATAAAGGAAAAAAAGATACCGTCGTTCTTTATTTAAATATGTACGAGAAGGGTAAGCTCGTGGTGCCGATTGGATTTAGAATGAAGTAATCTTTTTGATGAGCCAAAAAATAATTCCAACAGATCGATCAATTGCCTGGATTTCCTTAATTCCTCAACTTATATTGATGGGAATTATTTTTGGTATTTTTTATATGTTGAAAGTGAAAGAACCTTTCATTTTTGTAGGTTTTACCTATTTACTATTATCTTTTGGTCTCAAGAAAGTTTTTTTGAAAAATCATACCAGAGGAATTACACTAACAAAAGAAGGAAAGAATGTAGAAGCAATCGCCTCATTTGAACAAAGTGCCAAGTTCTTCGGTGATCATCTTTGGGTAGATAATTATCGTTTCATTACCTTACTGTCTGCGTCGAAATATCTTTATAGAGAAATGGCTTTCGTCAACATTTCTTACTGCTATATGGCTTTCAATAATAAAGAAAAAGCGATAGAATATTACATGAAAGTCTTACAAGAATATCCAGACAATGAAATGGCAAAATTGTGATTAAGCATTTTAAACTCAAAATAAAATATTAGTTGTGAATTTTTGTAGTCATCTTTCCAATCTTGGACTAATTTCGCTTCATCAGCAATAGTTGTACACATCATCTTGAACGGCAAATAATTGGCGAGTAGTCTAATGATCAATAGCTTAATATCTGCTTTCTAAACGTGATCCATTAAAATTAAATTTAATCAAAAGGTCTTTATTTCCGTTTGGCACTTGTTAATTCAAGCACCTCCAATTCCAGATTTTATTATTCGTTGGAATTTTTTGTGTATAAAACTGTCAGTCAAATAAAAATTCTTACTATCTTGCACTCCAATGAGATTTTTCACCTTTATTTTCAGCTTTTACCTCTTGGCGCTTTCGATAGTGCCTTGCAGTGATGCTTTTAATTCTGGGCAGTCCAATACAGAAACGGTCACCTTTTCAGCATCCCATGATCATCCTACGGACACTGCGGATTTCTGCAGTTCTTTCTGCATCTGTAACTGCTGCACTTCGCCGGTGATCTCAAAATCTCACGCCTCTTATCTTAAGATTCCTGCAATTAAGATTTTATCTTTACAAAAATTCGAGTTACGTAAACTTTCCTTTATCGCTGTTTACACGGGTAACGTCTGGCATCCGCCCCAAATTACCGGTTAATTCTTCTCACCTGATCTTCGTCAATTTGATGTTTCGCACCGCGTAATGTCTATTTATTGATGTTTCTATGTCAGCCAACCTTTCTGTTTCTTTAGTTAGGTCTCAACTCAATTTTTATTCATCTTTAATTGAATGTAAAGTGTTAAATCGTATTATAAATTTCAGCATACAGAACAAACTTGTTATTGGGGTAATGACTTTGTTTCTTATTATTTGGGGCGTTTGGAGCGCTACCAAACTTCCTATCGATGCCGTTCCCGATATTACCAATAATCAGGTTCAGATCATTACTGTGTCTCCCACTTTAGCGGGACAAGAGGTAGAGCAACTCGTTACTTTTCCCATCGAACAGAGCATCGCCAATATTCCGGATGTGGAAGAAATCCGCAGTATTTCCCGCTTTGGTTTGTCGGTTATTACCGTCGTCTTTGATGAAAAGGTTGATGTTTACTTTGCCCGACAACTCATCAATGAAAAATTAAAAGAAGCCGAACGAAATATTCCCGCCGGAATCGGTACGCCTGAATTAGCGCCCGTAAGCACCGGTCTGGGTGAAGTGTATCAGTACATTTTACATCCGAAAAAAGGCAGCGAAAATAAATACAACGCCAGCGATCTGCGAACCATGCAGGACTGGATTGTTGCCCGACAACTCAATGGTACCAAAGGAATTGCAGAGGTCAACAGTTTTGGTGGTGAACTCAAACAATATGAAGTCGCTGTAAATCCAGACCGTTTGAAAGCCATGGGAGTCAGCATCTCAGATATTTTCACGGCGCTTGAAAAAAACAACGAAAATACTGGTGGCGCCTATATTGACAAAAAACCCAACGCCTATTTCATTAGAGGAATTGGATTAGTCACTTCTTTGGAAGATGTCGAAAATATCAGCGTAAAAAATGCGACAGGAACTGTTCCTATTTTTATTAAAGACGTCGCCGAAGTTCGTTTTGGCAGTGCTTTACGATATGGAGCAATGACCTACAATGGCGAAGTAGATGCCGTTGGTGGCGTGGTGATGATGTTGAAAGGCGAGAATAGCAACGAAGTTGTCAAACGCATCAAAGAAAAAATCCCGGTGATCCAAAATTCTCTACCGGATGATGTAATTATTGAATCTTATTTGGATCGTACAGAGTTGGTAGACCGCGCTATGACTACAGTGGAAACCAATTTAATTGAAGGTGCCCTGATCGTTATTTTTGTTTTGGTTTTATTTCTGGGGAATTTTAGGGCAGGCTTGATCGTGGCATCAGCGATTCCTTTGTCCTTGTTATTTGCCTTAGGAATGATGAATGTCTTTGGGGTCAGCGCGAATTTGATGAGTTTGGGCGCCATTGATTTTGGACTCATCGTCGATGGAGCCGTCATTATTGTGGAGGCCACCGTTCACCATTTAGGTTTACGAAAATCAATGCACACGCTTACTCAGAAAGAAATGGACCGCGAAGTTTTCCATTCTGCGTCAAAAATTCGGAATAGTGCAGCGTTTGGAGAAATCATTATTTTGATCGTCTATATTCCAATACTCACTTTGGTAGGAGTGGAAGGTAAAATGTTTACGCCAATGGCAAAGACCGTAGGATTCGCCATATTAGGTGCTTTAATTTTATCCATGACCTACATTCCAATGATGTGTGCTTTATTTTTATCTAAAAAAGGTTCCCGTAAAGAGAGTTTTTCAGATAAAATGATGATTAAGATGCAGAATGTTTATCAACCGCTTTTGGAGAAAGCCATTAAAATCAAGTACTGGTTGGTTGGCGGAACGGTCGCCTTATTTGCAGTGAGTTTACTCTTATTTAAAAATATGGGTGGTGAATTTATTCCGCAGCTGCAGGAAGGCGATTTTGCCTTTCACTGTATTTTACCGCAGGGAAGTTCTTTGAGTCAAAGTGTAGAAACCGCCTCTCAGGCTTCAAAAATAATTAAAGGTTTTGATGAAGTTAAAATGGTCGTGGCCAAAACCGGTTCTGCTGAAGTTCCCACCGATCCCATGCCGCCCGAAGCCAGTGATCTCATCATCGTTCTTAAACCTCAAAAAGAGTGGAAAACCAAAAAAAGTTACGACGAACTTTCTAATGAAATGTATGAAAAATTAGAAGTGATTCCCGGTATTTTCTTTGAAACCAATCAGCCGATCCAAATGCGTTTCAATGAGTTGATGACCGGTATCAGACAGGATGTAGCTGTGAAGATATTCGGTGAAAATCTGGACAGTCTTTCTATTTATGCCAATAAAGTGAGTCAAATCTTACAAACAGTTGAAGGCACGAGCCAGCCACAAGTGGAACAGGTTCAGGGTTTACCGGAAATAAATGTGGAGTACGACAGAACGCGTCTGGCGAATTATGGAATTAATGTGGAAGACGTGAATAATGTACTGAGTACTGCTTTTGCGGGAAAAGTTGCCGGGCAGGTTTTTGAAAATGAAAGACGGTTTGATCTGGTCGTACGATTGGACAGTCTTTACCGAACGGATATTGACGACGTCAGTAATTTGATGATTGCTACCAATACAGGAAATCAAATTCCATTGTCGCAGGTTGCCACCATAGAATATAAATTAGGACCCGCACAGATCAGTCGCGAAGCTGGCAAACGAAGAATTTACGTCGGTTTCAATGTTGCAGACCGGGACGTACAAAGTGTTGTCAAAGAAATACAGGAAAAACTGGAGGAGAAAATACAATTGCCCACGGGATATTATTTCACGTACGGCGGACAATTTGAAAATCTCGAAAAAGCGACGCAACGGCTTTTGATCGCCGTGCCATTATCCCTTTTACTAATTTTTGCCTTGCTTTATTTCACTTTTAATTCGGTGAAGCAGGCCGGTTTAATTTTCACAGCAATTCCCATGAGTGCAATTGGTGGCGTGTTTGCCTTGCTTTTGCGGGATATGCCTTTCAGCATCAGTGCGGGCGTCGGATTTATCGCTTTGTTTGGCGTGGCAGTTTTAAATGGGATCGTCCTTATTGGAACTTTTAATCAACTGGAAAAAGACGGCGTTACCGATCTGTTGCAGCGGGTAATACAAGGAACAAAAGAAAGATTAAGACCGGTTTTAATGACCGCGACGGTCGCGAGTGTCGGATTTCTACCCATGGCTTTATCACAAGGCGCCGGCGCGGAAGTTCAGAAACCTTTGGCAACCGTGGTGATCGGAGGATTAATTACAGCAACGTTCCTAACCCTTTTTGTGTTGCCTTTACTTTATATTATCTTTAATTCAAAATTCAATTTTCGAAAAAGATTTAAAATGAAATCTATAACAACAATCATCGTTTTGTTACTTTCGTCGATTGGCTTTACTCTGAATGCACAGGAAATCCAAATTCTTAGTATTGAGGAAGCTGTAGAGATCGCCGTGCAAAATAACGGAACCATCAAATCGAAAAATTTAGAATTACAATCTTCTCAAAGTCTCATGAAAACTGCAGGAGAGATTCCAAAGTTGGAGTTCAATGCGCAATTGGGACAGTACAGCAGTGAGAAGTTCGATCAGTCTTTTCAGATTTCTCAAACGATTCCTTTTCCCACTTTATTTGGCGCAAGAAAGGAACTTTTAAAAGCAGAAGTGAGAGGCAAAGAATTGCAGATCGAACTTTCGGAACTTGAACTAAAAAATCAGGTTCGGACCTACTTCTACCAGATTCAGTATCTGGAAAATAATCAGAAGCAGCTGGCTTATCTCGATAGTTTATATACTGATTTTATACGAATTGCTAAACTAAGGTTTAAAGTTGGCGACATTAAAAAGGTAGAGATCAGCACGGCAGAAGTTAAAAAAGGAGAAATTTATTTGTTGCTGAAACAAAACGAAGTCTATCTCAACAATGCGTATCAAAGTTTAAAAGCGCTTTTAAATACAGAAGATTCTTTTAAAATTAAAGAAGAGAAAAATTTTCACCCTTTATTGGCAAGTTCTTTAATGGATGAGACCGCCATCGCGAATCATCCTGCCGTGAAGGCTTTGTATCAGGAAGCGCTTATCGCCGAGCAAAATAAAGAAATTCAGAAAGCGCAAAACTTACCGGATCTAACGCTTGGATATACGAATCAATCCTTGATCGGAAATTTCGATGTTGGTGGAAGAGACGTGTTTTACGGTTCCGAACGAAGATTCCATTCCGTTTTAATTGGAGTTTCAATTCCCATATTTACCGCTTCAAAAGCAAAAATAAATTCCTTTGACCTCACTAAAAAAGCGCTAGAAGCCAAGGCTGACCAGGAGAAACTGGAACTCAATGCGCAGCTTCAAAATGCGTTACAACAGTATGGACAAGATGTTCAGCAATATCGGTATTACGTGGATCAGGCGTTACCCAACGCGAAAGACATCGTTTTTGCCGCACAGTTGGGTTATCGCACAGGTGAAATTTCGTACGTGGAATATTTATATGCCTTGCAAACCGCCACTGATTTGCAGCTCAACTACCTGAAAAGTATTCAGCAAATCAATCAATCTGTCATCAACATCAATTCAATAATCAATCAATAATTCGATATGGAATTCAATATAAAAAAATCATTATTCTCCTTCCTTTTTCTAAGTTCATTTCTGTTTGTGACCCAATGCAGTAAGCTGGAAAAAACTACAGAAACGGAAACGGTTGCGAAAGAAGCCGAAGCTCACGAGGAAGAAGCTGAAAATATAGTTGCACTCACCGAAGCGCATATGAAAAGTGTAGATATTCAGTTAGGAACAGTGGAACAGAAAGAACTTACGGCCACTATTAAAGCCAATGGAAATTTAAGTGTTCCCAATAACAGCAAAGGAAATGCGACCTCTCTGTACGGCGGCGTCATTAAAACACTCAGAGTTCAGATCGGCTCTTATGTAAAAAAAGGGCAGGTTATTGCCACCATCGAGAACCCGCAATTCATTCAACTGCAGGAGGATTATTTAACCACGTTGGATCGGATCACATTTGCGCAACAGGAAGAAAGACGACAGCGGGAATTGTACGCCGGAAATGCCGGAGCGTTAAAAAATTTACAAAATGCAACAGCGGAATTAAGAACGCTTTCTACCCGAAGAGCTTCTTTGCAACAGCAAATCCGATTGATGGGAATTAATGTGAATGCCGTTTCGAACGGAAATTTGAGATCGCAACTGGTCGTAACCAGTCCGCTAAGTGGCGTTGTTAGTGATGTATTTGCAAAAATCGGAAGTTACGTAGATGTTTCTTCGCCTATTGCAGAAATTGTGGATAACAGTTCACTTCACCTGGATCTGCAGGTTTTTGAAAAAGATTTACCCAAATTAAAAGTCGGACAGATCATCCACTTTACGTTAACAAATAATCCTGCCATAGAATATGATGCGCGGGTTTTCAGTATTGGTTCGTCTTTCGAAAATGACAGTAAAACGATTGCAATTCACTGTAAAGTAACGGGTAATAAAGAAGGGTTGATTGATGGAATGAATATTACCGGGATTGTCAGCCTCAGCGATGTTACCGCGCCAGCAGTACCCAACGGAGCGCTTGTAAGTGCCGATGGAAAACATTATATTTTTGTGAAGACCAACAAGGAAGCCGCAGAGCATGCGGAAGAAGAGGGCGCTGCGCCAAAATCAGCAGGTGAAGAAAAAACACACGCAGACGAAGAAAAACATGGTATTAATTTTGAACGAATCGAGGTTGCAAAAGGCGTAAGTAATATGGGTTATACCGCCATTACTTTCGTAAAAGAAATTCCGGAAGATACCCAAATTGTTACAAAAGGTGCTTTTTTCATCAATGCTAAATTAGTTGGCGGCGGCGGACACGATCACTAGAATCTACCTTAAAAAAATTATATGAAACATCAACATACTTATGACGCGCAGGGAAAACAGATCTGTTGCAGCGAAGAAGAAAAAATATACACCGAAGCAGGTGCAGAAGAAATTTTAAAGCCAGAGAAAGCTATTCGCAAAAGCGTTGACGCGGCTCCAGCTGATGATTCCCACGTAGGTCACGATCACGGAGCAGACGACGGTCACGACCATAGCAATACGGAAGGCAGCACACTCCAACTGTTTTTACCAAGTATTATTTCGCTCTCGTTGCTCCTTATTGCTTTGTATTTTGATCATCTTTTAAAACCTGAATGGTTTACCGGTTGGGTTCGGATCGCGTGGTACGTAGTTGCTTATCTTCCGGTCGGATTACCTGTTTTGAAGGAAGCTTTTGGAAGCATCAGGCAAGGCGCTTTCTTCTCGGAGTTTTTCTTAATGGGAATTGCAACGGTCGGAGCTTTTGGAATTGGGGAATATCCGGAAGGGGTTGCCGTAATGTTATTTTATTCTGTTGGTGAAGTTTTTCAAACCTTGGCGGTTTCCCGCGCGAAAGCAAATATTAAAAGTTTACTGGATCAAAGACCCGATGAGGTCACAGTCCTCAGAAATAATATTCCCGAGATCATCAAAGCTGAAAAAGCGGAGATCAATGATATTATTCAATTAAAACCTGGCGAAAAATTAGGTTTAGATGGCGAACTGATTTCTGAAAAAGCCTCTTTTAACACGGCAGCTCTAACCGGCGAAAGTAAACCGGACACCAAGTCGAAGGGAGAAACTGTTCTGGCTGGAATGATCAATTTGAGTACGGTTTCTCAGATCAAAGTGACCACGGCTTACACCGATAGCAAACTAAGTAAAATTTTAGAATTGGTTCAGAATGCCACGGCTCAGAAAGCACCCACGGAGTTATTCATCCGAAAATTTGCAAAAATTTACACGCCGATTGTGGTTTATCTGGCCGTTGCGATTACCTTTTTACCTTACTTTTTTGTACCCAATTACGATTTTTCTGATTGGTTGTATCGCGCCTTGGTATTTCTCGTAATTTCTTGTCCCTGCGCTTTGGTGATCAGTATTCCACTGGGTTATTTTGGCGGAATTGGAGCTGCGAGTAAAAATGGAATTTTATTTAAAGGCAGCAATTTTTTAGATGTTATTGCCAATATTCAAAATGTGGTGATGGATAAAACTGGAACCATGACGGAAGGTGTTTTTAAAGTACAGGAAGTTATTTTCAATGAAGATTTTGATCAGGCCGAAATTTTAGAAATGGTCAATGCCTTAGAAAGCAAAAGCACACATCCTGTTGCCACAGCGATTCACGAATTTGTGGGTGAAGTGAACACGAATATTCAGTTAGAAAATGTCGAAGAAATCGCCGGTCACGGTTTGAAAGCTACGGTTTCAGGCCAAGAATTATTAGTCGGTAATTTTAAATTGATGGACAAATTTAACATTTCTTACGATGCTGAGGTGAGCAAAATTGTTTACACGCTCATTGCTATTGCCTACGACAAAAAATTTGTAGGTTATCTCACCGTTGCCGACAGTATCAAACAGGACGCAAAACTGACCATCGACAAACTCAAATCTCTGGGAATAAAACCGACGATGTTGAGCGGAGATAAAAATGCCGTCGTTCAGTTCGTAGCGAAGGAATTGGGCATTGAAAATGCTTTTGGTGATTTATTACCGGAAGATAAAGTAACCAAACTGCAGGAAATAAAGGCAACGAATCAGAGCGTGGCATTTGTAGGAGATGGTGTGAATGATGCGCCGGTTGTTGCCTTAAGTGACGTCGGAATTGCCATGGGTGGACTTGGAAGTGACGCCACGGTGGAAACTGCAGACGTTGTCATTCAGGATGATATGCCGAGTAAGATCCCAATGGCCATTAATATCGGAAAGCAGACGAAGAAGATTGTTTGGCAGAATATCACTTTGGCTTTTGTGGTAAAAGGAATTGTTTTAGTTTTGGGCGCCGGTGGTCTAGCCACGATGTGGGAAGCCGTCTTCGCGGATGTTGGAGTAGCGCTTTTGGCGATTCTAAATGCGGTTAGAATTCAACGGATGAAGTTCTAAGGGAATTTTATTTCGGCTAGAATTAAATGATTAACCTGCTTAAGATATCTTTTAGTATTTTGAGACGTCGACGGGAAAAATCGCGAAGTCATTGTCAATAATATTAAAAACGATTTGGCAAAACTAAATATCTCAGATTACTTAGTCGCTACCAAAATAGAACTAAAAATAAAAAACCCTGTAAATCAACTGATTACAGGGTTTTTTGTGGAGTTGGAGGGATTCGAACCCTCGTCCAAACAAGCAACACATAAGACTTCTACATGCTTATTCTGCAATTAATTTTCGACTATAAACAGAGCACAGACACCCAATTTATAGCTTAACTTCTTTGATTTTCGATCCCGAACCGAAGTCTTTCGAGACTTATTTCTGCATTGCTATGCCTCAGAATCAAACGCCGCAGAACGGAGCATTTGTGAGACATCTTGCCTCCTTACTATCTTCGGGAGAGCGCTTGAATCCTACTTTATTCAGATTAAGCTGCAAGAGCGAACTCTTGGTTGCCAGTTAAAAGTTTGCAGCAAGGGATTAAAGAGATCGCGCTACGGTTCTCTGCATGCTTACTTACCCATCGATCTTGCTGTCGAAACCAGTCAACCCCATGTTTTTGTAAGACTGCAAAGATAAACAAAAATTATTCTTAAAATAAAAAGAATTTGGGCGTAACCTTCAATCGGTCATTCCGTCTCGTCTTAGGACGAGACTCCATTTCCTCTTTCAGGTCGGGCTTTACGTTGCAATCTTTTTTGGGGAAGCGACGCTCGCTTTGCTCGCGCCACTTCCCCAAAAAAGGATTTCCTCTGCAATCCCTTACGCAAGATCCGACTTACTAACCAATCTTGATAAAATTCACAAGTATCGTCAATTCTGCGCTCAACCTTGTCAGGGTTCAAAAGCCTGACAGGTTAATTTACTTCCTTAACTCTAAAAACAATATTTAGTAAATCTCTAATCGTGCTATTAGTGAAAACCATTTGTGAAATTCATGTTTAAAAATAATTCCGTTGCGCCCTTAGCTAAGTGAAAAGAGCTTGCGCCCGTAATTTTAGCATTGAATCATTATCAATCTTTGCGTCCCGATGGCTATCGGGATTGCATTCAATAAAATAATTTTAATCACATATTTTAACAAAAAGTAAATCGGTAATTTCTAAAAAAATCATAAAACCCGTTAAAGCAGGTTAAACTTTTCCCTGCCCAATTTTAAAAACACCAAAGCAATACAATATCAGATTACATTTACGTAAATATCCTCAATGAAAACAAAACTACTAATTCCTCTTTTTCTATTTTCAGTTTCGCTTCTGTTGGCACAGAAAAAATACGTAATCGGAAACGTGAAAAACGAAGTTCAGAACAATATTCCGCAAACCTACATTTACAATCCCCGCACAGAAGAAGTGGTAATTACTGATATTTCCGGAGACTTCATTATTGCTGCTATTCCATCTGATGAATTGCGGATTGTCAAAAATGGATTCGAAAGGCTGACCTTAAAAATTAAAGAAGATAATTTTACCAAACCAATGCAGCTTATACTGAGCAAACTGCCGTTCGAAATAGAAGAAGTGACCATCGCTTTTAATCCAACAGGAAATTTAAAGAAAGATCTTGCTTATTTTAAAACCGCCCCTAGGACAGAAAAACTGAATAAAGAGATGACTCAATATATGCGCGGTCCCATTCCTGACGCAATGCCTCAAAATACGATTCCTTCCATGTTCGCTCAAAGAAAACCCGGTGAAGGACAAGTTCCTCTCTTGAGTATCGGCAGTGGTGGAAATGGTGGCGTTTTAGGATTACTCGCGGGCGCAATTGCTGGTAAGAAAAACAATTCTACGCCGCCTAATTACGCTGAGGTCGAAGATTTTTACCGACGTGTAAAAGACGTTATCGACCTTAATTATTTCAAGAATTATGGACTTTCAGAATATGATTTTGATATTTTTCTGGCGTATGTCGATCAGGCCAATTCACTTTCAAAAAAATATCATAAAAACTTCAACAGGGCAATAATAGAATATGAGCTAAAAATAGCTCTGGTTGAATATCTCAAAACGCACAAAGTTGGTTCTTGATGTTTAGATTATTGTTATTTATTGTGCTTTCTTTTTCAACCTCGATCTATGCTCAGCAAGTTTCGGGAAGAGTAGTGGATGAAGATCAAAATCCAATTCCGGCTGTCCTGGTTTTTAACATGAAAACGGAGCAGAAAGCCTATACCAATATTAATGGTGAATTCACCATTAGTACCTTACTCAATGAAGAACTGCGTTTCATACGACAAGGTTTTGAACGAAGTTCTAAAATCGTCAGCACAAGTGATTTTAATGGTAAATTATCGATGACCATTATTCGAAGCGTTCAAGAAATTGAAGAAGTGAAAATTCCCGCCGTTCGTTTAACCGGAGATCTGAATCAAGATTCCAGAAATTTAACAAAGTTCGATAAAGTAGCGCACCTTCAACGGGAAGTCGGAGTGCCCGGACCGCCAGAAAAACCACGGGAAACTCCACCTCCAACGATCGAGCAAGTTGGAGTCCTTAGTTACGCTTTGAGTAATATTAACGTATTTACCCTGTATAAAAACATTTCCGGTGATGCACGAAGAATGCGTCAATTATATAAATATGAAGATCTTCAGGACAATATCGTCTGGATAAGGGAAAAAGTCGGCGACGATTATTTTATTAAAATGAATATTCCAGCAGAGAAAATTTCTGAGTTCCTGCAGTATTCGATTGGAGTAAAACCCGAAATTGGAAAATACATCAAAGCCGGAAATCTCTCAAAAGTGCTTTTTGTTTTAGAAGAAACGCTTCCGCAATATCTTCGCCGTTAAGATGTTTTTAGCTCCTATTTTTATAATCATCTCTCGTTTTGTGACAGAGGAATAATTTATTCTTATCTTTAATCATCTTTAAAGAAAGAACTTTAGCATTTATAAACTTCAAGTCATGAACAGAAATATTATCGCCATCGCCATTGCTTCCGCCGGTTTTATTATCGGACTGGCCTTTTTAGGCAGCGCCATTAAAAATAGAAATAAAGCAGATAATACCATTTCTGTTACTGGATTAGGGTCTAATAAATTTACGTCAGACCTGATCGCCTGGAGCGGAAATTTCTCGAGAAACAGTTTCGAACTTAAATCTGCCTACGACGAACTGGCAAATGATAAAAAAGTAATCGAAAATTATTTAGTGTCGAAAGGAATTCCGAAAGATCAAATGGTTTTTTCTGCCGTCGATATTCAAAAGCAATTTAATTATGGAAGTGATTCTAATGGAAGAAGCACGCAGACTTTTGCCGGATATCAACTTTCACAAACCGTTTCTATCGACAGTAAAGACGTGGCGAAAGTCGAAAACCTTTCACGAAATATTACGGAAATTATTAATCTTGGAATCGAATTTACCTCTTCGCCACCGAATTATTTTTACACTAAACTAGCTGACGTGAAACATCAAATGATCGCTGATGCAACCAAAGATGCCAAACAGCGCGCAGAAAAAATTGCCGAAAATGCTGGAGCAAATCTGGGAAATCTTAAAAAAGCAACCATGGGAATTACTCAAATTACAGCACCGAATTCTACAGAAGAATATTCTTACGGCGGAACATTTAATACTTCCTCCAAAGACAAAGAAGCGAGTATTACCATCAAGTTGGAGTATGAAGTGAATTAAGGAGACGCTATTTAATACAGTAGATTTTAGGTAGCTGAAGTTGAGATTTTTTAAACAAACCAAATAAATTTAGAACAATGAGTACAGATATTTTAAAAGAAAGTTTCGGAACATTATCCGAAACGATCAATGGGCTAATTAAACTCGGTTACATCCACGATTTTAACATTCATGAAGAATGTATCGTCTGCCACCAGGCTAATGTCAAACTTTTGCCGAGTGAATTTCAAATTGATAAAGTGTACCGTTTTGAAGGGGAGTCAAATCCAGATGATCAATCGGTCCTTTACGCTATTTCTTCGCCAAAATTCGATTACAAAGGAACATTGGTTAATGGATATGGGATTTCATCAGATGAAGAAACCTCAAAAGTAATAGAGCGATTGCTGACGAATACGACCTTGAATCCTCCGAGAGGTTAATTTATGATTTCCATTTTATTTTAATTAAAAAGTAATCTTAAATTGAATTTCAAAAAGTAGGAGTATGAAAAACACTCTTTTTATCCTTGCATTTTTTACTTTACTTTTCTGTAAAAAGTCTGCTGAAGTCGAGAAAGTGACTGAAGAAATCACGGATACATTGTCTATCGCTTCTGAGGAAAACGAAGTTATTCCTATTGAAAACAACATTCAGGAAAAAGAGGAAAATGATTTTGAAATTCTTCTGCCAAGCAGATATCGCGATTGGGAGAATGCTAATGCAGCCGATGTTTTGAACCAAAGCTGGATCGAGCTGTATGAGAAGAATGGAAAATATTTCTTGGGTCGAGCAGATTATAAAATTACAGGAGGTTTTGATGAATGCTCAGGCGACTCAACCAAAACCATTGAAACGAAAAAAAAGACTTTGATTCTACTTGAAGAAAGCCAGTTGAAATTAGGAGAAATTGAAACAGTAAAATTCGCTAAAACTAAAATCTGGCCTTCCGAAAAAATGACTTTTAACTTTAATAATGTAGATTATACTTTAAGAGCGGAAGGAAATGTACTTTCCAGTGAGAATGTAAGTACTGATGACGGGATAGAAGTCTATAAAAATGTTGAAAAGTATCGTCTTTATATTTCGGCAGACAAATGTCCAGAACATTTATTTCTAAAGCAAGAATCTTTCAATGATACTTTTGTTGAAATTCTATTCATTGGAGATATCGATCGTGATGGAAAACCGGATTTCATTTTTGGAGCAAATCGGGATTACGAAGAAGAACGGGTGATCTTATATTTATCGTCGGAAGCTGGTGCAGGAAAGATCATTAAAAAGGTTTCCGAAATTGCAGTTCAGTTTGATTGTTAAAAATATTATTTTTTGAAATCAACGGAAATCATTTTAACCCTTTTTACGAGTGATACACTTTAGTATACAGTTGTTTCTCAATGCTTTTTACGTTTTCAACTTGAAAATTACTCATCACAAATAAATTCATTGAACTTTTACCGAGACCGTAACTTGGCTGAATATAATCTTCCGAAATGATTGAAAATCCATTGCGCAAATAGAAATTGATTCTTCGCTCTGCCATTTCATCTAAATGACTTGGTTCTGACTCCAGAACGATATTGTCAAACTTCTCTTTCAGCTCCGTCAAGATCTGAGAACCTAATTTCAGATTTCGAAATTCTTCGAAGACTTCAAAGTGTTCCAGAAAATAAAAGTCCGATAATTTCCAAAGTATTAAATACCCTACAAAATCGTCCTCGTTTTTCACAGCAAAAATAAAACTGTCAGGATTTTCGAGTAACGCTAAAAATTGATTTTCATCTCTCCGCTCATCTGTCGGAAAAGTACTTTCGTACGCAGAATAAATTCTGGAAAGTTTCTTGCGCGTTTGTAATTCTTCAAACCAGATCATAGGTCAAAAACGCTGGGTCGTCTGGTAATAAACATATCTTTGATCCAGAGCGTAAACGCCAATCCCAAATAAATCAGAAAGAAAACGCCTGCAGTAGCAAAAGTAGAATAGATGAAAAAAACACGAAGCTTCGACACGGGAATTCCCAATTTGGCGCCCATTCTTGTGAGCACTCCAAACCATTGTTTTTCCAGTTTATGTCGTAAGTTATCCAGCATTGTTTTAATTTCTGATCAAAGATAATTATTTTTAATAAGTCACTCAATTTTTTATACCCGACAAAAGTCAGAAAAGCGATAGTATTTAAATTTTTCAAAAGTTAAATTGGAAAGTATTCTAAGAACTTGTCTTTTTGTCGCCTTCGAAATTTTTCTTTTTAGATCGTTTTTTTGTCGTTAAAACTTTTTTAAACAGGCTCTTAATGTTTCGAACTCATTGTAAAGATGATCTCGCCGCCGTTCGCAATATCTGCATGTTTCAGAATATGGTTTTTCACTTCTTTACCATTCACCAGGATCTTCGAAACATAGACGTTTTGATCTGACTGATTTTCAGTTTTGATATTTAAAGTTTTTCCGTTTTCTAAATTAATTTTTGCAGCTTTCACCAACGGCGATCCGAATTGATATTCATCAGAACCCGGCAAAACGGGATAAAACCCTAAAGCGGAGAAAATATACCAGGCGCTCATTTGTCCGGCATCATCATTTCCGCAAAGTCCATCGACTTCTGAAGAATACATCTTCTGCATAATGTCCCGTACGCGTTCCTGTGTTTTCCAGGCATCGTTGGTGTAATTATAAAGATAAGGAATGTGATGACCAGGTTCGTTGCCATGAACGTAGTTTCCGATAATGCCGTCGCGGGTAATGTCTTCGTTGTTCTCAATATATTTATCTGCAATTTCCGTCGTGAAAATCTCATCCAGATGTTTGGAGAATTTGTTTTTTCCGCCCATCATTTTAATCATTTCCGGCACATTCTGAGGAACATACAAGCCGTAGTTAAAAGCATTCCCTTCGATAAAGCCTTGTCCATGCGTATCCATGGGATCAAATTCTTTTTTGAAAGTGCCGTCGGACAATTTAGGATGCATAAATCCAGATTTCGAATTATAAACATTTTTATAATTTTCACTTCTTTTTAAATATTCTGCTTCTTTATTAAGATCACCAGATTTTTTCGCGATTTGTGCTATACACCAATCATCATAAGCATATTCTAAGGTTTTGGAAACCGAAGAACTGCTTTTATCTTCTGGAACATAACCGTATTTTAAAAAGTCTTCAATGCCGTCATAATATTTCAGATTTGATGATGTGATGCTTGCCTGCAACATTTTATTCAAATCGGCGTCGGTCGTATTTTTTGCCACCGCATCCGCTAGAACCGAAACAGCGTGATAACCGATCATGCACCAGTTTTCATTGGCATAATGACTCCAAATCGGTAACGCTTTGTGAACGCTGTATTGGGAATGAGACAGCATTGATTTAATGAAATCATTATTTCTTTTCGGCTGAATAATATTGTAAAGAGGATGAAGTGCCCGATAGGTATCCCAAAGAGAGAAGATGGTATAATTCGTAAAATCTTTGGCTTCATGAATGTTTTGATCGATATCTAAATATTTTCCGTCCACATCCTGATAGAGAACCGGTGACATCATCGTATGATACATTGCCGTGTAAAAAGTCTTCTTATCATTTTCATTTTGGGTTTCGACTTCAATTTTCGACAGTTCTTTTTCCCATTTCGCCGAAGCTTCTTTTTTGATCTGAGTGAAATCCCAACCTGGAATTTCAGCTTCTAGATTTTTCATTGCTCCCGCCGTAGAAGTTGAGGACAATGCAAACTTGATCAATATAGATTCGTTTTCAACGGTGTCAAAATCAAAATAGGCACGAATCTGTCTTCCGGCAAATTCCGGGAAGTTTTCATTTTCGTTGAATTTTCTGTAGAAGCCGTTATAATCAACTTTCTCGTAACGTTTTCTGCCATAACTTTTAAAAGGTTTAGAAAATTTCATAGCGAAAAAAACTTTTCTCGTTCTCGCCCAACCTGTAGTTTCCCGATAGCCAACCAACGTTTGATCGTCTTCAACCCTTACGAAAGTCCAAACATTTTTGGCATCGTAATTATAGATGTTCGACATCAGATCTAAAATAATGCGCGAATCCGAAGATTTCGGAAACGTGTATTTGTGAAACCCAACGCGTTCAGTTGCGGTGAGTTCGGCTTTAATTCCATAATCATCCAGCATTACTTCGTAATATCCAGGACTGGCTTTTTCAGTTTTTTTTGAAAATTGAGAATGAAAACCACTTTTGGGTTGATTGGCCTTTCCTGGTTCTAGATTCAGTTTTCCCACTGTCGGCATCACCAGAAAATCCCCCAGATCTGAATGTCCAACACCGCTGAAATGAGTATGAGAAAACCCGAAAATAGTTTGATCCTCATATTGGTAACCAGAACAGTAGCGATAGGTTTCAGGATTGTATTTTCCATCAATTGCGTAAGGTTCCTGATTGGTTTCAGGCGAAAGTTGAACCATTCCAAATGGAGTAGTGGCTCCAGGAAAAGTGTGTCCCATATTTTTTGTTCCTACAAAAGGATTTACGTATGAGGTATGTTCTTGGGCATTTATCATTTGTAATGTTAAACAAATAGGAATAAATAGTAAGTTTTTGATTTTCATGAAAAAGTTTGATAAAAATTTTTAAGTTTTCCACTGAATAAATGATTCTTTTAAAGACAGAACGGTAATGAAACATTTTTCAATAAGATCGTCAATTAAGACAACTATATTTTGAAGTTATTTTAGTTCTATATTTTAAAATTTTCTTATGTTAAATATAGGATATTTTTCGGCTATTATTTTTTTAGAAATTTATTTTGTCGTTTGAGAATTTAATTTAACTTTGCAATTCAAAGTACTTTTATGGATTCAAAAAATTATCAAGAAGATCTTTTACACATCCGCTCCATGATGGAACGAAGTTCTAGATTTATTTCGTTGAGTGGACTTTCTGGTGTTTTCGCCGGTTTGGTTGCGTTGATCGGAGCAATTTATGTGTACTTCGTTTTTCAACGGGAAGGAATCAACTATTTTGAAGGAAACAGAAATATATTTACAGAAAGTCTGGTAAAGGAATTGGTTTTAATTGGAACTATTATTCTTTTACTGGCGCTTTTATCGGGATATTTTTTCACTTCCAAAAAAAGTAAAACCAAGAACGTTAAGATTTGGGATCAAACCACAAAACGTTTACTTTTCAATTTCGCCATTCCATTATTTACTGGGGGATTTTTTTGTTTAGGATTAATTTACCATCAATTGTATGTTTTTGTAGCGCCTGCAACTCTAATTTTTTATGGTTTAGCCTTAGTAAATGCGGAGAAGTATACTTTAACTGACGTAAAATATTTAGGATATTGTCAGATTGTTTTAGGATTATTATCCTTCTTTTTTCTCGGATGGGGATTATTGTTTTGGGCAATAGGTTTCGGAGTTTTGCATATCGTGTACGGAATTGTAATGTATAAGAAATACAAATAATAGAGATATATTTTTCATCAATGATCAACATCAATCAACTTAACAAGGAATTTGAAAGTCGCGTAAGATTAGGCATTATGTCTGTTTTGATGGTGAACGATTGGGTTGATTTTACAGAAATGAAAAATCTATTGGAAATTACAGATGGCAATTTGGCAAGTCACAGCAGTGCTTTAGAAAAATCAAACTACATCGAAATTAAAAAAGAATTTGTTGGTAAAAAAACGAAAACTTCTTACCGAGTTACTAATTCTGGCAGAAAGGCATTTGAAGACCACCTGAATGCGCTTGAAAAATTGATCGGAAAATAAAATCTATATTTTTTTATCAATCAACTTTGAATTGCAAAGCACTTTGATAAATAATAAATTCAATTATAATTAATTTAAACTTTAAACAAATGATTAACAATCTCACAATTATCCACATCGGGAAATCACTTTTTTGGCTCAGTTTTCTGCTGGGAAACATCTGTCTCTTTGGCTATCTCATTTCTAACGAAATGTTTTTTGCAATCGGTGGATATTTCTTATTGATTTTCGGAAGCTCCGTCAACTTACTTGCTTTTGTTTCGCTGATTTTATATGGGGTTTTTAATAGAAACCAATATGAGGAATCTATGAAATCTGCTTTAATTCTGCTCATTAATATTCCGATAGCATCCCTTTACACTTGGATTGGACTTTCTATAATTTAATTTAAAAGCAAAATATATCATGAAAAAATCAGAAATCATTTTACTCACAACCACGCTTTTCGTTACATTGTTTTATGGCGAAAGCGTCGGCATCAATCTTGGCATACTCGGCATTTCATACTCTTTGCTTTTGCTTTTCAGTGCTGCTGAAAAATTCCGAACCAAAACGTTTTTAATTCTTTTCGTCTTAAGTGTTTCATCAAGTATTGCTTTTGCTTGGTACGGTGACTTTACTTCTTTTTTAGCTATATTATTTTCGCTTTGTTTATTGGCTTTTAAATCCAAGAACAGAGACCTGAAATCAATTTTGACTTTGCCACTTTTTGTATTGAATTTTGTTACATTTTTTGGTCGCTTCTTTAATTTTAAAGATTGGCTACCCAAAAGAAACATTGCCGGATCAGGACAAAAATTTATTTCCGTTATTTTAATTCCCGTTATTTTCAGCAGTATTTTCTTTGCGATTTACACCATGGGAAGTTCTCACTTTTCAAGTATTTTCAGCGACTACGAATTCGATCTTAATTTCTGGGAATTTTTATCTTTGGCTTGTCTTGGGTTTTTCATTGCTTTCACTTTCTTAAATTTTAAAACGTATGATTTTTTCCTTGGCTGGAATCATCATTTAAAAAACGATTTTGTAAACGAAGATCATGTTAAGGAATCTACTTATTCTTTTTTAGATGTTGATGCTGAAAGAAAAAGTGGCGTTGTTTCGTTTTTGGCTTTAAATATTTTGCTTCTTATTTTTATTATCACATTTAATTATGAGCAGTTTGTAGAAATAGCGAAAACGCCGATTGAACTTTCTGCTGAAACTCACGAACGAGTTAATGCCGTAATTTTATCAATTATTATGGCGATTGCGGTGATTATGTTTTATTTTAAAGGCAACTTTAATTTTGATGAAAAAGCAAAATCGTTAAAAGTTTTAGCAAAAATATGGATTGTTCTAAATGCAGTTTTGGTGATTTCCGCATTTGCCAAGAACACAGAATATATTCTGAATATGGGACTTACTTACAAACGATTGGGAGTTTATTCATTTTTAATCCTGGCAATTATTGGATTGATCGTTACTTATTTTAAAATCAAAAATAGGAAAACAAATGGCTTTCTTTTTAATCAAATGATCTGGTATTTTTATGGAACACTTCTGGTTTGTAGTTTTATTAATTGGGGCAAAATTGCGACTTCATATAATTTGAAAGGTGGTTTTGGAAATTATGATTACCTCTCTACTCTCAAATTTAACGATCAGTTACTGAAAGAAAAATTTCCAGAGAAATATGAAATTGACTATCTTGAGGAGATAGTTTCTGGCACCTTTCTTTCCCGAACCTTATATGATGAATCGCTAAAAAATAATTAAAATGAAAAAATTACTTGCAATTGTACCCTTATTACTACTGTCTTGTCAAAAGAATGAATCCATTACGGAAACATCCGTAGGACAAGATTCTGTATTGCTGGTCGGAAATGAGATGGATTCTTCTACCAATGGACTGGTCGTGCTGGATCAGGAAAAACCGAAATCAGTTACCAAAGCTTTCCGGGTTATCGATGGGGATAGTGTTATTAAAACCATCAACGCGGATATGATTCCATTGACTGTTTCAGATGAATTTACCACCGATCAACAAAAATATATTTTAAAAATTAAAAATTTCAGCGAGAAGAAAATAAACGCCACGATTAATCCTGGTGCCGCTGATATGAATGTCCGGTTTAATCAAATTAAATATGCAGACGGTACTTTCGATGGACCTTTCGGTTTGCAAATAACGCAAGACATCAATAAGCCCGGTGAAATTTGGCTGATTGTCGGCAAAAATCTAATGGCTTCCGGAAAACCAACCGGTAAATTTACCATCAGTTTGAAGTAAAAATTTAATCCTAGTCTTCATCTTCAAAAATATAAAACCGACTCTTTGCGGAATCGGTTTTAATTTGGTTAAGCGACGAAGTTAATTTACCGGTGCGACAAATTTTGCTAATACCGTGGTTCCTTCCATTAAAATCAAGAAATTTCCATCCACCTGAAAATGATCTGCCGTGCTCAGGACTTTACTCAACTCGCGTTCAACCGTCATATTTTCACAAGCCATCATGGTACTTATTCCCATACCAAGTTGGAGCTGATTTCCAGCTTCAGTCGAAAAACTTCCCGACATGCTGTTGCATCCAGCGTAAGCAGTATATCGGTTTTCCTGATCAGAGAACTGAATATATGCTTCTTTATTCATCGTTTCACTCGTGGTCACCCTTTTTCCCATCAGATCAATCAACTTCCATTTTCGGTGCAGAATACGGTAATTGTCTTTGGATAAAATATATTTAGAGGCCAGTGCTCCTGTCATTTTCTTACCGTTCTGATCCAATTGCGTCAAGGTGTTTTCTCCCACGAAATAACTGGTTTTATCATTTCCAGATGTTAAAGTAACGGTATTCCCGTCTTTATTCCAGGTAAATTTCCCTGTACTTTCAAAAGGTTCCACTTCTTTACCTAAATAATCATATACTGTTTTGAAGGTATTATTTCTCATCAAATACACGGTTGTTTTGATTCCTTCGCAGTCTGCACACGGAATTGTTCCGCGATAAATTCCATCATAATCTAAAGAGTTTTGGGCGGAATGTGCCGGATCAGGATTATTTGCAGTCGCGGATTTCTGTGCCTCGCAGGAGATAAAAGTAGCAGCAAAGACAAAAAGTGCAATGGGAAGCGCGATTAAGGATTTTGTTATTTGTTTCATCGTTTAAATTTTAATAAATAATTCTGGCAGTTTCAATTTGAAAAATCTCACTATCAGTTCGGTAATCTTATAAAGTTAGGATAGTTCCTTTTATCGAAAAAAAATCCACCGGGAAGATGGATTTGTAATTGATCATTATTTTGTTTTATTCTGCTACTGCCTGCTTGTTGATGAATCGTTCGGCAAGTCCAGTTAAAGTTCCGTTCGTTGCTTTCTCATTATCCAAAGTTTCAGCCAGTAAATTCTCTGCTTCTTTATGACCCATATGCGCTGCAAAAACTTTGAGCATTCCATAGGTGGCGATTTCGTAGTGTTCTATTTTCTGAGCGGCTAAGATCAAACCGGCATCTCTGGTCATTGTATCTTTAGTCGTGTCTTCAATGATGGATTTTCCTTCTTTCAGAATTCCAGCCATGGCTTCACATTTTACACCTTCCGCCTTTTCGCCTAAACTTTCAAATACTTTCTCAAGTCGGGAAATATGTTTCTTCGTTTCTTCATGATGTTTAGCAAAACTCTCTGCTAATTCTTCGCTTGTAGCGGCTTCCTGCATTTTCGGGAGTTCTTTTAAAACTGCATTTTCTGCCCAGTACAGATCTTTTAATTCGTCGATAAAAAATTTGTGAAAGTCAGAGTTTTTCATTTTGTCAGAAATCATAATCGTTTTTTTTTAAGATTAATATTAAGTCTGTACTGATACAATTACCTTTCCATACGCCGACTGTAATCGTTAATCTTATGTTAAACAAAACAGTTGGTACAATTTCTGGATAGAAACAAATAATTAAAATACTACTATTATGAAAAATATGTTTTTATCTGCAATCGTAGCTACGGCAACTTTAGCAAGTTGTTCTACCGTTTCTTCTATTTTACAAAATACTTTTCCGTACAACGCAACCATATTGGTGACTTCTGGTTCACCCGCAAATACAACTTTGTCCAGTGTCTCTGCTGCGCAAAGTATTAATCAATTGACGGGCTCAGGAGCTAACGTGAAAGATATTCGTGTTTCTAATGCAACCTTTTCGGTCAATTCTAATGCAAGTGTTGGACTTTTCAAATCAGTAAAAGTCTATCTGTCCAATAATGGCAGCAACGAAATTTTAGTGGCTTCTCGTGAAGATATCCCAGACAACGTTGGAAATTCTCTTGCTTTAGATGTGAAGACGAATTCAACTTTAGACAATATGATGAAATCCGGAAGCGTACAGCAGAGGCTGGTTTACGTGTTAAAACAATCACCAACTTCAGATATTTCGGTAAAAACTTCGGTTGGATTTAGCAGTCTGCCCCTTACAAACTAATTTTTTTAAAGGAGCATCAAGTTTTTCGCTTCTTAGTTAGTTCAGTCCGGCTTTCGCGGCTCGCTTCCCGATCAAATGCATCGGGAGAGCTCAAACAAACCGCTGTATCCGGGCTAGAAGAACATTCATATATACTTTCAAAATAACCAGCATTTTAGTGTTGGTTATTTTTTTTGCAAGAAATATTTTAGGTTTGTTTAGGAGTAATTTAACTATTCTCGGTTTTAATTAGTAATAATTAACTAATTCTACTTTAAATTTATCATTTCGTTATCACTTTTGTATTCAAAACTAATTTAATTTTGGGCGAAATTTAAAACCAAATCTAAAAAATTATTTATGAAGCAACTTTTACTCTTTTTTGTTTTTTCATTTTCTCTCGTCAATTCTCAGACGATTAAAAAAATCAAGATCGCTGATGCTGAAACAGGCAAAGCGATACCCAATGCAAGAATTATTCTGGCAAACCAAATTTTTTATTCCAACGACGATGGATTTGTTTCTCTACCGAAAGACGAAAAACAATTTGATGTTTCGATTGCTGGATATGAAAGCTTGAAAAGCGCGAAGTACCAATCCACCATTAAACTAAAGCCCCTGTACAATGATATTGAAGAGGTGAAAATAGTTTCCATAGATGTAAAGAAAATATTTAAAGAAGTTCTGACCAATTACAGCGAAATATATTATAATAAACCCGCTGTTTATGATATCACCTATTCACAAAAAAGTTTTGAAAATGAAAAAATGAAGTCGCTAATGATTGCAGACGGGAAATATTGGGTGCGTGATGGAAAATTTAATGGCAAAGAAGCCTTCAATGGAAAGCACGCCAATTTCGTTCAATTGCAGATCGATACGCTTCGGTATTTTAAGACAGAACCTAATGATTTTAATATAAAAGTCAAAGGAGCTCATGATGGTGTGGGAAATTTCTTTTTTAATTATGAATTGCAACGAATGAACAGTTTATCCAAAAAAAGGAATGCGATAACTACAGGAAGACTTGTGTACGAGGATGAGTTAGAGCAGCATGTTTTTTACCAGATCAAGACAGATGCTGATCTAACTTACAACGGAACCATCATCTTTAATAAAAAAGATAGGGCAATCACTAATTTTGAGATGGTGTTCAACCAAAGTAGTTTTAAACCCAAAATTCACAAAGATGAGAACGGTAAAGAATATGAGCGCCAGTCTCCAAATGGGAAATTTGTATTCGATTTTTATAAAGTTGGAGAGCAGTATGTTCCATCCAAAGTGAGTATTAAATATGACAGTTCGAAGTTCACACAGGATGAGAATGTTTTTGAATTTCGCTCTGCCCGTGAAATTGTTTTCAAAAACTTTAAGGAAGGAAGTGAAACAGGGCTGCAAAGATCTGTAGAAATTGACACTGCATTTTGGCGGGATATGAAAGTAAGTGCTGATAAAGGAGAACTTAATTTAAGCAAAGAAGAACTGAAATTTATAAACGACGGAAATGATGAAAAATAAGGTTGCATTTTTTATCTTATTTCTGAGTCTTTGTGTTTCGGCTCAAACGCACCGTTTTATTTATGATGTGGAAGTTCGAAAAGATTCAACTTCACAAGTGACGACTAAACAAAATTATCATTTGGATATCACGGGCGATGGAGTGCTCTATTATTCGAGGGATTATTTTACGGCAGATTCTTTAATTAAAAATAATATTCCTTTTCCTGCAGATTTAAAGTTGAGTACTTCTACGATTTTAAAACACAAAAAAGGAAGTTCTACTTTCAATGAATATGATTTACTGGAAAGTACGGTTTTAGATTTGCAGACGAAAGACTTTCAAAACTGGACATTGACCAACGAGAAAAAACAATTAGATAATCTGACCCTTCAAAAAGCGACCACAACTTGGGGTGGCAGAAATTGGATCGCTTGGTTTGCGAAAGAAATCCCTTTTCAAGAAGGACCTTATAAATTCCATGGTTTGCCTGGGATGATTGTTGAGGTTTTTGATGATCAAAACAATTACAAATTTTCGCTCGCGAAATCAGAAAATTTAAAAGAATCCGCAGAAGACCAAATTATGGAGTACGCAATGGAAATAAGTATTCCTGTAACCTGGGAAAAATATAAAGCCACCAAATTAAAATTTTATGAATCACCAGTTGGGTTTATGAAAAATGCCAATGGCAGATCAGGTAGTTCCGATTTTTTCCTTAATGATGGAACAGTTGTAAGTACTGCCAATACTAGAGAAATTAATGAACGTTTAAGAAAGAATATGAAGACATTTAATAATCCGGTTGAATTAGATAAATTGATTTTATATCCTTGATTATAAGAAGTGAACATTTCATAAGGTTCGACTTGTCTTTAAAAAATTTAAAAAATTCTTTTGAATTTGAGGTGCTCAGTCAAAAAATCACCATTTATAAAAGAGCATTTATCTGTGCACATCTGTGAAATCCGTGTGCATAATATTTATCATTCCAGGTTACCAACCAATCTCACATTTCTTCCCTAAATTTGTACTTAGAAATTTCCCCTTATGAATGTATTCGATCTTATTATCAACGATAAAGAAGTAGTTTCTTTAAATGATGTATTTCTCAACAAATACAATCATCATAATATTCTGCAATTGATCAAGGAATACAAATATGTAGATGAACTCACTAAATATGGTTTGCCGGTCAATAATAAAATACTTTTGCAGGGACATTCCGGTTGCGGAAAAACGACGACTGCAAAAGCAATTGCTAATGCACTCGGGAAACCAATCTTGATTTTAAATTTGAGCAACGTCGTTTGTTCCAGAATTGGCGAAACTTCCCAAAACATCAAACAGGTTTTCGATAAAGCAGCGCGTGAAAAAGCCGTTCTTTTTCTGGATGAATTCGACCAGATCGGAAAGGAAAGAGGGAGCGATGATAAAGATGTCGGCGAAATGAGAAGATTGGTCAATACCATCATTCAACTCATTGATTATTATCCAGCAAACGCATTGCTTATTGCTGCTACCAATCACGCGGAAATTATTGATCAGGCTTTAATGCGACGTTTCCAGTTGCGTATTAATTTTGAAATGCCATCCGCAGAAGTTTTAGATACCTATTACGATAAGATTTTACTTCCGTTTCCGAAGGACATGCAAAAATTCGAGCGACAATATAATATCTCCTTTGCCGAAGCCAAAGATTATGCTTTTACTAAAATCAAATCTCTTCTCATCGAACAATTCGAAAAGTTAGATCAGCTGGACGAATTAGAGGAAATAGAAAAATCAGTAAAATGATGACAGAATCGATTGTAGAAAATCTAATACTCATTCTTCAAAGAATTGAAAATGCTTGTCTTAAAAGTAATCGTAATCCTAGTGAAGTTCGGTTATTGCTTGCTACGAAAACCGTTTCTGCAGACCACATTAAAATTGCACTCGAAGCGGGTCAAACGTTAATTGCAGAAAATAAAGTTCAGGAAGTAAAAGGGAAATACGAAGCTTTAAAATCAATTCCTCACGAAAGTCATTTTATTGGAAATCTGCAAAGCAATAAAATAAAAGATTTGTTGAAGTGTGATATTTCCTGCATTCAATCACTCGATCGTTTAGATCTGGCACAGAAACTTCACCAACGATTATTGTTTGAAAATAAAACAATGGAAGTTTTAATTCAAGTCAATACTTCAAATGAAGAAAGCAAGTTTGGTATCCATCCAAACCAAGCCATTGAATTTATTCAGCAAGTTTCCGAATTAGCAACTTTAAAAATTAAAGGCTTAATGACAATCGGTTTATTCAGTGCTGAAACAGATCAAGTAAGGAAGTGTTTTCAATTGTTAAAAAGTATTCAACAAAAAGTAATTTCTCTGCAAATTCCAAATGTCGAAATGAAAGAGCTCTCCATGGGAATGAGCGGTGATCTGGAAACTGCCATCGAAGAAGGTTCCACAATCGTCAGAGTTGGGACCGCCATTTTCGGACAACGAATTCATCCAGACAGTTATTATTGGAACGAAAATAAGAACTAAGCGAAATGTTATAACCAAAAAATAACCGACAGTCACTGCCGGTTATTTTTTTTAAGACTCAAGGTCTAATGTCTATCAGTCTATTTTTCTCGTCGTCTATTTCGAAGAAACCATTTTATTCAAACCCGCCAAAATTTTCGCACCCTCATATTTCAAAGCATATAAATGTTCGCCACTGAATTCGATAAATTCTTTCGGTTCAGTTGCATCAATGAACAACATCATTCCCTGTGCAAAAGGAACGTCTTTGTCTTCTTTGCTGTGAATAATTAATTTTGGAATTTTTGTAATTTGCTTAATATCTTCTTTGGCAGAATACGGGGTTACAAAAGAGTTCTCCAAATAATCTTTTACTTGTGGCGCATAAACTGCCGCGATGTGTCCAAAAGAGAACATTCCGCCTTCTAGAACAAGACCGCTGATTTTATCTTGATGATTTTTCGCCAAATGCGTTGCGATCTGCGTTCCCATCGACGCTCCATAAAAAATGACTTTCTTATTTTTGATATTATCTCTTTGCATTAATTCATTAAAAATCTTTTCTCCATCTGCCGCAATATTTGTGTGCAGAGGTTTTCCTGTCGATTTTCCATAGCCGCGGAAATCAATCATCACAATTTGAAAGTTATCATTTAATAAAGGCGTTAATAACGGAGCGTAAGTCGTTACGTTTCCACCTGCGCCGTGAAAATAAAAGATGGTTGCTTTCGCTTTTTGATTCGGTTTTAGAATGATAGCGCTGATGGTGTCATTTTCCACCGGGAATTTTAAAGATTCAACATTTTTCCATTCAATGGGTTGTAATACTTTGCTCGGGAAATAGAATTTGTCATCCATTTGTGCGTTTACAAAAAGGACTTTCGTAACCAGTAAAATCAGCAATAATAATTTTGTTCTCATGTTGTTTATTTATACTGCGAATATAAACGCACTCTTTAATTTGTCAAAAACATTAATACCGAATGGTCAATTTTACTTTCTGAACCGTAATTTTTTCATTAAACTTTTTGATTTAAACCAAAAAAATAACCGACAATCACTGCCGGTTATTATTTATTAAATAAGATGAAAGTCTATTATCTATCAGTCTAGAAACTATTTTCCTTTCTTGAAATAATTAATTCCACATTCCAGGAACGCTTTGAAATCTTCTTTCGGCATATAACCGGAAATCGGAGTATTGATCACTTTTCCGTCTGGAGAGATCAAAACATAGTGAGGCTGAGAATTATTATTGAAGTTGATCTGTTGGAACAAACTCCATTTATCACCGATCGTTTTTACTTTCTTCTTTTGTCCATTTCCCATGTCAACTGAAGTTTGCTCGCTTTCTGGTAGCGCTTCTTTGTCATCAACATACAAGGAAACCAAGATCACTTCGTTTTGAAGGATTGGTAAAATATCTGGTTCGCTCCAAACGAATTCTTCCATCTTACGGCAGTTTTCACAACCATAACCGGTGAAGTCAACCAACATCGGTTTGTTTTCTTTTTTCGCTACCTCAATGGCTTTGAAATAATCATGTTCCGGATGCATTCCAAGAATTCCATCACCTTCTTTGTGCAAATAACTCACGTTAATTGGAGGCAAAATTCCACTTAGGTATTGCAACTTCGGTCGGTCTCCTGGGAATAATCCTTGAATTAAATAGATGATAAATCCGATTCCAAAAACTCCGATAACTTTTCTTGTAATCGAAATCTTCGCATTTTTATCATCGTGTGGAAATCTGATTTTCCCGAATAAGTAAAGAACCAATCCAATTGAGATTAAAATCCAGATCACGATAAATAATTCTCTTTTCAGGAAGAATGTTTTTGAAACCAGATCTGCTTTTGATAAGAATTTTAAAGCCAAACCTAATTCAATAAATCCTAAAACTACTTTCACGGTATTCATCCAGCCACCAGATTTTGGTAAACTTTGTAATGCTTGTGGGAACAATGCCAACAATCCGAAAACGATGGCCCACGAAAATCCAAATCCAGCTAGAGCAAAGGTCAACATCATTGGTATGTCGGCAGAACCTGTAAGAGAACTTCCTAATAAACTTCCTAAAATTGGGCCTGTACATGAGAATGACACGATGACCAAAGTTAAAGCCATGAAAAATATTCCGATGATTCCTCCCGCGTCTTCTGCTTTCGAAGACTTGTTCGCAATTGCACTTGGCAAGGTAATATCATAGTATCCGAAGAAACTTCCTGCAAAAAATAAGAAGATTAAAAAGAAGGCAACGTTCAACCAAACTGAAGTTGAAATTTGATTAAAAATATTTCCGGCAATTCCATCAATAATATGGAAAGGAACACTTAATAAAACGAAAATCAACAGGATGAAAAATCCGTAGATGAAGGCATCTCTTTTTCCTTTCGATTTGTCTTTCGCTCCTTTGGTAAAGAAGGAAACGGTTAATGGAATCATCGGGAAAACGCACGGTGTTAATAAGGCGATCAACCCTCCGAAAAATCCTAATAATAAATAGGTCCAGAAGTTTTCTGAATTTTTTTCTTGAACCACTCCGCAATCAGTTTGAGGATTGGCAAAATCAATTGACGCAACTTTCAATCCTTCTTGAACGGTTGCAACTGGCGCTGCAATTGTTGTTTCGTCGATATCAGTTGTTCGTACACTATCGGTATTTTCACCAGCAATTGGCGGAACGATCACCTCTTCAGATGAAGTGGGAGTGTCAGCCGCAACTGTGGCAGGAGTTACTTTCTGTTCGAATTCTAAAGTATTTGGTGCCAAACAAACGCGGTCATCACAAGTTTGATAAGTAATTTCTGCAGTTACATTAGCAGGTTTTGAGTTGTTTTTTAATTTGAATTTCTGTTTAAATAAAACTTTGTCAGAATAATAAACGATCTGAGCACCGAAGGCTTCAGAAAATTCATCGTGCTTTTTACCCACTTCCTGTACTTTTCCGATGAGGTTAATTCCGTCTTTGGAAGTCAATTTCATTTCCGTTGGAATTCCCGAATCTTCCGGTAGGTCTTGGGAATAAATATGCCAGTTTTTATCAATGGTCGCAGTTAAGACTGCTTCATATTCATCGTTTGCGAGCGCGTTGATATTGTATTTGAACTTTACAGGATCTTTGATTTGGGCCGTAACTCCTTGAAAAAGGAAAAGGACAATAAGGATAAACCAATTTTTAAATTTCATTTTTTACTTTTACTTTTTAGCGATTCATCCATTAAAGAGAATGCTATATTTTTTACTTTGATGATTTCTGAACTTTCTTTCGATGCTGCAAATCTTCGGTCCTGGCGGAAAGGGAGAATTCCTAATACTTGGTCATCACCATCGCACAAAAGCCAAATTTTTTGCTGGCCAAAAATAGGGATTTTTTCATCCTTAAAAAATTTTGAGATTTTCTTTTTACCTATCATTCCAATTGGGTGGAATAAATCACCCTCTTTTTTACGTCTTAATTTTAAAGGAAACTGAACTTTGCTACCATCAATTTCCCAGTTGACTTTCCCTAATTCTATAATTTCCAGTTGTAGATTTTCTGGGATTATTAGTTGGTTTCCAGAATCGATTTTCAAAATAATCTCTTCTTGAACTTCTTCTAAAATTAGATCTACGATCTTTCTTATAGTTAAGATTTCACGGTCGATGGTTAATTGATATTCACTTGAAATGAATTTCTTGCAAGTTTCGGCCTTTTTGATTTTAGTGATCTCTCCAACTTCTGTAAATCCATATTTTCTTAGGATTTCATATTGAATGAATTCACTTTGGTTTAAAAAAAGCTTCTTATTAATTAGTAAAGAATCATCTGTGTTAATGATCAATTCTTTTTCAATTTTAAAGATCTGTTCATCAACAAAGTTTTTAGTCTGATTCAAATAGAGAAGGCTTTTACCGAAATTGTCCAGGAAATTTTCATTAACTTCCAGTAACTTAGGCACAATCTCATTTCGGATTTTATTCCTCAGATAATCATTTTTTTGGTTCGATAGATCTTCGCGGAATTTAATATTATTTTCGTTTGCGAAATCATAGATCTCTTCTTTAGAAAAACTAAGAAGCGGACGAAGAATGTTATTTTCACTCGCAGGGATTCCTGTCAAGCCTTTAATTCCAGAAGCTTTTGAAAGATGAATAATGAAAGTTTCCAGTTGATCATTTAAATGATGAGCAGTTACAATGAAGTTTAAACTCCGTTCTTGCTGGATTTTCCGAAAGAAATTATAACGAATAATTCTTGCCCAATCCTGGATCGAATTTTTGGGTTTGCTGTCGACTTCCGAAACCTGATAAAGATGAAAAGGGATATTGTTTTGCTCGCAGATTTTCTCCACTAATTCCTGGTCTTTATCAGAATCCGCCCCGCGAAGTTGGTAATTAATATGCGCAACTTCGAATTTCAACTTCGAAAATTTAAACAAATCTAGCAAAACCATAGAATCAGCTCCACCACTTATTGCGAGTAGAAATTTTGCATTCCCGTAATCAGCGAACAGTCGTTCTAAAGAGTGCTGAAAAGTCTGTGAATTAAGCAATTTTTAAGGTTTTTTTAAGGAATATTTAGCAAAGATAATTCTTCTGTTCAAAATGAAATCTCTATTTTTGGACGAATAAAAAGATTATTATGAATATCGGAAAAATAGGAGCCGTTTTAGGAATGGCAGTATTGATGACTTCGTGTGTAAGCAAGAAGCAGTTTGATGCGTTGAACACTAATTACAATCAATGTATCACCAATGTTGGAGAAAGACAACGGGAGATTCAGGATTTAAAAGGAATGAATTCTGGTTTAGCAAGCGAAAATGCTTTGTTAAAAGGACAGAACGATGCTTTGAAATCTTCATTGGATGCTTGTTTGTCTAACAGCGGAAAAGGTTCAGCCAACATCGATAAGTTGATTGGTGAGATCAATTCTTCTAACAAATACATCAAACAGTTGATTTCGACCAATTCTAAAAACGACAGTTTAAATCTAGCTTTATCTAATAAACTAAAACGTTCTTTGGATAATATCGCCGATAATGATGTTCAGGTGAAAGTTTTGAAAGGAGTGGTAATGATCTCTTTGTCTGACAATATGTTATACAAAACTGGCGATTACAACATTTTACCAGCTGCACAAGACGTTCTTGGAAAAGTGGCGAAAGTGATCAATGACTACGATACTTATTCTGTATTGATCGAAGGTAACACCGATAATGTTCCTTTGACTTCTAATAATTTACCAAAAGATAACTGGGATCTTTCTGCCTTAAGAGCAACCTCAATGGCGAAAGTTCTTCAAACAAGATTCGGTGTGAATCCAGCGAGAATTACAGCGGGTGGACGAAGCGAATACAATCCGAAAACGACCAACGCGTCAGTTTCTGGAAGAGCAGAGAACAGAAGAACAGAAATCATCATCATGCCTAAGTTGGATGAGTTTATGAAATTAATGGATATTGCTCCAGTGAAAAACTAAGCAAATATCTTTTAGATAGTTATTCAGCGCTGTTAGAGCTTTAAGTTCTAGCAGCGCTTTTTTTATTTTAAATGCTTAAATTTGACTTAAATTAATATTGCATGAGTTTTTTCGAAGAACAATGTCCAGAAATGGATCGCTATTTAGAAAATCATACGTCGGCGGAACCAGAGATTTTGAAGAGATTGCGAAAAGAAACTTTTCAAAAAACAACTCAGCCTCACATGATTTCCGGTTATCTGCAAGGAAGACTTTTAGCGATTTTGTCGAAAATGATCAATCCTAAAAATATTTTGGAGATCGGAACTTTCACAGGTTATGCCACTTTGTGCTTAGCGGAAGGTTTATCAGCAGATGGAAAAATAACCACTTTAGATATTAATGAAGAACTGGCTTATTTGCCTAAAAAGTATTTTCAGGAAAGTGAACATTCAGGTCAGATTGATTTTCAATTGAAAGATGCAAAAGCTTTCTTAAAGGAAACTGATGAGTTTTTTGATTTCGTATTCATCGATGCCGACAAGGAAAATTATGTGGAATATTTTAATTTAATAAAACCCAGAATTAAAAGTGGAGCAGTAGTGCTTTTTGATAATGTGTTGTGGTACGGAAAAGTTTTAGAAGAAGATCCAAAGCAAAAATCCACGCAAACCATCAAAGAACTGAACGACCTGATTGCAAAAGATGAGGATTTCGAAAATCTTATTTTACCTTTGCGCGACGGACTTCATTTAAGCAGAAAAAAATAAACTTTAGAAATAACGATGAACAAAGGAATTTGTACAGTTTCGGTGGCTGCAATTCGTGCAGAACAATCTCATCAGTCAGAAATGACTTCGCAACTTCTTTACGGAGAAACGGTTGAGATTCTTCAAAACAAAGGAAAGTTCGTTAAAGTTAAAATGCATTTCGATGGTTATGAAGGGTGGATCGATTCTCAGCAGATTGTCGAAATTTCTGACGACTATTTTAACGAAAGAAAAACTGAACTCGTAGCGAATACCGTTCAAATGTACAACACCTCGCAAGGTCCGATCTTGCTGTCAATGGGGAGCGAAGTGAATTCTGAAAAAACCGATCCTGTCTTTTTGAATCTGGAAACTATGACGGCAACGGCTAAGCAATTTCTAAACGTTCCCTATCTCTGGAGTGGCCGAAGTTTTTTCGGAATCGATTGCAGCGGATTCGTACAGTTAATTTATAAAGCTCATGGAATCTCTTTACCCAGAGAAGCACAACAACAATCTGAAATTGGCGAAGTTTTAAGCTTCGTCGAAGAAAGTAAACCTGGCGATCTAGCTTTTTTTGAAGATGAAGAAGGAAGAATCTGTCATGTAGGAATGATGCTCGCCGATCACGAAATCATTCACGCTTCGGGAAAAGTCAGAATTGACTCTTTGGATTCCACTGGAATTTTCAACAAAGAACTGAATAAGCACACTCATAAACTGCGATTCTTGCGCAGTATTTTTTGAAAAAAATATAATCCCTAATTTAGGGCTTTGTATTTATTTAGAATCATCATGAAAAAATTACCCTTTTACCTAAAGATTGTTTCGTTTGTTCTTTTGATATTCATCTGGGATTATATTTTTATTAATTATCGGAATTTACCGCTTTCTGTTCCCATTCACTTTGACTGGGATGGCAAACCTAATTTTTTCGTACCACGAATAATGATCTGGTTTTTAGCGGGAATAGCAACTTTTATTTATTTATTAATTTTTTATCTGACCAAGAATATTAATTCTCCCATGTTGAAAATGCCTCAGAATATTAAAGACAATACAATGAAAGCCGAACGCATTGTGAGCATATTTCATTTGATCATTATGTTGATCTTAACCGTTATTACCTACGAAAGTATTGCGGTTGGTTTAGGAAAATATGATGCGGTAAGTCCGGTTACTAATTATTTAATAGTTGTTCTTTTTCTGGGCGTCATCGCAATGATGATTTATTCCTATATGATTTCGAAGAGAACTGTTTCTCAAAATCCTCTTAATTAATGTTTTTCTATAATCTTTTCATCCGTCTGCTGATTTCAGGAATGAGAGTCGGCGCTGTTTTTAATTATAAATTGAAAAAAGGCTTGGCTGGAAGACGGCAAAGTTGCGACTTGGTTAAAGGAAAGTTTTCAACTGAAGATAAAGTGATATGGATGCATGCTGCAAGTTTGGGTGAATATGAACAAGGACTTCCGGTCTTAGAAAAACTGAAAGATCAATACCCAACGCACAAAATTTTAGTTACTTTTTTCTCGCCGTCGGGTTACGATAATGTGATTAAAAAAAATACGATTGCCGATGTGATTTGTTATCTTCCATTTGATACTGAAAAATGGGTAAAAGAATTTACGTGTAACTTTAAAACGGATATTTTCTTCACGGTTAAATATGATTATTGGTATCATCTTTTAGAAGAGTTAAAAAGGCAGGGAACGAAAATTTATGTGGTATCAGCCTTGTTTTATGAAACGCAAGTTTTCTTTAAAGCTTATGGACGTTGGTTTGTTAAGCAATTGAAAAAGAATGTGGATTTCTTCTTTCATCAAACCAAACATTCTACAGCTTTAGCGAAAGGAATTGGCTTGAAAAACTCTATGACGACAGGAGATACGCGTTATGATCGAGTACGAAAACTCAGATCGAGAAATAATTCCGTAGATTTTATTGATGAATTTAAGCAGGATTGTAAAGTCATCATCTTCGGAAGTTCGTGGGAAGCAGAAGAGCGTTTGGCAGAGATGATCGCTGCAAAAAACAGAGATGTTAAGATCATTATCGCTCCGCACGATTTAAAACGGGTAGAGTATTTGAAGACCATATTCCCCGCTGCAATTCTATATTCCCAAATTACAGACAAACAATCTTTAAAATATTTAAATGTTAAAGTGCTGATCATTGATTGCATTGGTTTGCTTTCGAAATTGTATTCTTACGGAGATGTAGCCGTTGTCGGTGGTGGTTTTCATTCCAAAGGCTTACACAATATTCTCGAAGCAGCAACTTTTGGAATTCCTGTTTTCTTCGGAAATCAATACACCAAAAATCCCGAAGCTGATGAACTCATTGCCAGAAATGGTGGTAAATCTTTTGAAGATGAATTTTTTGCGGCGCCTTATCTTTTAGCCTTATTGAATAATGATGCTTCTTTACAAAAAATGGGAGATAATGCGATGCAGTTTATTGAAAGTCAACCGATAGCTTCTCAAATTATTGTGGACCAAATTGCGCAAAAACAATTGTCTTAGTCTTTTCTGAGGCCTATTTAACAAAATTATTTCAGTTATCTGAAATCCCTATTTTAACAATCCATCAGCTTTAGTAGCTTTCAGTATTTGATCAATATCATCAGGGATATGGTAAGGTTCAAGCCAGCTAAGGAATAATCCGTTGTGTAGCGAAAGTTCTTCCAAAACCTTATTGTCAGTGATTTGTTCTTGAACGGTTTCAAAAATTTCTCTTAAATCCAGGAAATAATCTGGATCTAATTTTTTAGTTAAAACCAAAGAACGGAAGATTTTGTTCAGAAGATAAATGTGCAGTTTATAATGGTCACCTAATTTAGGTTGATTTTTAAAAGTTTCACTTACCAGTAAAAGTGCCAAAGAAACTTCTCCAAATTTATCAGTGGTAATTTTTACATGTTCCGTTATTTTTGCACTTATTCGTCGAATGCCGGGTAGGAAATATTTTGTTCGACCATATTTTTTAGCAACCGCTGCAACTTCTTCTTTAATTATAGTTTCCAACTGATTTCGCTTGTCATCTGCTGTTTCGGGATCGATCAATTCGAAATAAAGTCGATGCGATAAAATCCGATCTTTTTTAAGCAAGCGAATAATCAGTTTATCTTTTTCCTGAGACGTAAAATTAGAAATTGCCTCTTTAAATTCTTTTGAATATTCCATTAATTAAATAGTTTAGAGTATTTCATAAATCCATTCAAAGCCCAGTTAGCGGTGTAATACCAAGATTTAAAAGTAGAAAAATGCATATAATCTTTGTAAACCAAATATTGGTCTTTCATAATATTGGTTTTTTTTCTGGAAATGCTGCTTGCGTGCATTCTGTATTTTGCCATGGTTTTATCGAGGGGTTTCCCAATCGGAATTTTCTTTAATAAATTAAGCCACATCACATGATCTTCCCGTTTGCTGCCCGCCGGAAAATATTCTTTTCCTACTCTTTCAGAATCATACATTGAACTTAATAATGATAAACGACAAGTCTTCAGTAAGTTATCAAAAGTCACTTCTTTGTCTGCCTGAAAATCTGCGATTGTCGGATTTAAGTTTTCATCACATCTCGCATAATTAGAATAGGCGAGTTCTGCTTTTTCTTTTTTCATGAAGGAAACCATGTCATCTAAAAAATTGGATTCCCAAAAATCGTCAGCATCTAAAAAAGTAATGTATTTCCCCTTAGCTTTTTCTAAAGATAGATTGCGAGCGTGACCGGCACCTCCGTTTTTTTCGGACAGCGTCAATACAATTCTGGGATCATTAATTTTTTGAATTACTTCAACCGAGTCATCAGAAGAACAGTCATCGGTTATTAACCATTCCCAATCGGTAAACGTTTGAGCCATTACAGACTGAATCGTTTGTTTTAAAAATTTTGAAGAATTAAAACAAGGCGTGATAATAGAGACTTCGGGCATAGGATACAGTATTTCAAAGCAAAGATAATTGAATATTAAACAATTACTAAAATTTAAACGGTACAAAGTTTGACTGTTATGCAGTGTATAACATAAATATATAAAATTATGAAAAAGTTATTGGTAATAAGCTCAGTTGTAGGTTTGGCATTATTAACAAGTTGCCGAAGCGATAATGACAACGAATCGGAACAGTTAACGCTCAAGGGAAATTGGCGTCCAGATAAAATTGTATCTACTACAACTACAGGTGGAACGTCTACTACAACTACAGTTGTCACTGATGCGTGTCAGCAAAAAGGCAGAATCATGTTTACGACAGATACTTCTGGAAAGATTAACTACTACGATAATGTCAATGGAACTTGTTCGTTACTGTTTGATCTAGACATGACCTACAGTTATAATCCTGGAACAAAAGATTTTTCGATTACAACCAATGGGAATAAAATGGATGGCGCGGTCACAATGTTAACCAGTACCAATATGGTTGTGTACTATGTGGATAAAAGTAATCCTGACAGCACCAATAGAGTAGAGATTTCGGCAACGAAAGTGGCGAACTAAATTCTCTGTTTTAAATTAAATATTCCTCATCTTCATCGGTGAGGATTTTTGATTTCAAAACCTTAAATTTGTGACTTATAAATTTAAGAAATGTTTTACGACCATCAATCCATCGAAAAAAAGTGGCAGAATTTCTGGCAAGAAAATCAAACCTACAAAACTGATAATACAACCGATAAACCCAAATATTACGTTTTGGATATGTTTCCTTATCCTTCGGGAGCGGGTTTGCACGTTGGTCATCCGCTAGGTTATATCGCTTCAGATATTTATGCGAGATACAAAAGACATCAGGGATTTAATGTTTTGCATCCAATTGGTTATGACTCATTTGGTCTTCCAGCAGAACAATATGCGATTCAAACAGGTCAACATCCTGCCGTAACAACGGACGAAAACATCACGCGCTATGAACAGCAAATGCGCAGAATCGGTTTTTCATTTGACTGGAGTAGGGAAGTAAGAACATCTGATTCTTCTTATTACAAATGGACGCAGTGGATTTTTATTCAGCTTTTTAATTCCTGGTATAATCAATCAACAAATAAAGCGGAAGATATTAAAGAATTAATTCTTCATTTTGAAAATCACGGAACTCACGGTTTATCAGCGGTTCAAAACGATGCCTTAAATTTTACCGCTGAAGAGTGGAAAAGTGCTTCTGAGTTAGATCAGCAAGATATTTTGTTAAACTACCGTTTAGCTTATCGTGCAGAAACTACTGTAAATTGGTGTCCAGGTTTAGGTACTGTTCTGGCGAATGATGAAGTAAAAGATGGTAAATCTGAAAGAGGTGGTTTCCCGGTTTTCCAAAAGAAAATGATGCAGTGGAGCATGCGTATCACGGCGTATTCTGAAAGATTATTGCAGGGTTTAAACAATTTAGATTGGCCACAACCGTTGAAAGATGCGCAAGAATATTGGATTGGAAAATCTCAGGGAGCTTTGGTGACTTTTGATGTTGAAGATTCTGAGGAAAAGATCTCCGTTTTCACCACGCGTCCAGACACCATTTTTGGTGCAACCTTTATGGTTTTGGCTCCTGAGAATCCTTTGGTTAAAACTTTAACGATTGAAGGTCAGAAAGAAGAAGTTGAAAATTACATTGAACAAACTTCCAAGAAAACGGAAAGAGATCGTATGTCTGACGTGAAAAACGTGAGTGGTGCGTTCATCGGAAGTTATGCTTTGAATCCATTTACTAACTCAGAAATGCCAATTTACATTTCTGATTATGTTTTGATGGGTTACGGAACTGGCGCTGTAATGGCCGTTCCTGCACATGATGAACGCGATCACCGTTTTGCCAAGAAATTCGATTTATCCATTGTAAATGTTATTGAAAACGATAACGACATTCAGGAAGAGTCTTTTGATTCTAAAGATTCTGTTTGTGTGAATTCAGAATTTTTAAATGGTTTAAAATATGACGACGCCAAAACATTAATTATTGGCGAAATTGAAAAGAAAAATATCGGTCACGGCACAACCAATTACAGACAGCGAGATGCTATTTTCTCCCGTCAAAGATATTGGGGTGAGCCAGTTCCAGTTTATTTTAAAGAAGGAATGCCGTACACTGTGCCAATTTCTGCTTTGCCTTTGGAATTGCCAGAAGTTGAAAAATATTTGCCGACTGAAGATGGCGATCCACCTTTAGGAAACGCTAAAACGTTTGGTTGGGATGAAACGAATCAGAAAGTAGTTTCTACCGATTTAATTAATAATGAAACTATATTTCCTTTAGAATTATCGACCATGCCGGGTTGGGCAGGGAGTTCCTGGTATTTTTTAAGATATATGGATCCAAATAACGAAGACGTTTTTACGGCAAAGAATCTCTCCGATTATTGGGGACAGGTTGATCTCTATATCGGCGGAAGTGAGCACGCCACCGGACATTTGCTCTATTCCCGTTTCTGGAATATGTTTATGAAAGACCGAGGTTACATTAACCACGAAGAACCTTTTAAAAAACTCATTAACCAAGGAATGATTTTGGGAATGAGTGCGTATGTTTTGAGAATTGAAGGAACTAATCAATATGTTTCTAAAGGTTTGGCAAAGGATTATCAGGTTCAAAAAATCCACGTTGATGTTTCTCTATTAAAAGGCGGAACTGATGAACTCGATACTGATAAATTCAAAAATTGGCGATCAGAATACGCAGATGCTGAATTTATATTAGAAGACGGAAAATACATTACCGAACGTGAAGTCGAAAAAATGTCCAAATCAAAATATAATGTCGTAAATCCTGATGATATTTGTGATGAGTTCGGAGCTGACTGTTTACGGTTGTATGAAATGTTCCTTGGGCCTTTAGAACAATCAAAACCGTGGAATACGCAAGGTCTAAGTGGAGTTTATGGCTTCTTAAAAAAGTTCTATAATCTTTATTATAATGGAGATGATTTCGAAGTTTCAGAGGAAGAGCCAACCAAACAAGAGTATAAGATCCTGCACACTTTAATTAAAAAAGTAGTGTTTGATATTGATCATTTCTCGTTCAACACTTCGGTGTCACAGTTTATGATTGCCGTGAATGAATTGCAGAAACTAAAGACAAACAAGAGAGCGATCTTAGAGCCTTTAGCAATTATCGTTTCGCCATATGCACCACATATTGCAGAAGAACTTTGGAGTAAATTAGGTCATGCTGATTCGATCGAATTTGCACCTTTTCCTGCCTTTGAAGAAAAGTATTTGGTAGAAGATGAATTTGATTATCCTGTAAGTTTTAACGGAAAGATGAGGTTTAAATTAAGTTTGTCTGCCAGCTTATCTGTACCAGAAATTGAGGAAATCGCATTAGCTGATAACCGGACAAAGGAACAATTACAGGGAAATTATCCTAAAAAGGTGATAATAGTCCCGAAAAAAATAATTAATATTGTTCTCTGAAAATAAATAGTTGAAATAATATTGATGGTGCAGTCATAAAAAATAGGACATAATTTTTGTGATTTTTTAAAGGTATTTTTAAAATCGAAAATTATCACCATTATTTAATTCATTTATTATTGATAATTCAATGTTAATGAATCTTAAGATTGCTAAAATTTATTTTTAATGACTCTTAAGGACTTGCATTATTAAATATTTTAACTTTATTTTACAAATCGAAAATTTAAAATAACAATTATAATTTAGTTTAGTATGGAAATGAATGTTTCAAACAACGAGGAGCAAGTAGTTGCTAAAAAATTAGGAGGTTTAAATCCTGCCTTAATACTGCCTATTCTTTTGGTGATAGGGTATTTAATCTATTATTTTGTTTTAGGAAGTCCAGGTAACTTCAAACCAGATCCTAGGTTAACTGGTGCATCGGTAGCATTATCAGATGTAGAAATTAAAGAGATTTCACCAGAAGGCTTTATGGGAATTATCTACATGGGTGGACCAATCGTTCCAATTCTTATTTCATTTATGATTATCGTAATCGTTTTCTCAATCGAACGTGCTTTGGTACTTAAGAAAGCTGCAGGAGCAGGAAACGTTGACAACTTCGTATTGTCAGTAAGAAGATTGCTTAGCCAAAACAAAGTTGATGAAGCATTAGAAGAGTGCGACAGACAGCAAGGTTCTGTAGGGAATGTTGTGAAAGAGGGATTAACCACTTACAAAGCATTGTCTCATGACACTACTATGAATAAAGAGCAAAAAATGGTTGCACTTAACAAATCAATTGAAGAAGCTACAACATTAGAAATGCCAATGCTAGAGAAAAATATGATGATTCTATCTACCTTAGGTACTGTAGCTACATTGGTTGCACTATTAGGAACGGTAATTGGGATGATTAAAGCTTTCCACGCACTAGGTTCAGGAGGTGGAACACCAGATTCAGCTGCATTGTCAATCGGTATTTCTGAGGCATTGATCAACACGGCTTTAGGTATTGGTACTTCTGCAGTTGCGATTATTTTCTACAACTATTTTACTTCTAAGATTGACGGGTTAACGTTCAAAATTGACGAAATCGCAATGTCAATCCAGCAGTCTTTCGCAGAATTCCACTAAGAATTCTCGGCCGATTGGAGATCTTAAATTAAGATCTCAAAAACAGAAGTTTAATAAAAAATAATTTACAATGGCGAGAGTCAAACCAAAAAGACATAATATAAGGGTAGATATGACGGCGATGACCGATGTATCATTTCTACTCCTTACGTTTTTTATCCTCACGGCTCAGTTTGCAAAACCTGATATCGAGACGATAACCACGCCATCTTCTATATCTGAAAAGCTTCTTCCAGACGGTAGTCTTATGACTATTCTAAGTACCACCGACGGAAGATTCTATTTTACACCAGTTGAAAACGGAACCGAGCGTATGGCTCTTCTGAATAATATGGGACAGAAGTATGGTATGACATTTACTGACAAAGAAAAAGCAGCTTTTGCTAATATTGAGTCAGTTGGAGTTCCGATGAACCAGTTAAAAGGTTTCTTGGATCTATCAGACGATGACCGAAAAGCTTTCAAAAGCAAAACGGGAATACCGATGGATAGTACAAAAAAGGAGTTGATCGATTGGGTTCAACAGAGTTTAGCCGTAAATCCTGATTACAAATTAGCAGTCAAAGGAGACGTAGAAACAAAGTATCCCAAAATTAAATCTTTATTTGAAGGGTTAAGAGATATCGATTTCTTGAAATTCTGGTTAATAACAAGTCAAGAAACGGCACAATAATATAAGAAATGGCAGACGTACAAGTACAAGACAAAGGCGGGAAAGGCGGCAAGGTTCGATCTAAGAAATCGGTACCTCACGTTGACCTTACCCCAATGGTGGATTTGGCTTTCCTTTTGATTACATTCTTTATGTTAGTGACGACTTTTAACAAACCGAATGTGATGGATTTAGGACTTCCGGCAAAACCGAAAGATCAGCAAAAACCACCAGATACAGAGATTGATTTAACTAACTCTATTTCATTGATTATAGGGAAAGACAATAGAATTTTTTATCATCAGTTAGCTCCAAGTGAGCTTGCAGTAGAAACACTTCAAGAAACTACATTTGATAGAAATGGGATTACAAAAGTAATCGAGCAGGCAAAAGCCAGAGCAAAAGATCAAACCAAATTCACGGTAATCATTAAGCCAACGGACGATGCAGTATATAAAAACTTCGTAGATATTCTAGATGAAATGGCTATTACCAAAAATGAGATATACGGTATTACCGATGTCAAGAAACCGGAACAAGCTGTTTATGATCAAAAAGTAGGTGTGGCGTCACAAACTCCGCAGCCTACCAACTAGAATAATACTTTTAATATTAAAAGAAAGAATAATGGCAGATGAAAACACTTACAATAGTAGTCCAGGTTTGGATGAGATTGTATTTGAAAATAGAAATAAAGCTTATGGTGCCTATGATCTAAGAACTTCTTATAGATCCATGTTAACCAAAGCTTTCATCCTTGGGACAGTTTTATTCTGTATTGCCGCGATTACCCCATTTGTGATAATGAAAATTAAACAAATGCAGGCGAAAGAGACAACTGAAGTTAATGCCAACTTGATTGACATTCTTCCGGAACAGGATCAAATTATTGAGCAACCGAAAGATGAACCACCTCCACCACCGCCGCCACCAAAAGAAGAACCAAAAATTGAGGTGATTCAAAACGTAGTGCCGGAACCGGTGAAAGCACCGAAGGTAGAAACTCCACCGCCGCCAATTTCAGAACAGTTGAAAACAACAACTGGAGTTGTGGCTCAGGAAGGAGTGAAAGCTCCAGCATATGCACCGCCGCCGCCGCCGCCTTCTACAGGGAAAGTACAATCGGTAGAAGTAAAACCACAAGTTTCAGAAACTCAGGTTTACACGGAAGTTGAGCAGTTAGCAGAATTTCCTGGAGGAATCAACAAATTTAGAAGCAGCGTTTCTAATAACTTTGATACCGGAGTGATGGATGGTGATGAAGGTGTTGTTAAAACAACAATTACTTTCGTTGTTGAACGTGATGGTTCGATTACTGATGTAAAAGCTGATGGTCCTAACAAAGGATTTAACGCAGAAGCAATCAGAACAGTGAAGTCCGTTAAAAACAAGTGGTCTCCTGCAAAAATTAATGGTCAAGCGGTAAGATACCGTTACAGATTACCACTAACAATGCAGTTTGAATAATAATTTTAATTAAAATTAATAAGGAAGAGAAGTGAAAGCTTCTCTTTTTTATTTTTTTTGTAGTTTTGTGGATATGATATTTAATTGGCTTTCAGTAGTTGCAGGGTTTTTCTATCTGTTGTTAGGAATAGTGGTAATTATTTATAAATTTTTCGTCATCTTTTTAGAACCCAATGTTGCTTATCCTTTAGGCGGCTTGTTTATTCTTTATGGTGCTTTTAGAATCGTACGTGCAATCTATAGAATCAGAGAACAGCGGAATGAAGAATAGTATATTATTAATGATAAGTTTTTTTGCACTGATGGTATCGTGCAAAAAGAAAGAAGTTCGTCTAATCGATAGTCCCCAGCAAGGAGAGATCACCATGGAAGTGGATGAGTCTTTTGCCAGTGTTTCAGAAGCACTCACTGATCGATACATGGCACTTTATCCTGGGACAAAGATTAACCTTGAAATTAAAAAGGAAGATTTCGCGTTCTTAGATTTGCTGAAAGGTAAAACTCGGGTGATAGTGATGTCTAGAGATTTAACACCCAGCGAGAAAGAAGCCTACAAGAAAGAAACAAACCTAGATTGGTTGCCTGCAAAGTTTGCAGCCGATGCAGTCGTTTTTATCGTTCCCAAAGATTCGCCCCGAGAATCAATCAGCGTAGAAGAAATTAGAAAAGAGTTGACTGGCAGCACAAAAAATATTATTTTTGACGGTACCAATTCAAGTAATCTCAATTTCGTAGCGCAGAATTTAAGCACTACACCAGATAAGTTGCAGTTTTCTATTATCAATGGAAACAAAAACATAGTGGAGCAATTAAATAAATTTCCTGAAAAGATCGGTGCAATTGGTTTAAATACGATTAGTCGCCCTTATGATCCAGAATCTGAGTTATTGCGAAATTCTGTTAAGATTTTAAAAGTGATCAAAGACAATAAAGCGTATGAGCCTCGAGTAGAAAACTTAGCGAATATGTCTTATCCTTTTTCGCGTGTTTTGTATTTTCTTACCAATGAGAAGTACTTCGGTTTAGGAAATGGGTTTATTCGGTTTTCTTGCACACAATTGGGTCAGATTGTAGTTTCAAAAGAAGGTTTGCAACCTTACAACATTTTCAAGAGAGAAGTTCAAATGCGCTAATTATAAGAATAATAGTGCTTTGGAAAACGAACACCAATTTTGGTATAATAATTGGGTGTTATCGTAGTGTAAAGTTATTTTAATAAATTAAAAATTATAAAATGAAAGATATAATGAGTTTAACGAAGAAGATTGCCTTCGGGGTTTCAGTAGGATTTTTTACAAATTTTGCTTTTGGTCAGACATTACAGGAAGGTATTAATAGTGCAGATAGTCATAAATATGCACAGGCGAGACAAGTATTTACCGAAATGGTTACAAAATCTCCAAGCGCAGATAATTATTTCTATTTAGGCAATTCTTATTTAACGCAGTTTGAACCTAACTTTGACAAAGCACAAGAAGATTTCAATAAAGGTTTAGCATTAGATAAAAAAAGCAATCTTAATAAGATAGGTCTTGCATCTGTTAAATTAGGAAAAGGAGATAAATCGGCAATCGCTGAAATTCAGAGTATTGTTAAAGATTCCAGAGAGAAAGATGCGGAAGTGCTTTATAGAGCTGCAGAAGCTTTGACCTTATTTGGTGGTGCAGCAAATGCTGATTTGGCAATTGATTATTTAAACAAAGCCGCAGAGAAATCTGCTAAGAACGGAACTCCAGCTCACTACTATTATACGTTGGGTGACGCATACCGTTTGAAATTAACAAATAGTCCGCAAGTTGCAGGTTCTGCGATGACCGCTTATGAGAAAGCATTACCAAGTGCAAAAAACAAAGCGTCGGTATTTACCAGAATCGGAACCCTTTGGATGCAAGCGCAACAATGGAAACCGGCAAAAGAAAATATTGATAAAGCGATCGCATTCGATCCAACGTACGCTCCTGCTTATAAAGCAAAGGCTGGTTACGATATTAGATATCAGCAAAATGCTTTAGCTACACAGGATTTAATAAACTATGCAAAATATGCAGATGAAGATCCAGATACCCAATTAGAAATTTCTAAACTCTTCTTTACCAATGACGATTATGGAAACTCTAAAATGTATTTAGATAAAGTATTTGACAAAGTTGATGATCCAATTAAATTTAAATTGAGAGCTTATTTACAATATGCAGATGGTGATTATGCCGCAGCTAAAACAAGTATTGATTCCTTCTTAGCAAAAGCAGAGAAGAGCAGAGTTCTTGCATCTGACCAAGGTTTGATAGGACTTATCGCGGCTGGTTTGGCGCAAAAGGAAACAGATGCGGTGAAGAAAGCAGCTTTACTTACGGAGTCTCAACAAAAAATCGCAGTTGCGAAAGCAGCTAAAGACGAAACAATGAATTGGGACGAAGAGTTAGTGAAAATCAAAGGTGGCGGTGGAGTGAACCAAGCGTCTGTGGATGCGGGTGAAACAAGTCCAGAAATCGAAGCACTAAAGAAAACAGTTGCTAAGAATCCTCAGGATACCGATGCCTTGTTTAAATTAGCCAACGCTTACCAGGAAGTTAAAAACTGGAATGGAGCAATTCATTCTTGGCAAAAAATGAGCGGATTGTTACCAGATTGGGCACCTGCTTATTACAGCCAGGGTTATTCTCAGCAACAGGCGGGGAACAATGAGTTGGCAAAGATTGCTTACGAAAAATACATCGCTACTGTAAAACCTGAAGAGGTAGAAAGCAGCAAAGAAATCTTATCTTACGCTTATTTCGCAGTTGCTTACTTAGATAAGGACAGCAATCCTGCAAAAGCCAAAGATTATGTCAGCAAGTCTGTGATGTTAAATCCTTCTTATCAGGACGCAATTAATCTTAACAATCAGTTAAATAAGTAATATTTAATTTTATGATATCTAAATCCCATTCGAAAGAGTGGGATTTTTTTCGTTTAAAATTGGCTTTTATATATAAGGTATGAAAGGGTTTTGTTCAAGACGAGATAAACTTGTTAGTTGTTTTTTTTATTTGGGCGGTTCCCTCGCCAGCGCTTACCAAAGTGCTGCATAATTTTTCCACACCTCGGGTCGGGCTCTTCGCTGCAATTCCTCGCGCCTAGCTAAAAAGCCCACACTTGCTGCGGGATTTCCACTGCGATCCCTACCGCAGATTAGGATTTCGATCTACCAGAATGTTACAAAATACCCGTTGGGCATAAAGTGGATAACTTTAGATAATATGCAATTCTTTGTCAATCAACATGATGGATTTTTTTTATACACTTGTTTGAATTTTATCAAAAAAACATTGCGAGATGTTTTAAGTACACTTACATTTGCAGCACTCTAAAAAAGGAGTAGCGCAGAAGATTCAGAGAGGTAATAAGGATATAAGAAATGAAGATAAAAGTTTTCAAATTTTATTTCACAAAAAGCTTTGAGATTACAATAAACTTCTTATCTTTGCAATCCCAAATCGAGAGAGAAGGGCAGCGAAGTAGGATAAGATTGAATGATTGGAGATGGATATTTTAGGAGTTGAAAAAACTTTTAAAATAAACTTGAAAAACATTTGGTCAATTAGAAATAAGTTTATACTTTTGCACTCGCAATTCGAAGACAATGACAGATTAGTCTTTGGAAATAAAGCGAGAAGAATAGATATCATTGACATACAAATAACAACCAAAAAATTAAGGAAAAGCAAAGCGTCAATAACTTTGAGTGAGTCAGACAAACATACAATGGAGAGTTTGATCCTGGCTCAGGATGTACGCTAGCGGGAGGCCTAACACATGCAAGCCGAGCGGTATTTATTCTTCGGAATAGAGAGAGCGGCGTACGGGTGCGTAACACGTGTGCAACCTACCTTTCTCAGGAGGATAGCCTTGCGAAA
>DIBY01000022.1 GCA_002415135.1 Flavobacteriales bacterium UBA5040 | reverse complement strand
GTTATTCGCTCTTCTTTCAGAAAGTTTTTGGTTATACATCGCACTCCCTTTCGTATCTGTACCACCGATCACATTGTAGCTTCCTGCAGAAGTGTTGATGTAGTTCGCTGCACTGTTAAGAATCGGCGTGTTTGAAGGCAAAACGCGGTCTGAATTAAAATCGAATTCAATCCCTTCCATTACTCTTGTGTCATCATTAACTACAGATGAAGTATTGGTTGGACAACCATTGTTATCAATAGTTCCTGGAACTGTAACACATTTGTCGTATAGATCAATTACACCATCTAAGTCAGTATCTAATGCTACACCAGCACCATCAACTCTCGCTCCGGCAGGAGTATCCAATTGTCTGTCCCAGTCATCACATACGCCATCGTTGTCAGCATCTCCTGATTTACATACTTCAACATCCTGACTTTTAGAAGCCAACACATCTGCTCTGTAATACATTTCCTGCAATGGGTCATGCCAGAATAAATGAGAAGAATGTTTTCCTAAATTCAAGGTCGCACCTAAAGTAAGGTTGATAAAATTATCGGAATTATTATCATTCGCTGTTCTTCTTGCACCATCAAAACCATTATCGCCTGTATAAACATACATTCCTCTTGCTTCAAGGTCTAAAGAACGGGAGGCACGGAATTTCAAACCTGCACCAGCCTGTCCGAACAAACTTCCTACTTTAAATGGTTTTACTTCTTTTACCAGATTTTGGTTATAAGCTGGACCTGCATTTTGACGGTATGCTCTGTAAGCTAAAGTACCTACCCCTGCATATCCGTGTAATGCCCAACGGTATGGAGATTTGTTATCAACTCTTCTTAAAAGGTTAGAGAAATTCACATCCCCTAAGATAGAGATCGCATCATATTGCGTTCTTGCACCATCACCATTTGGTGAAGCCACGTTGTCTTTGGTATTTACAGACCCCTGTCTTGTTTCACCTCTGTCGTACTGAAGTTTCAACCCGAAAGCATGCGTAATGGCTTTGTCAATACTGAAATACGCTGAGTATCCGATCAGGTTTTCTCCAGCTCCGAATTCTTTAAGAGAATTCAGATCAGCTGAATGCATTAATGGAACCCCTGCACCTGCAGAAATTGCCCAGTCATTGAATCGTTTTGATCCCTGAGTAAAAGGAGAAACATTTTCCGATCCGGAAGTGTAAACACTGGATTGAGTGTTGGCAGAAGTCATAAGCGAATCCTGAGCAACAACCGCTGTAGGTAAAAGTACAGCTAAGGCTAAGCCTGTTAAATTTAGTTTCATATGATAATTATTTATTATTGTCTAATTAAAGTCCTGTTTATTATAAAGAGTTCATGGGATCTATCTTGCAAGTCGGTTCACTCTTCTTCAAGTTCTATGCCAATTAATGTTAAAAAAGAAGAATTTTTCCTAAAAAATATTCTATCGCATTCCATAATCGATTATTTTTATGAAAAGAATAATACCTATTTTTAGGACCAAAGCCCATTAACAATAGAGCGGATGCAAATTTACACTAAATAAATTAAACAAATTAAATAAAAATAAGGTATAAAAATAGAATAGAATGTATTTGATAGCTTAAAAATGGGAATGAGTTCACGAAGGAAAAAAGTTTCTAATAGGAGAAATTTAAACAACTATTTTCGGTAAAATGGTGTTGTGAAAGGGAGTCGATGGGTAGTGAGTGAATGGTCAATTTCGAATGGTGAATAGTGAATGGTGAGTCAATTACAAAACACGAATTTCTATATACTGGTAATCAACAACATTTTTTACAAAAGTTGTAGTCTGCGATCAATCACCAATAATCAACGGCCTTAGGAGACTTTTGCGTTAAGAAAAACGTTGAAAACGTTCGCTGATTCCTTAAGTTAAAGAAATCAAATTCGTTTTCCCCAACCCTAAAGGGAGTGAATTTGATTTCTAGCCAACACCCCGATTTAAAAACGAAATTAAAATGACTTAGGAGATTTTTGGGTGAAGAACAAAAGCAAGAACAAATAATCAGAAAGCTTCCCGCCTAACCCTTACTTCGACAAGTTCAGCATAAAAAAGGGAGGAAGCTTTCTTCGCAGATGTCGACGACCCTCACATCAACTGTTGAGATTTCTACGGGACGACAAAGAGAGTAAAAAAAGACCGCAGATTGAAAAAAAGAATGGCAAAAAACACCCACCCTTGTCATTCTGGAAGAATCTCTTGCATTGCCCAACCTTCAACTATTCAGATTCCTACGGAATGACAACAGGGGGTTATAAAATTTCACGAACTAAAAAAAAAGAATGGCAAAAAACACCCACCCTTGTCATTCTGGAAGAATCTCTTGCATTGCCCAACGTTCAACTATTCAGATTCCTACGGAATGACAAAGAGAGTCATAAAATAATATATTTTTTATTTGCAGTGATTTCGGTTCCGCTCAATCACCAAGAAGCTGATCCACATACATGTATATGATTAGAGCACAAGCATTTAAAATGATTCGCTGATTACTTAAAACACTAAATCGGATGAAGTAGAAAATAAAGGAGGTGAAAAATCAAATTCATTTTCCCCAACCCTAAAGGGAGTGAATTTGATTTTTCAACAAAACTTGGATTTAAATCGAAGTATAACAACATAGGAAATTTTTGCGTGAAGAAAAATTGGATTTTCTTCCATAAAACGTCTTCAAATAAACCATTATAAAAATCTCCAGTGTCCGAAGCGCGGCCACAATCTATAATCGAAGACTAATGAAAATGTCCGCGCAAGTTTGGAGATTTTCACAGAAGAAATTCCAAGTTTTTAGCAAAAAGATTCAAGTCTTGAACTTTTTGTTACTTTTTGTTTCAAGACAAAAAGTAAGGCTAGAAAAAAGAGATGTTCTTTTCCTGTTTGACTTTTTTCACAGGAAAGCTTCTCTTCCCCGACCCTAAAGGGAGGAAGCTTTCTTTGCAAATACAAAACCTCAACTATTGTTTAAAATTTCAATTTCGGCTCCGCTTAATGAGCAGTAATCTATCCAGCTTCACACTCAATGGCTCAGATCTCCAATTTGGACGCTATCTTTCCTTAATTTCACAAACCAAAATATTTTTGTATATTTGAAATGATGACATGCCCCAGGGCGTTCATCTTTTTTTTCATCATTTGTGTTGAAGGAGTTTAATTAATTTTAAACTCCTTTTTGTTACGAATGATCTTCAAATCATTTGAAATAGCATATTTTTATTACAGTCAGCTACTTTTAAGCTTTTTGAAAAACCGCTAATGAAATAGCAGTACATAAAGCAGTTCAAATTGGGTTTTTTAACCCCAACCAATTACAGATCGTAACCCTATATTTGTACCAGCAAAACACAGATGAAAAAAAGAAAAGAACCAGTTTTTACAATTGGTTCTTTTTTTGGATCAAAATTCGAAATGTTTTTTTAGGTGTAAAAAAACCTATTGTGCAGATTTGCAGTCCGTGATGAATCCCTTCATCTTCTAAGTCCCTCTGCACTTTTCCCTTCTTAAAAATTCACCATTCATTTATTCACCATTCACAGTTACACATCACCACAATCCTTTCCTTGGCTCTTTCTACTTTTTACTTCACTCTTCAAAATTCACCATTCACAATTACTCATCACCCCACCCTTTCCTTGGCTCTTTCTACTTTTTACCTGGCTATTCACCATTCACCATTCACTTATTCACAACTGACTTTTCATCAAAAGATTTCCTTTGTCCATCCAAAGTCCCACGGGAATATTGGTTGTTTTCTATGAACAAAATCTCACCGTATTTACCATTTTTGAGGCTGGAATCTACCCCATAAATTTTGCCGTCGAACAATTGAACCACTTCTTCATTGGAACAATGCCCAACTACGATGTGACCGGAGTTTACCCGGTGCAAAATATCAGAAATCTCGGTATCCGCCAGGTGATCATTAAAATAACCTCTGTACCAAATTAAACTTTTTTTACCATAATACTCATCGTAGAAATTGGTCGATTTCATTTCTTTTTTGGTTCGGTCAATAGACTTTCTCATCACCTCATTGATCGCCTCAATATTGAATTCTCGCTGAGCCAGAAAATCTTTGGAAATTCCGCCGTGCACAAAAATACTGTTATTGATTTTTATGATGGTCGGTTTGGAGCGCAACCAACGTCCAAGAACGGTCTTGTTGCTGTACAGCTCGTCATAAGAGAGATTCAATAAAGAAGTGGTGGTTTTATATTTTTCGTTGATGTATCTTACATCTTGATGGAGTACCATGTATTCGTGATTTCCAAGGAGAAAATGCACTTTCCCTCCTTTTTTTCTCGCTTGATTTTCCAGGTGATAAACCAGCCAAAGCATTTCATTTACTTTGTTTCCCCGATCAAAAATATCACCCACAATCACCAGATGGCCTTTTCCATAATTCCAGTTCAGATTATTGTCTATGATTTTATTGTTCTTCAAGAGTTCTACCGCCAAATCATATTGACCGTGAATATCACTTAAAGCTGCAATGTTTTTGACCTTAGTAAAGATGCCCTTTTCTGCCGTAAAAACAGTCTTAAACGCTGTTTTATCCAAAATCCTGGAAGTAACTTGACCCTCAACAACCTTTTTCTCAATCAGCTGATCGCCTTCAATAAAAACATACGGTCCATCCGAAATCTGCTGTGGACTGTTTTGGTTGATGTTCACCTGATCTTGCGAAAAAAAGACTGAAAAGGAGGAGAGAAGAACTAAAAAAGTAAAGGTTGTTTTAAACATTTTTTTAATGGTTTGAAGGAGCGAAGTTATGAAAACTGATTTTAATGACATCTTGATGTAGAAAAAGCTCATTATTATTTGTATTTATCAAAAAACTCGAAACCTTTGTGAATAATTTGACGTTGACTATTGCATCTTTTCGTTTGCGGAATCATAATCGGATGTAATATGCGCTATCAAAATATTTTTCTTTTTCCTCCGGGTATCGTAACCCCTTGCTAAGGATTTCGAAATAAAAAAAAATAAAAACCACCTATAATATGAAAGTAAAGAGATCTTTATACTCTACATTATTTTGAAAATGGACCCCTTTCAAAATCGGCAGAATCACCGATAGAACTGCTGTTCCTGAAACTAAACCAATCAAAATAAACCTTAGATTTTCGCTTTTAAAATTTACCTTTGCAAAAAATGTATAGTGTTGGAAACCGAACTCTTATTCTACCTCTGCGGCGCGGCATTCTGTGCCGGATTTATTGATGCTATCGTTGGGGGTGGCGGATTAATTCAGACTCCGTTGGCTTTGGTTTTTTTACCACATCTTCCTGTTTCTACCGTAATCGGAACCCTTAAAATTCCCGCCTTCAGCGGTACGGCGATCGCGACCAACCAATACCTTAAAAATGTAAAAATCAACTGGAAGCTTCTGGGCATCATGGCGCTCCTTGCATTTGTTTCTGCATTTTTAGGATCACAGCTTTTAACGGTCGTCAGCAACGATTTCATAAAACCCGTGTTGCTGGTCATCTTGATCGCTCTTGCTGTATATACGCTTTTCAAAAAAAACTTCGGACAGGCAAAAGAAAAACAGATTCCTTGGCATACCGCTGTGATCAACGGATGCATCGTGAGTGTTGCAGTCGGGTTTTATGACGGTTTCATCGGTCCTGGAACAGGCACGTTTTTTATTCTTGGTTTTGTCACCCTCTTAGGCATGGATTTCCTTCATGCCAATACCAACGCCAAACTGATTAATTTGGCCACCAATGCAGGTTCCATTTCGCTGTTCTTACTGAAAGGAAAAATCATCTGGGCCATTGCTCTTCCCATGGCGGTATGTAACGCACTGGGCGCCTTTGTGGGCGCCAAAATGGCGATTAAAAGAGGAAACCGGTTTATCCGTTATGTGTTTATGCTGGTCATATTTATATCGATCGGCAGATTCGGGTACGAGGTGATCTTTAAATAGCTTTTGCTTCCAATGGTTTAGAAAATTCTAAGGCGTCATAAGCAGGGGTTTATCATAGTATGAGGAATGAGATAATTTGGCTCAAAGTCGGCGAACTTGCGCAGGGGGAATTTTGAACAACGCTACGCAGGTACAAAAACTCCTACGTACAGCCAGCAATTTTTTAAAAGTTTCAGCTACGAAGTAGCGACATCGATCAGCATAGGGTGAAGCCCGATGGAGAAATACAAGCCGTTTAGAAAACGTCACGGATTATAAATCCGCGACATCGGGATGGCGCGGATTTGCAATCCTGAGTACAACCAGCAATTTTTTTAAGAGTCGCAGCTACGAAGTAGCGACATCCACCAGCATAGGGCGAAGCCCTATGAAGAAATACAAGCCGTTCCAATTCAGCCCTGAAAGGGCGGTATCATTTTTTAGTCATCGTAAAATATATTGCAAAGTAGATAGACAAAGAATATATATGCGCGCCATTGAGAAATAGTGTGTCTCCAAGTCAGAAACTTTGCGCAGCAGGGTCCCGGATTATAAGTAGGCGACATCTGGAAACGAGATATTGCAAATCCGCGACAACGGGAGCCATCGCTTGGCAGAAGAAGATTACGCTATGTTGAAAACGTCACGGATTATAAATCCGCGACATCGGGGATGAGGAATGAAATAGTTTGGCTCAAGGTCGGAGACTTTGCGCAGCGGGCTCTTTTTACTTTCTACTGGGCTCTTCAAATTCACCATTTACCTCTCCACAATTACTCATTATTCATCCCCATCATCACTCCTCCCCCTCTTCAAACCTCTTCTCCAGACCTTCCTCCAGTGCTTGTAAAAACTTTGTTCTACCTGTCTTACGATTCTTGATCTCATGCAGCGTCTTATAGACATTGCCCAGTTCTACATTAAATGACTTTTCAATAAACCGTGTAATTTCACTCAGCTCAACATTTCCTCCATTAAAACAATGCATGGTATGAAGTGCATACAGCAGTTCTACCAGACCTGATTTTGAAAAAGTCCAGGTCAATGGTGATTTATCGGAGAACTTTTCGAAGAAGTACCCTTCAATTTTATAAATTGAACTTAACAGATAACTTTCCAACCGGTCGTTGGCGATAATCTTCGCCAGTAAATGGTCATGAGAAGTGGTGAAGCGTTCATCATAATTATAGAGGTTCGCATCGATGTTCATTTTAAAATCAAACTGGTTGCGCACAAAATACTTTTCATCCAGGTAGGTGGCTTTGCGGCGGTAATACTCGTAGAACTCACCGTAGTCTTCCACAAAATTTTTGAGCTGTTTCAATTCGCTTTCATAATACTCTTTTAAAACATACTGCCCGGCATTGGGTTTTGCAGCTTCCAGGGAAAGGATTTTCGAGTTGTAGATAAACTGGGCGGCAAAAAGGGGTTTTATTTCTTTGAAAAAGTAAACTTCTTCGGCGATAGATGAAAAAGTAACGGTGCTGACTAAAACTTTGAGCTGCCGAATACTTTGATCAATTTCCATCAAAGATTTTTCATAGCCTTCGATGATCCCTTCTGCATTTTCACGGTCAATCTGCTCCAAAGATTGAAGTAACTCGTCATATAGTTTTCTGGACTTTTTAAAGATCGGTTTTGTTTCCATAATTTTTCGATAAAAAATAAGAAATAAAACGCAATCAAGGACTGTTGAACCTCTATTTTTTAATTCGAAACTTCACCAAAATCTTTTTCCGAAGCATGAAGTTGCTGTATAAATTCTACTGGACTAACTTGGTTGTGCGCTTTGAAGGCGCGTGAAAAATTAGTCCGGTCTGCAAAGCCGCATTCTTTGGCAAGCGTTTCTACGGAATAATGCTGCCAAAGTTTATTCTCCTGTAACTTCGCAGTCACATATTCCATGCGCGACTTTTTCAGATAGGCATTGAAAAAAAGGCCCCGATGCTCTTTAATAATCATGGAAAGATAGTTACTATTGGTATTTAATTTCCCAGCCAGCTTATGCAGGGTCATGCCTTTCTCCAGATAAAAATGATTCTTCTCCAGCATGGTTAATTTCACCAGAATACCAGCGACCACTTCATCCGAAACTTTTGTATTTTTACCTGGCTCTTTATTAGGAACTGCGTCATTCAGTGGCTTCGTGTCAGTTGGGACCTTGGCCAGATCCAAAACAGATGGTAAGATTGATACTTTACGTTTATTTCGATACGATACAAGAATAACATAAACCAGCCCAATTCCCAATACCACTGCCAGCAGATAGATATAGGAAATCGACGTTTCTAGTCTTCTTTTAGACGCCACCAAATCTCCGGTGTCATATTCTTTATGCAGTTTACTGGCCAGATATTTAAAGTCAGTTGCCAGGATTTGATCAGCCTTTAACAGTTGCGTCGTATAATACAGTTCACGTGGTTTGTCCTGCAGATCATGGTAATGGTCGATCAGAATTTCATAAGATTCCCGAACTTGAGGCAGAATAAAATGGCGGCTCGTGAAAATAGAATCTATTTTGTTAAAATGAACCACTGCTTGATCCTTTTGATGGAGCCTTTGATAACTTTTCCCCAGATAGAAATAAACCATCGAGGCGCTGGTAAAATCATTTTTGCGTTCAATGCCCGTCAAAGAATTGTCCAAGGCTAATATGGCACTCTGATCGCGTTTTTGATGATAAGCAATCATTCCATTTAGTTGATGGAAGTAACTTTTTTCAAGGTAGAAATCAGCCTCTGCCCCACTTTCTGCCAATCCTTTCTCTACCTGTTGCTGCGCTTTTTCTAATTGCTGCAGTTCAATCAGACAGATCCCCTTTTGATGAAGCGTATTCAGATAACCTTTCTTATTATTAAACTGGTGGTTTGGTGCTGATTCAGCCTGACGCTCTTTATCAAAGAATACCTCACACTGCCTGAACATTCCGAGCGCTTCTTCATAATAACCGAGATAACTTTTGATCACGCCCAGATGATATAGGTTTTTGTAATAGAGATATTGGTTCTTGGAATCTTTGGCATAAGACCAGGCTTTTAAATACTCATCCAAAGCAGGCTGAAACTTCTTATCATTGAAATAATAAATTGTTCCTTTCGTCAGAAAAGCGGTGGCAATTAAATCGCGGTCTCCGGTAAGCAATGCTGTTGCAATTAAACTGTCCGCAAACGCCAACTTATACGCCGGGGTAAAACTAACTGCATCTTTATAGGCCTGGAAAAGTTCTGGAAAGTTTTTCTCTTTTTTTGCTTTCTCAATGTAAGGATTCAGTTGCTCGAACGCACGCACATCATTCTCTTCAAAATGATCATAGCGGGTCCGATAATCAGAAAATTGTTGAGCCGTCACCATGCCTGCGACGAACGTACAGAGTAGAAGTTTTCTCAAAGCAAAACGGTATTAAAAGATTGATAATCAACTCATCGTGCAGTAATCAAATTTAATAAAAAAGCTTTTGATTGCACCATAAAAAAAGTAAGCAGCGCTCTCCTCACTCCACAGCTGAAACAATCAACGATAAACACTGATTTTCTTGCGAAAAAACCGCTGCGGAAATTCACAAATTTCAGCAGGTCAATTCACAAATCACTTCACCGTTCCCTTTTTTAAGACCAAAACCGACTCTAAATTCGCTGGTAGAATTCAATCAACCGGCCGGGATTATTAACCACTTAACAATCCTTACAATGAAAACGTTTAACTTACTTTTAATCTTAGCACTAACTCTTAATTCACTTTGTGCCTGCCGAGAACAGGATGAAGTCCTGAAGCCCAGCGAAAACCTGCCTGTCGAGGTCAGTTCTTTTGATGACGATCAAAAAGACCCTCCAAAAGACGTCCCCAAGGACCGCGATAACTGGAAAATACCGCCAGCCCAACTCTTATAAATGGATGACCATGGAAAAAGCTAACCTCATCGTAGAATCGGGTAAGAAATGTCCGGTCAGCGGCATGTGGAAAATCGCAGGTGACATCACCACCACCCAACCGCTTTCAAAAGACCTACTGATGCCAACCTACTGTGGCAAAAAAGTACGCTGGATTTTACTATATCCTGCCTAAAGTCAAAAAAGACCATCATGAAAAAAACAATTCAATATCTGCCGCTCATCGTAGCCAGCCTTTTTATTGTGATACTTTGCCGCGCAGCTGTTCTAAAAATCCTAGATTTTAAAAACTTTCAACTGCAGTTGGCACAATCTCCTCTTCTGACTGCCACTTCTGATATTATTTCTTATGTCATCATTGGTACCGAACTTTTGGTCGCAGGTCTATTATGTTTCTACAGAACCAGAAGTATGGGATTCCTAGGGAGCAGCCTGTTGATGGCCGTGTTTGCGACCTATATTGGGTATGTACTTGTTGTCATTGAAAATCCGCCGTGCACCTGCATTGGACTCTTTGAAAAGAGCAGTTGGAAAGAAAATTTGATTTACACTGTAATTCTTCTTGGGATTGGTTTGGGTGCGTATGTCTTTCAAACAGCTCAGAAAAAAACCTAGTAGAATAATGATTCTTGCGCAAAATCACTTTAAAGTCAGGATGAAAAATCCTGCTGCACGTCAACAGTTTAAAAACCTGTAATCTTCCAAAACGAAATTCTGGAAGACCGTCTATCCTCTGATAGAATACCTATTTTACAACCATTAAAGTTTTTAAGGCAATCTTTTTTGATTAAAAAAAGACCAGTATTATGAAAACACTATCGTTTTTCAAAATCAATTTCATGGGCGTTGTTGCTCTATTGACAGTCGCGCTCACCATGTCTTTCACGCTGGCTGAAAAGTCAGCAGATCGCGCCTCTACTATTCATTACTATGTGAGTGATGATATGGCAGAAGGTTCCTTCAAGCAGGCATCCAACTGGAGCACTGCGAACGATGACGGTGTTTTGTGCGGATCATTACAAATCCGCCCTTGTCAGATAACCGTTCCCACAGGCAGCACCCTCAATGCGACCTTGGGAAACAGAACCAACAGCCAGGTCCTGTCGATCTCTGAAGGGTACAAACCTGCACCCTAATTAATTACTAACCAAAAGGGTGGGCCAAGCAGCCCACCTTTTTTTGTTTAATACTTGTCATTCTGTAAGAATCTCTTACATTAACCCAACCTTCAACTATTCAGATTCCTGCGGAATGACAATAGAGGGTTATAATGTGTCATGGTATAAAAAACAGGATGTCAAAAAACACCTACCCTTGTCATTCTGTAAGAATCTTTTGCATTACCTTGCCCTTCAATTGTTGAGATTCCTGCGGAATGACTACTGGGGGTTATAAAGTGTCGTGGTATAAAAAACATCAGCTCTACCCGACCTAGAAGTCAGTTGCATTAGTAGAAATTGGATTTTTTTTCACCAGAAAGCTTCTCTGCCCCAACCCTAAAGGGAGGAAGCTTTCTTCGCTATTATCGCCCATGCTCGCTTCAACTGTTGAGATTCCTACGGAATGACAACAGCGGGTTATAGAGTGTCATGGTATAAAAAAAGGAATGTCAAAAAACACGTATCCTTGTCATTCTGGAAGAATCTCTTGCATTACCGCCTTTCAACTGTTGAGATTCCTGCGGAATGACAAAAGAGGGTTATAAAAGGTCATGGTATAAAAAAAGAATGTCAAAAAACACCGATTCTTGTCATTCTGAAAGAATCTCTTGCATTGCCCTCCCTTTCAACTATTGGGATTCCTGCGGAATGACAACAGAGCGTTATAAAGTGTCGTGGTATAAAAAACATCTGCTCTACCCGACCTAGAAAGTTACCTCGGATTCTGTGCCATTCCCGTCATTGCAATAATATCTTCCGGAATCGCAATCGCGTACCGCAAGTCATTTGGTGGCAAGGTAAAAACCTGTCCGTTAATGGTTTTCGTCAAGGTAATATTCGCTCCTTCCCGATTATAGCGTTTGAGATCAGCCCATCGCAATCCGCGAAAAAGAATCTCCTTCCGCCGCTCTGTTCGGATCAATTGTAGCGCCTCTGCGCTGGTTGCCGCCGTTAAGGGAATAAACGTTCCTGTTTTCCATCGCTTGCTTAATAATTGATTCAGCGTCAACATCGCGCTGACGGGATCATCCAAATAAGCCTGAGCTTCCGCTACCGTCAGATAAAGTTCATCCGTTGCGAGACAGGTCATGCGACCGGAGCTTCCGGAGTAGTTTCCTTTAAACAAAATTTCACCATTAGCGAGGATCTTAAAATAAAGCTTTTTACGCAGATCATTGGAATCATAGGACTGATAAAAAGACTCCTTAATTTTCGCTTTGGCCGTAGCCAGAAAAGGCGAATACGCCATCGACGTGGGTAACAACACTTCTGCATTGCGGTCCTTGATCGGATAAGAAGCAGTGGGGTTCAAGGTGTTAAAATCCAGCAGCGTGCTGTAGTGCGACAAAGCTTCCTGACCATATTGCAGCGCTTTCGCATAATCACCCATGTACAGATACGTTCTTGCCAGGTATCCCAAAGCCGTTACTTTAGAAGGTCTGCTCACCGCCAGTTGCGTCGTCGGAAGTAATGGTACGGCGCGATGCAGATCAGCTAAGATCAGCGCATAGGTCTCCTGTAAAGTAGACCGAACCGAGGGCACATTCATATCCGGATCCAGCCGCAGTGGCAGTCCCAGATGAGACGCTGCTGTACGGCTGTCATACGCAACGCCCCACAAAGACACCGCTTCTAAATAAACGGAAGCCCGCAATACCAGCGCCTGCCCCTCTACATTATCGGAATTTCCGATCTGATACTGTTTTAAATTAAAAAGCACAGTATTGAAAATATTAATCCGTCCGTAGCAGCTTTCCCAGTCACTGCCCGTTGACAACGAGACATAAGCAGGTTGCCAGGTATACAATCTTTTTTGAGCTTCGTACGGCATCGTATTAAAATCCGCATCCGTTACGTAAATGTCATCCGACGAGATTTCGCCCCCCGTTGCATTCGATCCAAGAGCTCCGTAGCGATCGAGCAGCGCCTGATTATCGGCTAACGTTTCAGGAGTCGCCAGCGACGAGTCCGATTTTTCTTCCAGGAAACGGCTACAGTTCAGCAAAAGCAACAGCAGCGCCAGTTTGAATAAAATAGTAATTGTTTTCATGATCTTAATTTTAAAATTGAGCCCGGAAGCCCAGTGAATAAGTAGTGACCGGTTTTAAGGACGCATTTCCCCAGCTGTAATCCGGATCGAGGTGCTGCGTATTGGCACGCCATAGGATCCCCAAATTATTAGCAGAACAGAAAATCTGCATGCTGGTGAACGGCAAATTCGCCCACCTGGAGGATTTCAGTTGATAATTCAGATTTAAAAACTGCAGCCGCACGTGATCTGCTCTTTCGATCAGTACACTCGAGCCATTGTAAAATAAGTCCCGGGCGGAATCCAGCGTGTAATTAAAAGACGGCACATCGGTCCAGCGTTCATCGCCAGGCTGTTGCCATCTCTTCGCAAAATCGCTGTGTCCGTTGCGGCTCATCACCAGATCGGTATAATCCACAGAACTTCGTCGGAACCAGTATCCTAATTTATAGGTCAGGCCAATATCTAAAGTGAAATCATTCAGCGAAAAAGAATTCAGCAGCGACCCATACGTCGTCGGAATCGCTGATCCAAAATACTGGAGGTCCCCGATTCCTTTTTCGGACCCCGTGATCGCCGAATAATCCTCACTGAGCTCGCCGTTCAGATAACCTCTTGGATTCCCAGTTTCCGGATTAAGTCCCGCCCATTGATATCCAAACATCGAATAGACCGGCAACCCTTCAACACCCGTGATCGGAAGCAACGAGCCATTGGCGCTCACATAATTGCTGGCAAAGGCATTCTGACGGTAATAATTCGTCACCTCATCACGATACTGACTGAAATTCAACAATGTTCGCCACTGAAAGGATTTCGTTTCGATATTCGTTGTTTTCAATTCTACATCTAACCCTTTCCCCTGCATGCCTGCTACATTCCACAACAACGTAGTGATACCCGTCGTATAATCCAGCGGTGCCGCACCAAATAAATTACTGCCTTTCTTGGTGAAAAATTCTACCGACCCGCCAATTCGATTGTTTTGACTGGAAAAATCCAGTCCCACATTAATAATACGGGAAGTTTCCCACCGCAGGTTGGGATTGTAATACTGGTCAATGCGCGCCATAGGCGTTCCGGTAATAATCGACGGATTCGAATCATAGATGATGGTCGTCACCGCTACCATTGCTGGGTCGATATTGCCATTAAATCCATAAGAGCCTCGTAGTTTAAGCGTCGGCAACCACGACGCAGCATAGAAGTTCTCGTCGGAAACTTTCCAGGCCATGCCCGCGGACCAGAACGGATTCCACTGATCATTTGTTTTAAGTCCAAACAGATTACTCGCATCCCGTCTGATACTTCCCGAAATGGTATATTTCCGATCATAGGTATAGGCAGCGTTCGAATACAAAGAAACAAAACGGGTTTTCCGATCGCGCATCGACTGCCCATTCTGAATGAAACCGGTTCCGCCTGTCACAAAAGAAGGATACTGCTGCGTATAGTCCACATTGATGGAGCTGCGGGTGATCTCGTTATATCCGTAATAGCGGTTTCCTTCGTAATGAATATCCGTCGCCCGGGTTTCGGCTCCTGCAATGGCGACAACCTCATGGTTTTCCGAGCGATACTGATAGTTAAGCTGACCTCTAAGATTATTGATTTCAGAGGCCATTTGCGACCGGTCAAGAATACCGCCTTTAGGAACTTTAAACTGGAGGTTCCCTTGCGTATCAGCCTGCGCAAAAGTATTGGTATAGTTTCTGGCGTAATAACTCTGTGCTCCAAATAAACCCGACTGCACGCCTTTGCTTTGCTGGTACTGGTATTTCACCTCAGCCTCCAGACCCTTGATGATCTTATACCGCAACGACCCGTTTAAAATCAGTTCATCATTATTATTAGTATTGGTCACCTGTTCCCAATCGTTGAGTGGATAATAATTCCAGTTCAACAGTCCGGCCGTAGCACTGCTTTCTTTATAGTGCTGATCATAGCCCGAAAAAACCACCAGCGGTTGACCTGCCTCATCCGCAAACTGGAGGTACGGCACATTCCAGTTCCCTTTGACATTAACTGAACCGTAGCCACTTCGACCAGACCGGCTGCGGGTGTTTGTAAATAAAACACCCGTCGAGATGGTTAGAGATTCGACCGGCTTCCAGGTATTCTGCAGTCGGAAATTCATCCTCTGATATTCTTCTCCCACACTGCCCGTATTATCATCATACCCCAATCCCGTAGTCCACGCCAGTTTGGGACCTCCTTCGGAAACGTTCACCGCATACTGCAAGTTTTGAGCAGGTTGATACATGTACTTTTTGTACTGATCCCGAACATCTATCTGCTTCAGCAGATTCAGTTGATACTGCAATTCTGCCGCGGTGATCAGTCCTTTTCTCTCCTGATTCAAAAAGTCCACCGCTGGCGTCAATACCGCGTGGTTCGGCGAATTGATATCACTGTCATAATAGCCGCGACTGAACATTTCCTGTTCTACTTCCACAAAATCTGCACTGGAAATCTGCCGGATATAATCAAGGTCAGGCTTGTCACTGATGGTGGTGGTGGCAGTCACCTCCACTTTCAACGGCTGCCGAAGTCCGGCTTTTTTGGTGGTGATCACAATGACTCCGTTGGCCGCCCGTGCACCCCAAATACTCGAAGCGGCGGCATCTTTCAGGACCGTTATGCTTTCTACCATCTCGGGATTGATCGTATTGAGATCGCCTTCATAAGGGAAATCGTCCAGAATGATCAACGGATTTTTCGGTCCCTGCATGGTGCTCAGCCCTCTTACCATCAATTGCGGTGTGCCCGTCGTGGCGTAATCGAGCACAATCCCATTCGCAAGTGCCGGCAACCGCTCTATAATGTTCGTCGTCACCTGTTTTGACAGCAGGTCCGCCGATACCGTTGAGAACGAACCGGTCGCTCTTTCTTTTGAAATTTTCTGATATCCTGTAAGCACCGTAACGCCCTCAATATCTTTTATTTTGGGCAAGAGCGTGATCTTCATATCTATTGGGAATGGCACCGTCACTTCGATTTCCTGAGCTTCGTAGCCCGATCCTGACAAACGAAGTTTTGCCGCTGAAGCAGGTAGCGTGATAACGAAAACGCCTTGGCGGTCGGTAACGGCAACCCTATTCCCTTTTGGGTCGCTGACGGTAATGCCTTGCAAGGGTTTCTGTGTACCTTCTTCGATAACGGTGCCCGTAAGCGTCTGCTGTGCAAAAAACAAGCCTGAGACCAGCACAAGTGACCCTGTTAAAATCTGTTTCATGATTTGATTATTTTAGATTATTGTTGTCTTATTGAGTGCACCTTACCGGTCTGTAACCACCAGCATCCGGATCATTCGGTCCCCTTCCACCAAATCCAAACCGTGTCGGTAGAGTGCTTTTTTGAGCGAAGCCAGATCCGATATTGTTCCGAGATTCAGATCCACCTTACCTTTATAACCCGTCTCATCTACGACAGGCAACACTGTAAATTGAGAATTGACATTCAGCGCTGCAATCAGCGTTTCTAAACTTTGGTTGCGGAGGAAGGATGGATTTTTAAAAAAAGAATCAGTGGATATTCCACCTTGGGTCGCCATGGGGTCGGTGTTAGAAATTCTTTTAAGAATCAGACATTTTTTAGGCAGCATTTCTATAGTAGCCACGAACCCCGAATGAGCACTCAGGCTCTTCAACATTTGTGAATACAGCGAATCCGCTTCTTGTAAGGGAACTATAAATTCAAAATTATACAATAATGCGTCTACGGAATCTTCTTCCTGCGCAATGGTAAAGTCGATCTGCGCAGGGTCTTTCACCAAATTGGTGATCCTTTTTTCACTGAACAAATCTCCTTGTTCACGAAACAGTTCATATCCTATGACACGGAATACATTCATCAGCGACACGTTCGTCATCTGTCTTCCATAAACCACTCCGTCCTCCGTGAGATGAAAACCGGAGCCTGGCGGAATCGCCCGAATGCGGCCTTTGGACAGCAGCGCGTAATGCCTCAGGTGCGTGCTTTTCTCCAACTCAAACTGCTCAGCGAGCATTAGCGGCCGTTTGCGATTGATTTGCAGCACGGTTTGCAGGGAAGAAGTTTTTTGCTGTAAGATCTCTCCAATCGTTTTTGCCGTCACCTGTTCAGCATCGGTCGTATTGATGACCTGTCCATTTTGAATCCAGACGATAAAGGGTATCGCATGATATGGAAAGACTTTGCTGAGAAGCTCATCTTCGGTCACCGAGGCAATATGCTTGAAGCGTTGTCCATTTTTAGTCGCAAAGAATTTTTCCAGCGTGGCTCTGCTTTCCTTCGTGACCGGAACAATCTTCAACCGGTCGCCAAACTGTTTTTCGAGCGCTTCCATTTTAGGAAAATTCTTCAAACATCCGCTGCACCAAGTCGCCCAGAAATCCAACAGGATCAATTTATCTCGATCCTTACTAAGGGTGGTGGTTTTTTGGGAAGCATTGATCAATTGTAAGGGAGATTTCCAAACGCTTTCCGGCACCGTGGCGCCGATCTTTAAAGGTTGCTGCGCTGGAACCTGCAAAAAAAGCAGCCCAACCGCAGCCAGGGAAAGAAGATCCCTGCAAAACTTTTTTTTCATAGTTTTGTAAAGGTTTTTAGTGATACATTATTAAAGACTCCGCTCTTTCCGTTCCGGTCTGCAAACTTGATGGAAAGAGCTTTTTTTGTTGTGGGGTGTGGGATGTGGGGTGCGAGGTGCTAGATGCTGGGTGCTGGATGTTTGATGTTTGATGCTGGATGTTTGATGTTTGATGCTTGATGTGGGAGACGCTCACCTGTTACCTCCTTTGGGGCTTATGGACTTCTTAATTGTAGATTTTTCATTTTTGGCTTTTTGATTTATTGTTTATAAATACGCTTATGGCTTCGACTCCGCTCAGCCACAGCTCCCATCGGGATTGTTTCTTTTGTTTGCCTATGTCGAATTTCCCATTTCAACCATTTTAATGGTTCGCAGATTCCATCAACAATAATGGATTGAAATAAAAGAAATTAATCAGACTTGCTTTAGAGGAAAGCAAAAACACAGATGATGAAAAAAAACTACTTCCCTCCTAAAGACAAATCCTTGAAAAAATGATATGAAATAAAAAATTTAATAAAAGGTTTTTTAAACCTGATTCCAGCAAAGCAATAAAGCCGCAATGGTTGCGCAACCACTGTACATGTCAGTCAGAATCCAGCGAGAATTTTGCATATCAAAATAGAAACTGATTCCTGATATCATCGATAAAAGTTAAGCTTAGGAAATTGAGAAGACTGCATACAAAACAGCGTGGGTCTCAACATATCCATAATAGAGGTACTGGTATACCGTGCAACAGATAAGTGAGCCCACGCCTAGGTCGTGAGCTACTATACTTATCATCTTGTTGCTTTAAAAATTACCAGTTTTCTATTACAAGATTCTAAGCAATAGCTTCTATATTTTTTTGAAGTATCGCAAAATTACATTTTCGAATGTAACGTTGAGACAAATATAATAATATTTTTCAATACTGGCATATATCCCAATAACATTTTTACGTAATTAGTGCAATTTGCTATAAATCATAGTAAGAAAATGAATATAACTGACGATTTGCAAATTATTATAGGGAAAAGAATCTCTGAATTAAGACTGAAAAATAAACAAACCCAACAAGATATTGAGTTTCTTAGTGGAATAGATGCAGCTGAGGTCAGTAAATATGAAGCAGGAAAAAGAAATTTAACGATAAAGACCTTGGGAAAATTTGCAATTGCGTTAAGAGTCCATCCAAAAGAATTATTCTATTTTGATTTTGATATCATGAAATATAAGAGTGAATAGTATATTCTAAAATAAAATTACGGTACTACCGAAGACCTACCGTAAGAAATTCGTTTTGTTTTATAAACTTTGTAAAGCAAAGAACAACAGAACGATGAAACCCAGAATCACACGGCTTTGTATCTATCCCAAAGACATTCAGCGCATCACCGGCAAAAGTGAACGCTACAGCCGTGACTTGATTCATAAGATCAGAAAATCATTGAATAAGGAAGACCACCAGGTTGTGACCATCGAAGAACTTAGCACTTACTTAGGTATTCCCCTGCATTCCGTGCAAGCATTTATCACCGATTAAAACTAACCCGTCATTTCGAGAAGTGAGGAAAGAACGACGAAGCAATCTTTTCGAATTCTTAACGTTAATTCGCATTGAAATAACATCCGTTCGAGTGTGAGATTCCTACGGAATGACAACAGGGGGTTATAAAGTGTCATGAACTGAAAAAAGGGTGGCAAAAAACACCCACCCTTGTCATTCTGGAAGAATCTTTTGTATTGCCCTTCCTTCAACTATTCAGATTCCTACGGAATGACAATAGGGGGTTATAAAATGTCATGGTATAAAAACCATCAGCTCTACCTGACCTAGAAGCTGGTTGCGTTAGTAGAGTTGGATTTTTTTTCACCGGAAAGCTTCTCTGCCCCAACCCTTACTTCGACAAGCTCAGCATAAAAAAGGGAGGAAGCTTTCTTCGCAGATGTCGACGATCCTCCCATCAACTGTTGAGATTCCTACGGAATGACAACAGGGGGTTATCAAATGCCGTGGTAGAAAAAACATCATCTCTACCTGACCTAGAAGCTGGTTGCGTTAGTAGAGTTGGATTTTTTTTCACCGCAAAGCTTCTCTGCCCCAACCCTAAAGGGAGGAAGCTTTCTTCGCTATTATCGGCCATCCTTCCATCAACTGTTGAGATTCCTAAGGAATGACAATAGAGGATTATAAAGTGTCATGAACTAAAAAAAGAATGTCAAAAAACACCAAACCTTGTCATTCTGGAAGGATCTCTTGCATTAACCTACCCTTCAACTATTCAGATTCCTACGGAATGACAATAGAGGATTATAAAGTGTCATGAACTAAAAAAAGAATATCAAAAAACACCCACCCTTGTCATTCTGGAAGAATCTCTTGCATTACCCTCCGTTCTATTGTGAGATTCCTACGGAATGACAAAAGAGTATTATAAATTATTTATTTTTTATTTGCAGTGATTTCGGCTCCGCTCAATCACCAACCTCCTTTACAAGAAATGGGCTTTTGTCACCAAATAAACTAATTTCCAAAGTTTGAGAAGCCGATCTCTTAATTGATGCCGACCAGCTACGAAGTAGCGACATCAAATAGCCTAGGGCGAAGCCCTAGGAATTAATTATCAATCGTTTGCAATTAAGCCCTGAAAGGGCGGGATCATTTTTTCGTTATCGGATTAAAACGTTGCAAAAATATATTTTGAAATGGACGGTTATTATTAATACGATCGCACCAATATTTCTACCATTATGCGCACGGATTTCACAGATTTTCACAGAGATTGCTTCAGCGGCTTAAAGAGTATTTTCTTACTGTTCGTTAAGGATGCCGCTTCGCAATGACCGTATACTTGTGGTGATTTCGGCTCCGCTCAATCACCTAAATACAGCATTAGGATACAAAAATCAAATTCCTTTTCCCCAACCCTAAAGGGAGTGAATTTGATTTTTTAACGAAGTTTCGATTTAAAACAAATTCTTTTTTTGTTTGATTTCAAGATAAAAAGTAAAATAGAAGAATGTTCTACTGATTTTTGATTCTATATTCTGCAAATTATTTTGAGAAAAATGTGTCGCTTTTAATGAATATTGAATAATGATTCTCATGAACTACCCATGAACTATCCATGGAGTATCCTAGGGGGAACCATGAAGCATCCTAAAGGGATCTTTTTTAAAATTTTTAGTGTGACCTGTCCTGAAATAATAGAACCTATTATTTAATAAATCTGGATAACGGTGTACGATTTCAATTTTCGGCAATAGCGGCAGAACCGGTAGAAACCATTGCTTTCGGCAAAAAACTATTCTTTCGGCGGAAACTCCCGTAACCGGCACCACCACTTGCTTTATCTAAAATTATTGCCAAATTTTGTCCCGTGATCACAACAGGTTTTAACAGCTGTACCTCAACAGTTGATTCTTCAATTTTAAAAAACAAACAAAATGGCAAGACAAAAAGGACTTATCAAATTGAAAGGTACGATGGGTGACATCACCTTCTATCGTACGGCAGATGGCTACATGGCCCGTGAAAAGGGCGGCATCAGTGCTGAAAGAATGAGAACCGACCCCGCTTTTCAACGGACCCGAGAAAATATGGCGGAGTTCGGAAGAGCCGGAAAAGCCGGCAAGGTATTGCGCAACTCAGTACAGGCGCTGTTGCGTACTGCTGGCGACCGACTGATGGTGAGCCGCCTGACCAAAGAGATGGTGAAAGTTATTCAGCTCGACGCGATCAATCCAAGAGGGCAGAGAAATGTCATCGACGGCGAAGCAGAATTGTTGCAAGGATTCGATTTCAATATCCACGGAAAGCTGAACACCAGTTTTGGAGCGCCGTTCGTAAGCAGCTTGGACCGGGTACTCGGAACCGCGAATATCGACATCGCACCCTTTACGCCTACCGACAGCGTCATCGCGCCGGCTGGTAGTACGCACTACAAGTTGGTTTCTGCGGGGACCGATGTTAATTTCGAAGCGGAAACGTATACGTCAGACCGCACAGAAAGTGGCATTTTGCCGATCGACGCGGTGATGACCGCACCGATCGCATTGCACAATACGTTGCCACCAGCCTCGACGAATCCGCTCTTTCTGTTATTCGGGATCAACTTTTATCAGGAAGTCAACGGGACTTTTTACGAGTTGAAAAATGGGTCGTACAATGCACTGCAGCTGGTGCAGGTTTCCGGAACGCCGTAGTCATGGAACTGCTGCTGATTAGAACGTATCACCCGAATGGCGTCAACGGAGTCCTGTGGTGCGATGGTACCGAACTCTGCAAAACCATTGAACTCCCCTGGCGGGACAATGCACGCCGCATCTCCTGTATTCCGGAAGGAACCTATGTTTTGCGCAAGCGGTACAGTCCACGATTCCACTGGCATTTTGAATTGGTGGGGGTACCCGGTCGTTCGGCGATCCTGATGCATCCCGCCAATGATGCCGCGCGAGAATTGAAAGGGTGCATTGCACCAGTGCTCCGGCATACCGGAGAAGGAAAAGGCAGTTCGTCGAGAATTGCTTTGGAACGACTGCAAGACCGCCTTTATCCATTACTGGATAAGGGGCATACCATCCATTTAACCATTAAATCATCATCATTATGAAAAAGATCATTCAGCGATTACAGGCACCGACGCCCCGGTTCTTTCGCAAGATCAGAAATTACGGGTTGGTGCTGACGACCATCAGCGCGGTCATTACCACGGCGGTGATTCCGCTGCCGGCAATTCTGATCACCATGGCGGGGTATAGTGCTCTGGCTGGTGGTATCGCCAGTGCAGTGAGCCAGGCTGCTATTGAAAAAGAGGAGCAGCCATGATCCCGTTTGATGCGGCTCACCGCAACAGTGCCACTTTTGGAATGCTCCTCATCGTCCTCGTACAGCTCCGCAGTGAAGAGATCATCAAAACAGTGATCCTCGCCGGCATCGGCGGTATCGCAAGTTACCTCTTCACGCTTGGACTGAAATACCTGCTCGATTACCTCAGAAAACGACTGAAGTAATGAGCACCAAGAAGGGCCTCCTGTTAGGGGGCCTTTTTTTTAGTGGTGACGGATTATAAATAGCACAGCAGGTCTTTTCAATATGGAAGAATTCTTTTAACGAAACCCCGATAGCTATCGGGGCGCAAAGAATACTTAATATTATCCTGCACAAAATTACGATCGCAAACCTGCCTGTCGGCAGACAGGGGCATTTCATTTAGCAAGGGCGCAAAAAGAAAAAGAGACCTAGAAAAGACCATGGTATAAAAAAAGGAATGTCAAAAAACACCTAACCTTGTCATTCTGGAAGAATCTCTTGCATTACCCTTTCTTCAACTGTTGAGATTCCTACGGAATGACAAAAGAGAACTATCCACCAGCAAGCTTCTCTGCCCCAACCCTTACTTCGACAAGCTCAGCATAAAAAAGGGAGGAAGCTTTCTTAGCTATTATCGCCCATCCTTCCATCAACTGTTGAGATTCCTACGGAATGACAAAAGGGGGTTATACAATGCCGTGGTACAAAAAACATCTGCTCTACTCGACCTATATGCTTGTTACCTTAGTGGAAATTGGATGATTTATCCACTGGAAAGCTTCTCTGCCCCAACCCTAAAGAGAGGAAGCTTTCTTAGCTATTATCGCCCATCTTTCCATCAACTGTTGAGATTCCTACGGAATGACAATAGAGGGTTATAAAATGCCGTGGTACAAAAAAAAATGTAAAAAACACCGACGCTTGTCGAGCTATCCACCAGAAAGTTTCTTTTCCCCAACCCTAAAGGGAGGAAGCTTTTTTAGCTATTATCGCCCATCCTTCCATCAACTGTTGAGATTCCTACGGAATGACAACAGGGGGTTATACAATGCCGTGGTACAAAAAACATCTGCTCTACTCGACCTATATGCTTGTTACCTTAGTGGAAATTGGATGATTTTTCCACTGGAAAGCTTCTCTGCCCCAACCCTTACTTCGACAAGCTCAGCATAAAAAAGGGAGGAAGCTTTCTTAGCTATTATCGCCCATCCTTCCATCAACTGTTGAGATTCCTACGGAATGACAATAGAGGGTTATAAAATGCCGTGGTACAAAAAAAGAATGTAAAAAAAATCGACGCTTGTCATGCTGGAAGAATCTCTTGCATTAAGCTCCTTTCAACTGTTGAGATTCCTGCGGAATGATAACAGAGAGCTGTCCACCAGAAAGTTTCTTTTCCCCAACCCTTACTTCGGCTTCGCTCAGCATAAAAAAGGGAGTGAATTTGTTTTGTTTTATAAACTTTCGATTTAAAACAAAAGAAAGGCTGAGTTCGGGGCTATTTGCGTGAAGAACAACATTGAAAAGGTTCTCCAATTCCAATAAAAGAGGAATTGTGTACAAAAAAACATGCAAGAGGGAACAAAAGGTAAAAGACACCCAATATCTGAGGTGTAGGCAAAAAATCATTTACTTCACCAAACACCTCCTTATTTCAGCCCAGCTACCAACTCATATTCCTCTAACAAAGCATTCCATACTTTCTGTTGCTCATAAGGAGCAATACTTTCCCGGGCGGTATTTTTCAAACGATGGTATAGGGCAGAATTGATGATAAGTTCCTCCATCGCCTGCTCCAAAGCCTTCGTATCTTTTACCGGAACAATGAGCCCGTTCTGCTGATGGGTAATTATTTCGTTGCAACCATTAATATCGGTGACGATGGCAGGGAGTTCCATGGCTAAACTTTGAAGAACGACATTCGGGAAACCTTCGCGGTAGCTTGGGAAAACCAAAGCACTGCTAAGGGCAAAATAAGGACGGACCTCTTCCTGGAAGCCGACGGAGAAGATGGCAGGGTTGTTTTCTATTTCCTGTAAGGTTTCGGAACACAGTGGATCGAGGTGCTGCTCGAGAGGTCCGACGAGCAGTAGTTTTGGGGTGCAGGCTGTGGGATGTTTGGTGTTTGGGGCTGCTTCGTCATTCTTCCTCGCAATGATGGACTGCAAGTTTTTGAAGGCGGTGATCAATTCGGTGATGCCCTTGTCTTTGACGAGGCGGCCGACGAAGATGAATACAAAATCGTCTTTGGAAAGACCTAATTGCGTTCTGAGTTCATCCTGCTTTATTGTGGAAATTTGAGTTAAACTGAAATGGTCGGTATCAATGCCATTGCTGCTTCCCTGACCGATGACCTTCATTTTTTCAGGAACGCAGAACCGGGCCTGAACAATGATCTTCTGAAGTTCAAAAGAATTGGGATAGACTTTGGTCGCCAGGCGATAGGTGAGTTTTTCAATATGATTTAAAAGCTTCCTTTTGGAGCCTGCTCTTTCCAAAAGTGGTAAGCCCGCCACGGTATGAAGACGGTGCGGCACCCCTGCCAACCAACCCGCCATCATGGCAACAATACCAGCTTTGGGAGTATGACTGTGAATCATTGCTGGCTTCTCTTTTCGCAGGAAATGATACAACTGCCAAACCGCAACCACATCTTTGAAAGGAGAAATCGTCCGCGTCATTTCGACATGATGATTCTTCACTCCATATTTCGCAGCGATTCTTTCGAGTTCTTTTCGATCCGCAGACACCGCAGTTACCTCATAAAACTGATTGACATACGTCAGCTGTTCACCCAGCAGTTTATCCAGGGAAAGAGGAATTGTCGTAATGCGAATCAGTTTTTTCAAGACTTCATCATTTTTTTATTTGTGTTTTGTATACTGAAACTTGTTTCATTGAAGCAAGTTATTATTTCATGCTATATCGGTACTCGATTTTTTAAATCGATTTGACTATTTTCGCAGGAACACCCGCAACAATAGTATTCGATTCGACATTTTTATTGACAATTGAGCCCGCTGCTATTACACTTCTACCTCCGACCTCTACACCCGCTAAAATCCGCACACCACATCCGATCCAAACGTCATTACGTATGGTGACTTTTGCGAATTTTACTTTATTATACTTAATGGAAACACCCGGGTTATCCCAGGAATGATTTGCTGACAAGATACTGGAACCGTGTGCAATGGAAACGTCGTTTGCAATTTCGATACCGCCCTCTGCATCGAGATAACACATTGGATGGATACTTACATTATCTCCAATTCGAAGTTTACCTGTATTTAATAAATAAACTCCGGGTTGAACTGAAACATTTATTCCTACTGCCTGCGCGGTATTTTTCAGAAAGATATACCGCAGCAACAAGCCTATGCTGCCATTCGTATTGCGAAAAAAATTCAATAGAAAACCATTTCCAACCTTACCAAAGACAGAAAATAGAATCGCTAAGAAGCTGATCACTTTATGATACTCTCTGAAACTTTCTCGTCCGGTCATATTTTAATTTATATTGAAGATAAAAATAATATAATAAACCCGCAGGCATTGCCAATAAAGTTAAGGGTTTATTCGTGCTGTCAGACCAAAATTGATACTTTTTTAGGATCAACTGACCTGTTACAAAATGAACAGTATTTTTGAAGCGTTCTCCCAAAGTATAAGATTTACTCATTCTGACTTTTCTTTCCTCCAAAAAACCCTGTGGATTCCGGAAATACTGTTTTATGAGATTATGACTGTTTCCATCTGTGCGATAATCTACAATACAAAGGGGTTCATTGAGGAAAAGCATATCATAATCATGATCTACCAGTAGATATTTATATCCCAAAGGGGTAAAGATCTCGCCTTCAAAAACAGGATATGGCATATACTTTTTAATGATTTCAGTTACGTAAACGAATTTGATGTCACCCTGAAGTCCGTACTTTCCCGCCAGTGTGTAATACTTCCCAGCTGCTATGTTTTCAGGCAATTTCTTAGTAGAAACAATTCGACCGTCTTTGTAAATATCCAGCCCTAAAATACCGGCATACTGGTCTGCTTTATTTTTATCCCAAAAGGCATTGATTAATGCTACGGCGTCATTCGTCATCTGATCATCAGAATCGATGCAAATATTAAGTTGAGTGTCGATGTTATCATAAGCCAAATTGTGAGCGGTATGCATGCCGCCATTTTCTTTATAGATATACTTTATTTCTATTGTTCCTGCTTCTCTCCATTCCTCTATCAAAGATTTTGTGTTATCGGTAGATCCGTCGTCAATGACCAACCACAGAAAATCCGTAGAGGACTGGCAGCAGAGACTTCGGTATAAGTCCCCGAGGCAGTACGCACGGTTGTAGGTTGGGGTAAAGACGGTTAGTTTTTTCATTTATTTATAATACAAGGTAAACACAATGACTTTAGTGCTTTATTTCTTCATAAAAACTTACAATTTTATCCCACAATTTCTGCTGTTCAAATTTAGCCGCAATCATCGTTCTAGTTGTCTTAGAGATGGCATCAATCATCAATCGATTTTCAAGAGCAAATTTCATTTTTGCAAAGAGTGCATCCTGGTCTTTTATCGGAATTAAAAATCCGTTAACCTCATCTTCGATAATTTCATTACATCCAGTAATATTGGACGAAATCGCGGGAACATTCATTGCAGCGGCTTCCATTATAGAAATACCAAAGCCCTCTCTATAAGACGGGAAGACAAATAAATCCATTGCTTTTAAGTAGGGCCTGACATCTTCCTGAAAACCGACATGTACAATATTGGGATTGGTCTCTATTGACAAAAGAGTCTCTTGCTGTAAAGGATCCAAATGAGATTCGTAACCACCTACTAACAGCAATTTAATATTTGAATACTCTAGATTCAATTGTTCAAATGCAGCCACAAGTTCGTTAATCCCCTTATCACCTACCAATCTACCTAAAAAACCGAATACAAATTCGTGAAGATCTATTGAGTGGTCGGTTCTCACATTACCAACATCAGGATGAACAGGATCAAAATAATCTAAATCGATTCCATTAATACTGCCATTCCAAATTACCGTTATTTCTTTACTGGTAATAAAATCTTGCTGCAGGTGGTCTTTTACGCCATTACTAACGGCAATAATATCAGTGGCAAAAAAACATGATAATTTTTCCATATTCATCAGTAGTTTTTCATTGAAGCCTTTTTCACCCTGATACCTTAAACCGTGCACATAATAAATCCTCGTTGGTACTTGACACAACCAACCCGCTGCAAGGGATAGCAAGCTTGCTTTAGGGGTATTGGCATGCAGGATATCCGGCTTATCTGAGAGAAAATAAAGGATTAATCTAAAGAGACTTACCAAATCAGAAAATAAGGAAATCTCTCTCGCCATTTTAATGCCGTGGGATTTTACTTTGTTATAAGTCGCCGTTTCGTATAAAGCAGGTTCTGGTGATGAAACAAGAGTTAGATCAAATTTCTCGCGCAACACCAAAAGTTGGCCTTTAAAAAAAACAAAGGACATGGGGACAGTGGTAATGATGAATAATTTTTTTTTATCTGCCATTTTTATTTTTTCAAAACTTCTTCGTAAACCCCAATATATTTATCTACCATCACATCAATATCATATTTTTCAGAACGTTCAGCACAAATTTCTACAGCAGTTTTCCGTAATTGCTCATTATTAATTAAATCTGAAACAAGCATCGCTATACTTTTCGGATTGTTTTCAAAAAGCAAACGAGGGTCTTGCACCACAAAGTCCAACCCTTCAACGTTGGAGGCAATAAAAGGTTTTCCAGCAGTCATAGCTTCCAAAGCTGCTAAAGATAGGCCTTCAAAATTAGAAGACAAAACATTAATATCAACTGATTTCATAAGGCGGAAAACATCTTTCCGAGAACCTAGAAATTGTACTCTGCCCGTGAGACCTAATTTATAGACTTGCGTTTGCAATTCCTCTTTTAAGATTCCATCGCCAGCTAATAAAAGTTTAACGTTTTCCGGTAATAAGTACATTGCTTCAATAAGAACCTTATGATTTTTTGGCAAGGTTAACCTTGCACTCATAAGAAGAAGCCTATCACTTTCCTCATATCCAAGTTCCTTCTTAGAATAAGGAACTACATTAGTCAATGCGTGGGGGTCGATGGCATTTTCAATAATGCAAAGCTTCTCTAAAGATATGGAAAGATTTTTGGTAACAAAATTTAAAACCTGATCAGATAAACATATTATTCTATTGAACCGTGAATAGACGAACTTTTCGATTAATTTAAAAGCCCAATGGGTTGCTCGCCTGTTAAAGGAACTATGTTCTGTAAATACAACAGCTACTTTATTTTTTTTTAGTACCGTTGCAGCAGCTACCAAGTAGGAAGCAGGAAAAACGTGAACATGTACAACATCAAAACTAGACATCAAACAAGATATTTTTCTGATGTATTCAAGACGATATCTATTTTTTACACCATCATCCAAACTAATAATTTTTATATTAGCCAATTTCAGTTCATCAAGAAAGTGTGATGCAGCACCATCAATGAGCAGAAGCTGGCAATCAATTTTTCTTTCTGCTAATTTTTTAACTAAATTAACGACAAACCTTGCTCCGCCACTAGTGGCTGGAAGGCTATCTATAATCTGAAGAACTTTCATTTTTTAATATTATTTTTAATAGTCCAATAGCAAAGGGAATGCGTAAAATATACTTAAATAAGTTTTTATTTTTATTATCATATTTAATGGTAAAAATAGGGATCTTATGATCTAAAAGGTATTTTTTCAGTCTGTAAATTTCGGATTTTTCGATGGCGTTTCGTAATCCAAAATACAGAGCACCCACACCTATATCACTAATGATTTTATCAAAATACCTTTTATCTTCTAACAACTTAGATTTGTCCTCTTTAAATAATACTAGATATTTAATAATCGTAAAAAGATCGCCGAAAAGTTTTCTACGATTGGTGATACAATTGTTTCTGGTTATAGAATCTGGCGTCTGCAAAAAATGCTGCAGTACTTGATTTTTAACTTTCACATATTCTGCATAAAAAAAAGCACGTGAATTAAATTCAATATCTTCACTATAAAGATGTTCCTTAAATTCTAAGCTGTAATCAAGAAGAAAAGTTCTTAGATACATTTTATTGCATGCTGAGGGCATGATCTCATGATTTAACCAAAAATCTCTGCCCTTAATATTGGTAATATTTGGAGGATGGTAGCTACTAATGACATGTCCAGAATTTAAAACATTTTCAGATGCCAGTTGAATAATTTGAGCATTACAGTTTTTCAAAAAAAAATAATTTTGCAACACCAGCTGATCATCAGCATCTAGAAAAATAATATATTTTCCCACTGCATTTAAAATTCCCGTATTGCGTGCTCCACCAAGACCTTTATTTTCTTGCGAAATTATCTTTGCATTGCTTCTATTTAAAAATAGTTCTTTAGCAATTGCAACACTTCGATCGGTGGATCCATCATTTATGATAATCAATTCAAATTCACTCTCACTTAACTTTTGATCATATACAGAATCAATACATTTTTCAAGATATTGTTCTACATTATAACAGGGAATTATTATTGAAATTAGCGGCATGTTTTTTTATGAAAATACAAATATATCCTATTTATTTAAGCAGATATTTTACAATAAACATATAGTAGGTAAACATAAAATAGGCAAATAAAATACCGCCAAAAACTTTGTATTGCTCCTTCCATATTTTATATTTAAACATCGGATATGCAAATATTGCTGGCATTAAAAACCAGGACAGATAGGCGAAACGGTTACTGAAGGCGGCAGTAATAACGAGAATCCAAAAAGCATTGGCGATACAATAGATCCCAAATAGATGGATATAGAATTTATCTGTAATTTTTTTCACTAAAATAAAATAAGCCCCCGCCAAAACTGCAGAACCACTATATATCAAGAAATCCCACCGAAAGCCTGTCTGGGAAAATTGGCTCATGCTTTCTTCGGTATTGGTTAAATAACCTGATGTACGCTCTTCAAAACCTAAATCTGCGATAAGACTTGTCCACGAACTGCCACCTACCAACGATAAAGGAATGGACACTAACCAGATATAAAGATAAATTTTAGGATTTTTATAGATGCCGGAAATAATAAAAGCGGCAATGGGAATAACAAGAGAGGCATGCATGAAATAGCCCAATAAAAACCAAAAATACATCCAGTATTTTTTATCATAAACGCATAGTCCCATGATGAAAAAGGAAGTAGCCAATCCGTTTCGAAGACCGTTAACCCCATAGGTCCAAAACGAATAGGAGCATATAAACATGAACATAGCAAAAAACCAATATCGTTCAAAATATTTACGAGAAAATAGAAAAAGAGGACCTATGTATAAAATATCTACCAATAAAAAAAAATAATTAACATCCATAAAGCCACTGCAAAACTTCATGAAGTAGTTAAATAAATAATCTTTTTCTATGGTAACGGCAACTCCCTTTTGCATCAATTCATACGCTTTTGCGTAATTGACCGTATCAAAAAACACATAACTGACAGGTCTTAGACCCATATACAAAACCATCGCAATTACAACCAAATAACCAAAGGAATAAAAGAAATTAATACTTTGTTCATCTTTAATATCGAAAATAATCGCGTGGAAAGCAATGAGCATGGCAATCACAAACAATACTTGATATTGAATGTTGGTGTAAGATTCTATTGGTATCCAGTCGAACAAGGGATGAGGTTTTAAGTGTTGAGTGGTGGGTGATGGATATTAGGGATTAGTCTTTTTGATAATCAATGAATTCAATAAACCGTTCCACTGTTTCATGATTTTTTCGATACTGAAACGCTGCACGTTTTCCCGCCCTTTTCCCCCCATTTGTATGCGAAGGTTTTCGTCTTGCATCAGTTCTTTAAGTTTCTGTACAAAAATATCTAAATTTTTATAAGGTACAAGAAAAGAATCTTCATTATCTGCCAAAATGCGACTAGGTCCTGTAGGACAATCATAAGAAATAACTGGTAACCCTACGGAAAGTGCTTCCAATAAAACCATGGGAAATGTTTCGTGATTAGAAGTCATAACATAAATACTATAATCCAAAAAAGTATTTTTCAAATCTGAAGTTGTGCCCTTAAAAAAAATATTATTTTGCAAATTCAAATTATTGATATTTTGTTGTAAAATTTCTTGCCTGCCAAGATAATCATCGCCATAAATATGAATTTGCCAATCAGGAAAACATTGCAAAACTTGCTTCCCTATTTCAATTAAATCTTCAAAGTTTTTTTGATATGAAATTCTTCCGGCTGAAATGATTCTTTTTTGATGCAGTGTACATATTGTACAGTCTATTTCTGCAGGATTTGGAATTACTGTCATATTATCAGAGTGATAATATGGCAATTCATCTTCATTTAAGATAACCAATTTTGTGAAGCTCTTTTCAATATGATGCGTTATCCGTTGAAAAATATTTGCTTTAAAGTTAGTCACTTGTGATGAAAAATACCTTGTTGTATGAAATTCTTTAATTTTCGGAATCTGTCTTTGGAGGTAGGGGAGAAAGTAGAAGTCTGGACCAAAACTTGAGCTTATAACAATATCAGGCTGAATTTTTAATAATATCTTATTTAAAGATGATAGATGATAAGGTATTTTTTGTAAATGACGCGGATGAAAATAGCTTTTCCCAACTTCATAATTCACTCCTAAATCGATGAACTTTATTTTATCACTAAAAACATAACAGGGATTATTATCCATTTGATTATAAGTTACAATCGTAACCTCATCACCAAAAATATCTGCAAAATAATTTGCTTTTTGGGAGAGTACTTTTTCAATCCCCCCATGAAGATAGGTTTGGTCGGTAAGGTAGAGGATTTTCAATGGTTAGTCGGGTGTTGGGTAATTAGCAAAAATAAAGAAATTTTAGTTAGGAATTCACTTTCTACTGCTACAGCTAAATCGTCTTAAAAACGCACATTTGCCACGCTAAAAAAGTAGCGACTTTAATGACAGAACTACCGTAAAAGACAACAGCAATATCGATGAGATTCCTACGGAATTACAAATGTGCGACTTTTAACGAGAACCAGTTTTAAAACCCAACCCTTGTCACGCTGTAAGCGTCCCAACGGTGATAGCAGGATGATTGTACACGGAGATTCCTACGGAATGACAAGCGTAGGTTGTCATTAAGAAGTCCTGTTCCAGAAAAAGGCCCTGCCATAATCCGCAATGACAAGCGCAGGTTTAAAATCCAATTCCTTGTCAAATTAAACTTCGGAATAACGCATCCCATTGTTCGACAATTCTTATAGCCGAAAAGCGCTGTACATTTTCTGTGGCTTTTTTGCCCATGTCCTGTCGTAAGTTTTCGCGTGACATCAGTGATTTCAATTTCTCTGCAAATTCGTAAGTATTGCCATTCTGTACTAGAAAACCATCTTTACCGTCAGTTACAATATCTTTCGGGCCATTTGGGCAATCGAAACTGATCACAGGAAGTCCGAAAGTCATGGCTTCAATGAGCACCATACCGAAACCTTCAGAACGGGATGGCAAAACCATTATAGAAGAGTCCAAATATTTTGCTCCGATATCGGCAACTGGATCATAAAAATGAATGTTTTCCAAATGGAGATTTTCTGCAATGTGCTGCAGGTTCTTTTGCGTTTCCCGTCCATAAACATTGAGTTCCCAGCCAGGAAAGTCTTCTTCTATTTGCTCCCAGATTTTGAGCAATAAGTCATACCCTTTATTATAACTATAACTCCCCACAGCAATAATTCTTTTATTTTTAAGCGTAGAAAATTCCTTTGTTTCAAATGGTGCGGGATTGGGGATCACCAGAAAATTATTTAACTGCCATTCTTTTCTATTTCCTTCTGTTAATAAGATGACTTTTGAAAAAGTATTTCCTAAATAGTGCTTGAGGCGGTGTTGCATTTTTTTTGCGAAAGGAATCCCTGATCCTTTATCTTCAAGCAATAGGGAAGCGTGACTTTCATAAATCCACTTTGCGGTAGTATTTATAATTTGTGGTAGAAAAAAACCCTTTAAAGCATCATCACAAACGGAAATTAGATCGGGTTTAATATCATCAACCACTTTCTGAATTCCTTTTTTATATTGTAAAAAATAGTGGAGTGGATTTCCTGTCACTGAGATAGAATGATGGAGAACTTTATCTGAAAAAGAGAAAAAAGGTTCTTTTCCGATTTCGTTTAAACTTAATAGATGAACTTCATATCCAAAGTCATCTGTTAATAAGGAAGCTTTAACCGAAAGAACCCTTTCGAGTCCGCCGGAACCGGTGATGCCGTTGGTGATGTAGAGAATCTTCATTTTTTAAAATTAAGCTTGAGATCAGACTGAATTAATACCATAAACTCATGAAATTATTTATTTAATTTTCTAGAGGATGTTAAGTTCAAATGATACTTTTTTTTTAAATTTATCTCCATTTATTTTTCGATTTTATCGAATCACATAATTCTTTCGTAAAAGGTACCCCACCAAATTTATCAATATGATTACCATCGTAAGTTTTATATTTATTACTTTGGGGAAAATTAATATATTTTAAATTATTTTGCTTCGCTAAGGAATTAATATCATTATCAAAATCCCTCCAGAAATTATTTTCTACCTCGAGAATTTTAGGATCGACTGGCATGCGTACTAAAACTACAGTCCCATTTTTCTTTAAATAATTGATGAGCACAATAAAATCATTCATTCTAATAGCACTTTTTTTCCATTTCTGCGAAAAATCTTTGTAGAGTTTAACCTGGTTATTTTTCCATTCATTTAAAGTCGCGGAATCTTTGGGAAGATTGGTTTCCTCTAGCCAACCATTCTTATGCAATTTTGCTTTCTTTTTAAATACGGCCTTAAAAAAGAAATAATGAAAATTTCTAATAAAATATTCAAAATTGGGGTTTTCATTTACAAAATACATATTGTTTGGAGGCGAATCTGCCTCCGAATAAATACCGTTTTTTAAATCATCGCCCTCCCGTCCTGTGAAAAGCCAAGGGTTGACACTTAAAATAAATAGACCATTTTTTGAGGGTTTTAGTTTTTTCTTTATACTTTCAGTGTAAGGTTTACCATAATTAATCTGGGCGATTGTAAAGCTATAATTAAATATCGGTAAGTTAAGACCTGTATCTTTCAATTCCTGATTCATGATTTGAGGCTGAATCCCCTGTAAACTTCTGGAGTCACCCAAAATCATGGACGCCTGCTTGGGTACGGTAAATTTCTCGTAAAAATAATCTACATATCCACCATATTTCATTAAAATAAATGAAAGCCCTAAAATAGTAAGGATAAAAAACAAAGTTGTTTTAATTAAAAATTTTCTCATTAGAACTGAAAATAAATAAATGAATCAGAATTGGCACCGAAAAATAAGATCATTAAAAGCAGTACTCCATAAATGGACCATCGGATGAGGATACTTTTGATATGATCCAACTGTAAACCATGTTCCTTTGTTCTCTGAAACCATTCTACCATAACTAAAACAAAGATAAATAGGAAAGGTTTAAAATCAGTTTGTGGTAAATGATAGTTATTATAATCCAGCATTCTTCGAATAAAATGAAAAGCACCTGAAACTGTTTCTGACCTAAAAAACACCCACGCAATTGTTGTAATCCCAAAAGTCAACAGCATTTGTGAAAATTCTTTCAAACTCGGCAGTAATTTATTTTCTGCTACTGTATTGGTATTTTTCCTATTAAGGTTGAATATTACCAAGGGTATAATGTAAAGTGCATTTAAGAAGCCCCAAATAATAAAAGTCCAGTTAGCACCATGCCAAAAGCCACTCACTAAAAATATGATCATGGTATTACGTACCACCATCCATTTTCCGCCTCTACTTCCACCTAAGGGAATATATAGATAATCTTTGAACCAACTGGAAAGTGAAATGTGCCACCGACGCCAAAACTCCGCAATATCTCGGGAAAAATAAGGAAAAGCGAAATTCTTTAACAAATCGATCCCAAATAATTTGGCACTCCCAAGAGCAATATTAGAGTATCCTGCGAAGTCACCATAAATCTGAAAGGCGAAAAAAACTGCTGCAATAATGAGGGAGGGTGCATTGTATTGGTGCTGGTCTTTAAAAACCTCATTTACAACTATTGCACAATTGTCAGCTACAACAATTTTCATAAAGAGACCCCACAATATTTGCCGTAATCCATCAACTGTCTGGGAATATTTAAAGATTCTTTTTTTCTGAATTTGGGGCAGAAGATGGGTTGCTCTTTCTATAGGACCCGCAACTAAAAGAGGAAAAAAGCATACAAACACCGCATAGTCTAAAAAATTTTTCTCGGGTTTGATTTTATCTTTATAAATATCAATCACGTAAGACAAACCATGAAAAGTATAAAATGAAATTCCCACCGGTAAAATAATTTCAAGCGTAGATAAGTGCGGTTTCATCCCAAAGCGCTGCAGTGCCTCAGCAAAGGAACTGATAAAAAAATTATAGTATTTAAAGACCCCTAAAAATCCTAAATTCACCGAAATACTCAACCAAAACCAAAATTGCTTTTCAGTTTTGCGTTGGGAGTCCTCCATTTTAAGACCCGTGTAGTAATCAAGGAGGGTGGAGAAAATAAGTAAAAATAAAAACTTCCAATTCCATGTTGCGTAAAAGAGATAGCTGGATAAAAGCAACAGAATGTTTTGAAATTTTAAATTTTTTCGTGTAACGAACCAGTATAAAATAAAAACGATTGGAAGGAAGAAAAGATAAGTAAAGGAATTAAATATCATTTATTAGACTTTAATATTTTAATTTTAAAAACCATATTCCTATATATCAGATAGCTTAAAGCCATTTTTCTCTTCATCAGGTAAAGAACGACTTTCAAAGGCAAAGACTGTTTGTGAAAATCTAAGTTTGAGAAAGCAGCTTTTAATTCAGGTTCATTAAATAATTTTCTGAGGAGGTGTACTTTTTTATCTGTATGTAAATGTTTATTATTACAAATAGCGCCAGTTAAAAACAGGGCAGAATGAATCAATTGCAATTTTAATTGCCGTGTAAAATCAAATTCTTTTGAATGAGCAAGTAATTGTCTCAATTTTTTATTTAAAAATAGGAAATTTCGCCACCAGTCGGGCTGTAATTTTTTTGAGCGGGACTCCTCATACTGTCTGTAATTGTATAAGTGATCACCTTTCAGATAATAAAAAGAATTGATATGGATCATAACTTCGGCCATAAAAAGATAGTCTTCACTGTAACGTAATTGGGCTTCAAAACGAATAAGATGTTCCATTAAAATACTACGTTTCATTAAACAGTTCCAGACAGAAACAACAGGTATTTTTCCAAAGTCCTCTGTAACCAAAAGAACGGGATAGATTTCTGAAATGATTTGAGTTTTTGAATAATAGCCATCTCTGATGAAATCGGTTGATTTTATATTAGAATCATTTGTTATCAAGGTGGAATCACACATCACCATGTCTAAACCAGGATTGTTATTTATTTGGGACACTAACTTTTCATACATTCTGTTTTCCAGCCAGTCGTCACTGTCCACAAAAGTCAAGTACTCACCTGTTGCTGCTGTAATACCCGTATTTCTAGCCACGGAAACACCGCCATTGGGCTGCTGAATAAATACGACTCTTTCGTCTTTTGCCGTAAATTCTTCACAAATACAAACTGAATTATCATTTGAACCATCATCAACTAATAAAATTTCTAAATCAGGATAACTTTGTCCCACGATGGAATCCAGGCATTTTCTCAAATACGGCTCAACATTATAAACGGGTACAATAACTGAAATTTTCATTAATATTATTTGTTTTTTTCTGTTACTTTTGTAAAAACTATATTATGATATGAAGCATGAGATTCACTCACTGACTGGACTCAGAGGTATCGCTGCATTTTATGTGATGATTTTCCATTTTATGAATGGGTTTTTTATAAAAAATTATCAAACTTTTCCAACAGCACTAAATCTTTTTTTTAAAAATACCATTTCGCATGGCTATTTATCTGTAGATATTTTTTTCATGTTATCATCTTTTGTTCTTTGTCTTAGATATCAAAATGAATTTAAGAACAAGATGGAGATAAATTCTTATCAAAATTTTATGAAAAGAAGATTTAAGAGAATATACCCCGTTTATTTTATTTGCATTATTTTCACAATGTTGGTTTTTAAAAATTTTTCTATTTATAATTTCATCTTTGAATCCCTACTTCTTAATGCCTATACAGATATTAATTTATACAATTACAATATTGCAACATGGTCATTATCTATAGAATGGACTATATATTTAATTTTCCCATTTATTCTATTTGTTTTACAAAAGTTTTCAAAAATATTTCTGATTACACTTTTAATTGTCTCATTTTGGATTTTATATCATATCCAATTTTTAAGCGTATCTATTTTTAATTTTAGACTAATGGCAATTTCCAAGATCGAACCAACTTATAACTTAAATATTCATTTTGGTTTTCTTGCTTTATTAAGGGCGCTAATTTCTTATTTTTTAGGATATCTAATTTTTAAATACCATAAATTTTTTAATCATAAAATAATATTTATACTTTCAATAATTTTAATTATTCCTGTTGTTTTTTATAATGTTAATGACGTTTTTATTATTATTCTCTTTATGTTTTTTTTCGCTGGACTACTTAAAGAAAATTTTATTTCAAAATTTTTACAATCGCCTCCTTTAATTTATTTGGGTAAAATTTCATACTCCCTCTATCTTTTCCACGTCGTAATTATAAGTATTGTCCGCCAATACAGTTTAAATTCTAATTTTAAAGTTGACACTCTTTCTTTCTTTACTGTACCAGTAATTCTTTCACTTTTATTTGCGGTATTATCCTATGAACTTTTTGAGAAAAGGCTGACTAAAATTCTTTTTCAAGTTAAATAAAAGACCATTTTCACTTATAAATTCCACTAAATCTATAATATGAATTTGAGTGGGTTTCTGTAATAAAACTTTCTAATTTTTCTTTAATTTAATATTTTCTATTTTTTTATTGTGTTTATGACCCGTTTTTTAGACCAGTATGTGACCATTCTCCTGATTGCCAATTCCAACTTTCTACTAATAAATTAAGGTCAAATAAGAAAAGTCTGTTGACCGCTGATTTCTATATATTCACCAAATTGTGACTTCCAAACCTCTTTGTATATTACAAAAAAAATCAAAAACGTGCAGTACATACATAAAAATCAATATCTAAATTTTTAATAATTCCTTTATTTTATTATGAGATATTTCGTTATCAATAATATTCTTTTCAACCGCAATTTTTAACTTTTTCTGCATAACCTCACTATGCAACAATTTTAAAATATTTTCAGCGAAAACAGTAGGTTCTGCCGCACACAATAATCCGAGTTTTCCATCCTGTAATACTTCTCTCGTTGCAGGTAAATCAGTAGTTACAATCATTTTCTTCAATATCAAAGCTTCGCTAATAGTAATAGGATGTGCTTCTACATAAGTAGTCTGTATATATAATTCTGCATTTTTAAAATAAGGATATGGATTTTCTTTACTTCCTACAAAAACACAAACATCAGTTACATTCATTTTCTTAGCTAAATCATTTATTGCCGAAAATAATTCCCCATCTCCAACGAAATACCATTTGAACTGTAAACCTCTCATTTTAAGTTCAGACGCAATACTTACTGCTAAGTCTAAACCTTTTTCCTTAGAAAAACGACTGACAGTTACAAAATTATAAATATTCGCATCTTTGTGCATCCCTTGAAATGGTTCATTAGATAAAGCGATAATTGAAGAAGCATTAATAATATTAGGAATAACGATTAGCTTGTCTTCAAGTTCCGGGAAACTATCTTTTAAAACTATTTTATTGCTGGATGAAACAGCAACTATTTTATCATACTTCACGAAATATTTTCCATCTAATTCCTTTTTTTTTCCGCTTAAAGAATAAACTCCATGGTGATACCACATAAATTTCTTGGCAGCTGACGCTCTATCAATTGCAAAAAATGGAGGATAGCCACTGTGAGAGTAGGATATTACGATATCATATTTTTTTTTAATTTTAGAGTAAAAAAACCAAGACTTCCCAAAGACTTTTGCAAAAAAGGCAAACTTAAGATACTGAAATAAAAGTTTAAAACGCTTCTTTTTATTTTTCTCTGTTTTAATACTTTTTAGGGTAACAGAATATTCTTGGAAAATAATGTTAACTTTTTTCGGAAGCTTTTTTTGTAGAGGACCATTTTTTTGCCATACTAATAAATCTACTTCACAAGAGTTTAGTGAATCCAAGAAAGCCAAAAATTCAATAAGACTTTTCTGTCCGCCACCTAAATCTAAATCATTATTTAAAACTAAAATTTTACGCACTTTAAAATATTTTTATACTGAACATTTACTGAATTTAGACATTACAAAGACAAGTAGGAATATTTTCCATAGAAATGAGCGAAAAAAAACTTTTATTTTCTTGAACTTTCAAAATGTTGGCTTCTTCTGGAATATCTCTCAAAAACTAATTCTCATGTCCAAATAATTGAAAATCCACTTCAAATTTTGAATAATCAAGATCATGAAGTAGGCAAACTAACGTTTTTTTAAAACACTAACATTCAAATAGTTAATAATGAATAATAATTTTTTCTTATTTTTCATTTCTCATTTTTATAAAGTAATATTTAAAATTTCCTTAATCAGGAGATCGAAGCCCAGACATTGCATTCTTAAGATATTATTTAGAAAATTAACTGACATTTCTTTTCAGCAATTGCTATCAAATTAGATTACATAAAGTTTTTTAGTTTGAATTATAAATTTTAAGGCGGTTATTGATAATTTGCTTTTTTGAAAAGTTTTCAATATAAAATTCAAATCCTAGTATTGCGGTTTCTTTTAGTAATTTGTTAAAGTTATCTTTTTTGATAATGGTTACAAAATCTTCAGGACTTTCAAAAAACATTAGATGTTTGCTACCGTTATTTTTATAAAGCCCTTCAGCAGCAAATCTAGTTGTAAAAACTGGTACTTTATTGGCAAGGGCAATTAGTATTTTCGTTCGTAAACCGCTACCTGATAATATGGGAACAATCATTGCAGAACTTTTGTAAAATGGATATAATTTTTCAACAGAATTTTTAAAGATAACTGTAGAATGAGAACTATACATTGACATAAAATCTTCACTCCATACTCCGATAATAATAATATTTTGATTAATTATTTCTTTATTTGGAATATATATATCTTCCAAAAACCACTGTAGTCCCTGCTTATTTGGCAAATGAATTTCAGCTCCAATAAAAAGAAAATTCTCAAAGTGCTCTGAGCAATTATTTTGGTGAATTTCTTCATCCGGAATAGCATATGGTGAAAGCATTATTGATTTTCCTGATAATTCTTTTTCTAATAGCGTCTTATCATCCATATTAAAAACGGCGATTGTATCAAAACTTCGTAGTAATTCTAGTTCATCATTCTTAAGTTGTTCAAGCTCTTTTTTTGAGTAACTACTAATTCGATTATTTCTCAGCTCTACGGCTTTAAACCAAATTTCGTGATGTATTAAAACTTTTTTAATATTTATTGGTAAAAATTTAGCAAGGTTTACATCAGTTAAAAACTCAAATTGAACGATATCTATTTTTTTTTCTTTTAGAATTTCTTCGATAAAGTTTAAATATGATCTGTCGACTATATCAGAGTAAGGTTTATAGTTTTCATTTGTAATTTCTTTTTTCTTTTTCCAAACGGTATTCAAAAGCCTTGCAATGAAGATTTTTAAATTCAGGAAACTAAATTTACCAGGACGATTATCAAAAAATACTATCTCAATTTTTTGATTTTTCTTCTTGTAATTTTTTAATTTTTTATAATAAAGGTTATCATTTATTTTTGTACAAAAAACGATGTCTACATAAGGTGGTAGCTCATCTAAAAAAAAATGCTGTGCTAAATCTGCTCCGCTTCGAAGTGGAAACGGAGCAAAAGGTGAAATAATTAATATTTTCTTTTTGTGTGAATTCATATTTTAAATAGACCTAATTTTCTTAATATTTTAAATACCAACGACTTATTATAATAATCAATTTCCTTCTGTAAAGCTTGTTCTCTTCTACTTCTTAAGGCTTTATCAATAAATAGATTTTCAATATTAATATTTCGTCTTTTTGCTGCATCTATAATTGCTACCCAATGCCAAAAATACGCTTTATCTGAATTTGTGGTAGTTGAAATTCCATTCTCATGTATTCTATACTTGTACAATGCTGTATCTATAAAAAAACAAGGTCCGACTTCATATAGCAGAAATACCAAATCTTGGTCAACCGCCCTTTGCAGATAGTTATTAATTCCAGCCGTTTGATTATAAAAACTTTTTTTATAGGATAAAAAATGAAAGACGAAGCCGTCAAAGTTAAAAAAATAAGGATCAGCGTTTTTTACTTGTTGCGATTTTCTTTCGAACTCTATATTCAAATGCTCATCGCACAAAGAGGTTTTGGAATAAATCATTGACGCTTCTGAATGTTTTTCATGTTCTGACATCATTATTTCCAACGCGTCTTCTGTGATTGAATCATCAGGATCCAAAAAAGCGCATATCTCACCGCTTGCAAGTTCTGCACATCTTCTTTTGGTGAAACCACATCCTCTATTTTTAGGAAGGATTTCAATTTTAAAACGGGAATCATCACCAATCAACTCTTTCATCACTGCTACAGAATTGTCGGTAGAAGCGTCGTCAACAATAATCACTTCCCAATTTTGATAGGTTTGTGCTATAATGCTATTATAACAATCTTCGAAATATTTTCCGTTATTGTATTGGGCGACAAGGATGGAGAAAAGTGGATTTCGCATTAGTACTTAATGATTCTTAAATAAATAGGTTTACTTTGTTTCTATTTCATAGTACACATCCCGTGTATAAGGGGCAAGCTTAATTTTTTTTTGAACATCTCTTATTTTATAACTTATATTTCTTTCTTTAAATTTAAGATAATATTGTTGAAAACCAAATTGATTATTAAGATCTAAAATAATTGTCTTATTTCCAACAGAATCAACGAAATTATTCATGATTTTATTGTCATCATTTAATTTACGATACGTTATGTATCCAGGAATAAGTATGTTTATCATGAAAATAACAATAGAAAGTTGAGATAATACTTTGGCTATTTTATTTTGCGAAAGGAGACCAAAAATAATGATAACTATAGGAAGTAACCAAATTTGTGCAGATAATCTGGCCCACCAACTTGCAGGATTTATCAAAATACTACAAAGGATTCCCATAAATAAAATAATAAAACTCTTTTTTTGTAATTTATTAGTTTTTATAAATAATATGTAGATCGCAAGCAATAATGAAATAACCAATACCCCACTAAAAAAAAATCCAAATCCACCCAATCTGGTATCATAATTAATAAATAATTGATCAATGCTAACCGCAAAAGGTATCTTTAAGGTATGTAAAAGAATCGCATCTCTGTTATCAGTAGTTTCAGAAAACAGAGATATCAATATTCTTTCAATACGATTTTTATTTAATAACATTATAGGTATATTCTGATTCAGAATATCACTTTTATTTTCCCCAGCGAAAGGATATAGGATATGAAATCCGTTTTTGAGGTTTGTCAGGAAGGGATTGATATTACAAATTATAGACAAGATGAATATTGAAAGAAATGGTTTGAATAGTATCTTCTTTTGTTCTGCAAAATGATAACTCACGGCAAAAATTGAAAGAACAATAAAAACAGGAATAGAGGTTAATTTTAAGGAACAGAAAATTACAGCACTTAAAACAAAAATAATTAAGAATATCTGTTTTTTAGTTGAATAATAACTCAGCAAAGATGATAGTGAAATAACAAGCGCTAAATACCAATTAGCATCTAAATAGTAAGTGAAAAGTTGGGTGAAAACGACCGGATTAAAAACTACTATAAAAATAAGCAGAAACTTGAAATAAAATTTGATCTTCAAAGTATCTAAGAAAGTAAACGAGGTGAAAATTGCTATAAATAACAACAGTAAATTAATCATTTTTCCAGATTCTATTTGATCCGTTAAAAAGTAAATATTAGATTGAATAATTTCATTGCCCTTTTGATAATGATTAATCCACATTCTAAAAGCATTACTCTCTTCATAAATAGGATTCCAGCCGTTTTTTAGCAAATAGATTGTTTCCTGATGATATCCTTGACCATCATAAGAAGTATCAAAATAGGTAATCGCTAAATAATAGCTAAGGACAGAAAATAGTATTGCAACAAATACCGACGCGAGAATCTCAAGTGGCTTTTTACTAATGTAAATTAGTAAAATTATACTTATTAAGAAACTAAGTAAAGTATTTAAAGTATTAATATCATAGTTAAAAAGAAAAGTGATATTAGAAATTATCAGGATAAATGATAGTGTACAAAGAAGCAGGAAAGAGGAATATAAGAAGGTGTTTTTATACATAAGTAGTAAAGTAGCAGTTAAGAAAACTATTTTTTTATAAATACTAACAGATTTATATTTCAAGTTAGAACTATTTTTGAATAAGTAAAATTCTATAATAAATTCCTTTCAAAATTCTTGATTTAATGTTGGCTTTTTTAAACAAAAACAAATTAAACCTAACCAAATGATAAAACCCCTTTTCAATTTCGTTTTTTTCTTTTAACTTTTTTAGCAATGAAATATTGTCAAGATAATCTCCGTAATGAATAAAAGATAAATAGTTGATTTTGTAAAACTCGACCACATTTTGCCTATTTAGGGAATCAGTAAAAAGTTGATTAAAATAATAATTCAAAACCCGCAACCGGTCTTTGTGAATAATTCCGTTTTCAAAACTCTTTTTGGTAGTGTTGTTTTCATGAGACCGCATGAAATTTAAGAGTTTGGGAAGATATTTGATTTTAGAATTTATGGCGCTTCCCACATAAGTAAACCGATCTCCTGTATTGATAAATTTTGCAAGTTCTATAAAATCGATGGTCAAAAGACTGCTTTTCCGAAAGAGAACACTGCTTGCATTTGATATGATCATTTCCGAAATTAAAAATTGAGCGACATTTACTTTGTCAATTGTATTTCCGGCAGTTGCTAATTGCTCATAAAACCGACTCTTGGATTCAGCGGTAGTAGTGAGAAAATCACCGTCAGAGTTGACCGTATTGCTATTGGTAAAAACCATTCCAAGCGAAGCATCTTTTGCCAAAACTTGGACTGTTTCCTCTAAAAAATTATCGGCGGCATAATCATCACTTTCAGCAATCCAGATATATTCTCCTTTTGCCTTTTGTATGCCTTTAATCCATTGTTTAAAAACGCCCCCGGAATTTTCTTCATTGTAAATGATGTGGCTAATCTTTGGGTTTCCGCGGTACAACTCAATAATTTCCCTGCTGGCATCGGTGGAACAATCGTCTAAAATGAGCAGTTCAAAATCTTGAAAAGTTTGATTAAGCACAGAATCAATCCTTTGCTTTAAATATAAAGCGTGGTTGTAATTGGGGATGATAATGGAAACTGTTATGTTGCTTTGAACTGACATCTTTCTTTTTAAATTAGTGAATAGCTTAAACCTGAGTTGTCAAGCCCAGCTGATTATGTTTGTTCAGAAATATTATATTGTTAAAATCTTGATTTTATTTTTGTCCAGATTGTGTTAGGATCTTTTAAGGCTATTACACTTCTAAAAAAAATATGATTAGAAACAAAAGCACCGGAATACTTATTTTCAATTAAGTTTTCAAAATAATTAATACCGCTCAATAGTTTTTCCACCAAAATTTGATTTATGTAGGTGTTATCAGAGTACGAAATTAATAAACTATACAATTTAAAACTAGCTTTTGCCTTTTCTATTTTTGACTGCAAAGAAAAAATACCAACTCCGTATCGGTAAACCGCCATTTCACCTTCTAACATTTTCATCTTACCATGTTTTGCAAGAATCATGTACAAAAAGTAATCGCCGATTGGGGACAAAGAAAATTCTGGGGGAAATGTTTTAATAATATTACGGAAAACTACGGATGGGGTGTGAATATAATTTCCCGATCTTGCAAGTGTTTCCTGGGTTTCGTAATTTTCTGGTACCGTTGTTATAAAGTCTTCTGCGAAAGAGCCATCGGGTTTTAAAATCTTCACCGGATGAAAGGTTAAAACATAATCTTCATTGGCTTCTAAAAAATCAACTTGTTTTTGTAGTTTTTGGGGATTGGTCCAGTAATCGTCGCCTTCGCAGAGAGCGATGTATTTTCCATGACATTGTTGTACAGCAAACAAACCATTGGCCTGCATTCCAATGTTTTTGGGGTGGCGAAAATACTTGATTAAATGACCTTTGGGATGTGTAGAAATAATGTCCCTAATAATCTGTTCCGTACTATCGGGTGAAAAATCATCACAAATTACCAAGTCAAAATCAAAATCTGTTTTTTGCATTAGTACTCCTTCTATCGCTTGTGCAATATAAGCTTCATGTTTATAGGTGATCATGTCAACAGACACCATTATTTCCTTTTTCATTTAAAATTCTATTTTCTTCGCTGGATTTCCAAATACGGTACTGTTCTCTTTCACATTTCGTATGACGACACTTCCCGCTCCGACAGTTGCTCCTTTTCCAATTTGTAATCTATCCAAAATTATCGCTCTCACTGCAATGAAAACCTGGTCTGCCACTTTCGTATAACCTCCAACAAAGACATAATCACCCAAACGTGAATTCTTATCAACTTGTACATCATGTCCTAAAATACAATATGACATAATGTGCGTAAAATCTCCAATAGAAACGTCGTTGCTTATGATACTACCTTTACTAATTAAAACGCCAACACCTAATTTAACATTTTGTCGTATAGTCGCTTCTTTATCTATTAAATTTATAAATTCTCCTCCTTTGTTTAAAATTTGATTTGCGTAAAATGCAGACCATTTTATTGAACCTAAGGCACATATAAAAACATCTGTATTTTGAATTTGATAATCTTCTACAGAAGATAAGATTTTGGGATAATTGCTAAAACCATCGAGCGCATCCGAATTATCATCTAAAAAACCTTTTACTATAAAGTCTTCACCATATCCTACTGCCTGTTGAGCAAGTGAATAAACTTCTCTCCCAAAACCGCGTGCGCCAATGATTACTAACTGTTTCATCTATTTTCTGATTAAATTGCAACTTGCCCAAGAATAACCAACGCCAAAGCCAGAAAGAATAATGTTTTTGCAGTTCTCCATTCTTTTCGTTTTCATAGCATCATAAAGTGCAATAGGAATAGTAGATGACACCGTATTGCCACAATGTTCCATGGAAATGTAAAATTTATCCACAGGAATGCCTATCTTTTTTCGTAAATGATTTAGCATGTATTTATTGGCTTGATGAAATATAAATAAATCTATTTCTTCCAAAGTAAGATTAGTTTTCTGCAAAATGGCTTTTGTTAAAACCGGAACTGCTTCACTTGTAAAATTAAAAATTTCAGTTCCGTTCATGTAGAGATTATTGTCATTTCGTACATTCCCATATTCATCAGCAATATCAGCATTATTCTGTATTGGATTTCGTGAAGCACCATTTTTAACTATTAAGTTTTCCGCTCCTTTGCCATCTGTCCCAAATATAAAGTCCCCTATTTCAAACATACCAAAATCAGCAGAAACTAACGTAGCAGCAGAACCGTCTCCAAAAATAGTTCGATTGCTTTTATCTCTTGGATGAATGTATTTTGAGTAAGTTTCTGCTGTAATCAATAAGATGTTTTTTGCTAAGTTACCAGCAATTAAACCTTTAGCTAAACTTAAACCGTACACGTAACCGGAACAACCCAGATTAAAATCCAGCGCACCAACAGAAGTTTTCAATCCCAATTTATCCTGAAGAATACAAGCAGTGGTAGGTAAAAAATAATCTGGTGACTGCGTACAAAGCAATATAAAATCTATCGAATTTTTATCAATATTATGTTCTGCAAATAATTTATTCGCAACTATAGTTGCCATATCCGACGTAAATTCATGGTCACCACAAATATGTCGCTCGTTAATCCCTGTTTTCGAACTTATTTTCTCTATATCCCATTCGGGAAAATCTTCATGAAGCAATTCATTGCTTAAGATTTTTTCCGGTAAATAGTAGGAAATATTTTGAATATAAGATTTCATAATTTAGATTATTATTGGGCTGTAAAGCCACCATCAACAATGATTTTAGTACCCGTAACCCATTTGCTTGCATCTGAAAGTAAATAAACGCATGCTAAAGCGACGTCCTCTGGTTGACCGTAAGTTCCTAAAGGATATTTTTTTTTATCTTCATGTATTGCATCTTCAGATACAATATTCTCAATTTCCATCGAGCCAGAAGTTTCAATCATTCCAGGTGCAACTTCATTAACTCTTATTTTCGATTTTGCTAGATCGATTGCCATTCCTCGTACAATACCACTGATTGCACCTTTTGAAGCAGCATACATTGCATTGGCTTTACTACCAACAACAGAACCGTTAATAGAAGTAATATAAACTATTGATGAATTATTATTAATTTTCTTCTTTTTTAAAATTTCTAAAGAAAGTAAGGTAGGAGCAGTAAAATTAACATTCATCATTTCATTTAAATCAGGTTCTGAAATAAATTTGAAAGGCAGTAATCGCATAATTCCTGCTGCATGTACAATACCGTCTAATTTTGGTATTGTAGCAACTATTTCTTGAACAGTACCACCTACAGTTAGGTCACCACAAACTACGATTGTAGAATCTTTTTTTATTATTTCTGCTACTATATTTAGACGTTCTGCATTCCTTCCATTTAAAATTACATTTGCTCCCATATTCGCTATGGTAATCGCAACCTCTTTACCAATCCCGGAAGATGCTCCAGTCACAAGAATATTCTTGTTATTAAGATTAAATGGATTATTCATAATTTGAAAATATTAATTTGGTATCCTTCTTCAAATCCAGATATGCAGTACCCCACGAAAGACCAACACCAAATCCACATAAAATAAAACGCAGGTCTTTAGCTTTTATTTTTTCAACTAGTTCTGTAACAATGGTTAAAGGTATTGATGCTGAAGACGTATTCCCAAAATTCTTTAAAGAATATGGTACTTTTTCAGGAGGTAGTTTTAATTTTTTAGCAATCATTTTATTCATCATCATATTGGCTTGATGAAAGACGAAAAAATCAACATTATCTTTATCAATAGAGAAACCTTCTAAAAGTTTATTGACAGTTTTGGGTGCTTCTGAAATACCAAAAGAAAATACATCCATCCCTTCTAAAACTAATTCACATTGGTTTCTGCTAATTCCACCATCAAATTCAGTTTTATTTAATGACTCTGCAGAAATTTTATTTCTGGATCCTCCTGCGGGGATTATTATCGATTTATAACCAGAACCATCTGTTCCTAAATCCAAACAAATCTTAGAATTAATTTCATCCTGTTCAAATAAAGTTGCACTTACAGCATCTCCAAATAATGGAAACGTGCTTTTGTCATCTTTAGACACCCATTTACTACTGGTATCACCGGCTAATAAAATTCCCCTTTTCAAACCAAATGCTTTCATCATTCCCGTAATAACTGAAATACCGTACACATATCCAGAGCAACCCAGCGGAATATCAAACGCAATACAATTTTTTGAAAGTCCTAATCGGTCTTGTAAAATGGCTGAGGTCACCGGCAACAAATAATCGCCTGTCTGCGAAACAAATACAATTATTTCCACCGTTTCTTTATCCCATTGCATTGCAGTAAGTAAATCATTGGCAGCCTTCACACATAAATCTGAAGTACAAACATTCTCTGATGCAATTCTACGTTCTTCAACTCCCGTAACTTCAATAAATTTCTGCAAATCCTCTTGCGATTGACTTTTTAAATCGATATTCCGCTCAATTTTCGAAGGAACGCAACAGGAAATCCCTTTTATCGCAATACCCTCAACAGATATAGTTGCCATCGTTATATTTTAGCGCTTACTTTATCAAACAAATCTCTAATTGTTGTTGATGTTTTGATATCGTCACCTGTTAATTTTACAGAATACTCTTCATCAACCATTGCTATTAAGGATAAAGCGGTCATTGAATCCCATTCTTCAAGATTTCTAAATTCTACCGTTTCATTAATTAATGATGTGTCGGTATCTTCTAAAATTTCTGTAAAGTTTATTAAAAAAGTTTTAATTTCCATTTTTATTATTTTAATTATTTTGAATTCTTAATATGAGTCTACAAACCATATCTACTTCCTCAAACGCCAAATCATAAAAGAGCGGCAGACATAAAACGCGTTTTGCAATATCGTCGGTTAAAGGGAAATGTTGTGGATCCAGATAAGGAAGTGCCGTTGCTAAACTGGGATAAAAGTAGCGTCTCGTTCCGATTTCATTGAGCTGCAAATGTTCTTTACATTGTAGCATCAATTCTTCGGTGTCGAAAATTAGGGCATAATAAGCGGCATTATTTTCAGACGCAACATGCCAAATGGGACGTCGAGCTTTTAAGTTTTTTAATTTATCATCATACCTCGCAATTAAAGATTTTCTCTTTTTAGCAATCTCTTCAATGTATTTCAGATTAGCCAAACCCATGGCAGCATGAAACTCGGAGTTCTTGCCATTCAAGCCCAGTTCATAAAAACTGTCAAATCCCGAAATTCCAAAATTTCGGATAGAAGCCAATTTTTTTAAAAGTACGGGTTCGGTGGTGATTAACAAGCCACCTTCAATACTGTGGTATAATTTGGTAGCATGTAAACTACAGGTAGCAATATCTCCAAATTCAAAGATGGACTTTCCATTCACTTCAACACCAAAAGCATGCGCGGCATCGTAAATCACTTTCAGATTATGCTTTTTTGCAATCTGATCTATTTTTTCTACGTCGCAAGGATTTCCGTAAACATGGGTTGCGAGAATTGCTGAAGTTTTTTCTGTAATGGCTGCTTCAATTTTAGCAGCATCAATATTTAAACTTTCGGGATCGATATCAATAAAAATTGGCGTGCAACCTTCCCAAACAATACTGGAAGTAGTGGCTACAAAAGAAAAAGGCGTCGTAATAATTTCCCCTTTTAAATCCAAAGCTTTAATCGCCATCTGCAATGCAACCGTACCGTTGGTTACAAATAGCAAATGATCAACTTTCAAAAATTCTTTCAGCCGCAACTCCAAATCACTTGCTAATGGACCCATATTGGTGAGCCAATTTCTTTTCCAAATTCCATCCAGATAAGACTGGTAAATTTGTTGAGGTGGTAAAAAAGGTTTAGTTACTGGAATCATTTTAATTATTTTCCCATTGAAATTTTGGTTTGATATATCCAGGTTCTCTGCCCATATAAACGCCTAGTTCCCTTTGACCATCCTGCACTTTAAAATTGAAAACATCATTTTCAACTAATATGGCTTTGCTATTATCTTGGATGCAAAAGAAATTCAGGGAAAAAGTCGCAGATTGAAAGAAATTTTTAGGGAATTTGCATTTTAATTTATTAATACCGCTTTTTAAAGGAATTATTCCACCATTAGAAAAAGAAAAAAGACCCTCTCCCATTTCATTAATTAAATGAAAAGTGATGTGATAATTAGCTGGATTTGGACTGTTTAAAATAAATTCCGTAACAAGTTCAATTTCTTTATTCTCATCAATAATCTCAGGTCTTGAAGTGTTAACATTTTGAACCTGAATCTTATGTAATTGTATCACTTCATTACCAAGATCTAAAATTCGGGAATTGTAAGAACCTTCTTTGGAATTATCTAAATAATGACTTACACAGCTATCCACATCACCCACATAACTTACCAACCCATTTTGCAGTAAAATACCGTTATTACATAAGGTTTTCACTGCCGCCATATTATGACTCACAAACAAAACCGTTCTACCTTCCCCTTTGGAGACATCGCCCATTTTTCCCAAACATTTTTTCTGAAACTCGGCATCACCTACGGCTAAAACCTCATCTACAATCAAGATTTCAGATTCTAAATGCGCAGCAACGGCAAAAGCCAACCTTACATACATTCCGGAAGAATAGCGTTTTACCGGCGTATCGATATAGCGTTCTACTCCCGCAAAATCAACAATCTCATCAAACTTTCTTTTGATCTCCTGCCGGCGCATTCCTAAGATCGCCCCATTCAAAAAGATATTTTCCCGGCCCGTCATTTCCGGATTAAAACCGGTTCCCACTTCCAGCAAAGAAGCAATCCTGCCCTGAACTTCAAAATGCCCCGTCGTAGGTTTCGTAACGCGGCTTAATAATTTTAAAAGGGTAGATTTTCCCGCCCCATTGCGGCCGATAATTCCCACCGCATCGCCTTTTTCGATCTCAAAATTAATGTCTTTTAAAGACCAGACATAATCGCTTTCGCCTTTTGAACTGCGATCGTTACTTTCGCCGATCTTCAAGAAAGGATCTTCTTTGCCACGGAGTTTTGCCCAGGCTCTGTTCAGATCATGCGTAATGGTGCCGGTACCGACTTCACCGAGACGGTATTGTTTGGAGATGTTTTCTGCTCTTATGGCGATGTTGGGATTCAATTTAAAGATGATGTTTTATGAATGGAAGTTTTTATAATAATAACAAAAGTAGGGATATTATTCAATATTTTTTATTTTAATTGCTGCAGTGGTATATCATATTGATGCTATGGGTGGAAATATGGTAAAAGTAGTTGGTAATTGGTTGGGGTAGAAGGGCACGATAGTTTTGAAACTGAAAGTAATAATTCCGATAGTATTGGGATAAGATTTGGGTTTTATTTGCCTCATTCTGCTAATATTTTTGATTGAATCGTGAACCTTTTCAAGGTGTTTCTTCACGCAGATGGTTCGTAAGTCAATTGAGAACGCTCTTCAGGATTGAGCTTTTCATGAATAGATGAGGTTTTGTACTTGCTAAGGAAGCTTCCTCCCTTTAGGGTCGGGGAAAGAAGCTTCCCGGTGGAAGGAAATCGGATTTCTCCTAATGCGACTAGCTGCTAGGATTGTTGTTTTCTGGTGATAGAGTGGATCAGAAATCACTGCAGATAAACAATTTTTTTTATGTAGTCTTACTTTTTGTCTTGAAACAAAAAGTAACAAAAAATTCAAGACTTTGGATTTATTTGCTAAAAAAAAGGAAATTTCTTTTGACAAAATTCCTAAACTAGCGCGGAATTTTAAGTTTGTCTTCGATTATAGGTTGTTGCCGCGCGTCGGACAAAAGGAATTTTTACTATTTGCTAATTGAAAGACATTGCTGGAAGAAATTTTCTTTTTTATTAACGCAAATATCTCCTAAGTCAATTGAAAATGCTCTTCAGGATTGAGCTTCTTATGAATAGTTGAGGGTTTGTACTTGCGAAGGAAGCTTCCTCCCTTTAGGGTTAGGGAAAGAAGCTTGCCGGTGAAAAGAAATCGGGTTTCTCCTAACGCGAATAGCTTCTAAGTCGGTTGTATTCCTGATGATTGAGAGTACCCGAAATCACTGCATGGAAAAACTTTTTTTCTAGTCTTACTTTTTGTCTTGAAACAAAAAGTAACAAAAAGTTCAAGACTTGGATCTTTTTACTAAAAAATAAAATTTCTTCTGAGAAAATTTCCAAACTCGGGCGGAAAGTTTAATTGTTTTGTCCCATTACTATTTTTGCCGCCACTCAAACACTGGAAATTTTTATTCGGTTATAGTTTAGAGATGCCGGGCAAAAGAAATTTAATTTTTCTTCACGCAAAAATCTCCTAAGTCAATTGAAAATGCTCCTCAGGATTGGGCTTCTTATCAATAGTTGAGGTTTTGCACTTGCTAAGGAAGCTTCCTCCCTTTAGGGTCGGGGAAAGAAGCTTCCCGGTGAAAAGAAATCGGACTGCTTCTAATGCAATTAGTTCATAGGTTGTTTTCTTCTTGATGATTGAACGGAGCCTACTGCAGAAAAGAACGTATTTTTTTCTAGCCTTACTTTTTGTCTTGAAACAAAAAGTAACAAAAAATTCAAGACTTGGATCTATTTGCTAAAAAAAGGAAATTTCTTTTGACAAAATTCCTAAACTAGCGCGGAATTTTAAGTTTGTCTTCGATTATAGGTTATTGCCGCGCGTCGAACAAAAGGAATTTTTACTATTTGCTAATTGAAAGATATTGCTGGAAGAAATTTTCTTTTTTATTAACGCAAATATCTCCTAAGTCAATTGAAAATGCTCCTCAGGATTGGGCTTCTTATGAATAGTTGAGGTTTTGTACTTGCACAGGAAGCTTTCTCCCTTTAGGGTTGGGGGAAGAAGCTTCGCGGTGAAAAGAAATCGGACTGCTTCTAATGCAATTAGTTCATAGGTTGTTTTCTTCGTGATGATTGAGAGTACCCGAAATCACTGCAGAGAAGAACTTATTTTTTTTATAGCCTTACTTTTTGTCTTGAAACAAAAAGTAACAAAAAATTCAAGACTTGGATTTATTTGCTAAAAAAAGGAAATTTCTTTTGACAAAATTCCTAAACTAGCGCGGAATTTTAAGTATGTCTTCGATTATAGGTTGTTGCCGCGCGTCGAACAAAAGGAATTTTTACTATTTGCTAATTGAAAGACATTGCTGGAAGAAATTTTCTTTTTTATTAACGCAAATATCTCATAAGTCAATTGAAAATGCTCCTCAGGATTGGGCTTCTTATCAATATTTGAGGTTTTGTACTTGCTAAGGAAGCTTTCTCCCTTTAGGGTTGGGGAAAGAAGCTTCCCGGTGAAACGAAATCGGATTTCTACTAACGCGAGTAGCTTCTAGGATTGTTGTTTTCTGGTGATAGAGTGGATCAGAAATCACTGCAGATAAACAATTTTTTTTATGTAGTCTTACTTTTTGTCTTGAAACAAAAAGTAACAAAAAATTCAAGACTTGGATTTATTTGCTAAAAAAAGAAAATTTCTTTTGACAAAATTCCTAAACTAGCGCGGAATTTTAAGTTTGTCTTCGATTATAGGTTATTGCCGCGCTTCGGACAAAAGGAATTTTTACTATTTGCTAATTGAAAGACATTGCTGGAAGAAATTTTCTTTTTTATTAACGCAAATAACTCCTAAGTCGGGGCATCCAAAACTCAATTAATAATTCTCTATTCTCTGGTTCTCCTGTTCTCTGTCATCCTGTCCATCGGCTTAAGGCTTAAACCGTATCCATAAAACTCTTCTCCACTTTATTAAAAATAACCGTCCCTACGATGAGAATCGCGGTAATAAAAATACTGCTCCAAAGAATATTCATCAGATCAAAACTCCCCGATCCTAGAAAGGCGTACCGGAAACATTCAAAGATCGAAGACAAAGGATTCATATATACCAGAAATCTGAATTTCTCCGGTAAAGCAGAAATCGGATAAACCACCGGCGTGATATACATAAACAACTGAATTCCAAAAGTAAGCAGGAAGGTCAGATCTTTATATTTCGTGGTCAGTGACGAGAAAATCATGCCCATTCCTAAGGCAAACATGGCCATTAATAAAATTAAAACCGGTGTAAAAAGCATCCAGATATTGGGTTGTACCTCATCGGTAAACACGACGAAGTATAAAAGGACGATCGCGAAGATCCCAAACTGCACCGCAAACTTCATGAGCGATGACGCCACGATGGACAGTGGCATAATAAGCCGTGGAAAATAGACTTTCCCAAACATTCCGGCATTGGCCGTAAACACCGAAGAGGTTTTGGTTAAACTTTCGGAGAAATAATTCCACACCGTAATTCCAGACAGGTAAAATAACACCTGTGGTACTCCATCCGTCGACAACTTCGCAATATTCCCAAAAAGGATCACGTAGATCACCGTCGTCAACAACGGCTGTACAATAAACCACAACGGTCCTAAAACCGTCTGTTTATAAAAAGTAATAAAATCCTTTTTCACCAGCATCAGCAAAAGATCCCGGTAATCCCAAACCTCTTTCAAGTTCAGCGAAAACACCGATTGTTTCGAATTGATAAAATAAGTAGGCTGCTTTTCGTTTGTCATTGTTTTTTTAATGTAGGTTTGTCAACCTGTAAACTTGATAATGAAATTGATTTTTAACAAGTAATTTTTTATTCTGTTACAAGGTGCGATAATAAACCTAAAAGAATCACGGAAAAAAAGTACCCGTAAAATCGATACCTATTTATTTTTTCTGCACTTTTTTTGCTCACCGTATTACTATATTAATATTTTGATTTCCACTAAAAGCTCGACTTAGGAGATTTTTGCGTGAAGAAAAATTAAAATTTCTTCAGCGACACTTTTCAATTAGCAACACTCAAAAATTCCTTCTGTTCGAAGCGCGGACAATAATTTACATTCGAAGCGCAAGTTACATATCCGCGCAAGTTTAGGAATTTTCTCAGAAGAAATATTAATTTTTTAGCAAAAAGATCAAGGTCTTGAATTTTTGGTTCTTTTGTTTCAAGACAAAAGAACTATAAAAAACAAAACTTTATATAAACCTCTCCCACCACTTCTTCTCCAACTCATGCGTATAAGAATAATACCCATACCCATACTTCTTCCCATACCGCGTATTTTCCGGTTTCACACTGTTCAGTACAAAAGCCATATTGCTGATCTGATTTTCGATCTGGAAACCTGCCGCAAAATCGATCATCCCCTTTTCCGTGAATTCTGACCGTACTACATACAGCAATACATCAGATTTCTCTACCAGTTGAAGCGTATCACTCACCAACATGACCGGCGCCGAATCCAGAACGACATAGTCATACTGCGTTTTAAGGTAGGTGATCATCTCCGTAAATTTATCCATATCCAACAGATCATTCGGATTGGGTGCGATCTGCCCACTAAAGAGCACATCCAGATTTTCATTCACTTTAGAAGGTACGATATACGAATCGGGTACTGTTTTATCGGACATCAGATAATCGGTCAGTCCAATATTTTTTCCACGTACAAAACGGTGAAGCTGGGGGTTTCGGATATCTGCTCCGATAATAATCACCTTGCTTTTTCCGGCTAAAGTAAGGGCGGTATTAATGGAAACGGTCGTTTTTCCTTCGCCTTTAATAGACGACGTGACCAGCACGACATCGCCATCTTTGCTTTTCTTTGCCTTTAAGAGGTATTTGAGATTGGAACTCAAGATCCGGAAGGATTCCGCAAACGTAGAAAAGTCATTCGGATGAACGACCGTATTTCCATCCGTGATCATCGGGACTTCTGCGATCACGACTGCGGTTACCGGCATCAGCGCCATAATATGTTCCTTGGTGTGTACTTTCGTATCCAATGAATTCCAGACGATCAGAAAGATCAAAGGCAACAGAAAACCTGCCGTCAGTGCACCGTTCATGATCCGCTTGGCGTTGGGTTTTACAATGCCCGTCGTGTAAGCTGGATTAATGATCTTTGCTTTGGGCGCCGTTACCGCTAAAGTGATGGCGTTTTCTTCTCTTTTCTGTAAAAGATAGAGATAAAGCTGTTCTTTCAGCGTTTGCTGCCGGTCGATACTCCGGAACATTTTTTCCTGGGTCGGATATTTACTGATATTGCTTTTAGCCAAATTGAGTTGTGCATTGGCTTGAGCGATTTGCAACTGCAAAGTTTCCCGGGATTCCAGTAGATTTTTACGGATTAAATTCTTTGTAGCAACAATATCTTTATTGATCTGAATCACTGCTGGATTCTCACCCGTCGCCTGTTTCAAGACTCTGTTGCGCGTTAACAACAGGTTGTTATATTCCCCTATCGTACTTTCTGCTCCAGCCGGTAAGCCCATACCCGTTGGCAATAACTGCTCACTGGCACTGGCGGATAAAACGGAATTTACCAGATCCAGTTGCATCGATTGGGTCAAAATAATTTTGGTATTTTCATCAGCCTTAGTTACCGCCGCACCTGCCTGGGTATTTAAATCAGTAATTTGATTGGACTGTTTGAATCGTTCTTTCTCGCCTTCAATGCCCGAAAGATCTTCACTGATCACTTCCAGTCTTTCATTAATGAAATCCTGCGTATTTTTAGCTTCCTGGTTCTTATCGTTCACCCCATCGATGATATACTGTTTCGCCAGTTCGTTTAAGATATCTTCTGATTTCTTCGGCACCGGTCCCACCATGAAAACATCCATCAGCAGTCCTTTATTCTCTGGAAGATTAACGGAAATACTACCTTCTAAGCCTGCCACGGCCGATTGCACACTTTTAAAAACGACTTTGATCTGATCTCTCAGCTGAACGCCTGGTTTAACATTCAACTGGACCATTCCAAACGGAAATTTCGCCGGCGTCCCAAAACGATACTGCGTGTTGGATCCTGACAGTTTATAGGAATTCGCGCCCACCGGTTCAATAGTATAACTGGCACTGCCAAAACCATCGGGCTGATTCAAACTGAGGATCTTCCCGCTAACAGGGCTGTTTTCTTTATATAGTTCTACCTCTTTAATTTTACCTAAACTAAAAAAGCTGACCCCCAAGTTAAGGTTTTGAACCACCGTTTCCAGAATCGGTTTCGATACAATAATGGTGGTTTCGCCCTGAAGCTCATTATCCCCACTCACTCCCATTCCCAGATTTTTAAGATCACTCAACGCTGTACTGTTGCCTTTGGATTCGCGAAGTTTAAGAGAGGTTTTACTGTTGTATTGCGCCTGGGTATATTTAAGATAGATTCTTGCCCCACTGTAGAAGAGGGCCAGACTGAGCAAAAACCAGGGCCACTTCTTCAGATACTTCCCTATTTCTTTTTTAATATTAACCGTCTTCGTCCGCTTTAACGGTTCGGAGTTTTCCAAAAGTTCCATTAAATTTTATTTACGGGTTAATGTTAAAATTAAAGTCAATAAGCCTAAACCGACTCCTCCATACTTGATCCAGTTATCCACATTGGAATTGGTATTCACCGATACCTGCTTATTGCGGTCGGGCTCTACATAAAGAATATCATTTTGTTGGAGATAATAGTAGGGAGAATTCACGATAGACGCTTCAGACAGGTCGAGCGACAGTACTTTGTCTTTGCCTTCTTCCTCTGAATACCGAATGAGTTTGACACTTGTTTTGTTTCCTTGATAGCTGATGTCTCCAGCCAAAGCTATTGCTTGTAAAACATTGAGTTTTTCAGAAGTACTCGTTTTCTGACCTGGACTTCCCACCTCTCCTAAAACAGAAAAATTAAAATTAGTCAGCGTCACCGTCACCATTGGATCGGTAAGGTATCTTTTTAAGCGGCTTTCAATATCTTGTTTAAGTTGTTGTTTGGTCATGCCTTTGCAGTAAATGCTGCCCAAAACGGGAAATACAATCGTACCATCGGTCGTGACCGTATATTCGGTTGCCGAACCGCCTCCACCTCCACCAGCGCTGCCGCTACCCGAAGATCCTGTCGCAGCCATCGTAGATTGATTAAACGGACGAACCGCGATCTCTTCAAAAGCCGATACCAGAATTTGTAAACGGTCGCCCTCCTGAATATGAAGACCCACATACTTCGCCTGCGACACCTCCTCTTCAAAGTTATTGTTGGATAGATACACAATATTCTGCTTCGGTTTACAGGCTTGAAAAGCGATTAAAATAAGGATAATAAATACGGAGAAGGATCTCTTCATTTCTTGTTTTTAGAACTACAAATGTAAAACTATTTTTAGCAGTACAACGCTGACGTAAGCTTTAGCCGTTTTACCACCAGTTTTCATTCAGGTAATAGTTAAGACCTACCCCCAACATTCGGTTATAAGTATTTCTCGTATCATTATTAGGATAAACCTTGCTAAAGCCACGGTCATATCTTAAAAATGCTTCAAACTGTTGCGAAACTTTCAGACCGACACCAAAGGAAATTCCATAGCCGAACTTATTGATCTCATCGTCTTTATTGTATTGAAAATAAGCAAGATCATAAGCGGGATCCACTTCTCGCTTTTCACGGACCAGATATTCAATGCGTGGACCAGCGAACAGAAATAGATCACGTTTCATATTTCCCTGGTGAAAGAACCATTTCAGGTACACCTGCATGGCCACATAATCATGATGAAACTTTTGCACGCCGAATACATTCTCTTCTGCTTTCGCGATCTCTCCAGCCATATGATATTCAATTTGCGGTGTGATGTACAGCCAGGCAGAATCAAAAACATCATTTTCAACCAGTGACCACTGCGCAAAAACGCCGAGACCACCACCATAAGCACCCTTAGACACGTCATGAACACCGACGATCGATCCTTTATGAAAATTCCCGGTAACTCCGTATTTGAATTGTTGTCCACTCACCATGCCCAATAGGAAAACTGTGACAAGTATAATAATTTTCTTCATAGCGTTATAATCAATTGAGGTGAACGGTGTGTTTTTTAGGAATACTTATGCAAATTAATTAAAATTATTTCAATTATGTCACTTTTTTTTCTAAACGCTCCCTAATTCCATAACAATACCGCCCAAAACACCGTTCTTTAACCAAACCAACCACGTCATTGCGAGGAGTAAGGAACGAACGACGAAGCAACCTGTTGAGCACCATTTAATTTTCTAGTACTATCTCAATCTTAACAACCCAACATCCAATTCATATACCTTGACGCTCTCTTGTTTTTACGTCGCTCTTTAAAATTAATCCACATTCAACCTTGTCAAGGTTCCAAACCTTGACAAGGTTTCTCCAGCCCATCTTTCACCCAGCGCTTACTACCTATCACCAAAAAAAATACGGCTCCTCTGGAGCCGAACCTAAATATTTCACAACATTTTCTACACATATACCGCTCCTCTGGAGCGTACCAATAATTCAAAATTCACTCATTTGCAATTACCTTGGCTCTTTTACCTTTTCACTTGCCTCTTTAAAATTCATCCAGACTCAACCTTGACAAGGTTTTTCCTACTCATCTTTCATCCAGCACTTACCACCTATCACAAAAAAAATACGTCTCCTCTGGAGCCGAGCCGAAATATTTCACTATATTTTCTACACATATACCGCTCCTCCGGAGCGTACCCATAATTCAAAATGCATCATTCACTCATTTGCAATTACCTTGGTTCTTTTACCTTTTCACTTGCCTCTTTAAAATTCATCCAGACTCAACCTTGACAAGGTTTTTCCTACTCATCTTTCATCCAGCACTTACCACCTATCACAAAAAAAATACGGCTCCTCTGGAGCCGAACCTAACTATTTCACAACATTTTCTACACATATACCGCTCCTCTGGAGCGTACCAATAATTCAAAATACATCATTCACGCATTTGCAATTACCTTGGCTCTTTTACCTTTTCACTTGGCTCTTTAAAATTCATCCAAACTCAACCTTGTCAAGGTTTTTCCAACCCATCTTTCACCCAGCACTTACCACCTATCACAAAAAAAAATACGGCTCCTCTGGAGCCGAACTGAAATATTTCACAACATTTTCTACACATATACCGCTCCTCTGGAGCGTACCAATAATTCAAAATGCATCATTCACTCATTCGCAATTACTCTGGCTCTTTTACCTTTTCACTTGGCTCTTCAAAATTCGCTACTCACTTATTCACCATTCACTCGAATTCATCAGCGCCACCGTCACTCCTCCTCAATAACCCTCCTAATCTCCTCATATTCAAACCCTTTTCCCAACAAATACTTAATCGTCTTAGCATTTTTCTGATAAACCTGCAATCCCTTTATTTTGGAGGAATAATTGTGAAACAGTTTAGCCAAGGTCTTTTGATAATCACCCTCATCAATCTCATCAAAACAACTATTAATCAACTTTTGCGGTACGCCTTTAAACTTTAGATGATTTCTGATTTTATTGCGTCCCCAGGATTTCATGTAGAATTTCCCCCTAATATAACTACGGGTAAAGCGCTCTTCATTCAGGTAATTCTCCCTCATTAAATAGAGAAGGATCTCCTCTTTAGCTTCGGGAATCAATAAATAATCCCACATCTTTTGCTCTACTTCTTTATGACAACGATCCTGATAAACACAATAGTTGACCAGCTTTTGTTTTATTTCGAGGAAGGTATAGGATTTTTTTTCATTCATAGGAGGAATAGAAAAAGCTGATTATTATTAACTTTACTTTTGTCTTGTTGCAAAAGTAACAAAAAATCGAGAAAGCGGTGTCTTTGCGAGAAGGAACGAAGAAGTAAGACGTTAAAAACAAATCCCATAGTCGACCTTTTCTACTATTCTTTTGTCTTGAAACAAAAGAACCAAAAATTCAAGACTTGGATCTTTTTGTTAAAAAATGTGAATTTCTTCTAAGACAATTTCCAAACTTGCGCGGAACGAAGGTTTCGCTTCGATTATTAAATTATGCCCGCGCTTCAAACACTGGAAATTTTTAAGTATAGTTTGTTGAAAGAGTTGGATAGGAAGAAATACAAATTTTTCTTAACACAAAAATCTCCGAAGTCGACTCTGATTTCGTCCTTAAATCGAAACTCTGTAAAAAATCAAATTCACTCCCTTTAGGGTTGGGGTCAATGAATTTGATTTTTATTTTCTGATCGAAGTCTGTTTTAAGATCCAATAAAATCCTATGGCCTGAACCGTTGTATATTGTATTTCTAGAATAACAAATTTCCCTCGGTCTGGCTGCACAAATAATTAGCGTTCTTTTCTTAGCCTTACTTTTTGCTTCCTATTTTATATTTTTTTAATAGAATCAGCGAACCATTTTCAATGGTTTGTCTTGAAACAAAAAGTTACAGACTGGATCTTTTTGTTAAAAAATTTGAATTTCTTCTAAGTAAATTTCTATTATTTATCTCGCTTTAAAGACGAGACTTGCGCGGAAACGAAGGTTTCGCTTCAATTATTAAATTATGCCCGCGCTTCAAACACTGGAAATTTTTAAGTATAGCTTGTTGAAAGAGTTGTATAGGAAGAAATACAAATTTGCCTCATTCTTTTATACTTTTCATTTGAATCGGCGAACTTTTTCAAGGTTTTTCTTAACACAAAAATCTCCGAAGTCAACTCTGATTTCGTCCTGAAATTGAAGCTTTGTAAAAAATCAAATTCACTCCCTTTAGGGTTGGGGAAAATGAATTTTATTTTTTTAAAATGTCTAACCCTATAATCTACATCTATCAGTCTCTCGTCTTAACCAATCCAAACCAGCATCTAAGTCAATCATTGCGGAACTAAGTCAAAAAAAACAAATTCACTGCCTCTAGCAAAGCAATGAATTTGAATCTCTGTCGATAATTAAACTCTATTATCTATCATCTATTCGTCTCTTAATTAATAATTAAACAAAGCCTTCCCTTCCATCATCTGATTCACTTTCTTGCGAACCTCACCAATTTTGTGATCATCATTGATATTCATCACGACATCGTTAATTAATCCAGCCAAAACTTCCATATCCGCTTCTTTTAAACCTCTGGTCGTGATAGCGGCTGTTCCCAAACGTATCCCTGAGGTTGTAAACGCAGATTTATCATCAAACGGAACCATGTTTTTGTTACAGGTAATATCTGCTTTCACCAAAGCTTTTTCTGTTTCTTTACCGTTGACATTTTTATTTCGAAGATCTACCAACATCAGGTGATTATCGGTTCCACCGCTTACGATATCGAATCCTTCTGCCATCATCGCTTTTGCTAAAGCACGAGCGTTAGCAACCACCTGTTTCATGTACACTAAGAATTTGTCATCGATCGCTTCCGCAAACGCAACAGCTTTTCCAGCAATCACATGCTCCAACGGACCACCCTGAATCCCTGGGAATACAGATCCATTCAAAACCTGACTCATCATTTTGATTTCCCCTTTCGGCGTTTTGTGACCATAGGTATTTTCAAAGTCTTTGCCCATCATAATCAATCCACCTCTTGGACCACGCAATGTTTTGTGCGTCGTGGTAGAAACAACATGACAATGTTCAAAAGGCGAGCTCAACAATCCTTTGGCGATCAGTCCTGCTGGGTGAGCAATATCAGCCCATAAAGTCGCTCCAACTTCATCCGCCACTTCCCTAAATTTTTTAAAATCAATATCTCTTGAATACGCTGAATAACCTGCGATCAACATTTTAGGTTTCACTTCCAAGGCTTTCTGACGCATCGCATCGTAATCAATTAAACCACTTTCACGATCCACGCCATAGAAATTCGCCTCATACTGAATTCCAGAAAAGTTAACGAAAGATCCGTGGGTTAAATGTCCACCCATCGATAAATCCAGACCTAATATTTTATCACCTGGTTTTAAAACTGAAAGATAAATGGCAGCATTGGCTTGTGATCCTGAGTGAGGCTGTACGTTAGCATACTCCACCCCAAATAATTCTTTGGCTCTGTCGATGGCTAAAGTTTCGATCTCATCAACCACTTCACAACCTCCGTAATATCTTTTACCGGGATATCCTTCCGCATATTTATTGGTCAAAACACTTCCTACCGCTTTCATTACATTTTCTGAAACAAAATTTTCAGAAGCAATCAGTTCAATACCATGTGTTTGTCTTTGTCTTTCCTGTTCAATGAGGTCAAAAATTGGATCCATAATCTATAAATAAGGTTTTAAAATTCTCGTGTAATAAAGAATTCAAATTTATGGAAATTTTTAAGAAGAAACTTGACGGAAAGTTAAATTGTTATTTGTAATTTCTTTCTAAAAACTATGATTAGTAGAATTAATGAGCGAAAAATAGTGAATAGTGAATAGTGAATAGTGAATAGTGAATAGTGAATAGTGAATAGTGAATAGTGAATAGTGAAAATTACAAATAATAAAAATCTGCTACATCTGCAAAATCTTCGCGAGCTTTAAAAACACAGTAACTTTCATCAGTCGTCGTCACGTTACTGATTTATCAAAGAATGAAATTTCACAACATTTATCGTTAAAAATCATCCGTATTTCTTACTTTCGCCAAATAAGACCAACCATGAAAATAGGCGATTCGGTTTCGGTGATTGATGATCAGCTGAAAGGAAAAATCATCTCCGTTCAAGGAAAAAAAGTGACCATCGAAGATGAGCATGGGTTTCCGTATGAATACGATGCAAGTGAATTAGTCGTGCAGCAGGCAGAGATTTATAATGAAGTCAAAACCATTCGAAAAGAAGAGTCTTCAAAACCTATTTCTAAGAAACACGACAAAAAACCCCTCGTGCTGGATTTACATTTTGAACATTTAGTCAAGAACCCAAGTGATTACGATTCTTTTGAACGCTTGTTCCGTCAGAAAGAAAAACTCCTGACGACTATCGAATTCTGTCGAAAAAACAATTTGAAAAAGTTAGAGATCATCCACGGAATTGGAGACGGGGTTTTACAAAAGATGGTTCACGATGTCCTCGAAAGCCAAACCAATCTGGAGTTTCAAAACAAAGAAATACTGCACCATCAGTCGGGTACAGTATTGGTTTTTTTTCGGTAAGATGCGGGGTGTTGGATGTTTGATGCGGGATGATGGATGTTGGATGATGGATGTGTGATGATGGATGTGTGATGCTGGATGCTGGATGATAGATGACGGATGATGGATGTTGGATGTTGGACGCAGAATTCAAAAATTCACTATTACTTCATATATTAATTATCTAATTGCCACTCACTATTCAGACTTCACGACCATTTTCCCTTGGTTTTTTTTACTTTTTCCTTGGCTCTAATATTCACCCTTCAAAATTATTCACCAATCAACACCCCACACGAAACATCCCGCACCCTACATCAAACTAGTCCACATACTTAAAACTGGTCGCGTAGAATTTTCCTTTTTTAATTTCTCCACTAACCATGGCTTTCTTCATGATCTTGCAGTAACCGTCGGCGGCGTGAGCATCACCGTAGGTTTTCTTATCAAGCCCTTCCACGTTGTAGACTTTGCCATCGATTTTGATAGCCATGGCACAACCTTTATCGGTTTTAATTTTAAACTGACACATTCCACAGGCAGCATCTACCGTTTGGTTTTGGATTTTCTGGGCGAAAATACTTACAGAAAATAATAGCATGAATACAAACAGGACTTTTTTCATAATGATTTGATTTTAATAATTAAAAAATGGATTCTCTTTTGGCATTTAAAAACGATTTAAACAGCATTGTAAAATTAGCAAATCCCGATCAGATTCAACAATGACTTTGCTCATCTCAACGGTTTAATAAGAAAATTTCAAAAGCCGATTAATTTTAATAAATTTGCGTTTGCAAAGCATGGAACAACTCAAATTACTTTTTACCAAAGACGGCGTACAATATCAAATTACCAAAAACAAGACGGTGTTGGAGGAAAACTCATTTTTCGTTACCGAAGAATCACCCGAAAATGCCCTTACCGAAAAGATCACTTCTATTTTAGCCTTGAAAAGCTTTAAAGAAGTAACGGTAATTTCCGCCTTGAATCATTTCACGTTGATGCCAGAAGGTTTTAAGGAGCACGATTTAGGTTACAATTTGATTGCCTTTAATGCTCCAGTAAATAAGGAGGAAGAAGAATTAATGCTGTCGGTCAATAAAAAATTCGGCGTTCAGTTTTACTACGCCTTTCCAAAATCGATTTATCAGCAAATTAAAAGCTTGGAAATTCCAACCAAATTTAATTTTTCAGGCGAACAGTTTTTAAATAATATCTCGGCCAGAAATCAGAAAGAAATTCACATCAACCTATATCATCAGCAATGTGAGTTTTTCGCTTTAGACCAGAAGAAAGTCATTCTTTATAATAATTTAGATGTCACTTCAGAAGTCGACTTTCTCTATTTCATCATGTTCACTTTAAGCAAGATTGGTTTCGGAATCGCCGACACGCAATTTTTTGTTTATGGTGAAACCACCGAAAATGAAACCTTTATCTCAGAATTAAAGAAGTTCGTCAAGAATTTAAAAATTGTTTACGATAATATTCCGAATAAGAATTTTATTTTGAATGGAAGGTGATTGAGAAGAGCCAAGGAAGAAGGAAAAAGAGCCAAGTGAAGTGAATAATAAATCGTCAATGGTGAATTTTTAAACCTTTCTTATTTAACCACAAAAAACACAAAAAGCTTTAATTATATGAAAGATAAAAGAAGCAAATATCGAAATTCCCTTTGCTGAGTGAAACGCCTTTGCGCTCGTAATTTTTAGAAAGTTATTTATTCAAAAACCTTTGCGTCTTTGCGTTAGAAACAAATTTAATTTTGACTACTTTTTGAAGTAAATTTGATTTCTTGTGAATCTAGCACCAAACATTTAACATCCAACATACCCATGTACAGAATAATCAGTGGCCAATGGAAAGCCAAAAGAATTTCCGCTCCAAAAAATTTCGACGTAAGACCAACAACTGATTTTGCGAAAGAAGCTTTGTTCAGCATTATCGAAAACCGTTATCGATTAGACTACGCCTCTATTTCGGTACTTGATCTGTTTGCGGGTATTGGATCGATCTCCCTGGAGTTCGCTTCCAGAGGTTGCAAAGATGTTACTTCCATTGAAATGAATGCTAGACATGCAGGCTTTATTAACACGACGGCTTTGGAACTGGAAATGAATTCCCAGGTGAATGCTGTTCGGAGCGATGTTTTCGAATACTTAAAGAAAAACAGAAACCGTAAAACCTATGAACTCATCGTCGCAGATCCACCTTTTGAAATGGAGGTTGCGAAATATGAAGAGCTCATCTCTTTGGTTTTAAATAATAACTACCTGAAAGAAAATGGCATCTTTATTTTGGAGCATCAAAGCCGCACAAAACTGCAACATCCTAATATTATCGATAGCAGAAAATACGGAAACGTGAGTTTTTCATTCTTAAAACCAAATGAACCAGCGGCGGAAGAAACCGCGTCGACAGACGAGGAAGCGCCTGACAAGGCAGACTAAGAGATACTAGACCGATAGATAATAGACGGATATATGATGGATGATGGATGATGGATGATGGATGATGTAAAAATACGATTTCCAATCTTTTACAAAACAGGGGAATTCCTGACGGACTGCTATTTATCTTAAAATTATATTGCTACTAATGCATGAATAAATGTTTTCAGAAGAACATAACAATTTGTGCATTTGTGGCATTTTCTATATAGCTCAAACTACGGCATAGCAATTTTATTCCAGATCCTTTTACAATCTTTTGACTTGCTTCTACTCCCAAAAACTTTTGTGGCTTTTGTGGTAAAAAAAACTCTTACAGCACTTTCAACTCCAGATCGATGTTATTTCCAAAGAATTTCTTCGAGATCTTCTCAAAGTTTTTAGTGATATCCGAAAGATAAAAATGATAGGTTGCTTTTGGATTGTCTTCATTTAATAAATGATGTTTTTCAAGAATCATTTTCAGTTGGTTCGCCACAATACTTGGGGAATCGATCACCCGAACTCGATTTCCATAATATTGTTTGATCTCATTCAATAAAAGAGGATAATGGGTACAACCTAAAATCAGCGTTTCTATATTCTTTAATTTACTGTTGCTTAGATAATGATAAATGATCGAATTGGTGATGGGATGATTTCTAATGCCTTCTTCAATCGCCGGCACCAATAGCGGTGTCGCCAATTCATCGACCTTGATAAACTTATTATGTTTGCGGATCGACTTTTTGTAAAGACCAGAATTCACGGTTGCTTTGGTAGCAATGACGCCGACATTATTATGAATTTCGTATGACACTTTTTCAGCTACTGGATTAATTACATCGATAACAGGAACTTTCTGATCAACCAATTCTAACACTTCTTTCAAGGCGTTTGCCGTCGCAGAATTACATGCGATAACGATCGCTTTACAGTTTTTCTCCAATAAAAACTCAGTGATTTTAATACAATAACCAATAATGGCTTCCCGCGATTTTTCACCATACGGAAGATGTTTGGTATCTCCAAAATAAATGAGATCCTCGTTGGGCAACAATCTTTTGATCTCTTTGGCAACGGTCAATCCGCCCACTCCAGAATCAAAAATCCCAATTGGTTGGTTGGCAGAAAGATGGCTGAAATCCTGTTTTTTAGTTTTCAAAGGGTTGAAATTTATGCAAAAATACGAATTAAGAGCCAAGTAAAAAGTAAAAAGAGCCAGTTAGAGTGCTTAATGTTGGGTGATGGATGAAGGGTGATGGATGATGGATGATGGATGATGGATGATGGATGCCAGATTTTTGGTAGCATAAAAAAACCTAAGACCTTGTTCCTATTATCGACGAACTAAACCATAAACAGATCCGACGCAATTCCATCTGCCAGAAACCAATGTTTTTCGGGAATTTTTAAATGATTATTTTCAATGAGTAAAAGTCCGTCCTCCAATTTTGTTTTGATCTCTTTTTGAAAATACTCCAAAAGTTCAGAACTGAATTTCTCTTTTAAAGAAGATAGATCGACGCCCCAAATCGTTCGCAACCCGATCATCAACATTTCATTGAACTGATCTTTTTCCGTTAACAATTCTGTTTCCTTGGGTAAAGAATTTTGATTCAATGAATTGATATACAATTGATTATTGGCAATATTCCAGCTTCTTTCATTCCGCCCGTTATACGAATGTGCTGAGGGTCCGATTCCCAAATATTCCTGGTATTTCCAGTAAGCAGAATTGTGTTTGGAGTGAAAGCCTGGTTTTCCAAAATTGGAGATTTCGTAGTGATCAAAGCCTTTGTCTTTTAGAAAATCCGTCATGTAGAAAAACTCTTCATGCTGTTCAGCTTCCTTCGGTGCGGCAATTTTTCCTTGTGAGATCCAGGCATTTAATATCGTTTTCGGTTCGATGGTCAAAGCGTAAGAAGAAACATGCGGAACCTGTAACTCAATCGTTTTATCTAAATTCTGTTTCCAGATCTCAAAGTTGGAGCTTGGTGAACCGTAAATTAAATCAATGCTGATATTTTCAAACCCAAAATCCTGGGCTCTTTTAATCGAACTTTCCGCTTCACCCGAATTATGAGCGCGGTTCATCAATTTTAAATCTTCATCAAAAAAACTTTGCGTACCGATCGATAAACGGTTAAACGGAGTTTTAGACAATTCCTTTAAAAAGTTTTTATCTAAATCATCGGGATTGGCTTCCAGTGTAATTTCAATATCGGGATCAAAAGAAAAGTATTTTAAAACCTCATCAACAATCGATTGCAGTTCATCAACTTTAAGAATGGAAGGCGTACCACCACCGAAATAAAGGGATTTTAAATTCTTGGATTCCAGTTCATTTTTCCGCAATCCTATTTCCTTTTTAATGGCCACAACCATATCTTCTTTATATTTCAAAGAAGTAGAAAAATGGAAATTGCAATAACTGCATTTTTGCTTACAGAAAGGAATGTGGAGGTAAATCATTTTAATTAAGAGCCAAGGAAAAAGTAATAAGAGCCAAGGAGAAATGGTGAATAGTCAATTGAAAATTACTTGTGAATGGGTGAATAGTGAATGGTGAATGGTGAATGGTGAATAATTAATTTCTAAAAATTCTCAATTCAATTACTCATTGTTCATTACCGATTACTCATAAAATTAATACCGATATCCTCTTGTATTAATAAAATTCTCAAACTTATAACCAACACTTAGCATAAAACTGCTGCCAGCGTACTGTTGAATATCTGAAAGTCCGAAATTATAAGTCGCCCCGAAAAAGAAATTATTTACAGAAGCTTTGATAATTGGAGACACACCCAAACTTTGATTACCGAACTTATTACTTGCCGTTCTTAAACTCGCGCCGGCAGAAAAGGAACTTTCATCACTCTCCAGCGTCGCCATTAAATTCAGGTCGATCATTTTAGAAGAATTGGTATTGAAATTAGCCATGACCGACGGCGTTACGTAGAACTCTTCCGTCACATACCAATTATATCCCGTATTCACTAAGAATTTGGTCGGTTCTGGTTCAATTCCGTTTACGATAGGGATGTCATTCGAAATCGCGATATCATTCACCGATACGCCCGCAAAAAAGTTACGGTAGCTCACTGCCATTCCAAGATTGGCGTACACCAAAAATAAACTTTCAGCACTTAGGACAGGATCGCCAGGATCTTGGGGTAAAAGCAATCCCAGGTCAATATTCATGTTGTAGAAATTCACATTCGTTCCAAAAGAGAACTGACTTTTTCGTTCGCCATCATCATCAATTGGAATAAAATAAGACGCACCAGCCGAAACGCCGGTAGAAGAAATCGCCCCATTTTGATCTTTAAAGAAAGACAAACCTGCTCCTACTCTATCGAAAACGTTTGCATGCATCCCAACAGACTGTACATTGGGTGACTGTGCAAAATTAGAAAACTGTTTCTGGTAATTTAAATTCAACACAACATCGTCGGTACTTCCATATAGCGCAGGATTAAATAGGAACTCACCGTTGAGCAAATACTGTTGGTAAAAAGGCAATGTTTCCTGGCTTTTATAGCTTCCTAGAAAGACCACCACGAAAAATAACGTATATATTTTTCTCATAATAAGAGTTGCGTGAATTTTTCACAAATATAAAAAGTTTTTATGGAACTAAGAGCCTGTTTAAAATTCATCAGAATTAATTTTCCCAAATGGTAAAGGGTTGATTTTGATTAATTTTCAAGAAATTTTGCACCCTTTAGGGTCGGGGGAAAAGAAAATTTCTTTTTAAGCAAATTTAAAGCGTCTCTAAGATTCTAAATATTTTCTCCACTTATTGAGGGCATCTTCCATATCCTTCGGCATCGGACTTTCAAAATACATTTCCTCTTTGGTAGTTGGATGAACAAATCCCAGCGTATGAGCATGCAGCGCGTGACGAGGTAAAACTTCGAACACATTTTTAATGAACTGCTTGTACTTTGGCATATTCACTCCTTTTAAGATCTGATTGCCTTCATACCGTTCATCATTAAATAAGGTATGTCCAATATGTTTGAAATGCGCGCGGATCTGATGCGTTCTGCCCGTTTCTAACTTGCATTCAACCCAGGTAATGTATCTTAATCTTTCGAGCACGGTATAATGCGACACCGCATGTTTCCCCAAACTTCCATCTTCAAAAACCGCCATCTGCATTCTGTTTTTTAAATGTCGACCGATATTTCCGCGAATGGTTCCCGAATCTTCTTCGATATTTCCCCAGACGAAAGCCCAATACAATCTTTTGGTTTCGCGGTCAAAGAACTGTTTGGCCAGATAACTCAGCGCATATTCATTTTTGGCAACGACTAAAAGTCCCGACGTATCTTTGTCAATTCGATGCACCAGACCAACACGGTCTAAATCTGATTTCTGTCCGTTTTTTTCAAAATGAAAAGCCAGGGCATTAATTAAAGTTCCGTCGTAATTCCCATGTCCGGGATGAACAACCATTCCGGCTGTTTTGTCAACGACCACGATATCATCATCTTCATAAACGATGTTGATGGGAATATCCTGTGGAATAATAATATTTTCTCTCGGCGGATTGGTCAGTAAAACAGAAATCTGATCTCCCGGTTTAACGCGGTAATTTTGCTTTACCGGCGAACCATTCACCACGACATTTCCAGCCCTACAGGTTTGCGAGATCTTATTTCGAGAAGAATTCTGTCGGAAATTAACCAGGAACTTATCAATTCTCATTGTTTCCTGACCTTTATCAACCGTCATCGAAAGATGTTCAAAAAGTCCTTCTGATTCAGACTCGCTGGATTCGTGATGTTCTAATTCTTCTTCTGAGAAATGGTCGTTGTCTTCTGTCATTCTATTTTTTAAAGATAAAGCTCCAACATTTCGGTTGAAGCTTTAGATTGTAGGAGTATTAAAAACCTATTCAACAATTACCTTTTTAACTTTGGGTTTCTCTTCGGTTTTTGTTGGTGTGGTCTTCGGCGTTACTTGTGTCGTGTTCGTTTTTGGTTTCGGTTCAACCTGCTTTGGTCTTTGATCAGTTGTTGATTTTGGAGCGTCCTGCTTTTTCACTTTTACATTTGGTGTTTCAACTCGTGGCGCAGTTGGTCGTGGCACTTCCATCATTTCTGTTTCAGAGCGTCTTGGTGCGGGCGCTTGATAAACCGGTGGTTCGTTATCGTAATTCTCCGGCATACTGTAGTCCATTTTTATTCTATAAATTGAATTCAATTGTGAGATTTTTCCGCCCATTTCAGCAGGCGTTTTTTTACTGGCCCAAATATCAATCTGCATTCCCTGATCCCGAACATCCATTGCTGCTGGATCCTGGTAGTAAACGATATCTGATTCATCTCCGCCGCCATCTTCATGCTCGACCAAACCGATTTCAAATAAATTTTGAGCGATGATCAATTTAGCTTCCTGTACGGTTAAACCAACCAAATTAGGTACAGATATATTTCTTCTTGGTCCCGCGCCAATCACCAGATCAATGGTGGTGAATCGCGGCAATAAAGCACCTGGTTTTAAATTGGCACCATTATACATCATTCTTAAAACTGCATCTCGCTGAATACTTGGTTCAAAAATAGTGTCGCCAATCTTTAATCCAACCTGCTCCAACTGTCTAAATGCCAAACCTTTGTATCGGTCTAATACATCAGGAACAGAAACCTGCGCATAAGTTCTTGGATTCACTTTCATGACGATGGTTCGCCCATCTTTCACACGGGAACCCGCGGACGGATAGATCTGTAAAACTTGAAAAGGCTTAAACTTGGGATCGTACTTAAAACTGTCGACTTCGTAACTTAAGCCCGAATCATCTAAAATTTTAATGGCGTCATGCACCGATTTATTCATCACATTGGGTACTGCGATTTCTTTTCCGTGATTCGTATGCATTTCCAGCCAACGAAAAGTTAACCAAACGGCACCTACGAAAACGGCAGCCGCTAAAAGTATATTTACCCAGACTTTCCAATGGAAGAGCGATTTAAGCATATTTCTAAATCTTTTATTAACTGCAAATATATAAAATAATCTTTTCTGCAAATATTGAAAGTTTTACAGTTTCTTTTTTAAGTTAAAGTTTTTAAATAATTATCTTTGTGAGATAAAGCAAATACATGATTTTATCAATGACCGGCTTCGGAAGAGGCGAAGGAGTTTTCGAAGGAAAAAAATTGACCATCGATATCAAATCTCTGAACAGCAAATCTTTTGACCTCAACATCAAAATTCCCTTAAGATATAAAGAAAAAGAATTCGAGATCCGCAAACTATTGAACGACAGAGTTCTGCGCGGAAAAGTAGATTGCTATGTGAATGTTGAATCACTTAATAATGCAAGTGATGTTAATATTAATCACGACCTGGTGCAAGCGTATATGCAGGAACTGAAGAAAGTCGCCGACGATGGTCCCGATTTCGAATACCTGAAAATGGCAATCAGAATGCCAGAAGTGATTTCTACCAAAAGCGACGTGCTTAATGAAAATGAATGGATCTTCTTAATAGAACTCCTTGAAGAAACTTTAACAAAATTTGAGAATTTCCGACGCACTGAAGGAGAAATCCTGCAACAGGAACTCAGCCGAAACATCAGAAAAATCGAATCCTATCTTAGTCAGGTTGAACCTTACGAAGAAATTAGAATGGATGGCGTGAAAGAGCGCTACCGTAAATCGCTGAATGAATTTGACCAAATTGATGAAACCCGTTTCTATCAGGAAATGGCTTATTATACCGAGAAATTAGATATCGCTGAAGAAAAAGTCCGACTTACCCAACATTTAAAATATTATTTGGAAGTGATGGTTGACGAAAACTTTAATGGAAAAAAACTCGGCTTCATCTCTCAGGAAATCGGACGTGAAATTAATACTTTAGGTTCTAAAGCCAATCATGCCGAAATTCAGAAACTGGTAGTCATGATGAAAGACGATCTGGAAAAAATAAAAGAACAAACGTTAAACGTGCTTTAGACGGATAGATAATAGACGGATAGATAATAGACTGTGAAAAAATGAATCCTCGTAATGAAATAAATCTTCGTGATGGTTTGTCTTTCATCTATTATATTTCTCACAAACTTAAAAATCAATGAATAAAGTAATCATATTCTCAGCGCCATCCGGAAGCGGCAAAACAACGCTGGTTAAACATTGTCTAGAGCAGTTTACTGAATTGGAATTTTCGATTTCCTGCACGACCAGAAATGCGCGTGGCGAGGAGAAAAATGGAATCGATTATCATTTCGTTAATCCAGAAGAATTTCGCCATAGGATCGCTGAAGAAGCGTTCGTGGAGTTTGAAGAAGTATATTCCGATAAATATTACGGCACTTTAAAATCAGAAGTCGAAAGAATTTGGGCCAGCGGAAAAGTTGTAATTTTTGATGTTGATGTGCAGGGCGGAATTTCACTCAAAAAATATTTCGGTGATAAAGCTTTATCAATTTTCATTATGCCACCATCGGTGGCTGCTTTGGAATTAAGACTCATCGCGAGAGGAACTGATGACCTGGAAACCATTCACACCAGAGTTGCAAAAGCGACGGAAGAAATTTCCTTTAAAAACGAGTTCGATCAAATTGTAGTCAATGATCAACTGGAAGTGGCTAAAGTAGATATCAATCATTTAATTAACCAATTTCTGAGATCATGAGAATTGCCATTGTCGGTTGCGGCTGGGTTGGAGAACGACTGGCAAAATATTTGACTGGTAGAAATTACCATGTCATTGCCACCACCACTTCACCAGAAAAAATAGTTCCGTTACAAAAAGTAGCGACCGAAGTTCACTTGCTCGATTTTAATTCTACCATCGATTTTGGCTTTCTAGCCTCCGTTGATGTAGCGATCTTCAGTATGCCGATTGCAAGAAACAGCTGGCATGAAGGTTTTGAAAAATTAGATCAGGAATTTCCAAAAACCTTGTTATTCAGTTCTACGGGAGTCTATTCGAAAGAAAATAAAGTATTCACTGAAGAAGATACGGACGACTTAAGAGCTGATATTGTCGCTTCCGAAAATCTAGTCAGACAGAAATATCCGCAAACCAATATTTTACGTTTTGGTGGATTGATGGGCGACGAACGAGCTTTGCAAAATATGTTTAAAAACAGAACGCCAGAAAATCCTGGGAAACTGACCAATTATATTCATTACGAAGATATTCTGCCGATTGTAGACCTCTTCATCAAGTCAGAAATAAAAGCGGAAACTTATAATATCGTGGCACCCGAACATCCTTCTATCGCAGAAGTTCTCCACTTAGACAGCGAAAATACGGGTGACCAAAAAGGAAGAATCATTTCTTCAGAAAAGTTGATTCAAGATTTTAATTATACCTTTATACATCCGAATCCTAAAGATTTTTAATCCATGAGCACAGAAAATTTAGATAAAGCAAAGTCAAACCTTCCGGTAAGAGGTTTTTTAAAAATAGATGACCTCATCATTCCACAAGGTGAAGATCTGGTACAAGCCATCCTTGATTTAAAGAAAGAAAAAAATGCCGTTATTCTTGCGCATTATTATCAACCGCCAGCCATTCAGGATATTGCCGATTACTTGGGAGATTCCTTACAATTAGCACGGGCTGCAAAAGATACCGATGCTGATATGATCGCTTTTTGTGGTGTTCATTTTATGGCAGAAGCGGCGAAGATCCTGAACCCAACTAAAAAAGTCGTTCTGCCTGATACTCAAGCGGGTTGTTCGTTGGCAGATGGCTGTAGCGGCGAAGGTTTACGTGCTATGCGTGCCAAACATCCCGGCGCTTTGATCGCTACCTACATCAACTGTAACGCTGAAACCAAAGCCGAATCCGACATCATTGTAACCAGTTCTAATGCTGAAACCATTATTCGTTCATTACCTGAAGACCGACCGATTATTTTCGCCCCTGATAAAAACCTGGGAGCTTATCTGATGAAGAAAACCGGACGCGACATGATTCTCTGGGACGGAACCTGTATTGTTCACGAAGCTTTTTCTATGGAAAGAATTGCTCAGCAATTGGCCGCCAATCCTCAGGCAAAATTAATCGCGCATCCCGAAAGTGAAGCAGCTGTTTTAGATCTATCTCATTTCGTCGGCTCAACGTCGGCTCTCTTAAATTTTGTTGAAAAAGACGATGCTCAGGAATTCATTGTGGCAACTGAAGAAGGAATTCTTCACGAAATGCAAAAGCGTGCACCGCATAAAAAATTAATTCCTGCCTTGGTTTTCGACGAAGCTTGTAACTGCTCTGAATGTTTTTACATGAAAAGAAATACGCTGGAAAAATTGTATCTCTGCATGAAATACGAACTACCGGAAATCACTATGGACGAAGAATTACGGTTAAAAGCTTTGAAACCAATTGAAGCCATGCTGGATCTTTCCACAACGATTAAATAATTTGCTGATGTGCTAATTTGTTGATGTGCTAATTTGGGCAATCTTTTTTGCCAACGCTCAACCCTTTCAGCCTTTAAAAGGCTGAAAGGGTTTTTCAAAATAAAAAAAGCCGGGCTATCCGTTGCAATTCCTCATCTCGTCTTTAAAGACGAGACTGCGGGATTTCCACTTCCATCCTATTGCGAAGGAAACGTACAAATCAGCACCTCATCACGTCACCAAATCAACACATCAACACATCAGTCATCACATCGCAAAAATTCTTATCTTCGTCTCAATGAAATATTTATCCTCTTTCCTTTTATTCTTCAGTGCGTTTTTCTTTGCACAGGATATTCGCAGCGTACAGTTATTCAACCCGCAAACCAATGACGAAACACCGGTGATCGGTTTCAATGAACAGCTGATCTTACGTTTTGATGATCTATCGAATTCAAGTACGATTTATCGTTATACCTTAAAACATTTTGATCGCAACTGGAATGACGACGGATTATTTTTCACCGAATACGCCAATGGAAGTTTGAACGGACTGATCGATCAGTTACAATATTCATTTAATACTTCGCAGGCGTACACCAATTACACTTTGACGTTCCCAAACGATAAAATTCAGCCTAAGATCTCAGGTAATTTTGAATTGGTTGTTTACCAAGACTCTCCAAGTCAACCGATTTTCACCAAAAGGTTTTCTGTCGTAGAAGATGGAGCAATACTAGGTTTGAATATTTCCCGCACTTCAGATGCGAAAAATCCGCAGATCAATCAGCGGGTAGAAGTTCAGGCAGTGGGAAACAGTTCAGCCATGAATTCAAATCTAAATTCGTTGACTTTAAATGTGATTCAAAATAACAACTGGGATTTGGGAGTTTATAATCAAAAAGCAAGTTCTACTTTAGGAAATAAAATTCTTTTTCAACAAATGAACTTGGTTTTCCCTGGTAATAATGAATTCTACTATTTTGATAATAAAAATATGAATCAACCATTCGATATGGTTGCTCAGGCGGAAAACATCGATGGAATTAATTATACGTATCTCCATTCTGTGTGGGCTTTTCCGCTGAATTATCAGTTTCAACCTGATGTGAACGGTGCTTTTTATTTTCGTCGAAATGATTTAGGAATTGAAAGAAATGCAGAACGCGAAGCCGATTACTCTTGGGTTTATTTCGCCTTGGATTCAGAAAAAACCAATAAAGAAATTTATGTAGTTGGTGGTTTTAATGACTTTAAAGCCAGCAAAGAAAACCAGATGATCTACGATGAAACTTTAAAAAAGTACATTGCAAAAATTTATTTGAAACAGGGATTCTACAATTATATTTTAGCCACTAAAAACGCAGATGGCACTTTAAATTTGGGTGAGATCAATGGTAATTTCTGGCAGACCGAAAACCTGTATCAGGCATTTTTATATTACCAACCTTTTGGTAGAAGCTATGACGGTTTGTTGGGTTATGGCGAATTTAGAACGCCGGTGAGATAGACTATTTCTCTATTTTTTCCGCAGAAACAATGATTTTATAACCATCAGAATCTTCAAAACAAAAACCCTTATTTTTCCAATAAGGATTTTTCGGTTCCAATAATGGAACGTCAAATTTCTTCAGATTTACTAAGATTTCATCAAACGACTTTTGAGTTTTCGGATAGAAAACCAAGGCATCATCTTCATCAAATTTCGACTGAGGGTTTTCTCCATTCTGTGTAAATTCCAAATGCCAATTCTCGTCATTTAATCCAAGGAAAACGCCATCGTAACCGTCATGGTTTTTAAATTCTCCTAAAACTTCAAAGTTTAGAATTGAAGTATAAAATTCAAATAATTTATAAATGTCGTGAGTGTGTCTGGCGTAACGGAATTGCAATACTTTTATCTTTTTTCAGGGTTTCTGGGTGAATGAAATATTGCTACAATAACAATATATTCTTTTTCAATTTTTTAATGGATGGTAAACGGAAAGGTTTTGACTGCTAAAACTCTAAGGTCTCTATATTTTAATTCGCCGGATTTTGGCTGATCTTGAATAACCTCTACATGATGACTAATTTCTCGTTTAAATCTTTTGCCCAAACCTACGACTCTACCTTCATAGAATTTTACAGAATCGATAAATTCTCTTTTTGCTCTAAAGGAAAATTTAATTTCCATCCAATTCTATATCGATTTTAGAAAAGACATCATCCATATCTGTAAGAGAATCAGGATTTTTCTTGTATTCTCCTACTCTTTCGCTCACTTCATTTTCCTGCCATTCCGGAATTTCAAGATCAATTTCTTCTTCAGACAGACCATCAATATATCCCCAAACTCTTTCTAAAAAATTTTCAGGAAGGGTTTTCAGTTTTCGGTAAGTTGTTCAACAGTTACATTCATAAAATCAAAGTTAGGAAAAACAATTTATAAAAAAGACCTTCAAGAAATCTTGAAGGCCCATATATTTTAAACCAAATAAAACTCGTGCAACTTCTCTTCGCACAAAGTTTTCACCACGTCGATCCAGCGGTCTTCATCATTCAGACAGGGAATATAATTGTAGACTTCGCCGCCCCCATGCATAAATTGCTCTTTACCTTCAACAGAAATTTCCTCTAAGGTTTCTAAACAGTCAGATACAAATGCCGGACAAACAATTGCCAGATTTTTAATCCCTTTTTTACCTAAGTTTTCCAAAGTTTCATCCGTATAAGGTTCCATCCATTTGTCGTTTCCTAATCTAGATTGGAAAGTAACCATCACTTTTTCTTTGGGCAGATTCAATTTCTTGATCACCTGTTCCGTTACCTTAAAACACTGGTGTCTGTAACAAAACTGATGACTCGGATTTTCGTCGCGGGAACAGCAGTCATTCAGATTACAGGTTTTGGTAGGATCGGTTTTATAGATATGTCTTTCCGGAACACCGTGATAAGAAAACTGCAAAGCATCGAAGGTCTCCGGTAATTTCTCGCGGATGCTTTCTGCCAAACAGTCGATATAAATCTCACGGTTGTAAAACGGTTGAACGTAATTAATTTTAATATCCGGGAAATGTTTCTTGCGAACCTCTTCCGCTTTTTCGATCACCGTTTCCGTTGTACTCATCGCATATTGCGGATACAATGGGAAAAGAACGATTTCCGTCACGCCTTGGTCCATTAATTTTCGTATTCCAGTTTCGATGCTCGGTTCAGCGTAACGCATTCCGATTTCTACGGGAACATCGACGATTTTTTGGAGTTTCTTTTTAATTCTTTCCGTAATGAAAATTAAAGGCGAACCTTCATCCGTCCACACGGTTTTGTACGCTTCTGCTGATTTTTTCGGACGGGTATTTAAAATAATTCCCTGCACGAGCAATGATCTAAAAAACCAGCGATAATCGATCACCTTTTCATCCATTAAAAACTCATCCAGATATTCTCTAACATCTTCTGTTTTTGTTGATCTTGGCGATCCAAGATTTACTAATAAAATTCCTTTCATGTTTATAAGTAATTGGTAATGAATAACGAGGAATAAAATATTAATTATTACTCATTACTTATTTCTCCTATTTTTATCCGTTAACTGCTTCTACGTTTTCTACCAAATCAGGTAAAAATTGTTTTAATATATTTTCAATTCCACCTTTCAAAGTTGCTGTGGAGCTTGGACAACCTGAACATGCACCTTGCAATAACATTTTTGCGGTTTTTGTTTCAGCATCGTATTCCATCAAAGAAATTTTTCCACCGTCACCTTCTACTGCAGGAGCAACATATTCATTCAAAATATCGGAGATCTTCTGTTCGTCTGCATTATATTCTCTATTCATGATTCCGGAAGCCGGGCTTTCGTGTTTCTGCGGAGTCACGTTAGAAATTGATCCTCCATTTTGAAGATAGTCGGAGACAAATGCTCGCACGGTTACCATCACTTCATGCCACTCTACCGATACGTTTTTAGTAACGGCAACGAAATTATCAGAAATAAATACTTCTTTAGCGAAATCAAATTCCTCGAAAATGGCTTTAGCCAAAGGAACCGCATCAGCTTCTTCACGTGATTTCACTTCAATAAAACCATCCATTAAAGCTTTACTCGATACGAACTTCATCACCATTGGATTTGGAGTCATCTCCGCGTAAATCATATATTCCTCTTTTTGCTTCTGAAGATAAAGACGGGGATTCGCGTCTAATTCTGTGGCGATAATTCCTTTTAAAGGTTCAACAACATTTTCCCAGTCAACGCCATCCTGTTTTGCTACAGCAATAAAATTTGCAGTAACGAAAACTCTTTCCACGAATGGATATTTGAAAAGTTCCTGGGCTAAGGGGATTTCTGAAATATCAGAATTTCGATCGAGTTCCAGAGAACCGGGAATTAAGTTGTAATCCGCTACAAACTTCATCACTTTAGGGTTTTCTGTGGGCTCTATGATAATATGTCTCATTTAATTTTCTTAAATTTGAGTACAAAAATACGGATAACAATCTAGATTACCTTATTGATGTTTTAGACCTTGTCAATGAGTTTAATCAGTAAAAACAGGACGATTTTAAAAAGGAGAAATTAGACATTCACATGGATTGATGGTCAGCATTTTTTCTAAACTTTTAAAATCTTAAAAAAATAATATGGCTTTAGTAAAAGAACTTTTAGGTAAAACTCCACAAATTGGAGCAGACACTTTTTTGGCAGAAACCGCCACCATTATCGGCAATGTCACTATGGGTAAAGAATGCAGTATTTGGTACAACGCCGTGATTCGTGGCGATGTTCACTATATCAAAATGGGAGACAAAGTAAATGTGCAGGATAATGCGATGTTGCATTGCACGTATGAAAAATTCCCGCTCATCATTGGTGATAATGTTTCGATCGGACATAACGCAATCGTTCATGGTTGCACGATTCAGGATAACGTTCTAATTGGGATGGGTGCCATCGTTATGGATGACTGCTTAGTTGAAAGCAACTCCATTGTGGGCGCTGGTTCGGTTGTTGTACAAGGAACGCACATTAAACCAGGCGAAGTTTGGGCCGGAACGCCAGCTCGTAAAATTAAAGATATTTCTACCGAATTACTGGAAGGTGAAGTCAACCGAATCGCCAATAATTACGTGAAATATTCAGGCTGGTATAAGGAATAGAAAGTCATGCTGGATGATCTTATATTCTCGTCTATATTGTTTTTAATTTTTGTTGGGCTTCCGATTGGATTTCTTTTTTTTACTCTATTACATCGGGAAAAAATTAGAAAGTAAAAGAACAGGAATTATTCTAAGTGCTTCCGTCGGATTGGTATTTCTCGTATGCTTGTTATATTTAAGGTTTGAAGATCAGTTTTTCTCAAAGTCAAACGCTCGGGATCTCCTTCTCACCAATAAAATTGAATTAAAAGACGACTTTGAAATTGTCGACCATAAAACCGGTTGGGGAATTGGTGATTTTCATCAACGCTTAGAGTTGAATATCTCTAACCAAGATCAGTTGAGATTATTGAAGAACTTTAAAGATAAATCTGACAGTATCAATATGATCTTACAAAAATATCCAAATGCATTTAGAGAATATCGTGAAAACACGGAAGGATACTTTAAAGAAAATTCGAAACACTCCTCAATAGAGGAAGATCATATTTTTATTTCTAAAACAGAAAATAAATTAATTTACGAATTGGTCCAGGAATAAATCAGATCACTTTTTATTCAACTTCCTCTTTCTCCAAACGATCTCCAATCAAAACTGCCTTTCCATTTTCACAGATAATTTCTGCGGGTGGAAGAACGATGGCGCAATCCGACATCATTCCATATTTAGTATTAAAGGTACTTTGCATAGAAGTAAATCGCGTTACTTTCGGCAAAATTTCATCTTCTAAATGAACAGGATAAGCAATGTAAGAACTTGGCCCGCCACAGGCTTTTGCACCAATTGCTGTAAATTTCCAGTTGGCTACATCGGTACAAGGTTCTTCATTAATTAAAGAATCAATTTCCTGGATAAGACTTTTCATTAGGCGTTGATCATCTTCCTGAGTAAAATTATTATCAGGTTTTAACGCGATATCTTTTGGTAAAGTTTCTTCCTCAACGATTGCCTTTTTGGAGGAACACGCGGAGAATATAAAAACTGAAATTGCGATCATTAATAAGTGCTTCATCTTCATAATTTATGATTACAAAAGTAGCATCTTTTTTCTGAAATAGGAAGTCTCTTAATCGATTAAAACCTGACCGTTTTCTAAGCAATCAATTTTCAAAACCAATTGGAACTACTTAGCTGACTTGGTAAAATTTAAAATAATTTCAGCCTTAATTTCTAAAATCTGATTTTCTTTTTCGGCAGATTCGATCACTTTAAAAATCGACGCTAAAGTTTCTTGAAGCTGCACCATTCTGGATAGTGCCTTTTCATCGCCTTTCCCAAAACGTTCCTGAGAACTGAAATTCTTCAGACGGTGAAAACGAATTTTACTTTTAAAAACGCTAAAAAGTAATTCGCGGGATTCTTTGGGCGTAAACTCACCTTCGATCAAGGTAAAAATATCTTGTTTTTCCATTTAATAAAAATTTTGATCATTGCAATTGGTCTCATGTGAAACCAAATTTTAAAGTTGACAGTATGGTCAATAAATTGTTAAAAATAAAGTCCAATACAAGATCGGACTTTATTCATAATCAATTATTTAACCTGTTTTCGAAACTAATTTTTACTGACCCTGACCTAAAGAGTACGCCTTCTTTCCATCGAATTCATACAAATTCTCGGTTTTTACGACATCTATTCTAGCATCCAACGCTTTAGCCAACAAGTTGATGATGTTATTTTTGTATAACATATTTCCATTTTTAGGCTGGAAACGGCATCTCCAGTGGTCGGTACAGAACGTTTCAGAAAATCCGTCTGGCCAGACTTTAATTCCACGGTTGGTGATCATCGTCAACTGTTTATTTTCGGTGTTAATGCTTTGGAGCTTTTCCGCCAGTTCATTGGGGTCGGTTCCTTTCCAATCCACAAATAGATCAACTCCAACCAATCTTTTATCCATGGCAGGTTTTTTCACATATTTGGGTAATTGCAATACCGCATCTTTTACAGGGTTCATCGGTTTTAGAATTGAAGGATTTTGTCCCAAATTCTGGATAATCGCCTCTGCGAATTCTTTCGTACCAACTTTTTCTTTACTGACTCCTTCTTTAAAAATGTCATACGTATGAATTCCATCTTCAATAGTTTTTAGCCAGGCATTCTGCACTTTTTCCGCAACGTCTGCCTGTCCGATATGGTTAAGCATCATCACTGCTCCTTGCAATAAACCCGATGGATTGGCTAAATTTTGTCCAGCTCTTCTCGGTGCCGAACCATGAATTGCTTCGAACATCGCACATTCTTCTCCAATATTTGCAGAACCCGCGAGACCAACTGAGCCCGCGATCTGTGCGGCAATATCGGAAATCACATCACCGTAAAGATTTAAAGTCACGATCACATCAAAAATTTCTGGCGTGTCGGCCATTTTCGCCGCACCGATATCGATAATCCAATGTTCGTTTTCAATCTCCGGATATTCTAAAGCGATCTCGTCAAAAACCTGATGGAACAAGCCATCGGTCTGTTTCATAATATTATCCTTGGTGAAACACGTCACTTTCGTTCTGCCATAAACCTTCGCATATTCAAACGCGTACCGTACGATTTTCTCACAGCCGGGACGACTGATCAATTTTAAGCATTGTACCACTTCATCGGTTTGTTGATGCTCGATTCCGCCGTACAGATCTTCTTCGTTTTCACGGATGATCACGAGATCCATATTTTGATGTTTGGTTTCCACAAAAGGATGCAAACTCATACAAGGTCTGACATTCGAATACAAACCCAAAAATTTTCGCGTGGTGACATTCAAACTTTTATAACCACCACCTTGTGGAGTAGTAATTGGCGCTTTCAGAAAAACTTTATTCTTTCTGATCGTATCCCATGATCTTGCTGCAATTCCATTGGTGTTTCCCGCTAAATACACTTTTTCACCTACTGGAATTTCATCGATTTCAATTTGCGCACCCGCTGCCATAATCACTTTCAAAGTCGCCTCCATAATTTCTGGCCCAATACCGTCTCCTTTTGCTACTGTAATTCTTGTCATTTTATTTTTTTTGATGAGGCAAATTTGCAGCATCTAACTCATATATTTTTATTTATATTTGTAATACTATGTATAAATAATTTTTATGAATTATACTTTAAACCAACTTCGAATCTTTCTGAAAGTCGTACAAACAGAAAGTGTAACAAAAGCCTCAGAAGAACTTTATCTTACCCAACCAGCAGTTTCCATTCAGCTTAAAAACTTCCAAGATCAGTTTGATATTCCTTTGACAGAAGTGGTTGGAAGAAAGATCTACATTACCGATTTTGGACGAGAAATTGCCGAAGCAGCCGAAAACATCATCAATCAGGTTCACGCCATTAATTACAAAACTTTAGCTTACAAAGGACAACTTACGGGGAAATTAAAAATCTCTGTAGTCTCCACGGGGAAATATGTAATGCCTTACTTTCTTTCTCAATTTATGAAAGAAAATGCGGGTGTAGAATTAAATATGGACGTTACCAATAAATATAAAGTGCTGGAAAGTCTGGAAAATAACAGCGTTGATTTTGCGCTTGTCTCTATTTTACCAACGACTCAAAATATTGAAAAACTGGATCTGCTGCAAAACAAATTATACCTGGTTGGAAGTGAGAAAGTGACTTCTAAAAAAGGAAATTCAACGAAAGAAATTTTTGAAAACCTTCCGCTTATTTTTCGGGAAAAAGGATCCGGAACTCGTCAGACCATGGAAAAATTCTTTTCAGAAAATAACATTTCCGTTCTTAAAAGAATGGAACTATCCTCTAATGAAGCGGTAAAACAAGCATTGCTGGCAGGTTTAGGTTATTCAATCATGCCAATAATCGGTATTAAAAATGAACTTCAAAACAAAGAATTAGAAATTATTCCGATCAAGGAATTACCGATCACCACTACCTGGAGTTTAATTTGGTTAAAAGGTAAAAATCAGACGATGGTCTCAGCATCCTACTTAGAATTTCTGCAAAAAGAAATCACCAATATTGTGCAATCAAAATTTATGTGGTCTGAGCTTTATTAAATTTTAATACTTTGAAAAATCATTTGTAATAATTGCCCGTTAAGAAAAAATCTATTCGCCCATTCAGCCCAATTTTCTTAAATTTGACCAATGGACGAATCTCTCTTTAATTTAGCCGAACATACCAACCGCAGTATTTTTTTAACCGGTAAAGCCGGGACCGGAAAAACCACTTTTCTCAATGAGTTTGTAAAAAAAACCCAGAAGAAACACATCGTGGTAGCTCCAACCGGAATTGCGGCCATCAACGCGGGTGGCGTTACGATTCACTCCATGTTCGGACTTCCACTAAGGACGTTTATTCCAACCGCAGACCGCATCGACAGTAATTTAGGAAACAATATTTCCGACTTGATGCAGCACTTTAAATACCGAAAGGACAAACTCAAATTATTACGGGAAATAGAAATTATCATTATCGATGAAGTTTCCATGCTTCGTGCTGATGTTTTGGATATGATGGATTTTTCGCTTCGTTTCGTGCGACGGAATCAGCAGAAATTTGGCGGTGTTCAAATGTTATTTATCGGCGATCTCTACCAACTTCCACCGGTCGTTCGGGATGAACATTTTTTAGGACAATATTATAAATCCCCTTTTTTCTTTGAGAGTTATGCTTTGAAGGAAATGCCTTTAATTACCCTCGAACTGACCACGGTTTATCGTCAGACCGATGAAAAATTTTTAGATATACTGAATGACATCAGAGATGGCGCCGTAGGTGATGTTGATTTTGAAACCTTGAACGAAAGATATATTCCGGACTTCGAACCTACGGGTGAACCTTATGTTTATTTGACTTCTCACAACAGAATGGCGGACGAGATCAATCAGAAAAAACTCAAAGAATTAAAAGGAAAACCTTACTTGTACTCCGCTGATATTATTGGAAATTTCAACGAAAACCAATATCCAAACGTGGAAGAACTGCAGTTAAAAGTCGGCGCGCAAGTTATGTTTATACGAAATGATGCCAGCAGCGACAAAAGATATTTCAATGGTAAACTCGCGGAAGTAATGAGTTTGGATGACAAAGAAATAACCGTGCTGATCGATGGAGACGACGAAGTCTTTAAAATTAAAAAAGAAACCTGGGAACAGAAAAGATATGGTTTAGATTCCGACAAAAACATTACGGAAGATGTTTTAGGAAGTTTCCAACAATATCCAGTTCGGTTGGCTTGGGCGGTAACCATTCATAAATCTCAAGGCCTAACTTTCGACAGGTTGATCATTGATGCCGGAAAATCTTTTGCCTCCGGACAGGTTTATGTGGCACTTTCCCGTTGCCGGACTTTAGAGGGAATTGTTTTAAAATCGAAAATTACACCAAATGTTATTTTTGCTGACCGAAGAGTATCTAAATTTCAAGATGAAACCAACGCCAACGAGAAAGTAGAAGAAATTCTTCAAACCGAAAAATACGATTACAGCATTAAAAAAGTAGTCAGCAGACTCGATTGTTTGTGGTTTAAATATTCACTTGAAAAATGGCATAATTCTACCAAAACCAGCAAAGCACTCGATAAAAATAAAGCACAGCATTTATATCAACACATCAAACCGAAGATTGAAAATTTCGGAAATGTGTATCAGAAATTTGAAAAAGTGATGCTGCAAAAAACCCATAAATTCATCCATGGAAATGAAGAATGGGCAGAAATTGAAACCAAGGCAAAAGGAGCGGTCAATTTCTTTTTCACCAAAGTGAATATCGAAGTTTTTCAACCTTTACTGGATTTTTATTCCGAGAACAAAGGAACCAAAGGATTGAAAGAATACAACGAAGATTTCCGTGTATTCCTGGATGATTTAGAAGATTACCTAAATGATTTAAAGAAAGTTCACTTGCTGGAAGTTCCACTTTTTAATACCGAAAATAATATTTCAATTTCTACGAAAGTGGCCAAAATCCCTTCTCACATTTTAAGTTTCCAATTGTTTGAAGAAGGAAAAACTATTCCGGAGATTGCGAAAGAACGGGGTTTGGTAACGGAAACCATTTTTGGACATCTAGCCAAATTTGCCGAGCAAGGATTATTGGATCTAACCCGGATCTTTGACAAACAAAAAATCAAAACCTTCGAAAAGGAATTCAAAAATAATTCTCACGAAACTTTAAATGATTGGAAGAAAGCGCTTCCAAATGATTTTGAATTTAATGAAATTCGCTTGTTGATGAATCATTTTACACATAAAAAATCGAAGTAAAAAGGTCTTGAACCACAAAAGTTTAATTGTGATTAAAGTGAAAATCATGCTATTTAAAAGCTCACAAAAACTTGAAAGTTTCTACTTTTAATTTTACCATTAACAATGATGAAGAAATTAACAGTATTAAGATTTCATTCGGAAGTTAAAACTTCATAATGGTACTTAAAAATGAAAATTAACCTTTCCTACTTGTGAATGAATACTTGAAAATAAAAAAGTCAGAAAAGAATAAATTAACAGTATTCTTTTCTGACTTTTCTACATTTTGAGTGATCTTATTTTACCTTTTGATCACAATCTTTTTCATTGGCTCTGGCGGTTTTCTATTTTGGTACTTTTTAATCCAGTTATAAAACACCAAGAATCCGAAAACAAAAATGGAAAATCGAGATAATAGATCGCCGGTTCTGGTATAGAAAGTTTGGTCCTCGTACAAATTTACTTTTGCGTAAAGCGTTGTTTTATCACCGTAAAAAGTATCGGCTACAATATCTCCTTTCGCGTCGATGTGAGCAGAAATTCCACTATTGGCAGACCTTGCAATTTCACGTCGGGTCTCGATCGCCCGCATTCTTGCATAAGCCAAAAGTTGTTTGTGGCCTTGCGTAACGCCCCACCAGGAATCGTTGGTCATAATGCCTAAAAAGTTGGCACCTTCTTTTACATAATCGGTTACGAATTCGCCATAAATACTTTCATAACAAATGATCGGCGCCATTTTTCCTTTATTAAAAGGATTGCTGAAAACCTTTCTTTCATCATCAATCCCCAGGGAAGCAGTTGTTCCGCCGAGATTTAGCATAGCTTCACCTAAAAGCGGTTTTAAGACGCTGATGTACGGGAAAATCTCTACACCAGGAACCAATTTTCCTTTGTGATACACTTCTACTTTTTGATTCGGAATAATTTGAACGGCAGAATTATAACTGTCCACATACATTCCTTGCGAAGTTTTGTACGCTGTTTTTGATTTCTCTTTTTCGTTCGGATAAAAGCGGTGTGACGAAATTCCAGTAGCAAAAATAGACTTCGGATGCTTGGTTAAGAATTCTTTCGTTTTATTTAAAAGCTCACTTTGCTCAAATCCAGTTTCAGAGATCGATCCAAAGCCCGGAAGCGAAGTTTCGGGACCGAGATAATAATCGATTGGTCCAGTGGAATTTTCTTCGGCCAGAGTTAGAAGGTCATTTAAAATGGTCAGACTGTCCTTCGAATATTTTTCGGTGTACGGATTCAATTCCGGTTGCAGCATTAAAACGTTGACGGTTCCCGTTGGTTTCAAATCGAAATTTTGATATTTGACTACAGAAATTAACATTGGCAGAGTTATTCCTGCAAGAAGAACTGAACTGTTGATGATTAAAGATTTCTGTTTTCTGCCCGCTTCCCAAATTCTTAAAGTATAGAAGGCAAAGACATTGACCAATAAAATCCAAAAACTTCCGCCTGTCGCGCCCAGCTTATCGTACCATTGAATAAACTGAGGATAATCTGCAAACACATTTCCTAAATTCAACCACGGCCAGGTTAACTCCCAACTCAAATGTAGTTTTTCCCAAACCATCCAAATCGAAACAAAGAAAACTAACCCGAAGTACGTTCCCTGCGCATTTTTATACCAGTGGTAACATTGAAAAATAAAGGCATAAAACAGAGAATTAAATAAAACAGGAACTACGACCGCAAACAAAGAATGCGTTCCATCTGGATTTTTCGCGCCGTACAGCCAACCAGTTGTAACGATGTTCCAGATTACAAAACAAAGATAAGTCAAGCCGAAAATCGCCAAACCTTTTCTTTTGATCTTTGAGAAATTAGAAATATCATGTTCGATGATCAATAAAGGAACAAGGGCGAAAAATATAAAAAACGGAATTCCGTAAGTGGGCCAGGAAATACTCAGCAAGACCGCTGAGAGTAAGGAAAGAATAATATATTTCATAGGTTTTTTAAAACGTAATTAATGTTCAAAGGTACTATTTTACTTCTGAGATTAATTCTAAAACTAATTTTCGATCTCCACGCTAACGCCACGCATTTCGCCGGTCATCGGTGGACTGGTTTTGGAAATTCTGATTTTAACAAAAACAACTTGCGTAAACTTCATTTTGATATTTTTCAAAATTCTACCTGCAACATGTTCCATCAACTTGGAAGGAACTTTCATTTCAGTGTGAATAATTTCATTGATTTCCGCGTAATTGATCGTGTCATTTAAATCATCAGTTCCTACGGCTTTCCACAGGTCAGCGTGAACTTCTACATTCAAAAGGTAGTAGGTTCCGATAAGCGTTTCTTCGGGAAGAGCGCCGTGATAAGCGTAGATTTTTAAATCTTCTATAATTATTTTTGAAGTCATTGTTTTGTTTTTAACGCAAAGACGCGAAGAGTTCATATATTATGCTGAATCAATTACGGACGCCAAGGCGTTTCACTTAGCAAAGACACTATTAATACTTTAGAAAGATTGTAAAAAGTTTTTTGTTCATTTTACTGATTCTTAATATCTTAATGTTTAAAATAAGTTTTGGCTAAAGCCAATTGATTTACTTTCCTACAAAACGGGCTAAAGTCCGGTCCTATTGATGATTTTAATTTCTAATGTGCCTTCTTCGATATTCAAATGATCATTAGTTTTTATACTGATAATTCTAACTCTTAATCTCTTATCAAATTAGCACCTCATCGAATGATAAGATCGTACCCCGCAATAGGGATGGAAGCGAAAATCCTTTTTTTTGGTCTGAAAAATGAGGCAAAAAAGATTGCAACGGACAGCCCGGCTTTTTTTCGTTTTGGAAAACCCTTGCAGCCTTTAGAAGGCTGAAAGGGTTGAGCTTTGGCAAAAAAGATTGCCTAAAATATCCATTTTCTTACTTGTTTCTTTTACCTTTTTACTAGGCTCTTCCTACAATTCTACCATTTCCGTAACTTCTACATCGTAACCGCCTACCAATGGTTTTTGGTTCACATTCTGCGAAATTACACGGAATTTATTAATGCCTAAATTCTTTAAAATCTGTGTTCCGATGCCGTAATCATGAAAGTTTGAAGCCAAGGTTGGACGTTTTTCCTGACCATCCTGGAAATCTAAAAACTGCTGCAATTTGCGCATCGTGTTTTCAGAATTAGAAACATTATTAATGAAAATAATCGCTCCTTTTCCTTCCTCATTAATCATGGAAGTTACTTTTTCAAGCAAAGGTTTTTCACCAGCAGTCAGTCTGCTTAAAACATCAAAATAAGAATTTGACGCCTGAACTCTCACTAAAATCGGTTCATTTTCCGCCCATTTTCCTTTCGTTAAAGCAAAATGAATTTGATCTGTACTCGTTTCTTTGAAAGCAAAAAAATCGAATTCACCGTAATGGGTTTTCACTTTCCTTTCTTCCAAACGCTCGATCAAATCGCCTTTTCTTAATTGGTATTGAATTAAATCTTCAATAGAAACCAATTTTAAATCGTGCTTTTTTGCCAATAAATACAATTCTGGCAATCTCGCCATCGAGCCGTCATCATTCATAATTTCGCAAATCACACCACCTTCTTGCAAGCCAGCTAATTTGGTCAAATCTATCGCCGCTTCGGTATGTCCGGCTCTTTTTAAAACGCCGCCTTTCTTAGCTCTTAATGGGAAAATGTGTCCCGGACGCATAAAATCTGCAGGTTTGGTATTCGAATCCATCAAAGCCAAAATAGTTTTACTACGGTCGCTCGCTGAAATTCCGGTAGAAACTCCTTCGCCCAACAAATCCACCGAAACCGTAAAAGCAGTCTCTTTCGGATCGCTGCTGCGCGTTACCATAATATCAAGTCCAAGTTCGTCACAACGCTTTTCTGGAAGTGGTGTACAAATTAAACCCCGTCCGTGGATGGTCATAAAATTGATGATTTCCGGCGTAGTTAATTCGGCCGCAGAAAGAAAATCTCCCTCATTTTCCCGGTTTTCATCATCAACTACGATGATTATTTTTCCGTTTTTTAGATCCTCAATCGCTTCAGGAATTGTATTAAGTTGAATATCTGACATTTTACTTTTAGATTTTTGCAAAGATACTGAGATTTAGAGGAACAGCCAATTCTAATTTGGGTATCTATTTCCGTCTGAATTGATCCCGAGCTTGTCGAAGGACTCGCGCTTTTCTATGTTTTCTACCCTGCTTTTTACATTGCTAAAAAAGCCGAAAAGAGTTACGTTCAAACCGGGACACGTTTTTGGATATGGTATTATTTTCAGGCTCTTTAATTAAAATAGAAACCTGAATTGATTTTCCATTTGATTACAAACGCTATAGTGTAAGGCTGAATAACCAAAGATTTTACAATCCGGTTAAATACTTCCATTCAATTCATCCATCGCATTTTTAAAAATAGCATAAGAATTAATTCTTGCCTCAGGCTCATAAATGGCCGAAGTGATCATCATTTCGTTAACTTGAAATCTTCTTTGGAATTCCTTTAATTGTTTTTTGACCGTTTCCTGACTTCCAACAAAACTGTACTTCAACATATTCTGAACGTGGGCTTTTTCCATTGGATTCCAGATCTCATCCATATCATCAACTGGCGGTGCATAGGGTTTCCTGTCATTTCTAATTAAATTGGTAAATGCCTGATAAAGCGTGGTAGAAAGCTTCTTTGCCTCTTCATCGGTTTCACCTGCAATTCCATTCACACAGGCAATCGTATATGGTGTTGGGAATTCTTTACTCGGCTGATAATTTTGATGATAAATTTCAAAAGCAGTTTCCATCATTTGCGGTGCGAAATGTCCGGCAAAAGCGTAAGGCAAGCCCATCTCCGCTGCAAGCCAGGCGCTATCGGTGCTGGAACCCAAAATATAAATTGGAATATCACAACCTTCACCCGGAATGGCTCTGACCAAACTTCCTGAATTTTCTACAGAAAAATATCTTTGTAATTCCTGAATCTGGTGTGGGAAATGCTGATTGATATTTTGAGGATTTCGACCCAAAGCTTTTGCAGTTACGCCATCGGTTCCAGGCGCTCGCCCAACTCCCAAATCTATTCTATTTGGAAATAAACTTTCGAGTGTTCCGAACTGCTCAGCAATTACAAGAGAGCTGTGATTTGGCAACATTACGCCACCGGATCCTACTCTTATTGTCTCCGTTCCATTAGCAATGAAGCCGATTAGCACAGAGGTCGCAGAACTTGCGATACTGGCAATATTATGATGTTCCGCAAGCCAGAATCTTTTATAATCTAATTTTTCGACGGCTCTTGCTAAATTTAAACTGTCATTAAAAGTATCGTGAATGGTTTTATTTTGTCGTACTGGCGCTAAATCCAGCACAGAAATTTCAAATTTTTTCATTGTTGCAAGGTATTGAACATAATTAAATTTTAAGCTGCAAAAGGATTCAAAGAACCAATTCGTGCAATAGAAATGAAATATAAATGAAGGTTCAACAGTTATTTTTTGCTCGCTTATCCAAATTTTACGCAAATTTGCGTTTCATAGAAAATGAAAAAAATGAAAAACTTTCTTCTTCTGATCATTCTGCTTTTTGGATCGAAATTACTTTCACAACAAGTTGGTGAGAATTTATCAGTACCCAATTATAATTTCCCGAAAATTAAATCATCGATTACGATGCCGGTCAAAATTCCATTAGCAGAAATTGGAAATTTAATTAATACTTCGGTATCGACGTTAATTTTTCAGGATGATTCTTATACCGATAACGACAATGATCAATTTAAAGTTAAAGTATGGAAAACGCGACCAATCCGTTTGGTTGGTGGAACAAAACAAAATCTTTTAATTGAAGTTCCGCTAAAAATATGGGCAGAAAAAGGTATCGGAACAATGGGACTTTATAATTATCAAAGCACCACATTTGAAACGGTCATGTATTTTAATACACAACTCACCTTTAATAATAACTGGACGATGGTTACGAAAACTTCGCCGATGGGTTTTAAATGGATAACGAAACCAGTTCTGGATTACGGAAGAATAAAAGTTCCGATCACTTCACTGGTGGAATCAAGTTTAAAAAAGCAACAAGCCGATTTTTCTAAAACCATCGATGAAATGATGTTGAAGCAACTTAATTTTCAGCAATATGCGATCATGGCTTTGAATCAGTTTGCGGAACCATTTGAGATCAGTGAAGAATATAAAACCTGGTTAAAGATCACTCCCATAAGCATCAACATCACCCCACTCACCTTTTACGGTAATAGAATTGACGCCAATATCGGCATTGATACTTACTCGGAAACCTTTACAGGAACAAAACCAGAATCCAGCCGGTTGATAAGAAGCGTGGCTAATTTTAATTCGGTGCAGCAACTTCCACAGACTTTTCTGTTGCAGACAACGGCTAATATTCTGTTCACTGAAGCGACAGCGATTGCAGAAAACATGTTTTTAGGAAAAGAATTTGATTTTAGAGAGGGAAAATCGACGGTCAAAATTACGTCCATCAATGTTTATGGCGAAGACAACCGGATCTTGATCGAAGCTCAGACCGAAGGTGCGATTGAGGGAACGTCCTACATCACCGGAATTCCTGTGTATGATCAAGAGAAAAGAAAGATCGTTTTGTCGGACACCAAGTTTAAACTGAAGACCAAGAATATCCTGTACAAAACGGTAACGCTTTTATTTCAAGGGAAAATTGTTAAAATGATCGAAGATGAATACGGAATTCCTACGGCAGAACTTGAAGATTCCTCCAGAAAAAGTATCGAAGAAACCTTTAATAAAGAATATTATAAAGGTTTGAAAATGAAAGGAAAAGTATTTAATCTAAAACCTTCTCAGATCCTTTTAAATCCTTTGGGAATCACGGCAATCATCGATACCCAGGCACAATTAGAACTTCTTGTGAACGGAATGTAAATTATTTTTGATTTAAATTTCCCTGAGTTTGGAAATTTTTCTATATTTGCAAACCCAAATGGTTCTTTGGCCGAGTGGTTAGGCAGTGGTCTGCAACACCATCTACAGCGGTTCGAATCCGCTAGGAACCTCTAAAACCCTATTAATCTGCTCGTAAGATTTTTAGGGTTTTTATTTTTTCAGAAGATAAATGGGAATTATTTTTGGCAACTCTCATAATGCAATTAAATCCTGGTTTTATTTTCTACATTTGTTTCAACTACAAACGCATCTATGAATAATTATTTTAATCTTCAAATTGGAGAGGAAGAAAAGGAAAAAGTCTTAGCCAACATCCACAGCAGCATTGCTTTTTCTGGTGCTAATGTCTGGATTTTGGCGTGTGCCATCCTTATTGCCTCGGTTGGACTGAACGTAAATTCTACGGCGGTTGTTATTGGTGCGATGCTTATTTCTCCTTTGATGGCTCCGATTGTAGGAGCCGGGTTTTCATTGGCAATGTTTGATTTTGCTCTTTTACGCAAGTCATTAAAAAATCTCTTAATTTCTACCTTGGTTGGATTATTAGTTTCGTTTATTTATTTCTCCTTGAGTCCCTTTAAAGAAGCCCAGTCAGAAATTTTATCCCGGACCTCACCCAATATTTACGATGTACTCATTGCGTTTTTTGGTGGACTCGTTGGCGTAATCGCCGTAACCAGAGTTGAAAAAGGAAATCCAATTCCTGGTGTTGCCATTGCTACCGCTTTAATGCCTCCACTTTGTACGGCAGGCTATGGACTGGCAACTGGAAATTTTGCATTTTTTGGAGGTGCGCTTTTTCTTTATGCAATCAATTGTGTCTTCATCTGCATCGCAACCTATCTTATTGTAAAAGTTTTGAAATATCCTGCCGTGGGTTTTGTAGATGAGAAGCGTGAAAAAAATGTAAGAAACTGGATTACGGCCATTACTATTTTGATGATTGTACCCAGTGTTTTCTTTGCGTACCAGTTTATTCAGCAACAGCGATTTCAGGAAAAAGTTAAATTGTACGTGCAACAGGAATTTGAATCGAAAGGCAGTACGATCGTTTATCAGAAAACAAATTATGCCTCGCCGGCGACTCTAAGAACAATTGAACTGGCTTTTTTGAATAAGAAGTTCACTGCTAAGCAGATCGAGGAAGAAAATCAAAAACTGAAACGTTTAGGTTTACTAAATACCAAGTTGATTATAAGACAGGACAGTACTTTTCTAGCAGATGTTTCTTCAAAGAAAATCGCCAATAATGAAATTGATAATACCAATGCTAAACTGATTTCTGATCTTAATTCAAAAGTCGAACGTTACTCGTTCCAAACAGAGAACTTATATAAAGAAGCATCTTCGATTTTTCCCGAACTGACTTCAATTTCAGTTGCGAAACAGGAAATATTTTCGAAAACAGATTCTACCAATGTAATTCCAGTTGGTTTTTACCAGAGCGAAAAACCTTTTACCAAGGACAATCAGGAAACACTTAGAAAGTGGTTAGAAGCGAAGTTGAAAGTGGATACTATTGAAATTTATCAACGCTAATTATAGGACTAAAGAAAATTTCAAACAATTGTTTATTAATTATTAAACAATAACCCTTATCAATCAAGTGCATACGTCAACAAATTCGAAGAGTTCAAAATTTTAACAATTTGTTAACAGTGGTTTGGTTTCGTTTTTGGCTTAGTTGCAATTAGAATGATTACCAGGTAATCAATTTTACAAATCGAATTTAAAATTTATCATTATGAAATCAACTAATTTAACAGCACAAAAAGATAGAAAGCATTTTACTTTTAGAAATATTTTTTTAACAGGAGCAATAGCAGCACTAACTTTAACTGCTTGTAAAAAAGAAAATACCGTAGTTGAAAAATCATTGGATCAACAAAAAATAGAATTTCAACAAAGACAACTTGAAATTGAGCAACAAAAATTAGCTATCGAAAAAGAAAAAATGGCTTATGAAACTCAAAAGAAAATGGATAGTATTGCTGATAGAAAACAAATGATGGCGACGGCACCGAAACCACAAGTCATCAGAGAAACCAAAACAGTTTACGTCAATAATACGCCTAGACAATCCTCTTCTTCTGGGTCGAACTCAGGATCTTCAGATGGATACAGTCAAGGAACTACCCAAAAACAAGGGATGAGTAAAGCTGCCAAAGGAACCATTATTGGAACAGTAGGTGGCGCTGCAGCCGGAGCATTGATCAACAAGAAAAATCGTGGATTAGGTGCAGTAGTTGGAGGTGTTGTTGGTGGAGCGACTGGTTACACCATCGGTAGAGCCGGCGACAGAAAAGACGGTAGAGTTCAGCCGAGAAATTAAAAAATCACTTCATATATTATAGAAAAGATTGCTTATTTTTAAGCAATCTTTTTTTATGCTTTATATCGTATTGATGCTTATTTTGCTGCTTTCTGCTTTGGCAGGTTTAGGAGCAGTTTTTAAAAATAATTTCGGAGGTTCTAATTCGGAAACTGCTCTGCAAATTATTGCTGGTTTATTCGTCACGACAATTATTTGGACTGTTCTCGCGTTTTTTATTCCATTAAATAGTACTGTAGAATTAGTAACCTTGCTTATTGGCCTCTGTGCTTTTTTCTACTTCAAAGTTTACTTACAATTTTGGAAGTTTATCGGTGAGAACTCTATTTTATTTTTGAGTATTTCTTTACTCATCATTTTCGTGGGATCCTACTACCCCTTTATTTTAGATCATTTCGGATATTACGTTCCAACCATCAAATGGCTGTCAGAAGTTGGTTTGGTTCAAGGGATTTCTAATTTAGATTTACTTCTTGGGCAAAATTCTTTCTGGCATGTTTTCCAGGCAGGATTTTCACATTTATCAGATCCTTTCTTGCGTGTAAATGTCCTGATGCTGATTGTTTATCTCATCTATGTAATGGAAAAAAAAGCCTGGATCCATTTGTTGTTTTTTCCGATACTCTATTTATTTACCCAATCTCCATCAACAGATTTACCAGCAATTGTGCTTTCATTAATTATTTTGAATGAGGTTTTTTCGTCTAGCAAAAACGCACGATTTTTATTCGCTCTTTCAACATTTGTTTTTGCCATCAAACCGACCATGATCTGGTTGCCTCTATTTATCTTTTTATACGGTTTATTAATCTTAAAAAGCAATTATAAATTCTTATTTGCCGGAACTTTTGTTTTGCTTATTTTCATATTTAAAAATATCTGGACGTTCGGGTTTCCAATATTTCCAGTCCAGTTTATCGATTTAGAATTATCCTGGAAACCCAATCCACAATTATTGCAGAATTCATCTGAAATGGCCATTATGAAAACCTACGATATGCAATATACATATGAGGAGATCACGCAATTTTCGAAATTGGAATATATCAAGAATTGGTTATTTCTCGACGGACTTAAAAGTATTATTCATCTTCTATTTATTCTAAGTTTAGTCACGTTCTCAGTTTTTGCATTCCTTAAAAAATCAAAATTAATATGGATTCTTTTTATTTCCATTTTAATTAAAAGCATTTTAGTTCTCTTATTTTCAGCCCAATATCGATTCTTCTTTGATGTGTTTTTTGTGATTTTCTTTGTCTTGTTTTATCAAGTTTTATCAAAGAAATTAATTCTTCCAATTTTCGTTGCTTTATCTATTGTCATCGTTGGATTTTTATCATTCCCCCAATTAGTTAGAACCTATCTACCCAGTTTTAAGCTCGGAAGTTTTATGTCTGGCTTCAGTAAAACTCAATTGATCAAACCTTCTTCTTTTGAATTAAATAAATACAAAACTCATCAAATTGGCAATCTGAAATTCAATGTTGTTGAAGGATATGTTTTCAGTTTCGACACGCCGATTCCTGCGATTTCACCGCAGTTTATTCAGGAAGATCTAGATGCCGGAATATTTCCGCAATTAAAAGGAAAAACGTTGAAAGAAGGTTTTATTTGGCGAAAAATTTCATTTGAAGAAAAGGAAAAAATTCAAATTATTCTGAAAGATTTTGCCCCTTAAATATTTTTCAAATCATCACGATAAAAAATCGACAAATTACCCATAACTTTGCCTTATGTTCAATTTAGGAAATTTTCTCACGCTCTCTACCTTCGGCGAAAGTCATGGCACAGCGTATGGCGGAATTATCACCAATTTTCCCGCCGGTTTACCCATTAATTTAGAAGAAGTTCAACAGCAATTAGACCGTAGAAAACCTGGTCAAAGTTCGATCGTTACGCAACGAAAAGAGAGCGATACCGTAAAATTTCTGTCAGGCATTTTTGACGGAAAAACCACCGGAACTCCAATTGGTTTTATGATTGAAAATGAAAATCAAAAATCGAAAGATTACGATCACATTTCAAAATCCTATCGACCAAGCCACGCTGATTTTACCTACGACCAAAAATTTGGAATTCGTGATTACCGCGGTGGCGGAAAATCTTCTGCTCGCGAGACCGTAAATTGGGTGGTTGCTGGAAGTATGGCAAAACAGATCCTTCCACAAAATGTAGAAATCAACGCTTATGTTTCTTCCGTTGGAGAAATTTTTTGCGAAAAACCATATCAGGATTTAGATTTTTCTAAAACGGAGTCTAATGATGTTCGTTGCCCAGATGCGGAGACAGCTGAAAAAATGATTTCAAGAATCAAAGAAATTAAAAAAGAAGGAAATACCATCGGCGGAACAATAACCTGTGTTATCAAGAATTTACCGATCGGAATTGGCGAGCCTGTTTTCGGAAAACTTCAGGCTGAATTGGGGAAAGCAATGTTGAACATCAATGCTTGCAAAGGTTTCGAATACGGAAGTGGATTTTGTGGAGCGAAAATGACCGGCAAAGATCACAACGATTTATTTAATGAAGATTTCTCGACCAAAACCAATTTATCAGGTGGAATTCAAGGTGGTATTTCTAATGGAATGGACATTTATTTCCGCGTCGCTTTCAAACCGATTGCAACCATTTTACGCCCGCAAGAAAGTTTTGATTCAGACGGAAATCCAATTATTGTAGAAGGGAAAGGCAGACACGATCCTTGTGTTTTGCCCAGAGCTGTTCCTATCGTGGAGAATTTGGCAGCATTTGTTTTGGCGGATTTATTTTTGATCAATAAACTTCGAAAGTATTCTGAACCAGTTTAAAAATAAAAGTCTCCAATGTGATTTAGGTCACCTAATAATAAAAGTATTATACTGAAATTTGTATCAAATAAAAAAGAAATGAAATCTATGATTCAAGACATTCAAACAACAGATAAAAAAGAAGAATTCAAAAACTACTGGGAAAACTCCATCACTTTTGATGAATATTTAAAAATAGCAGAAGAGCGTTTTCATAACAATCCCGATAAAAATGATGAACACCAGGAATATTACGAACTGGGTTTAACAAGAACCAACAGAACAGTAAAAACTTACAAAGTTGATGCTGAGCAACTTCAAAAATTAGAAGCTAAAAACTTTAACGGTAAAATTTTAATCATCTCAGAACCTTGGTGCGGCGATGCAAGTGCGACCGTTCCTGCAGTTTCTAAATTTTTCGAAGCCGCTGGAGTTGAAGTTAAGATTTTCTTGAGAGACAGCGATCTTTCACTGATTGACCAGTTTCAAACCAACGGAACACAGTCAATTCCAAAAGTAATTATTGTCAACGATGATTTTTCTGTAAAAGCAGATTGGGGTCCGCGTCCACAATTTGGAAATGATCTTTTGAAAAAATTCAAAGAAAATGAAGAAACTTATCCAAGAGAAGAATTCTACAATGATCTGCAGGTTTATTACGCGAAAAACCGTGGTAAAGATGCTATCGAAGAAATCATATCTTTACTGTAATATTTAATCAAAAAACATTTAATGAACTTTTTAAAGAAGAACGGATTTTTCATTCTGGCGATGGCATTTGTGGCGGTACTGTTTTTATTTCCGTCCGTAAAATTGAAATTGAAAGATCTTTTTTTTCCCATTGCAGCGATTGAAAACGCCATTACTTTAAACGATGAAGATTACGACATCCAGCTTAAAGGAATTAATGTTCCCAACACCAACCTTAAAGATTTAAAAGGTAAGAAATTGGTAATGCTTAATTTCTGGGGAACGTGGTGTCCGCCGTGTCGCGAAGAGTGGCCGACGGTCGAAAAGCTGTATCAAGCCAGAAAAGATAAGATCGATTTTGTACTGATCGCGATGCAGGATAAAGAAGAAGATGTAATTGCATTTATGAAGAAAAATAATTACACCGCACCAGTATATATTGCCGAAAGTCCGGTTACGAATCATGTGTTGCCAAAGGTTTTTCCAACCACTTTTTTACTGGATAAAAATGGAAGAATTTTACTGAAGGAAGAAGGTGCAAAAGACTGGAACTCTAAGTCAACCAACGAATTCATCGACAATGTGACGCAGTAATTTTAACAAAATTTACGAAATCATGGTATAGAATTTGCGACTTATATCACGTTTTAAAAATTACAACACACAAAAATGAAAGTATCAAAGATTCAGTTGGCGAAAGAAGCATTTAAGCATAAAGGATTTATTTCGAAGATTCCAGTAATAATACGCATGATGAAATCTGCGACCAGAAAAGGAGGTTATAAACCACATTTAAAAGATGTAATTATTCCAGCTTTAGTGTTGGTTTATCTTATTTCTCCAATCGATATTATTCCTGACTGGATACCAGTTATCGGGGTTTTAGATGATTTAGCTCTGCTCACTTTTGCAATTCCGTTATTGGTAAAAGAAGCCGAAAAATTCATCGCTTGGGAAGTCTCGCAAAACATGCAGGATAATATGATCGATGAAGCCGAGATTATCGGATAATCGTAAAAATTTATTTAAACCGTTCTTGAGAAAGAACGGTTTTTTTTATGAGGAGCAACAAGATTTTCTCTTCTTCGAAAACCAGTCCCGCTTTTCATTACAATTCCTCATTCGGCACTCTCCGCCGCCGCGGATCGCGCCTCATTCCGGGATTTTCATTGCAATCGGGGCTAGAATTTCAGGCATTTTCTTATTTCAAAAAAAAAAGTTCAAAATAAATAATTTTCAATCTCACCGTAAATAACCATATGTGTAATCCGTTAAATGTGTGTGAGAGAATAAGATTTTGAAACTGTAATTTTAAACATTAAGGAATTAAGAGTCATTAAGGAAAAATTTATTTTATTATCAATCCACATCATAATCTTCTTTAAAACCTCAATATTTGAATATAATTCAAAAAAAATCAGGAAATTTGCAGTGTGAAAAAACTCATCTCCATTATCGGCACAACCGGAATTGGCAAAACAAAACTCGCCATCGAAATCGCAAAACATTTCGAGACCGAAATCATTTCCTGTGACTCCCGACAGTTTTTCAAAGAAATGAATATCGGAACCGCAACACCGTCTCCTGAAGAGCTGGCAGAAGTTCCGCATCATTTTATTGGCAATCTTTCCGTACAGGATTATTACTCCATCGGACAATATGAAAAAGAAGCGATTCAAAAAATCGAAGAATTGTTTCAGAAACATGACATCGTTATTTTGGTTGGCGGAAGTATGATGTACGAAAAAGCAGTCATCGAAGGACTTCACGATTTACCTGAAGCCAACGAAGAAAACCAAATAAAAGTTGAGAAAATTTTAGAAGAAGATGGAATTGAAAAACTTCAAAATATCTTACAGGATTTAGATCCAGAATACTTTAATAAAGTCGACAAAGACAATCCCAGAAGATTATTCCGCGCAATCGATATTATCTGGCAAACAGGAAAATCATATTCCCAAAATATTTCAGAACAAATGAATCAACGAGATTTTGAAGTCATCAGAATTGGGATTCAAGCACCGCGCGAAACTATTTACGACAGAATCAACCAACGCGTAGATTTAATGTTAGAAAACGGCTTACTGAAAGAAGCGGAATCTTTAATTGCCTTTAAAAATAATTTAGCTTTACAGACGGTCGGTTATTCCGAACTCTTCAAATATTTTAATGGAATCTGGACTTTGGATTTTGCCTTAGAAGAAATCAAGAAAAATTCGCGAAGATTTGCAAAACGTCAACTGACCTGGTACCGAAAGGAAGAAAACATCACCTGGGTAAATTTCGAAAATTCAGTGCAAGAATCGTTATCTTTGCTTTATACTTTAAATATCAAAAAATAATACAATGTCAAATACTCCTTCAAATATGCTCGCTCTGGGAACCAAAGCACCTTTCTTTGAACTTCCAAATCCATCTCAAAGTAACGAAATGCAATCCTTAGAGGATTTAAAAGGGGAAAAAGGAACATTAGTTTTCTTCATGTGCAACCATTGTCCATTTGTACTTCATGTGATCGATATGCTTACAGAACTACACGAAGATTACCAGGAACAGGGAATTGAATTCATCGCCATTAATGCAAATAATGTAGAGAAATATCCGGAAGATGCTCCAGAAAAAATGGCAGAATTTCAGGTTGAAAGAAAATTCGATTTCCCTTATTTATACGATGAAAGCCAAGCGATCGCTAAAGCTTACGACGCAGCTTGTACGCCAGATTTTTTCTTCTTTGATGACAAATTAGATTTAATTTACCGTGGACAAATGGATGATTCCAGACCCGGAAACCAAAAGGAAATTACAGGAGAAGATTTAATTATCGCCTTCGAAAATCTATTGGCAGAAGCACCACAGGAAGAAATTCAAAAACCAAGTATGGGTTGTAATATCAAATGGAAGTAATAATAAGAGCCAAGTAAAAAGTAAAAAGAGCCAAGTATTATACATTTATACTTGGCTCTTTCTACTTTTACCTTTTTACTTTTAAAAAAAGGGACTGTAATTTTTCTCAAATCCGATCTTAGTTGGATTTCCGTGACCGTTATACACTTTCGTTTCTTCATCGAGAATAAAAAATTTCGTTTTGATACTGGTGATGAGTTGTTCGTGATCCCCTTTGTATAAATCAGTTCGACCGATGCTTCCTTCAAATAAAACGTCGCCGGAGATCATGAATTTTTGTGCTTCATTGTGAAAAGCGATACTTCCTGGTGAATGTCCGGGAATATGAATAATTTTAAATTCATCTTTTCCTAAAGTCACCAATTCATCTTCGTTGATATAAGAAATCTTGCCTTCAAATGGTTTAAAGAAAAAACCAAATCTGTTCGCGTCCATTGGATTTCTGTCCAGCATTTCCTGCTCAAGCGGATGAACTAAAACTGGAACCTGGTATTTATCAAAGGCTTTCTGCAAACCCAAAACGTGATCGATGTGTGCGTGCGTTAAAAGGATATGCTTAACTTTCAAGTTATTGTCTGTAATGAACTTTTCTAAAGTCTCGGTTTCTTCGTCAGTAAAATTTCCGGGATCGATAATGTACGCGTCCTTATTTTCATTAAAAACGACATAGGTATTCTGTGAAAAAGGATTGAAAGTGAAAGATTTTATCTGCAGCATTGACTTATTTTTTACAAATTTAAACTCTAATTTTATAACCACAAAAGGCACAAGAGCTTTATTCTCTTTTAACGAGCAAAAGTTTGCAAAAGCTAGAAGAAAAAAAATTACAATTAAACATATTATCGCTCAACTATTTTCTAAAATTCCACGGAGCGACAGGACTTCTGTCAGCCCAAAGTCCTACTCTATTTTTTCGTGCTGTATTTTCTAACTGAGCATAAACCTCACTTTTAGAATATTTTTTATAATGCCAGGCTAAACCCGCTTTCAACATTTCTTTGTTGATATTCGTTTTATCATTCACATAAATCTCAGCAATCATTCGACCTCTGCCATCATAATTTCCTTTTTTTCCTTTGCTCACTAAAGTAACTATTTTCCCAAAAGATAAGTCGGAAAGCTTTTGTTTTGAAACAGTGCCGAAAGGTTGCTTTTTTTCAGGCGCATCGATATGCTCGAGCCTGATCACAATCGGAAGTTGATAATATAAAACCTCAACGGTGTCACCATCTTTAACGCCAATTACTTTGACTTTAAGAGTCAATTGAGCGGTTGGTGATGAAGTTTGGAAAGAGGCTGGGATAATGGAGTTCCCGAAGAAAAGAAAGAGAAGAAGGAAGACTGATTTTTGCATGGACTAAGAGATAATATTTTTGCTCAAGATAGCATTTTGTGAATGGTTTAGCAAAGTGAAAAATAAGTAATTGTAAAACATCAGTATAATCAATCGTTTTAAAATTAATCTTTATACTAAACGGACATATTTGGTCCATTTGATTAGATATATTTGTAGTATAATAATAAACGATGGCAAAAAGAGATCAAATGTTAAGATTGGTACATATCTCAGACCTTCTTAAAAGCAAAAAAGAAATTGGCGCTACCTATGATCAAGTCAGGAATTATCTGGAAGAGAAGCATTACGACCAAAAAGGCTATGATAATGATTTGGCATTCAGCGAAAAAACCTTTAAAAGAGACCGCGATCTGCTTTTGGAAATTTTTGACATTGAAATTCAATTCAAAAGAAAGACAATGACTTACCAAATTGTAGATAATGGAAATCTGGACCAGTCGCAAGGAATTTTCGAAAACTTAATGTTGATCAATGCTTATAAACAAACCGTAGATCATTCTAAAATTATGCTTTTCGAGAAAAGGCAAGCTTCAGGCGTTCATCACCTGGAAGGTATTATTTATGCGATCAAAAATTTAAAAACGATCAGTTTACAATATACCAAATACTGGGAAAATCAATCACACAAAAAGGTTTTGCAGCCTTACGCTTTAAAGGAATTCCGTAACCGATGGTATTTATTGGCAAATGAAGATGATGGAAAAGATTGTTTTCTAAAAACTTACGGATTGGATCGAATTAGCGATTTCGATATCCACTCTAAAACGTTCTCCAAAAAAGAAGTCGATATCGAAGCTCTTTTTATCAATTCATTTGGGATCGTTTCTACCTTCAATGAAAAACCACAGAAAATTATTTTATCGTTTAAACAGCCTCAAGGTGGATTTATGAAATCCTTACCGATTCATCATTCCCAAAAAATACTGCTTGACAACGAAAATGAATTAACGATAGAATTGACTTTAGTTCCTACTTACGATTTTTACCAGGAATTATTGACCCATGCTGAAAGGCTGAAAATTGTAGAGCCAAAAACTGTAAAAGATCAATACCTGGAATTTCTGCAGAAAGCGGCAGAAATGAATGGTTAATCTTAAGTATTAATTCAACCAAAATTTTACAAAATAAATATTTATAATCATTTAAATTAAAACAATCATTATGAAACGAAAACTGCTTTATATCCACGGTCTTGGTTCAGATCGTAATTCCAGAAAATTTGTAAATCTGAAGGACTATTTCAAAGACCAATACCAGTATAATTTTGTCGAATGGAATAATGACTCCGATATTTCAGCACTTTTAGATATTGCCGCAACATGGCTAAATTCTGAACCTGAAGATCAAATCGTGTTGGTAGGAGATTCGACCGGAGCAAACTTTGCCTATCAACTGAGAGAAGGGTTGAAAGAAAAAAATATAAAATCGATTCTTATTTTGACCAGTCCTTTGCTGGATATCGATAAAAGAATTTCAGATTTTGAATTTCCCGAAAATATCGTTCTGCAATTATGGAAAATTGAAGATCCAGAAGATGCACTCATTATTGCGACGGTGAAAGATGAAGTTCTGAACCAAATTCCATTGTTTAAGAAATCACTTAAAAATATTAAATTGGAAGATATTGATGACAGTCATCGTTTATTGAAATTTGAAAATTATCTTCCAGCTATTGAGAATTATATTCATTTTTAATCATAAAAAAATGCAGGAACTAATCCTGCATTTTTCATTTGTGTGTTTAGAATCCTAATAGTTGATAATACTTAATTTCTTATCCAATTTTTGAGCTTTTTTGATGCTGTCATGCGTACCATTGGATTTTCCGTCCCAAAATGCAACTACAACATCAGAATTTTTAATAATTTCGGTATTCCGAACAATCGTAGCCCCATGACCGAATTTTTCGTAATTGGGTTTGAACACGATCAGTTCCACATTCATTTCAGTGGCCAGTTTCTCAGCCAAAGTATCGGCATCTTTTGCTCAGCCGGAAATAATTGAACTAAGAGAAATTTCATTTTCATGAATAAATTTTCCTACTTCTTTTCTCAGAAAGTTGTAGTCATTAGAATCTCGACCACCAACAATTGCTATTTTCATATGCTTTATTTTAAACAAAAATAGCAGTGGATATAGACGAACTGAGTCCATTTAGAAACAGGATGAAAGAATTATTAGAATTTAAATCCTCACCGGATGAGGACGAAAAAGCTTACAAGTTTTTATTGGCAATGACATTAAAACTTACAAGAGATTTATATTTTGAAAAATGAAAAAACCCTGGAACAAATAATGAACCAGGATTTATATCTCGAAGGGAAAAACTAAAAGGTAAATCTTTCTAACTTACTAATAAAGGTTGTTGTTCGACATGTCCTTCCCGATGCTTCTCATTATTAGTACATTCAAGGAAGTTATTCAGTAGATCCTGATAGTAGCTGAAGTAAGTTTTATTGATCAATACTTTCAGTTTTGCAATCGTATTAGTTTTCGGCACCTCTTCCACTCTATTTAAGTCAACAAAATAATACATGATCGAATAGTATTTTTTCCAGCCAATCTCCAAATTCTCGGGATTCACCAGATTGAAATACCATTCCGTGCTCTTTTGATCACCTATTTTTTGATAGGCAACAGCACAAAGAATTTTCCAGACCTCATCGTGTGTTTGTTTTCTCTGCAAAGGAATATACCCTTCATCATTCTTTTTTTGAACAGTATTATTTTCTATCAAAAATTTCATTTCTTTGGTTCGATTGGTAAAAATGAGGGATTCTAAAACCGTATACTCAAAACTGCAGACCGATTTTTCTGAGGCTTCGAGATATTGCAGTCTTACCTTTTTCATTTCTGCTGAATACTTTCTGAAGAGATACTCGTTTCCAAAAAAATCTGCGTAAAGCAATTGTACGCCAGATTTCAATCCTGCAGGGATTACATGAACCTCATTTGTAAGTTCCGTTTCTTTCACTTTTTTGTAATACAATTCCATCAACTCTGTGTTCTGAAGTAGAAAAGCGCTTTTAAAAAGAAATCCGTAAGCGAAGATTTTAGCTTCATTGCTTTTATTGAATTTTAGATAAGCCAGAAAATACTGTGAATACACTGTCCCAATCATATCCCGCATCGGATGATTCTCCATAAAATATTTTCTTGCCAGCGGAAAAGCCATCAACCGATGATGGGTATTGATCAACATTTCTGGAGATTCAGAAATCTGTCTGCAAAGCTGCTCACTTTTCTTCCAGTAATCTTTTTCGTTGTTTTCTACATCTCCGAAAAACAGTTCCAGTTCGCTATTACTGTATGATTTACTGAAATTTTCAAAATCCTGATAACCACAAAATTTCGCAAGTAAATCTAAAGTGAAATGACTTGATTTTGAAGTGGATTTTATCAATCCAAAAAATCGCCGAAGTGTTTGAGCACTTAGGTTTGTATTAAAATTATAGCTAAGCAAACTTGCTAATTTATCACAATCTGTTGAGTTGTTAATTTGCTTACCAAACTGCTTTCCGACGTTTTTTTGAAGATGGACTAAAATACTGAGTTCTCTATTCATTGATTTTTAACAAGAATCAAATATAGCTTTGAAATAGATCATTTTGTACAGGATTGTACAAAATCATACTGTTAAATTAACATAAATTTATGAGCGACTGAAAATAAAAACTTCTGTGTAGCGAAGAGACTTATTTTGTCTTAATGAGAGAGTAGATTTGTCAACGAATTAAATATAAAAAAATTGAAATATGGATTTTAACAGTGAAGATTTAAAAAAGAAATTTGAAAAGGAATTAGAAGATTTAAGAAAATCGGTAAAACGAACGAACATCTTGGTTGTAGGGCAAACTGGTGTTGGTAAAAGTAGCTTGATTAATATTATTTTTGGACAAGATATCGCAAGTGTATCGCACACAAAGCCTGAAACCAGAGGTTTTCATAAGTATGCGAGTCCTTCTTTACCAATTAATATAATTGATAGTGAAGGGTATGAGCTTGATGTAGCTGAGAAATTTAATTCTTCAATTAACGATTACATTGATTCAAACTTTTCTGGCGTTGAAGACCAAATACATATTGCATGGTATTGTATAAGTATTTCTGGAGCAAGAGTTTTGCCATTTGATTTAAAAAACATAGAGTTTCTACTATCGAAGAATATACCTACTGCTGTTGTATTTACACAAGCAGATAACGATACACCGCAAGGCGACACCGCAAAGAGTTTATCAAAAATAATTTCTGATAAGTTTGGTTCTAAAGTATCCACTTTTCAGGCCTCAAATGATGCAGAATTGAATAAGAAGGAACTTGACTTGGACAAACTTGTAGAATGGTCCAGTGATAATATTAGTGACGAGAACGTAAGAATTGCTTTTATTATGGGACAAAAAGCTAGTATGAAATTAAAGTTTAAAAATGCGCAGAAAATAATTATTGCAGCCGCTGCAAGTGCAGCACTAGTTGGCGCATCTCCAATACCAATGTCAGATGCTGCTTTGTTAGTTCCAATACAAACAATTATGACTTCGAAAATATTACACGTCTACGGATTAAATGTAGGTGTTTCGACAGTTTTAAAAAATTTGATAGGAACTCAACTTTTAACTATGTTAGCAAAATCAGCGGTTGGAAATCTTTTAAAATTTATCCCTGGATTTGGCTCTGTAGTGGGTGGCGCAATAAATGCAGCTGTAGCATCAACTTTTACACTATCATTAGGATATGCCATGTGTAAATTATCTGAAAAATTAGTATCCGCAGAGTTGGATGGAATACTGAACGAAGATGTCATTAATAGCATTTTCACAAAAGAAAATCTTGAAACCTTCATGAATCAATATGGAAAAGAATAAAAATCTTAATATCGTAGTAGTTGGAAAATCCGGCGCGGGAAAAAGCTCTCTGTTAAACTACTTAGTAGATAAAGAAATATTTGAAACTGGTATCGGTAGTCCTGTGACAAAGACTTATTTTGATCATCATCAATTTAAACATCCCACTAAAAACGTTACTTATAACTTATTTGACACAAAAGGAATCGAACCCGATACTACCGATGAATTTATCAATTCGGTAAAAGGAAAGATTGAAGAGTTTGCATATTTTGACGATGTTTTTGAACATGTACATACTTTATACTACTGTATTTCTGCCGTCTCAAAAAGACTCGAACCTTTTGAAGTAAAATTCATTGAAGAAATGAGTGACATTTTAGATGTCGTTATAGTTTTGACAAAAGCAGATTTAGTTACAGTAGAAGATCTGAATAATTTTGAAGATACTTTATTTAAAGAGTTAAGTGCATCTGAAAACGATGTAGATACAGCAATACGAATTATAAAAGTTTGTAGCGTAGCACAAACGACTAGAAAAGGAATTTCACAACAATTTGGAAGAGATGAAATTTTAAAGCATAGTTTTATAGGTCTTTGGAATACTTTTTCAAAGGAAGTTCATTATACTATTTTGTCTACTACCTTTTTTTCAGCAAAAGTAGAGTTAGAGATTAATGATATTGACAACAGTTTTTTATTACACGCTCCAAATATTTCTAATTTTGATCGACACAACCGTACAAAATTATTTCAGGATCGATGGTATAATTATAAACACTTCAAAATTTTTGAGTTTGATAAATCTGACTTCACATTATTACATTTTTTATTACTTCCCTCTTTAGAAGAATTAGCATTTGAAAAACTTGATTTAGGAAATAAAATAATTCTAAAGGTTATCTTTGAAAAAGCTGAAGAATTAATTAATCGCTTTGATACATATGAAAATACGTTCTTGTGTTATGAAAGAGATTTAATTAACAAATCAGAGGAAATCCTAAATTTTTATTCACAATTGACCGGTAATATTAACAATGTGCCAATACCCCTAATTAGATCTAAAAAAGCCCTGAATCAAATCTATAAATATATAATTAACGATTTAAAAGATGGATTAGAACTTAACGTGAATTTTTTTAAAGAGAATGTTAATGTCATACCTCTGAAAGATAGTTTCTTTAATGATGAAGCAACTCGAGATAGGGAAAATGTAACCAAACTATTTAATATTATTCAGACACATTTTAGTGAAATGAATAATGAATTAATAAGTCTTATGACTAATTTTGCTGAAATATGTAATACCGAATTAAGCCAATATGGTAGATTGATTTTAGGTGTTAATTTAAATAACGATGATGGATTAAAGTATAAGAAAGAAATAAATTTTGCACTAGCTAATGATGATCGCATTGACAAATCTGAGCGAAGATATCTTAATCGTTTTAAACTCCAATATAATCTTTCAGAAATACAAGCTCACGAAATTGAAAAAAATGCCATCTCAGAGAATGAAAATTTAAAAAAGAATTAAGATTAAAATTTAATCATGCAAAAACGTTTTTAAACTATTAAAGAAATATAAAAAAAGCAACTCACTATGCCAAATTTTTTTTGTGAACACTGTGGATCAAAAGCTTCAAGCATTACAAACTTAACTGCAAGTTCCTGTCATCGTCATCCAAATGGACCGAGTAAAGGAAAACATAAACTGTATGAAGGAAGTGAAAAAAGTAAATACAGTTGTAAGTATTGCGGTACTTCTGCATCAACCATCACAAATTTAGTAACTAGCTCTTGTCACCGACATCCAGATGGTCCAAGTAAAGGAAAACATGCTCCTTCTTTATAAAAGTTATTTTAATAGCAACAGTAATATAAATTTATATCTCACTTGCAACAAGTGAGATTTTTATTTGACAAGCGACTATGAAAACATCTACCATGATTCAAAATGATTCAGAGCTCAACAACATCCCCAACCTTTCCTGGCTCCCTTGGATCGGAACAGAATATTTCAAAAACAACAATCGATTACTCATCATCGGTGAATCACAATACGCACAAGGAGAAACAGCAAGTGCTTACAAAGAAGATTTAGCTAGGGTTAATGAAATTGATTTTACACGAAATGCGGTTTTACAAACCCAAATTCAAAATCATTACAAACATCCTGCTTTGGATAATTTTTTGAAAGCGCTTTTGGGGAACGCTCCTACTAATAAAGAAAAGTTATGGAAGAATATTGCTTTCTATAATTTTGTACAACGTGTGATGGATTACAGCAGTTTTGATTCAAAAAAAACAGAACAACCTACCATAACAGATTTTGATGGAGGATGGAAAGTTTTTGTGGATATCGTAAAAATCCTGAAACCGACCGACTGTATTTTTATTGGCGTAAGTGCCGCAATGCCATTTGAACGGATGATGGATCAGCTGAATATTAAACGTTCCAACAGAATCGCACACGATAAAATTGGGAATACGAATCCCATTTCAGCATCAATAGAAATTGAAAGTCATTCAACTAACATTTCCTTTGTTAGACATTCTTCGGCTTATTTTTCACCTGAAGAGTGGCGTTCTTTTCTGGAAAAACAACACGGAAATATTATTCACGAGCTTAAAGCGAAAATTTAATAATGACATTTAGTTTAACAAATATTGCCTCGGTTTTACTGAGGCGTTTTTCTTTAAGCACTTTGAGAAAAAATACGAAGTATTAATATTTCGGAAAAATGACAAAAACCAAAATCCCAATTCAAATAAATGAATTGGGATTTTCTGCTAGTCGATAATTACAATTGTAAATTATTCTGTGATCTGTACTCCTTTCCAGAACGCGACATGATTCTTGATATTGTCGGCGGCATCTTTGGGACTCGGATAAAACCAGGCGGCATTCTCGTTCTTCTTGCCGTCTACTTCAATGCTGTAATAGGAAGCCTGACCTTTCCAGGGACAGGAAGTGTGATGATTGGTTAGGACTAGATAATCTTTGTCAATACTATTTTCCGGGAAATAATGATTGCTTTCTACGACTACCGTGTTGTTACTTTCGGCGATTGTTTTTCCGTTCCAAATTGCTTTCATGATTTATTGAATGTGATTGAGTTACTAATTAGTGAATATTAAAGATACTGCTATTTGTACGTAATGAGTTAAAGAGGTGATTTAAATTATCAATGGTGAATGGTGGGATGATGGGTGATGGATGGTGAAAATTACGCTTTAAAAAACATCTCAATCGAGTAATTGTATTTTTCTTTGAAGAGAGAAACTGCTTATCAACTTAGCCGTGATGGAAGCGGCATCCTTTTTTGTCTCGTCCTCAGACGGGACAAAAAAGATAGAGCGGACAGCACGACCGGTGGTCTGAGATTGCAAAAATGGTGAAGCTTTTCATTTAAAAGCTGATCAAAAAAATCCCGATTCAAGTGATTGAATCGGGATTTCTATTTTAAAAACTTTGTCAAAGATATGAACTTTGACAAAGTAAAAAAACGCGGTGCTAATTAAGCCTGTACGTTGTTTTGTCCTAATACGAAAGGCTCAACTTCTTTGATTTCGCCATATTGCTGTTCGTAATTAGTGATATTTTGTTGCAATGCAGCCATTACTCTTTTTGCGTGAAGTGGAGCAAGAATTACTCTTGATCTTACGTTCGCTTGCTGAACTCCTGGCATCATTTGGATGAAATCCACCACGAATTCTGAAGGAGAATGATTTACTAAAGCTAAGTTACAGTAAACTCCGCCTGCAACCATTTCGCTTAATTGAATGTTAATGTTGTTTGGATCTTGATTTTGATTTTGGTTCTGATTGTTGTCCATTTTTTTTAAAAATTTTAAAATTTGTTTTTTAGATTTTTAAATATTCTATGGTGACGATACTAATTTAAACGCAAAGTCGCAAAGATTTCAGAATGACTCTGAATAAAATTACGGCCGCAATGTCGTTTCACTTAGCAAAGTTCGCTAGGAAGAATATTTAATAAAAATTATAGACTACGAATATAAATTATTTAAAATTGATATCCGTAATCTGTAATTAAAATATTTAGTTGATATCTTCGAATTCTTTTTTAGAACCCACGATAACGTTTTGATAGTCTTTAAGACCCGTTCCTGCAGGAATTCTGTGTCCTACAATTACGTTTTCTTTCAGACCGCTCAAGTAATCTACTTTTCCTGAAACTGCTGCTTCGTTTAATACTTTTGTCGTTTCCTGGAAAGACGCTGCAGACATGAATGATTTCGTTTGTAGAGCCGCTCTTGTAATTCCTTGCAATACTGGTGTTGCAGTTGCTGGAAGTGCATCACGAACTTCTACTAAGGCTTGATCTTCACGTTTCAGCTTAGAATTTTCGTCTCTTAAATCTTTAGTCGTAATCATTTGACCTGGTTTGAATTCTTTCGAATCTCCAGCTTCTACAACTACTTTAAGACCGAACACTCTGTTGTTTTCTAATAAGAAATCTCCTTTGTGTTCTAACGCTCCTTCTAAGAATTGAGTATCTCCACCATCTACGATTGAAACTTTGGTCATCATCTGACGAACAATAATTTCAAAGTGTTTGTCATCGATCTTCACCCCTTGTAGACGATATACTTCCTGAATTTCATTTACCAAATATTCCTGTACGGCAGTTGGTCCTTTAATTTTCAAGATGTCATCTGGAGTCGTAGATCCATTTGATAATGGTGATCCAGCTCTTACGAAGTCATTTTCCTGAACCAAAATCTGGTTGGATAATTTCACTAAGTATTTAGTGATCTCTCCAGTTTTTGCTTCAACGATCAACTCACGGTTACCTCTTTTGATTTTTCCGTAAGATACAACTCCGTCGATTTCTGTAACTACCGCTGGGTTTGAAGGATTTCTCGCTTCGAACAATTCGGTAACTCTCGGTAGACCTCCTGTAATATCTCCAGATTTTGCAGATTTTCTTGGGATCTTGATCATTACTTTACCAGACTTAATTTTCTCACCATCGTTTACCATGATGTGTGCTCCTACCGGTAAGTTGTATGCTTTTTGCTCAACTCCTTTAGAATCCACAACTTTCAAGGTTGGTACGGCTTTCTTGTTTCTCGATTCAGAAATTACTTTCTCTTCGAAACCAGTCTGCTCATCAATCTCTAATGAAAATGAAACCCCTTGGATAATATCTTCATATTCAATCTTACCTGCGGATTCAGCGATGATTACCGCATTATACGGATCCCACTTACAGATCAGATCTCCTTTCATTACTTTATCACCTGGTTTAACAGCTAATTCAGATCCGTAAGGAATATTTGCTACCATTAATGGTGTTCTTGCAGCATTGTCTGCTACCAAACGGAATTCAGTTGAACGGGAAACTACGATCTCTGCTTTTTTACCAGCTTCGTTTTCAGAAGTTACTGTTCTAATTTCATCCATTTCTACGATACCATCACGTCTTGCAACGATGGATGGATTCTCAGAAATATTCCCTGCAGTTCCCCCTTGGTGGAAAGTTCTCAATGTTAACTGAGTTCCTGGCTCACCAATAGATTGTGCGGCAATAACTCCTACTGCTTCACCCATATGAATAGGTTTACCAGTTGCTAAGTTACGACCGTAACAAGCTGCACAGATTCCTTTTTTCGCTTCACAAGTTAATGGAGAACGAACTTCTACACTATCAATTCCAGCTGCTTCGATTTTTTTCGCATAAGCTTCGTTGATCAATTGATCAGCTTCAACGATAACCTCATCGGTTTCTGGATCGTAAACATTATGTAAAGAAACTCTACCTAATACTCTTTCAGAAATACGTTCTACGATCTCATCATTTTTCTTAAGTGGTGTAATTTCTGTTCCTCTTAAAGTTCCACAGTCGTTTTCAGTAATGATCACATCTTGTGCAACATCCACCAATCTTCTGGTCAAGTAACCAGCATCGGCGGTCTTAAGCGCGGTATCCGCAAGACCTTTACGAGCACCGTGAGTAGAGATAAAGTACTCTAAGATGGATAGACCTTCTTTAAAGTTCGCTACAATCGGGTTTTCAATAATCTCTGCACCAGATGAACCGGCTTTTTGCGGTTTCGCCATCAAACCTCTCATTCCTGAAAGCTGACGGATCTGTTCTTTGGAACCCCTTGCTCCAGAATCAAGCATCATGTAAACAGAGTTGAACCCACCTTGATCGGTTTTCATTCTGCTCATAATCATCTCAGTTAATCCAGCATTGGTGTTCGTCCAAACATCAATTACCTGGTTATATCTTTCTGTATCGGTAATAAGACCCATGTTATAGTTAGCTTTGATCTCATCTACTGTTTCTACAGCAGTTGCGATCATGGATTTCTTTTCAACAGGAATTACGATATCACCTAAACTAAAGGATAGTCCTCCACGGAATGCGTGAGAGTATCCTAAGTCTTTCATATCATCTAAGAAATCTACCGTTGTAGGGAAATCGGTATCAGCCAAAATTCTACCAATTACATTTCTCAATGATTTTTTGGTTAGAAGTTCGTTAACAAATCCTACTCCTTCCGGAACGATTTGGTTGAATAGTACTCTACCAGCAGTTGTTTCTACCAGGCGGGTTACTAATTCTCCTTCTTCTTTTACAGGAACTCTACATCTAATTTTTGCATTCAAGGAAACTTTTCCTTCTGCATAAGCGATCTCTACTTCTTCTGCAGAATAGAAAGCAAGGCCTTCACCTAAAACTTTCATATCATCAGTTGAAGATAATTCTTTGGTCATATAATACAGACCCAAGACCATATCCTGAGAAGGTACCGTAATCGGAGAACCATTTGCAGGGTTCAAGATATTCTGAGAACCTAACATTAGAAGTTGTGCTTCTAAAATTGCTTCCGGACCTAAAGGTAAATGCACTGCCATCTGGTCACCATCGAAATCCGCATTAAATGCAGTCGTACACAATGGGTGAAGCTGGATTGCTTTTCCTTCGATCATTTTCGGCTGAAATGCCTGAATACCAAGTCTGTGCAAAGTAGGTGCTCTATTCAGAAGAACCGGGTGACCTTTGATGATTCCTTCCAGGATGTCATAAACAACTGGCTCTTTTCTATCAATAATTCTTTTCGCCGATTTTACGGTTTTTACAATCCCTCTTTCAATCAGTTTTCTGATGATAAACGGTTTGTATAATTCCGCGGCCATATCTTTTGGAATTCCACATTCGTGCAATTTCAAGTTTGGACCAACGACGATTACAGAACGGGCAGAATAATCCACACGTTTCCCCAATAAGTTTTGACGGAAACGACCTTGTTTACCTTTTAATGAATCAGAAAGTGATTTCAATGGTCTGTTAGATTCTGATTTTACTGCAGAAGATTTTCTGGTATTATCAAATAATGAATCTACAGATTCCTGTAACATTCTTTTCTCGTTTCTCAAGATCACTTCAGGAGCTTTAATTTCCAAAAGTCTTTTTAAACGATTATTTCTAATGATTACTCTACGGTAAAGGTCATTTAAATCTGAAGTCGCAAAACGACCACCATCTAATGGAACCAAAGGTCTCAATTCTGGTGGAATTACAGGAAGCACTCTCATAATCATCCATTCTGGACGGTTGATCATTCTTGTATTTGCTCCTCTGATCGCTTCTACAACGTTCAGTCTTTTTAAAGCTTCAGTTCTTCTTTGTTTAGAAGATTCGTTGTGCGCTTTGTGACGCAAGTCGAATGATAAAGTATCAAGATCAATTCTGCTTAATAATTGCTCAACCGCTTCCGCACCCATTTTGGCGATGAATTTGTTGGGATCAGCATCATCAAGATATTGATTTTCAGCAGGAAGCGTTTCCAGAACATCCAAGTATTCTTCTTCTGTTAAAAATTCTTTATCATCGAAATCAGCACCGTCGGCTCTTTTAGCCATACCCTGCTGAATAACGACATATCTTTCGTAATAAATGATCATGTCTAATTTCTTAGACGGTAATCCTAAAAGATATCCGATTTTATTTGGCAAAGAACGGAAGTACCAGATATGAGCCACAGGAACAACCAAGCCAATATGCCCGATTCTTTCTCTACGTACTTTTTTCTCGGTAACTTCTACACCACAACGGTCACAAACGATTCCTTTGTATCGGATTCTTTTGTATTTCCCACAAGCACATTCGTAATCCTTAACAGGACCGAAGATTTTTTCACAGAAAAGACCATCTCTTTCCGGCTTGTGCGTACGGTAATTTATTGTTTCGGGCTTTAAAACTTCACCTCTTGAATCCTGTAAAATAGATTCTGGCGAAGAAAGTCCAATTGTAATTTTAGTAAAATTACTTGTTTTATTTTTGTTTGACATCTGTTAGATTTTAATTAAGATTTTAGATTTTAAGTGAATGCATTGAATATTTCTACTCAAAAAGTATCAATAAAATTTAAAATTATTCTTCCAGTCTTACATCTAGACCAAGTCCTTTCAACTCATGAAGTAATACATTGAAAGATTCTGGAATACCTGGTTCAGGCATTGCTTCTCCTTTCGCAATCGCTTCGTAAGTTTTTGCTCTACCAATCACGTCATCAGACTTCACTGTCAGGATTTCTCTAAGGATATTCGAAGCACCAAATGCTTCCAATGCCCAAACCTCCATCTCTCCGAATCTTTGTCCACCAAACTGCGCTTTACCTCCTAATGGCTGTTGCGTAATCAATGAATAAGGTCCGATAGAACGTGCGTGCATTTTATCGTCTACCATGTGACCCAGTTTCAACATATAAATGATCCCAACCGTTGCTGGCTGTGCGAATCTTTCACCTGTTCCACCGTCATATAGATAAGTGCTACCATATTTTGGTAAACCTGCCTGCTCTGTATATTCTGTAATCTGCTCTAAACTTGCACCGTCGAAAATTGGAGTTGCAAATTTCAACCCTAATTTTTGTCCAGCCCAACCTAAAACCGTTTCGTAAATCTGACCGATGTTCATACGAGAAGGTACCCCAAGTGGATTCAATACGATATCTACTGGTGTTCCATCTTCCAAGAACGGCATGTCTTCTTCACGAACGATTCTTGATACAATACCTTTGTTACCGTGACGTCCCGCCATTTTATCACCAACGTTCAGTTTACGTTTTTTAGCAACATAAACTTTCGCTAATTTGATGATACCTGCAGGAAGTTCGTCTCCAATAGAGATTGCAAATTTCTCACGGTTTTTAACACCGTTCAAGTCGTTGTATTTGATCTTGTAGTTATGAATTAATTGTTTAACCAATTCATTACGTTCAGCATCAACAGTCCAGTCAGCACCGCTTACGTTTACATAATCTTCAACAGATTGAAGAAGTTTAGTTGTAAACTTCACGCCTTTTCCGATAATTTCTTCAGCTAAATCGTTATTAACTCCTTGTGAAGTTTTACCGTTTACTAAAGTTCCTAATTTTTCAAGAAGTGTACCTCTTAAGTCATCGAATTTCGCTTTGTACGTGTTTTCGATTTCCTCCAGTTTCAATTTCTCTTCGGATCTTTTCTTTTTGTCTTTGATATTTCTTGAGAATAACTTCTTGTTAATAACAACTCCTCTTAATGAAGAATCCGCTTTTAACGAAGCATCTTTTACATCTCCAGCTTTATCACCGAAAATTGCTCTCAATAATTTCTCTTCCGGTGTTGGATCTGATTCTCCTTTTGGAGTGATTTTACCAATCATGATATCACCAGGCTTCACATCAGCACCGATTCTAATCATACCGTTTTCGTCTAAGTCTTTGGTTGCTTCTTCAGAAACGTTAGGAATATCTGCAGTTAATTCTTCCATACCTAATTTGGTATCACGAACTTCCAACGTATATTCATCAACATGAATTGAAGTAAACCAGTCCTCACGAACTACTTTTTCGTTAATTACGATCGCATCCTCAAAGTTGTACCCTTTCCATGGCATAAATGCTACAGTAAGGTTTCTACCGATTGCTAATTCACCATTTTCAGTTGCATAACCGTCGCAAAGAACCTGACCTAATTCTACTTTGTCTCCTACTCTTACGTTTGGTCTCAAAGTAATGGTCGTACTCTGGTTGGTTTTACGGAATTTGGTTAATTTATAAGTCTTCGTACCTGAATCAAATGAAACCAAGTTTTGGTCATCTGTTCTGTCATATTTAATGGTGATTTTATCAGCATCAACATATTCTACGATTCCTGTTCCTTCAGCATTGATCAAGACTCTTGAGTCAGACGCAACCTGTTTTTCTAAACCTGTTCCTACGATCGGAGCTTCTGGTTTCAATAATGGAACTGCCTGACGCATCATATTCGATCCCATCAAGGCTCTATTCGCATCATCATGTTCCAAGAAAGGAATCAATGAAGCAGAAATACCAGAAATCTGGTTTGGTGCAACATCAATTAAATCTACTTGATTAGGTTCAACAACTGGATAATCACCATCTAAACGAGCAATAACTCTTTCAGTAAGGATTGTCCCATCTTCTTTCATATCAATATTTGCCTGAGCAATCGTTCTGTCTTCTTCATCTTCAGCATTCAAATAAATTTGAGCACCTTTTAAGTCAACTTTACCGTTCTCTACTTTTCTATATGGAGTTTCAATGAAACCTAAAGTATTAATTTTAGCATAAATACCTAAAGAAGAAATCAAACCAATGTTTGGTCCCTCTGGAGTTTCAATCGGACAAATACGACCGTAGTGAGTATGGTGAACATCACGCACCTCGAATCCTGCTCTCTCTCTTGAAAGTCCACCAGGTCCTAGGGCAGAAAGTCTACGCTTGTGCGTGATCTCTGATAGAGGATTGGTTTGGTCCATGAACTGAGACAACTGGTTGGTTCCGAAGAACGAGTTGATCACTGAGGTTAAAGTTTTCGCGTTAACCAAGTCAATCGGCGTAAAGATCTCGTTATCTCTAACGTTCATTCTTTCACGAATCGTTCTGGCAATTCTCGAAAGACCTACACCGAACTGTCCTGATAATTGCTCACCAACAGTTTTAATACGTCTGTTTGATAAGTGATCAATATCATCAACTTCCGTTTTAGAGTTTACCAATTGAATCAAGTGTCTTACGATCGCAATGATATCATCTTTGGTTAAAACTTCAGTTTTCTCAGGAATATTTAATCCTAATTTTTTGTTCAATCTATAACGACCAACTTCTCCTAATGAATAACGTTGCTCAGAGAAGAATAATTTTTCAATAATTCCACGTGCAGTTTCTTCATCGGGCGGATCTGCGTTACGCAACTGACGGTAAATATATTCAACCGCTTCTTTTTCAGAGTTGGTTGGATCTTTTTGTAAGGTATTTTGGATAATTGAGAATTCATGAGAATTTTCTTTGTGAATCAAAATTGATTTCACACCAGAATCGATAATCATTTCAACATGCTCTTTTTCAAGAACTGTTTCTCTATCCAAGATGATCTCATTTCTTTCAATAGAAACTACTTCACCTGTATCTTCATCAACGAAATCTTCGAACCAAGTGTTCAAAACTCTCGCTGCAAGAACTCTTCCTTCTACTTTTTTCAAAGCTGCTTTAGAAACTTTAATTTCTTCGGCAAGGTCAAAAATTTGTAAAATGTCTTTATCAGATTCGTATCCAATCGCTCTTAACAAAGTTGTTAAAGGCAATTTTTTCTTACGATCGATATACGCGAACATCACATTATTAATGTCGGTTGTAAATTCCATCCAAGATCCTTTGAAAGGAATAATACGGGAATAATACAATTTGGTTCCGTTGGCGTGGTACGTTTGACCAAAGAAAACCCCTGGCGAACGGTGTAACTGAGTTACGATAACACGCTCAGCACCATTAATAATAAATGACCCAGACGGCGTCATATAAGGAACTGGTCCTAAATAAACGTCTTGAACTACGGTTTGAAAATCTTCATGTTCCGGGTCGGTACAATACAATTTCAAACGTGCTTTTAAAGGAACCGAATAGGTTAAACCTCTTTCTACACACTCGTCTCTCGAGTATCGTGGGGAATCTACCAAATAATCCAAAAATTCTAAAACGAAATTGTTTCTAGAATCGGTAATTGGGAAATTCTCTTCAAAGGTTTTGTACAAAGATTCTTTGAGTCTCTGCTCCGGAAGGGTATCCAACTGGAAAAATTCTTTGAAAGATTGGATCTGAATGTCCAAAAAGTCAGGGGTAATAATTTTTCCTTTTGCTTCAGAAAAATTAATCCTTTGATTAGCCTGAGTTTTAGCGACTGCTTTAGATTTACTCATAAAAAAATTAAAGAATGAGGGTTAAAAAATATTTTGTTTTATAAAATATCAGGTTTAAATCGAAGATGAAAAGATTCATGATTGGAGACGAACTCAATAAGAAAACGATATAGAAAACTTTGGCGCAGTTATCTGAATAATTCTTATTAAAAGTCTCTGATCTATTATCTATCAGTCTTTTATCTAAAACCTAACTGCAACATCGGTATATCTTTTCACGACGTAGTGCAAAATATTTTCACTGTAATTCTGGCGGTAACTTTTGTAAGCTTGATTATTAAAACAGAAAATCCTCTTTCAAAATTTGAAAGAGTTGATAGTCAATATTTTAAAGTCAAGTAAACAATTATATGCGCCAAAATTGAGTGCAAAGATAGATAAAAAATTTGGTTTTCACAAATAACACTCTGATTTTGAACCCTAACCAAATTTCCTGCTCGGGAAAATACTTTTAATTTTTGTGAAGAATAAAAATTAACTGGTTAAGACTTTTCAAATCTAATAAATTATTTTGAATAATCATTTAAAAGATAATATTATCAAGTAAAAAGACTGTTTCTCATTATGGATTGCGGAGAAAAGAGTTTGATTGCTAATGATTTAAACACGATGTTAAACTTCAATAAAGTTTTGGGTGCGATGCTTCAAAATTGTAATTTTGAATCCCTTAATATTTCAATTTATGAATTTTCCCCGCCTTCAAGAAAAACTCGAAATCTTAGCTGACGCAGCGAAATACGATGTTTCGTGTTCTTCTAGCGGTGGAAATCGTAAGAACAAAAATGGTGGTTTAGGTGACAGTCATGCTTCCGGAATCTGCCATTCGTACACGGAAGATGGTCGTTGTGTTTCTCTGCTGAAAATCCTTTTAACCAATCATTGCATTTACGATTGCGCTTATTGCGTTTCCAGAAAATCTAATGATATCAAAAGAGCTGCCTTCACCGTTGAAGAAGTGGTTGATTTAACCATTAACTTTTATCGCCGAAATTATATTGAAGGACTTTTCCTAAGCTCAGGAATCTTCAAGGATGCGGATACTACGATGGAACGCTTGGTCAGGGTAGCAAAAAAACTTCGGACTGAACATAAATTCAACGGCTACATCCATTTGAAATCGATTCCGGGAGCGAGTGACGAAATAATGAAGGAAGCAGGGTTGTATGCGGACCGGCTTTCCATCAATTTAGAAATCCCCACCACCGCAGGATTAAAGTTATTGGCTCCGGAGAAGTCCCATGATGAAATGATCAAGCCGATGGGTTTTATTAAAAATGAACTTATTCTTTACAAAGAAGAAAAGAAAATTTTCAAGAATGTTCCGAAGTTTGCTCCGGCTGGACAATCAACCCAGGTAATTGTCGGCGCAACCGATGAAACGGATTTAAAAATCATTAAAGTCGCTGATCATTTTTATAAAAACTTTAATTTAAAAAGAGTTTACTATTCTGGTTATGTTCCAATGCTCGAAGATAGGAGATTACCATCCATAGACTCGCAAGTTCCAATGTTGCGAGAAAATCGTTTGTATCAAGCAGATTGGCTGATGCGGTTTTATGGTTTTAAAGCCGATGAGATTTTAGATCAAAGCAATCCGTTTCTTGATCTGGAAGTTGATCCGAAGCTGGCTTGGGCATTAAGGCATCGGGAACAATTTCCAGTAAACATTAATACCGCTACCAAAGAAATGATTTATAGGATTCCTGGAATTGGCGGTAAATCTGTGAATAAAATTTTACATGCTCGAAAATTTCAAAAACTAAATTTAGAACATCTTAAAAAAATGGGCGTCGCGACGAATAGGGCAAAATATTTTGTTGAATTTGAATCTCAAAATGTTTTTACCAAATATATTGATGACTTTAACTTTAGAAAAATAATTCTTCAAGGAATGAAATCAAAATTCCAAAATCCACATTCCCAACAGCTGACGCTTTTTTAAATGACGACGCTTTTGTACGACGGAACATTTGAAGGTTTAATGACGGCCATTTTCGAAGTTTATGAATACCGTTTTGAACCTGCAAAAATTATTGCAACTGAGAACTACCAAAGTGAATCGATTTTCACCGACCATCATGAGGTAGTCACTAATCAGGAAAAAGCGGACCGGGTTTTGAAAATGGTTGAAAATAATTTAGGAAAGAAAGGTGCTTCACAATTGCTTCGAGTTTATCTATCTGAAAATGAAAATGCGGAAAGACTGATTCTTTCTGCCGTTTCAAAGACAATTAAATATCCAAACGAAAACATTTTGAATAATTTTGCAGATGTCGATATCATGGATATTGCAAAAATTAACAAATCAATCAGTCGTGAAGTTCACCGAATGCACGCGTTCGTTCGGTTTGAAAAATTACAGGATGAAGTTTATTTTTCTAAAATCGAACCTGATTTTAATGTTTTACCTTTAATAGTAAGCCATTTTAAAAACAGATATCGGGATCAGAAATGGATGATCTACGATTTAAAAAGACATTATGGGATTTTCTATGATTTACAGGAGGTTCAATTTTTTGAACCGGCTTTAGAACAAACTCAGCAATTAAAACGAACAGAAAATATTCTTCATGAGGAGGAAATTCAGTATCAGAAATTATGGCAGCGGTATTTCTTTAAAACGAATATTCCTGAACGTAAAAACTTAAAGCTCCACGTCCAATCTTTACCTAAACGGTATTGGAAATATTTAACAGAAAAACTTTAATTTTAAAACTTACTTCGAAGATTTAAAATTTTATTAAAACAAAAAAGTCACTCCTTTCGAAGTGACTTCATTATTAATCAGTATTTCTTATGGTTTCCAGAAAGACCATTTACTGCCATTAAAAACGGCTAATCTTTTTGCACCAGTTTTATTAACATAAACCATCATTCCCGGTGAAGGACTTGGAATATTTTGAACGTCCAAAACCGTTGGTAAAACCATCGCTTTGGTATTTGATTCTAAAACCAATACGCCATCGGCAGTCGAACTTACCGCCCCAATAATTGTTTTTGACGCTGCTGTTTCAGGAGCTACTGTTGCGTCTGGTTGCACTGTTAAATAATTAACAGGAGAAGTCAAATTTCCATTTTGACCACTTAAATCAACCCAGGTTGTTCCATTATAGAATTTCATTCTTGCATTAGTTGCCGTAGTTGCATCGAGGATAATTGCTCCTCCGACCAAGGCATTTGAAGTAGGAAGTGAACGAACGTAAGGAACAATAATTCCTTTGTTTTGTCCAGCTGCGAATTCCAATAAAACTGAAGTTTTATCCGCGGCAGTTCCCGTGGCATCTCCAATGATCACTTGTGCCTGAGCACCTGACATCATCGCTAATAATATAATTACGAATATATTTTTCATTATTTTGTTATTTAAAATTTAATTATCCAGAGGCAAAAATAAAAGCTTACCTCTGGGATTCATTATTTTATGGACAAGCTGCTGTATTAAAACATTTCCATGCGGTGCCATCATAAATTTTCAAGCATTTGGCGAAAATATCATACACCATCATCCCTTCCTGTGGATTTGTAATTTTAGTGATAAAGTTTGCCGCCGCAGTTTGTGCAGGATCACTTGTCATTCTAGTTATTACAAAACCTTTGGAGTTAGATTCTAAAACACTATGCGCTGATTTTCTAATCATCGGCCAGTTTGAATTACCAGGCGCTGCTCTCTGTAGTAAAGTGATACCATGGTTTGTTGCTACTCCAGTTCCTGTTGCTGGGTCATTATAGCAAGCCAGTGTAACCACGACAATATTATTAATTTTAATATTATTACAATTTCCACCCAATCCATTATTTGCGCATTCATAATAAGGATCAGTTGGCGGAATAAGAATATTTGGATTTGTAGCGTCTGGATCGGTAACATCGTTGGTTCGCAAGATCGCAGCTTCCACCTGCTGATTTCCTGCCGTAGCCAAATTATTAATAGTTACGGTAATAATATAAGTGATTTCGCATCCGTTGGGAAGATTAAGATTAGAAGTATAGGTGTTATTAACCGCATTGTAACTCATTACTAAACTTTCGCTTCCACATCCGTTACCATTAAACTGAATATTTTGCGGAGACATCCCGACAGGAACCTTAAAGAAGAATGGAGCTGCTAAAACGTCACTTGGTCCGCCATTTTTCACTTTTACCGTATAGGCAACCTGCTCTCCTTCCAATGAATTTGTTCTATCTGGAGTTATTGAAGTAACCATTAAATCAGCACTTTTAACCATAACGCTTGTAGTAACTGTCGTTTCTTCGGCTTTAATAAAAGTCCAGGTATCAATTGCTTTTACATCTCCAAACAATCCGGTAGTATTAGAACCTCCGACACCCCAAATATGTCCATTAGTGTTACTGCTTATCCCAGTACTGCTCGCTGGTGGCAAATGACTGTTATTTTTAGGGTTCGCATTTGAACCGTTGCTTACGTTAGGAATATCAATATCATTCCAATAAACAATATCCGAAACCACTGCAACAACTGGAGTTGCCAAACTTAATTGGGTGTGATCGAGAAGCTCTACAATAGTTCCGAAGCGATTGTATTCCATATCGATATAAGGGAAATGAACTTCAGCCTGTTGTAAACGAACGGTAATTTTAACTGGAAATGTTCCGACAGGAGAGGCTGTACCAGCTCCATCTTTACCATCCCAAAAAATTTGATTAGCACCTGCCGACGAGGATCCATTAAGAATGCGAGTCACAAAACCAGGATTTGCTGGTGTACCTTCGATGGCGATCGTATAATTACCCTGTACATCTGCATTGAATTCTATATAACCACCTTTCTTACTTATCTGGCCGGTGGTGCCCTCCACTCCAACAACGGTCACATTCGAAACTTGAGGTGTGACTACTGCGTTTTTTAACCATGTGCTAGCACCTGGCACCGCCCCAATAGACGATGTCGGAAGATCTGCGCTAGGCAAAGTATAAAACATTTTATGGGTGATGTTTTTCGCAGTATCCGCAATGTTTGGATTGTGCACTTTACCAGCTAAAAAACTTGGTGAGGATCCGTTTAAACTCTTATAAACAGGATCTTGTGTTGTAGCATCAATAAAACCGTTATTATTTACAAAAAAAGTAAAATAAAGTCCATTGTTCCCATTGTTATTTACACGATAAGTATAGCCGTCCTTAGTCAATGTATAAAATTTTCCGTTGAATCCTTTTGTGTTAGGACTACCTGTTCCGTTTGTAAGATTTAATAAATTTGAGTACACTCTCCCGGGAATAAAATTCGTATTTGTAGTGTTGATAACCGATACATCCCATGCTAAAATTCCAGCATTACTTGGCTGAGTGCTTTGACTCCAGCTAAAGTTTGCATCCATCGTATCAGCAGGATCTCCATTTCCTCTAGCAAAGAATTCTACCCTGTAAATACCAGCACCTGCCGCAGGCACTAAATAATATATTGGAATATATCTTCCTGCGACAGATCCTCCGGACAACTGTGGTCCAGCTATTTCTGCAGCTCTATTTGAAATCTGACCTGCGACAGTATTATTGTCAATTAATAGAGAACCACCTGGTGCATACATTCTGATTCGAGAATTCCCTCCAGCATTTTGCGCACTTGATGCTAATGTTATACGTTCGCCCGCTTTTGCATAAACATAGTGCACGCCTTGATTAGGGAATGGCCAGTTTTCGGTCGCCGTTAAACTTGATCGGAGATAAGCACGTAAGCCAGCTACTCCGCTAGGATACAGATCTTTTGATCCGTCTGCAAACAATGCATTGCTACAAAGAATTGTGGCAAATAGCAGCATTTTTAAAAAAGTATTTTTTTTCATTTTGTGTTGTGTGTATGTTCGAAATTTCTATTGATAAAAACCTTCATTATTTAAAAGTAATAGCCTTTAATATCTGAAAAGCTTAGTAAGACCAATTGCATTCTTCTTCATTAAAGATTAATTTAGAGTAAGTTGATCCTGTATTTCAAAAACCATAACGTATCGTGATTTACAAAATAAGTGTCGATTTCCTTACTGAAAGAAGTATTAATCTTTAATGACAACTAATCTTGCGAAAAAAAGAGATGACAATTGCAGTAAATATTAGATAAGAGAAATTGGTGGTGCACGCAACGCAGAACTTCGGAAGTTTCTAAATTGTATAAAAGAAAGTGAAGTATAGAATTGTTGTTTTTCACAACGTAAAGCAAAAAAATGAAGGACGTAAGGTGAAAATTCAGATTTACCTGATATTTTAAAAGAGGTCACTGCCGTGGCTACTTCTCCAGAATGAACATTAGAGGAACTCCCAGAGATGGAATCCGGGTTTCCCTCTGAAAAATAGTAAAAATTTGTTCTTGCGAAAACTTCTGCTTGGATTTTACGGGCTTTTTGGTCCGCTGAAATTTTATGTTCAGCAACCTGTTCTGAAATACTTATTGATTTCTTTCTAGGCTGTATTGCTTGTTTTGCATCGGTTGGACTGGGAATATTAACAACAACCGCATTAGAAATATTAGACATGCCATAAACTTTGGCACCTTCACCCACATAAATTATTCCTAGCTCATTTTGCGGAGGAATATCAGTTTCTAATGACTTGGCATTAAAAAACGTGGGAATGCTCAGAAGAGCCAACACCATCAATACAGAAAAAATAGAATTAGATTTACCTTTTTTGAATATTAATCGTGTTGCTCTAAAGAATAAATTTTCTTTCAAGCTGTATATTTGTGTTTGTGTTTTTTTAGAATGATTCTCACGAACGATTCTTTAACAAAAATACAATAAAACATACAACCTGTTATAATAAAACCAAGAATTTGCTACTTTACCATGAATTATGGGTTAAAACACCTCTTACTTTTAATTATTGGTGTTGTTTCCAAATCTTAAATCTCTCGATAAACTGAATTTTTAGTAGTTATTAACAGATGATAATTACAGAAAATTAAATACTTCATTTGGATAAAAATTAATCGATAATTTTCCGTTAATAGATAGATAAAGAACAAACGCTCATTATAAGTGTATTTATAAATTATTGCTCATACAGATTAAAGATCGCAGTTTTAAAATTTCTGTCAATTTTGTAAAAAGGCAAAAAAAGCCGCTTCCAAAAGGAAACGGCTTTATTATAAGGTTGAGGAAGAATTATTTCAATTCTACTTCAGCACCAGCTTCTTCTAATTGTTTTTTCAACGCTTCAGCTTCGTCTTTAGAGATTCCTTCTTTAATTGCAGTCGGAGCACCGTCTACCATATCTTTAGCTTCTTTAAGACCTGCACCAGTTAAATCTTTAACTAATTTTACAACTGCTAATTTTGAAGCACCTGCTGCTTTCAAGATTACGTCGAATTCAGTTTTTTCTTCTACTGCTTCACCACCACCTGCAACAGCAGCTACAGCTACAGCAGCTGGTTCGATTCCGTACTCATCCTTAAGGATAGTAGCTAATTCATTTACGTCTTTAACGGTTAAGTTTACAAGCGTTTCCGCTAAGTTTTTTAAATCTGACATTTTAATAATGTTTTAATTGTTGAACGATTTATTTTGATTTTTTTTGAGTCTAATTACTCTGCACTAGGTGCATCTGTAGCGTCAGTTGTTGCTTCTGGAGCAGCTTCTGCAGCTGGAGTTTCTTCTGCAACTGGAGCAGCTTCTTCAGCTTCACCGTTCGCTTCATCTTTATTTTGAAGTGCAGAAAGAACATTTCTAAGTGGAGATTGAAGCAATGTGATGATTTCACCAATCATTTCTTCTCTAGACTTGATGCTAACTAAAGCAGCTAAGTTTTCGTCACCTACGTAGAAGGTTTCTTGCAAATAAGCAGATTTCAAAGCTGGAACTTCTGCTTTTTTTCTGAATCCTTGAATCAACTTTGCCGGAGCATTAGCTGTTTCAGAAATCATTAAAGCGGAGTTACCTTTGAAAGTTGGGAACATCTCAGAGTAATCTACTCCTTCGATTGCTTCCAATGCTTTTTGTAGTAAAGTGTTTTTTACAACTTTTACCGTGATATTTTGTTTAAATGCTTGTCTTCTAAACTCTGAAGTCGCAGCAGCATTCATTCCTTCAAGACTTGCTACATAAACCACTTTCGCGTCCTGTAACACTTCCTTTAATTCTTGTATTACTAATACTTTATCTTCTTTTGTCATGTCTTTCAGATTTTAGTTTACAGATTTAGTATCAATTGCAATACCTGGGCTCATGGTAGAAGATAAATAAATACTTCTTACATAAATACCTTTAGACGCAGTTGGTTTCAATTTCATCAATGTCTGAATTAATTCAGCAGCATTTTCTCTGATTTGAGTCGCATCGAAAGATACTTTACCAATTCCTGCATGGATGATTCCGTATTTATCAACTTTAAAATCAATCTTACCTGATTTCACTTCAGATACTGCTTTACCAATATCCATGGTTACAGTTCCTGATTTTGGGTTTGGCATTAGACCTCTTGGACCTAAAATTCTACCCAATGGACCTAATTTACCCATTACAGCTGGCATGGTAACGATAACGTCAACATCAGTCCAACCATCTTTTATTTTTTGTAAGTACTCGTCAAGACCAACATAATCAGCACCAGCTTCTTTCGCTTCTGCTTCTTTATCTGGAGTTACCAAGGCCAATACCTTTACATCTTTACCAGTTCCGTGTGGAAGAGAAACAACTCCTCTTACCATTTGATTCGCTTTTCTAGGATCAACTCCTAATCTAACTGCGATATCTACGGAAGCGTCAAATTTTGCAAAGTTTACTTCTTTTACCAAAGCAGAAGCTTCGTCAAGAGAGTAAATTTTATTTTTTTCTATTTTGCTTAAAGCTTCTTTTTGCTTTTTCGTTAATTTTGCCATTTCTATAAGTATTAAGCGTTAGTTGGTTTAGTTCCTGTTACTCTCAATCCCATAGATCTTGCAGTTCCGGCAACCATAGTAAGGGCACCATCCATAGTAAAGCAATTAAGATCTACCATTTTATCCTCAGCAATTTTACTAACTTGAGCCCAAGATACAGCACCTACTTTCAGTCTGTTTGGCTCTCCTGAACCTTTTTTCTGCTTACTAGCTTCTAAAAGTTGGATCGCAACTGGTGGAGTTTTAATAACGAATTCAAATGATTTGTCTTCGAATACTGTAATTACTACAGGTAAAACTTGTCCCGGTTTGTCTTGAGTTCTTCCGTTAAATTGCTTACAAAACTCCATAATGTTCACCCCTGCAGAACCCAATGCTGGACCTACTGGTGGAGATGGATTAGCTGCTCCTCCTTTTACTTGGAGCTTCACCATTTTAAAGACTTTTTTAGCCATTTTGATTTTTTAAAAAAAATTAATAATTTATGAATGTGGAAGCATTTATAAATCTGCAGCGAAGTGATCTCATCTCACTACTCTACATTTCGGATTGCAAAATTAAGAATAATTTTTAAATACACAATAGGTAAGATGTTGATTTTTAGAAAGAATTTGAAAAAGTTTTTTATTTAGAACAATCAGTAACTATTTTTAAATAACTAAATACCATTTTGTTTTCACTCGTCCTATTTGTTGAAAACAATTCTAAAGATATAATGTGTTAAAGCAAGAACTCTTTCTTTTTATTAATGCAAAAAAACCGTTTGGCAAAACGGTTTTCTAGAAATTCTATTAATCTCTATTCATTTCAGATACTTAAAATTAGGATGATTGGTCTGTGAAAGAGCGAAAGCATACATATCAGCATAATTTCGATAGGTTACATTTTTGTCTTGAGTGAAATGTCCATTTTCGTAGTCCACATAAAATAAGACAGGTTTTCCAGATGTTGAATTGTTCTGCATCGTGGCAGCAAATTTCGCAGGCATCCACGGAATCACTCTTGGATCATTCATTCCTGTTCTGACCAGAACCGCTGGATATTTCACATTCTCTTTAATTTTATGTTGGGCATCCATTGCAATTAAACCTTTCAGATCCTCAGGATCACCCAGGGCGCCAAATTCCGGAATTTGGTTGGGTCCGTTTGGGGTAGTTTCCATTCTTAACATATTGGTACAGCCAACTTCTGCAATAATTGCGGCAAATAAATCAGGACGTTCTGCGACTGCATTTCCAATTAAAATTCCACCCGCGCTCATTCCCGAACCAATTAGTTTTTCTTTGGAGGTATATTTTTGATCTACTAAATAATCAGCGCACGCAATAAAATCTTTCCAGGTGTTTTGCTTTGTCCCTTTATAACCGGCCTTATGCCACGCTTCTCCTTTTTCGCCGCCACCTCTTACATGAGCTATAGCAACAATAACATTTTGTCGAAGAAGGGCATAAGTAGTTTCAGAAAAGTACGGAAAAATAGAAACTCCGTAGGATCCGTACCCATCTAAATAAAGGGAGTTGCTTCCATCCATTTTTACATTTTTTGGATAGATGATAGAGAGTGGAACCATCGTTCCATCGTGACTTTTGATTTCTATTTCCTTGACGACAAACTCACCTTGATTTGGATAAACCGTTTTGGAATTAAATATTTTGCTCACGGCCACTGTATTATCTTTTAAACTGAGATCATAGAAAACATAAGGATTTAACCAGCCATAATTAACGGCCACGGCCTCATCTCCTTCCCGACTGTTTAGTGGCAGCACCGCATTACTCCCTTGCGGAAGTGGCATTTTACTTATTTGCAGATTATTGCCATCAACTTTATAAATTTCGGTATTCATTCCGTTCGCAACTCCGTAAACTAAATAATTCTTGGTAGCGGTCATTCGGGAAATTAAATTTTTTCCTTCGGGAACAACAGTTTTAGCATTTTTGAAATCAGGTTTATTGAGATCTGTCACTTCAATTTTAAAATTAGGAGCATTCTTGTGTGTAAGAAAAAACACTTTATTCCCAACGACTTCATAATTTGTAATTTCATCATTATATTCGATAAAAGGTTTCCAATTGATGACTGGAGAACCAAATTCTGACGCTGACGCATAATAAACAAGTTGCTCATTTTTAACAGAACCTATCGCGAGAAACATCAACTTATAATCATCAGTAAAATAAGTAGCTATCCAGTTTTCAGGTTTGATAGGAAGTGAAGGATTCTTCAATCGGGATGCGATTTCAATATCATTGCCAGATTCAGTCCCAAGAGTATGCTGCATGGAGCGCATATCTCTCAACATATCATTGCTGGTATTGTCTTTATTTTGAAGTTTGATGTACAAAACAGACTTTTGATCTGGTGTCCACGCACTAATTCCTCCCCAAACCGGAGCCAAAACATCGGGGAAAAGTTTCTGAGTTTTTATATCGATGAATCGGCTTTCACCTATTTCCGCACCGCTTTCTGCTAAACCCATCGCCAAAATAGATCCATCTTTATTGGGTGAGAAATCCTGAATCTCATACGTTTTACCAGCAACGTATTTTTCCGGGTCGAAAATAAGTGTTTCTTTCCCCGCTGCATCACGCATATACAATTTTGCAACTTTTTCTCCTCTCAAAATCTTAGTGTAGAAATAATTGTCCCCGCTTTTTTTAGCATTATAAAACTCTTCACTTTTCAACTCATCCAGATATTTCATATCATTAAATAGCTGATCGCGACCGGAAATTTTTTCAATATAATTTTTACTAAAATCAGCCTGTTTTTTAAACCAATCAGTTACTTCCGGATTCTTGATATCTTCCAGCCACCTGTAATTATCCGTTATGTTCACTCCATTATAGTTATCAATTACTGCTTTCACGGGGGTTGAGGGATAGTTATATTGTGCGTTTAAGTAAATACCACAACATAGAAACAGGATTTTCACATTTGTTTTCATCGTTTAAGTTTTTATGATAACAAAGGTAAATTCACAAAAGCAAAGTCTATAAGTTAAATCACCTATTTAAAATTGATTAAACACATCAATGACCAAAGTATTATGTAGTCCATAAATAATAAAAGAAACTGTTTTAAAAAATGGATTTAAATTTAAAAATGAAAAGACCACTCTTTCGAATGGCCTTTAGTTTTGTAACGCTCATTATAAAACGTCAATTATTTAAATGAATTACTTTTTAATAAATTTAGCCGAAATTCTTTTACCGTTTTCAGTAGTTACAACTCCTAAATATATTCCTTGCGCTAGAAACGCAATATTATTAACGGTCTTTTCAGAAGTCAGTAATTGCTTACCGGAGAAATCAAATACAGATAAAGATTTGAAATCCTTAAGTTTTACCTCTAAAGTCTGTGATACGGACGTTGTTACAAAAACATTCGTTTTGCTTGTAAAAGTTTCAGTTGTACCTAAAGTTGTTTTTCCTTCAATTTTAAAAGTTAAACCGGTAGGTAAGTTACCCCAAGCTCCATTGGTATATTTTTTCGCTAAACTAGTCCCGACAGTGTTGTATCCAGGAAAGTTATACCAGTCGGTGACACTTGAAGGGTATGGCGCATTGATATTAACACTGAAAATCACCCAATATTTCTTGTTAGCTTGCAAATTGATATTCTTACCACTCAGATCGATCACAAAATTCTGAAGATAACCATTGCTTAAACGTGTTACACCATCTAAGTTTCCGACAGACTGATAAACTACGTTCTCTGTTCCAGGCGCTGTGGCCAAAGCTTCACCCTCGACAATGTAAAAATCAGCCGACAATAAGATTGAACCAAGACTGTTAGCGATCTGCGCTCCATCAAAGGTCACTTTATTGATTTTAGAATCTGCACTAAATGAAAAGTCATCCGCCAAATGGATACTTCGCGATATTGACGACGACGCACTCACCATATTGCCATCTGGTTCCTGTAACTGATTATACAAAACCACATCTTGAGCACTCACATTTTGTAGTCCAGCAAAAAGGACCGTTAAAACTAAAAGATAGAAATTTTTATACCTATTTTAAATTTTTGCGAAGCTAAACATAATAGAAGTTTTGAGCAAAAAAAAAGAACCAAAATTGGTTCTTTCTATATTTACAATGTAAACATGTTACACTTTTTCTACCTGCATAAAGCTTAATTCCATTGGAGTTTTTCTTCCGAAAATCATTACTGAAACTTCTATTTTCTTTTTGTCTTCGTGAAGTTTTTCTACTGTACCGTTGAAACCATTGAATGGACCATCGATCACTTTTACGTTTTCACCTACAACAAAAGGAATTGCTGTTTCGAGTGCGAACTCAGAAAGCTCATCCATTCTACCTAACATTCTATTCACTTCTGATTTACGCATTGGTACAGGATCACCACCTTTGGTTGAACTCAAAAACGAGATCACACCTGGAATATTTTTGATAATGTGAGGAACTTCTCCTACCAGATTCGCTTCTACCATTAAGTATCCTGGGTAATAAGGTTTTTCTTTCGGTACCTTTTTACCATTTCTTATCTGGATTACTTTTTCCATAGGAATGACTACTTGAGTTACGAAATCCTCTAAGCCATAATGCTTCATTTCGTTCTCAATATAGGCTTTCACCTTATTTTCCTGTCCACTGATGGATTTAAGAACATACCACTTCAAGTCACTCATTGTTGGAAAATAATTTTAATTGAACAGATTGATAAAGAGCGAAATTATATTCGCAATAGATTTACTGAACAATGAATCAACACCAAAGACAAAAAGTGCTAAAATCACCGTACCAATAGTAACAACTACTGTAGACGATTGCAGCTCAGGCCACTTCGGCCACTCTACTTTATCTTTGAATTCAAAATAAGAACCTTTAACAAAATCTACTAAACTCATTATCTTTTATTTGCACGGGCACAAGGACTCGAACCCTGATCAACGGTTTTGGAGACCGGTATCCTACCATTGGACGATGCCCGTAGATTAAAAATGTTCCGTAAGTTTCCCTACGGAACATTAATTATATTTTAGAAATTAATCAGTGATTTCAGTTACCTGACCTGCACCAACTGTTCTACCTCCTTCTCTAATTGCAAATCTAAGACCTACGTTAAGAGCGATTGGCTGCAACAATTCTACTGTAATTGTTAAGTTATCTCCTGGCATTACCATTTCTACACCTTCCGGTAAGAAGATCTCACCTGTAACGTCTGTAGTTCTAACATAAAACTGTGGACGGTATTTGTTGTGGAATGGAGTGTGACGACCACCTTCTTCTTTAGAAAGGATATAAACCTCTGCTTTGAATTTTTTGTGTGGAGTTACAGATCCTGCTTTCGCGATTACCATACCTCTTTTGATGTCAGTTTTTTCAATACCTCTTAACAAGATACCTACGTTATCACCTGCTTCACCTCTATCTAAGATCTTACGGAACATTTCTACTCCTGTTACAGTTGATGTTAATTTTTCATCACCCATACCTACGATATCTACTGGATCACCTGTATTGATAACACCTGCTTCAATTCTTCCTGTAGCAACTGTACCACGACCTGTAATAGAGAATACATCTTCGATCGGCATTAAGAAAGTTTTGTCAACGTCTCTTGTTGGAAGTTCGATCCAAGAATCAACAGCATCCATTAATTCTTCGATTTTAGCTACCCACTTAGGATCTCCGTTAAGACCTCCTAGAGCAGAACCTTGAATAACTGGTGTATTGTCACCATCATAGTCATAAGAAGAAAGAAGTTCTCTTACTTCCATTTCTACTAATTCTAATAATTCAACATCGTCAACCATGTCAACTTTGTTCATGAATACAAGTACGTTAGGTACGTTTACCTGACGACAAAGAAGGATATGCTCTCTAGTTTGAGGCATTGGTCCGTCTGTAGAAGCAACTACTAAGATAGCACCATCCATTTGAGCAGCACCAGTAACCATGTTCTTAACATAATCGGCGTGACCTGGACAGTCTACGTGAGCGTAGTGTCTGTTTGCAGTTTCATATTCAATGTGTGAAGTATTGATTGTAATACCTCTTTCTTTTTCTTCTGGTGCAGAATCGATAGAAGAGAAATCTCTTGCTGTCCCGTATCCTTTGTCAGATAACACCTTGCTGATTGCAGCAGTAAGTGTAGTTTTACCATGGTCTACGTGACCGATGGTACCAATGTTCAAGTGTGGTTTGTTACGATTAAACGTTTCCTTTGCCATGATATAAATATTTATTTAATTAATTATTCCTTTTTTCGGTGCGCAAATATAGTGATTTTTTAAATATTCAAATCCTTTTTCTTAGAAAAAAGTTGAACATTTAAAAATCTCGATTGATAACATTCTCTATAATAAGCGAATTACCGGAGTGCAAATTTACAGAAAAATATTTATTTGAGAAAATCTATAAATAAGATTTATTAAAACATTTTAGTTTTTGGTATAATTTTAACAATTTAATACTTTAGATAAATGCTGACAAACCTTTATGGTATTTGATTTAATATAAAATTCTGATTAATAATTGATAACCACTATTTTCCAAAAAATTTTTAATTCAATCAAAATAAATCCCTTTTGGAGGTTCATATTAGATCAAAATCGCTTTTTTAAACAATAAAACGTTTCCAAAAATTTCTAAATTGAATGTGATAACCAACAGGTAGAATTGAGAATCATCAGAATTGAAAGAACACCAATTCAATATAGAGCAGTTGTTAAAAACAAAAAATCTCTCTTAAAAAAAGAGAGATTCAATAGAGCCAACTATGAGATTTGAACTCACGACCTCTTCCTTACCAAGGAAGCACTCTACCCCTGAGCTAAGTCGGCAAAAGATTAAAAAAAAATCACAAGCCGCTGTACTGGTTGTGATTTTTTAGAGCGGAAGACGAGGGTCGAACTCGCGACATTCAGCTTGGAAGGCTGACGCTCTACCAACTGAGCTACTTCCGCATTTTTGTTTCCAAAAACTGTTGGTAAACGGTTTGCAAATCTACAATAAATTTACAAATACACAAAAACTTTTTCAAATAAAAAATGTGGGGAGAGTAGGATTCGAACCTACGAAGTCGTAAGACAGCAGAGTTACAGTCTGATCCATTTGGCCACTCTGGAACCTCCCCAATTTTTATTTTTTATATGAGCCTCCAGAGGGACTCGAACCCACGACCTGCTGATTACAAATCAGCTGCTCTAGCCAGCTGAGCTACGGAGGCAAAGATTTTAAAGAACTTCTTATCTGTTTTTGCGAGTGCAAATATAAGGTAGTTTTTTTGAATCCTACAAATATTTATGAAACTTTTTTAATATTTTTTTTTATGCCAATTCTTTCTTCTTGATTAACAGTTTTTTAGCTGCATCAGCACAAAGATCAATACTCTCTTCAAAAGAGGCAGAAGTCTTTTTTACCACGATATCATCACCTGGAACCTCCAATTTAATCTCTGCGGTCTTATTTTCTTTACCTCCACCGTTTTCTACTTTAAGAAAGACCTGACATCCGTGAATCTTATCATAAAATGTTTCTAACTTATTGAGTTTCTTTTCTAAATACTCTTCAAGTGGTGCATGCGGAGTCAAGCCGATTGACTGAACTTTAATTTTCATAATCTGGATTTTTTTTTGCTCTAGGATGAGCATTGTTAAACACTTTCTTTAATTGTTCGATATTCGCTGTGGTATAAACTTGCGTTGAGGCCAAAGACGAATGTCCCATTAATTTCTTCACTTTAGAAATTTCAGCCCCATTTTCTAAAACATGAGTTGCAAAACTGTGTCTTAAAACATGAGGGCTTCTTTTGGTCTTCGAAGTGACCTGACCAAGGTAGGAATTAACGGCAGAATAGACAAATTTATCATTAATTTTTTTACCCTTTTCGCTGACGAAAAAATACATCTCACTCGCTTCCAGAGGTTTTCTTATCCGTAAATAACGTTCCAGACTTTCTATCAATTTATCAGAAATAGGAATGATCCGGGATTTATTGCCCTTACCGATCACTTTAAGTTCTTTTTTACTAAAATCAACATTATGAAATAGCAAACCTGTCAGTTCTGCTTTCCGCATTCCTGTCTGATATAACGTCTCAATAATGAGCTCTTTTAGAAAGCTTCCGCTTTTGGGTTGAGACTCTAAAGACTCCAGTTCTTCCATTTCTGCTTTAGAAAAAGGAATTTGTTTTTCGGCGTAAAATTTTAAAGATTGAATATTCTCCAGTGGTGAAACTTTGACATCACCGACTTTTAAGAGAAATAAGAAAAAACTTCTTAAAGACGATAGTTTTCGATTGATACTGCGCTTAGAAATTTCAGACGCGCTTAATTCTGTCATAAAATTTCTTATGATCTTTTTATCGACTTGGGTAAAATCCTGATTCGATTCTCTTTTCAACAGAAAAACGGAGAAATCGGTTAAGTCTTTACGATAACTCGTCACCGTGTGCGGAGAGTAGCGTCTCTCGACTTCAATGTATTCTAAGAATCGTTCTATCATGGTACTATATACAACAAAAAATCACTTCTCAAATATAAGTATTTGAAAAGTGATTTAGATATTTTCGTAAAGAAAATTTTCTTTAAGCTTGTTCTTCGATGCTTAAGTTTCTTTGTTTGTAAGCGGCTTTGGTATTAGCTGCTCTCTTCACAACAGAAGGCTTATTGAATTGTTGACGACTTCTAAGAGCTCTGATAGTTCCTGTTTTGTCGAATTTTCTTTTGTACTTTTTTAAAGCTCTGTCGATGGATTCACCATCTTTTACTGGGATTATTAACATAATTTACATCTCATTTTGGATTGCAAAAGTAAGATTTTTTTCTGAATTGACAAATTATTTTACTATTTTTAAACTCAATAAATTAAAATGATGCAACCCGACTATAAAGTAATCAACGCTTCTGCTGGCTCCGGAAAGACTTATGCCCTGGTTCAGAACCTGTTAACTATTTGTTTAAAATATCCATCGCAAGCTGATAAAATCAGAAATATCCTGGCGCTTACTTTCACTAATAAAGCTGCCAATGAAATGAAGCACCGAATTATCGACTGGCTGAAAAAGTTTTCATTGGAAACGTACGAAACGAATAACGACCTCATCAATATTCAGGAAAAACTCAAAAATGAAGGTTTTAATATTCCTTTAAAGGATTTGCATGAACGTTCGAAAAAAATGCTGGATTATGTTCTTCACCACTACTCTACTTTAAATATCGGGACGATCGATAAGTTTAATGCTAAACTGGTCCGAAGTTTTGCGCAGGAATTAGGTTTAGCACAAAATTTTAATTTAGAAATTAATCCCGAGCCTTTTCTTATTGAAGCAGTTGACAAAATGCTGGAAGATATTGGCGAAGAAAATAAAATTTCTGAAGCCTTTATGGATTTCGTGAATTATACACTGGATAATAATGACCGCATTGATCTCAACAAAACCCTTTATAACTCGGCGAAAGAATATGTTCAGGACAAACATTACTTTCAATTGAACGAAAACAAGGATTTCGATTGGGAAGTTTATGAAAGGACTAAAAAAAATCTTCGAAAAAGCATCAAAGATTTAAAAGAAGATTCCATTAGAATTGCGGAAGATGTGATGAGCTTACTGAGAGAGAAAGATTTAGAAGTAGGCGATTTCTTCAGTGGCGCCAATGGAATCGCTGGTTTCTTTGAAAAATTCCTTAATAATAAAACGCCTAAACTATATTTAACGCAAGAAGAGGAAGACAAAAGAGACGAAAATAATTGCAAAGGTTGCTCCTCTAAAGCCAAGCATAAACAATCCGAGATTCTGGAAATTCTGGATTATTTGAGAGCAAACCGTAAAAAAATAATCGCTAATCACGTTGAAGCTGAAAAGAAACAGAAAATTCTTAATGCGCTTTTACCTTTAAAAGTAAATAAGGATATTCAGGATAAACTGGCAGAAATCGAACAGGAGAACGATTTAGTTTTACTGTCGAAATTCAACATTATGATTCATGAGAATCTTCGGGAAGAACCAACTGCTTTCATTTATGAAAAAATCGGAACTAAGTTTTCTCATTATTTCTTTGATGAATTTCAGGATACCTCTTTATTGCAATGGCAAAATTTCCTTCCGTTAAGAGATCACGCAGTCTCCCAGGAACACATGAGTTTTACTTTGGTTGGCGATCCTAAGCAAAGCATTTATCGTTTTCGTGGTGGCGATTCTCAACTGATGCTGGATATTATCAATAAAAAAGAGATAGCACCCGTTTTTGCAAAACTTGAAAATCTGGAAAATAATTATCGAAGTGCAAAAAATATTGTTGATTTCAATAATCAACTGTATCAATTCATGTCTCAATTTACGGAAGACGAACACCAGGAAATCTTTGGAAATGGTTCTCAGCAAACGGCGAAATCGGAGATGGAAGGTCGAGTACGCATCAATCTTATTGAAAATGCCAGTAAGAAAAGTGAATTTTATGATGGGGCGACCGAAAAAATGCGGGATGATATTGAAAGCTGTTTAGCCAATGATTACCGGTTTTCAGACATTACGATTCTTTGTCGTGGAAATTTTGATATTTTCACGTTCTCTCAATTATTAGGGAATTTAAAAGTCAATTATAAAAACGAGGAAGTTTACATAAAAACCATTTCAGAATCGGGTCTAACGCTGAATCTGTCGCTTACATTACTAGCATTGACTGAATTTTTGCAGTGGGAAGAAAATCCGAAAAACTTTCAGTTTACTGTAAAAATGCTTTATTATTTAAAGATTTTAGTACGAATAGAAATGGAAGATTTCAGCAATGAAATTATGGAGATTCTCGCATTGAAAACTAAATCGGAAATGGAAGTTTTCATTGCAGAGAAATATGGACTTCAATTACAGTCCAAGGATCTGCTTCAACTGAATCTTTATAATTTCATTGAACATTTCTTACATGAATTTTCGGTGAAAGATAAGGAAACTGATTTCCTTTTTAATTATCTGGAAATGCTTTATGGCTATTCTCAAAATGCAGGTTCTACTCTTAAAGAGTTTTTAAAATATTGGAATGAAGAAGCCAACACTAAAACCATCCAAGCGTCTGAAAACGTAGATGCGGTACAGATCATGACGATCCACAAATCAAAAGGTTTGGAATTTCCAGTGGTGCTTTTGCCTATGAAAAATGCGGCTGGCTCTAAGAAAAGTAGTTATTGGTTTGGCACCAGTGCTGAAGAGCAACTCAATTCTGTGAACGTTAATTTCTTTGATACTTCATTAGAAATTTATGATAATGAGATCGCAGACTTTAATAATGAAAATTCTTATCAGGAAAAAATTGATCAATTTTGCCTTCAATATGTAGCTACAACAAGAGCAGCAGAACAACTTTTCTTCTATATTGAAAAACCGAATAAATCTGCCAATCATTTAGAGATCTACGATTTTTTAGAATCGAAAATCCCTCGTGATGAAAGTGGCGAACCGAGTTCATCATTTGATCTATATGAAGTTTCAGAGGACCATTTAAAAAAGAAAAGCGAGAAAAAAAGTACCGAATTCACGACCAAAGCAATTCATCTAACGTCTGAAAAAGATAAATATCCGAACGCAATTAAAATTGCAACACCGACAAAAAACTATCAAAACCGCGTCGAAAAAGTGCGAATGGGAATTTTTACCCATGAGATTTTAGCCCGAATTAATACAGCGAAAGACGTCGAAAAAGTATTGGAAAGCTACCTTTTAGAAGGAACCATTACGAACGAAGAAAAATTGCAGATCAATGACCGGATCTTCAATATCATTAATAATGAAAATTACGCCAGGTATTTCGTCGAAAATCAAGTGGTCATCAATGAAAAAGACATTATGATCTCTGAAAACGGAACCTCATCAATCTATCGTCCGGACCGTTTGATAGAAACCGAGGATGGAATTATCATCATCGATTTCAAAACTGGTGATGAATTGGAAAAACATCAATTACAATTGGACGAATACGAATCTGTTTTAGAGAAACTGGGCAAGAAAGTAATTGAATCCCAAATCGTTTATGTCTAAAAAAAACCTGTCTCAAAAATGAGACAGGTTTTTATTTTTAATTAAAAAATCTTGATTATTTCTTCTTAACTGCGGTTACAACCTGTGCTTCCATCTTGGTGACATTGTCATATATCTGTTTAAAAGCTGGATAATATTCTTTTGGGAAAATAGAATCATCGATTTTAACCGTAGTTTCGACCGTCAACTTATTGCCAGTTTGTGTAACAACATAAGCATATTGTAAGGCGTTATCTTCGGTTCTGAATTTCTTAGACTTTGGTACATTTTCAAATTCGTAACCATCCGGAAGAGTAACAGTCACCTTTTTTATTCTGTCAAACGCGGAGTAAAATTCGATATCTGATCTTCTCGGCTCGGTTTGATTATAACTGTGATTCTGAGAATACAAAAACAGCAATGGATTAAAGACCAGTTTATTTCCGATATTATCTACAAAAGTATCAGAAGTAAAATCAAAACTTGTTTCGAAATCATTGTTTTTCTGCAAGCCGTGTTTCATGTTGGTAAACGGAAATTTGTATTCATCCTGATAATTTTTCGCAAAAGTTTTTTCATCTTCTGTAAAATTTTCATTGGCAATCATGGCGTATAATTTCGTATCGCGATCGGCAAATTTACCTTCCATCGTTCCGTCGGGCAGTAATTTCGCATCAATAGAAAGAACGGTTTTACTTACTTCTGGATAAATAACATTGATCTGCTTTGCTTCATCTTTCGTCATCACAATTCCATACTGATTCAACGCTCGAGGAGAAATCATATTCACTTCCGTCAATTTCGAAGTCCCATCTAAAAGATAAATTTTTCCATTTTCATTAAAGGAAGCCAGTACAAAATTAAGCTGAGAAATTGATGGATTGTACGCCAGTAGCATTCCTCTCTTAATCGTTGACAACACCACTGGATCTGCATCAAAACCAGCATTTCTCAAAAGCATTGTTAGTAGAAGATTGATCTCCGCCGTATTTCCAATTTTGGTGGTAATTAAATTTTTGATTCCTTTATCGGTAAAGGTTTCATCCTCTTTATTCCAGGTGTAATTTTTTTGGACAAATTTTAGAATTGCATCGGCTTTTTCCAGTCGGTTGGTCATTTCCAGAATATCTGCAGGCAATACATTTTTAACCAAATTGTCTCTTTTCAACTGTAAACCAAAATCATCATGCTCATACAATCTTTTCTGAATATCAGCCCAGGACATCGCATACGATTTGAAAACGTTGTTGATCATGGTTGAATTAAGCTCTGCCTTGATCCCCGTTTTATAATTGTTATTATTTAAAACATATTTCTCGTCTTTGAAGGCGGGAAGTTTTTCATAAGCAAACCGATACGTTTGATATTCGTTCCCATATAAGGTTTTCTGACCAGAATCACGGTGCGTTGGCGTTACACTTCCTTTGTAATTAATAGAATACCCAAGTGGTTTTGGATGATCGAAAACATATTCTACATAACTAACAGGAATCTCTTCTTCAATTAAAATTCTTGGCGTAGAAGATAGAAAAGGACTGTAAAGTTTATAAGAATATTCGACAACCGACCCATTTTTCACATTTGCGTAGGCAAATTTAGTAATCGTGTAATTTTTATCTTCTTTTGATTTAAACTTCTCATCACGCTGAATTTTGGTGGTGGTTTTTTTTCCATCTTCCCAATTGTAGGTGACTGCTTTCAAATTACTCAAAGTTTCGCGATCGCCTTTACCATTGTCATAGACCGGAATTTCATAATCAAGATAATCTCCAGCGTTTTCTTTATTGTAAATTTTTACGCGACTCACTATTTCTTGAGTTAAGAAACCATTGTAATCAATCATATAATGAACGGAACGGTATAAAACTTCTGCGGGTGCATCGGCTTCTATTTTCGATTGCGTACTTTTCAAATCTGCGTCAGAAAGCTTTGGATCATTAAGGAATTTATGTTGTGAATAAAGGATACTCGCGAAAAAGCATCCGATTAAAAGGGTAAATTTTCTGATCATATTTTTGAGATTAAAATTTTGGTATTGTCCTTACTGGCTGTTTTCTTTCTAAAATCCACGTAATCCTTAAATTTTTCTTTCGGATAAAGTCCTTTTTTAATGGTTAGGATTCTGCGGACCATTAGTTTTTCACCGTTCATTTTATATTGAAGCGAATACGCTCCAAATTCCGTCGAGAACTCTGATGCATCCGGCAAATCTGAAAAGCGATAACCAGTTGGCGCGGTGAACTCTATTTCATAATCATCCTGAAAAGGAAAAGCGGTTTCAAAAGGAAGTTTCCTTTCGGTGTTGGTCGTAAAACTAACTGCCTGATAGAAAGGCATCACCGGAAAAAACAAATCGTTGCCTAATTTCTTTGAGAAGCTTTTCGCTTTTAAATTAAGATCGTAACTAATTCTAACATCATCACGATTATTTAAAAGGTTTTTAATTTCAATTTTATCGAGTTGCAAATTGTAATGTCTGTTCTTCAAAGCTTCCTGAACTTCATCATTTTTCAAACTGAACAAACCAAGATTGGTATCATATTGTCCGCCAGTAAACTGGAAATTAGCATCAGAAGTAATCGTTCCGTCTTCTGCCAATTGTACTTTTGCAACAAGTACTTCTTTGCTTTCCTCAGGTTTGTAAACGGGAGTATCGATGATTTTAATTCCATTCTCATCAACGGCTAAAACATTTCGGTTGTGTGATGAATAGGAAAGATGATTAAAAGCAATTCTCTGCGAAGTATTTTCTAACCAAATCGGACTCTTTTCCGTCGGAACCATTAAAATAACATGATTCCCAGATAACTTTGGAAAGTCTTTATCAAAACTAATCACCGAATCATCATTATAAATAACGGCATAATAAGAAGGAATCCCAGCCGCCTGAAGCAAAGTCCTCATATAATTGGTCAATGCTTTACAATCGCCGTAACCTTTCTTACTTACTTCGGAAGCAGGCATCGGTTGCCAGCCACCAATTCCCATAGCGATCAACACATATCGGGTTTTGTTCTGCATGTATTGGTATAGAGTCTTGACCTTTTCAGAAGTGGTTCCTGATAAATTCAGCGCCGCAACTTCAGCAGAGATCTCGGGTGTAATTTGGGAAACCGGATTGATCAGATCATTAAAATACCACTTCCCGAAACTGTTCCAATCGGTTAAATCCCCTTGTTTTCCTGCTAACGAAAACTTCTCTGGAGAAAACTCAACATTCGGAATTAGGAAATCTAGACTTGGCGATAAATCCTCATGGTTAATCGCTGGAATATTTTGATAAGAATATTTCCAGACATTTCCGTCTTTAGATTCGGAGACTTTGCCCAATGGTTTATCATTGGTTTTCGTCCGAACGGTAATCCCAGAATTATTGGTAATGCTTAAATTGGTTTTTTCCAACGCCACATTGTAACTGTTCATGGGTGAAAAACTACTTAGATAAATCGTATTCGATGTATTGGTTTCGTACGATGTTTTTAAGGTAAAAGGATATTTTGTTGAAATGGTACGAAGAACTAAAATACGGTCATCGGTATATAATCCTGCACTTGGATTATTGGTGTAATCAGAAAAATCCTTTTTAGCAAAAGTTTTAATTACTTTCCCAGCTCCATCCAGCATCTCCACTTTAATGTTGTTGACTTTGGTCGTAGGATTGTACGGAATAAAAATGGTTGAGTATCGATCACCAGCTGCACTCATGATGGTTACCACATGGTTTTTTTTCACCGTCATCTCATTCACCGATTTCAGAATATAATCTTCCGAATGTTCTCTGATCACCGCATTGGCATTCACGAGAAGATTTTCTGGTATGGAAGCTACTGCATAATCCTGCGCAAAACTCCACAATGACACCACGGCGAAGCACAACTGGTAGATTTTTTTCATCCGTAAATTTTTAAGAAATAATTAATTCGCTAACGGACCCAAAACCCTCTGCGCCAATTCCTGATCGAAAAGATATAAGGCGGACGGATTGTCGGAAACCATTTTTATTTTGGTGACGAGTTGGGAAGCATTCGCTTCTTCTTCTACCTGCTCCGTTACAAACCACTGAAGGAATGAAACCGTTGCGAAATCACCCTCATCATTGGCGTTTTTTAGAATATTAAAAATACTTCTGGTGACTAATTTTTCGTGTGCCAAAGCTTTCTCGAAAATGTCGATGGCGTTAGCGAATTCGTGAGGTGGCTGCTCGATGGCTCCCACTCTGATTTCTGCACCAACGTCGTTCATGTAATCGAACATTTTATCGGCATGCATTAACTCTTCTTTGCTTTGTATGCGGAAATAGTTGGCAATTCCGTCTAAGTCCCTAGCGGAAAACCAAGCTGACATTGAGAGATAATATTGAGCTGCAAATTGCTCGTTGGTAATTTGGTCATTAAGCAAATCTGCTATTTTTGTACTGATCATCATTAATTCTATTTAAACAAATATAATTAAAATTTGCTCATAAAAAAAAGCGGAACATATGTCCCGCCTAACATTAAAAAATAAAATTATGAACTAATTATTTGGTCTTTTGCATTTGCATCATTTTCTTTCCTTTCATCATTTTTCCTCGCTCCTGCATTTTTTCTTTTTTCATTGCTTCCCACTTTTGGTATTGTGCTGGCGTTAGAATATTTTTCATTTCTGCCTCATTTTGATCACGCTTCGCTTTCATTTGATCCATTTTAGCTTTCCGTTCAGCCTGCATTTGCGGAGCATTCTCTTTTCTTTCTGCCATTCTTTGATCCTGTAAAACTTTTATTTTTGAAACCTGAGCTTCTGAAAGATTTAAATCCATTTGCATCTGCTTCAGATGATCTGCTCTTTTCTGCTCCATTTTAGCCGGATCCATTTTCTGCATTCTTTGATTTTGTTGAGCCATTGCAAATGTTCCCACTGCTACTAAAGCTACACTTAAAACTAATTTTTTCATTTTATAAATTTTGTATTGTTAATCATTTTCTATTGTTTGGATGCAGACGATTATTGATTGTTAAACCGCTGTATCATAAACTTTTGTTAAAAGATAATTCGCTAGAACTTATTCTGTTAAACGTTTTCTAATGGTTTGATATATAAAATTTGGAATGGTTAAAAGACCTAAACTATAAATTTTTGTTAAAAATAAATTTTAAATAAAAATATGGAAAATATTAGATGGCTAAACAATTCACTTTAACATAATCATTACATACATAATTTTATATTGGTGTTAATTTCACAAAATTCTCGATCAATTTCATTCTACCAATTCTATTTCAATTTTCCCAATTTATTTACCAAAAAAGAGCAGTCTTAAAAAACTGCTCTCCATCATTATTAACATTAAAATCTAAAATTATCGGGTGGTAAAACGTTGACCCGAGTTTCTTGAACTAGAACTTGGCGTTCTAGATTCTATCTTTTGGTTGCTACGAGTTCCTGAGTTGCTTTCTACTTTTCTGGTAGGAGCGGTACTTCGCACACTTTCGTTTCTAATACCTGAATTATTTCTAAAACCTCCGTTGTTTGCCGGAGATTGTGGCTGAGTTCTTACACTGTTGTTTCTCGTATTAGCACTTTCCTTTCTAAGCGCATTATTTCTATCACCGTTATTTTCGGTTCTGATTGAATTATTTCTGGTGTTAGCTTCAGTTTTCATCCCATCATTTCTAAATCCATTGTCGCGAGTTCCATTTAAATTGGCTGTTGATCCAGTTCGTGGCGTTGGCTGAAAACCAATATTCTGTCTTGGATTCGTTTGATGATACTGAACTTTGTTCACTTTATAAACATTAATGTTTACATTACGGTATCTTGGGACTACATAAATGTTTCTTGCATAATGTCTTCTGTTATAATTCTGATAATAGACAATTGGATTGTATCCGTTGTAATAATTATTTTGAAAAACTATAAAAACACTTGGTCCTAAAATCCTTTGCATCGCATAAAATCGATCGTAATACCATCTGTCTGGATTATATCTGTAATAAGAATTAAATGCAGAGTAAGAAGAGAAACTGTCATTCAGCATCATGATCTGCTGCACTTGCCAAGGTGACAATCGGTGCATCGCTACAAAACGATTCCAGTTTACATCATTGATACTTCTGCGGTAATCATTGTAATAATCCTGATATAAAGCACTGCTATAATAGTCGGAAGGATATTCGTAGTAGTAATCATCTGGAAAGTAAAACTCATCATCTTCATTTCCGTAATAATTCCCATTGTTATAACCGCTGTTATTATTTCCGTTTGGATAATAATCCGGGTAATTCTGTGCGGAAACCAATGTCATTAAAAACACTGATAACCCAAGTAGTATTTTTTTCATTTTTAATTTCTGTTTAGATTAATCATTTAACTAATGTATAAATAACGTGCCAATTTTTTAACTGAAATTTTTAGATTACAACAAATTATCATCAATTTATCAATAGCACTATTCTTTTGATAGCTAAATGAAAAAGAAGTTAAAACCTAAGTGTTAACTTCTTCTATAATATATTGAATATCAGCATCTAAAATTTAATTTCAATCTTCTTTGATAATGATTGAAATTGCATAAAAATATTTTTTAAATTCTATTCGAATCAGAAACCCAATGAGCGATTTTCTGATTAAAATCATAGTGATTTAATAGTTCTCCTACATTCAAATGCATTCTGTATCTCCAGTAATGTGGAAAAACAGCGGGATTATTAATCCGTTCTTCGTCCATATTTGGATTTGTTAGTTCTTTATCCGTTGCTAAAAACTCCTGCATCGGGAAAATCGCCAACATTGCTTCATTATAAAGATGCTGCTTCATAATCATCTCTGCCAATTGTGGCTCTAAATCCCAAGGTGCTGTACCGTATTGACCTAACTGCTTTTGGAAGTACTGATAACTCAACCCGCGATCCTCATGCCACCACTGACGCAGAGTCGAACTGTCGTGAGAACTTGCAGTAACAACATTCATATAACCAGCATGTTTCGGATCGTACCAAGGAATATTGTCGGACGGCATACGCTGAACTTTCAAAGCAGTAATTCCTAAACGATCCATCACTTGCGGCACTGATTCTGGAACCAAGCCTAAATCCTCACCACAAATCAACATATCAGTCGCATTCAAAATCACAGGAAGTTTTTCCATGGCCTGTTGATACCATAACCCATCTTGTCTTTTGAAGAAATAATCAACATATAAATCTGAGAGTTTTCTTTTATCGTCGTCGTTCAAATACTGATAAGAACTGGTCTTTTCAATATTAAATCGAGGATGATATACCGCATCTTCACCAGCAACATCTTCTTTTACGAAAAGCACATTTGCAGCTAAGGAAATTAATCGGTCTTCTGCCCAACCTTGAGGGTTCGCTTTAAAATAATCCGTTAGTTTTCTTTGATTGTCAAACTCTTCTTTAAAGGTATAAGTTCCATCAAAATGATTATTCATGAAGTGATTATGAATAGTTTCTCTTTCCTCTCCGAAATAATCCCATAAAATCTGATCATTGATAAATGGCTTGCAATAACGATCTTCATTAAAGTAAATTCCTCGTGCTTCAAACTCATCCATTACAACGGGAATAGCTGGATAAAAATATCCTAAAATACCTTGCGTTGCAGTCATCGGCATTCTCCAGATTCTAAAGAAACCAAGAATGTGATCAATTCGCATCGCATCAAAATATTGTTCTAATGCTTTAAAACGGTTTTTCCACCAACGGTAACCATCTTCTTTCATCGCTTCCCAATTATAAGTCGGGAATTCCCAGTTTTGCCCTAGATCGGTAAACTGATCTGGTGGTGCGCCAGCTTGAAAATCCATTCCAAATAACTCTGGTTCTGCCCAGGCTTCTACGGAATATCTATAAATTCCGATCGGCAGATCTCCTTTTACAGAAATTCCAAGATCATGGGTATAATCGATCGCGTCTTTCAACTGTAAGTGAAGTTGATACTGCACCCAGGCATGAAGCATTGAACTCTCATAATCTTTACTTTTCACCGTAAAGAAAGGAGCGATTTTTCCGGCTATATATTTCTTATGGGTTTTCCAGTCGTTGAAGTTGGGCGTTTTATATTTATCTCTCAAAACGCAGAAAGCAGAATATGGAATTAACCAATCTTCATTTTCTTTAATAAACTTTTTAAAGTTTCTGTCTTTAAGAATTTTATCTTTATTGGTTTCAAAAATTGTTTTAATATACTTCCACTTTCCAGAAATCATCTGTTCATAATCGATCAAACTTAAATCATTCAACGCTGCCTTCTCAGCTTCAAATTCCTTCAGCAATTCTTTGGGTAAAGCATATTCCAATTTTTCGACCGACAAATATTGAGGATGAAGCGCATACACTGAGATTGCCGCGTAAGGATAGGAATCGGTCCAAGTGTAATTAGCAGTCGTATCATTGATCGGAAGAATCTGTAAAACAGAAAGATTTGTTTTAGCTGCCCAATCTGCCAAACCTTTTAAGTCTGGAAATTCACCAACACCAAAACCATTTTCGGTTCTTAAGGCAAAAACCGGAACGGCAACTCCGGCAGCGTGATACATTTCAAAGGATTTAAATTTGAAGAAATGATCTGCTTTTATTTGAAGAATATTTTTTTCGGAATTGGGTAATGCCCAACGGTTATCGCCATATTCTATATCGAACACTTCGCCAGAATCCGTATTCATTAATCCGTATTTATACTGTATCATTTGATTGGTCGGAAGTTCAACCGCCGCTTCCCAAATTCCAAAATCAGTTTGCGACATTGAAACAGTTCTCAAGTATTCCCAGTTTCCAAGTGCTTCACAATTTCCAAGAATAACCACTTTCCAGTTCGGACGGTAAATCGGAGCTTCTAATCTGAAAAGATGAGTATGTTTTTTTAAAACTGAAATTTTCTCGGCTTTAAAACCACGAAGTTTATTTTTTAGAATTTTGTTATTCAAATAATTCTCTGGAAAATTTTTGGCATTCCAGAAATCATGAATAATAAACTCATCATAGTTGTGCGGAAAGTTTAATTGGTGCAAAGAGAATTCTTCATCTAAAATAGACCCTTGTTCATTCACCAACTGATATTTATAAGAAATTGATTTCGAGAAGTGATCAACTTCTGCAGACCAATTGCCATTGTCAGTATATTTTAAAGCGTGAACTTTTTCTACGCTTCCTTCTTCTAAAACGATAACCTGCAGATTTTCACCCACTTTTGTCCGGAAATTAATAGTAAGATATAGTTTCATGTGTAGTATTCTTTAATGATTGCAATTTAAGAAATTTTTAAAGAATTTAGGATGGAAATACGATTGTTTTAAATTTGATTACGAAGGCTTATTCTTTGTAAATCATTGCGTTACAACCTTAAAACATAAACATGCAATAAATCATGAAAAATGAGGTTATCAGGTTTCCGCATGAAAAAATCCTTTCGCGGTTTGCAAAAGGATTATAGTTTATTAAAAAGGATTAGATATCTATTTCTGACGTTTCAATTTTAAAGGGTTTTGTCTTACATCAAAAACATCAGTTATTTCAACTCTATTTTTATTTTTATTAATCCAATAAATTATTTTATAATTTTTGAAAATTAAATATCTAAACTCTTCCTTCCTATCTGCAAGAAACTCTTCTTTCTGTCCCACTTTAACTAAAGAGATTAAAGTATCTCCTTTATCAACTATTCCAGAAACTAAACTAGAAGCAATTTTAAGGCTTACATTGATTTTATAATAATCAAAGATGCTTTTCAACTCTGTTTTGGCAAAATGAGTCCAATAAACCTTTATAGCCATTTTTCCATTTCTGAACGCAAAACAGTGGATTCTGTAATTCTCTCATTTTTAGAATCCTCTAAAGATTTATCAACTCTGGCATTAAATTCTTCAATTGTGAATGGCTTAAAGTCAAGTTCTTTATTCTTCAAAACACTTTCTAACCGAGAAATTAATTCCTCGCTTTGAATTTTTAAGAATTCTTGAATAAATTCAATTTTTCGAGTTTGAATATCCATATTTAAAGTATTTAAATCAAAATTACAATTTAATTTTGAGAACGTTTTTATCTCTAGTTAAGTAATTATTTAACTACGAAATCGAGTAACTCGTTCCTTCTCTTCCATCTTTTAACTCTATTCCTTCAGCAAGCAAACGGTCGCGGATCTGATCAGAAAGGTCGAAGTTTTTGGATTTTCTTGCTTGGTTTCTTAAGTCAATTAAAACCTGTAAAGTCTGATCTAATTTCTCGTTGTTATTCTCTTCGATATTTTGTAAACCTAAAACATCAAAAACAAAATCACTCATCAATGTTTTTAATTCCTGCAGATCATTTTCTGTAATGGTTTCCTTTCCATCTTTTAATTTAAAGATGAAATTGACCGCTTCGAAAAGATGAGCAATTAAGATCGGTGAATTGAAATCGTCGGTTAAAGCCGTATAACATTTTTCTTTCCATACCTTAAGATCAAAACTGGAAACCTCAGCAGCTGGAAAATTAGAATTGAAAAGTACTTTCATCGCTTCCATCAAACGTTGGAATCCTTTTTCACTGGCCACCATGGCTTCATTAGAAATATCTAAAACACTTCTGTAATGTGCCTGCATAAAATTGAACCGGACTATTGTCGGGTGAAATGGTTTTTCAAAAAACTCATTACTACCGGAAACCAGTTCCATCGGTAAAATATAATTTCCAGTTGACTTACTCATTCGCTGTCCGTTCATGGTCAACATATTGGCGTGCATCCAATAATTCACCGGCGTTACACCGTTGCAAGCTTTTCCTTGCGCAACTTCACATTCGTGATGTGGAAACTTTAAATCCATTCCACCACCGTGAATATCAAATCTTTCTCCTAAATATTTTGTGGACATGGCAGTACATTCTAAATGCCAGCCCGGAAAACCTTCGCCCCACGGAGAATTCCAACGCATAATATGAGCTGGAGAAGCCGCTTTCCAAAGTGCAAAATCCTGTGGATTTTTCTTTTCACTTTGACCATCGAGATCTCTGGTGTTTGCAAAAAGTTCTTCGATATTCCGACGGGAAAGTTCACCGTAATTTAAGCCACGACTATTGTATTCTAAAACATCGAAATAAACAGAACCTTTGCTTTCGTAAGCAAATCCTTTCTCAATTAATTTTTGCGTCAATTCAATCTGTTCTAAAATATGTCCAGTTGCGGTGGGTTCAATTGTCGGAGGTAGTAAGTTAAATACTTCTAAAACTTTATGAAAATCGACGGTATATTTCTGTACGATTTCCATCGGCTCCAATTTCTCCAAACGCGATTGTTTAACAAAACGATCATTGTTAACATCACCATCATCGGTTAAATGTCCTGCATCGGTAATATTCCGAACATAACGAACTTTATAACCTAAGTGAACTAAAGAGCGGTAAATAAAGTCGAAAGACATGAAGGTTCGAACATTTCCCAAATGCACATTGCTGTAAACGGTCGGTCCACAAACATACATTCCAACGCTGTTATCATGAATTGGGGTAAATGTTTCTTTTTCGCCAGAGAGCGAATTGTATATTTTTAAAGTCATTTTCGGTTGCGGTTTAATCAACCTTGTGAAGATTCTGAACCTTGACAAGGTTATTTTAGGAATTTATAATAAACTACGTTATTATAAAGTTATTTGTAAAATGTTCTTAATCCAATTTCGCACGACTTCCTACATAGTGCAAAAATTCCTGTCTGGTGATTGGATTGGTTCTGAAAAGCCCACTCAATTCGGCGGTCGTGGTAGAACTTGCAGTATCTTTTATGCCACGACAATTCACGCACAAATGTTTTGCTTCGATGATACAAGCAACATCATTGGTCCCGAGTGCTCCTTTTAAAGCTTCGACAATTTGCATCGTCAATCTTTCCTGAACCTGCGGACGTTTGGCGTAATAATCTACAACCCTGTTGATCTTAGAAAGCCCGATCACTTCACCGTTGGAGATGTAAGCAACGTGCGCTCTACCAATAATCGGTAAAAAATGATGTTCACAAAATGAGTAAACGGTGATGTCTTTTTCCACCAACATCTGGCGGTATTTATATTTATTAGAAAAGGTAGAAATGCGTGGATTATTTTCTGGTAGCAAACCTCCAAAAATTTCGTTCACATACATTTTCGCAACTCTTTTTGGAGAATCTTTAAGAGAATCATCAGTCATATCCATTCCTAAAGTTTCCATGATTGCATGGAAATGTTTCTGGATAATTTCTATTTTTTCTGCCGGCAATTTTTCAAAAGCGTCAGGTCGCAAAGGGGTGTATTCCTTTCCAGTGAATACATCGTCATCGTTATCTAAATTTTCATTCATAGGTTTAATTATATCAAACAAAATTAAGGATTTAATTTTTGTTTTCGGGAGGTTGTAAAATCTTAAATGAGAAATTAAAAAATATCGAAAATTGGAAAAATCTATTTTAATCCGAACTTGCAGGAAACCACTTTAATTCTGCTTGAAAATTGAGAATTCAAATACTTTTGACAAATAAAAAAGCACTTTTAACCATTAAGAAATTAAGATAAATGAAGAAGAAAAATACATATAGCAACACCTGGAGTTTGCTTGCAATTCTTAAATTTCCTTGATTTCTTGATGGTAGATTTTTGAAGCATCTATACTTTATGGTAAAAAGATGACTTTAATTTAAAAACAAAAAAAATCAGAATCGAAATCCTGAGTTTTAATCATAGTTCAATAATACCTTAGAAACCGCCCGTTCCGCCGAAGGTAAACGTTGCCGTTAATCCTGCTCGCACGGTAGAAAGCGGGAAAGCAGTAGAAATCTTATATTTCGTCATCAACTGATCGTAGAAGAAACGAATATTAAAGTTCTGAGACATATTGTAATCTGCTGAAAGTTTGAAGCTCATCATCCTTTGTCCACCGGTTACTTGCGAATCGTCTTGTAAGATATTGGTAATTCTGGTTTCACTGTCTCTTAAAGAGAAATCGCCACGGATATTTAAATCACTTTTAATAGTTCTTTCTTTTCCTTTGAAACTCATTTTCATTTTTAAATCTTTCAAAATATAACCAAATCCAACAATGTATTCTTTACCGGTATCTTCTGTTAAAGTATGATTCACCAAGCCAAGCATAAACAATCGGTCGATGTTGTACTGAGCACGGAACTGCATATTGTTTCTCATGGTAACATCAGCTCCAATTAACGGTGCAAATGCTTCTACATAACCAACCTGAGAATAGGTGTAAGGATTGTAAAGATCGCCAAATGCATCGCGGTCTGAAATTCCATTATTTCGAACATTGAAATAATCAACACTTGACTGAATTCCCGACGCCGTATATGTTGAAGTATAGCCGTGTAGAATATCAAATTTAGAAAACTGACTATTCACCAGTGGAATATTTTTCAAGCCAGAATAAGTTACCCGCCAGTTCGGAAGTGGGAAGCCAGATTTCTTGGCATCGCCAACCACTCCTTTTGGTGTCTTACCTTCTACTGCTGCCTGGAAAGCCGGCACCAAAACATAAGCGTTCGCTAAGGAATATCCATCAACAAAACCATCAGCATTAACAACGCCAGGCATTTGCTGAGAAATTAGTCGTGCATTAGCTTTAATATTCTCATAAATCGTTTGACCATCAACAAAAGAAGTTCCAAAAGTCCAAGCTGTTCTGGAATAAGTGACCATATCACTTCCAAAGGAGAACTGGAATCCATCTCTGAGTGGATCTGCATCAACATTATAACCACCTTGGGTGAAGTTGCTGGTGTAATTTTTCATGAAATTAACATCGATCCTAAATTCATTCACCGGCATAATCTGAACATTACCGAGGAAGTTTTGATTCTTCATCTGCATATACGGATCATTCATATAATTAGAATTGGAGATCCAGCCATTTTCAATTACTGTACGTCTAATATTTGCTTGAGAACCTAATAGAAAACCATAAGTTGGTCCACCTAAAGTCTGTCCGTAACCATACCAATTTGGCGCAGAAAGTAAGCCTGGCAATACCGTTCCATTATTTTCATTATACGTAATATCCAACTGTTTAATTGAGGTTAAGGCATAAGCAATACCTTGCATTGGATTCAGTTTGTTTTTGAATTTATAACTTTTGAATTTATTCTTTTTATTTTTCTTTTGCCAAGCTAAATTGTAAACATTATTCAGGGAATCGACTTCCTGTTTACGCTTCTGCATGGTCGTGTTTATTTTCTGGAAATATTTGAATTTTCCAAAGAATTTCGGCACATCGACTGTAGAAGTGGCAATGATATTATTGGTGTTTTGACCAATGCTTCCTAAACTTTCCGCAACGTTGGTATCTGGGTTTACAAAACTGGTCAACACCGTACTTCTGGCGTTCCAGTTATAGGTGAATCCGTAACCCAATTCTGCATTAATGAAATCTAAATAAGGCAGATATTCAAATGGCAATCGGTAATTCAGTTGAACACGATGGTTGTATAAAACCGGTCTTCCTGCTCGGAAAGGATCATCGAAAATCGATTTATTATTCATGTCATAAACACTCAAATTGTCATTCAAAGTTCGCATGGCTGAATTAATTTCCAGCTTCAATGATTTGGTAAAATTAAATCCTAATCCATATTGCCAACCGAAATAGAAGTTTCTGTTTCTGATCACATCAAACTCCTGACCTGCATTTCCACCAAGGATCGCATCGATGTTTCGGAATTCTAATTCATTGTAATTACGGTCAATTTCTGTTCTAAAAGACAATCGCGTCGGCACGGGATTAATGTTGATTTCTTTAAACCATCTTAAATATTTATAAGATTTTGCAGTATCGCTGACCATTTTATTAAACGGTCTGATAACATACGGTTTGAAAGAATAATTATAATCTACATATCCTCGCAGATATTGTCTGTAATTCTTTTTAGTATAAACGTCCCGGTAATAATCATCGTTATAAATCGCAGTTACCGATAAGTTTTCGACATCATAGAATTTCGCTTTCTTATTCGGATTCATTCTGTCTTTACGCATGTTGACAACACCCAAACTTCTCTGCTGAGTATACGTTCTAGCTACCGTTTTCAATTCTTCTCTGTTCGGAGCTTCGTCAAAAGTCACATCATTGTCCAATGGATTGTACTTCGGATCTTCGATGGTTTGCGTGTAAGAATAATTCACAGGAACTTTTAACCCCAATTTCTCTGGTAAGAATTTATCAACGTTTACCGTGGTATTAATGCTGTAAGCGGAAAGAGTAGATTGAGATCTTTCGGAAGGTTTTTCAGCAATTCCACCAAACCCAATTGTTGAATAAGATGCATTGGCGTTGACTAAAGCAAAGTCTCCTAAGTTGAAGTTTAAACTTGCATTCCCAGCATAACCACCTTTATTTTCAATTTCAGATAAACGGATTTCATTCACCCATAAAACCACTTCTTTATTAATGAGTGTGTTTTTATTTCGAACTCCTAACATTATTGTGGTCACGTTTCCTAAACTTGGGCGACCTTTAATAAATATTTTTTTGTTAGGATCAATAGTTCCATATTCTACATCTTCACGACGAAGTTCGATACGTGTCGGGAAATCTTTATCTCTTCTTAATTTCGCATCTACAAAATTTTGAATGGCAAGATTAACCGTATTTTCAGAAGGCCAAATTTCTAATGGTGATCTGGCATTTTTTGCAGTGTATTTTAAAGAAGCTTCATATTCATAGTAGTTATCGGTTGCATCGCTTCCAAAACGGATAAAGAATTTCGCATCTTCATCGTAGTTGGACGAATTCACATCTTTTAAATCTTCCGCGTGTACGAACAATTCTAAATTTTTGTAACGACGCATATCCAAAGCTACATTTTTGAAAACTCCACGAGAAGAATTTTTCTCTAACGGTTGCGCTTTCATATATAAAGAAGCTTCATTCTGTCTTTGCGCTCCAGCATTTCCGCTCAAAACCTGACGATCTATTCCTGGAGGAAGAACATACGGAGGCTGGTTCAAACCATTCTCTTCCAAATTCACACTTCCAACATCTAGATTTTGATCAGTTACGAAATTCGTTCCTTCATCAGTATCAGTCGTTGTTGTGGCAATGTTTTTAGTGTATTTTCTCCAGTCACTTCTTACCAGGTCTAAAGTTCCGAAACGAATAGTCGACGCTTGATCAAAACCTGTTAAAAGCATTCTGGCGTAACGTACATTATTTAAAATAGAAGCATCTGCTTCCCCAGCGCCAGTATCGAACTGAGCAACAGGAACGCGGAATAAAAACCATTTATTATTTCCGGTTTGCCCATTTTGAAATTTAGCTTCTACTTCCTTAACATCAACAATAAAATTCTGTCCCAAAACCATTTTAGTCTGATCGAGTTCGATGGTGTATTGGTTATAATTTTCATTTTGATCTAAATTATAATCACGGTTGATATCTTCCGCATCCGGAGTCTGAGTCGCAACTTCCAAAGTGTTACTCTGTGAGTTTCCTTCAGGACCTCGGAAATATTTATAACGTTCGGTTAAAGAAGACGCCTGAGTTCCTTGGAATTTATCTGACAAATAAAAGACGAAATCATCTGAAGCTGGATCCGAAACATTGGTCACCGGATTCACAAAATTGGTTCCGAATTTCGCAGCTTCACCTTGAGCATCTAAACCATCATATCCTAAATCCTGCGCAGTTCGATCTTCATTTTCCGACGAAAACGCGTAAAGAACAGGAAACTGATTGGGTTGAACTCCCCAATTCGTCGTGGTTGTATTTGCTGGAACACTTGGTGTTGGTAATCCATTTTCGTATTGCAACTTTCCATCTTTTAGAACATCTTCCGAAACATTTCCTAATTGCAAAAGTAATTTTGGTTGCGTTCCGAGCGGATTTCCATCAGCATAAGGATCCATCATCCAGAATTCTACATACTCAATATTGGAGTTGGTAAAGTTAGAGACTGAGATCGGTCTCATTAAACCAGCCCATCTTTCAGCCGTAGTTTCTGCATTTGGATTTACGTTATACGGTCCTCTTTCGGTCGGAAAATAGGTAAGGTCAAAAGTATTGGTGTATAATTGTTCACCAGCAACAAAATCCCTACTGTTGTATAATTCAGAAGTTTGAACTCTTCTGGAAGCGTGGTTGGAAACTGCCGCAGCATTAATTCCATTCGGTGCTTTTCCGCCAATTCCGTAGAATCTTGGATCGATGTTATACCAGGATAATAAACCTCTTCCGTTTCCAGAAGCCAGATTATCATTTAGATCTCCATTTAAAAAGAAAGGTTCAGGGTTTTTTTCCGGTTTTGAAGCGATACTCCACATTGCTGGTTCTTTCAATGAAATCTTAGACGTGCTTTGTTCGAAATCATCAATATAAGATTGATCGCCAATTCCCTTATTTTGTCCTGGAATTAAATAAGCACCTTCTGCAAGGAAACTTAAATTAGAGGCCGCTTCTGTATTGACGAAAGGAATTTTATCTGTTAATCTTGTCAAGAAAGGTAATTCATTATTGTATAAAATATTGAAACCCGCCATGGTATTGTTCACGGCTTCCTGACCAAAGTTTACTTTTTGAGTTAAAGGAGTTTCAGCGTAATTCACGACTGTGGCGCCAACTGTCAGATGTTCATTGAACTTTCTTTCTAAGTTTAACCCTAAAAATCGTTTACGCTGCGTATTAAAGGTCAATTGATTTTCAAGTGAAATATTGATCGCCTGACCAGATTGTTTTACGGTTTCATTAATGATGTTTACCGAACCCAACATATAATCTACGGTATAATCAACTCCTTCCGTTAACTGAACTCCATTCGCAGAAACTTTTACAGAACCTTGTGGAACGTTGATGGCTCCAAGAGAAATCCCCGCACCTTGTGTTCCTTTGAATCGACCTTCCATCGTATATCGCAAGGCTAAATTACTTTGAGAAGCAACTTGTTTTTGTTGGTCATACAATTCATTAAATACAAATTTCGGATCACTCGTTCCTAAAGCATTTTGTAAAAACGCACCGAATGGTTTTGCTTTGGTGAAAATCACTTTTCCGTTTTCTGGATCAACCGTAATTCCAGGGACAAAATCGAAAATTCCGTCACCCAAATCACCGCCGCCTTCCTGTAAATCGTTGTTCATATTCAAGCGATCCCAGTTGAATAATTTCAAAAGGTTGGGATTCACTTGCGTTGTTGGTGAGCTTACCGTCGTCGGTAAATAATTTACTTTTCCGCCATTTTGCGGATCACGGTAATACACGTTTAATAAAAACCCGTCTGGATTGATTTGATTGGTGTTTAATGGATAAATATTCTTCATCATTAAATCCCACATCGGCGACGTCGTTTTTACCGTACTGTTTGGTTTCAAAACTTTAGTAATCAAAACCGGACTTTCTTCTGAAAACTCTCCGACTTTATAAACCTTGCTGTCTCCATTTAACGTAAAACTATAAGAAACCGCTAGAAGCTGATTGTCATTTAACCTTTGATTAAGCGACATATAACCTAACTGCGGATTAAAGGTAAATTCGTTTTGATTTAACCTTCTTGCTTTTCTATTAAAAATATATTGTTCGCCATCGGCATATCTTTCGGGCGAACCGTTGGCATTGGGAAACAATTGTCCTTTTACCACATTTCCGTAATCGGTATCCGAATTCCTGGGAGTTCCGATTGCGGTGGATATACTTTGATAAAGGTTGTTTTGAGAATTATCCGGATAACCAGATATTCCTTCACCTAAATCACGAATCCCCAAAATCCCTTTTTGATCCTGAAGATTTCCTGATCCTTGATCCAAAACCCAGGCTTCAATTCTGGTAATGCTGATTCTGGAATTGATCTGTGGATAATTGAGAAGCGCTTTGTCGTAATTGTTTAAGAAATAGTGGTCTAAATAATAATGCTGATTGTCTTCATAATCGATCGCATTTAATTTAAAAGTATTTAAAACACCTCCACCTTGTGCTACAATTGTTCGGGCTTCACCCTGCTGTTGAGAAAAAACTAAAGTTCCGTATGTTTTTCCTAATTGAAATTCGGTCTTTAATCCAAATAAAGATTCTGAGCCCCGGATTAAATTGGTAGAAAGCGGCATATTAACATTACCGAATTCGACTCTTTTAATAATTTTATCTTCTCCACCAGTTGTTTTATCGTTCAAACCTTTGGACTGTAAATCTTTCCAGGAACCTTTTGCCTGCCACACCAAATTCATGCGGTTTTCAAACGCGAAACCACTTTGAGTATCGTAGTTGGCTTTTAACTGAAGATTCTCGCCCACTTTACCCAACAATCCAAGTTGAATTCGCTGCTGAATATCAATAGCGAAATTGGTTCTGTTTTGTGGTAAAATTAAAGGATTGTCGATTTTTTGATAAAGTCCGCCAATATCGAAAGAAGCAAAACCTTGCGGAATAATTTCAATTTTATTACCGCCAAAAATAGATTCGAATATTTTGTTTTTAATATTAACGCTTGGAAGTAAACCTTTTTTAATGGCTTCGGTTTGGTCTTTCCGATATCCCAGAGCGTTCGTCGAAGATTTTTCTTTATAATAATCACTCAGCTGATTGGTAAGCATGTACTGATTATATTCCTCGGAAGTCATTGAAACAGGATTTCCAACAACCATATTTCCAATTTTAGGATAGAGAATATACATTCCGCTGCCCACATCGTAAAATGCATCGTAGCGCATCGGGTTGGGCAAGGAAAAATCCTGCCTTACTGATGAACTGTCAGCGGGTTTTTCCTGGGCAAAAATATTTGCAAATGAAAAACACGTCAAAACTAAAACTAAAAATCTATGCTGAAAAAAACTATTCTTCTCCAAATGTTAAATATTTTTTAAAATTTGCTTCACCAGATCTTCTACTCGAAGATCAGGGTTCTGCTTCAGAATTCGGTCTGCAATCTTCTCACTCATCTTCTTGGAAATTCCCAAAACCTCTAATGCAGATAACGATTCTTCTTTTACTTTATTATTTACAAATGTAGAAATATTTTCCTCAGAAACATTGAATCTTTGGACTTTGTCACGTAAATCGATAATGATTCGCTCGGCTGTTTTTGTCCCAATCCCTTTTACCTTTTGCAGCATCGCGCTATTATTTGATAAAATGCCGGCTGAAATTTCATTTAAAGACAACGAACTTAACATGATTATTGCCGAAACTGGGCCAACTCCGTTAACACTTATTAACAGATTAAACATCTCTTTTTCTAAAATTGTGTTAAAACCAAAAAGTAGATTAGCGTCTTCGCGTAGAATTTGCTGGATGTTTAAAAAGGTTTCTTTTCCTAAAACCAATTGTTCAGAAGTTTGCAAACTGACTCCAACTAAATATCCAACTCCCTGTACATCAATGACGACAGAGGTTGGATGAAGTTGTTGTACAATTCCTTTTAAAGAATAAATCATTTTGTGTGTTTTATAAGACGTTTTTAATTCAACCTAATATTTAATCCTGGTCTCTTCGCTGAGCATCCAAAACCGCAATTGTTGCAAGATTCACGATTTCATCAACGCTCGCACGCATTTGTAGAACGTGAACAGGTTGTTTTAAACCCATTAAAATTGGACCGACCACTTGTGCTACTTTTAAACCTCTGATGATTTTATAAGAGATATTAGCACTTTCAAGATTTGGAAAAACAAAAACATTTGCAGGAGTTGTTCCTAATTTAGAGAATGGATAGTCTGAAAGATGATCACTGTTTAAAGCGAAATCCGGTTGAATTTCTCCATCAACGATCATTTTCGGGAACTTCTCGTGAAGAATAGAAACGGCCTTGGCTACTTTTTTAGAAGTCTCAGAAATTCCGGAGAAATTTTCAAAGGACAACATGGCGATCCTCGGTTCGATGGCGAAAGTTTTCACGGTCATTTCTGCCATTCTTGCAATATTCACCAAATCTTCAGAAGTTGGATTCTGGTTGATCGACGTATCTGTAAAAAACAAAGGTTTCTTTTCCGTCATGATCATCATCATGGAGGAGATCTTGTCAACGCCTTTTTCTTTTTCAATAATTTTTAAGATCGGCTTTAAGGTAGAAGAATAATTTTTAGAGAAACCAACAATCAATGCATCGGTATCACCATGCTTCAGCATTAAAGGGCCAAAATAATCTCTTTGACGAACGTATCTTTTTGCTTTGTATTCGTTCATCCCTTTTCTCTCCCGAAGTTTCCAAAGTGTTTCGCGGTACTTCACTCTATTCTCTTCCTGATCATCGCCCATTGGATCTACGATCGGAACATTCAGTTCTATACCGTATTTCTTCATTTGCTCTTGAACATACTTTTTCTCACCGAGTAAAATAGGCTGTGCAATTCCTTCTTCATATAGAATCTGCGCTGCTTTCAGTACATTATATTCTTCAGCATTACCAAGCGTCACTCTTTTCGGATTAGAACGCGCTCTGTTCTGCATCATACGAATGAGTTTTTCATCACGACCCATTCTGTCTAACAAAGCATTTTCGTAATCTTCGAAATTTTCGATTGGTTTTCCAGCGATTCCACTTTCCATAGCTGCTTTTGCAACAGCGACAGAAACTCTCGTGATCAAACGGTTATCAAATGGTTTCGGAATGAAATATTCTCGTGAGAAGTTGAGACTTTTTAAATTATAGGCAAGAACTACGGCTTCAGGTACAGGTTCTTTGGCTAAATTCGCGATCGCATATACGGCCGCCAATTTCATGGCTTCATTAATTCCGGTTGCCTGAACATCAAGCGCTCCACGGAAAATATAGGGAAAACCTAAAACGTTATTCACCTGATTAGGATAATCGCTTCTGCCGGTTGCCATGATGGTATCTTTCCTGGTTTCCATCGCCAGCTCATATTCAATTTCCGGATCTGGATTTGCCAAACCGAAAACGATTGGATTTGCTGCCATTGATAACAACATTTCTGATGTCATCACGTTTCCTTTGGACAAACCGATAAAAACATCAGCATCTTTTAAAGCATCTTCTAAAGTTTGAAGTTCGGTCTTCGCTACGAAATCTAATTTCTCTGGGGTCAAATTTTCACGATGATGATTAATGACTCCTTTAGAATCGCACATCAATACGTTTTCCTTTTTCAACCCAAGTTCTAAATAGAGTTTGGTACACGCAATTGCCGCAGCTCCTGCGCCATTTACAACCACTTTTACTTCGCCGATATTTTTGCCTGCAATTTCGAGGGCATTTAACAAGGCTGCTCCAGAAATAATTGCTGTCCCATGTTGATCATCGTGCATCAAAGGGATATTCAGTTCATCTTTTAATCTTTGTTCGATATAGAATGCTTCTGGCGCTTTGATATCTTCCAAATTTATTCCACCAAATGTCGGTGCAATTCCTTTCACGATTTCTATAAATTTATCTGGATCGGTTTCATCAATCTCGATATCAAAAACATTGATGTCTGCAAAGATTTTAAACAGAAGACCTTTCCCTTCCATTACTGGTTTTGATGCTTCCGCACCGATATTTCCTAATCCTAAAACGGCAGTTCCGTTGGAAATTACAGCTACTAAGTTTCCTTTTCCGGTATATTCGTACGCGAGTTTCGGATCTCTTTCAATTTCTAAACATGGGATGGCTACTCCGGGTGAATAAGCAAGTGATAAATCTCTTTGAGAAGAGTGTGGTTTTGAAGGAATAACTTCAATTTTTCCTTTCGGTTCTACACTATGATAATCAAGGGCTGCTTGGTTAAAATTTTTCTCGTCTCTATTATTTTTTTTGGACATATAGTATGATTTTAATGAACGCATAAAGGTACGAAACCTCTAACGTTGTATGCAGTGAATAATTTTTAATAATAAGTAAGGAAGTTAGTTCAGATTCAAGATATATTTCTTGTGGTAATCAACTAAACTTTCGATGGGTTTTTGAACTACTTTTCCGATGGTTAAATTAAGTTCGGCCGCAGCAGCGCGGAGAATATCTTCATAAATATAAGAGATATAACCAATGAAATTAATTTCAATTTCACCAGATTCTGGATAAGGGAGCACTTGATAATCGAGAAAATTTTTCATTTCATCGAAAACCATATTTTGAAAATAAGGATGGCTTTTTCTTTCAGCAATAAAATGATTAAATTCTCCTAAATAAGCGTTAGCTCTAGGATTATGATACATATTTTTGATCGCATCTTCGATCTTGAGATTGTATTTCTTAATGAAGTCTCTTTCCAGATCGGCAGGAAGTTTTTTCATGAAGAAACGTCGCAGCAAATGTTTTCCGAGAGCATTACCGCTTCCTTCATCACCGATTAAAAAGCCAAGAGAAGGCAAATCTATTCTGATATTTTCACCATCAAAAAAACAGGAATTAGAGCCGGTTCCTAAAATGCATACAATGGCTGGTTTTCCATTATAAGCTGCATAAGCTGCGGCAGTCATGTCTTCTTTGATTCGAATCTCAGCGTGCGGAAATGATTTTATAAATTCAGTTTCTACTTTTTTTGCATTGGCCGCGGTACCACAACCAGAACCGTAAAAAAACACTTTTTCGATGTGATTTTTTACAAAAAATAAGTCTTCGTTTCTATCGATTTCCTGACCAATAAAATCAGGATTTATAATATTGGGATTGAAACCCAAGGTTGTTGTTTTCAAATGTGGTTTCCCGGAATTGTCAAGGATCACCCAATCACATTTGGTAGAACCGCCGTCTATTATGGCAATCATATAATAATGGTTTAATCTGCTAAAATATTAATTTAATTTCAATCCAATTTAGATTTAAAGAAATAATTGAAATTCCTCTGTCAAAAGCAGCACAAATAAAAAACGGACCAATGTCCGTTCTCTATTTTATCAAATCTTTATATTTAAAACTACTCTACTGCCAGCACTTCCAGAATTTCCGGAGCGAATTGCTTTACCGTAGTTTCTACTCCTAATTTCATGGTTGAAAAACTCATTGGGCAACCGTTGCAATTCCCATGAAGCTTCACCAGGACCGTTTGTCCCTGTACATCGATGAGTTCAATATCGCCGCCATCTTTATTCAGAAACGGACGAATGCTTTCGAGCGCATCCATCACTTTAGTTACCGTTTCTTCGTGTTTTATTTCTTTATTCATCGTTTTAATTCAAGCTTAATGTTATAATTACCCGTCAAAAAGAGAGGAATTATACTTTTTTATTTTTAGGAGAACAACCTGCCATGGTTGTAATTTTTACCGCTTCCGTTGCGGGAAGATTTTTATTTCTCTCTACCAAACTTTCAATCATATTTTGAGTGGTCGTTCTATAGATTTCAGCAATTTTTGAATTTTCCTGTAAAGCTGCCGGTCTTCCAACGTCGCCAGATTCACGAATACTTTGTACCAAAGGAATTTCTCCCAATACAGGAATTCCCAAATCTTCTGCTAAAAACTGAGCACCTTGATTTCCGAAAATATAATACTTATTATCTGGTAATTCTTCTGGAGTAAAGTACGACATGTTTTCGATTAAACCTAAAACAGGAATATTAATACTTTCCATTTGGAACATTGCAATTCCTTTCTTAACATCGGCAAGCGCAACATGTTGTGGCGTACTTACGATCACCGCTCCTGTTACCGGAACTTCCTGAATAATGGACAAATGAATATCACCCGTTCCTGGAGGTAAATCGATTAAAAGGAAATCTAATTCTCCCCAAGCTGCATCACGAATCATTTGATTCAAAGCTTTTGACGCCATCGGTCCTCTCCAAACTACGGCTTGATTGGCACCAGAAAAATACCCGATGGACAACATTTTCACGCCGTAATTTTCGATGGGTTTCATTAGACTTTTACCATCAACTTCAACCGTAATTGGTTTTGCACCTTCGGTATCGAACATCGTTGGAACAGAAGGTCCATAAATATCAGCATCTAAGATCCCAACTTTGAACCCCATATTTGCTAAAGTCACAGCCATATTTGCGGCTACAGTAGATTTCCCGACACCTCCTTTTCCAGAAGCAATTGCGATAATATTTTGAATTCCTTTAATCTGTTTTCCTTTGATCTGACTTTGCTGAATTTCCGATGGTTCCGGAGAAGCAATTTTTAATTTTAAAATGATCTCCTCACCAAATTCAGAAGCGAAAGCCTGTTTCATGGCCGCTTCTAATTTTTTCTTTTCGTGCATTGCTGGTGAATGCGCGGTCATATCGATATATACATCATTTCCCATTACCTGGAAATTCTGTACTAAGTCATCTACTTCTATTTCTTTCAGAAAGGCCTGAACTTTATCTTTTGTCAACATAATTTTTTATCTAAATTGAGTGTCAAATTTACGCAAATTTTTGCTATTTAGAATGAGTAAAATCTATGATAAATATTACTTTAGGAAAATCAACATTGTGAAAATTAATAACTTCTCCTTTGAAAACTGAGCTTAATCTGCATAAGGTGAAATGAAAATAGGCACTTCGTCAATTTTAATAACGCTATTCATTTTTTTGAAATCTTCTACTTTTTGATATTCAAATAAGATATTGGTTATGTTGTAATCATAATCAGGCGCCAACTCTTCATCTTGCTCATAATTTAGAATATTCAACCAAGCATTCTTTTGCTCATTAAATTTATAGTTTAATAGCAGTTCTTCCGGACTTATATCAATTGAGTTATATAAAGGAGTAGAATACATTTTCTTCGGTGAAAAATCTGTCGAATTTGATTCAGAAATTAATGTTTTAAAATCTGCTTCTATTTCCTCGAGCGCATTTGTTAAATCATTTTTTTCACCGTAAGTATCTTCATCAGAATAAAGCCTATCATTTTTATATTGATAATAAAACGGTTGATTATCATTTTTAACCCGCCAATAATAACCAATGAAATCATTATATTTTTCTTTATTTTGAAAAGTATAGATCTCAGGTTCTTCGTTTCTTTTACCATCATATTCGTAGGGGAAATAAGTAAAAGATATTTCATCGGAATTGCCTTTAGCACGATACACATAAGGAAAGGAAATATGACGATGTCCAGGTTTGAAAATTCTTTTAAATTCAGGGACAGGTTTTTTCAAAGGTCCGAAATGCAGAAGGGTTTCATCATCGTAGAAGCCGTAAGAAAGCATGATTTTCGAGCTGTCAGTAGCATTTTTGTTATGCCGTCCGTAAAGCGTAAATTTTTCTTTTTCGTAATCGGGTATAAAGTAAACTAACCCTTTTTCTTTTAATTCCCACTTTCCCGTAATTAAAGTAGCATAACCAACCAATACAAAAGTTTGATCTGGTTTCAGAAAATGAGTTCCACCTCGCAAACTATAAACCCCTACAATATCTTTCACAGATTGCGCATTGACCGCATTTAGAAAGCCAAAAATGATCAAATAGAGAATAAATATTTTTTTCATGGAGTTTATTTTAGCAACAGTCTGATAATGTAAATCTATACTTTATCTTTTAATTGGGAAAATAGGTTCTTTAAAACCGAAAAGCCAACTTCGCTAAAAGTTGGCTTTTGTATTTAAAATCGAAGTTAATAATTCTCGTAAATTGTTTTCAAAATATTCTGATCAACTTCGGTAAAAGGAACCTTTCTTCTTGCCATCGCTAATTCTGCGACTTCATAGGCTTTTTCTAATTTGAATTTTTCGTCACCTTTCATTCCACCCCACGAAAAACTATCGATCAAGTTGGGAGGAAATCCGCTTTTGAAAATATTGGCGGCAACTCCTACAACGGTTCCGGTATTAAATTGCGTGTTGATGGCTGCCTTAGAATGATCACCCATAATTAAACCAGCAAATTGTAATCCTGTACTCACAAATTTTTCGGCTTTATAATTCCACAATTTTACAATCGCGTAATTATTTTTCAGATTAGAAGAATTGGTATCTGCACCGATATTACACCATTCGCCGATCACAGAATTTCCTATAAATCCGTCATGACCTTTATTGGTGTAGCCGAAAATGACGATGTTATTCACTTCTCCACCAACTTTACAATGCGGACCAACGGTCGTCGCGCCATAAATCTTGGAACCTAAATTAAATTTCGAATTATTGCAAAGCGCAATTGGACCACGAAGATTACAACCCTCCATCACTTCGGCATTTTTTCCGATATAGATTTTCCCAGTTTTTGTATTTAAGGTTGAAAACTCAATTTCGGCTCCTTCTTCAATAAATAGATCTTTGGCGTCTCCCAGAAAACCATTGGTTGAAGAAAGTTCTGCAGAAGTTCTTCCGTTTGTAAGCAATTCAAAATCGAAATCGATTGCCTTTTCATTGTAGGTAAACAGATCAGTTGGCTGCTTAAAAAACAAAACGTCTTCTTCAATATCAGTCATTTTACTGATCTGATTTAAAGAGAAATTTTCCATATTGATTCTTACCGCGAGTAATTCATCTTTGTAAACCAAAGCTTCTCCTAACTGCAAATCTTTAATTTGATTTAAAAGATTCTCGCTCGGCAAAAAATTGGGAACAATAAACAGACTTTCCTTGAGCTCGTATTTTTTAAATTTTTCCTGCAGATAATCTTCGGTGAGAGAGGAAACCTCTGAAGAATCTAACAATTTCTGCCATCTTTCTGAGAAGGTCAAAATTCCGCAACGCATTTCTGCGACAGGTCTTGTAAATGTGAGTGGTAAGAAATCTTCCCAAAACTGGGCATCTGAAAATACGAGTTGCATAGGTTATAATTGATGATTGATAAATAATATATAATAATTGTTACCACATGAAGTACTTATTTTTTTCAACCACAAAGTCACAAAAAAGTGCTTTATAGATGAATTAATAAAAGTTCACAAAATGAAAATCTATAGATTTTCAAAACTTTGTTATCTTTTAAAAGATGAGATTTTAAACTTTTCATCATTTAAACCTTTGTGACTTTGTGGTTTAAAATTTTTGATACTTAATCGCTTTCGACATGCCCAAACAAATTTACAATAAAAAAAGTCTTTCAAAAAAAATTGAAAGACTTTAATTATCGTTAAAATTCAAAAATTACTTTGAGAATTTCTTGTATTTGTTCATGAATTTATCAACTCTACCTGCGGTATCAACTAATTTCACTTTTCCGGTATAGAAAGGGTGAGAAGTTGAAGAGATTTCCATTTTGATTAATGGGTAAGTTGATCCTTCATAATCAATTGTGTCTTTGGTATCTGCAGTAGATTTGCAAAGAAACATCTCGTCGTTACTCATATCTTTGAAAACAACAAGTCTATAATTTTCTGGGTGGATTCCGTTTTTCATAACTTATTTTATTATTAATAATTAAAGCTTTGCTTTCGAAATAGTAATGGTATTTCTCTGCTAAATTTTAGACCGCAAAAGTACAATTATTTTTCTAATCTCCAAATACTATCTCAACTAAATTAATAATTTTTATGTTCAACATTTTTAATTAAATTTGAAACCTACATCTATTTCTAACTCAATGAACAAATTTAAACTCATTCTTGCTTTCTCTTTTTGGATTCTTTTAACAGCAATCAGCTGTAATAGAGACGATATCAACTTTGAAAGCCCGTCGGAATTATTGCGCTTTTCGCAAGACACCCTTTTCCTGGATACTGTTTACAATCAAGTTCGTTCAGAAACTTACGCTGTAAAAATTTACAACAACGAGGATAAAGACGTGATGATTCCAAAAATTGCACTTGAAAAGGGAGCGAGTTCTTTGTATCGAATTAATGTTGACGGAAAAGCTGGTACTGATTTTACCGATATTCCATTGAGAAAAAAAGACAGTCTTTACATATTCGTAGAAATTGCACCGATTGCCAACGCTACAGAAGCGATTGCGGAAGATCGCATTCAGTTTCAAACGCCAGCAGGAAGTCAACATGTGACCTTATTCTCGGTAGTTCAGGACGCTGAGTTTTATATTGAAAGCAAAACAAATCCAAATATTCTGACGTCAAATACGACCTGGACGAACAACAAAGCGAAAATTATTTTTGGTAATCTTACTGTTGAAGCCGGAAAAACGCTGGATATTCAAAAGGGAACAAAAATTTATTTCCATAAAAACAGTGGATTGAAAATTAGAAAAAATGGAAAGCTGAACGTTAATGGTGATTTGGGTGAAGAAGTTATTTTCCGTGGAGATCGTAATGATACCCGATACGACACGATTCCTAAAAACTGGCAGGGAATTTCAATGGATACGAACTCTACCTTGAATATGAATTATGCGAAAGTGTTTGGTGGAACGGTTGGTTTAGAAATGAATCAAACGACGGCAAGTATTGATAATTCAATTTTCCACACGCATCAGGAATTTGGGATTTTGGCAATTAACTCCAATGTTACTGCTAAAAATTTGGTGATGAATAATTCTGGTGAAGCTAATTTTGGGATCTTTAAAGGTGGAACTTATAACATCATCCACTCTACTTTGGCCAATTACTGGAATCTGAATTCTGCATTACCTGGACTTGGATTGTACGCAACCAACGAATACACCAATGGAACTACTACTGAACAAGGTGCTTTGACTTTGAATATTAAAAACTCGATTATTTATACCGATAGTGACAATGCTGTTCTCTTTAAACCAACTGCTGGACAAACATTTAATTACACCTTCCAAAATTCCTTATTGAAATACGGAAGTGGCGCAACTTACAATGTAGATGCAGGTTCGATTAAAAATCAAGATCCGAAATTTCAGAATTATTTTACCCAAAAAATGAATTTGAGATTGAAAGAGGATTCGCCAGCCAAAGGAAAAGGAAACGTTGCCGTAGCTGCCACAGTTCCACTAGATATAGTAAAAGTGTCGAGAACAGTAACGCCAAGTATGGGAGCGTATCAATAAATCTGGTCTTGTAAAGTTGATCCTCTTTTAATAAAATCCAAATCTGCAGCCCGACTTGAACGGCGCTCTTTTTGCGACGAGGAACGAGGAGCAAAAAACCTGTCTGCCGACAGGCAGAGCGATAGTGGAAGGCGGAATTGTCTCCCCAAATAATACAAAAAGGTAAAAGATTCGGCCTTGCCAAATATCTGCCAAATAATAGAACTATGGAAATCACAAAACTTCAACGAGAGGTTGATGAATGGATTAAAAATATAGGTGTTCGGTATTTTAACGAACTCACCAATATGGCGATGCTCACGGAGGAAGTTGGCGAAGTTGCCCGAATTATTGCCCGAAGATATGGGGAGCAAAGTGAAAAAGAATCAGACAAAACGAAAGATCTTGGTGAGGAATTGGCTGATGTTTTATTCGTGACTTTATGTTTGGCCAATCAAACCGGAACCAACTTGCAGGAAGCGTTTGACCGAAAAATGAAAGTAAAAACTGACCGCGACAAAGACCGCCATCAGCATAACGAGAAATTGAGATAAGAAAAAATATATGAAAATGAGGCTGGAAAAATCAACCTTAAAAGACAATGAGACCATTGAGATAAGCGGTTCGAAAAGTATTTCGAATCGTCTTTTGATTTTAAGCGCTCTTTTTGAAAATCTGATCATCGAGAATCTGTCGAATTCTCAGGACACGCAACTTTTGCAAAAAGCTTTGGAAAGTGATTCAGACGTTATCGACATTCATCATGCGGGAACTGCAATGAGATTTCTAACTTCTTACCTATCAATTCAGGATGGAAAAACTACGATTCTAACTGGCTCTGACCGAATGAAACAAAGACCGATTCAATATTTAGTGGATGCTTTACGGGATTTAGGAGCTGATATTTCTTATGTTGAAAAAGAGGGTTTTCCGCCGTTGAAAATTGTTGGAAAAAAAATCGTTAAAAGTAAAGTCGTGATTCCGGCGAATATTTCGAGCCAGTTTATATCTTCTTTAATGTTGATCGGCGCGAAACTCGAAAACGGCCTACAGATTAATTTGGTTGGAAAAATCACCTCACGTCCTTACTTAGAAATGACTTTAAGACTTTTGAAAAGAATCGGGATTTCTACACAATGGGACGATCAAACGATTAGGATATTTCCGAATATCCAAACTGATAAAAGCTCGCAAATCACCAAATGCGTGGCAGAAAGCGACTGGAGTTCGGCGTCTTATTTTTATTCTTTGGCAGCGATTGGCAGAAAATCAATCAATCTTAAAAGTTTCCGTCCGCACTCTCTTCAGGGTGATTCGGCCATCAAGGAAATCTATTGGAATTTCTTTGGAGTCAATACCATTTCACAAGGATCTGAAAGTAAAATTTCATTAATGCCGGAAAGCACTTTCGTTTTTCCGGAAATGATTTCTTTGGACATGAACGATTGTCCAGATATTGCTCAAACGCTTTGTGTAACGGCAACCGCTTTACAAATTCCATTTAACATTACGGGATTATCGACTTTAAAAGTAAAAGAAACAGATCGCTTAGTTGCGCTAAAAAACGAGCTTTTCAAAATCGGCTGTATTGCTGAAATTACAGACGAGACTATTTATTCGACCAAGTTCTTTGAGCCGAATGAAAACACTTCTATCGAAACGTATGACGATCACCGAATGGCCATGAGCTTTGCGCCGTTTTGCCTGATCAAAGCATTAACGATTGAGAATAAAAATGTGGTTGAAAAATCCTATCCGCGGTTTTGGGATGATTTTCAAACTGTTACAGAACCCATTCTTTGAAACAAATTCAAATAAACTTTGAATAAAAATCTCTAAAAAAATGAAAACTTTCAAAATTACAGCACTCTCATTTTTAATGATCGTTTTGACTTCATGCAAAGTTTCTATCAATACTTTACCTGATCAATCTGCGACAAACTCTACGCAACCGCTTCATAATATTGCTTTAAATGGAAAAGTATATTCGGCAGTCTGGCAACAAAATGCTGGTGAGTTTCGCGCTTTGTGCTATCAGGCGTATAACCTTGCCCAAATTAGAGTTGATGAAAATTTGAAAAACCCATCCAAAAAACCTTTAGCAATTATTACAGATATCGACGAAACTTTCTTAGATAATTCTCCGTATGCCGTGACAGAAGCGGAAAAGGGAAATACGTTTGATACAAAAAGCTGGATGAATTGGACTTCAAAAGGGGAAGCAAAAGCATATCCTGGTTCCCTGAACTTCTTTAATTACGCTGCTTCAAAAAAGATACTGGTTTTTTACATTTCTAACCGGGATGAAAACGACCGAATTGGAACCCTTAAAAATTTAAAAGATTTAGGATTTCCAAATGCAGATAACGAACATTTAATGTTGAAAGGAACCTCTTCTGATAAAGAAGCCCGGCGATTAGAGGTTCTGAAAAATTATGAGGTCATTATCTACATGGGCGATAATTTGGCAGATTTTTCGAAAATATTCACTAAGAAACCACAAGCAGAACGCAATGATTTGGTTGACCGAAATGCTGCGGAGTTTGGAAAACGCTTTATAATGCTGCCAAATTCAGGGTATGGAGATTGGGAATCGGCTTTGGAAGGATATAACAATCAATCAACATCAACGGAAAAAGATCAAGTTTTTTTGAGAAATTTGCGCGGATACTAATTCAATTTTATAAAGAAAAAAATTACTTTAAAAACACATGACAATACTTATCACCGGAACTTCTGCCGGAATTGGCTTTACGCTGGCTGAATATCTCGGTAAAAAAGGGCACACCGTTTTTGGGTTAAGCCGTAAAAATATAGAATCTAATTACTTTAAAACGATTCCGACCGACATCACCGATAACACTCAAGTTCAAAATGCGATTACTGAAGTTTTAAAAACTGAAACAAGAATCGACGTACTGATCAATAATGCCGGCATGGGAATGGTTGGCGCGGTGGAAGACTCTACTCAAGAAGAAATCCTGAAATTATTTAATTTAAATGTAGTGGGTTCTGTTCAAATGATGACTGCCGTTTTACCAACCATGCGCGAGCAAAAGACGGGTAAAATCATTAACGTTTCCAGTATTGGAAGTGAAATGGGACTTCCGTTTCGTGGATTTTATTCCGCTTCAAAGGCAGCAGTTGATAAAGTGACGGAAGCAATTCGCTACGAAGTTTCTCCCTGGAATATTCAAGTTTGTGCCTTGCATTTAGGTGATATTAAAACCAATATTGCTGAAAACCGGGTTAAAACCAAAGTTTCAGAACCCTATCAAAAAATCTTTGATAAAGTGTACGGCTTAATGAATTCTCATGTGGATGAAGGAACTGAACCTCTGGAAGTTGCGGAATACATTGAAAAATTATTGGAAAAGAAAACCTGGAAAGCTCATTTTTATTTTGCAAAATTTGGGCAGCGAATTGGAGTTCCTTTAAAATGGATGCTTCCTCAAAACTTTTACGAAAATTTGATGCGGAAATATAACAAACTGGATTAATTTCCATCTAACCTTTTGATCAAGTGGTTTTACTGTTATAAACTAAGCATAGTTTTTCAATATTAGAAAAAAAGTATATTTACAATCCCCTTTAAAACAAAAAATATGAAATCGATTATTAGCATACTTTCCATTGTACTGACTGCGAGTTTAGCTCAAGCACAACAAATTTCATTACGCGAAATCAGCAGTAACATCAAATTCAATCAGCAAATCGATGAATTTAACAACGGGAAAGAGAAAATAAAATATGCTGACATTCAAGGAATACCTTATTATTACTCCAAGTTTATCGATGCGAAAGTTGGTGAGACATCAGGCACGATTCCGATTCGCTACAACATTTTTCTAGACACGGTGGAAGTTTCGGAAAAAGGAACGGTGTACGAATTGCCGAAAGACGAGCCTACGCCAAGTTTTACTTTTACCACCACCAAAGAGAAATTAGTTTTTGTAAAAACGAATGATCTTTATTCCGGACATTTTTTTGAATTGAACAGCGGAAAATATCGGATTCTAAAAAAAGTAGTAGCTAAATATACTGCCGCTACTCCAGCGCCAAATTCTATGATAGCAGGAACACCAGCACAGTTTAGTACTCAAAAACCGATGTATTTTATCCAGTTTGAAAACAGCTTTATAAAAATTCCAAAAAACGCCAAAGAACTGGCTGCCGAAATGCCACACAAAGCAAAAGAAATTAAAGAGTTTATGGATAAAAACAAAATCAAACTCAACCGAGAAGAAGATTTAATAAAATTAGGGAATTTCCTTAATCAATAATAAATCCACTATAGAAAAAGCCAGGTTTTAAATTTTAAAACCTGGCTTTTTTTGTAATATGAATTTAAACAGGTTAAAAAAGTTCCCGGGCAATTTTCTTAATATTATCACTTTTACCCATCGAGTAAAAATGCAGAACAGGCGCCTCAAAATCAAGTAATTCTCTACATTGGTTGATTGCCCACTCAATTCCGATCTGTTTTACGGCAACATTATCTTTAGCGTTTTCTACGGCTGAAATTAAATCCTCTGGCAGATCGATCTTAAAGACCTGTGGCAAAAGTTGCAACTGCTTCTTGGTGGCAATTGGTTTAATTCCGGGAATAATCGGAACTGTAATTCCCATTTCTCTGGCACTATTCACAAAGTCGATGAATTTTTTATTATCAAAAAACATTTGTGTCACTACATAATCTGCACCTGCATCTACTTTTTGTTTCAGCCATTTCAGATCGTAATTCATCGATGGTGCTTCTATATGTTTTTCGGGATAACCCGCGACGCCTATACAAAATTTATTATGTTCCTCGCAGGCCTTCTCTTCATGTAAATATTTCCCACGACCCAGATCATTCATTTGATGAACCAAATTCATTGCATTTTTATGTCCGCCTGCAGTCGGTTCAAAATACTGCTGACCTTTCATCGCATCACCACGCAACGCCATAATATTTTCAATTCCCAAATACATACAGTCGACCAAAAGATATTCAGTTTCCTCTTTCGTAAAACCGCCGCACAAAACATGCGGAACCGTATCTACATTATATTTATGCTGAATTGCCGCACAGATTCCGAGAGTTCCCGGACGCATTCTTGTGGTTTTTCGCTCCATCAAACCATTGCCCTTATCCAGATAAATGTATTCTTCCCGCGAAGTTGTCACATCGATAAACGGCGGCTTAAATTCCATCAGCGGATCGATATTTTTATACAAGTCTTCGATTCCTGTTCCCTTTGTGGGCGGAATAATTTCTATGGAGAACAACGTTTTTCCGTTCGCGTTTTTTATGTGATCTGTGATTTTCATTTTATAGTTTTCATTGTAAGTGAGCATGGCAAAACGATCTCACTTTAATTTTTAATTATTTTTTGGGGCAGACATTTGGCAGGGCCGAATCTTTTACCCTTTTCTATTTTCTTTTATGGCAGACATTTGCCAAAGCCGAATCTTTTTTTTATTTTCTTAATGTTTTTTAATGGCAGCGATTTCCGCCTTCCGTTCCCAATCTTTTTGTTCCGCTTTGCTTCACAAAAAGGATTTCCACTCAAGTCGGGCTGCAGATTTGGTGTTTAATTAAATCTTTCGATAATTTAGAAGAACGCAATTCCTCATTTTGATTACGCCCTTTCAGGGCTTCGCACCAAATTCCTGATTTTTTTTCAATTCACCCATTGTTTCTGATTTCTTTGCGATGGGTTTCATCCATTGCTGCTGATTTCTTTTCAATGGGCCACACCCATTGCTGTTGATTTCTTTTCAATGGGCTTCACCCATTGCTATTGATTCCGCCACTTCGTGGCTTTTTTAATCCGCCAAATTCGGACTTAGCCATTTTCTGGCAAATTCTAAATCAACTTCTTTTCTTTCGGCATAATCTTTTAACTGATCTTCAGAAATTTTTCCGACTCCAAAATATTTCGCTTTAGGATTTCCAAAGTAATATCCAGAAACTGCGGCTGTTGGAAACATTGCTAAACTTTCTGTTAATTCTAAACCGATATTTTCTTTTACTTTAAGCAAATCCCAAATCGTAGTTTTTTCCAAATGATCTGGGCAGGCCGGATAACCCGGTGCCGGACGAATTCCCAAATATTTTTCAGCGATCAGATCTTCGTTTTCTAACGTTTCATTTTCAGCGTAACCCCAGAATTCAGTTCGGACTTTATGATGCAGGAATTCGGCAAATGCTTCTGCCAAACGATCCGCTAAAGCTTTTACAATAATGGCATTATAATCATCGCCGTCATCGTAATAGGTTTGAGCCAATTCCTCCGTTCCAAAGCCAGTTGTAACGGCAAACGCTCCGACATAATCTTGTTTACCAGAAGTTTCTGGAGCGATGAAATCACTTAATGCGTGATATTCTTTCCCGGCAGATTTTTTTAACTGTTGTCTTAAAGTATGGAATTTTGCCAGTTCATTTTTCTGTTCGTCATAAACCAAAACATCATCTTGACTATTTGAGTTTGCAGGGAAAATTCCAAAAATTCCTTTTGCTATAAACAGTTTTTCATCAAGGATTTTATCTAACATCACCTTGGCTTCTTTGAACAATTCCGTCGCCTGTTCGCCCACAACCTCATCGGTTAAAATCTGCGGAAATTTCCCATGAAGTTCCCAACTTCTGAAGAAAGGTGTCCAATCCATAAAATCCAGCAACTCTCTTAAATCCTGATTTTCGATAAGATGAATTCCTAAGTTTTTAGGTTTTACGCTTTCTTCGTTTTCCCAATCGATGGTAAATTTTTGTTTTCTGGCATCTGCGATAGAAACATATTCTTTATCGATTTGACGGTTCAAAAACTTCACTCGGAAATCTTCATAATCGATTTTTAGGTCTGCTTTAAACTGCACATTATTATGATCCAATAATTGAGAAACCACGCCAACAGCTCTTGATGCATCATTCACATGAACAACTGTATTTCCATATTTCGGAAATATCTTTACTGCTGTATGTGCTTTTGAAGTTGTTGCTCCTCCGATCAACAAAGGGAAATCTAAATTCTTTCTTTGCAATTCATCAGCAACGTGAACCATCTCATCTAAACTCGGTGTGATCAATCCGCTCAAACCAATTACATCGACTTGGTGATCGATCGCTGCCTGAATGATTTTCTCCGCCGGAACCATCACGCCTAAATCGATAATTTCGTAATTATTACAACCCAAAACTACGCTCACAATATTTTTACCAATATCATGAACATCGCCTTTTACCGTTGCCATTAAAATTTTTCCGTTTGGCTTTTGTTTTTCATCTTTTTCGGCTTCAATGAAAGGCTGCAAATAAGCAACGGCTTTTTTCATCACCCGCGCTGACTTTACAACTTGCGGTAAAAACATTTTTCCGCTTCCGAAAAGATCACCGACAACGCCCATTCCTGTCATCAAATTAATTTCAATAACATCCAAAGGTCTTTTAGAAACCGTTCGTGCTTTCTCTACATCTTCGATGATAAACCGGTCGATTCCTTTCACCAAAGCGTGCGTAATTCTATTTTGCAAAGGTTCTTTTCGCCATTCTAATTCTTCTACGAATTCTTTCTTGGTAGATTTTACTCGTTCAGAATAATCTAAAAGTCGTTCGGTAGAATCTTCTCTTCTATCGAGCATCACGTCTTCTACCAATTCCAATAATTCTTTCGGAATTTCGTCATACACTTCCAACATCGATGGATTCACGATTCCCATATTCATTCCCGCTTTAATCGCATGGTAGAGAAACACTGAATGCATCGCTTCCCGAACATTATCATTTCCTCTAAAAGAAAAAGAAACATTGGATACACCTCCACTCACCGAAACATTTGGCAAATTCTCCCGAACCCATTTCGTCGCCTCAATGAAATCCAAAGCATTTCTACGATGCTCTTCCATTCCTGTCGCAACGGGGAAAATATTCAAATCGAAAATAATATCTTCAGAAGCAAAGCCAACCTGGTTGACTAAAATATCATAAGATCTATTACAGATTTCAATTCTTCGGTCGAAATTATCGGCTTGTCCCTTTTCATCAAAAGCCATTACAATTACTGCTGCACCGTATCTTTTAATGGTTTTTGCGTGATGAATAAATTCTGCTTCACCCTCTTTTAAACTGATGGAGTTCACCACACATTTTCCTTGAACAACCTGTAATCCGGCTTCCAGAATTTCCCATTTGGAAGAATCAATCATAATTGGAATCCGAGAAATATCAGGCTCTGACGCAATTAGATTCAGAAACTTAACCATGGCATATTTTCCGTCGAGTAATCCATCGTCAAAATTGACGTCCAGAATTTGGGCGCCGCCATCAACCTGTTCACGGGCAATATCGAGTGCTTCTGAATATTTTTCTTCTTTAATGAGTCGAAGAAATTTTTTAGAACCCGCGACATTAGTTCTTTCTCCAACATTAATAAAGTTGGATTCAGGCGTTATAATTAAAGGTTCGAGACCTGAGAGTTTTAAATATTTCATTTTTTTATTCTTTTATAAAGCCACGAAGTGGCGTACCACTACCATTGGGTGAAGCCCAATTAACTGACGCAATCATCAACATTGGATAAAACCAATAGCGAATCAGAGATTTCAATTCCAGCCACGAAGTGGCGTAATCATTAGCATTGGGTGTAGCCCAATGAAAAATACACGGTTGAACCAAAGCCACGAAGTGGCGTAATCCTATTAAATGCATCAATCCCAAATATATCTGTCATCAAATTCAACATTATATTTCTTTAAAAATCCTAAAAATTCTTCCTGAAAAGATTTCGTTTTATGATGTTCTTCCTGATTAATAATATAATTTTTCACGACTTCAATTTCTGTTGGATTGACAGAAAACGCTCCGTAGCCATTCTGCCAATAAAAATTTTCAAAATCAATTCCTTTTGTTTTAATCCATTTTGAAGAATGCGACTTTACCTCTTCCACCAATTTCATTAGCGCAATTTTCTTCGATAACAAACATAAGATATGAACGTGATCTCTGTAACCTCCAACTTGGATTGGATTGCATTCCAGACCTTTACAAATACCACCTAAATAGTTAAACAATTCATCTTGTATTGCAACCGTTATCAAAGGATTTCGATGCTTGGTTGTGAAAACTAAATGCACATAAATTTTATTTAAAGATTGTCCCATTTTGTATGTTTTGATTAAATGTTTCGTCTGTGAATTTTGATTATCGTCTTTCAGATCTTTTTCCTATTCTTGTTTATTTTCATTGGGCTGCGCTTCGCTTACCCGATGCTTTTGATTACGCCACTTCGTGGCTTTATTACGTTATGGCTTTATGGCGAAATCCAATATTTATTTGATCTAAAATTTTACACTAATTTTCCGAGGTTCATAATCTTTCACCAGATCCGCAATCGCTTTAATGTGTGGCGGAGTTGTTCCGCAACAACCACCAATAATATTGATGAGTCCTTTTTCGGCATATTCCCGAATTTGTTCTGCCATGAATTCCGGGGTTTCATCGTATTGTCCGAAAGCATTTGGTAAACCGGCGTTCGGATAAGCGGAAATAAAGAAGTCGGAATTCTTAGATAAAGTTTCTAAATAAGGCGTAAGTTGTTTTGCTCCTAAAGCACAGTTTAAACCAACACTCAGTAAATTCAGATGGGAAATAGAGATCAAAAATGCTTCAGCGGTTTGTCCGCTCAAAGTTCGTCCGGAAGCATCGGTGATCGTTCCTGAAACCATGATTGGAATTTTAATATTTCTTTCTTCCTGAATTTCATCAATCGCAAAAAGTGCAGCTTTCGCATTTAAAGTATCGAAGATTGTTTCGACCAAAAGAATATCGGAACCACCATCTAGAAGTGCTTCTGCTTGAAGTTTATACGCCAAACGCAATTCATCAAAAGTGATGGCTCGATAACCCGGATCATTAACATCTGGACTTAAACTTGCCGTCTTATTGGTTGGTCCCATCGAACCTGCGACAAATCTTGGTTTGTCAGGATTTTGATTGGTGAATTCGTCACAGACTTTTCTGGCAATTTTTGCGGAATTGAAATTGAGTTCATACACCAGATCTTCCATGTGGTAATCGGCCATGGCGATTGTGGTTCCGGAAAACGTATTGGTTTCGATGATATCGGCATCGGCTTCTAAATATTTTCGATGAACTTCTTCGATTGCTTGAGGTTGCGTCAAGGAAAGTAAATCATTATTTCCTTTTAAAGAATGTTCCCAATCTTTAAAACGTTCGCCACGATAATCTTCTTCTGTGAATTTATACCGTTGAAGCATCGTTCCCATCGCCCCATCAAGGACGAGAATTCTTTCCTTTAACGCTTTATAAAGTGCTGCTGTATTTTTCATTTTTCTATTTTTTCCTATGAATAAATTCGTAGGTTAATTTATTGGTCGTCGCGATTCGATTTGTTAAGTTTAAATAAATAAAAACGATTATTTGTTTTCGGACAATCTTAAAATATCTCCGAAAACTCCTCGTGCGGTTACCTTCGCACCCGCTCCTGCACCCATAATTACAATCGGATTATCACCGTAACTTTCGGTATAAATTTCAAAAATAGAATCTGAACCTTTTAATTGTCCAAGCGCTGAATTGGCGGGAACAGAAATTAACTGAACATCGAGTTCTCCTTTTTCCTGTTGTAAATCGCCGTGTAAATCGCCGACCAAACGTAAAACGTGATTTTCTTTTTGATTCTTTTTTACTTCTTCAAAATGGGCATCTAAAAGATCTAAACTTTTAAGGAAATCATTTTTATCCAGATCTTCCAAATGATCCGGAATCAAACTTTCAATATTGATATCGGTAAATTCATTACTCAGATCGAGTTCTCTTGCTAGGATCAATAGTTTCCTGGCAACATCATTTCCGGAAAGATCTTCACGAGGATCTGGCTCTGTGAATCCTTGATCCATTGCTTCTTTTAAAATCGTGGAGAATTTCTCATCCCGAACTGAAAAATTATTAAAAATATAACTGAGTGAGCCAGAAAAAACCCCTTTGATTCTGGTAATATTTTCACCGGAAAGATGCAATAATTTAATAGTATCAATTAATGGTAAACCTGCACCAACATTGGTTTCATATAAATATTTTTTATTTCTCTTATTCAAAATATGTCGGAAATCCCGGTATTCGCCGATTGACAACGTATTGAAAATTTTGTTGGAAGAAACCAAATCGAAACCGTTTTCTGCTAAACGTGTATAGTTTTTTACAAAATCGACACTCGCCGTATTATCGACTACGATTAGATTTTCCAATTGATTAACCTGTGAAAATTTAATTAAGGAATCCATGGTTGACTCTTCTTCTGCAACTAAAATATCGTTTTCCCAGTTTTCATTAAAGCCACTTTTATTGAACGCAATTTTTCGCGAATTTGCCACCGCAACGATTTTTAAGTTGAGTTTTTTTCGATTTCGGATCACCTCGGCATTTTGTAAAACCTGGTCAATTAAAGTTGATCCAACTTTCCCGTGCCCGATCATCGCTAAGTGAACGGTTTTAGGTTTTGAAAAAATCTCTGCTTCAATGATATTTTTCGCTTTTTCATCTTGTGAAGAAGTCACCACTAAATTGATTCTGTTCTCTGACGCGACTTGATTTAGGATTAAAGGAAAAATATTATTTCTCCCTAGTTCAGAGATGATTTTATTAAAATCTTTAGCTACGAAACCTAAGACGGAAACGTTATTAACACTGAAAATCTGATTTACTTTCCCAGATTTTCTCTCATTTTCGAATTCGTCGATCAAGCAGTTTACTGCTTTTTCAGAATCGCTTTCGTTAACTAAAACTGAAATTCCGTTTTCTACGGCTTGCTGAGAAATTACGCCGACGCTGATTCTTGCGTAAGTCAATGCCTTAAAGATTCTGCCATCAATTCCGACTTCACCTAAGAAATCTTTTCCTTCGAATTTAATAATTGATTTATTTTTTAAAAGCTTTATATCGTTATTATTTTTCATGAATGATATTATTTAAAATTTGATTGAGTTGGTCGTATTCCATTAAAAAAGCATCGTGCCCGTGAATGGATTTTATTTCGTGATAGAACGTATTTGATTTTATAGGCATTAAATAATCTCTACACCTTTGCATTTCAAAAGCCGGAAAAAACAAATCAGAATCGACGCCAATAAGATGAATGACGGCCTTGATTTCTTTTAGTTTTGTTTCATCTGTATTAATAGACATCAGCAAATGATTCATGAGTTGATAAGCATTCAGACTAAATCGCTCGTTTAGTTTTTCACCGTGGAAATTGAGCCAGTCGTGAGAATTTAAAATTTGCTTTTCTGGATGAATTTCATTTTTAAATCTTTCATTTAAAGATGCCGGCGTTCGATAACACAACATCGCATGGATTCTAGCTTTTTGTAAAGGTTGATCATTTTGATTCAATAAAAAAAGCTGAACCAAACATTGCGCATGCAACCAATCGGAAGTTTTATAATCACACGCAATCGGAATGAAATTTTCGGCCAAGTCGGGATTAAGCGCCAGCATTTCCCACCCGATCGCACCGCCTAACGATCCGCCAATTAGAGTATGCAGTTTAGAAATATTTAAAAATGATAAACCTCTAAGGAAAATATTTGCAATATCTTTTGGTTTAAAATCCTGATAATTTTCGATTAAATTTCCATCGAAACCGTTTCCGGGAATATTAAAACAAACGACAGAATAGATATCAGTATCAATGATTTCTTTTTCACCGATCAAAGAATTCCACCAGCCATTTTCTCCACCAGCATTTGAATTTCCCGTCAAGGAATGATTGACTAAAACGACTGGTGCAGAATGTAAATCTTTACCAAATAGTTGATACGACAAATCAATATCAAGGATTTTTCCTGATACTAACTGATGATTTTTGAGTTTGAGATGTTGTAGCGAAGTTTTCAATTTTTATATAAATTAAAATTGAAAATGCTACCTGAGAGAGGTAAAAATAGTTTCTGTTATCTCTTCCCAAATAGGGATAGAATGTAGCACCTTCTTCGTTTCCGAAGGGTTGCCAAGGTTTCATTGAGTCTAATCTCTCCACCTTTCTTAATAACATTTTCAAATATGTAAATGAACTTATTTCGATGCAAAGGAAAGCATTAAATTCAGATACCACAAATTTTCTGAAAATTTTTTATTCCTTATTTTCGCAGCAGAAATTATTTAGAATGATGACGGAGAAAGAAAGAATGCTCGATGAAAACTGGAAAATCTGGGGTCCATACGTGAGTAACAGACAATGGGGAACGGTGCGTGAGGATTATAGTACGAATGGAAATGCGTGGGGATATACCACCTACAACGAAGCAATCAGCCGAACTTATCGGTGGAGCGAAGATGGAATAGCCGGAATCTCTGATTCTAAACAACGTTTGTGTTTTGCTTTTTCCTTTTGGAACCGCAAAGATAAAATGATCAAAGAACGTTTCTTTGGGCTCAGCAATTATGAAGGAAATCACGGCGAAGATGTAAAAGAGATCTACTATTACCTTGATAATACGCCTACTCATTCCTATATGAAGATGGTGTATAAATATCCGATCAACGAATTTCCGTACGACGAATTAATCGCAGAAAATGGCAGACGATCGAAGCAAGATCCGGAATTTGAGCTTATTGATACCGGGATTTTTGATCATAACAATTATTTCGATCTTTTCATTGAATATGCAAAAATCAATCATGATGATTACCTGATTCGGGTCACCGCTATAAACAGAAGCACTGAAAAAGCGCCATTGGTGGTTCTGCCAACTTTATGGTTTAGAAACAACTGGAGCTGGGGTTACGGTGATTATGAACCTCAACTAAAATCTTCGGCAAATGGTGATATTGAAATTCATCACGAGTCATTACCCGTTATTAAATTATATGCAAGAGACGAAAACACAGAGGTCCTCTTTTGCAATAACGAAAGCAATCCTGCTGTCGTTTCAGGAGCCAGCAGCGAGCCTAAATTTTATAAAGACGGCATTAATAATTTCTTAGTACACGAGGAACAATCAGCCGTAAACCCTGATAGAATGGGCACCAAAGCCTGCTTCGTTATCAACGCAGAAATTGAAGCTGGAGCAAGTCAGACTTTCGATTTTCGATTGAGTCCGCATGACATGGATAATGCCTTTTTTGACTTCGACGATGTTTTTAGTTTAAGAAAAAAAGAAGCCGACGATTATTACGACGGCATCCAAAACGAAATTAAGGATGAAGAAGAAAAAATGATTCAAAGGCAAGCTTTTGCAGGTTTACTTTGGAATAAACAATTCTATCATTACAATGTTTCTAAATGGTTGAAAGGAGATCCTGCGTTTAACGCTCCAAGAAATTTTGACGATCATGTTCGAAATAAGGAATGGGAACACATGCAGAATAAAGATGTTATTTCGATGCCGGACAAATGGGAATATCCGTGGTTTGCTACGTGGGACCTGGCCTTTCACTGCGTTCCGTTTGCGATTTTAGATTCTGGTTTTGCAAAACAACAATTACGATTATTAACGAAGGAATGGTATATTCATCCGAACGGACAATTGCCGGCGTACGAGTGGGATTTCAGTGATGTTAATCCGCCCGTTCACGCCTGGTCAACATTCAGGGTTTTTAAAATTGACCAAATGATCAATGGCAAACCAGACGTGCCTTTTCTGGAAAGTGTTTTTCAAAAATTATTACTGAATTTCACTTGGTGGGTGAACCGTAAAGATAAAAACGGGAATAATGTTTTCGGCGGGGGATTTTTAGGACTGGACAATATCGGTGCTTTTGACCGCAATATGGAATTTAAAAACGGAGATCATTTAGAGCAGGCCGATGGCACAAGCTGGATGGCAATGTTTGGGCTGAACATGATGCGCATCTCTATGGAATTGGCACAGTACAACCCGATCTATGAAGATATGGCCATTAAATTTTTCGAGCATTATCTCTATATCGCCGAAGCCATGGAAAATATCGGCGAGACGAAAAATGGATTATGGAATGATGAAGACGGCTTTTTCTACGATCTTTTACAATTGAATAACGGTGATTCTGTTCCCTTAAAATTAAGAAGCATTGTCGGATTAATTCCATTGTTCGCCGTCGAAATTGTAGAACACAGTATGTTACTAAAACTTCCAAATTTCCTGGATAGAATGCAGTGGATCCTTAAAAATAAACCGCATTTGGCCGATCTGGTTTCCCATTGGGAAGTTGAAGGTAAAGGTGGAAAACACATGATGAGTATTCTGCGAAAAAACCGATTGAAAAGAGTCTTGAACAGAATGGTTGACGAAAATGAATTTCTATCTGACTATGGAATTCGGTCCATGTCGAAGGTTTATGAAAATGAACCCTTTAATTTTTCTATTGATGGAAAAAAGGTAACTGTAAAATATACACCAGCCGAAAGTGACAGCAGCATGTTCGGTGGCAACAGCAACTGGCGCGGACCCATTTGGTTTCCGATTAACTTTTTGATTGTGGAGAGTTTACAGCGTTTCCACTATTATTATGGTGACAATCTGCAGATTGAATATCCAACCAACAGTGGTGAAAGTCGAAATCTTGATTTTGTGGCGACAGATCTAAGCAAACGCCTCTACTCTATTTTCAGTAAAGATGAACACGGAAACCGACCGTTCAATGGTGGAAATGAATTATTAAATCACAATGAATTCTTTAAGAACTACATTATGTTTCACGAGTATTTCAATGGAGATACTGGCGAAGGAATTGGCGCTTCGCACCAAACCGGCTGGACAGCGACGATCGCTAAGTTAATTCAACCGAGAATGGGCTCGAGATCGAGATAACTTTTAGAAAAGAAAAGTTTTTACCGCAAAAGAGTCAAAAGAATAAATCAGATCTTAAGTGATCTAAAAGTTTGCAAAAGTGAAAAGTATTTCATTTTTACAACCTTTTGATCTATTGTATTTTCTGAACTGCTCTTTTCTACCTTTTGCGGTAAAATTATTATTATCCTACTTTCTCACCATTGACAAAAACCTCATAATTCACCGTTACATTCGGCTCCATGGTTTTGGAAACAGAACAGTATTTTTCGAATGAAAGTGCGGCAGCGCGTTCTGCTTTTTTGGGATCGATATTTCCGTCCACAAAAAACTTCACTAAAATTGTTTTGAAAGGTTTTGCTTCGTCAACTTCAATTCTTTCGCCTGTAACTTCAGCCGAAAACTTCGTAATTTCCTGTCTTTGTTTTTTTAGGATCGAAACCATATCGATTCCGCTACAACCGGCAACGGCCATTAAAATAGTTTCCATCGGAGAAACGCCTTTTGTTCCTTCTGATTGAGACGTGTTGTCTAAAAGGATTTTGTTGCCCAACGAATTGGTACATTCAAATAAATAATCGTCGTTGATTCTATTAAGGGTAATTTTCATAAGTTTTAAATTTAATTATTTACAGACGCTTCGACAAGCTCAGCGTGTTATTTAGCTTAGGTTTTTGTGCAGGAGGAATAAAATATGAAATCTCTCCACTTGTAAAAACCTTTGCAAACAGCTTGTAGAAAGAGTTTATCAGCAGTGTTTTACAGTTGTTTTTCTAGTTTTGCAATGACCTTAATGATCTTATCAGCTTTCTGATTTTCTGTTGCAACAGAATTAATACTCTCAATAATTTCTTTTTGTTCCTCCACTTTAAGTTGTTTAAAAAAAACTAAAACTTCAGCATCTTTAAAACACTCAAAAATCATTTCATTTTCATTGGTTTGTACATGGATGCGATCTTCAAGATAAAGGGTAACATTGACAAGATCTCCAGCACCTTTTCCAAGAGAATTTCTAATTTCAGAGTTTAACGCCATTTTTTTGTCGGCGTTTTTCATTGGACCTAAATTCTTATTTTTAATTTCAAAATTGTCAATGGTACCAGAAACCTTTAAATCTCCCCATTTTCCTTTTATATCTTTGGTATTTGGAATAATAAGTTGATAAGTCCAAGCACCATTTCCTGGTATATGTTGAATTATTAATTCTTCATTATTGATGATATAATCCATTATTTTTTAAACTTTCTTTTTTTAATCTTATCCTCTTTGGTTTCTTACAAGATTACGTTAACAATCACCTACGTTCTCGATTTCTTTCCTTGAAATTTTTAATATCATCTCAAAATTAAGAAATATAAAGAAGTATAAAAACTGCTTCTTACAAAATTCCTCTTGCTTTAATTTCTAAATATTTATTGATGACTTCAATATTCAAATTTTCAGGTAAAGTATAAACCGTATAAATTCCAAACTTTCGAAGTTCCTGAATAATTAATTTCTTTTCGTACTCGAATTTTTCAGCGATGATCTCATCATACACTTCCTGAAGATTCTCCGGATTGGTGTTGATTAAACTTTGAAGTTCAGCATTTTTAAAGAAAATAATGACGAGCAAATGGTTTTTCGCAATTCCACGCAAATATTTCATTTGACGGTTCACCGCATCTAAAGTTTCAAAATTGGTAAAAAGCAAGATCAAACTTCTTTGCCCAATCGTATATTTTACATCCTGATATAAACGGCTGAAATCACTTTCAAAAAAATTAGTTTGAATATTATAAAGCGATTCAGAAATCTTTTTTAGCTGTCCCGATTTATTATCTGCAGCCACTTTATGCTCTGTTTTTTTGGAGAACGTCATCATTCCGGCACGGTCATTTTTCTTGAGAATAATGTGACTCAAAGCCATGGTCGCATTGATAGAATAATCGAGTAAACTTAACCCATTGAAAGGCATTTGCATCGTTCTGCCATTATCGATCAACATGAAAATCCGCTGTGATTTCTCATCCTGAAACTGATTCACCATCAATTGATTTCGTTTTGAAGTCGCTTTCCAGTTAATGGTTCGCACATCATCGCCGGGCACATATTCTTTGATCTGTTCGAATTCCATTGTGTGGCCGAGTTTGCGAATCTTTTTAATTCCACCTAAAAGAAATTCATTTTGAAGCGCCATCAATTCATATTTTCTTAAATGAATAAACGACGGATAACTCGGCAACATCGCTTCTTTCTGAAAAGTAAATCTTTTAGAAACGAATCCTAAAGGCGATTGTGCAAATACATTAAGGTTTCCAAAACTGTATTCACCGCGTTCTTTCGGTTCTAGAATATATTCAAAAAGAATGTTTTTATTTTTATCAATCTTCCTTTCAATATTAAAATCTCGCTTCTGAAATTGAAACGGAATCTCGTCAATCACCTTCGTTTTAATGGTAAAAGGATAATTATTTTTTAAATCAACTTTTATGGAGTTCTGATCACCATTTGATAATTTTTCCGGGAGAATTCTTTGTGCCTGAACGGCATTTTTTTGATTAAATAAAAGCATATAATCCACAATAAAAGCAATCACTACCAAGATTAATAAACCGTGTGCAACCCACATCAAAAAAGGAAAGAAAAAAGCCAGAATATAGGTGAATCCCACGCCGAAAAGCGTGAAGAAAAAACGGTTATTGATGTAGAGATTTTTCATTGTATTAAAGTTTTTACCACAAAAGGCACAAAAGTATTCAACTATTAAAGTTGACTTTTTATCGTTTTAAAGGAATAAATAAGATTTGTGTTTACATTAACATCTCATAATATTTATTTACTAAGGTTTCTTGTCCTTCGTGATAGAGGTTGATGACATTGAAATTCAACAATATTCCCTTTGGAACTTTTAACAAATTCATGTAATTTAGCAACTGTGCTCTATGAATATCATGTATTTCAGAAACTGATTTTAGTTCTACAACAATTAGATTTTCAACTAAAAAATCACATCTTAAATCACAATTTAAACTTTTACCTTTATAAATAAGAGGAACCACAACTTCACTTTTAAAATTAATATTTCTTAAAGTAAATTCTTCAATTAAACATTTATGATAAACCATTTCAAGCAGTCCCGGACCTAAATTTTTGTGAACTTCAATTGCTGCACCATTAATTTTATAAGTCAAATCTGTTAAAAAACTTTGTGTAATCATAACTTTGTTTTTTTAATGAATTTTCACAGCATAGATCCTCCTCCTTTTTTCTTCCTTTAAAAAGAAATATTAATTCTTTCAATAGAAAACTTTTGTGCCTTTTGTGGTTATAAAACTTATTATCTCGGGATTTCGATCGCTTCCAGAATCTGACGAATAATTTCATCGGCAGTTAATCCTTCCATTTCACGTTCCGGGGAAACCATTACTCGGTGGCGAAGAACGGCGTAACTTGCTTCTTTGATATCTTCTGGTGTTACGAAATCACGTCCACGAACGGCAGCAAATGATTTGGAAGCCGTCAATAAAGCCAAACTTGCACGAGGCGACGCACCCAAATAAAGGAATTGATTTTCTCGTGTGTTCACAATAATTTTCGCAATATATTCTAACAACTGAGTTTCGACAACTACATCTCGTACCAAATTCTGATACGTCTTCAACTGCGCGCCGGTAATTACTTTCTGAACAGCATCGGTTTTATCTTCTAATCTATTTTCGTGTTGGTTTTTAATGATCTGTACTTCTTGCGAAAGATTCGGATAACCGACATTTATTTTGAAAAGAAAACGGTCGAGTTGCGCTTCCGGAAGCCGATACGTTCCTTCGTGCTCAATTGGATTTTGAGTGGCAACGACTAAAAAAGGTTCCTGCATTTCATATTGTTTTCCATCCATGGTGATCTGTCGTTCTTCCATGACTTCAAACAAAGCAGCCTGGGTTTTCGCTGGCGAACGGTTGATCTCATCAATTAAAATAAAACTGGAAAATATAGGTCCTTTTTTAAATTCAAATTCAGAATTCTTAACATTGAAAATGGAAGTTCCCAAAATATCCGACGGCATTAAATCTGGTGTAAACTGAATTCTGCTGAACCCAACATCGATCGTTTTTGCCAATAATTTTGCCGTAATGGTTTTCGCCACGCCAGGCACGCCTTCAATCAAAACATGACCATTGGACAAAAGCGCAACCAATATATGTTCGATCATCGATTCCTGCCCGATAATCACTTTTCCGATTTCTGCTTTTACCAATTCCAAACTTTGTTGAAGTTCAGTCATATCCAATCGGGAATGAAATTCTGTATTTGTATTTTCTAGATTTTGATTTTCAAAATTTTCCATAATTATATTGGGTTCAATGGTATTCTATTTCAATTTTAAATTGCTGTAATTTTAAAGTAAAATTTCGTCTAACAATTTATTCATTCTTATTAAATCTGCCTGCATCACGCTTGCATAAGGATCCTGTCCTTTCTTGATCAATTCGGTGGCTTCGGTGATCTTCGCCACACTTTTTCCTGTTTTCAAATGAAGAAGATGAATAAACTTCTCATCTAAATCTTTGGTATCGATCATCAAATCCATTCTGACACGATTCAGAAAGTATTGCGCTTTCTTCGCCATCATATCGTGGAAATCACCTTCCTGTAAATATAAATTCCCAATGCTTTTTACAAATTCAACCGATTTATTTTTCTTGAGTTCGATGATGGGAACAATCCTTTGTTTCCTTTTCGCATTAAAAATGATAAACAATAAAAGTCCGCCTAATAATAACCACCAAGCATACCGCAATCCAGGATTGGCTAAAATAAATCGCAACGACGAGCGAGACTCGGCAACATTTTTATTGGCACCAGAAAACCAAACCGTTTCACGATCGGGAAGATAAGAAAATACATCCTGAACATATTTTTCATTTCCGGGTTTTAATAAATAATAATTGGTGAGCATCAACGGTTCTAAATGCAAATAAAGATGACCTTTACCATGATTAACTTTAATGAAATTGGCCATTTTCAGATCGCTTACTTCTTTGCCCAAAATCTCATCCTTTTCCATAATCAGGTCAAACCCTTTTCCGGAAGGCAGTTTATCTATTTTTAAAGAATCACGTGCGAACTTAGTGTCTGTCAATAACAATAAATTAGAATCTTCAAAACTTATTGTGGTGGTAGTGAAGGCAAGCGAATCGGCGATGTCTGCACTAAAAGATCCCGCAATAACCATCGCATCGGAACCTTTTTCTACGTTCTCCAGGATTTTATTCCAGGATTCAGAATCTAATTTAGATTCTATAATTAAAATATTATGTGGTTTTAATTTTTGGGTTTTATAGAAATCATACGGCGAAAGATCGGTTCGTTTGACTTTATTATTCAAAAGATGATTCGCCTCTTTGCTAAAGATATACAACCCAAAAGGTGACTTTTCATTCACATCAAAATTCTTACGCCAATCGGTCACCTCGGATTTGCTGAGTTCCAGCAACGCCAAAACCGCCAGCACGATGATGAAAATTAAACCATATAATTTGAATGTTTTATTCATATTTTATTATAACCCTGAAAAGTCACTTCTATATCTTAAAATTTAAAAACTTCTGTTTGAAGTGCGTATAACTTTCTTCATTAACTTCAAATTCGCCATACCAAACATAGTCGAAAATATAAGCCAGTTCTTTGAAACCCATTTTTAATTCTTTGATTTTTAACTCTGACAGATAATCTTTATTTGTTTTTTCGGGATTCCAATTGATGAGTTTTTTATCTGCCAGTTTCTTTAAGACCAATAAAAATTGATATCGAACTGCGGAACGGTAATCATTCTGTCTTTCGAATTTCTCGATGCTTTCGCTAAAATTAATTTCGTGAATATTTTCCTGAAGATCCTGATCGGCGATATTGATCTTCTTATTTTTCTTGCTGAAAAAGAAATTTCCGTCTTTGCCCAATAAAAATTTAATTAAAAAGTAAAGCACAAAACCGATGATAATGACCGTGAAAATCCGCATAATATTTTCCGCATAAGAAGCCGTTTGGTTGGGATCAACTTTACCGAAAATAGATTCCAGAATTTTCATTATTCTTTTCTGAATCTTTTGCCAAAGTGATTCTCTAGGTTTTATCGTCGTGTAATCGTAATCTGCACCTTTGTATTTGGATTGAAATTTCTCTTCAAAACTTTTTGGAAAAATAATATTATCGGTCGTAGGATTTTTAATTAAAAGAGAATCCGTGTAATATTGATCGTCATAGTAAATTTCAACAGAATCTTTTAAACCAGACATCGGTGGTGGCGGAAGTTCCTGAGAATTTCCAGATATAAATTGTAATAGAAAAATGAAGAAAAATATCCTAAATTTCATGGGTGCCAATCGTGTCGATTTCTGATAAGTCAATATTGCGATGAAGGTCGGTTCGGCTGTCATAATACTGCAAACCAGAGTTTACAAAGATCACATTGATCATTAAAAATGAAAATAAAAGCGACACGCCGTACAAGATAAAAATGAAAATTCCCATCGGGCCTTCAAAAGGATTTTGTTGCAAGTCACCAGTTTCCGGAATGGTCATCATTCCACCAAAAATGAACATCATTGGGATCATAGTGAAAATCGAAGCAATCGTTTGAATGATGAAATACATCACAATGGTTGAACCCCAATATTTCCAAAAAGGAGATTTCTCTCTTCCGTTTTTATAAGAGAATTGCGCCCTCACGGCATAACTTAAAGATTCAAAAAAACCTTTCTTCGTATTAAAATAATCGAACATTAAAAAATTAACGACATTCATCAACGCAGGTCCTAGTAATATCAATAAAAGAAATCCGATCAGGATGAACATTAAAACGATCGATATTCCGAAAACGATCATTGCCAAAGGAGTTACAATAAAAAACAATCCGAGAAATAATTTTAAAAACCGTCCGATATTGCTTTTTAAATCGTTTAAAATTTCGTCAGCTTTAATGTTTTTATTTCCGGTTTCACTCAGCCTTTTCAAATATAAAATCGGATACGAGTAGGAAACCATCGTCACGGCCAAAAACAGAATGAAAACAATTGTTGATATTAAAATCAGCATCGCTGAATTCTCTTGAAAATAGGCTTCGAAATAATAATTTTGTCCGCTGGTGTTGGAACCCATCATTTGCGAGAATAATTCCCGATATCCAAAAACGAAGATGACCACCATCAGAATTAATAAAATCCCATTGATCAAAAGATAATTTTTAAAATAGTTCTTTCCGTGCTCTTTGAAAAAAGCAAACGTGTCGCTAATGAACGCTCCGAAGTCTCGTTTCTGATAAAATTGCATCATTTATTTTTAATTTTTTTGCTACTAAATAAGGATAGATAAAATAATAATAACCGACCAAAGAAAGCGTTCCGAAAATGAGAAGTCCATTTAGAAATCCAGGCATTACCAAAGCATATCTCGTGACATAACCTTCGATAATTCCGGCGACAATCGTAAATGGAACCGTACTTAAAAATATTTTAAAAGCATCTTTGAAACCTAATTTAAAGGAATTAAAACGCGAATACGTTTTCGGAAATAAAATTGACGCACCTAAAATCAAACCCGCCATTGCTTCTACCACCATGCTGAAAATTTCGAAAACGCCGTGAAGCCAAATTCCGCTTGCACTTTCTTTCAACGCACCATGTTCATGGAAGAAATATTGAAACGAACCAAGCATGATACTGTTTTGCAGCAACGCATACAAAGTTCCTACGCCACCAAAAACGCCATAGATAAATAGAATAGCGCCAACTTTTAGATTATTAAAAATAATGGCAATCGCACTTCCCCAGTTCGAACCTTGTTGATAAACGCCGACCGCATTTCCTTTTTCAATATTCTCAATGGTTTTGTTGACATATTCGTCACCCAATATAATTCTGACAAAATCTTTATCGTAATACGCTGAAATAAAACCAATCAACGTAAATAGAATGAAGAAGCCAAAGGCATAAAATAAATACCTTCGATAGTGGTGAACCAAAAGCGGAACCTCTGTTTTAAAAAACTCGAACAGGCGGTTTTGTTCTGACCTTTTGGTTTTATAAATTCTTTGGAAAATAAGTGAGGAAAGATTGTTTAGATAAACCGTAGTTTTGCTTTTTGGGTAATAAGTTTGTGCAAACGACAGGTCATTCACCAAATTGATATACAGCGACGAGAGATCATCTGGATTTTTTTTAACTTTTCCAGCGATAACCTGCTCGATTCCCAACCATTTTTCTTTATTTTGTTTGATAAACGCAACCTCTCTCATTCGATGCTAAAATAATAAAAATATGTCGCTGATCGCTATAAATACTTCACAAAATGTAAATATAAATTTCAATACCGCAAGTATTGGCGAGCGTATTTTGGCCTTTGTTATAGATCTCCTCATTAAAGGAGCGTACGTCCTGATTCTTTTTTGGTTCCTTTTCAAAGTGTTTAATTTCAGTTCCTATATCAACAGTCTCGATAGTTGGTCGCAAATGGCCGTCTATATTATCCTGACGATTCCGATTCACATTTATACTTTGGTGAGCGAAAGTCTCATGGAAGGACAGACTTTTGGCAAGAAACTCCTCAAAATAAAAGTGGTAAAAATCGACGGATTTCAGGCGAGTTTCGGCGATTATTTGATGCGTTGGTTTTTCAGGTTGATCGATGTTTTCTCCAATTCGGGCGTGGTCGGTTTAGTAAGTATGATCGTTTCTAAACACAACCAAAGACTGGGCGGAATTGCTTCTGGCACCGCAGTGATCTCCTTGAAAAACCGAGTAAACATTTCACATACCATTTTAGAAAATCTCAAAGAAGATTACATTCCGCTTTTCCCACAAGTGATCGCCTTAACCGATAACGATGTAAGAATCATTAAAGAAAATTATCAAAAAGCATTAAAAATTGATGACCGTCAAGTCGTTTCAAAACTCTCAACCAAAATTAAAGAGATCCTAAAATTAGAAATCGATCCTACCAAAATGACCGAACGCCAATTCATCAACGTCGTCATTAAAGACTATAATTTCTACACGGGAAAAGATTTTTAAATGATGATTTGGGCAGACTAATCTCTCGTCTTTGGGACGAGATTCCCGCTTTATTATTCCACTTCGTTTCATAAAAAGAGCTCCACTCAAGTCGGGCTGCAATGATCGCATCCGAACGAGATCAGTTATAATTAGAAAATCTTTCTTCCATTTATTTTCCTTAAATTTAAGGAACTAAAAAAGATTACAATGAAATACGAAAATAACAGATCAGGAAACGGTGGCGTTTTAACTTTGAGTAAGGAAGAGGACGAAGTAGGCAGATTAACCTACACCATTTTCCCGGACGAAAATAAATTAGTCATTTCTTACGTCTTGGTTCATTCAAAATTCGAAGGAAAAGGAATGGGGAAATATTTGGTCGAAGAAGGAATCAAATTCGCCCGCGAAAACAACTGGAAAGTTTATCCACATTGCTCTTACGCGCGTTCCGTCATGAACAGAATGAAAGATGTGGATGATATTTTATTAGAGCGTTAAAATACAAAACCCATAGAATTTCTATGGGTTTCGATTTTTGATATATCTTTTTCTAATTGTTATTGATGTGATAATACGCTAACATTTTATAATACAATTTTGCAGCTAAAAACGCAGTCGGTTTCGGCATCGGAGAATCCATTAATTCAACAATATCAAAGGCAACAACATTACATTTTTCAAAAACTTTTCTCAACAACTCCAAAGTTGGATACCATTGTAAACCACCTGGTTCCGGAGTTCCCGTTGACGGAGCGATCGATGGATCGAAAGCATCCAGATCGATCGTGATATAAACATTTCCGGAAACTTTTTCCAAAACGTCATTGATCCAGTTTTCATTATTTGCAATTTGGTGAGCCCAAAAACACTGTTCTTTATTCACATATTCCATTTCTTCAATATCCATAGAACGGATTCCTACCTGAACCAAATTGTGTGTTTGGCTGGCTTCATAAACTGCACAGGCATGATTAGAAGTGGAACCATGAAAATCCGGACGTAGATCCGTGTGTGCATCTAATTGCAAAACCGTCAAGTTTTCATACTTCTCACCAACCGCCCGAATAGAACCGATCGACACCGAATGCTCACCACCAAAAAGAGTAAATAATTTTCCTTCGTTTGCAAGAAGTTCTTTGGTTTTATTGTAAACCGCTTCGGTCATGGCTTCAGGAGAAGATTTTTCAGTGATATCTCCCGCTAGATAAACTCCTTCTAAATACGGTTCTGTATTGGTTTCAATATCGTACAATTCCATGTTTTCAGAAGCGTCTAAAAAAAGTTCCGGACCTTTGTCAGCACCTTTTCCCCAAGTAGAAGTTCCATCATAAGGAACAGTTACGAGCATTACTTTCGAGGTTTCTAACTGACCGAATTCTTCTGGAATATCTGCGTATGTTTTCATATTATTTTTGAATATAGTTTTTTACTATTTAGAAATTCAAAGATAAAAATTTCAAGATGAATTTAAGATGATCATCAATTCAATTTTAACTGTGAAAATTAATTTGATATTTATTAAACAAAAATTTTTCAATATCAATATTATTTTTAACTTTGTTAAAGATATATTTAACTTTGTTAAAACAAACATCAAGAAAGCAATGAAAATTCCAATATTTTGTCCAAGTTGTGATAGTTCACTGAATGTAAGTCAAATGAAATGTAATCATTGTGACACGACAGTCAACGGTAATTATGATTTACCACTTTATCTGAAGTTAGGTAGAGATGAGCAGGATTTTATTCTAGAGTTTTTTCTCTCCAGCGGAAGTATTAAAGAAATGGCCAAGCAAGCAGAACTCTCCTATCCGACCATGCGGAATAAAATGGATGATCTGATTGAAAAAATCAAACAATTAAAAATTTTTTAGCATGAACTGGAAATACTTTTTCAATCCTCTATTGAAATTCTCTGAAAGATCTTTACTGATCTTAGGAATTTTATCTGTCATAGCAGGCAGTTTAATTGGACATTATTTTTCATTAACCTTCGATGGTGCATTTGACACACATCCATTACAGATCAATCTTTTAGAGTCTTTAAAAGAGAATGCGATCAATATCTTAATGGTATTCATTCTCCTCTTAATTTTAGGAAAAATAATCAATCCCAAAACGAGGCTCGTAGATATTGCAACAATTTCAATGATTTACCGGATTCCCATTTATATTTCCGGACCATTGATCAACCTGCCTGTTTTCAAAACCATAGGCGATAAAGCTTTAGCAAACAAAGACAATTTAGAAAATATAAAATTTGAAACCCTGGAACTCTTTTCTATTTTGGCAGCTTCATCTGTGCTGATGATTTTTCTGATCTATTCGATTGTCATTTTAGTGAATGGATTTAGAACCGCAACCAATCTTAAGAAATGGCAATACTATGTCTATTTCGCAATCGTCTTAATTATTGCTGAAGTTCTTTCTAAAACTCTTATTAATAACCTTTAATAAAGACTATCATGAAAACAAAACTCGTCATCATCGTGTTGTTATTATTGTTCCAAAATGTTTTCTCCCAAAACATTACCGGTTCCTGGTATGGAAAACTAGATGTTCAGGGACAAACATTACCGCTGGTAGTTCATATTGAAAAAGTAGGAAATGATTTAAAATCTTCTTTCGACAGTCCATTGCAAGGAGCAAAAGGAATTCCGATAAAGAATACTTTATTTGAAAACAATGAACTAAAATTTGTCGCTCCTGATTTAGGAATTACATTCGCAGGAAGATTGAACGCTGCAACAATTGAGGGAACATTTACGCAAAGTGGACTGAACTTTCCTTTGATTCTTACAAGAAACGAAAAAACTACGGTTGTGAATCGTCCGCAAACTCCGACGCCGCCCTTCTCCTATAATTCAGAAGATATTACTTTTAAAAATGACACGGAAGGAAATCTACTCGCCGGAACCATCGCTTCTCCTAAAAACTTTAAAAAAAATCAACCCATTTTGGTAATGATTACAGGAAGTGGCGCACAGGATCGCAACGAAGAAATGTTCGAGCACAAACCGTTTCTAGTAATCGCAGACTATTTGGCTAAAAAAGGGATCGCAACTTTACGTTTAGATGATCGTGGAATTGGCGGTTCGGAGAAAGGCAAAGAGAACGCTACTTCCGCTGATTTCGCCACCGATATTAATTCAGCAGTTAATTATCTAGTAAAAAACGGATACAAAAACATCGGTCTTATCGGTCACTCAGAAGGTGGCATGATTGCGCCAATGGTTGCGAATACGAACAAAAAGGTAAAGTTTCTGGTTCTCCTGGCCGCTCCCGGAATTCCAATTATCGAGTTGACTTTGGATCAGAATAAAAAACTTGCAGAAAGTGCAAATTTACCACAAGCTGCGATTGATGAAGTATTGGCCATAAAATCCAAAACATTTACTTACGCCAAACGCTATGAAGGGAAAGATTTCAAAGCTGATTTTACAAAATATCTACAGGAAAATTACCCCAACATGTCTGCGCAAGAAAGAGCAGCTTACATTGATCAAATGTCGTCACCCTGGTTTCAATATTTCATCAAGTTTAATCCAGACGATTATTTATCTAAAGTTAAGATTCCTGTTTTAGCAGTTGATGGAAGTTTGGATCTGCAGGTATCCGCAAAAGAAAATTTAGCAGGAATAAAAAAATCACTGACGAAAGCGGGAAATAAGAATTTCGAAATTGTAGAATTTGAAGGTCTAAATCATCTTTTTCAAACCGCAAAAACAGGGAATCCTTCTGAGTATGGACAAATTGAAGAAACTTTTTCACCTAAAGTTTTAGACAAAATCAGTTCCTGGATTTTACAATTACAAAAATAGAACTAACCCGTGAACCCTTTGAAAGACTGAAAGGGTTTTAAGAAAAGTAAATAATTGTTTTCCTAAATTTGTAAAAATTTTTGAATGCCATTAAAAGCAGTTTTATTCGACATGGACGGTGTAATCGTTGACACCGAACCACTCCACAGAAGAGCATATTTTCAAATGTTTGAAGATTTAGAAATTGAAGTTTCTGAAGAATTTTACACTTCTTTTACGGGTGCCTCGACTAAAAAGGTTTGCAATACGTTAATCGAAAATTATCAGTTAACTCAATCACACGAAGAGTTGGCGCTAATTAAAAGAAAGTACTTCAAGCATTATTTTTATAATGATGCTGATTTTAATTTGCTTCCAGGAGTGAAAAGTTTGATAGAAAATTATTTTGAAAATAAGATCAAATTGGTCTTAGCATCTTCTGCAAGTATGGTGACGATCAACATGGTTTTTGAAAAATTCGACCTCGAAAAATATTTTGTCGGAAAAATTAGTGGTGCGGATCTGAAAGAATCAAAACCTCATCCGGAAATTTTTCTACTTGCTGCAGAAATCGCAGCTGAACCTAAAGAAAACTGTATGGTCATAGAAGATTCCACAAACGGAATTATCGCTGCTCACTCGGCTGGAATCTTTTGTACCGCTTATAAAAGTGAACATTCTTTTGGTCAGAATTATGACAAGGCAAACATGTTAATTTCAGATTTTTCGGAAATTGAGGTTGAGAAGATCAGTTCGTATTTTTGAGCTGTCGCGAGCGCCGAAAAGCCATTTTGTAGAGATTTGCTTTGAAAAGAAACCTGAGCGTTGTTCTAGCCCAGATGGCAACGGTATCCCCAAAAGCGAAGGACCCAGCAGTGGCTTGGGATATAGTGGACAGCTGGTCCGAAAAGTAAAAAGGAGCAACTAATTTGTTGCTCCTCAACTATATCAATTTGATAGGGATTAAATTTCTTGGCTTTCAGTAATTAATACCCTAAAAGTTTTAGAACTTCTTCCGGTTTTTGTTCTTCCCGGAACATCGTGTAAACAAAATTGCCTTCTTCGTCTTTATCGATCAAAATATGTTTTGGCTGTGGCATCAAACAGTGATGAACACCGCCGTAACCACCAATGGTTTCCTGATAAGCACCCGTATTGAAAAAACCAATATATAATGGTTTAGTATCGCTGAATGTCGGCAAGTAAATCGCATTCGTATGTTGCTCAGAATTATAGTAATCATCTGAATCACAAGTCAATCCACCGAGAAAAACACGTTCATAAGTATCTTCCCAACGGTTGATCGGAAGCATGATGAATTTTCTTGAAATCGCCCACGTATCAGGCAAAGTCGTCATGAAAGAGGAATCGATCATGTTCCACTTCTCACGGTCATTCTGACGTTTCTGAGAAATGATTTTATACAGATGTCCACCACTTTCGCCAACGGTAAAACTACCAAACTCGGTATAGATGTTTGGTTCTTCTACGCCTTCCTCTTCACAGAATTTTTTGATCTGGGAAACGATCTCATTCACCATATACTGGTAATCGTAATCGAAATTTAAAGAAGTTTTAATGGGAAAACCTCCACCGATATTTAAAGAATCAACTTCCGGCGCGATTTTTTTCAACCGGGCGTAAACGCGTAAACATTTGTACAATTCGTTCCAGTAATAAGCCGTGTCCTTAATTCCGGTATTGATGAAAAAGTGCAGCATCTTCAATCTTGCATTCGGATGGTCTGCAATTTTCTGGCTGTAATAAGGAATAATATCTTTATAACCAATTCCCAATCTAGAGGTGTAAAATTCGAATTTTGGTTCCTCTTCGGAAGCGATCCTGATCCCGATATTAAATTTGCAATCGATGCTTTCTGTCAGTTTATCTAACTCTCTGTAATTATCTAAAATAGGGGTAATGTTTTCAAAACCTTTATTGATGAGATCAGAAATTTTTGCTAAATAATCGTCGGTTTTGAATCCGTTGCAAATCACTTCAACGTTTTTGTCGAACTTCCCTTTTTCATACAAAGAATTTACAATGTCGATATCATAAGCAGAAGACGTTTCTAACGAAATATCATTTTTCAGGGCTTCTTCTAAAACGAAAGCAAAATGACTGGATTTGGTGCAGTAGCAATAGCGGTAACTTTTTTTATAATCATTGATCTCAAAAGCTTCTTTGAACCATGCTTTCGCACGTTGAATATTCATCGAAATCTTTGGCAAATAATTAAACTTCAGAGGCGTACCGAACTTTTCTATGACTTCCATTAAAGGAATATCGTGAAATTGAAGCGTATTATCCGAGACGTTAAATTCTTCCGTCGGGAAATACAGAGTTTGATCGATAAGTTCTGAATATTTAATCTTCATTGATATATAAAGTTTTAATGTTTTGAATGTGCAAAGTTGCGGAAAAAAGTTGGGTTTCTATTTTAAAATTCCGTTAAAATTAGCGCTGTCCATCATTTCCAACAAAGACGACTAAATTTCCGGTTTCGAATTCGATACTTACTTGCTTTTCTTTAGCAAAATTCCGGGTTCCGATTCTATTGGTAATATCTAAATTTTCTTGAGTTAAAGGCCAATTTAAACCTTTAGTAGTTACATTTTCTGTGGTTGGAAAAGGATATAAAGAGATCATTCGATTTTGAACATCCTCTAAGATCAAATTTTCAGGAGCAAAGAAATAGGTCGAATATTCATCAAAAAAAGAAATCTTTAAATCTTCTTTAAATTTAAAAGCTACCGTAAGATTTCCAAGGAAATGATCCATTTCACCACCACTTCCGCCGTAAACATCAATGGATTTAAATCCTCTCTCTTTGATAATCTCCAGAGATTTTTGAAAATCGGTCTTATCCTGATCTGGCGTGTAAATGAATTTTGTCTGATAAACATTTTCATCAATTCCGGAATGAGAATCGAAATCTCCGGAAATAAAATCGAGTTTGTTAAGTGGAAAACCTTTCTTCTTTAAATAATTAAAAGCACCATCTGAGCAGGCAATTAAAGAATAATTATTAATGTCGGGAAGATTTTCTGGTGGAACTCCATTGATGAAAAGAAGCGCTTTATCGGTCATTTGGATTCCAATATTCTTCGGTTTCATTATTCAGTTTTGAAACATAACGAGCCAAAACAAATAAGTAATCAGAAAGTCGATTCAGGTATTTTATCAATTCTGGTCGTACTTCTTCTGATTCATTTAGGAACACCAAACTTCTTTCTGCGCGTCGACAAACGGTTCTACAAACATGCAGTGAGGTTGCAGATCTGCCACCTCCTGGAAGAATGAAGTATTGCAATGGTGCTAATTCTTTTTCAAAAGCATCCATCCAATGTTCGAGTTCTTCAATTTCTGTATCAGTAATCATCAAAGCCAAACGTGATTTTCCGTTGGCTAAAGTTAATTTATCAGTTGGCGTTGCGGATTCTGACCCAAGCGTAAATAAATCGAACTGAATTTTCTTCAATTGATTTAAAACCTGCTCATCTTTTACTTCACTTTTTGCCACGCCGATAAAAGAATTGAGCTCATCAATGGTTCCATAAGATTCAACTCTGGCAGATGCTTTGGAAACACGGGTTCCGCCATATAAAGCAGTTTCTCCCTTGTCGCCGGTTTTGGTATATATTTTCATTTTTTGTCAATTTTAGCTAACTGTAAATTTAGACAATTTCTACTGATTGATTTTTCTTCAACATCAAAGTTCGTCCAGTGCGATCTTCCAAAGTTTTTTATTATAACTTCTAAAAAAATTGACATGTCCGATTTCGCCTTTTTCAGATTCAGAAATTTTAATTTCTCTATAAGTCGTTTTTAAATTCGGATACACATTTTTAAGCAGGTTTTTCATTCCTTTCTGTGTTACCCAGGTATCGTCTTCGGCATGAATAATAAAAGTTTTCTGACTTAATTCTTTGGAAATATGGTCTCCTATTTTCTCGTACAGCTTGCTTGTCGATTTTTTATTGAGAATTAAAGTCTGCCAATCGAAAGCAACGCCTTTTGGTAAAGATTCTCCCAAGCCAAATCGATGCGCGGGAAAGTAGCCAAAAAAATGAGTCATAACGGGGAGTGCAATACCGAACCCTAGCATGGCTGTTGCTGCAACTGTAAAAGTCAAATTTCCAAGGTAGGCATCTTGTGTACCGACGAAAATAAATTTCTCAAAATTTTTCGAGTAATCATTCATTCCAAGAATTAAAGCACCAACGGAGTGACCTAAACAAAACTTCATGTAATCAGGATATTCCTTTTGAATAAAATCAGTTATTGTTTTAAAATCAATGATTCCCCAAATCCTCATCGATGCATTGAAGCCGCGCATTTTTGTTGGTTTCGATTCACCAATTCCCCGATAATCGTAGGTCATTACGGTAAAACCATTTTCAGCGAAATACTTTGCAAAAGAAAAATAGATCTGTTGTTTTACTCCGGTTGCAGAATTGATCAGCAGCAATTTTCCGTTGGATATTTCAGGTTCAAAAACCTTTATAGAAAGTGGAATATGATCGGAAGTATTTAGAATCAGTTCTTTCATGATAATGAAAATTCCACTTGTCAATAAGTGGAATTATTTTTTAAAAATATAAATTTTAGTGGAATTAAAAAAGGAAAACCGATATGCTCAATATAGCAACTTACCCTTCAATAATATCTTTTAAATAAGGTAAACCACTTTGAGAGCCTCTGTTCTTTGTTACTTTTAAAGAAACATCATTTCCGAATTTTACACAGTCATCAATGCTATTTCCGTGACAAAGTGCAACAGCAAATCCTGAGGTAAAAGCATCGCCCATTCCCATTTTATGCAAAACAGAATCATGGTCGTTTCGGTAATATTTCATTTCGGTACCATTAAAATAGGTCGTAGAATTGGTATCGTCGCGAACGAATAATTTATTTGGATATTTCCGTAAAATCTGTTCTCTCGGTTCATCACCAAATATGATAGACAGCTCATTACTTTTAGCAACGATAAAAGAAGAATTTTCAATGATCTCTTCAGAAAGGGGTTTCGCCGGAGAGGCATAGATCCCCATTTTCTTACCATTATTCTTTACCAGTTCTGCGGTATATTCTACCACATCCATAGGGATTTCCAGTTGAATTAAAACCAAGTCGGCAGTGGCGAAAAACTTTTCGGCTTCTGCGACATGTTGCGGTTCTAAACAATAATTAGACGCAGGTACGACTACAATAGAGTTTACCCCTTTTGCCGCCACTACATAAGCTGTTCCGGTAGCTGCTTCTTCGATTTCTACAACATAACCCACATTGACTCCTTCATCAACTAAATTTCTTAAAATCTGCTGACCAAATGGATCCATTCCTACCGCGCCAATAAAATAAGTGCTCGCCCCAAGTCGTGAAGTTGCAACAGCCTGATTGGCCCCTTTCCCTCCAAAAAAACTCTCAGATTTCTCTGCCATTACCGTTTCATTAGGTTGGGGAAGATTCGCGGTATTCAAAACTAAATCTATTGAAGAACTGCCAATAACAATAATTTTAGGTTGCTCAGAAGTGATATTCATTTTTTATAACTTAGGTTTCAAATGTACTTAAATATAGGTCGACTAGGAAATATATAATCTTAATTAATTTCCACGAATTCGGAAACTACTTTTACGGGAACGTTATTTTTATCAAATCCGATATAGCTGGCGTAAAACCCTTCGCCATAACCGGTTTCAAAAGCGAATAAATTTCCTGGTTTTTCGTCATTCGGTTTTAGAAAAGCATACTGATTAACAGCGCCTTCTTCCTGAAAAAAATGTTCGTGGAAAAACTCTTCATAAATTCCTGTAAAATCGTCCCCTTTCCTTTTGAACAAATGCTGTTCCAAGAGATTTAGATTTTCCTGGGTTTCATAATCCATCAAACAGCCCATTCCGCTCTCCACGGGAAAACCGTAGATTTCTCCTTCTTCCAATTCAGTAAGATTTTGACCTTCGGAAGTTGCGAGTTCCCAAGTGGTAATTTCCGCAGCACTGAAAACAATTTCTGTGTAGGCGATACAATTGCTTTCGATTTCTTTATGAACCAAAACCGCAAATTCCCCAATTGGAAAAACAGTTGTAAAAGCCGGCATTTCACTGGTGATCAAAGGATCGCTAGCGACCAACTTTCCTGAAGTAAGAATTACGTTTCCTGCCTCGAAAGATTCAATTAAAGGGCTTTCTACAAAATTCTTGTTGAAAAGTTTTTTGATATTTTCGATGTGGTTCATGATAAGGTTTTCAATTTTTCTTCGAGCAGAACTAATTTATCCTGCGCATCTTTTTTCTTTTTCAATTCATTATCAACTACTTGCTGAGGGGCTCCTGCCATAAACTTTTCGTTGGATAATTTTTTATCTACTGACATCATGAAACCTTTTAAATATTTGATCTCTTCTTCAGTTTTAATTTTCTCTTCTCCTAAATCTAAGTTTTCACTTAATGGAATTGAAATTTCTGTTCCTCCAATTAAGAATGAGAATGTTGGTTTATCTGTTTTTTCAGCGAAATGAATTTGATCAATATTCGCTAATTTTCTAACTAAATTTTCATTGTCAAAAGAAACTGCATTGGTAAAAACTTCAACACTTTCACGCGGTGAAATCCCTTTGCTTTGACGGTAGTTACGAACGCCAGAAATTACTTCTTTAGAAACTTCAAACTGTTTGATCAATTCTTTATCATAATCCTGAACTTTTCTTTGCTGAGCTATCACCAAAGCTTCTTCTACCGTTCGCTCAGAAATATTCTGCCATAATTCTTCAGATAAAAATGGCATAAATGGATGCAACAACTTCATCAATTCCTCGAAATACTGAATGGTCTGATTATAAACTTCAGTAGAGATCGCTTCACCATAATTTGGTTTAATCGCTTCAAGATACCAAGAACAGAAATCGTCCCAGATCAGCTTATACACCAAATGCAACGCGTCAGAAATTCTGAATTTCTCAAATTGATCTGCAATTTCGGCAATTGTTTTATCCATTTGATTTCCGAACCAAGCGATCGCCTGTTGGTCTGCATCATTCGCTTTGATCGAATCATCTTTTTTCCAACCTTGAATTAATTTATTGGAGTTCCAGATCTTAGTTGCAAAATTCCTTCCCTGCAACATTAATTCTTCATCAAAAAGCAAATCGTTTCCAGCAGGTGCACTCAATAAAATCCCGACACGAACACCGTCTGCGCCATATTTCTCCATCAACTCAATTGGATCCGGAGAATTCCCCAGTGATTTCGACATTTTCCGTCTTTGCTTATCCCGCACAATTCCAGTGAAATAAACATTTTTAAAAGGAACTTCTTTTCTATATTCGATTCCCGCCATAATCATTCGGGCAACCCAGAAAAAGATAATATCCGGTCCGGTAACTAAATCAGAAGTTGGGTAATAATAATTGATATCTTTATTTTCAGGATCGTTCAATCCATCGAAAACCGACATCGGCCATAACCAGGAAGAGAACCAAGTATCAAGGGCGTCTTCGTCTTGCTTCAAATTTTCTACTGTCAAATTTTGGTTTCCACTTTTTTCCTGAGCTAGAGTCAGAGCTTCATCCATTGTTTCTGCTACGACGAAATCATCCTGTCCTTCACCATAAAAATAAGCCGGGATTTGTTGTCCCCACCAAAGCTGACGTGAGATATTCCAGTCGCGGATGTTTTCCATCCAGTGTTTGTAAGTGTTTTTGAATTTTTCCGGGTGAAATTTCACCTCATCATTCATCACCACCTCCAAAGCTGGCCTTGCTAATTCAGACATTTTCAAAAACCACTGAACTGAAACTTTCGGTTCAATGACCGCGCCTGTTCTTTCAGATGTTCCTACTTTATTAACGTAATCTTCTGCTTTTAATAAAAGATCATTTTGTTCTAATTCTTTTACGATTTCTTTACGAACAACAAACCGGTTTTTACCTGAATAATGCAAACCGTGTTCATTCAAATTGGCATCATCATCCAAAGAATCAATCATTGGTAAACTATGACGCTTTCCAATTTCATAGTCATTGGTATCGTGAGCCGGTGTAATTTTTAAAGCACCAGTCCCGAATTCAATATCTACATAATCATCCTCAATAATGGGAATCACGCGATTAACGATAGGAACAATCACATTCTTCCCTTTTAAATGCGCGTATCTTTCGTCATCAGGGTTGATACAAACGGCAGTATCGCCGAAAATCGTTTCCGGACGGGTTGTTGCGACAGAAAGAAATTCTTCAGTTCCATCAATTTTATATTTTAAATAAAACAGTTTCCCATTTTGCTCTTTGAAAATAACTTCTTCATCAGAAATATTGGTTTTAGCTTCCGGATCCCAGTTTACCATGCGGTAACCACGATAAATTAAACCTTTATTATATAAATCTATAAACGATTTTACCACTTGCTGAGAAAGTTTTGGTTCCATAGTGAAACTGGTACGCTCCCAATCGCATGAACAACCTAATTTCTTTAACTGCTCCAAAATTGTTCCTCCGTATTTGTCGGTCCAATCCCAAGCGTGTTTTAAAAACTCTTCACGCGTAATATCTGATTTATTAATGCCTTCTTCTTTCAGTTTTGCCACTACTTTAGCTTCAGTTGCAATCGATGCGTGATCTGTTCCCGGAACCCAGCATGCATTAAAGCCCTGCATTCTCGCTCGTCGAACCAAGATATCCTGAATGGTATTATTCAGCATATGACCCATGTGTAAAATCCCAGTCACATTTGGTGGTGGAATTACAATTGTATAAGGAGGTTTTTCGTTGGGCTCGGAGTGAAAATAATTATTTTTTAGCCAGAAATCATACCATTTCTGTTCTGTTTCCTGTGGCGTATATTTCTCTGAAATCTGCATATAATATATCTTTGGCTTAATAGGTGCAAAAATAGGGAAATAAAAAAAATTGACCTTACTAATAAAAAAATATTTAACTTTGTTTGTTAAATTCAATCAAATAACCAAATTTTTAAAAAATAAAAAAATGAAAAAAATCTTCGCAGGTCTGTTTTTAGCCGGATCTTTTGCACTCGCTTCTGCACAAACCATTTCTTTTGACAAGACCGTTTACGAATATGGAAATGTTGCCGTTGGTGCAGATGGACATAGAGTTTTCGTTATTAAAAATACGGGAGACAAACCTCTTATTATTACACGGACTCAAGCATCTTGTGGTTGTACAACTCCTGAAGTTACGAAAGACCCAATTATGCCAGGAAAAACAGCTGAATTAAAAGTGGGTTACGATACGAAAATCGCAGGTCCTTTTACCAAAATCATCGAAGTATATTCTAATGATTCTGAAAACAGCAGATCAGTGATTACCATTAAAGGAAATGTTACAGATTCTCCAGCAGTTGCGATAGCTCCGCAAGCTACAGCTAAAGCAGAAACTACCATGATGAAAATGGAAAAAGCTGCACCTGCTGCAAAAGCAAAAAGAGCTGTTGCAAAATAAATGTAATTTGTTTTTACAGATAAAAATTTAAAATCATTTCATTATTGAAATGATTTTTTTTATTTTAGTACAAATATTAAAATTATGGATTTAGATTTTACAGATAATTTCATGGTAGACGGAAAATTCTCTATGAAAGATTATTCGACCGAATATGAAGGAAAATTATCCAAAGACGATGGAAAAAAAATGTTGGCTGAAGAGCAGGAAAAACTGAGAGAACTTCAGGAGAGATTGTACAGCGATGGCAGTAAATCGATACTAATTGTTCTTCAAGCCATGGATGCTGCTGGAAAAGACTCCCTTATCAAGCATGTTTTCGGTGGCGTAAATCCGCAAGGTTGTACGGTCACCAGTTTCAAAACGCCAAACGATAAAGAATATGCTCACGATTTTCTCTGGAGACATTATCTGGCCCTACCTGAAAAAGGAAAGATCGGAATTTTCAACAGAAGCCACTATGAAAGTGTTTTGGTCTGTAAAGTTCATCCCGAATATAATTTAAGCGAAAAGGTTTGGAAAGATGTCGATGATTTTGATAATGAATTCTGGAAAAACCGATATGAAAGTATTAGAAATTTTGAAAAACACCTAGCTGATAATGGAACTACGATCATTAAAATTTTTCTAAATGTTTCGCAGAAAGAACAGAAAGAAAGATTCCTGGACCGAATTAATGAAGAAGATAAAAACTGGAAATTCTCATCCGCTGACTTGGCGGAAAGAGCTTTGTGGAAGGATTATATGAATGCTTACCAAGAAGCCATTAATGAAACTTCAAAAGATTACGCGCCTTGGTTCGTAATTCCGGCTGATAATAAATGGTTTACAAGAGTTGCGGCGATTCAAATTATCATTGATGCCATGGAAAAAATGGATTTAAAATATCCCGAACTTTCAGAAAAAGAAACCTTAGCATTGGAAGACGCGAAAAAAGAACTGGAAAGCGAATAGCAGTAAGAATGCAAAAACGTGAATGGTGAATGGCGAAAATAAAAAAAGCAGGAATTTAAATTCTGCTTTTTTATAAAAACCCACAAGAAAAACGATAAGCCGGATTCTGTAAATTGACCGAAGTCAAAATGCCTGTTATTTATCTACGTCTTACATTGCTGCAAAACTTTAGCTGATTACCCCTCGGTTTTTGGAACGAGCCGCTCCTATTTTCATTGCTGAAAAAATCCGATATACTTAACATTGCACCGCAAAGAGTTTACCTGGTTTCACTATAAATTAATATACATACTTTCTGTTGCACTTGTCCTGATCTCACGACCGACGGATGTTATCCGCTTTGCTGCCCTATGGTGTCCGGACTTTCCTACCCCAAACGAATCTGGAATCAACAGGCTGTTTTTCTTGTGGGCGACAAAGATACATAAAGTTGAAAATGTACCGCCTTCATTTTTTTGGAAAGAATTTTGCTATGACAAGAACTTGTCAATTTTTGATACATTTGAATTATGAACTATTACGAAACAATAATGTCCGTGCTCGATAAATGGTATAGAGGTTTTGCAGAGGCGACTCCGCGACTAGCCGTTGGAATCTTGGTCTTTATCCTCTTTTTAACCATGAGTTCTTTTCTGAGTAGAGTTTCTGTGAAGATTTTTCACAAATTTTTCCCGAAAAGTAAAAACAAATCGATTGTTACTTTAATTAAAGTTTTCAAATTTCTCATTATCCTTTCAGGTGCTTTTATCTCCTTAGAAATAATGGGAATGGGCGGTTTTGTTCTGAAATTTATTGGAAGTTTGGGAGTTGCCGGTGTGGTCGCTGGTGTTGCTTTAAAGGATTTGGTTTCGTCGATGTTCTCTGGAGCCTTAGTTGGAATCGATAAATCCTTTGGACCTGGAGATTATATTTCGATAAAAGACGTTACGGGCGTTGTTGAAAAAATTGGCTTTTTAACCACCAAGATCATTACTGATGAAGGGAAAAAAGTATTTGTGCCGAACCAATTAATTTTCAGTGCACCGTTTACGAATTACTCTTCTTCTGGACAAAGAAAAGTTTTTTTAGAGCTACAGGTCGCTGCCAATCAGGATCTGGAGAAAACGACTCAGGTTATTTTAGATGAAGTTAGAAGTTTTGATTTCACTGATCATATTGATGATGCTCAGGTAATTATTTTGAAACAGTCATTTGGCATTTTCTATTTGCAAGCCCGTTTTTTTATGAAAAGTGGAGAAAATATTATGCAGGTTAAAAGTGATGCCTTGATCAAATTGAAAACAAAACTGGAAGAAGCCGGAATTGAACTGGCCACTCAAATGCAGATTGATACCAGCGTCAACTAATTCTTCGAAATTTCTTAAAAAGCCAAATTCTATTTTATTCAAAAAAATTTCACGAATCAACTTTTAGTATATATTTGTATTGCAAAAAAACTAAAATATCGGTGAAAAAAACTTTATTCTTTCTTCTTCTTTCCAGCCTTTGTTTTGGACAAAAATGGAGCATTTCATTTGCGGAAAGAGCTTATTTAGTCAGTTTATATAATGCTACTTCCGGAGAAACGTGGAGTACAATTTGGGATTTAGAAAAAGATCCAAAATACTGGTATGGCATTAAGATTAAAAATGGAAACGTCTCCGAAATCAATTTGCGAGGCAATGCATTAAAAGGAAATTACCCAGTTGCCGTTGCAGGTTTAACAAAACTTGAAAAACTGGATTTAAGTTCCAACCAGTTAACGGGGGAAGTATCTACATCCATTTCAGGTTTAAGCAATTTAGTTCGGCTGGACTTAAGCAATAACCGGTTTTCCGGTGATCCTACGGCAGCAATTTTACCACTATCACAACTTCAAGAAATTTCGGTAGGAAACAACACTTTTGTGTTCGCAGATATAGAAACTTTTCTACAAAACTTTCCTCAGGTGGAAGTTCTGGATTTAGCGCACATCGGTTTAAATGCGGTTCCACAAAAAATTTCCACTTTAACAAAACTTGAATTTCTGAACTTAAGTAATAATTCAATTACTCAGAATTTCAATTATCTTTCAACCTTAATTTCTTTAAAAGAACTAGATCTTTCGGGAAATCAATTAACAAAAATCCCGGCAGAAGTCGGAATGCTCGCACAGCTTCGGACTCTCGACTTAAGCAACAATACTATTTTACCCAATTTCACTTCACCTTTAGCACAACTGAAAAACTTAGAATGGTTGAATTTGTCTGGAAATCAATTGACCAATTTCCCTACACAACTTTCACAATTAACGGCGCTTATTCACTTGAAATTTTCAGATAATCAAATCTCTGGCGGGTTTGAAAGCTTGAACGGATTGCAAAATCTAGAACAGGTTTACCTTGATAACAATTTAATTTCTGGAGCTTTCCCAAGTTCTATTTTACAGTTAAAAAAGCTACAGATGTTGTCTTTAAATGGAAATCAACTTTCAGGTGAAATTCCAGAAACGGTTCCGGCGCTCACTTTTATCGATAATAATCGGTTTACGAAACAAGACCTTAAAAACTTTTTAGTCAAAGAAAAATCGATGGCAGATTTCACTTATTCGCCGCAAAGATATGATGAGCCAAAAACTGTTTATGCAAGTTTAGGAAATGCCGCGACTTTACCTCAAACCCTTTCGGGTGATGCATATCAATATACTTGGTTTAAAAATTTGGATCAGAAAACACCGGTTACGACAGAGAGTTTTTATATCAGCAATGTCGAAACGGAAGATTTTACAGATTATACTTGCGAAGCTTATTTCTTTGAAGTTCTGCCAAAAGAATTGATGGAAGTTTCTTTCTTTCGAGAGCCAGTCACTTTAGCGCAAGGATTAGGAACCGCAGAAGTAAAGTCCGATTTGATTGTTTACCCGAACCCAGCCAAAGATTTCCTCCACATTAAAACATCAAAACTCGATATTGAAAAAGTATTCATTTTTGATTTAAGCGGAAAATTAATTATGACTGAAAAATCAAAAACAATTGACGTTAATCATTTGCCATCTGCGACTTATATCATTTCTATTAAAACTTCGGAGGGTTTGAAAACCTTTAAATTTATTAAACAGTAATTGATTTTATTAATCATAAGTAATTATTTGAATAGCTTTCATCAATCGCTTTAACTTGGGAACGGGTTTTAACTTCAGTACCTTTGAGTTTAAATAATTGCACTATGAACAATTCAAAAATTATCGGTTTAAACGAGACCGACTGTCAACAGATTTCAGAAAAATTAAATATCCTTTTAGCCGATTACTCTGTTTTTTATCAGAATACAAGAGGAGCTCACTGGAATATAAAAGGAGATAAATTCTTTACGCTTCATCCTAAATTTGAAGAACTATACAATACTTTAGTTTTGAAAATAGATGAGATCGCAGAAAGAATTCTTACTTTAGGTTCTACGCCGAATCATAATTATTCAGATTACTTGACACTTTCTACTATTAAAGAAAGTAAAGAAGTTTCTGACGCGAACAAAGCAGTTGAAAATATTTTGGCTTCCTTTAAAATTGTTATTGATTTACAGAGGGAAATTTTAGATATGACTGAAAAAGCTGGCGACGAAGGAACCAATTCGCAAATGAGTGATTATATTACCGAACAGGAAAAAGAAGTTTGGATGTACAATTCTTACTTAGGGAAATAAGCTTTAAATGCATACTCATTGAAAAAATCGTCTTTTTAAAGGCGATTTTTGTTTTTGAATTTTTACATTTGTTTCTACATACAACAAACTATGATTGAAGTTCGTCTCAAGTCTATTCTCGATAATGATTTTTACAAGATCACCATGCAAAATGCGGTGATCAAACTTTTCCCAAATGAGAAAGTAAAGTACCAGTTCATCAATCGGGGAAAACATCATTTCCCGCCTGGATTCGCCGAAGAATTAAGAAGATCGATCAACGCGATGGCGGAACTGAAGCTAACTAAAGACGAAAAAAAATACTTACGGGAAACCTGTCCGTATTTAGACCTTCCCTATTTGGATTTTCTGGGCGGTTATCATTACGATCCAACCGAAGTCAACATTATACAAACAGAAGAATCTCTGGAAGTTACCGTGGAAGGCGAATGGTATCGAACAATTTTATGGGAAGTTCCGATCCTGGCTCTGATTTCAGAATTGCATTACGAAATGAATCACATGGAGCGTAATTCCAATGAAGTGGTGATTCAAAAAACACTCGAAAAAGCCCAGCAATTAGATCGCCTGAATGTTACTTTTGCAGAATTTGGGACGCGCAGAAGACATTCTTATAAAGTTCACGATCTGGTTGTAGATTCTTTGGTTAAAAATAATCAAACAAAAAATTTCATTGGTAGTTCTAATGTTCACTTTGCAATGAAATACGGCGTAAAACCAATTGGTACGCATGCTCACGAATGGTTTATGTTTCACGCCGCAGAATACGGATTTAAAATGGCCAATGCGCTTTCGCTGGAACATTGGGTTGACGTGTACCGCGGCGATTTGGGAGTTGCGCTTTCTGACACTTACACGACGGAAGTTTTCTTTCAGCAGTTTGATAAAAAATTCGCAAAACTTTTTGACGGCGTTCGTCATGACAGCGGCGATCCCATTGAATTTGCGAATAAAACCATTGATCATTACCAAAAAAATGGCATCAATCCTTTATTCAAATATATTATTTTTTCAGATGGTTTGAATTTAGAAAAAGTGGAAGAAATTACGAAAGCTTGCAAAGGACGAATCGGAATTTCGTTCGGAATCGGTACAAATCTAACAAACGATGTCGGTTTAAAACCAATGAACATTGTCATGAAATTGATTGGAGCACAATCCATTAACGGCGATTGGATTCCGACCGTAAAACTTTCCGACGAACATGGAAAATATACGGGCGATCCGAAAATGATTGAACTGGCAAAGGAGTTTTTAAGAATAAAAGAATAATACTTTTAAGTAATAAGCTATTTGAATCAATCAAGTAGCTTTTTTTGTGCTGTTTTTCAGGAGCTTAATCGCGCTCTCCGTTGTATCTTTTTCTTTTTGCCATCGCATTTGCCAACTAAAAAAGAAAAAGGATGCCACTGCGATCACGGCTAGAAATAGTGCATCTTGTCGAACAAATCACTTCAATCACAAGAATCCGTAATTCTTAATATCCTTTATAAAAGAACTTTTCCACAAAGCTGAAAAACCACATTATTCTTCCTACTTTTGAAACATGGATTTCACTTCTCTATTAATAGGATTACTTTTCGGCGGTATTATCGGTGCGGTCATTTTATACTTTATTGTAAAATCTTCTCATATTCCACGACAACAATTTGACGATTTAAATCAAAATTTTATCAGAACAAGCGCTGATTTAGAAAATTCGACCTTTAAAAATGAAGAAAATATTGCACTCAATTCTAATCTAAAATCAGAGATCAACAATTTGCAAACTGAAAAACAAGATCTCATTGTTCTTCAGTCACAACTCGCCGCCAAAAATGATAACCTTCAAATTCTTTTAGAAACTCAAAAAGAAGAAATCTCCAAAATGCAGGACTTGGCGAAAATTGAATTTCAAAATTTAGCCAATAAGATTTTAGAAGAGAAAACAGAGAAATTCACAACATTAAACCAAAATAATCTAAAAAACATTCTGGAACCTTTTCAGGAAAAAATTAATGAACTTAGAAATAAAGTGGGCGAAACCTATGACAAAGAATCAAAAGAAAGATTCTCTTTAGGTGAAAAAGTAAAGGAATTAGCACTTCTTAATCAACAGATTTCCGAAGATGCTAAGCGATTAACACGAGCGTTAAAAGGCGAAAGCAAGACTCAAGGAAATTGGGGCGAGATGATCTTGGAAAGTATTCTTGAGAAATCGGGTTTAGTAAAAGGAAGAGAATATTTTCTGGAACATGAACTTCGGGACGAAGATAACAAAGCGCTATTTTCAGAATTCTCAGGAAAGAAAATGCGTCCGGATGCGGTTGTAAAATACCCTGACGAAAGAAATGTAATCATCGATTCGAAAGTTTCTTTGACGGCTTTTATTGAACTGGTAGACGAAAACGACGATGAATTGTATCAAATGAAACTCAACCAACATTTGTCTTCCGTAAAAAATCACATCAAACAATTAAGTGACAAAGCTTACGATGATTATGACAAATCTTTGGATTTTGTCATGATGTTTATTCCGAGTGAACCCGCTTATATTGCTGCGATGCAGGCAGATCCGAATTTATGGAACTTCGCGTATGATAAACGAATATTACTACTGAATCCCAGTAATTTAATTACTTCATTAAAATTAGTCGCAGATCTTTGGAAGCGCGAATACCAAAACAAAAATGCCACGGAAATTGCAGAACGCGGAGCAAAATTATATGACAAGTTTGTGGGATTTGTAGACAATCTAGAAAAACTGGGAAAGAATATCGACAACGCTAAAAACGTTTACAACGATGCTTTCAAGCAACTTTCCACTGGAAATGACAACCTGATCATTCAAACCAAAAAATTAAAATCTTTGGGAATTAAGAATAAGAAAAATCTTCCTCAAAGTTTAGAAGAATCAGCTGAAAACTTACTGGATTAAACAGGATAGAAATTAACTTATTCCTTTAAAGTTTAATATTTCGAACTCTTTAATCAGATTCACCTTTTTACTACATTTGCAAAATGATTATTGAAAGCGCTCAAAACGAAAAAATAAAATACATCACCCGACTGATCACCGACAATCGCTTCCGAAAAAAGGAAGACATCTTCGTGGTAGAAGGAAAGCAGGAAAATAAAAGAGCTTTAAAATTTGGTTTTGACGCCCAGGAATTTTATATCGCTGAAGGTATTTTTAATGAATCTTTACCAGAAGGAAAAATTCATTTAGTGACCGATAAAATCTATGATAAAATTGCATATCGCGGTTCATCAGAAGGAATTATTGGAATCTACAAAACGAAAAATTTCGATTTGAAAGATTTTAAACCTAAAGAAAACTCTTCCATAATCATTGTAGAAAGTATTGAGAAGCCAGGAAATCTTGGTGCAATACTAAGAAGTTGCGAAGCTTTCGGAATTGATGCACTCATTGTAACCGATTCGAAAGTTGATTTTTATAATCCCAATGTCATCCGATCCAGTGTTGGATGTCTGTTCGGAATGAATATTTTTTCGTCCAGTAATGAAGAAACATTTAAATATTTAAAAGAAAATGATTATCAGATCTTTACCACAATCATGGATCAGGATTTTGAAAATATCCAAACTCGAAATTTAAAAGAAAAAAGTGCGATCCTTTTTGGAACAGAACATTCTGGGCTGACTGATTTTTGGATTGGAAAAGGTAAGAATACGATCATTCCAATGTCGGGCAGTATCGACTCGTTGAATTTAAGTAATGCAGTTGCGATCTACGGTTACGAAATTCTAAGACAGAAAATGGAATAAAAAAAAACCGCTTCTCAAAGAGAAACGGTTAATTTTTACTAGTAGTTACTAATTATTTAGTAGCATCTGTAGCAGCATCAGCAGCATCTTTAGCAGCATCAGCAGCACCTTCAACTGCATCAACAGTTGCGTCAGTAGCAGCAGCACCTGCAGGAGTTACAGTAGCAGCAGAATCAATAACTGCAGCAGCAGAATCAATTACCATTGCAGCAGAATCCATTGCCATTGTGTCAGCAGAATCGTTAGCACCAGCAGTTTCTACAGTTTCAGTTTTGTTACAAGCTACAAGAGCTAAAGCAGCGATAGCAGCTACGAATAATGACTTTTTCATAATAAATTAAATTTAATTGTTTTGTTGTATTAAAGTTTGGGTGTTCTCATTCATCATTTTGAACAGGACAAAGATATAGCGAGAAATAAATTTGTATTGGAAAATTAATTGTAATATCTTTGTAAAATCGTTTTACAAAATTACATTACTGACAATCAATAAATTACATAAAATTAGCAATTGAGCGATTTAGATTTATTACACTTCGAACAGCTAAAAAATGAGGTTCAAACTCAATATTTAGACAATCACACTCCTTCCTTTGATGATATATCAAAATGGAAAGGCATAGATATCATCTATTTTCAAGAAGATTTAAGAAAAATAGCAAAAGGAAACATCAGCGAGAAATCTTTTTATACTTATTTTAAAAATTCGCCGGTCACTAAATTACCCCGCATCGACATGTTGAATATTCTCAGCATTTACGCGGGTTACATCTCGTGGTATGACTTTAAGAAGAACCATCTTTTCGCGGACGAAATCTTGAAAGATCTGGAAAATGAGGACGAAAATCTTGAGGCAGAACTTGAAAAAGCGGTTGAAAATGCAGAAAATATAGAGCAGGAACCTAAGAAAGAAGAAAAGGCGGTTGTTGTGGTTCAAAAACCGGTAGAATCAACTGTTAAAAATTCTGATTTACAAATATCACCTACTGACAATCAACCCATTAATAAAAAAAGTGACACCTTTACTACTTACGACACTTCTGAACAAAAATCAACTTTCTCTCTTGTAAAAAAATATATTTGGTTGGGCATTTCGGGGATTTTAGCAATTTTGGTCGGTCTTCTCGGTTTCAAAGATGAACTCTTCAGTAAAAAATTCTATTATAGTTTTATTGATGCTGACCGTAATTCAAGAATTAATGCTGAATTGCAAGTTCAAATTTTAAAGGAAAACGAATCTCCAATTTTATACAGTGCTAAACCCAATGAAGCATTTGTATATACTACCAAATCAAAAGATTTAATAATGGTGGTTTCTTCACCCTATTACAGAACAGATACGATTAGAAGGAATCTTGAAAGCGCGCCGGAAGCGGAAACCATAGAGTTAAAACCTAATGATTATGCGATTATGCTCTTCTATTACTCCAAATCTATAAAAGATTTAAAAAGAAAAAGGGAATCTTTAAATTATCTAATTAGCGATAATGCCTTGATCTATCAGGTTTATGATAATGAAACCTATGGCGTTGAAACCATGGATAAGCAACGGTACATCAATTTAGTGACTCTACCATCAACGTCCCTTGAAAACCTGGAAGTAATCGACACTAAAAATGATAACTCTAATAAAATAATCATGATTAAATTTAAAATTGCCACCGATGAAAAGCAAAAATAAAACAGTTCTTCTATTGATAGGGTTACTTTTAATTACTTTTTCCTGTAATAAAGAAAATACGCAAAAATCTGATTTAGAAATTGTTAGAAATAACAATAATATAAAATCCTATCCTGTTACAAAAATGGATAGCGTTCAAGCGATCACCTCTATTACCAAGCAAAAAATCCAGGAACTCCTCGACTTGTCAACGTTATATACCGCTGGAAATCGCGACACAGAAATCGATTCTGTCATTTATGCTCAGATGCAAAGTTATTTTGTAGATCAAGATTCTAATAAATTGGGGCCATTGCTATTGCAACTGGATAGCTTAAAGGTTCAAACTGCAAAAGTGGGCAACATCGCTGTTACCAAAGAGATCAGAGGAAATGACACGTTAGATCTAGCGAAGTTTTATGTGGAATATTTTGATTTCAAAAATCGCTTAATTGGTTCTTTTGAGAAAAATGCTCAATATGTCTTGACGCCTTCTCCAGTTAAATTCGTAAAAGAATTCAAGTTTTATTTCGTTGATTTTGATCCGGCACCCAAGAAAGACAGTACTTCTGTTGGTGTTACCAAGTAATTTAAAGGAACATCAAACTCTGAGATATCTTCCACTTTTTCATTAGGTGGAAAAAAACTCACTCCGACTTTGATAGCACCTGGATTGATTTCTGAAAAAAATCGATCATAAAATCCTTTTCCATAACCTACTCTGTTCCCAAATTGGTCAGCATATAGTAGTGGCGTAATGATACAATCAAAATCTTTTACTCCGCAATCTTCGTTTCCTTCTGGTTCTTTGATTCCCCAAGCGCTTTCTATTAAAGGAGTTCCTTTTGTAATTTCAAGGGAAATTAATTTTCCTTTTACAATCTTTGGTACGAAAACTCGGATTTCATTTTCGAAAAAGTTATTTAAAAATGAAGAAGTATCGACTTCACCCTTCTCTGGAATCGATAGAAAACAGTGAACTTTCTGATTTTCATTTAAATCAAACGTAGAAATAAAATTTTCGAAAATCTGTTGAGATAAAGACTGAACTTCAGTTTCTGTTAAAGATTCTTTCTTTTCTAAATAGCGTTTTCTAATTTCAGATTTTTTCATCTTCAAAAGTATTAAAAAAATTGCGTCTCGAGGAAACGCAATTTACAATTTGATATTTAAATTTCTTTAACCGTAATAATTTTTACCGGACATGCTTTCGCTGCTTTCTCACAAACATCAAATGCTTCATCATTTGGAATTTTCAAAGTATAAAATCCTTTTTTATTTTCTGTTTTTAACAAAACCGATTTCCCATCTTTCTTAGACATTCGGAAATACTCCGGTGCAAATTCCGCGCAGTAATTACAGCCGATACATTTTTCCCGCTGAAGCGTTATGATGATCATGTTTTATAATAAGTAATTGATAATGAGCAATAAGCAATGGTAATGATTCATAAGTAATTAATCGGCGGCAACAATTTTATACAATTTATCCGAAGGTCTCACTTTAAAATCTGTTTTAAAAGTAACGACATCAGATTTTGAAGCTTTTTCTGAATCTGGTTTTTCATCGACTCTCATTGATTCTAAAACCATTTCTTGCGAACCTGTTGTTGGACCTTGAATTAAAACTTTATCGCCAACTGTTAAATCGTACGCTTCAATTAAAAACTCTGCGATATTTGATTTCGGGTAGAAATGTCTTCCTTTTCCGATATACACTTTCTTCTGTGTTGCGGCAGAACCATTTTCTGAAGACCATTCTCCCAATTCTTGTCCAAGATAGTAACCGCCCCAAAAACCTCTATTATAAACCGTTTCCAGTTGCTCCATCCATTCTGCAACTTTTTCCTCGTTGTAAGTTCCGTCAGCAATTGAGTCAATAGCTTCCCGATAACATTTGGTTACGGTTGCAACATATTCCGGTGCTCTACCACGTCCTTCAATTTTCAGAACGCTAACTCCGGCATCAATGATTTGATCTAGAAAACTGATCGTACACAAATCTTTCGGCGACATCATGTATTCGTTATCGAGTTCGATTTCAAAACCGGTTTCCTGATCGATTACCGTATATTTTTTACGGCAGTTCTGTTTACAGGCTCCACGGTTTGCAGATGAATTCGCAGAATGTAAACTCAAATAACATTTCCCGGAAACCGCCATACAAAGCGCACCATGACCAAAGATTTCTACCTCAACTAAATTTCCAGAAGGACCTTTAACTTGTTCTTTAACAATCTGATCACAGATTTTTTTAATTTGCGACATGCTTAATTCACGGCTCATCACCATGGTATCGGCGAAAAGAGCGTAGAACTTCACCGTTTCAATATTGGTGATATTAATCTGAGTGGAAATATGAACTTCCATTCCAATTTGTCTGGCATAGGAAATCACTGCCTGATCCATTGCAATTACTGCCGTTAGATTGGCTACTTTTGCTTTATCTAAAAGCGTTTTGATTAAAGATAAATCGTGATCGTAAATAATCGTATTTAAAGTAAGATACGTTCTAACACCTTTCTCTGAACATCTTCTGTAAATTTCGGGTAAATCATCTAAAGTAAAATTCATGGAAGCCCGCGCTCTCATGTTCAACTGTTCTACACCGAAATAAATTGAATCTGCACCATTATCGATTGCTGCCTGCATAGAAGTGAAATCACCGGCTGGCGACATTAATTCTATTTTTCCTGATCTCGTCATTATCCTAAAATTTTATATAATTTATCAGATAAACGAATTCTAAACGGAGTTTCGAAAGTGACTTGATCTCCATCTTTTGCAGTTTCGCAAAGATTTCCATTTGCAAAAAGTTCAGTAACTGTTAATTTCTGCTCTCCAGTTGTTGGACCTGAAATCAATATTTCATCACCAATTGAAAGTTCATTATTCTGAATTAAAAACTGAGCGATTTTTGATTTTGTATAATAATGTTCTGCCTTTCCTACCAATACTTTTTTGATGGATATTTTCTGACGGATATTTTTTGCTTCAACTTGTGCTAAAGGTTTCTTTGGTAAATCTCCAGAGTTTTTAAATAGTAAAGAATCAGATTTTCCTTTTCGAAAAACTTTATTTCCAACTTCTTTTCCCTTTCTTAATTTCACCTGTTCGTTTAATGGCAAATGAATGATTTCTAAACATTCTGTAGAACAGCAGTTTTCCATTGCGGCTTTACAATCGTCACATTGAATAAATAACAAATGACAACCATCATTCGCGCAATTCGTATGATTATCACAAGGTTTGCCACACTGATGACATTGCGAAACAATATCATCGGTAATCCTTTCACCTAACCGGTGATCAAACACGAAGTTCTTCCCAATGAATTTACTTTGAATATTTTCTTCTTTGATCTGACGGGTATATTCAATAATTCCGCCTTCCAACTGATACACGTTTTTAAAACCTTGATGTTTAAAATAAGCACTGGCTTTTTCACATCGGATTCCGCCTGTACAGTACATGAGCAGGTTTTTATCTTCTTTGAAATCCTGTAACTGTTCGTTGATAATTGGTAAACTTTCTCTAAAAGTTTCTACATCCGGCGTAATTGCACCTTCAAAATGACCAACTTCACTTTCGTAATGATTTCTAAAATCGACTACAATTGTATTCGGATCTTCCAGTAAATTATTAAATTCCTGTGCTTTGAGGTGGATTCCTTTATTGGTTACATCGAAAGTTTCATCATTTAAACCATCAGCAACAATTTTATGTCGAACTTTTATGGTCAGTTTTAAGAAAGAATGATCGTCCTGATCAATCGCGACATTCAATCGAATCCCTTTCATGAAATCATAAACTTCCAGCGTTTCGCGGAAAGCGTCAATGTTTTCCGCAGGAATACTCATTTGAGCATTAATTCCTTCATGAGCAAAATAAATACGTCCGAGGGCATCGAGTGCATTCCAGGCTATAAATAATTCGTCGCGAAATTTTTTGGGATCTGAGATTTTGGCATACGCATAGAAAGACAAAGTAAGACGTTGCTTACCAGCTTCATCAATAATTTGAGCTCTTTCTTCTGCGCTTAAGGTGTTATACAGTTGCATGCTATAAACGGTTTAAGTGAGAATTTTAATGGTGCAAAGATAAACATTTATGACTTATTCTAAAACCTTGAATATATCGGAATATGGTAGATTAAATCGAACGAATTTTTTAAAGCTTTAAAATAAAAAGCCAACTTATAAAAGTTGGCTTCAGTAATATTTAAATAGAAATTAATTTCTAAATGGATTCTAAGATGTAGTGATTATAAATCTCCACCGTGATTATCAAGTTGTCCTTCCCATTTCGAAACTGCTGATGTTGCTAAAGCATTACCCAAAACATTGGTCATACTTCTTCCCATATCGCAGAAATGGTCAATTGGTAAAATCAAGGCAATTCCTTCTGGTGGAATCCCGAACATGGTACAGGTGGCTACAATGATTACTAAACTCGCTCGGGGAACTCCGGCAATTCCTTTTGAGGTTAGCATTAAAACCAAAAGCATAATTACTTGTTGACCTAAGGTCATATCGATCCCGTAAATCTGGGCGATAAAGATGGCCGCGAACGTCATGTACATCATACTTCCATCAAGATTGAAAGAATAACCTAACGGCAAAATGAATGATACAATTCTATTGTTACAACCGAATCTTTCGAGTTCTTCAACCAATTTTGGGAAAACCGCTTCCGAACTGGTCGTTGAAAACGCAATCAATAAAGGTTCTTTAATTCTTCGTAACAATTCGAATAATCTATTTCCAAGAATCATATAACCAACGATACAAAGTACTAACCACAACACAGCCAAAGCAAAGAAGAAATCACGAAGATAAATCGCATATACTTTGAAAATATCAAAACCATTGGTTGCCACTACCGCGGCAATAGCTCCTAATACTCCAAGTGGCGCAAACCACATGATGTAGCCAACCATTTTTAAAATAGCGTGGGCACAAATATCTAAAGCTCTAACAATTGGCTTGGTATATTCTTCGCCCATATTGGCTAAAGCAACACCGAACATAATGGAGAATACTACGATTTGTAATACTTCATTGGTTGCAAATGCTTCGAATAAACTTTTAGGAATGACATGGGTTACAAACTGCTCTAATGACAGACCCTGACTGGTTGAAACCATATCACCAGCGGCATCTGCTGCAGGTATTGGAAGTTGCATTACACGACCTGGCTCTAACCAGTTCACAAAAACCAACCCAATCATTAATGAAACTAATGAAGCGGTAATAAACCAAAGCATCGCTTTTGTTCCCACTCTACCTATCATTTTCATATCGCTCATTTTGGCAATTCCCACGACCAAAGTGGTAAATACCAAAGGAGCAATGATCATCTGTACCAATCTGATAAAAACGGTTCCTAATAGTTTAATGTTTTTTGCAAATCCTTCAGAATTTTCAGGATATTGTGTATGAACGACTCCACCCATTATAACGCCTATTATCAGCGCTACTATTATGAAGATGAATAGTTTGTTTTGACCTTTCATTTAAATTTTTTATTATAAGATTTACAAATATATGTTTTTTTGTTAAAAATTGGTTAAAATTTTCATTTCAGGCGAGATATTGTCTAACTCCTACTTTAAATTTTAATTTAGTCGCTGATACTTTGGACAAGCGATTGCAGTGAAAATTCTTTTTTTTTGCGATGGAAAAGGATGGAAAAAAAAATTGTAACGGAAAGCGCGGTCTCGTCGTAAATTACTGCTTGCGACAGCAAGTATTAATTTATGACGAGATGGCCCATAAAAAAACCCCTGAACAATCAGAGGTTTAGTATTTTGAAATCGTTAAAACTATGCCTGCAAATATCTTGCATAAGCATAACCTTCCTGACCTTCGGAATTTTTCACTTTCCACCAATCATCAGAAGTTTGCTCAACTAAAGTTACCGAAGCTCCTTTCGCAGCCTTACCTACGACTGCAGCTTCCGTAGAAGGCTCTTGTCTAAGATTTAGGTTAGAAGACTCAGTAGCTACCATTAAAGAAGCTCCTGCAGCCAGACCTGCTACCTGAACATCTACATTAATATCTGAAGCTGAATAAGTAGAATCGATTGCTCCCAGCGCGTTCCAAACGGCATCTTTCGCTGCGCTTGAACTGGTACTACCTGAAACATAAAGAATTCCGTCTTGCTCAGAAACTTGAAGATTGGAAACTCCAGCAGACTGTGCTGCAGAAATTACACTTGCGTATTTATCTTGTAATGCACTCATTTGTAGTTATTTTACAGTATAATTATAGTTTACTTTTCCAGCTTTTAAAGCGTCAACTGACATTTTAACTTTTCTAGCTTGCTCAGGAGACACATTTCCGGTGAGGGTCAATTCGCCGTTTACGACTTCAACTTTTACAGATGGGAAATCTTTTACAGCATCAGAAACTTTTTGCTGAACCATAGGATCTACAGCCGAAACTGTTTCTACTACTACAGGTGCTTCAATTGTTGACATATCCATCACGTCTTTTACTCCTGGAATCGCTTTTAAAGAAGCAATCATCGCATCTTTTGATTGTTGGTCGGCGAAAGTACCGCTTAAGTGTGCAGTTCCATCTTTTACCTCTACAGAAGCAGTAGGATTTGAAGTAACTACGGTAGTTGCCTGCGTTTGTAAATCTGCATCAGAAACTTTCTTTTTACAAGAGATTGATCCGAAAGATACAGCAAGCGCCAAAGCAGCCATTGCAAATGTTTTTTTCATAATTGATTTTTTGAATGTTAATATTATGCTCAAATTTAATAATAAATTTTGTGCCTTTTCCTTAAGAAATTATAAATTTTTCATAAATTTATAAGGATAAAGGGTTCAATTATTATTGAATTCTTGAGTTAGTAAATCAAATATAGCGATTTCAAAATTAAGTTTACTCAGCGTTTTTCTGAATAGTTCGAAAGGTTAAATTGATTCTCGGATTGAAAATTTTCTTCGTCGGCGGTAAACGGTGCAGCCAAAAAGTTTGCGTTTGATCTTTCATTATTAGTAAACTGCCATTCTGTAAAATCAGGTCTACTTTTTCTTTTGAAGTTTTATGTTTAAAGGAAAACTTTCTTTCTGCACCAAAACTTAAGGAAGCGATGGCTCCATTTTTCTTTAGATCTTTTTCGCCGTCACTGTGATAGGCCATGCCTTCACTTCCATCGTGGTAAAGGTTGAGCAAACAGGAATTAAAAAGTTCTCCAGTTTTTTCTTCAACCTCTTTTTTTAATTCTAATAATTCTTTGGTCCACGGCAATGCTTTCTTGGTTGTCTTAGAATAAGTGTATTCAAAATCTTCGGAGCCATACCACGCTACCTTTCTTTTGGTCAAAATTTTCTTCCCAAAAATAATCGCTTCATCGTTCTTCCAATCAATTGTTTCTAAGAGCTTTTGGTAAAACTGATTTGCCTGTTCGTGATTATAAATTTGACCGTAATAATTGACTGTCCCATCTTGGGGAAGCAAATTGGTTTTAGGATTTGGTATATTTTCAAATAATTCCATCTGTGACTTTTTCTCACACAAATTTCTATAAATTATTTCATAAATTCGTTCAAAATAATTTTCATGAAAAAATACTTTCAGTTGTTCTTTACTTTATGCTTTGTTTTTGCACTCGCTCAAACTAAGCCAGACCAAAATTTTGTTAAAGAACATTATACTAAAAAAGAAGTTTATATTCCAATGCGAGACGGTGTAAGACTCTTTACATCTGTCTATATTCCGAAAGACATTTCTAAATCTCAGAAATATCCGTTCTTAATGCAAAGAACTTGTTATAGCGTTGCGCCTTATGGTGAAACTGATTACAAATCGTCATTAGGTCCGAATCAATATTTGATGAAAGATCAATATATTTTCGTGTATCAGGATGTTCGCGGGAGATATATGAGTGAAGGAACCTTTACGAACATGACTCCTCAAGTCGTACACAAAACCAAAAAAGATGTGGATGAAAGTACTGACACCTATGACACCATCGATTGGTTACTAAAAAACGTTGCTAACAATAATGGAAAAGTTGGTCAATACGGAACTTCTTATCCAGGATTTTATACGGCAGCCGGAACGCTCTCAGAACATCCCGCGTTGGTAGCGTCGTCTCCACAGGCACCAATTTCCGATTTTTGGAATGATGATTTTCTACACAATGGAAAATTCATGCTGGGTTATTTCAGAACATTTCCGGTCTTTGGAATTCAGAAAACAAAACCAGAAAATAAAGCCTGGTATATGGACACATTTGTAAAGCAAACTTCTGAAGACGGATTGAAGTTTTACCGAGACATGGGAACTTTGAAAGATGGTTACGAAAAATATTACAAAGATAATTTCTTCATGACCGAAATTATGAATCATCCGAATTACGATGAATTTTGGCAGCAAAGAAGTCTGCTTCCCCATTTGAAAAATATCAACCATGCCGTGATGACCGTTGGTGGTTGGTTTGACTCTGAAGATCTATCCGGACCTTTAAATATTTACAAAACCATTGAAAAGACCAGTCCAAAAGCGAAGAATACAATTGTAATGGGTCCGTTTTCTCATGGTGCGTGGTCTAGAGAACCTGGGAAGCAATTCCACAATGATATTTATTTTGGGGACAGTATTTCTACTTATTATCAAACTAAATTGGAAACTCCTTTCTTTAAACATTATTTAAAAGAAAATTCTAAAGTTGACGCTGGTTTACCTGAAGCAACCATGTTTGACACCGGAAAAATGGAGTGGAAAGAATTTGCCAGTTATCCTCCTAAAAACACTAAAAAAGTCAATTTCTATCTTGCTGATGGAACCTTCAAAAATAGTCCTTCCAACACTAATTCTGAATACTTCAGTGATCCAAGCAATCCGGTTACAAGCTCAGAAAATTTAAAAGATTTCAATGGTTTTACACCGAGAAATTATATGAGCGAAGATCAACGTTTTGCTGTGGGAAGACCAGATGTCTTAACTTTTACGACCGACATTCTGACGGAAGATCTGACTTTAGCTGGCGAGATCTTAGCAAAACTCAATATCTCTTCAACGTCAAATGATGCTGACTTTGCAGTAAAGCTAATTGATGTTTATCCGCAAGATTTTGTACCAAAAGAGAAAAAGGAAGGTGTAATTTATGGAAACTATCATCAAATGGTCCGAAGTGAAATTATGCCGGCAAGATTTCGAAATTCAAAAGAAAAAGCAGAAGCATTAGTTCCTAATCAAAAAACTGAAGTTGATGTAAAATTGCAGGATGTTCTTCACACGTTTAAGAAAGGACATAAAATCCAGATTCAGATCTCGAGCACTTGGTTTCCGTTGTTTGCTGTGAATCCTCAGAAGTTTTTGGAGAATCCAAATTTCGCCACTAAGGAAGATTATACAAAAGCGTTTATTAAGATATTTGGCGACAGCTTTTTAGAAGTTAATGTTCTGCAATAAAACCGGAACAATGAGACCATAAAAAAACCAAAACTATGTTGAATAGTTTTGGTTTTTTATTTTTCAATTTTCAATAGCTAAATGAATTTACAAAAGTAAAAATACCTCACTTATAAAAACTTACTTACAAATTGTTCGTAAAAAGTTTTTATAATGAATTCATCAGATCATCTGTAATCTCCATGTTGTGATATACGTTTTGTACATCATCATCATCTTCAAAACGTTCCAGCATCTTCATATTGATTTTGAACTGCTCTTCAGTAACTTCTTTTATGTTATTGGGTATTCTTTCCAATTCAGCACTTTTAGCTTCTAAACCCAACTCTTCCAGTTTATGAGAAAGGGCTCCGAAATCTTCGAAAGCTGTCGTTATCATCACTTCTTCATCGTCGCTTTCAACATCTTCGGCACCGCCATCGATCATTTCCATTTCAAAATCATCCCAATCCAACTTTATAAGTGATTTATCTATTGAGAAAATTCCTTTTCTATCGAAGATAAAAGCTAGTTCCCCATTCTTACCTAAATTTCCGTCAAACTTATTAAAGATCGCTCGAACGTTCGCTACTGTTCTTGTCGGATTATTCGTCGTACAGTCCACGAAAAAAGCCACACCGCCTTGTCCATAACCTTCATAGGTAATCTCCTCATAGTTCTCTGCATCATTCCCGCTTGCTTTCTTGATGGCTCTTTCTACATTGTCTTTGGGCATATTCGCCCCCTTTGCATTTAAGATACACCGTCTCAAGGCTGGATTAGCATCAGGATCGGGACCACCCGCTTTCACTGCAAGTGCAATATCTTTCCCTATCTTGGAAAAAGCTTTAGCCATTTTATCCCACCGGGCCATTTTTGAGGCCTTTCTATATTCGAACGCGCGTCCCATACTATTTCATTTTTAATGATTACAAAAATACAAATTAGTTTACAAAAAAACACCCTCGAAACCGAGGGTGTTCATTTATTTAGAAAAATAATTTAATTATTTTCTTTTCTTCTTAGCTGGAGTAACTACATCACTCTTTTTGTAAGTTGCCCATTCAGTTGCATCTTCGATTGCTTTTACAACAACTTTTCTGTCTTGTTGTCTTTCGTCGTTAGAAGCATTTTCAGGAACTACAGCTTTAGCTTCACCAACACCAATTGATTTAAGTGAATTTGCATCAACACCTCTTGAGTCTAGTGCAGACACTACAGAAGCAGCTCTTCTTTGTGAAAGGTTTAAGTTGTAAGACTCAGCACCTTTTTTATCAGTTTGACCTTCTAGTAAATAATTACCTCCGTCAGCCTTGATAATATTTGCAGCAGCATCTAATCTTGCGCTAGATTCAGCTTTGATTGTAGCTCTATCGAAATCGAAATAGATATTTTTCAATTCTCCTTCTACTTCAGTAGCAGTAACAGATTTAGGTTTTGGACAACCATTGTATTGTGCTAAACCGAAAACTGTAGGACAAGCGTCATCTTTATCTAAGATTCCGTCTCCGTCAGTATCTGGCCAAGGACAACCATTGTTTTCCGCTGGACCTGCAACATCTGGACAAGCATCGTCTTTGTCAACAACACCATCTCCGTCAGTATCTGGCCAAGGACAACCGTTGTTTTCAACTGGACCTGCAACATCTGGACATTGGTCATCGATATCTGGAATTCCGTCTCCGTCAGTATCTGGACAACCTTGGAATTCAGCTAAACCTGGAGTATCTGGACATCTATCATCTTTATCTAAGATTCCGTCTTTATCTCTATCTGTGTTACCAAATCTAAATAATAAAGAGGCAGAAGCTTGCCAAAAGTTAGCAACCGTAGAATTATCTGTTGGTGTAGACACATAATCACCCTGAACACCTAAACCGAAGTTTTTAGTAAGCCAGAAGTTTGAACCTAATCCTGTTGAAACAGCAAAATGATCAGCTCCAATGTTATCTCCATCTCCGTTAACAGCATTCATTTGACCTGAATAATCATGTCTCAAATAGTTAGCACCAGCTCTTAAGTAAGGATCAAACCAAGAATCTTCATTCCAAAGACCGTTGAATTTAAATTGAAGACCTAAACCAGTCATAAGGAAAAATTCTTTCCCCATTCCGATTCTTTTGTTGTCAACATTACCTACAGAAGTTTGCCAGTCAAGAACTAAATATTTATTTAAGTTTCTTGCAACTGTTAATTTTGATAATGGAGGTGTAATTGTAAAATTGTTCATATTGTACAACTCACCTTGATCACCACCACCGAAAGCTGTAGAGAATACATCTCCAGCATTTCCTCCAGCCGCAGCATGGTTTACTCCGTGAGCACCAACTCCGATTAACCACGGATTACTGGTAGTCTGAGCGAAAACAGTAGAGGCAACAGTTAGTGCCAATGCTGAAATTCCTAATTTTAGATTTTTCATAGAATTAAATGATTAAATAATTGATAATGCAAAATAAATATAAATTTTCCTTATAAACAAAGATTTTTAGTCTTTTTTTAACTTTTCTTTAATATTCTGTCGAGATTTCTTTTATTTTCTCTTTCTTTTATACTTTCTCGTTTGTCAAAGAGTTTTTTACCACGACCGAGTGCAATAAGAATCTTGGCTTTTCCTTTATCATTAATATATAGTTTTAAAGGAATTATAGTATTACCAGCATCTTTCAGTTTTTTTTCAAACTTTTGCAGCTCTCTTTTGTGCAACAGCAACTTCCGTTCCCTTTTTGTCTTATGGTTATAAAAAGTTCCCAATTTATACTCATCAATCATCATGTTAATAATGTATAATTCACCATCAATAAACTGACAAAAGGATTCAGTTATGCTCGCTTTTGAAGAGCGCAAAGATTTAATCTCAGTCCCCGTAAGCACCATCCCCGCTTCAATTTCTTCCGAAAGATCATATTCAAATCGAGCTCTCTTATTATATATTGCAATTGATTTTTCAATCTTCATCTTGGTGAAAATTTTAATTTTATTTAATTCGTTAAATTTTATAAAAATTTAACACGACACTTTAAATTTTTGGCTATTTTAAGAAGCTCAATAATTAAACTACTTATTAGATAGACTTTTAGAACTGTGCCCTAAACCCGATTTCTTTTCGTAATTTTGCACCAAATTTACAAAACTATATGTTAACAGTATCTAATTTATCTTTACAATTCGGAAAAAGAGTACTTTTTGACGAGGTAAATATTTTGTTTACGAAAGGAAATTGCTATGGAATTATTGGTGCCAATGGTGCAGGTAAATCTACTTTCCTTAAAATATTAACCAAACAACAAGATCCTACAACGGGTTCCATTTCTTTGGAACCAGGCAAAAGAATGTCTGTGTTGGAGCAAGATCACTTTGCTTATGATCATTTGACAGTTATTGAAACTGTTTTAAGAGGAAATAAAATGCTATTTGATATCAAAGAAGAAATGGACGCACTTTACGCGAAAGAAGATTTCTCTGATGCGGATGGCATTAAGGCAGGTGAACTTGGAGTCGTTTATGATGAAATGGGAGGATGGAATTCTGAATCCGATGCCATGACCATGCTTTCTAATGTTGGAATTAAGGATGAAATGCACTATCAAATGATGAGTGAGTTGGAAAACCAGAATAAAGTAAAGGTTCTTCTTGCTCAAGCACTATTTGGAAACCCAGACGTTTTGATCCTTGATGAGCCGACGAATGATTTAGATATCGAAACCATTGCGTGGTTAGAAGATTTCTTATCAACTTACGAAAATACGGTAATTGTTGTTTCGCATGACCGTCACTTCTTGGATACCGTTTGTACGCACATTGGAGATTTAGATTATTCTAAACTTAATTTATATACCGGAAACTACTCTTTCTGGTACCAAGCGTCGCAATTAGCAACAAGACAACGTCAGCAATCCAATAAAAAGGCAGAAGAAAAGAAAAAGGAATTACAAGATTTCATTGCTCGATTCTCGTCTAACGTAGCAAAAGCAAAGCAAGCAACCGCTCGTAAGAAAATGATCGATAAGTTAAACATCGAAGACATCAAGCCTTCATCAAGACGTTATCCTGCAATTATATTTGACACCGAACGCGAAGCAGGTGACCAAATTTTAGAAGTTAAAGGTTTAGAAAAAACAAAGGATGGAGAATTGCTTTTCTCTAATGTTGATCTAAACTTAAAGAAAGGAGATAAAGTAGCCGTAATTTCTAAAAACTCTTTAGCAATTACTGAGTTCTTCCAGATTTTAAGCGGAAATACAGAGGCAGATAAAGGGACATTTAATTGGGGCATCACAACGAACCAATCATATATGCCACTTGATAACGCGAGTTTCTTTCAAGAAAATATCAGCTTAGTAGACTGGTTAAGACAATTTACGAAGAATGATGAAGAGCGCCATGAAGAATACATGCGCGGCTTTTTGGGGAAAATGCTTTTCTCTGGAGACGAAGCTCTAAAATCATGTACTGTTCTTTCAGGAGGTGAAAAAATGCGATGCATGTTCAGTAGAATGATGCTGCAGCGTGCCAACATTCTTTTAATGGACGAGCCAACCAACCACTTGGACTTAGAGAGCATCACTACCTTAAATAACTCTTTAGTGAGCTTTAAAGGAAATATCTTACTTTCTTCTCATGACCACGAAATGTTGTCAACAGTATGTAACCGTATTATTGAATTAACTCCAAAAGGAATTATCGATAGAGAAATGACTTATGATGAGTATTTAGAAGATAAGAAAATTAAAGAATTACAACAGCAAATGTATTCTTAAGGAATTATTTCTAAAATAATATACTCCTATATATAGATATACCGCTCAATTTATTGAGCGGTTTTTTTATAAAAAAGAAGACTTTGAATTTTTCAAAGTCTTCTTAAAATAATTTATTCGAAAACGTTAGTTTCTAACTAAGCAATAAATAAACCTGCAATGGCCGCAGCATCATCTCCTGATAAAACCTCATCAAAGGACGCCGATCCCGCTGGTGCTCCAAATAAAGTTGAAGTATTAAATCCTGCTTGGGTAATATTTTCTTCGCCTGCATAAACAGCATTGGTTGCTGCTGGCATATTTCCACCTTCTTTCAGTTCAATCCAACCTTTGTTAGCACGCATTCTACGTACTTGTGACGCATGTCTAGCTTCCACTGAATGAATTTGTAACGCTGCTTGCAAAACACCTTTGTTCGAAGCAACATTTCCAGCCTGACCTTTGTATGCTCTTACTCCTGTATCTTCAAAAGCTTGTGCTAAAATCATAAACTGTTGATAATCCGTAAAAGGTTGAAAGTTTCCACCAGCTGTAAAATCGAAGGTAGGTTTAGTTCCTGGTGTTGTTCCTAAAGAAGTTAAGGCCGCTTTCAGAAATCCTACGTGTGCCGTTTCATGTTTACTGATTTGTTGAAAAACCACTCTGTCTGCTCCCGGAATCAAACCTGAAACTGCCAAACCAGTTCTATAATATTCATCTTCTAAATATTCCAAAATTAGCGCTAACTGCAAAGCATCTGTTAATGCTGAGGCAGGTGCAAAACTAGCTTTAGAAGAAGTCGTTTCAGCTTTTGCAGACGTTGCCATAAAAGATCCTAATCCTAAAGGAATACTTGCAAGCGCAGCTTTTTTACCGAAGTTGGCTAAATCAGAAATTCCTTCTGAGCGAGAGGTCATTTTGGTGAAAAATTGATCGTCTGATAATTTATCTAATATATTAAGTAAGTTCATAATGTTTCTTTTTAAAAATTAAGGAATTAAAATAGGACTGATTAACCGATACCTTGTTCTTTCCAGGTAAATGCTGTTTTGATAAATCCACCAGCAGCCTGGATGATCTCTTTTGGTTCTTTTGCTACATCTAAACCATTGGCATCAACAACATCATCTCCTGAAAAAGCTCCTGAACCAGGACTGATAATATCGCGAATCGCAGAGGCATGTCTTGCTTCTACCGAAACAATTTTTCCTGCAATAACCAGATAGTCTAGGTTAGTGATGTATTTTCCGGCTCCATTATAAGCAGCTACACCAGTATCTTCTAAAGCTTTTGCCGTAGCAAGGATAGAATTTCGATTATTGAAATCTACGCCGTCATATTTGAATTCTAATTTTGGTAAAACTTTTGGCGTAACACCAGTTAAGGCAGCTTTAAAGAAATCACGGTGAATTACTTCATGATGGTAAATGTCGGTAAATAACTGCTTCTCCTCCATAGAGATTCCGCCGTAGAAATTGTTGACGACTTTAGTATAAAAATCTGCTTCTAACTGCTCCAAAGCATAAGCATAATTTAAAATTCCCACATCTCCAGTTCCCAGATCAAAGACATCGTTCATAGGGAAGTCGTAGTTATCTTCTCTACATCCTGCAACAGTAAGACCTGCTACAATGAGTCCGACTCCACCTAACTTTAAGAAATTCCGTCTGCTTGTATCTAAAGTTGCTCCTCTGTTTGATACGTTGATTGTTTTTTCCATAATAAAAATTTTTAGAATTAATGATTAATGACTGTTCTTTTAATTACGACGCCTAATTCACTTTAGATTTGTAAAATCGATAAAATATTACTTTTACCATGTAAGGCGCTGAAAATCAATATCAAAAATTTATCCACAATTAATAAAAATGAAAATATTTCTCATTTTAATATTAAAAAGATAATGAAAATGAATTAAGATTGAATAAAACAAAAACAAAAAGTCATTTCATTAATGTTCTCTCAAAAGCACCTACCAACCAAATATCATTAAAAAAAATCCACAATTTTTACCTATTTTTGTCCTATTATGAGTCAAAAATGGATTTACAAACCCGAACCCGATGAAGATATTGTGGACGGAATAAGCTCCTCCCTTGGTTTTGGAACCTTTGAATCCAAAATTCTTGTTCTTCGTGGTATTGATGATTATCAGAAAGCCAGAGAATTCTTTAAACCCAACCTCAACGATATTCACAATCCTTTTTTAATGAAGGATATGCAAATTGCGGTAGATCGTATTGCAACAGCGATTGAGAATGGACAAAAAATTATGATTTACGGTGATTACGATGTTGACGGAACCACTGCGGTTGCTTTGATGTACTTATACCTCAGTAAAATTGTAGAAAAAAAATACCTCGATTATTATATTCCAGACCGAAATATTGAAGGCTACGGAATTTCTAAAGCCGGAATTAACTACGCTAAGGAAAATGGGTTTTCTTTAATCATCGCACTTGATTGCGGTATTAAAGCTTTAGACAAAATAGATTACGCGAAAGAAATAGGCGTAGATTTTATTATTTGCGATCACCATTTACCAGGAGAAGAAATCCCTGATGCAGTAGCAGTTTTGGATCCTAAAAGAAAAGACTGTCGCTATCCATTTAAAGAACTTTCGGGTTGTGGCGTAGGTTTTAAACTCTGTCAAGGACTGAATACCATTTATAAAATTCCGGAAGCTGAACTTTTTGAACTAACGGATTTACTTGCAATTTCTATTGCAGCAGATATTGTTTCAATGTCTGGCGAGAACAGAGTTCTGGCAAAGCAAGGATTAAAAATATTACGAAAATCGAGAAATCTGGGACTGCGAATGTTAATCCCTGAAGATAAATTGGCGACTTTCGAAATCTCAAATATCGTTTTTGAAATTGCGCCGAAGATCAATGCCGCTGGACGCATTTCACATGGAAAAGCAGCTGTCGAATTGATGGTTTCTGATAATTTAAAACATGCCACTCAAATTGTAAATGATATCGTGAACTTAAATGATTCACGACGAGAAATGGATATGAGCAGCACTACCGAAGCACTTTTACAGGTAGAAACCAGCGGACAAATTAAAAATTTCAGCACCGTTGTTTATGGTCCTGGCTGGAACAAAGGCGTGATCGGAATTGTTGCCTCCCGCTTAACAGAAAGCTTTTACAAACCTACAGTAGTCTTCGCTGACGGCAATGATGGCGAGATCGTAGCTTCAGCCCGATCTGTTTCAGATTTTGATGTTCATCACGCTTTAGAAACATGTTCTGATTATTTCTTAAAATTTGGTGGACATCCTGCTGCAGCTGGCCTATCAATGGAAAAAGCTAAGTTTGAAGCTTTTAAAGAAAAATTTGAAAAAGTAGTTGCTGAACAGATTAAAGAACACCAAATTGAGCCAAGTCTTGAAATTGATTCTGATGTTCACATTGATGAACTCAACAAAGACTTCTTCAACTTTCACCGAAAACTCGCTCCATTTGGTCCGCAAAATATGAAGCCTATTTTGGTTCTAAAAAATCAGAAAGTCGCGGGTTACGTAAAAACGATGGGTAAAGAAAATAGTCATCTGAAATTTTACATTAAACAGGATTCTACCGGTAGAAGTATTGAGTGTGTTGGTTTCAAATTAGGAAAATACGCTGACGATTTCAGGCAAAAAACATTTGACATCGCTTTTACTGCTGACGAAAATCACTGGAAAGGAAATGTAACCTACTTCCTGAATATTAGAGATGTAAAGTTTAATTGATTTCATTTAAAGCATTTTTTGTCTCTTAAACTCTTTCGTTTGGTCAAAAAGATACCGATAAGTCGCCAGTTTTCTGGTGACTTTTGTTTCTAAACTCTCCGCAATTTTAATCATTTTTGGATTGAAATCTCCAATCCACTGCATTTCATAATCTACAAAATCAGTGGTTTCACGAAAATGCTTGGTGCCTTCCCAGATCATAAAACCATCAATTCCTTTTCTTTGCCATTCGGGTATGATGCCAAAAACTAAACCTACCATCTTTTTGTTCTTTCTAAATTTCTTGATGATTAAAAATAAAATTTTCTGAATCAGTCCAAATTTTCCATTAAAGAATTTAATCCATTGATTCAAATCTGGAATATTCATCCACATTGCGATCGGTTTTTCGTTCTCATAAACAAACCAGGAAATATGTTCATTGATCACTGGTTTCAGCGTATTAAATAATTTCAGAGTCTGCATTTCCGACATTTGTTTTCCTTCGCCATGACTTGCCCAAGCCTGATTATAAACCTGAGTAAAATCTTTGGCGAACTTTTCTAATGATTTAAGCTGAAGTGGTTTCGCGCTAATATTTTTATTTCGGGAAATCCGCTCATGCATATCTAAGAAATTCTCGGCAACTGGATCATGAATTTTCCGGCCAAAACATAATTGATTAAAATAAATCTGAAAACCATAATTCTCAAAAAGCGTTTGATAGTAAGGCGCGTTGTAATTCATAGCATAAAGTGGCTCTGAAAAACCTTCAATTAAAAGTCCCCAAAATTTATCGCGTTCACCAAAATTAATGGGCCCGTCCATCGCTTCCATTCCTTTTTTTTGCAACCAGTCTTTTGCAAAGTCAAAAATAAAGTTGGCCGTCTCCTGATCATTAATACAGTCAAAAAAACCAAGTCCGCCAGTTGGCTGATCCTGCTTGTATTTTTTATTAACGAAAACCGCAATTTTACCTACCGTTTCATCAGCCTCGTTTTTAAATAAAAAGCGCTCACACGATCCTGCTTTGAAAAACTTGTTTTTATTTGCATCAAAAACGTTTTCAATATCCTGATCCAGCGGCCGAATATATTGGTCATCTTCTTTAAAAAGGCGTTTGGGAAAGTTTAGAAACTCGGAGATTGATTCTTTTGAAATCACAGGAATTACGTTCATTTTTCAAAAATAATAAAGTTTTTTTGCAATAAATAGTAAATTTTTTGATTTTTTCACTATTTTTATAAAAATTCGAATTTCGTGAAAAAAACGCTCGCAATCTTTGCTCATCCCTACTTTGAATATTCTACAACGAATATTGAATTGATCAAAGCGTATGAAACTTCTGAGCAATTGACTTTTAAAGACTTGTATGAAGAATATCCAGATTTTCACATTGCAACCTTTAAAGAAAGAAAAAGAATTAGAGAATATGAGCGACTGGTTTTCCACTTTCCTTTAATCTGGTTTGGTCTGCCGCCACTTTTAAGACTTTGGATCGATGAAGTTTTCGATATGAGCTGGAAAGCTGAAGATGAGAACAGTCATCCTTTAATGAATAAAGATGCGATCATCATTGTGACCATTGGCGCGACGGAAGAAAATTATCAGCCCAACGGATTGTATAAAACGACGATCGAAGAATTAATGAAGCCATTGACTTTATGTTTAGAAGTCACCGGAATTGAGGTTAAAGAAATCATTCCTATTTACCACGCCGATGATCTGGAAGAGGTAGAATTACAAAATATCACCCAAAAAATTATAAAAACTTTAGAAAACTAATGAATGAAAGTTCAACAGCACAGACTGCTTTAATATTTTTAGGCGCCGCTATTATTATGGTTCCGCTCGTTCGAAAACTGGGCTTAAGTTCTGTGATCGGTTTTATCTTAGGTGGAATTATCATTGGACCTTTTGGTTTAAAATTAACCGGAAGCGATGCCAACGATATCATGCAAGCCACTGAGTTTGGAGTAATCATGCTGCTTTTCTTAGTTGGACTCGAAATAGAACCAAAAAAATTCTGGAAGATTCGAAAGAAAATTATAGGAATGGGGTTGGGCCAAATGGCCATAACGGTTACGTTGTTATTTTTCATTTTTTACTTGGCAGATTGGCGAACTGATCAAGCCTTGGTAGCAGCATTGTGTTTCGGTATGTCTTCCACCGCAATTGTTTTACAAACTTTAAAAGAGAAAAATATTTTCAGAACCGATGTTGGTGAAGCCTCTTTCTCGATTCTACTCTTTCAGGATATTGCGGTAATTCCCATTTTGGCGGTCTTACCATTGATTGCTAAAAAATCTGATAAAGACGAGAATTTATTACTTTTACAATACTTGCCAGACTGGTTGCAACCGTTCTCGATTATCTTAGGCGTTCTGGCTTTAATCATCTTAGGACGATATGTTTTTGTTCCCTTCTTACGCTACGTTTCGCGCTCTGGAATGAATGAATTGCTAACTGCATCTTCCCTATTTTTAGTAATCGGCGTATCAGAACTAATGCATGCCGTAGGATTGAGTCCCGCTTTGGGAGCATTTATCGCAGGCGTAATGTTGGCGACAAGTGAGTTCCGTCATGAACTGGAAAGTCAGATTGATCCTTTCAAAGGATTGCTTTTGGCAGTGTTTTTTGTGAGCGTAGGTTCAACGATAAACTTTACGGTGATCATGGGTGATCCCATGTTTATTTTCACCACAACGATTGTCGTTCTAATCGTAAAATTTGTAGTGATTGTTGGAGTTCTTAAATTCTTCAAACTTAAATTATACCAAAACTTTTTAGTTGCATTTGGACTTTCACAAATTGGAGAATTTGCTTTCGTTTTAATTAATTATTCCACTAAATTATATCTATTTGATCCAAAACTCAATGCTCAACTAATGGCGATTACGGCGATTACGATGTGTATTACGCCGATTCTCTTACTGCTTAATGAAAAACTGATTGAGCCTCGACTTCATAAAATTAAAAATGAAGATCCCGTAATTGATGGACCGATCAAACAGCAGAGAATTATTATCGTTGGTTTCGGCCACTTTGGAAGTACGGTCGGGCGACTTTTGCGTGTGAATGGAATTAGTGCTACCATTTTGGATAATGATCCGGAACGAATTAATTTACTCCGCTCAAAAGGATTTAAAGTATACTTTGGTGACGCTTCTAAACCGGGAATTCTCAGATCCGCGGGTGCTGAAAATGCAGATCTATTAATTCTATGTTTAGACAGTGCGGAAAAAAATAAATTTGTGCTGGAGTATGCCCGCGAACATTTCCCACAAATGAAAATATTTGTAAGGGCAAAAAACCGTTTGGATGCTTATGACTTCATTAATAACGGAGTTGAAAATATTTATAGAGAAACGCTCGGAACTGCAGTAAATATGGCAGTTGATATTTTGAAAGCAACAGGAATGCGTGCCTATGCTGCGCGAAGATTAGGTCAAAGATTTATAGTCATCGATAAAGCAATGACGCGGAAATTAGCCAAAGAACAGTTAAGTGATAAAGTGACCTTTACCATGACCGAATATCTGGATCGTGAGGCAGAACTTTTAGCAGAAGACAGCCACTCTTTCGATGAATCACAGTGGAATGAGTATGAGGAATATCAGAATTAGATTGGAAGTGGAGTTTTTTAAATCTATTTATTCACAAATTTGCTTGATAATCCGTTCGATTTCTTCAGCTTTATTTACGGTCATAAAATGACCACCATTTTCAATTACAAAATCGGCTTTAACGTTTTCAACAGGAATGATTCGATCTTTATTTCCATGAATATGAAAGCAATGACTTGGCTCCTCTTCATTCTTCCAATTTAAAATTTCATTAATTGCCCAACTCAAAAAATTGGGATTGGTGTCTTTCAGAATTCTTTTTAGAAGTTGTTTATCAGATTTTGTTTCCAAACCAAAAAACCAATTTGTGATGAAGTTTTGCTTTGTTAAAAGTTGATTTGGAATCAGTTTATTAATTTTGAGTTTTCCAGCGAGTTGATAAATTTCGGGTAATTCACTTTTCGTTTTTGCTGAAGCTATTAAAACAATCTTTTTCGTTTGGAGAATTTTTGAAATTTCCACGGCGACCATTCCGCCAAAAGATAATCCTATTAAAGTTGGATTTGGGACCGTTAAATTTTGTGCAATTCGTTTAGCATAACTATCTAAAGATTCATTTTTCAGCGGTTCAATCCAGTCGATAAATTCAACATCCAAATTTCCAAAGTCAATATTATCAAAAACTCTTTGATCAACTCCCAAACCACTAAAAATGTAAATTTTGTTCATGTGTGATTTCAGTTCGTTCTGCTGTTCGTATTTTCAAAAAAATAAAATAGTAAGCCTTTCAATTTTAATTCCAGATAAAATCTTATTTAAAGACTGATTAAAATTATTTAGAACCAGAAGCCTTAACCAAAACCAAGTAAGACCAAGGCGCTAATTTTAAAGAAGTCTTATCTGAAATCTGATAAATCTTATCCGTGAACAATTCCTTATAAGTTCCCTTATAATATTTTGTATCGAGATTCACCTCAACTGTTTTATCTGAAAAATTTAAAATAGGAAGAACAGCATCATTATTTTTTTCACGGTAAAAAGAGATCACGTGATTCTGATGATCATTCACAACGCGAATCATTTCTCCGCCATATTTTCCATTCCATAACGCTTGATTGTCATGTTTTAAATGAAAAAGTTTAGTGAACAGCGCTTCATTTTCGTCGTGTTTCCATTCAATCGGATCTTTCTCAAAGAATTTTAAACTCCGATTTAAACCTGCTTCCTGACCGCTGTAGCAAAGCATCATTCCATTGACCACGCCGGTCATGACTATAGCAGTTTTTAAACCGGGCCCAAAATTTAAATAAGGATTTCCTTCCCAAGAATTTTTATCATGATTATCGGTAAACGTCATTCGATACGCATTTCTCGGAACGGTGTTGACATCGTGTGAAAGATATTCTACCAACGGTGCTAATTTTTGATGATTGACTGCTTGCCGAAGTTCATTCCACAAACTCCAGGAATAAGTCATGTCAAAAGATTTTTTGTATAGATCACGACTTTCCCATTCTGCCAACATAAAAACAGGTTTTATTTCATCCAATTCTTTTCGGGCATTTTCCCAAAAATCAGTTGGTATAAAACCAGCCACATCAGCACGATAACCATCAATATTGGTTTCCTTTACCCAATATTTTAATGCATCAGTCATGTATTTTCTAAGATCAGGACTGTCGTAATCGAAATCAATTACATCATCCCAGTCATACCACGGCGTTGGCTGAAAATTTCCCTCGCGGGTTTTACTGTACCAATCTGGATGTTGTGTCGCCAAAGGATTGTCCCAAGCAGAATGATTACCAACCCAATCGATAATCACGTACATTCCCATCGAATGGATCTTATTAACCAAATGCTGAAAGTCTTTCATCGTTCCAAATTCTGGATTGATGCCGTAGAAATCTTTAACGGAATAATAACTTCCCAGTGTTCCTTTTCTATTTTTCTCTCCAATTGGATGAATCGGCATGAGCCAAATAATATCAACACCCATTTTTTTCAAACGGGGCAGATGATTTTCGAACGCTTTAAAAGTTCCTTCGGGTGTATATTGCCGAACATTCACTTCGTAGATCGTCGCATTTTTACTCCATTCGGGATGCGTAATTTCTACGTATTCTTTTGGTTGATAACGCGGATCTTTGGTTTGACTCTGAATTAAAATTGTTGAACTTAATATAATCAGTAAAGCTAAAAGGAGATTTTTCATCGAAGATAATTTAAAATAAACTTAAAATTGCGAGCCGATATCCTTTCATTCCGAATCCGCTTAAAATCCCATCAGAATTTGCTGCCGTAACAGATTTCTGGCGAAACTCTTCTCGTTTATAAATATTGCTGATATGAACTTCAATTTTCGGTTGCGAAATGTTTTTCAAGCAATCGGCAATCGCGTACGAATAGTGGGTAAATGCGCCAGGATTGATCACCAAACTTTCAAAATCATTTTCCTGTAATCGGTTGATAATTTCGCCTTCTACATTGGATTGGTAATAAAGAATTTCGTGTTGTGAAAATTCCTGTCGCAACTCGTTCAGATATTGTTCCATCGAAACACTTCCGTAGATTTCTGGTTCACGTGTTCCGAGTAAATTAAGGTTGGGTCCGTTGACGATTAAGATTTTCATATGAACATTTTTACAAAGATATTGATTTAGCTAAAATAAGCGATTTTAGGCTTAAAAATTGTTATGATAAAACTTTGTTAAATTGTATCAATTTTACTTTTCTAAACATTAATCGTAAAAGTTTTCGATAGTAAAGAAAAATGTATTTTTGTCCTCTATTCAACTCCTAAAATTTTCCTGTGAATATATATCAAAAGATTTTAAAATACACAGCCATCGTCATCGCATCGATTGTGGTGCTGTCGGTTGTTTTGGCCTTGAGTTTACAATTGCCTTCCGTTCAGAATTTTGCCAAAGGTAAATTGGTGAACTATCTGGAAAAGAAGATTAAAACCAAAGTCAGTTTAGACCGGGTTTACATTGGCTATCCGAACAGTTTGGTGATGGAAAATCTTTTTTTGCAAGGTCAAAAAGTGGACACCTTACTTTTTGCCCGCAAATTAGATGTCGGTTTAAATATTCCAAAACTTCTTAAAAACACGGCAGACATTACGTCGATCGATTTAGAAGGCGTGAAAGCGAACGTAGTGCGGAATGAAAACGGAACTTTTAATTTCGATTATATTTTAAATGCTTTTGCGACCAAAGATCAAGAAGAAACGCCGTCGAAACCATTTGTTATTTCTTTAGATAAAATCAAATTAAAGGATATCGGCATTTCATTTATAGATGATCAATCCCGAAATGATATTAATCTGTATTTCAAATCTTTCGATACCCGTGTAAAAACTTTTGATCTTGAAAAGAACTCCTACGCAATGAACGACATCAATATGGATGGATTGCGCCTAAAGTTAAAACAGGATTTATTAGAAGAAGTTGCCGATAAAGTCGTAGAAAAAGTAGATTCTCTGCAAAAACAAAGTCCTTTGAAATTAGGTTTAAATAAAATTAAACTTACCAATTTCAATATTGATTATGGAGACGACAATACCAAAACTTTTGGTAAAATTATTTTTAAAGAACTCAGCACGAAAGTCAACCAACTCGATTTAGAGAACAGCAACTTCGGAATTGACAATCTTTATTTGAAAGGAGCCGACATTAATGCGAAATTATTTCTACCGACGCAAAATGCCAATCCTAAGAAAACTGAAACCACAGAAACTTCAACGGATCAATCTTTAGCACTTTTACTTAATAAATTAATTCTCGACGATGTAAAAGTTGTTTATGACAACACGGCAATCGCTCCAACAAGAAGTGGAATGGATTTTAATCATCTTAATTTCTCCAAGATGAATCTGGAACTTTCTGATTTCAAAATGAAAGATGGAACATTTGCAGGTGAAGTAAAATCAGCGGAAATAAAAGAACGTCGTGGGTTGGATATTCAGAAATTCACTACTGATTTTGTTTTCGAAGAAAAGCAAGCTTATTTAAAAGAACTTTATTTACAAACTTCAAAAACAATTCTTCGCGATGAAGTTGTTTTGAATTATAACTCCATCGAACAACTTTCGGCAAATCCTGGCGCAGTAAAAATTGCCGCCAATATTCGAAATTCTAAAGTTGGATTTTCTGATATCTTAATGCTGGTGCCAACTTTACGAAGTACGGTTCCCTTTAATAAATATCCAAATGCTATTCTTAAAGTTGATACCAGATTAAAAGGAACGCTCAACGACTTACTCATTCAGAACCTTGAACTTTCTGGAATTGATCAATTAAAAGTCAATGCGTCAGGAACGGTTAAAAACGCAATGAATCCAGAGAATCTCTATTATGATCTGAATGTTCGCGAACTATCTTCTTCGGCGAAAACGATTTACAATTTGGTTCCAAAAAATACAATCCCAAGCAATATTACGCTTCCTTCTTTTTTCAAAATCGCTGGAACTGCAAAAGGAACAACGCAGATCGTAAATACCAATTTGAAAGTCACGACAACTTTAGGAAACGCTGGAATTCGTGCGTCGGTCGATATGAAACGCAAAGATCAGGAGCGATATGATGTTTTGGCCAACTTACAAAATCTGCAAATCGGCAAGATTATTCAGAATAAAGATTTGGGTTCCATTACCGGACAGATTGCTGTGAAAGGTCAAAGTTTTGATCCCAATAAAGCCAACGCTGACATTAAAGGAAATATAAAATCGGTGGCTTACAATGGTTATACGTACCAAAACATGTTGCTGAATGGAAAAGTGAATCGTGGCGCTTATGTGATGAATCTAGACTCTAAAGATCCTAACGCGAATTTAAAAATATTGGCTTCCGGAAACTTTACTGATAAAGAGCCATCAATCAAAGTGAACGGAACGATTCGAAAATTAGATTTAAACAAACTTGGTTTTTATGAAGATCAAATGATTTTAGCAGGAGATCTAGATGGCGACTTCACCAGTTTAAATCCAGACGCTCCGAATGGTTATTTGACCTTAAAGAACTTTGCCATTTCTGATACGAAAGATATTTTTCCTTTGCAGGAAGTTTTCCTGAAGGCCGTTTCAACCGCCGATCAAAACATAATCACCTTACAATCTCAGATCGCCGATGTTGACTTAACAGGGAAATATAAGTTAACTCAAATTTTAGGTTCACTTCAAAACACGATTAACGAGTACTATCAATATCAAAAACCGGGAACTAAAATCGCGAAAATAGATCCAAATCAGTTTTTTACTTTCAATGCAAAAATTAAAGATGATAATCTACTGAGAAAATTCGTTCCTGAATTAACAGAATTTGAACCCATTACTTTAACTGGGAATTACAATGCTGATTCCAAAAAACTAGAAGTAAACGGACAAATTCCACAGGTTACTTACGGCGCAAACAAGATCAACGGCGGCGTTCTATCCATTAATAATGAAAATGACGCGTTGGTTTATGATTTAAAACTGGCGGAATTTAAAAATGAAAGTATTGCCCTGATGAAAGTTGGTTTGAATGGCGATATTAAAAACAACCTCATCACGTACAACGCTTCAACGAAAGACGAAAAAGACGCGACTAAATTTCTAGTTGCTGGAAATGTGGAAAAAGTAGGCGACCTCACAAAGATCAGTTTAAATCCTGATGGGTTGACTTTGAATTATGATAACTGGCAAGTTTCCGCTGACAATTATGTACAGATCAGCAGCCGTGGAATTTTAGCCAATAACTTTGCAATCTCGAATAACGGAAGTGAAATAAAATTGCAGTCTGAAACGAATGTTCCGAACAGTCCGCTGAATGTTTCCATCAAAGATTTTAAGATTGAAACGATTACGGAACTCGTTAAAAAAGATTCACTTTTGGCCAAAGGAACTATAAATGGAACAGCGCAACTTCGGGATTTGAAAAACAATATGACGTTCACCTCAGATATTGATGTGACCGATCTGTTCGTTTACGGAAGTCCGGTTGGGAATTTAGATATTAAAGCCAATAATCAAAGCGCAGATTTAATTCGGGCAGACATTGCTCTTTCCGGTTTTGACAATGATGTAAAACTGTTCGGAACTTTCAATACCAAGTCCAGTGGCTTGAATATGAATTTGGATATGAATCGTTTCCAAATGAAATCGGTACAGGGATTCTCGATGAATGCTATAGAAAATGCGGAAGGTTATCTGTCAGGAAATTTAAAAATTACTGGAAATACCGATGCGCCAAATATTTTAGGCGGTATTAAATTTAATGATGTTGGTTTAGGAATTACGCAATTGGGCAGCAGTTTTAAAAACATTAACGATGAAATAAAATTCACGAACCGAGGAATTGATTTCGATGCGTTTAAAATTAAAGATGAAGCAGGAAACGCGATCGTTATTGATGGTGCCGTACTAACGAAGACTTATAAAGATTTTGCCTTTAATTTAGATGTGAATGCAGACAATTTTAAAGTGGTTGATTCTGAAAAAGATAGTGATAAATTGATGTACGGTGTTTTGGCCATTGATGCGAAATTGCAAATTCGTGGAGATTTAGATTTACCACAAGTTGATGGCGATTTGGCGGTAACCGATCAAACCGATTTCACTATTGTTTTGCCACAAACTTCGCCCGCTTTAGAAGATCGCGAAGGTATTGTAGAATTCATCGATCAGGATCAAATTGCCTTACAACAAACCGTTAAAGCAGATTCTTTAACCGACCAAAGTGACATCAAAGGTTTAGATGTCAACGTGAATATTGAAATTGTAAAAGATGCAAAAATCTCTTTAATCATCGATCAGGCGAATGGAGATTTTGTGGAACTTCAAGGTGAAGCACAGTTAACTGGTGGAATCGACCCTTCCGGAAAAACTACTTTAGTGGGCGTTTATCAGGTAGAAAAAGGAGCCTACGAAATGTCGGTAAGTTTACTGAAAAGAAAATTTGAAATCGAAAAAGGGAGCACCATCACCTGGACGGGCGAACCGATGACTGCCAACTTAGACATTACAGCAGTTTATAAAACGGATGCAGCACCACTTGACTTGTTACAACAACAGTTAACTGGAGTAACCGGCAGCCAATTGAATCAATATAAGCAAAGAATTCCGTTCAATACTTTATTGATCATGAAAGGCGAACTTTTGAAACCAGTGATTACTTTTGACATTACCACTTCGAAAGAGAACAATTCTGTTTCCGCTGAAGTGATCGATAATACAACCGCGAAACTGGATCAACTTCGTCGCGACGAATCTGAAATGAACAAACAGGTTTTCGCCTTGTTATTGCTGAACCGTTTTATTGGGGAGAATCCTTTCCAAAGTGAAACCGGATTATCGGCTGCTACCGTGGCGAAACAGAGTGTGAGTCGTATTTTATCTGAGCAGTTAAACAATCTGGCCTCTGATTTAATTGGTGGCGTAGAATTGAACTTCGATCTGGAATCAACCGAAGATTATTCCAGTGGAAGTAAGAATGAACGAACTGATTTAAATGTTGGCTTAACGAAAAGATTGTTTGATGATCGACTAAAAGTAACGGTCGGTAACAACTTCGCTTTGGAAGGTGATGCCAGACAAAATGAGGAAATGACGAACATCGCGGGGGACATTACGCTGGATTACAGTTTGTCAAAAGACGGACGATATATGTTGCGTGCTTACCGCAAGAACGATTATCAGGTTGCCTTGCAAGGACAGATCATCGAAACAGGAATCGGGTTTATCATCACGTTGGATTACGATCAATTCCGTGAGATTTTTGAACGCCGCAAACAAAACAAAGAATTTAAGAAACAAAATACGTCTTCAAAATAATGATAAAATTGAAAACATCTTATTATAAAATATTTGCGACGCTTTCATTTGCAGTCCTAATTTCGTCTTGTAGCAATACCAAATTTCTACAGGAAGGACAGATGCTTTACACGGGCGCAAAAATTAATATTAAAAATGATACGCTTTCTAAGAAAGAGAAATCAAGTTTAAAAGAAGCGCTTCAGGAACAGTTGCGTCCAAAACCGAACTCTTCTTTTCTAGGGTTGAGACCGAAATTATACATTTATAATATTACCAAAGAACCCAAAAAGGAAAAGGGATTGCGCTATTGGTTGAAATATAAGATCGGCGAAAAGCCGGTTTTGCTTCAGGACGTTGATCGCGAGTTTAATAAAAAGATCATCGTTAATTATTCGGAGAACAAAGGATTCTTTAATGCGAAAGCCACTTCAGATACTATTGCTAAAAATAAAAAAGCACAGGTACTTTATACTTTAAAACCTGGCGCGAGATATTTGATCAGTCAGGTTAATTTCCCGGAAGATTCTACCGTGATCAATTCTGAAATCCAAGCAATTAAAGACAAAACATTTTTAAAAGTTGGAAATCCTTTTGATCTTGATGTTATCAAAGCTGAAAGACAGCGTATTGACGAGCATTTAAAAAATAGAGGTTTTTACTATTTCAGTCCAGACAATATAATTGTTCAGGCAGATAGTACGGTTTTGAAAGAGCCGAAAGTGGAACTTTTTGTGAAGTTGAAAAACAATACGCCTCAACTTTCAAAGGAACCTTTTACGATTGATAAAACGATTGTCTTTGCCGATTATAATTTAGAAGATGTAAAATTAGGAAAATATGGGATTCCGTACATCACCGATTCGGTCGAGGTTTATAATGATCTGTACGTCATCGATCCTCAGCATAAATTTAAACCAAAAATTTTCGACCGAACGCTTTACTTTAACAAAGGAGATTTGTACAACCGAAAAGACCACAACCTTTCTTTAAATCGGTTGATCAGTTTAGGTGTTTTTAAATTTGTGAAAAATGAATTCGTGGTTTCAGATTCGCTGAATCATACTTTTGATGCGTATTACTTATTAACACCGAGACCTTTTCAATCCTTGCGTTTAGAAACTTTAGGGAAAACAAATTCTGCCAATTATACGGGGGGAGAAGTCAATCTTAACTGGACGCATCGTAATTTCTTTAAAGGAGCAGAACAGTTGAAAGGAGCAATTTATGGTGCGGCCGATGTTCAGGTTGGCGGACCGAAAGATGCCAATAACATCATCCGTTTTGGAGCTAACGCACAATTGTCTATTCCTAGAATCGTAGCGCCGTTCCGATTTAATTCTTCAAGTGCTTACGTTCCAAGAACGAATTTCAATCTTGGCTACGAATATTTAAGTCGAACGGAATTGTACACGCTTCATAATTTCAACACTTCGTTCGGTTATGTTTGGAAAGAGAATGAACGAAAAGAACATGATTTAAAAGTGATTGAAGTCACTTTGGTTAAGCCCCAAAATGTAACCGATAAATATTTGGAACAGATCAATGGAAAATATGATCCTGATCCTGAGAAGAGTATTGACCCGAACCCATCATTACAAAGAGTGATTGACAAGCAGTTAATTTTTGGTCCGACCTATAATTACACTTATACCAATACCATGCTGCCGAAGAAAAACACGTTCTATTATAAGGGAAGTTTAGATTTAGCAGGAACAATTACTGGTTTGGTTAGCGGTGCAGATGCGAAAGCCGGAAAACAGAAAGAGTTGTTCGGTATTCCCTTCAGTCAGTATGCTAAGATGGAACATGATTTCCGCTACTACAGAAAGGTGAATGATAAAAGCACCATCGCTACAAGATTCATTGCCGGCGTTGGCTATCCTTATGGAAACTCAACTACGATGCCTTATGTGAAGCAATTCTTCGTCGGTGGAAGCAATAGTATCCGTGCATTTCGGGCTCGGACTTTAGGACCGGGAAGTTATGATCCTAGAAATGAACAAGCCAGTTTCTTTTTTGACCAGTCAGGAGATATTAAATTAGAATTGAATGCCGAATACCGCGCGAATATTTATAAATTTTTAAATGTTGCCGTTTTTGCAGATGCCGGAAATGTTTGGCTCATCAATGAAGATGACGATAAACCAGGCGGAAAGTTCTCGAAAGATTTTGCAAAAGAAATTGCAGTTGGAGCTGGCGTTGGTTTAAGACTTGACTTTTCAATCCTTATTCTCCGCTTAGATTTGGCTACGCCGCTTCGCGTTCCTTATTATGAAGAAGGAAATCGCTGGACCTTTGACCGAATTGATTTTGGCAGTGGAGCCTGGAGAAAAGACAATCTAATTTTAAATATCGCTATTGGATATCCATTCTAAAACTATAAAGAGACAAATGAAAAAACTCGCTTTTTTTTGGGAAACACTTAAGCAAACATTCAAGGAGTGGACTGACTCTGATGCTACACGAGCCTCTGCGAGTTTGGCTTACTATGCGATTTTTTCTATTCCGGGGCTTTTAATTATTATCATCTGGATTGCGGGAAATTTCTTTGGTGAAGAAGCCATTAGAGGTGAGATCACCAACCAATTCGGAAGTATGATGGGTGCTGATGTTGCGAAAAGCATTGAGGAATTAATTACGAGCGCACTTATTGATAAACAAAATATTTTTATGAAAGTGGTTGGGGTCTTCTCATTAGTTTTCGGAGCAACCACTATTTTCTTTCAGTTACAGAAAGCTTTGAATGATTTGTGGGATGTGCAACCTGCACCCAAAAAAGCAATTGTTAAATTTCTTTTGGATCGGGCAAACTCTTTAGGGATGATTTTGGTCATCGGTTTTCTATTAATGATTACAATGGTTTTATCATCAGCCATCAGTTTACTCAATAACTTTATCACGTTCCGTTTAGGATTGGAGACTTATATCCTCATGGAAATTGTGAACTACGTGATTGGTTTCATTCTCGTCGTGGCGGTATTTGCCTTTATGTTTAAAGTATTACCGGATGTTGAAATTTCGTGGAAATCAGTTTGGGTAGGAGCTCTTCTCACTGCCGTTTTATTTACAATCGGAAAGATGTTGCTTAGTTTGTACTTCGGAGAATTAAAGCCAACCTCTGCCTTTGGAAAGGCGGGCACCATCATCTTGATCATGATGTGGATCAACTATTCCTGTATGCTCATTTTCTTCGGTGCAGAGTTTACGAAGGTTTACTCTATTAAAAAAGGATACAAGATCGTCCCGTCAAGACACGCAAAATGGAGCGCAGAAAAACTATATGCCGAATCATTAGCAGAAAAAAAACTCGCTGATAACACTGCTGATAAAGAATAGTTTTAAATGTAAATCATTAAACTTAAAATAAAGCTTCTGCATCATTGTAGAAGCTTTTTTTGTGGAGTTACCAGAATATTTACAGTTGACTACGTAGAGTACTAAAGAACCTAATTAGTACGAACTCTTACTGATTGTTGTTACTACCTTTCCTATTGATTATTGCGTTATCTATTGCTTATCGCCTATTGCTTATTCCATAACCCTCTATCACTCAATCCCACGATAGAATTATACCGACATGAGTTAAGATACTAAACTTAAAAGTAAAGACATAAAAAAAACTTCCGAAAAATTAATTTCGGAAGCTTCGTAGCCCGTAGGGGAGTCGAACCCCTCTTACCAGGATGAAAACCTGAGGTCCTAACCGATAGACGAACGGGCCAGTGCGTCTTGTGTTTTATATAATTACGCTAATTTATTAACGTGCTTAGTCAACTTACTTTTAAGATTTGCTGCTTTGTTTTTGTGGATGATGTTTTTCTTCACCAACTTATCTAACAAAGAGATTACTGATGGCAACTGTACAGTCGCTGCAGCTTTATCTTCTTCACTTCTCAACACTCTCAAAGCTGTTCTAGCAGTTTTGTGGTAGTATCTGTTGATTAATCTTTTCTTTTCGCTTTGTCTGATTCTTTTCAGAGCTGATTTATGATTTGCCATATCTTCTTAAAAACTTGGGTGCAAAGATAATAATCTTTTTTTAATTACAAAATCTTTTTATAAAACTTTTCAAAAACTTTCATCTTTAGTAGCCTATAAGGGAATCGAACCCCTGTTGCAAGACTGAAAATCTTGAGTCCTTACCACTAGACGAATAGGCCTTTGCTTTGAGGACTGCAAAAATAGAAATTACTTTTTAATCCTGCAACACCTTTTCTTCTTTTATCTTGATTTTTTTTGAATTGTGGTATTTTTAATCCCTTTATCATCGAGAGTCTTCTGCGCTTTCACAGCCTCTTCTAAGCTGGAGAACCTGCCATAAGTGTAGTAATATTTACCCTTCACTTTTTCTCTGGCTACGTCTTTTAAAGCATTGAGCATAAAAGAGTTTGAGCTTAATTTCTGATCGCTTACCGCTACTTCTAAAGTGTAATAACCGGTGCCTAATTTCTGATTAGGAACAAACGATATAGAGGTCGCATTTCTAAAGCCAGCATCTTTTGCTGTTTTTAAATTATTATCCCTCACAGAAGCCATATTCGTCACGCTGTAGTAATATTTATACATATCGTTGTCCTTGAGAGGAAGAACGTAATTCAGACCTTTTAAAGCTGGATCACCCGCATTATACTTCATTGGCGACGACATTAATAAAATTCTGAAATCATTCTTTAGAGCAACTTCAGCTGGTTTTTCTGGTTCTTTTGGTAGATTGACCATGCCTCCATTTCTTTCGATGCTCTTTTTATAATTAATGATGGCGTCATAAATACTTTCTGCTACTTGATTCTGACCTCTATCAGAAGCCAAATAAGAAGCGTCATCATAATTGCTGACAAAACCAGTTTCAACCAATACTGAAGGCATTGCGTTTAATCTTAAAACATGAAGATTCTGTTGTTTTACTCCTCTTGAAAATCGCTTGTCCTTATTTACAAAATTCCCTTCTACATAACTTCCGAAGAGCAAACTTGTTTCCAGATATTTACTTTGCTGCATTTTCAACGCGATCAAAGACTCAGGAGATTTCGGATCATAAGACGCAAAAGTTTCCCGGTCTCTTTCATCCAAATAAATTACATCGTTCTCTGCCTTTGCAACTTCAAGATTTGTTTTGTTTTGGTCAGGACCCTGCACGAAAGTTTCCGTACCATAAGGTGATGTTTTTGTACTTGCGTTAACGTGAATCGAAATAAACAGGTCGGCCTTGCTGCGGTTGGCTAAAGTAGTCCGTTCTGTTAATGATGGGAATTCATCGATTTTTCTGGTATAAATAACTTTATAGTCTTTATTCTTTTCCAGCATTCGTCCTAATTTCAGGGTAATTGCTAAGGTAACGTCTTTTTCCCTCACGGTTCCCAGGTCACTATAATGCCGGTTTGCGCCATGATCACTGCCGCCGTGTCCTGCATCCAGAACAATGGTAAACTTTTTCTGAGCACTCGGAAGGATGAATATTAAAGAGAATAAAAGGAATAAGTACTTTTTAAAGGAAAAACTATTGGTAATCATCTTTAGATTTTAAAAATTGTATTAATTTTGACGCCAATATATATATAACAGATAAAAGCGCTTTGGTCAAAACTGGCTTCAAAAATATACTACAAATCTTAATTATCCTAATTTTTAACAATTTTTTAGCACATCTGCATGCTCAAAATTTGGCTGGAAATAAGATAGTTAATGATACTATATCTAAATCTGATACGATTGTTCTGAAGAAAGAACAGCTAGACGCGGTGGTGAGAACCAAAGCCGACCGTAACAGAAACGACATTCAAAAAAGGATGACTTACCTGAACAAAAATGCGCAGGTGAAATATCAGGACATGACGATTGATGCGGATTATATTTCCATCGATTGGGACCAATCTTTAATTTTTGCTAGAGGCGAATTAGATTCTTTGGGGAAAATTAAAAAGCCCGCAGTCGCCGTTCAAGGAGGGAAAACTTACGAATACGACGAGTTTACGTATAACATCAAAACGCGTCAAGCGATCGCTTTTAATGCAAGAACAGAAGAAAGCGAAGGAGTGATCGTTGCTGAAAAAACGAAGAAATATAACGATTCGGTTTTCTTTATGCGAAGAGGAAAATATACCACCGATGAATATTTCATAAAGAAAAAAGACACCATCGCTGATTACTATTTGCTGGCTCCCAACATCAAATTAATTAAAGGAAAGAATAAATCGCAGGTCATAACCGGTCCGATTCAAATGTATATTGAACAAGTGCCGACGCCTTTGATTATGCCTTTTGCGATTTTGCCTTTCTCAGATAAAAGAAGTGCGGGAATTCTGATTCCGAGTTTTGGAGAACGGGAAGACGTTGGATTCTTTCTGAATGGATTAGGATACTATCAACCGATTGGCGATCATTTTGACCTAAAAATTCTGGCAGATATTTACACCAAAGGCAGCTGGAATTTAAAACCCGAAGTCAATTACAAGAAAAACTATAAATACAGCGGAAACTTTTCGGCCGACGTCGGTACTACCGTTCGTGGAATTAAAGGGCTTGATGATTATTCGAAAACAGGAACTTACCGAATTGCCTGGCGGCATCAACAAGATGCTAAAGCCAATCCGTTTCTGACGTTTTCGGCATCGGTAGATGTAGTGAGTAATAAATTCTATAATAACACGGTTAATAATAATTACGCCTTCAATCAAAATAATCTTAACGCACAGCAGAATTCCACGGTGAGTGTGGTTAAGAGATTTCTGACATTGCCGATTACCATTACCGGAACTTCTTCTTATTCCCAGAATTTCTCCACAGGCTTGGCAGATTTAAAACTTCCGTTGATGAACGTGGCAATTAATCAGTTTTATTTATTCAAACCAAAAACCGGCGTTAGACAAGGTTTACTGGAAAATATTACCGTAAACACAGGATTGAATTTGAACAATTACGTTCAGACCGATGAAGGCGAGCTTTTTACCAAAGCGATGTGGGAGAAAATGCAAACCGGACTTAAAAACAATATTGCTTTAGGAACCAACACTACGATCGCTAAATATTTTACATTCTCGATTTCTGCGAATATTGACAATGCTTTAACCACGAAAACACTGACCCGTAATTACAATCCCATTACGAATAAAGTGGAAGATATTCTCAATAATAAAATTGCGGGATATTCTTCATTCTCCACGAGTACAAGTTTACAAACCGTTTTATACGGTATGTTAAATTTCAAAAAAACCTCGTCCATTCAGGGGATTCGTCACATGATGACGCCACAGATTGGGTTCAGTTATTCACCAGATTTCTCTGCCCAAAGTTTCGGATATTATAAAAATTATTACAATGATCGTGGAGAAATGACGACCTACTCTATTTTCGATCGTGGAATTATCGGTTCCCCAAATTCGGGTTTAGTGCAAGCGTTGAGTTTTTCCATCAATAATAACTTAGAGATGAAAGTGAAGTCTAAAAAAGATTCTACCGGAACTAAAAAACTCAAGATTTTCGAAAGTTTAAATTTCAATACCAATTATAATTTCGCAGCGCCAAAGTACAAATGGTCGATGTTTACGTTTAATGGTCAGACAACTTTATTTGAAAAATTAAATTTAAATACGAGTCTAACCTTAGAACCGTATCAAATTATTTTTGCGCCTGATAGTGATGTCGGAATCAGAACTGAAAACTTTGGACATTTCAGTGTGCAAGGTTTTAATGCACAACTTTCCTATCCGTTGAGTGATGCAATTTTTGGTGAAAAAGAAGAACTTGCCAAGAAATATAAAACCAAAGGCGAGATTCGAAACGAAGATTATTATTTTGATGAAGACAATTACTCACGATTCAAGCAACCCTGGAGTTTAAATATAAACGCCCAATATGGATACACCAGAAGTTTAACAAGATTTGGAAATAATGTAGCATCCTTAGGCCTTGATGGAAGCATTAAGTTATCTCCATTCTGGAATATCACTGGTAATTTGTATTATGATATCGTCAAAAAAGAAATCGCTACAACTCAATTAGGATTCTCCAGAGACCAGCGAAGTTTCACCATTAACTTTAACTGGATTCCTTATGGACAGTACAAAGTATATGATTTCTTCATCGGGATAAAAGCCAATATCCTGCGGGATGCCGTGAAATATAAGGACCGAAGCTTCACCCAACCGAATGCACCGTTTTAAATTTTAAATAATAGAACTTAAGTTTTATATTTGCCAAATATCAAACCTATGAAATCGCCAATTTCAAAAACTGCAAACAAGCACAAATAGACACAGGCGATTCCGTATGACCTCAAAAAATAATTAGATAGCTATGAAAAAGATCATCTCCACGTCGAAAGCACCTGCTGCAATTGGACCTTATGCACAAGCGAATTTTGCGAATGGAATCCTTTATATCTCCGGACAAATTCCTTTCAATTCAGAAACGGGTAAATTAGAGGAAACGATTGAAAAAGCCACGCATCAGGTGATGAAGAATTTAGAAGCGATTCTTACTGAAGCTGGATTAACTTTCAGCAATGTGGTGAAAGCGACGATCTTTTTAAAGAATATGGATGATTTTGCCGTGATGAATGACATCTACGCGTCTTACCTTACCGAGGGAAGCTATCCTGCGAGAGAAACGGTACAAGTATCTTGTTTACCGCGCAATGTTGACATCGAAATTTCTATGATCGCACATCAATTTTAAATGAATTTTTTAAGAAATACATTTGCAGTTCTCACAGGTTTGTTTGTGGCAGCACTTCTTATTTCATTGGGAGTAAGAATCAATTCGTCGTGGATTACCTACGAGGGATTTACGCCGTTTCAACGTTGGGAAACACTGCTGAAAGCAATGGAGCATAAACCCTACTTCTTCGTTGCGCTCTTAATTTCATCTGGGATTGCAGCAACCGTTGGTGGTGTGGTAACGGCGATTATTGTGAAATATGCGAAAGTAGCTTATGCCATTTTAATCGGTTTTATTCTTTTATTTATGGCGATGCTCGACATCATTATATTCCCGTATCATCCTACTTTTTATAAAATCTTAATCTTCCTTACGTTCTTCCCTTTTGCCTGGATCGGCGGAAAAATTACCGAAGTGATCTACGAAAGAAAGAAGAAAAGATTAAAAAAACTGCAAAGTAAAAATTAGAATTTCTTTTTTTTAGGAGCGTCACTATTTCGCATCCCTCCCGCTATACACTATGCCTGTTTGTTTATCTCGTTTTTAGACGAGATTTCCGTTGGGGCTATAATCACATTCCGTTTTTTCATTAGAAGTAAATTTTAAATCTTACTTTTAATCTGTTTAAATTTTAATATTCACTTAAAATAAAACAGAATGAAAAAACTACTCTTAATCTTTTTGATTACCTTATTTGCTGCAACTTCCTTCGCTCAGAAGTTTGATAAGGAAAAGCTCGATCTTTATTTTCAGACTTTAGAAAATAATAACAAATTTATGGGAAGCGTTTCTCTTTCCGAAAATGGTAAAATAATCTATACCAAATCTATCGGCTTTTCTGATGTAGAATCGAAAACCAAACCCAACCAAACGACCAAATACAGAATCGGTTCTATTTCGAAATCGTTTACCAGCGCACTGGTTTTTAGAGCAGCTGAGGAAAACAAACTTTCGCTGGATACGAAAATTTCAAAATACTTTCCAAACATTAAAAACGCTGATAAAATAGGCATCAGCAATTTGCTCAATCACAGAAGCGGAATTCACAGTTTTACAGACAATGAAAATTATCTGTCATGGAACACCCAAAAAAAATCTGAAGAAGAACTACTGAAAATAATAGAAGATGGTGGAAGCGATTTTGACCCGGACACCAAAGCAGATTACAGCAATTCCAATTATGTTTTACTAAGTTTCATTTTAGAGAAGATTTACAAAAAACCATATTCAGAAATCTTACAAGAAAAAATCATTAAACCAATCGGCTTAAAAAACACGTATGTAGGCGGGAAAATTAACCTAAAAAACAACGAAGCTAACTCTTACACCTTTGAGAATAACTGGATCAAAGAAACAGAAACCGACCTTTCCATTCCTCTTGGAGCTGGCGCAATCGTTTCTACGCCAAGTGATTTGTTGCAATTTGCAGATGCATTATTTAATGGAAGAATCATTTCAGAAAAAAGTTTAAAACTAATGGAAACCATAAAAGATGATTATGGTTCCGGACTTTTTCAAATGCCTTTTGGAACGAAAAAAGCGTTTGGTCATACTGGTGGAATCGATGGCTTCAGTTCTAATTACGGTTATTTCCCAGAGGAGAAAGTCGCCTTCGCATTGACATCCAATGGAAGTAATTACACCAACAACAATATTGCGATCGCAGTTTTAAATGCCGTGTTTAATCAACCGTACGAAATCCCAGCTTTTAAAACTTTCGAATTACCTTCAGCAGATCTAGATCAATATCTAGGAATTTATTCCAGTAAAGACATTCCTTTAAAAATTACGGTTACCAAAAATGACACAACATTGATGGCGCAAGCAACCGGACAATCTGCCTTTCCGCTGGTCGCAAGTGATAAAAATATATTTAAGTTTGATCATGCAGGAATTGTTTTAGAATTTATGCCCGCTAATAAAACGATGATCTTAAAACAAGGTGGCAAAAATTACAATTTCATCAAAGATTAAAATAATGTTTGAACACAAAAAAACGCAACCTTAAAAAGTTGCGTTTTTCTATTTTGATAAATATTATCCTAAGGCATTTTAAATCCTCTGGTAGTCATTCTGCCGTATTCATCAACATATTTGATTTGAACATTTCCGCTGTAAGACTGCAATATTTTTTCAATATCTTTCTGTGAGTTCACTGGTTTCCCATTTACTTCAATGACAATATAATTATCAACGACGCCGATTTTTGAAATCTCGCTTCCGTCAATTACATTTTTAGCAATAACTCCACTGTTTAAACCATAATCGGTTTTGAATTTTTCACTTAAAGGCTCAAACTCAGATCCGATCTTTTCAGTTACAGAAAGGTCGGCTTTACTTCGTAATGATGTTCCGCCTTTTTGATCTTTTAACGTCACATTCACCGTATTTTGTTTTCCGTTTCGGGTATACGTTACCGCTACTTTATCACCAGGTCTTTTACTACCGACAGCAAATGAAAGATCGTAATAACTTGAAACAACGGTGTTGTCAACTTTAGTGACAATATCTCCATTTCTTAAACCTGCATCTTCAGCACCACCTTTTTCAGCAACTTCGATTAAGTAAACGCCGTCTCCTGATTTGAGATTGGTTTTTTTCTGCTGATTGTAAGCTGCAACACTTCTTTCATCAGATAGATCTAAAGGAACTACGCCTAAAAATCCTCTTTGAACCAAACCAAACTGTTTGATGTCCTCCACAACTTTTCTGGCTAGATTTGCGGGAACAGCAAAACCGTATCCTTCGTAATAACCTGTTTTAGAAGAAATCGCCGAGTTGATCCCAATCAATTCCCCATTGGTATTGACCAAAGCACCACCAGAATTTCCTGGATTAATGGCTGCATCAGTTTGTATAAAACTTTCAATTGGTGTTCTTGACTGCTGGCTGAGCAAATCAATGCTTCGTCCTTTTGCAGAAACAATCCCAGCTGTCACGGTAGAATTTAAGCCCATCGGATTTCCAACTGCTAAAACCCACTGACCAACTTCAGCGTTATCTGAATTGGCAAAATTAAGATAAGGCAATCCTTTTTCTTCAATTTTTAAAAGCGCGATATCTGTCGTCGGGTCGGTTCCCACTAAATTGGCAACGTAAGATTTTTTATTAGAAAGAACGACTTCTAATTTCGTCGCTCCAGCAATTACGTGATTGTTCGAGATAATATAACCATCAGGAGAAATGATTACCCCAGAACCCATTCCGGTTGGCATATTGGGTGGCGGAGTTTGTTGTTGCTGTCTCGGGTTTCCTCCAAATGGATTTCCGAAGAACTGATCAAAAAGATCCTGTTCGGTTGTTCTGGTTTTCCTGTTAGAAAAGTTTTTGATACTTACTACCGCAGGAACGGTCATTTTGGCAGCCTTCACAAAGTCATCTCCAACTCCACTCATGTTGAAAGAAGCATATTTTGCATCACTATTCTTAGGCGCAAAATAATTAAAATCTGAATCTTTACTATTTACATTAAAGTAATTGATGGCTCCAAAGGTGGTAGCACCAGACATTACTCCTACAACTGCATACGGAATCAGTTTTTTTAAGGTATTTCTCATCGTCATAAATTATTTAAAACGTTATATTTAATTATCTACTAAACAAATTTAATGCTAAATGAGTATTCATAGAAAGAGGTTCGTTTCAATTTTAACTAAACATTAACGAGAAAGGCTACATTTTAAACATTTTTTAATAAAATACGCGGTTTAACACACTATTTTAACATTTCCGATGTCATAATAACGGACAGGAAATTAATAAAAAAATGAGGATAGACAAAAAATCTTTGGTATATTTGAAATCAGATCTTTTTAAAGGTAAAAATCAAAGTTAATTCACGACTTTACATCAAATTCAAATCAGCGATATCGTATGAAACTCAATATAAAAAACGAAACAGGAAGACTTAAGTCTGTAGTTTTAGGTCAACCTAATTCATTGGGAGCCGTTCCCACTTTAGAGGAAAGTTACGATGCAAAATCTTATGATACTATTCAAAAAGGAATTTATCCTACCGAAGAAGATGTCATTTATGAGATGAGCGAATTCGAGAAAATATTAAAAAAACATGATGTAAAAGTATTTCGTCCAGAGATCATCAAAGATTACAACCAGGTTTTTGCCAGAGATGTCGCCTTCGTTATTGAGGATAAAATGATTATCTCTAATGTTATTGCAGACCGTGCTGATGAGCAGGAAGCTTACCGTAAAATTTTCGAAGAAGTAAAATGGAGAGACATCATCAATCTTCCTGATACGGCTCACATTGAAGGTGGTGACGTGATTGTCTGGAATGACTTTATCTTTATCGGAACATGCTTTTCTGAGGATTATCGGAATTTCAAAACTGCCAGGACGAACGAATATGCCATTAACATTCTTAAAGAATATTTTCCTAAAAAAAGAATTCTGGATTTTGAATTAAAGAAAAACGACCGCGAACCTTATGCAGGAATTCTTCATTTGGACTGTACCTTCAATCCTGTTGGAACCGATAAATGTATTATTTACAAAAACGGATTTGTTGATGAAAGCGATTACCTTTTAATTCTGGATATTTTTGGTGAAGAAAATTGTTTCCACGTAACCGATGAAGAAATGTTTGAAATGAATCCAAACATTTTCTCGATCTCACCAGACATTGTAGTTTCAGACCAAGCTTTTACAAGAATGAATGATCACTTGCGAAATGAATGGGGAATGACGGTGGAAGAAATACCGTACCGTGAGATCTCTAAAATGGGTGGACTGTTAAGATGTTCTACTTTGCCTTTGGTAAGAGAATAAATTTAGATTTTGCACGTGGTATTTTTAACGCAAAGGGACGCAAAGATTTTAAACAAAGATGCTTTTCAAATTACGAATGCAAAGGCGTTTCACTCAGCGAAGGATATTTGAGTACTTTCCTTTAGTGATTTTAAAACATATTTAACGTCAAATAACGTTTTTGTTTTTATTGTTTAAAAGGAAGATTCTAAGAACACAACTTTTTAAGTTTCTTAATTTCATCATTCGTTACGAAAGTGTCGTATTTTAAGATTCCTGAAGAATGAAAACTTTTTCCGCCAGTAAACTTTTTCAATTCTTCAATGTTTTCAGAACGTACGCCGCCACCAATAAGAATTTCTATTTTATCGGAATAATTCTGAACTAAAGATTGCAACGCGTCTTTTCCTTCCATGGCAGATTTTTTACCGCCAGAAGTTAGAACGGTTTTAAAACCTAATTTAATCAAAGTTTGAATTGATTTTTCTAAATCTGCTGTTCGGTCAAAAGCCCGATGAAAAGTACACGGCGTTTCGCCAGCCAGTTCAATTAATTCTTTATTTCTAGCTTCATCAATTTCATTATTCGACGTTAGAATTCCAAACACGAAACCATTAGCGCCGCCTTCTTTAAAAGTGATAATGCTATTCTTCATTTCAATGAATTCGGCGTGGGAATAAAAAAACGGACCGCCTTTCGGACGAATCATGACATAAACGGGAGTTTGATAATGTCTTTTCAGATGCATAAACTCATAAAAGTCGGGAGTTGTTCCGCCTTTTTCAAAATCATCGCAGAACTCTATTCGATCAGCCATCGATTCACAGGCGATTTCTGCAGAAGTAATTTCAAAACAAGCAATTTCTAACATGATATTTTTATTATCTATAAATTTAAGTATTTTTGCGAGATAAAGGATTACTCCTCATTAAAACTTATTATTCATGCAAACAGCAAATACCGTTCTGATGGTAGAACCGATCGCTTTCGGTTACAACTCCCAAACTGCTCAAAACAACTATTTTCAGGTCGAACAAAAAGAAGCCGACATTCAGGAAAAAGCGCTTCAGGAATTCAACAATTTTGTAGAAAAACTGCGAGAGAAAGGAATTCAGGTGATCACTATTAAAGATACCTTGGAACCTCATTCTCCGGACTCTATTTTCCCAAATAACTGGGTTAGTTTTCACGAAGATGGAAGAGTTGCCTTGTACCCAATGTTTGCGCCGAACAGAAGAGTGGAGAGACGTTCAGATATTTTAGATACGGTTCGCGATGAAGGGTTTAACATCAATGAAGTTGAAGATCTATCTTCTGCGGAAACTGAAGATCAATTTTTGGAAGGAACGGGAAGTATGATTTTCGATCATGACTTTAAAATTGCTTACGGATCTGTTTCGCTGCGTTTAGATGAAGGATTATTCCGCGATTTCTGTGAAAAGTTCGGTTACACGCCAGTCGTTTTTCATTCCTTTCAAAATGTCGGAAATCAAAGGTTGCCAATTTACCACACCAATGTAATGATGTGCGTTGCCGAACAGTTTGTAGTAATTTGCCTGGATTGTATTGATGACGAACTGGAAAGGGAAAAAGTTCAAGAAGTCATTAAATCTACAGATAAAGAAGTCATTGAAATCTTTGAAGAACAAATGCATCAGTTTGCCGGAAATATGCTGCAAGTTCAAAATGAAGAAGGAACTCAGTTTTTGGTCATGAGCCAAACCGCCTACAAATCTTTAACGAAGAAGCAGATTGAAAAAATTGAATCTTACTGTGAAATTATTTATGCAGATTTAAATACCATCGAAGTCAACGGCGGTGGAAGTGCGAGGTGCATGCTGGCAGAAGTTTTCTTACCGAAGAATTAAAAACATATTTCACGCAAAGAACGCAAAGACTTTTATTAGATTTAAAAAGAAATTAATATGTACTTCTTTCCGTTTCCTTTGTGACTTCGCGTGAAAAACGAAAACCCTTAGAGATTCTAAGGGTTTTTCTTTGAAAAAATAAAATATAATTAACCTGTATGAATATTATCTGGTTCTGTTTTTAATCTCTTTATCAGCACTGTCGATGTCCCGCACTTTTTTCACTTTTTGATTTCCGAAATTATAAACCATTGTTAATTTAACTCCTCTTATATATCGATTTTGATCAATCGTGTTAAAGTTGCCGTTATCCTGAATATCATTCACAATAATTTGCTGCGTATTTAAAACATCATCTAAATCGAGTGAGAAAGTCCATTGATTCCAAACCTTTTTAATATTAAGATCTAAACTCATCAATTGATTCAACTGGCCCAATTCGATCTGTTGTTTATCAACATAGAAATAGTTCACGCCTAAAAACCAGGTTTTGTTTTTATCGAGTCGAATGTTATTGTTGGTCTGAATTAATAAACTGTTTGATGATTTGTTGTTCTCGTAAACTGGAAAGATATCTCCTGTTATTGGATCTTCATTTAAACTTGCATTATTTACATTTCTTTGTATACCAATATTAAAATTGGATGTTAAATACCCTTTAAAGAAACTTTTTTGCATTCCTACCATGGCACTCATTTCCTGGTTGTTCCCGAAATTGGTTCTAATGTAGCGCAACTGATTTTTACCGTCGATCACTCCCTGCAAAGGAACTTCTGTAATTGCATCTTTAATGAAACTGTGATTAAGGATTAGGAAATAAGAGCTTTTATACATATATGTCAACTCATGAGAATAGATCGAGGATGCTTTAACAAAAGGATTATTTTGAGTATAATTAAATTCTGTCAGTAAGGTTTTTACTGGATTCAATTCCCAGAAAGAAGGTCTTTTCATACGACTCGAAAAGGCGTACGAAATATTATTATTGTCGTTAATGGCGTAGTTTGCACTCAAGAAAGGCAATAATTTATTGTAATTTCTTTTGATGTTTCTGAGCCTTTCATCTTGAGCATTATCAGAATTCCCTTCGCTTTGCGTGTACTCGAAACGAGTTCCGATCTTTCCTGAGAATTGAGGAGAGAACACTTTTTCAACAGTCACATAAGTTCCAAGAATATTTTCTTCATAAAGAAAATGATTTGGATTCGCTTCCGAAAGTTGGGTACGAAAGTCGACGGCGTTATACTGCGTGTCGTTATCGGTATTCGTTCTATTAAAATTTCCACCTAATGCCACCGTGAACTCATTTTTGAATTTTTTAATATAATCTGCTGTTGCCGAAAAATTATTGATGATTTGAGGTTGATTCTGTTCAATCAGTAAAGTTTGATTCAATTGATTTTGATTACGATCAGCAATAAACGTCGAATTATTAGAAGTTTGAAATCTTTTATACAACAATCCCGCAATATTCAAATTGAGTTTACTTCCTAAAGTATCCGTTTTCAATTCATAATTTAAGTTGGCTGAATTATTATAAGATCTCGCATCTTCTTTACTTCTGGTCCAGGAATACTGTACCTCATTTGTTAAATTATTTTTGATCGTATTGAAAAAATTGATCGTCGAATTATTGCTCTTGTTGGCTCTCGAATTATACGTTAACGCTAAACTACTTTTATCGTTGAGTTGATAATCTATGTTTAAATAACCGCCTAAATTTTTATTGGGATCGGTCATATTCCCTTCAGAACGGTTGCTTGCATTTTGGTTACCATTGGTAAGAATGAAATATTTTTCGTCAATATTTTCGCTGGTATTAACATTCGCACTGACTCCTAATTTATCTTTTCTATAGTTGAGACTTACGCCAGCTCCGGTAGCGTTATAGTAATTTTGTTCGTTCGTCAATCTTAAATTTCCATTCAAACCATCGGTGGCTTTCTTTTTAAGAACGATATTGATGATTCCGTCTGTGGATTCCACATTGAATTCACTTCCGGGCATGGTGATCACTTCTATTTTTTGAATATTTTCTGCCGGCATATTTTTCAAAAATTCTACCAGACCGTCAGCATCCATTTGGGTTACACGACCGTTAATGTAAATTACTGCATTGGATTTTCCCGCAATTCTTAAAGTCCTATCATCGGTGGAAGAAACCAGTGGAGTTTCTTTTAAAAGCCCGAAAGCGGTATTTCCCTTTGCAACCGGCGAGGCAGCAACATCATAAACAAATCGGTCGCTTTCTTTTTTGAAAACCTTTTTGGTCATCACAACTTCTTGAATATCTTTCACTTTTGATGAATCAGATTTTGGTCCTTTTTGAGCGAATGCAACGAAACCGGTAAGGAGAGATAGAGAAATTAATAGTTTTTTCATGGTCTAGAGTTTTAAAAAAAGAAGGAAGTTGAGTTATTAGTTTTTGATTTGGTTATCAGTTCTCGTTTTTACTTCCTCCTTTTATTTTAGTTTTTAGTTTTTTAGAATCTTACTATGCAAAGATATATAATCTTTTTAGTATTATGCAATACAAAGTACTACTAATTATTTGTTTTTAAATTTAAAACGTTGATAGTCAGCGCTAAAAATTTATAAATATCTAAAGACTTACATAGCATACAATTTAAAAAGATAATGTATTACATCATTTAACAAAAAAAGAGCAGAAAAATCTGCTCTTAATTGATGGTCTTTTTTGTAGAAAACTATTCTTCCCTGTCGAAACGTGCTAACTTTTTATCAACCCAAATAGTGGCAAAAGGGAAAAAGGCAGAAAGTAAAGCGAAGACGGTATCTTCTTCATCCCATTCGTAAATCTTTTTCGCATTGAAAAGCAACAGTAAATAAAGGGAAAAAAATAAACCGTGGATATTACCGATAATGATAATGTAAATTGTGGGTAAAAATCCTTCCCGATCATATCGGATCCAAACCATGGCGCTGAACAGAAATAACCAAGAGATCGCTTCTGCTACACAAATTTGTTTAAACCATTTGTCAATTTGCTCTTGGCTATATTTGGCGAAAAAATTTTCGATAAAATTCATAGATGTAATTTAAAAACTCGCTGTAGCAAGTTAATAGGCAAATTTAAGGATTAAAACATGGGATTAAAAATTTTTTCTATTTATAAAAATTACTTCCATCCAGATAGTCGAAAACTTCTGGTGGCAACATCGGTCGTACGTTCTTTCCTTCTTTAATCATGTTGCGAATTTCGGTAGCAGAAAGTTCGATGATGGGTGCTTTAATTAAAGAAATATTTTCATGTTGTAAATAATCACTTTCTTTTTTTGCTTCATCAAAAACTCTTGGATAAACGATGATATGGTGATTTTTAATTAAAGTATCTGCATTCTTCCATTTAGAAAGTCCGTTTAAATTATCTTCGCCCATAATTAAAGAGAAAGAGTAATCTGGATGTTTTTCATGCAGATAAGTCAATGTATCAATCGTATAACTGGGAACTGGCAAAGAAAATTCAACATTAGAAGCACGCAGTTTTGGATAATTTTTCAACGCATGCTGAACCATATCTAAACGGTTATGATCTTTCAGTAAAGATTTTTTATCTTTAAACGGATTTTGCGGACTAACGACAAACCAAAGTTCATCCATATCCGTATTTTCAATAATGTAATTCGCCAAAATCAAATGACCAATGTGAATGGGATTAAAACTCCCGAAAAATAAACCAATTTTTTTCATAGATAAAAAGTAATGAATAGCCGTCATTCTTTTGAAAACGATTAATTTTATAAAGGTAAAAAAATATTGCTAAACGTATAATAAACGCCGATATATTGAGTTCAAACAGAGAAACAATTTCATTGAAAATCCTACTTCCACTTTTCCTGCTTTTTGCCTGTGTTTTTTTGAAAGCACAAGCGAAAGAATATTGGCTCATCGATATCCAAACCGATAAAAAAACGTTGGCAAAAGATTCTACTGCTGCGGTGAAATTCCTGGATTCCTTAACTCAGAATTATTATTATTTTACTGAAGTTAAAAAGGTGAACAAAGATGGAAATCTCACTCAAATCTTCTTTGACAAAGGTAAAAATTATAATCAAGCTGAAGTTCGACTTGATGAGGAAACGATAAGGAACTTTAAATATCAACCACAGTTTTTCACCAAAGATTTAGACTCCTTAAAAAAGGAAATAAGCGAGAAATACAGAAGTCAAGGTTTTGTTTTTAATCGTGTAAAATCTCAATTTAAAGGAATGAAAGGTGATATTCCACAAGTAGAACTTTCAGTCATAAAAAGTGATCAACGGAAAATTGACGGAATTGTTTTTAAAGGATATGAAAAAGTCCCAAAACGTTTTACAAAGAATTTAGAAAAAGAATATCTGGGTAAAAATTACCAGGAAAATATTTTAGCGAAATTAAATCAGTCGTTGCAGAATCACCCTTTTATACTTTTGGATAAAGCACCACAAACTTTATTTACAAAAGATTCTACTAATGTGTTCCTTTTTGCGCAGAAGAAAAAATCGAATTCATTTGATGGCGTGATCGGTTTTGGAAACGATAAAACAGAGAAGTTTACTTTTAATGGAAGCTTGAATCTGAACTTCAGAAATATGTTTAATGGTTTTGAAACCGTGAATATTTTCTGGCAGCGAAATCCAGATAAAGGACAAACTTTCGATCTGCAAACCGATATTCCCTATTTATTTAAATCAAATATTGGAGGAAATTTTAAAGTTAATATTTTCCGACAAGATTCTACTTATGCCAATGTAAAACTCACACCAGCATTTTATCTTCATTTAAACAGTAAGCAAAAAATTGGATTGCGTGGCACGTTCGAAACTTCGACAGTTCTTGATTCCCTTTATGTTCAGGGAAGAGATTATAACAAGAAAGGACTTGGATTGTGGTATGACTATTCCGAACCTTCGGAGGTTGAATTATTTTTACACAAAACGAGAATCAGAGCCGAAGCGGATTATATCACCACCAATTATTCTGCTGAAGACATCATCGCAAACCAAACTAATTTCTTCATTTCTGGCGAGCGAAATTTTCATATCAAAGGAAATAACTATTTAAACTTAAGAGCAGAAAGCGCGCTATTAAACTCCAAAAATAACTTTGCAATCAACGAACTATTGCGCTTTGGAGGATGGAATTCTTTTCGGGGATTCAATGAAAACGCTCTTTACGCAGATTTCTATTATTATGGAACCGCCGAGTATCGTTACTTAGTTGGTAACCAAGCCTTCTTCGATGTCTTTGCGCAGTACGGAGAATTACAAAATAAAAACCTTGGTTTAAAACCAAAACTTTACAGTTTCGGATTGGGATTTAATTTCATTCTACCGATTGGGTTAATGAGTTTTCAGATTTCAAATGGAAACGAATTCGGTAATCCGATAAAGTTTGGAGATACTAAAATTCATTGGGGAATATTGAGTAGATTTTAAAAATCTACATAGAGAAAATGAGCAATTTAATGTCCCATCCATCTTGTTACAACCTTCTTCTTGATAATTCGATCAGACATGGTCTCTTGCACAAACAAGTTAAAAAGAGGTACAAATCTTCGAGATGATCGTCCGTAACCTTTAAAATTGCTTCCGCAAAATTATTGGTTAGATACAAACGGATTAAGTATAAAAAACAAAATCATATTCTCAATTAAAGAGCATCAAGCATTTTGCTTCTTACCAGTCCTGTCCCGCTGTCCGCTGTATCTTTTTTGCCTAATATTTTTATTCGACTAAAATTCACATCGGGTTAGGCAAAAAAGGATGCCACTACCATGGTAAGTTTGCAATGAGAAAAATAATTAATAATTTGGTTAATAAAATTAACCAAAGAGTAAAAGCAGCAGGATAAAGGCCGACGTTTCCCTGATACTTAGATATCGCCCGCTATTTTATTCCCCTGCTGCTATTTTCTTCCAAATCCGAATAGACCATTGTTGGTGAGAACTTTTACCATGGTGGATCAGAAGAAAACCTCTTTTTAAAAACAAATTGTATGTCAAATTTATTAAAAAAAGTGATTGGTGTTGATGTCGGAGCAAAATTTTTAACAGTGAGTTTTAATGACCGATGTGATAAAAATCAAGTTCATAACATCGAAAACAATCAGCGTTCGATTTTAGCTTTTCTTAAGAAGATCTCTACAGAAGATTATTGCTTCGTTATTGAGGCGACTGGTAATTACAGTAGTCGTGTTCTTCATCTCTCGTTATCTAAAGGTTTTGAATCCAGCCTGATCAACTGCATGTCTGTAAAACATTTTTCCAGGATGAAGAATATCATCACCAAAACCGATGCGGAAGATGCTAAACTGATCAGACTTTATGGAGAAATGTTCCGACCAGAGATTTATGTACCCAAGAGTATTCAAATTGAACATCTGGATCAGGAAATAAAACTGCTGAATGATCTTGAGGAAGAAAAACGTCGATATGCGGTGAAACTCAAAGCGCTTCGTTACAACCCTCATCTCAATCCAAATACTGAAAAGCATTATGAGAAAAGACTTAAACAGTTAGAAAAAGAAATTCACGAAGTAGAGACGCGTCTTCCAAAACTTCAGGATGAAGAATTTAAAGAAATAAAAAGTTTAATACAAAGTGTATCGGGAATTGGGGAGAAAACTTCACTTCAGCATCCTATTCTCCAGGTAAATGCAGAACTTCTAAAACTCATATAAGAGGTATGCTGTATGTTTGTTCCTGGACGGCTATGAAACATAACGCGCCTTGCAAAGAACTTTATCTGCGACTCCTCGCAAAAGGGAAACCAAAAAAAGTAGCATTGATCGCAGTCTGTAATAAACTCCCGAGAATTTGTTTTGGTGTTGTGAAAAACAAAATTGCATATCAACAAGATTATCAGAAAAACTTAAAAATTCTAGTGTTTCACTAACTGTTTAAGTTTAAAAGTTATTCTTAAAAATTTTTAGCCTTCAAAAGCTCAAACCTTTTTCGGAAATAACTTTTTACTATTTTTAAACT
>DIBY01000021.1 GCA_002415135.1 Flavobacteriales bacterium UBA5040 | reverse complement strand
CAAAATAATTTGAGAGATTTGCGATCCGGACGGGATTCGAACCCGCGACCTCCGCCGTGACAGGGCGGCATTCTAACCAGCTGAACTACCGGATCAATTTTTTAAAAGTATTGATAAACTTTATTTTCCGATGGTGATTCGAATCCGTCTCGTCACTCTTGACGAGATGACAGGGCGGCATTCTAACCAGCTGAACTACCGGATCAATTTTTTTGAAAAAGTATTGATAAACTTTTATAGTGCATTTTACAAATTAGTAGTAATTTATAAAAAAGCGATCCGGACGGGATTCGAACCCGCGACCTCCGCCGTGACAGGGCGGCATTCTAACCAGCTGAACTACCGGATCTTTTTTATGCTTTGATAAAACTAATTTTGACTTTAACTCGATTCATCAACTCTTATCGAGGTGACTTGGCGATGCTCTAAGCAATTGAGTTATCGTGTTGTCTTAGTTTCTAAAGAACGTCTTTCTTTTTGGTGAGTGCAAAAGTACATATTTTATCGTACACTACAAACAATATTCAAAAAAAATGCTCTCCTAATCAGGAAAGCACTCATTTTCAAGCAATTTATTTTTATAAATGTGCTGATAATTTTTCAGCGATCACTTCTTTTGAAGCTACACCTACAATTTTATCTACCACTTCTCCGTTTTTGAAAATTAAAACAGTAGGAATATTTCTAATTCCGTAGTCCACAGAAACCTGTTGGTTGTTATCTACATCTACTTTTCCTACGATTGCTTTTCCTTCGAAATCAGCCGCTACTTCTTCGATAATTGGTCCAAGCGTTCTACACGGTCCACACCATACTGCCCAAAAATCTACCAATACCGGTTTATCTGAATTCAAAACCATTTCCTGAAATGATTGATCTGTAATTTCTAATGCCATTTTATATAATTTTTAAATTAATTTTGAGTTTACAAATTTACAATATTCTTGCTAATTTACCTTGTTGTCTATCTATGTTCAACATTTGCTTTTTCTATTTGAAAACTTTCACAGATTTCTTCTACCGCATTGACTAAAGCGTCAATATCTTCTTTGGTGGTAAAGTGGCTGAAAGAAACTCTTAGAGGTGTAGTTTGATCCATCTCTTCTTCATCGACGACCATCATCATTACCATTGAAGGTTTCGACGCTCCAGACGAACAGGCGCTTCCCTGAGAAATCGCTATTCCCTTCATATCTAACTTTAGTCCAATCATTGGGTCTTTGAAAGGCAGTAAAACGCTTAAGACCGTATATAAACTATTGTCCATTTCAGCACTTCTACCATTGAATTTAACTCCTGCAATTTTTTGCGAAAGTTGATCAATTGTGTACTGTTTGATATCTTTAATATGATTAGCGTAACTATCCATATTTTTAAGATAGATTTCCAAAGCTTTTCCTAAACCTACGATTCCGCAAACGTTTTCTGTACCTGCTCTCAAACTTCTTTCCTGTGGACCGCCAGTGATAATTCCTTTTAATCCCGAAGCCTTTCTAATAAAAGCAAAACCGCTTCCCTTTGGTCCGTGGAATTTGTGAGCACTGCAAGAGGCAAAATCTACTGGAATATCAGAAAAATCTAAATCCATGTGAGCCATTGATTGAACGGTATCAGAATGGAACAAAGCATTATTTTCTTTGCACAATTGCGCAATTTTTTTGATGTCAATAAGATTTCCGATCTCGTTATTGGCGTGCATTAGGGTTACCAAAGTCTTCTTTTCAGAACTTTTCAAAAGTTTTTCTAATTGCTCTAAACTAAAATCTCCTTTTTTATCAGGACGAAGATAAGCAACTTCTACTCCTCTTCGTTTCTTCATATCCAAAACCGTTTCTGCCACACACTTATGCTCAAGAGGTGACGAAATAATCCGCTCCACAGCCAAATGATCAACACACGATTTTATAATCATATTATTGGATTCTGTCCCGCAAGACGTGAAAATAATTTCAGCCGGACTTACTTTCAGATACTCAGCAACATCTCTTCTTACATTTTCAATGAGTATTTTAGCCTCTTGACCAAGACTGTGTGTGGAAGATGGATTCCCATAATTGTTTTTTAACACACCTATCATTGCGGCAATAACCTCCTCGGATAGGGGCGTAGTCGCAGCATTATCCAAATAAATTTTATTCATTTTTACTTACACTTTTTTAGATTTTTTCAGAGTTTAAAATTAATGAAAAAATTTAAACTGACCTTCATTTGCCCAATCCAACATTTGTTGATCGCCAGAAGTATCCCCGAAAGCGATGGTTTTATCGTATTTTTTGCCAGAAATCTCTTCTTTAATCCTAATTACTTTCTCGGGTCCGTTACAATTTTTTCCAACGAAATTTCCAGTAAAGACCTCATTTTTGAACTCTGCTTTTGTGGCTATCAGATTCATTTTAAATTTTTCGGCAAAAGGTTTTACCCAAATATCCAAGGAGGCGGATACGATGTAGCAATCTGTCTGTGAATAATCAATATTTTTAATAAAATCTAAAGCATTCTCCCGAAAGATCTCTGGATAATATTGATCAAAAAATTCTTGTGTTTTTTTTTCAATTTTTACCTTACTCTGACCTTTAAGAATCGAAGAAATAAAACTTTTTTTCACTTTCTCTGCATCTAAAAGATTTAATTTCAGTAAAGTAAAAAGTGGAATATGTTTAATAAACTGAATTCGGAATTTCGAAGCATTATAGAATTTAAGATACAAAAACATGGTGTCTTTGTAGGTTAAAGTTCCATCAAAATCAAAGCAATATAATTTTTTCATCTTCGTAAAAATTCAATTTTAACTTATTCTCGGTAAACTACAAATTAAAATGTAAAGTATTAAAGTTTTAATTTTTTAAAAATAAATTCAGGGATATTTCTGATAATCAACATTATGACGCTCCAGATTGGTAGAACATAAACTACGTTTTTCTTACTTTTATACGCTTTATATATTCCTTCAGCAGCTTGTTTTGGGCTTGCTGTTAATTTAGGATTGAGTGGTAAACCTTCTGTCATTTTAGTTTCCATAAATCCAGGTTTGACAGTGAGCACATGAACTTTTTTACTGAACAGATAATTTCTTAATCCACTTAGATAAGCTGTTAAACCCGCTTTTGCACTTCCATAAATAAAATTGCTTTGACGTCCACGTTCTCCTGCAACAGACGAAAGAACGATCATCGTCCCAGATCTTTGTCGCTCCATTTTATTGGCGAAAAAATTAAGAACAGGAACTAATTTTCCATAATTAACATCGATGATTTTCTCCGTATTTTTATTATCATACAGTCCTTCTTCGGTCCCTTCACCAAGATATCCCGTGGCGCAAAAAAGGAGTTCAGAATCTATTTCATCAAAAGTGGTGTAGTCGATTGGCTTCAATAAATCAAGTTCGATGATCTCTGATTGCTGAACAAATTTCACCTCCAAATGTTTCGCAAATTTTTCTGTGGTCTCTTTATTAGAAGTGAACAAATATATTTTTGAAAATTTATCACCAGCATTTAAAGTCTTCTCAACAAATGCCTGTGCAACTTCTGAATTGCTTCCTAAAACGATCATAATTTATGGTATAATTTCTGAATGGGATTATCTCAAGAAGATTAATTATTTTGAACTCTCTTTTGCTGCAGTGAAATAAATTTCGGGTTTTGAACATTTTGCAGATAATTCGTTAATGATGATTTACTCATCGAATCTTTGGTTAAATAAATTCTGCCGCCAAATTCTTCTACGATATCGTCAAGTTGAGCCACTAACTTTTTCAGCTTCTTATTGACTTTAAAATCCAATGCCAACGTATAACCTTCCATCGGGAAGGAGTTGTATGCTTCGGGATTGTCTTTGCCGAACAATTTTAAAACCGCAAGAAAAGATCCGTTTCCACTCTTGGCAATGGTCTCCAGAATTCTTTTCATTCCTTCTTTGCCTTTTTCCTTTGGAATCACCATTTGATATTGAATAAAACCACTTTTACCATAGATTCTGTTCCAATCATTTACAATATCTAATGGATAAAAAAATGATTCATAATGAACAAAGGTTTTAACTTCCTTTTTAGTCTGCTTACTGTAATACAAAAAGTTGAATAATTTAACGGTTAAATTATTCAGCACAAAATTTGGAAAATAGAAAGGAATCGACGGACTGGTGTTTTTCTTGACCAGCAGTGGATTATCCTGTAATTTTTTTGGTAATTCATGCTTAAAAGCATGTTCGCCTCGCATCATAACGCTTCTTCCTAAATTTTTATCTTTCTGAAGACAATCGATCCACGCAACATTATAAGTCCAGGATTCACTTTCGTCAAATAATTTAAAAATCTCATCTAAGTTTTCAGCTTTGATGCTTTCCTGACGAATATAAGAGCTTTCAATATTTTTTAATTTGAATTTAGCCGAAAGAACAATTCCGGTTAAGCCCATTCCACCTATTGTTGACCAGAACTTGTCCGCGTTTTCAGTTTTTGAACAGGTCAGGATCTCTCCTTTTTCATTCATTAAAGAAAATTCAATAACGTACTCTGAAAAACAACCTTCAGCGTGATGATTTTTACCATGAACATCAGAAGCGATCGCACCACCAACCGTAATAAATTTAGTACCTGGAGTTACAAAAAGAAAGTAACCTTGAGGAACGATTACTTCCAAAACATCAGAAAGCAAAACACCAGATTCACATTCAATTATTCCATTCAATCGATCGAAACTGATAAACTTATTAAGTCTTTTGGTCGAAAATATATTTTCGGAAAGAGCTGCATCACCGTAACATCTGCCGTTTCCTCTGGCAATGATATCGTGGTTATTGCGAATGTATTCCTGTATTTTTGCAGACGAGTCTTCGGACTTCATTTCTTTTTCCACCACCGGAAAATTTCCCCAATTCGTTACCGTCTGTTTATAATCTGGTTTCATTTCTTAAAATAAATTTGTAATAAAAACGCAGCCAACCAAAGCACTAACGTCACCTGAATGTATCTGTCCTTATAAATAATTTTGGTAGGAGATTCGGTTTTGTTATAAACCAAAGTCTGTTGCAAATAGCGTAAAAAAGCAAAAACAACAAAGATAACGGTATAAAAAACGCGAGGATGAAATCGCTGCTGAACTTCTGGCGACAATGTAAACATTAAATAACACACAATTGCCAGAGCACAACTGATTGAAAGTGCGATGTCAGCAAACTGTACATTATAGCCATCTAATGATTTTCTTGTACGACCCGAAATTTGAGCGTTAATCAATTCTCCTCTTCTTTTACCTATTGCTAAAACCAATGCTAAAACGAAGGTTAGTAAGATCGCCCATTGTGAAATTAAAATTCCAGTGGCGTAACCTCCTGCTAAAACACGAAGAACGAACCCAATAGAAATGATCATCACATCTACAATCGCGACATGTTTTAATTTGAAAGTGTACGCTAAATTCATGACGAAATAAAAGCCTACGATCGTTCCAAATTTCCACAAATTATCAAGTAAAAAATCTTTAGCAAAAAATACTGCAACACCAATTAAAGCCAGGAGAATAATTAAAATAATCTTCGCAGTTCCTTTAGAAATTACACCACTTGCAAGGGGACGGTTCTTTTTTTCAGGATGTTTCCGATCGGACTCAATATCTGAATAATCATTGATAATATAAATACTACTTGCGACGAGGGAGAATACAATAAAAGCAAAAACGCTTTTTAGTAATAAGTCAAAATGGGTAATATTTCCCGAAAAAAACAGTGGTAAAAAAACAAAGAGATTCTTAACCCACTGCTCTACGCGAAGCAGTTTTAAATATTTCATCATTCATATAAAATTCAACGGTAAAATTAGTGAATTTTAAATAAAAAAAATCCGCCGAAGCGGATCTTATATCAGTATATTTATATTGATTTATTGAGCTGTTTTTGCATCATTAATCATATCTTCATTTGCAGTAATTGCAAATTCTACTCTTCTGTTTTCTGCTCTACCTGCATCGGTACTGTTTGATGCAATAGGAGAAGCTTCACCCATTCCCATTGTATTCATTCTCATTGAAGAGACCCCTTTCGATGCAAGGTAGCTTTTCACAGCTGCAGCTCTTCTATCAGAAAGTGAAAGGTTGTAAGAATCAGTTCCTTTACTATCTGTGTAGCCATAAATATTAATATTCGTGTCTACATTGTCTACTAGAACTTGAGCCAGTTTATCAAGATTTGCTTTTGCACCAGCAGTTAAATCTGAAGAGTCAAAACCGAAGTTAACCATGTTTTCTTTCATCGTTACCTTAATACCTTCACCTACTCTTTCAACTTCTGCACCTGGCAAAGTTTCTTTAATCGCTTTAGCCTGCTTATCCATTTTGTTACCGATAACGTTACCAGCAACTCCACCAACTACACCACCTAGGACTGCTCCTAAAGGCGCGTTTTTACCTTTTCCTAAATTATTTCCAAGGACACCACCTAAAATTGCTCCTGCAGCAGTTCCGATTACAGTTCCTTTTTGTTGATTGTTTGAGTTTTTTACAGCTTCACAACTTGTCATTGTCAACATTGATGCTGAGATAAACAAAGCTGCGATATTTGTTTTGTTAAAAATTTTCATAATTTTTTATTTAATATTTTAATTTTAATAGTATTATTTCATTCCTGTTCTTTCGAAGTTGTAAACAACTCTTACATTTTCCCCACCTGAAGGAATGTTTTGTTCTAAACTGAATCCATCTGCCGTTTGACTCACTAAATTAAGAGAATAACCAGCAGTTACTGCTTTCGCTTTTGAACCTTCCATCAATTTCTTGAATTTAAATTCATTTCCATTTGATACTTCGAATTTGATTGGTTGAATTACACTTGGACAATCGCCACCACCATTGATAGTATAAGATCCGGTCCAGTTATTGGGAATTAATCTCCACTGACTTCCAACGAAACATTGAGCATCTGCATTTTCATCAAATGGCTTCACTTTATAATTATTGTCATAATTAACACTGGTAATTTGCCAGTCGCCTTTTAATTTCAAAAATTCTGCACGGTTAGACTGCGCTGTTTTGGCTGTAGAACATGAAACAGTTAATGCTGCTCCAACTATTCCTGCTAATAATAAATTTTTCATAGTAGTATAATTAATTATTCTTACTGTACAAAAAACCATGCCATTCGGACCAAAATAAAAAAAAACCCGAGCAATCGGGTTTTAATTTAAAGTCTATTTCTTTTTGTAAACAGGCTTTTTCTTGTACGTTTTTTTCTTAACTGTTGTTGATGTGGAAGCCTTTACCTTCGAATCTTTATAAAAATTCGTATAGGCATATTCAGCCGCCTTTCTTACATCAATCACACCGCCAGCTTCAGAAATCATATCGAATCTGTTATTGGTGTTGGAACTGATCATGGCATTCACCGTTGATTTATTAGAAGTTTTCACCAATGCTTCGATGATTTGAGATGGACTCAAATTCGGCATGTATGCTAACAAAACAGAAGCTGCACCGGCAACTACCGGAGAAGCCATCGATGTTCCCTGAAGATATTCGTATTTTCCTTTTGGAACAGTAGAATAAATCTTATCGCCTGGCGCAAATACGTTTACTAATTTCTGATTATAGTTAGAAAAGCTCGCTCGTAAAAAATCGTTATCGTTAGTTGATGCACCAACAACAATCATATTGTTAACAAGAGGTTTTGCATCCTCTACATTTTTATAATTAGTTGGGAAATAAACATTTTCTGCGATGTTTTCATTTTCGTTTCCAGCAGCTTTTACTAAAAGAACACCTTTGGATTCTGCATATTTAAAAGCATCCCAAACCACATCTTTTCCTGGAGAAACCGGTTTCCCAAAACTCATATTTAAAATTCTCGCTCCATTGTCTACCGCATATCTGATGGCATTTGCAATATCTTTATCTCTCTCGTCACCATTTGGAACGGCGCGAACAGTCATTATTTTTGCAGTTTTATAACCTACTCCATATTGCACTTCAGTTCCTTGCGGAAGACCTGCGATAATTCCGGCAACGTGAGTTCCATGCTGTGCATCTGGACCTTCGTAATGATTATTACCGTATTTTTTTTCTGAATAATCATCATAATTATCACCAACAATAGAAGCTCTCGGGTCGAAATCCAAATTATATTGTTTGGTCGCCTGTGGCTCATAGTAATCCAAAGCTTCTTTCATTTGTGCCTCCAAAAACTTTTGAACTTCGGCCGGTGATTTTCCAATAACGGAAGGATCTCTGCTGATCTGTCCCAAAACAGAAGCTGCCATTGCCTGTTCTGATGTAGTTGGTTTTATCGCTGAAATTACTTCGGGCGTAAGATTTTGGCCACCCAACATTGCAATCATCGATGGAATCATTCCCTGAATTCTCTTATAAGTCTCGTAGTTCTGTTTTGCTTCGACACTTTTTTTAGTGAAAATTTCTTTGGACTTCATGTACATCACAAATTCTTCAGGCATTTTAGCTTGTTTGGCTTTATTCTCTGTAGAATTCGGCCCTTCAAAAATGGACTGGTATTTTTTAACAACACGAGTTACTTCCATATTGTCGATGTCGATATCACCGTTTTTTCCACCACTGAAATTCCAGCCGTGGATATCATCAATGTAGCCATTTCCATCATCATCTTTTCCGTTGTTGGGAACTTCGTTGACGTTCTTCCACATATTTTTGATGAGTCCTGGATGGCCAACATCTACTCCACTGTCTAAAACTCCAACAATTACCGGTTTAATTTTTAAACCTTTCGATTCTAAATATTTATAAGCATTTTGAGTATTGACACCGTAAACATTCGTAGATGAAAAATCCTGATGATACCAAGTCATCAAATTTTTATCCTGCATAGGATCTAAAGCTGTTTCTGCTTTTTGCGCGAAAGAAACAAAGCCTGTTATAAAACAAGCTGCAATTAATATTTTATTCATATTGATTTTTATTTTGTTTTGACATTCTTAATATAGGTCAAAGCTTCTGGACCTTTGTTACAGAGAAGATCAATTATGGACAGGTCTTTCAAATAGCCATATTTATCAGAAAACGACTGATAATACTCTTCCATTTGAAAATTAGTTTCTGTTTTGGCGGATAATTGATCGCGGTAATTGAGATACTCAGGTTCTTTGAAGAACTCGTTATTCAAAGAATATGCCTTTTCTGTTTTCAGTAATTTTTGAATGATCTTTAAAGCATTTAAATTGAATTCTACCAGAGACGCCGTTTTAAACGAAAAGATCTTTTCTAACTCATCTTCGTAATATTCAAAATAAGGAGAAGTTTGATAAGCCGTTTTTATCGATTTCCAGTGGATGTGTTGCCATTTTTCCCGCGTGGAAGTTTGGATCTCTTTCAGCAATCTTGTTCCATTGTGGTTCATTGGAATAATCAAAGAGAGTTTACCGTTGGCTCCATAAATATTGGTTCTATTGCGATAGGTTTGCTTCGGAAAATTCTCGTACTGTTCGAAAATGATTTCAGCATCATCCTGCAAAAAAACGGCAAACCATGAAATTGGCGGAAGATAAAATATAGGTAATAGAATCTGCATTTTTATAAAACTTTATTTTGAAATAATAAACAGCACAGCTTTGATGATGGATCAACTGAAGCAACTATCTCTTATTTTTATGGGCAACCTGAATCCTAGCCCCGATTGCAACGGCATCCTTTTTTGAGGAGGAACGACGAAAAAAAGACCTGCCTGCCGGCAGGCAGGTAAAGTGGAAAGCTGAATCAAGCTCCTGAAAACATTAATCTTCTTTCTCTTTCTTTCTAAATAATTTCATAATGAAATCCCAACCGAAAAACAGAACCAGAATAATCGCGGCGATCCACCAGTACGAGGTTTTATGTAATTCGCCAGTATTGGTTGCTTTAAACATTCTGTCCCAACGCACTTTCTTGTCGGCCTGATAAGTGGAGCCATTATCCGGGAACAATCCTTCAACACTTAACCAAGTAAACATAGGTGATCCCACAATATTTTCCTCTGGTACGAATCCGAAAAATCGTGCATCCAACGAAGCGTCACGGTTGTCACCGATCATCATATAATAATCTTGCTGAATGGTATATTGCGTAGCTTCTTTGCCATCGATAAAGATCTTTCCGTTTTTATTTTCTAAATGATGATGCTCATATTCAGAAATGATCCACTGATATTCTGGCAAAGTTTCCTGGTTCAAAGTAACCACATCACCTTTCTTTGGAATTCGCAAAGGACCGTACCAATCCTGATTCCATTTTTTGTTAACCGGAAAAATAGATTGTGTAGTATCGATATTTTTGGTGTAGGCATCTCTGGCGCCATTCACTTTAAACGAAATCGCGGCAGAATCTTTTTCCCAGATATGTTCTTTAAGTTCAATAATTTGGGGAAGTTCTCTAATTTCCTTAGCGGTTTTATCGGTCAATCCTTGGAAATCATAGATGAACCCATTTTGAGTCTGCGTTTCCTGAACTGGCAAAAAGCCGTAGATTTTATATAAGGCAGGAATATCCAACTGACTCCCGGTAGTTGCAATATATTTATGTTGTTTCTGCTGGTCGCCCAAAATGACTTCTGGTTTTCCGTTGACGAAAAGTCGACCAGCACGCATCTCCAAAACATCACCGGCAACAGCGACACATCTTTTTACGTAAGGATCTTTTCTGTCGATCGCAGTATGAACGGAATCTTGAGGATAATTGAAAACAACGATGTCGTTTTTCTGCGGTTTCTTTAACTGTAAAATTCGGGTGTAAGGAAGTTTAATGGCATCAACATAGGATTTTGGATCATCTTTAGGATTTCCTTTTTGTCCAGTATCCATTATGGTTCCTTGTAAGAAAGGAAGGGCTACTGGTCTCATTGGCATTCTGAATCCGTAAGTCCATTTGTTAACAAATAAGAAATCTCCTACTAATAATGTTCTTTCCATCGAACCTGTTGGAATCCCAAATGGCTGCGTGAAAAATACGTGAATGATTGTGGCAAAAACGACTGCAAAAGTAATAGAACCAGCGAAAGTATCTTTTCTTTTGGCCGCTTTTTCTTCGTCTGTTAAATATAGATCTTCCTCTACTTCAACTTCAGTGTCTTTGGAATAATTCACCACTGCCATATAAATAAAGGGGAGGAAAATAGTCAACAAAGTTTGCATCAACGATCTCTTGCCGAAATGTTTCATTAAAAAAACATGGAAAACCGTCATCATTATCGGTCCGATGATTGGAATATAAGACAGTATTGCCCACCATTTGGAATGGTTGTTTTCCTTTAGGATAATAAAATAATTGTAAAAAGGGACAAACGCAAAAAGCGGATTGTAACCCATTTTTTTGAAGAGCTTCCACGTAGAAACTCCCATGATGACCGATAGAATTAATACGTAAATTAAATAAGTAAGAAAGTAATCCATATTGTAATGCTTATCGCTATTAGTTTATTTTATTTGAAAATTGTTACAAATTAATGAGTAATCAATAATAAGTAAAGAGTAATTATTTACTGAAAAGAACGTCATTCATAGTGAAGTTACCGTGCTTTCCGATGATCCATTCGGCGGCGACGATTGCACCTACGGCAAAACCATTTCTGTTAAAAGCGGTGTGTTTGATTTCGATTTCGTCGACGTCACTTTTGTAATAAACGCTGTGCGTTCCCGGAACTTCGTTTTCCCTGACCGCAAAAATACCGAGTTCTTTATTTTGTGTTTCTTCCATTTTCCAGGCGTCGAATCGAGGATCATTTTTAATAATTCCTTCTGCGATTGAAATGGCTGTTCCACTTGGAGCGTCTTTTTTTTGGGTGTGGTGAATTTCTTCTAACTGAACGTTGTACTCAGAAAAGTCCTTCATCAATTTGGCAAGCTTTTCATTCAAAGCAAAAAATAAATTTACGCCCAAAGAAAAATTAGAACCGTATAAAAAGGCAGATTTATTTTGAAGAGCAATTTCCTCGATTTCCGGTTTTTGATCTAGCCAACCGGTCGTTCCACAGATCACTGGGATCTTATGTTCCAGGCAAATTTTAATATTATTAAAAGCTACTTCCGGATTGGAGAATTCGATGACCACATCCGGGTTGTTTAGATTTTCGGTAGTCGGCGTTTCATTAAGTCTAGAAACGATCTTATGACCCTTCTTGGTCGCAAGCTCATCGATGATGTGCCCCATTTTCCCGTAACCAACCAGTGCTATTTTCATATTTCAAAACGCTACAGCGTCGATATTTTATTAAAAATTATAACTTAAACTTAAACCTGCTTTAGAATTAGCCTTTCCAAATTCATCAAAAATGATGGTTGGTTTCAAAGCTAAATCAGGATCTTTTCTACCTTCGTACAAATGCGCATCTACGACTGCATCTACGATACCAAGTATATAAACCAAACTTGTAATTGCAATGGCGTAGTCTCTCTGTCTTTTGACCCGATCTTGAGTTCGCCCTAAAACTTCTTTTGTCACGCCGGGAATACTGGAAAACTCATGTTCTTGACCATTCAGTTCAGCCACAAATGCATCCCTATAGCGATTATATTGTTTTTGATTCCAAAGTGTGACGCCAACACCAGTTCCTATTCCGCCCCAAACGATTGGAATCTTCCAGTACTTTTTATTATAATATTGTCCTAATCCAGGTAGGATTGCAGAATACAAACCCGCTTTCGTAGGGTTGAATTTCATGGTTTTAACAGGAGCATTAGATTCTTTAATATCGGTCAACACTTCAATTTCAGAAGGAACCTGCTTTGTACTAACTGAATCTGTTGGATAATTTTCGACACGAATGGTATCTTTCGGACTGATCTGCGCGAAAGTCGATATCGAAAATAAGACCAAAAATATAATCGTGAACTTTTGCATTATTTAAAGTGTGCAAGAATTTGTTCTAATTCTTCTTCGTTTTTGAAATCCAGAACGATCTTTCCTTTTTTTCCGTTGGCCGCAGATTTTATTTCTACTTTAACATCTAAAATATCGGCCAGATTCTTCTCGACTCTTTTAAAATTATTAGAAAGTTCTGTTTTCGCTTTTTTAACTTCAACTTTAGGGTTTTTCAGCAAATTGGCTTCCTGCTCGGTTTGACGAACACTTAGGCCTTGTTTGACAATCTTGTCAAAAAGCTCTTTTTGTTTTTGTTCATCCTCTATACTGATGATGGCTCTACCGTGACCGGCAGAAATCTCACCACTTCTGATCGCATTCTGAAAATCAGGATCCAGTCTTAATAATCGAATTGAATTGGTAATGGTAGATCTTTCTTTCCCAACTCTTTGACTTAGATTCTCTTGAGTCATTCCGATCTCTTCTAATAATCTTTGATAAGTTAAGGCAATTTCGATAGCATCTAAATCTTCTCTTTGAATATTTTCAACCAAAGCCATTTCCAACAATTCCTGATCATTCACCAAACGAATATAGGCCGGAACGCTTTTTAAACCAGCAATTTTACTGGCTCGGAAACGTCTTTCTCCGGAAATGATTTCAAATCTATTGCCTTCTTTTCTTAAAGTAATGGGTTGAATAACGCCTAACGCTTTGATAGAAAGTGCAAGATCATTCAGGGCTTTTTCATCAAAATAGGTTCTTGGCTGCGTGGCATTCGGATCAATATCTTCTAAAGAGACCTCCATAATATTGCCGACAAATTTATCTGCACCTTCATCTGTGGCGGAGTTAACAGACGCTTTCGATTCAGCGCTTAATATCGCACCCAATCCACGTCCCATTGCTCTTTTTTTATCTTTCATTCTTAAAATATTTTCTGGATTTTTAAAGTTTAAATACAATTAAACCTCAAAAATCATTTCTTAATTATTAATTAAATTTTCATTTTTAAGTAAAACCTCTTCAGCTAATTGAAGATACTGAATCGCCCCTTTACTTTCTGCATCGTAATTTAAAATACTCTCACCAAAACTTGGCGCTTCACTTAAACGAACATTTCTGCTGATAATTGTTTCAAAAACCATTTCAGGGAAATGCAGGTGGACTTCTTCTACCACTTGATTTGATAATCTCAAACGAGAATCAAACATGGTTAAAAGCAAACCTTCAATATCTAAATCTTTATTGTGGATTTTCTGAACATTTTTAATGGTATTCAATAATTTACCCAAACCTTCCAACGCAAAATATTCACACTGGATCGGAATAATCACAGAATCTGCAGCAGTAAGCGCGTTCACGGTAATCAATCCTAAACTTGGTGCACAATCAATAATAATATAATCGTAATTATCTTTAATAGAAGCTAATGCTTTTTTTAGCATGTACTCCCGATTTTCACGGTCGACCAATTCTATTTCAGCAGCGACCAAATCAATGTGAGATGGAATCATATCCAAGTTAGGAGAAGCTGTTTTTTGAATGCATTTCTCTACCTCTACACTATGCTCCAGCAAGTGATAGGTAGAATAATTCGCATCTTCAATCCCTAAACCAGAAGTCGCATTCGCTTGCGGATCTGCATCGATCAAAAGAATCTTTTTTTCTAAAACTCCCAATGCAGCAGCCAGATTTACTGCCGTTGTAGTTTTACCTACGCCTCCTTTTTGATTAGCAACTCCTATGATTTTACCCATTATATAAAATTTAATCCCCAAAAATACACTTTTTTATCATTTTCAAACGATTGGTAAAGTTTAAAATAAAGTTAAAGTATTGCATCTGATGCAGTTACCTCAAAATAAAATTATCCACAAAACAAGGTATTTTGTGGATAAGTCTGTTATGGTTTAAATAGAACGTTTTTTATTCAAATTGCATTGAGATTGGGAACTTGAAGTAACTTCTTACATTCTCCCCATTTAATTTTGCAGGCACCCATTTTCCTTTTACCGATTTAATGGTTTTAATGGCTTCCCGATTAAATGTTGCGTCTGGGCCAGTTGCTTTTACCTCACTGATGGTTCCGTCTTTTTCAACAATGAAAACAACAGTTGTTTTAGCAACTTCTCCTGTCCCGTCCATCACAGAAGTATCAAACTGATTGATGACTTTATTTCTAAAGACGTTGATTCCACCCATGAAATTAGCTTGAACGTCTACCGCTGTTTTCGGTGTATTATCAACAGGTTTTGGTGCTGTTATTGGCGGACCAGTTGTTGGAGCAACATTGATAACCGGCGGAACTGTTGTAATGATTGGCGGATCTCCGACGATATCTTGAGTTCCGATAACCGCTTTGTCGTAATCAGTTTGTTTTGGCATTACCTTTTCGACCTTCGGGTCTCTGGTCGGCGTCGGAACTCTGGAGTCCAAAGTATTAATCGGCGGAACCGCTTGAGGAATTGTTTGAACAACAACTGGAGGTTTCTCAGTTTGATTTACATCCGTCATCGAAATGGGTGGCGTTGGAGCCGTATCGATAATCCTTTCTGTAGTGTTAAAAGCATTAATCAACAGAGGAGTTATTGCAATCATGGCAAAAACACCAATTCCTATGAACATTGATTTTGTTAGAATGCGGTCTGCTTCGTTTCTTAAAACATACGCACCATAATTTTTGTTTCTGTTTTCGAAAAGAATTTCATCAAGTTGAAATTCTTTGTTTTGAAGTAGATTTTTCATCACTAAATTATTTTAATTGGTTAAGTTGCAAAACGCCTTTAACGATTATTAGTTTTATATTTAATTATTCTTATTGATAATTTTATATCAAAATCAAAGCCAATAAATTGCTAATAATTAAAAGAAACCATTCAAAACATAACACAAAAATAATTTTAACTTTTGAACGCAAAAAACCACTCTGTGCAGAGTGGTTTCGCTTTATATATTTCCGAAAAAGGATCTTTAAAATTAAAATAATTCTTTTCGAATAATGTTCTGAGTTCTTTCTGGTCCAACTGAAACCAAATAAACATTGATTCCCAGATGTTTCTCAATAAACTCGATGTATTTTTTTGCATTAGCCGGAAGTTCATCATAAGTTCTGGCGTGCGTAATATCTTCCTCCCAACCTTCTAACTCTTCATAAACTGGTTCGTAATTGTATAGTTTTGTGGTTGAAGAAGTAAAATAGTCAATAATTTTACCGTCTTCGGTTTTATATTTCGTTGCAATTTTTAAAGGAGAGATTCCAGACAGAACATCCAGTTTGGTAATAACTAAATTGTTAATTCCATTGATCATGGTCGCATGTTTTAATGAAACTAAATCCAACCAGCCGCATCTTCTGGGTCTTCCGGTTGTTGCACCGAATTCGTGACCAACCTTTCTCATTTCTTCACCGATCTCGTCATTCAGTTCTGTAGGAAAAGGACCATTTCCAACTCTCGTTGTATACGCTTTTGCTACTCCTATTAAGTTCTGAAGACTTGTTGGTGGAACTCCGGCTCCAGAACAAACCCCTCCTGTAGTTGGCGAAGATGATGTTACATAAGGATACGTTCCAAAATCAATATCCAACATTGCAGCCTGTGCACCTTCAAATAAGATATTTTTTCCGTCGTGAATTGCTTCATTCAATTCCACTTCCGTATCAACGATTCTGTCTTTCAATGTTTCACCCAAGGCTAAAAACTCATTGTAAATTTCATCAAAATCTAATTTTGGCTTTTCAAAATATTTTTCGAAAAGTGAATTTTTACTTTTTAGATTTTTCTTGATTTTCTCGGCTAAAACTTCAGGGTTTAGCAAATCAACCATCCGAATTCCGACTCTTGCGATCTTATCTTCATAACAAGGTCCGATTCCTTTTTTGGTGGTTCCGATCTGTGTTCCTCCTTCTTCCTCTTCACGATAAGTATCGAGCAAGATGTGATAAGGCATGATCACATGCGCTCTTCTGCTGATAAAAACGTGATCGGTACGCATTCCTTTTTCTTCGATCTGACCGATTTCTTTTAAGAATGCTTTTGGATTTACGACGACTCCATTGGCGATAATGCATTTTCCTTTACACTGCAAAACTCCTGACGGAAGTAAATGTAAAACAAATTTTTCCTCACCGGCATAAACCGTGTGACCTGCATTATCACCTCCCTGAAAGCGCACCACATAGTCTGATTTCGCAGAGAGTACATCCGTAATTTTTCCTTTGCCTTCGTCGCCATACTGAAGACCAACCACAACGTAAGTTGCCATATTTTACTTTTTTTTTAGATTTCTACAAAAATAGTTTTAAAAATAATCTTGAACAATATTTAGACAGAAAATATTTACATCCTTATTATATGGTGTTGATTAATCCCATTCTCTTTCGAATTATTTCCTTAAATTTGCACTTTAGAAAAACCTATGGATATAGTAAAAATTCACGATAAAGAGTTCGTTCCGTACATGAAAAACGACGAAATTCAAGAACTCATCAAAGCTCTGGCACTGAAAGTTCATGAAGATTACAAGGATGAAATCCCTGTTTTCATAGGAGTTCTTAATGGAGTGATTATGTTTTTTTCAGACTTTTTAAGACACTATCCAGGACAGTGCGAAATTGCATTTATCCAGATGAGTTCTTATGTAGGAGGACTTCAGTCTACCGGAATTGTCTATAAGAAAATGGACTTAACCAAAGAAGTTGAAGGTCGCCATATCATCTTAATGGAAGATATCGTAGATACCGGAAACACCATTGAAAGCCTGTTCGAGTACTTTAAAAATACCCAGCGTCCGAAATCTTTGAAAGTAGCCTCTTTATTACTAAAGCCAGATGTTTACCAAAAAGAATTTAAAATCGATTACGTTGCCAAAGAAATTCCGAATAAGTTTGTCTTAGGATATGGCCTTGATTATGATGAATTGGGAAGAAACCTACCGGATCTATATCAATTATCTGAAGGAAGAATAAATCACTAAAAATAAATCTGATAAAAATGATAAACATTGTTCTATTCGGTCCTCCAGGAAGCGGGAAAGGTACACAAGCGCAGAATTTGATCGAAAAATTCAATTTGAAACAAATTTCTACCGGCGACCTATTTCGTTTCAATATGAAAAACGATACCGAACTTGGTCAATTGGCAAAATCATACATTGATAAAGGAGAGTTGGTTCCAGACCAGGTAACGATCGATATGTTGACCGATGAATTAAAAAAACCATGTGACGCACAAGGATTTATTTTCGACGGATTTCCCAGAACCGCAAACCAAACAGAAGCTTTAGAAAACATTGTTAAAGAAATTTTAAACAGCGATATCAACGTTTGTCTTTCCTTAATTGTTGAAGATCAAGTTTTGGTAGAGCGTCTTTTAAAAAGAGGAAAAACGAGTGGAAGAACTGATGATTCTAATCAGGAGATCATCAGCAATAGAATTAAAGAATATTACGCAAAAACTGCAGAAGTTGCCCAATTGTACAAACAACAGGGCAAATATGTAGAAGTAAACGGAGTTGGCGCGATCGACGAAATCTCTGAAAAACTTTTTGCGGAAGTAGAAAAAATAAAATAAAAAATCGCTATTGCGAAGCAGTAAAGCAATCTGTTGAATTGGATTGCTTTGTCGTTTTCGCTCGTTATAACTAAGAACTCAATTATGTCAAATTTCGTAGATTACGTAAAAATCCATTGTACAAGTGGTCATGGTGGTGCTGGATCAGCACACCTTAACCGTGAAAAATATGTCCCAAAAGGTGGACCAGATGGTGGAGATGGTGGACGCGGTGGTCACATAATTCTAAAAGGAGATTCCCACGAGTGGACTTTACTTCCTTTGCGTTATACGCGACATGTGAAAGCAGAACGTGGTAAAAACGGAAGTAAAAACCAGTTAACCGGAGCTTACGGTGAAGATGTATATATTGAAGTTCCGTTAGGAACTATTGCTAAAAATGAGGAAGGAGAAATCGTTGCCGAAATTTTGGAGCACGGTCAGGAGATCATCTTAAAAAAAGGTGGTAAAGGAGGTAAAGGAAATGAGCATTTTAAATCTTCTACCAACCAAACCCCAAGATATGCACAACCTGGCTTGCCTGGTGAAGAAGGCTATATAACTTTTGAATTAAAATTATTGGCTGATGTTGGTTTAGTTGGATTTCCAAATGCGGGAAAATCAACCTTATTGGCAGCAGTTTCAGCGGCGAAACCGAAAATTGCGAACTACGCTTTTACAACGTTGACGCCAAATTTAGGAATTGTAGATTACCGAAATTACAAATCTTTTGTAATGGCAGATATTCCTGGAATCATCGAAGGTGCAGCGGAAGGTAAAGGTCTTGGACATCGATTCTTGAGACATATTGAGAGAAACTCCATTCTTTTATTTTTAATTCCAGCCGATTCAGAAAGTCATTTTCAGGAGTTTAAAATTCTGGAAAATGAACTGCAGCAGTACAATCCAGAGCTTTTAGATAAAGATTATATTATTTCCGTTTCTAAAGCAGATCTATTAGATGATGAATTAAAAGCTGAGATTTCAAAAGAATTTCCGGAAAATAAAAAACCAATTTACTTTTCAGCTGTTACGCAGGAAGGTTTAATGGAATTGAAGGATGCGATCTGGAAGCAGTTGCACGGATAAAATTTAATACAGAATCATAAAAAATAATAGGTTTGCTTTTAGCAGATCTATTTTTTTTGGAATAATAATTGAAACCTAATGAAAAAAAAATCTATGAAATATTTATTTAGTCTTCTCGCAATGTTCTTATTGCTTAACTGCTCGACCAACAAAGTTAATTCGAAATACTCCACGATTGAATATGAAGCCGGTGCTTGTTTTGGATTTTGCCCCATTTACAAAATGACCATCAATGCTGATCGAACTGCAATTTTTGAAGCAAAACGATTTAACTTTTCGAGAGATACGTCCTCCGAAAATGACGAGGGAACTTTTAAAGGAACCATTAATGAAATTCAGTACCAAGAGTTAGTATCCATAATAAATTCATTAAATCCGAAAAGCTTGAAAGATAATTATGGTAATCAAAACGTAAGCGACTTGCCGACTTCTTATCTGAGACTCAATTATGATGATGGTAGCATGAAAAAAATCAAGGATTATGGAAAACATGGAACTCCAGGACTGGAAAAACTATATCAATTCTTCGATGATTTAAAGACCAATCAAAACTGGACTAAAATTGAATAATTCATAAATATCCTTTGCTAAAAATAATTAAACTATATTTGCAGAACTAAATTCCTTCTTCGCGGAAGGTTTTTTTATGGACGTAGTCATTCTAGATGAATCCGCTTCCCTGCGGAACTGAAAACTCACCAAGTTTTTTTACTTCATTTTCTTCGTTACATATATTATAGAATGACACGAGTTTCATTTTAATTAAAAACATTTCATTTGAATTTTACCGACTTAAACTTAATTGATCCTATCGCAAAAGCGCTTAAGGAAGAGGGTTACACCCAACCAACACCTATTCAACAAAAATCGATTCCCCATATTTTACAAGGCAGAGATTTATTAGGAACTGCCCAAACAGGAACAGGAAAAACTGCAGCATTTGCTATTCCGATCCTGCAAAATTTAGCCATTAAAAACCAAAAAAACAATCACATCAAAGTTTTGATTCTGACTCCAACAAGAGAGTTAGCTATTCAAATTGATGAAAGTTTTAAATCGTACGGAAGACACCTAAGATTAAGAAACTTAGTGGTTTTCGGTGGTGTAAAACAAGCGGCTCAAGAAAACGCATTGAGAAGAGGCGTTGATATTCTTGTAGCAACTCCAGGAAGATTATTGGATTTTATTTCACAAGGAATCATTTCCTTAAAACATTTAGAAGTTTTCGTTTTAGACGAAGCAGACAGAATGCTTGATATGGGATTTGTTCATGATGTGAAGAGAATTATTAAGTTACTTCCTCCAAAAAGACAAACCCTTTTCTTCTCGGCAACGTTCCCTGAAGAGATCAATAAGCTGGCGAGCTCGATGTTGACCAATCCGATCCAGGTAGAAGTAGCACCAGTTTCTGCAACCGCAGATACGATTCAGCAGAAAGTATATTTTGTAGATAAAGACAACAAACTGGATCTGTTAACGCATATTTTACAGAACGATATTAGAGAATCTGTTCTTGTATTTTCACGCACGAAACATGGTGCTGATAAAATTGCCAGAAAACTGCAGAGTCATAAAATTTCTGCAGAAGCGATTCACGGAAATAAATCTCAGAATCAAAGACAAAATGCACTTTCAAATTTCAAATCCGGAAAAACAAGAATCTTGGTTGCAACTGATATTGCAGCGAGAGGAATCGATATTGATGAATTGAAATATGTAGTCAACTTTGAATTATCTGATGTTTCTGAAACTTACGTTCACCGAATCGGTAGAACTGGAAGAGCAGGCTCAGAAGGAAGTTCGATCTCTTTCGTTGATGGTTTAGATCTATTGAATCTAAAGAATACCGAAAAATTGATCGGTAAGAAAATTCCAGTTGAAAAGGAGCATCCTTTTCATACCGAAAATTTGGTAGCTGAAAAAAGAGATTCGAATAATAAACCTTTCAGACCAAGACCACCACAAGGAAATTCTGCAAGTGGTCATAGTAAAAAGCCAAATAATAAAAGTAATTTTACGAGAAACAGATAATTCTTTCACGCAAATACAAAGTAAGACGGAAAGACCGCAATGTTACGCATTGCGGTCTTTTTATATTTATGTTTTGAAAGAATACTTTAATAAATATTTTCACTTTAAAAAAAACAATAATTACAGTAAGCATATTAATTTTTTTTATCAATATTAAAATTATAATTTTACACAGACACAACATTCAAATTATATCAATCTTTAATGAGAATCATAACCAGAGAAGATATTTCTGACATTTACATTAAATTTCATCAAAGGGGTTTACCGTTCTTGCTTTCAAAAATTAATAGCGATTCTTTTCAGCGTACAAAAAGCGCATTTAATGACAATATATTAGAAACTTCAAGTTTTTGGATCGTACCAGCCGTTACAAAAAGATGGAACAAACTCATCACCGGAAATGAAAACACCCTTTACGAAGAATATCTTACTGAAAAATATTTTAAGAATAAAGACAAGATAAAAATTTTAGCACTGGGAACCGGAGTGTGCAGTCATGAAATTCGACTTGCAGAAATAAATCAAAACTGTGAAATTGATTGCTATGATTTCTCAGATGAATTATTACAAAAAGGAAAAATAATTTCCGATAAAAAAGGATTAAAAAATATTTCCTATTTCGCTACAAACATTTTGCAGCACAACTTTCAAAATAAAAAATATGATGTGGTTTTCTTCCATGCTTCGCTGCATCATTTTGACCGTATTTCTGGATTTCTAGATCAAGTTGTTATTAAAAACCTGGAGTCTAAAGGTCTTTTGATCATCAATGAATATGTGGGTGCAACGCGTTTACAATATTCTAAAATGCAGTTGGAATATATTAACAAAGCTATTTCTATTGTCCCGAAAGAATATAGAAAAATATTCAAGACCAACATTTATAAAAATAAATATTATGGGTCTGGAGTTTTACGGATGATCATTGCCGATCCCTCAGAATGTGTAGATTCAGCTTCTATCATTCCTTCAATTCATGAAAAATTTAATATTTTGGAAGAAAAATTTTATGGTAATAATATTCTGCAGGGTGCCCTAAAAGAGATCTCTCATCATTTCGTAGAATTGACTCCAGAAAAAAAAGAAGTTTTACAACGGATTTTTCAACTTGAGGATGAATTCCTGGAAAAACATCCGAGTGATTATGTCTTTGGGGTTTATCAATTAAAAAAGCATTAATAAAACCTCCGATTTCTCAGACGCGTCTTTTTCACGCAAAGACGCAAAGGAAGACGCAAAGACCGCAATATTGATCATTGCGGTCTTTTTTTTTTGAAATCATTAAAATAATTTTGCGGCATCACAAGAAAAAATTTTTTGCGTGAAAAACATCTTAATTAAATTGAGAACATTTTCTCTGCGTTTTCTGTGGTGATTCTGTCGATTTCAGAAAAGTCTTTACCATAAATATTCACCAATTTTCCCACTACTAGATCCAGGTAAGAACTTTCGTTACGTTTTCCGCGATTAGGAACGGGTGCCAGATAAGGAGAATCTGTTTCGAGGACTATTTTATTTAAAGGAATTTCGTTTAAGAATTGATCGATCTTTCCATTTTTAAAGGTGACTACTCCACCGATTCCTAAGATGAAATTCAAATCAATTGCTCGTTGGGCCTGCTCTAAATTTCCTGAAAAACAGTGAAAAATTCCGCGTAATTTCGGATGTCTTTTTCGGTCTAGAACTTCGAAGACTTCATCAAAACTTTCTCGGGTGTGAATGACAATCGGCAAGTCTCTTTCAACTGCCCAGTCGATTTGCTGTTCGAAAGCTTTCACCTGAATATCTAAAGTGGTTTTATCCCAATGCAGATCAATACCAATCTCTCCGATGGCGGCAAATGGTCTTTTATCCAAATACTCTTCAACTAATTTTAATTCCTGTTCCCATGATTCGGGCTTTACATAGCACGGGTGAAGACCCATCATTGATATAATCTGAGATGGATATTCAGTTTCTAAAGCCAGCATTTTTTCATGCGTCTCCGAATTAATTGCAGGAAGATAGAACTTAGAAATGCCTTTTCCGATTGCTCTGGAAATCATTTCTTTTCGATCCTCGTCGAATTCTTCGGAATATAAGTGAGTATGAGTGTCGATCATTTTGTTTTATAAAATGTAAGTTATAGAAGTAAAAATAATTTAATTCTGGAATAGTTTAATCTTAACCAAATTTAATGTGAAAAATTTAACCATTAAGAATAGTGAAGGGATTAAGAGCATTAAGTTAAGTAATAAACCCTTCGGATTTATTTGAATATCGTGAGTTTAAATTTCCTAGCTGCAGCCCGACTTGAGCGGAGCTCTTTTTGTGCAGCGCAGCGAAATAAAAAAGCGGGAGCGGAAGGCGGAAATGTCTGCCCAAATAATTTTAAAATATTTTATGCTTCACTTTCGATTGTTGGATCGAAATTCTTTCTTTTAACTTCCCCAAAAATTCCTGATATTTTGGATCTTTATCATCGGCGGTTTTATGGTCGAGAGATCTTGCAATTTTTAAATTCTCTTCGATAAAATCCATGGTTTCATCAGAAAAATAAGCATTCCCAAATTTTTCCCAAATGTAATTGATCGCCTGATTGTTGGGATGAATTAAATCTTCTTTGTAAAAACGATAATCCCGTAAATCATCCATTAGAATTTCATAAGCGGGCAAATACTGACAGTTTTCAAATTGTGGAAGAATCTCATGGATTGCGGTAATTAATTTCGCTTTACTCAAATTATTTTCAACCATCCCGTCTTTCGTATGCCGAACGGGCGAAACTGTAAATACAATCTGAACGTCGTCTTTTGCAATGTCGGTAAGATTAACAACAGTTTCGTAAATGGAATCCGTTAGTTCTAAATGAGTGAGCAATCTTTTTTCGAAATACTTGGCTGGAATTTTGTGGCAATTGGTGACCAGTTTTTTCTTCGGCAGAAATTCATAAATATGGGAAGTTCCGTACGTAATGATAATCCAACTGGTCTTCCGCAAAAACTGATTCCCAGCTTCTATCTGACTATTGATCTTGTCTAAAGTTTGATGTACAAATCGAGTATTAAACGAAGTGTGATGATCCAAAGAAATTACTTCTTCGTTAAAACTGATCAAATCTCCTTCTTCGTAAAATTCGGCATTGTGCAATTTAGAAACTGCATGGTTGATCGAAAAAGGATTGAAAAGCGTTCCAAAAGGGTTATTGAAAGTTTGCAATTGTCCTTCTTTTAAAAGATCGGTCATTTCGGTTGAAAAGCACGAGCCGATTGAAAAAATTTGATCTTCAATATCTATTTTTTTGCTAGAATTTGGAATTTCTACTTCTGTTCTGAATTTCATGGTCGATCTGACGATGGGATGATTTTATAATATGCTGATGTGCTGTTTGATGCGGGAGTTCAAGAAAACATCTACTAGCTTTCTCTTCGTAATAGGTAATTCGCCAGTTCAATAAACGGCTTTTTCTTGGCATCTGAAACACTAATTTTATTAAGATATTGTTGAGCAAGTTCATTGTGTTCCTGAATGAGCAGCAGTGTTTTTTCATCTACTTTGGTCCGTCTGAAAATCTTTTCTACGCTATAAACCTTATCTACATTATCGGTTTTCTTGGAGTACCAGAATTCCAGTTCTTTTCTTTCTTCCTCAGTTCCGTGTTCTTTGGCTAAAAGGTATAATACTGTTTTCTTATTTTCATAAATATCTCCAGCGTGCTTTTTACCAAACTGTTCCTGGTTTCCAAAAACATCCAAATAATCATCCATGATCTGGAAAGCGATTCCGACATGCTTACCGAAATTGAAGATAGCTTTGGCATCTTTAAAATCTGCACCAGCGATCAAGGCACCGATCTCAAAAGAAGAGGCACTTAAGATTCCAGTTTTATAGGTGATCATTCTAATGTAATCATTAAAGGTCACTTCATCCTGCGTTTCAAAGTTGATATCGTATTGCTGACCTTCACAAAGCAACAATCCGGTATGAATGAAAACGCGCATGCATGCTTTGTACAAATTAGGTTCCAGGTCCTCAAAAAACTTAATGGCTTTGAACATCAAAGCGTCACCAGAGAGAATTCCGGTATTTATTCCATGCAAAGTATGAATAGTCGGCTTTCCACGACGAAGCGGCGCTTCATCCATAATATCATCATGAATCAGAGTGAAATTATGGAAAAACTCGATAGCCAAAGCTGGCTTAAGCGCCTTTTGCAAGTCACCATCAAACATTTCACACGCCATTAAAACCATCATCGGACGAAGTCGCTTTCCACCATGTGAAATAATATAATTCATCGGAGCATACAGTTCCTCTGGTTTATCTTTAAAAATATATTTTTCGATTGCGGTGGCAACCATCTCCTGATATTCGTCTAAAAACTGCATAAATTTTCTGTTTGGGCAAAAATACGATTTAAAAATGTGGTCTGCCAAAAAATTCGTGATTCAGATTAATCTTGACACTAAATTTTTTGAGATTAATATATGTTCCTGATTTTATTAAATGTCTTGATTATTTCATTTAAAATTGTACTTCATCAAAATATTTTTTCATGAACTCCTCATGAAGTATCCATGAAGTATCCATGAAGTATCCGTGAAGCATCTATGAAGTATAATTTTACATGACCCGTCCTTGACCCGTCCTAAAATAACTATACAGATTAATAGATAAATCCTGATATAACTATACACTTATAAATGATAATCCTGAATGAACTATACAGTCAAATATATTTCTCTTTTACTTTTTGCCTCATCGTGATTGTTGTTTTAAAGGAATCAGCGAACCATTTGCAATGGTTTGTCTTGACACAAAAAGTAAAAAAAAGGTCAAGACTGGATCTTTTTACTAAAAAAACAATATTTCTTCTTAGAAAATCCCCAAAACTCGGGCGGAAATATCAATGGTTTATTAAAATTTAATTTTTTGCCGCCACTCAAACACTGGGTATTTTTATATACTGATAGTTGAATTTTATCGCTGGAAGCAATATTCTTTTTTGCCTCATCTTTATACCTTTAATTGAATCGGCGAATCTATAGTAGATTTCTTAACGTAAAAATCTCCTAAGTCAGTTGAAATGCTTATAAGGTTGAGGTTGAGGTAGGTTCATTTGAAAAAATTGACTCCCTGTAGTCGCCTACTCTCCTTTAGGTTTCGGACGTTTATGTTTTCGTCAAGACTGGATTTGCGCGGCCATAAAGTTTTGGTCTGAATAAAGTTCGGAAAAAGCAAGATTATGATATTTTAAAATTAGAAAGTATTGCCAAAAGAAAGCTATGTTTTTGTCTCCTATCCCTATTTTTACATCAAGCGACCCACCATAGTTAGATTTATTAAAGTAATAATCCCGTGCGAAAGTTGAAATACTTAGAGATGTTAATGATTCATCAATTTAATCTTATTTAAAGACCCGAAAATATAATTGATTTCCAGACGATTACATCAAGTGACAAATGAATTCTAAGTTATCGTCTTAAAGTAAAACATGGTTATCTATTATAGATAATAAGATAATAAAAAAATCAGTAGGCAGCAATGCTAGAATTTAGGAGTAGCAGTATTTATTTACTTTTAATTAAGGCTTCCAATCTGGCCATCATTTCGTCCTTCTCTTTCAACATTCTTTCATACAATGCAATTTTCTCATCATAGAGTTGGACAACTTTTTCAATTGGATTAAAATCACATTGATAATTCATTGCGGAAGCTACAGCATTATCTTTAAAATCATGAAATGTATTCGAAATAATATTTATCGCCTGTTCTTCATCAAAATTTTGAAAAGCTTCTACGGGTAATTTCAGAACTTCCGATACTTTCTGGAGCAAAGTGAGGTCAATTTCTTCTTTCTGTTCCAGCATTGAAATTTTTTTCTGATTCCAGTCGTCGCCTAAATCATAAGCTAAAGCTTCCTGCTTGATGCCTTGCATTTCCCGAAAACGTTTGATGTTTCTTCCCTGGTGTATTTTCTTGTCCATTAGTTTCTGAATTAATAAGGCCTAAAGATAGTGATTTTTTAAAAAAGTAAAGTTAAAAATCTGTTCTTTAAAATCCCAGAACCGGGATAATTTAGTCACCGGGACCAAGAACCACCACTACCTCTTTAAACATTCAGGAAGAAGTCTTACAACTTCCATTTAGAAGGATAAATTATCCTGATCGAGAATAGTATATCCTGCAAACTCTTAACAACTTTACTTGAAGAAAAAAATGGTGTGCCCAATTGAGAACTTTTAAAAAAATGTTATTAAATGTTCACTGCTACATTAAATCTAGAGTCTTCAGAATTTTTATTGGAACCCTTTTTATCGATATCAACAACAAATTAAAAAATTATCTATTATGAAAACCAATACAATTCCGAGTTTTGCAAGAAACACCAACCTGCAGCAAATTCTGAAACAACTGGTTACAGAATTTTCGATTGAAGCCATCTTTTATAAAGATTCTGATGGTCCAGAAAAAGTGGTGCAAATCTTAATCTGTACTGAAAGCTCTAAAGAGGCACTAACAATAAAAGGGAGAAAATGGGGTACAAACGCCGCTATGCAAAGTGAAACATTAATCAATGTGCAAACTCTTTCAAGCTTAATAAACGAGGCAAAGGCGGGAAATCCTTTTTTGCTCTATCATTTCCAGTCATTCCAGCTTATCTATGGCAATGTTCATGGGGAATTTGCCAATATTCAAGAAGCTTGCAGAAAAAAAGTTAAAGTATTTAAAAACCGTTTTAATCACGACCACCAATTGCTTCTTTGCCAAGCGCATCAATGTCATGCTAACGAATCGATGATGGGATCTTTTTTAAACTATATCTCTGTTTTCGAACATGATGTTGATTGCCTTGAAAGGCTCTATTTGGGCAACAAAAGCCTGAAGCAGAATCTTCACCAACGTATCGAAGACTTGATGCCATACCTTCCTGCTTTAGAGCAATTTTTTGTGAAGAAGAATAACAACACCTTTTATCTTCTAGAGGTACTGGAGAAAGCAAAAATCGAAGATGATGAAAGTATGCTGAATTATGAGCTTTATACGGCCGTTTTTGAAACTGAAGTAAAACTTTATGAGTTGGTCATTGATAGTTTACGAGAGTTTAAATCAAGACTAAAACACCAAAAAGAAATCCAGATTTCTTCGGTGGTGGCCGAAACTCCTTTAGATACCATTCTTTCGGAAGCATTATCAACCATCATCTCTATGTCAAAGCCAGAAGAAATATATCATTATCATACTACAATCCGGCATAAGCAAACGATATTTTATCTGTTGCTGGTAGGCAATCAGTTAGGGACTGCATTACTGAATCGTATTCAACAGTCGGTTTCAGACCTAACCGAAGGCAGATGTTTACTTGTATTAATTGGTCACAGCAGAAGTTGGGTTCAAGATAATTCTTACTTATGGCAGGGCTTTTTTGAAAAAATAATGACGATAGCACGTAGAGTTTATTTTTCCAGACCTTATCATCCTGCAATCCATTTGGAAAAACCCTACACTCCCTACTATCCTGACTTGGATCTGTACTACCGAGCCGCGACACTCAGCGCCGAACAGTTTATTACATTAAGAAAGAACCACAGTGCAGATAATTATGAAGGATATTACGCTATTTTCGCAACAGCTTTTTGCAGAATTCTGCGCGTCTATATTTATCGCTTCCTGGTTTATATGCCGAACTATCTTGCGCCTGAAACTCTCTGGAGACTTTGCATTTATGCTCAACCGGAGCTAGAAAAGCTAGAATATCTCTTTAATAAGGTATCAAAAGATCGGTTTTTTCTCAACCTCGATCACTATTTAAGATTTAACGATCATATCACCTATAGTTCGGAGGAACAACTGTTGGTAATCGAAGAGCTATTATTACAACTCATGAAAGAAACTGAACTCCTGTTCGAGAGCAGCTAAATATTCTTCACCAAATAATGAATACTTTACAGACCAAGTCTATATTAAATCCTGTTAACATCATTATTATTATAAAAATGAATTATTTTTAGCAATGATTCCAGATATTCATACAATCATCAGAATTATTAATTGTTTAGCGAGGTATTTTAACCAAACCGTCCAAAGATGGGGATAATTCTTATTTGCTAACCATATGAAGATATTTATTTTTCTTATCTTTGCAAATTCTTACAATCATTATGAAAAAGATTACCAGTATTTTTCTTCTAACAACGCTCATTATAGGAGCAATTTCTTGTAAACCGAAAGAAAACATGGTTTACATGGAAAACCAAACTTCAAATGTAGACCAGGAATTAAAACAGGCAGTCTTTCTGGGAACGCATTTACAATCTGGCGATTTATTGGATATTAAAGTGACAGCTTTTGATGATAACGCGGTAAGGCCTTTTAATCTTCATTCCATGAATCAGGCAGGTAATACAAACGATGCGCAGAGTCAAAGTGCGCAAACTATTCCACAAGGATATTTGGTTGATAACGATGGTTACATTATATTCCCTGTTTTAGGAAAAATACTGGTGCAAAATATGACCATGTCTCAGCTACGAGAAAACCTTGAAATTCGATTACTGGAATACCTAACTGATCCTTTGGTCTCAATTCGTCAATTAAACTTTAACATTACTGTTTTAGGTGAAGTAAAAAAACCAGGACAGTATACAAGTGCTTCCGATAAAGTGACTCTTTTACAGGCTTTAGGAATGGCCGGAGACATGACCGACAATGGAGATCGTACCAAAGTAAAATTAGTGCGCCACGAAAATGGAAGCGACCAAACCTATGTCATTGATTTCACGGAAAAAAACATTACTTCTTCTCCTTATTACTATATGCAGCAAAATGATGTGCTGTATATAGAACCTGACGCAAATAAAAAAATTATCGCAGGCACCAATCCTAACCGTACTCTGATCTTTTCGATCATCGGAAGTGCAGTTGCCATTACTTCAATCCTTATTAGTACTTTAAAATAAATATGGACGAATTCACCGAACAGGAAGGTCAATCCTCCTTTGATTTACAGGCGGAACTGAACAAATACTTAAAAAAATGGCCTTGGTTTTTGCTTTCTCTGCTTATTGCCTTGATTTTTGCCTGGCTTTATCTTCGTTATACGCCCAAGCAGTATTTAAGCACTGCCTCCATTTTGGTTTCAACTTCTGAAAATAAGAAAAGTAGTATCAGCATGGAAGATTTTGCCAACGTTTCGCTTGGCGGCGGTTTTGGTGGAAACAACTTACAGGATGAGATTGCGATTATGAAATCGAAACCACTTCTGTATGATCTGGTTAAAAAATTGAATTTAGATGTTCAGGTGTCGTCGGAAGGACGACTAGTCACTACGAACATTTACGAAGAAACTCCAATATTTGGTACATTAGAAATTTCTGATCCAAAGAAATTCAGATCTCAATCGTACTCTTTTTTACAGGTTGATGGTTCACAGTTTAAATTAAAACAGGAAGGAGAAGCAGAAAAAACTTATCGATACGGACAAAAAATCAGCATTCCCTTTGCAGCTTTTACGATATATCGCCAACCGTTAGTTAAATTCACGCAACCTTTGAATTTATCAATTGTTGATCCTCAGCGAGTAGTTAATGATTTAGAAAAAAGTATTGTTGGTGAACAGGACTCCAAGAATAAATCCAACATCATTGGCCTGACTCGGATTGGGTCAATACCTCAAAAATCAGAAAACATTCTCAATGAGTTAATTAGGCAGTACAACAAAGATGCGACTGACAATAAAAATTTAGAATCTCAGAATACGGCAATGTTTATCGATGGACGATTAGATTTGATCACCAAAGAACTGGGCAATATTGAGGACCAGAAAGCGACCTTTAAGCGAAACAATCAAATCACCGATTTGGTGACTCAAGCTCAACTCTCTGTTGAGAATGCGAACGAAGCGACTAAAAAAATAATGGACGTTGGTACTAAGCTCGAAATGGTCAACTCTGTTCTATCCTATGCTAATTCTGCTAATAATGAACAACTCTTGCCCAGTAATTTGGGTATGCCGTCGGGTTTAGATAATGTCATCAATGAATACAACCAATTGGTCTTAACGCGTAATAAAACCTTAAGACAGGCGACCAGTTCTAATCCAGCGGTTATTCAGTTCAATCGTGATATTTCTTCGATGAGATCTCTTATTAAAGAAAACCTGCAGAAATCACGGATGTCTTTGCAATCGAATATGGCTTCGTTACAACAAAAAGTGAACGAAAACAAAGCTGCTGTTGCTCAATTTCCGGGTCAGGAAAAAATATTTAGAAATATTGACCGCCAACAAAATATTAAAGAAGCGCTTTATTTATTCCTGTTGCAAAAACGAGAAGAAACGTCGATCTCCTTAGCCGTTACAACGCCTAAAGCAAGAGTGGTCAATCCAGCTTATACCAATGCAAATCCTGTGTCTCCACAACAATCCAAAATTTATTTGATTGCTTTAGTCCTCGGGTTGGCCCTTCCTTTTTTATTATTATATGTTTATTTCTTTTTTGATTCAAAAGTTAGAAACAAGGGCGATATATTACGAGTTATACCTAATATCCCCTTACTTGCTGAGATTCCTACGGCTGATAAAGAAACGGGAGATATGGTCATGAAAAATGATCTCTCGATCTATGCCGAAGCCTTCAGAATTTTGACCACCAATTTGAAATTCATGCTCACCAAGATCCAAGGCCGTGCGCCCGTTATTCTATTTACATCTTCGGTGAAAGGAGAAGGAAAAACGACCGTTTCCATGAATTCTGCCTTAAGCTTAAGTTCGAACAAAAAAGTGGTGATCATCGGGGCAGATCTTCGAAATCCTCAACTGAAAAGATATATACCTTTGGGGGTATTAGGACTTTCTAATTATTTAGCCGATGATACTACGGAAGTGGAAGCCATTATTAATCCATCCGGACTTAACGCTAATTTAGATATTATTGATTCAGGTAGCATTCCACCCAATCCTACTGATCTCCTGGAAGATCAACGTCTAAAAGTACTGATCGATGATTTGGTAAAGCGTTACGATTATGTTTTAATTGACTCCGCACCCATGATGATGGTCAGTGATTCTTTTCACATCCTGGCTCTTGCCGATGTTTTGGTTTATGTGACCAGAGCCAAATACACGGAGAAACAACTCTTGAATTATATTAAGGTGGTTGAAGCCGATGAAAATGTGAAAAAAATCGGTATCGTTCTTAACGATATTGATAAAGAGGAACTTCGATATGGTTACGGCGGTAAATATGGCTATGGGTATTATTCTGATGAAAGCAAAACATTTTGGCAACGATTAAAAGAAAAATTCTAATCGAGGTTTTGACTCTTCCTTTGTTAATAGACCTTAAAAAAACAAATATAAATTACAAGATAATACAGATCGAATGGTAGATTTTAAAAAATTAAAAGATAAAAAAGTATTGGTCACTGGAGGAGCGGGGTTTATTGGATCTAATCTTTGCGACGCTTTACTGCAAAATGGAGCAATTGTTACCTGTCTTGATAATTTTGCGACGGGGAAAAAGGAAAATATAGCGCCATTTCTTGAAAATCGTCATTTCACTTTGATCGAAGGAGATATCCGAGATTTGCAAACCTGTAAAAAGGCTTGCGAAAACCAAAATTTTGTACTACACCAGGCTGCTTTAGGATCTGTACCTAGGTCGATCAATGATCCGATCACAAGTAATGAGGTCAATGTTGGGGGGTTTTTAAAAATGTTAGTCGCTGCCAAAGATGCTGGTGTTCAAAGATTTGTTTACGCAGCCAGCTCTTCTACCTATGGTGATTCGGAAGCTTTACCGAAAGTAGAAAACGTCATCGGAAAACCTTTGTCTCCTTACGCGATTACCAAATATGTGGATGAATTATATGCTGATGTATTTAAAAGAACCTATGATTTTGATACGATTGGTTTAAGATATTTCAATGTTTTTGGTCGTCGTCAAGACCCAAACGGAGCCTATGCAGCGGTGATTCCAAAATTCGTAATGCAATTCATGGCACACGAATCCCCTACCATTAATGGCGGTGGAGAATATTCCCGGGATTTCACCTATATCGACAATGTCGTCTTAATGAATCTTTTGGCCATAACCTCAGTTAACACAGAAGCTCTGAACCAGGTTTATAATACCGCGTTTGGCGAACGAACTACGCTGAACGATTTAGTGAAATATCTAAAAGAATATTTAGCGGAATTTGATCCAAAGATCGCACATGTAGAAGTCAAATATGGTGATTATCGTAAAGGCGATGTTCCCCACTCTTTAGCCAGCATTGACAAAGCAAAAAACTTACTTGATTATCATCCGCAGTTCTCCATGAAGGACGGTTTGAAAGAAGCGGTAACCTGGTATTGGAATAATTTAAAATAATTTGATGCAACATAAAATAACAGTTATCGGTCTTGGTTACGTGGGATTGCCTTTAGCGAGACTTTTTGCTACCCAATTTCCCGTAGTTGGATTTGATATTAATCAAGCGAGAGTTCAGGAATTAGAGAAAGGACATGATGACACTTTAGAAATTTCCGATGAACTTTTAAAATCTGCCTTGGTGGAAAACAATCCTTCTTTTCACAAAAAAGGACTTTATTGTTCATTTGATTTAAAAGATATCGAAGATTCCAATATTTATATCATTACGGTGCCTACACCAGTTGATAAAAATAACCGACCTGTTTTGACGCCGTTAATTAAAGCGAGTGAAACAGTTGGAAAAGTTTTAAAAAAGGGCGATATCATTATTTATGAATCGACAGTTTATCCTGGCTGTACGGAAGAAGATTGTATCCCGGTCGTAGAACAAATTTCAGGTTTAAAGTTTAATGTTGATTTCTTTGCTGGATATTCTCCTGAAAGAATTAATCCGGGTGATAAGGAACATACCGTCGAAAAGATCGTAAAAGTGACGTCAGGCTCCACTCCAGAAATAGGTCAAGTTGTTAATGAAATTTACAAAGCGGTGATTACTGCCGGTACTCATCTCGCACCAACCATTAAAGTGGCGGAAGCTGCAAAGGTAATTGAAAACTCTCAGCGGGATATCAACATTGCTTTTGTCAATGAATTGGCAAAAATCTTTAATTTGATGGACATTAACACGCATGATGTTCTGGAAGCTGCGGGAACCAAATGGAATTTTCTTCCTTTCAAACCCGGCTTAGTTGGAGGACACTGTATTGGCGTTGATCCTTATTACTTAGCCCAGAAAGCCCAGGAATACGGGTATCATCCTGAAATTATTTTAGCTGGACGAAGACTGAATGATTCCATGGGACAATATGTGGCTTCACAGGTGATCAAAACAATGATTAAAAAAGACATTGCCGTTAATAATGCGAAGATTTTAATGCTCGGTATTACTTTTAAACAAAACTGTCCCGATGTTCGAAATACCAAAATTGTAGATGTTATCGCGGCTTTGGAAGATTATGGAACGCAAGTGACCATTTATGATCCCTGGGCAAATGTTGCTGAAGTACAAAAAGAATACGGTATTCAAAGCACATCAGAAATCCCAAATGATAAATTTGACGCCATTATTTTAGGCGTGGCTCATCAAGAATTTGTAGGGCTTGATTTAGATACGTTAAAAAAAGACAAAGCTGTCATTTATGACGTGAAAGGAGTTTTAGTATCAAGTATCGACGGGAGATTATAAAATATTAATTATGAAAATAGGTATAACATTTAGTGCTTTTGATTTATTTCATGCTGGACATGTTAAAATGCTTGAAGAAGCACGGAGAAACTGTGATTATCTTATCGTAGGTTTACAGACTGACCCTACAGTAGATAGACCGGAAAAAAACAAGCCTGTCCAAACCGTTGTAGAAAGATACATTCAGTTAAAAGGATGCAAATTTGTAGATGAGATAATACCGTATGCAACTGAGCTAGATCTTGAAGATATTTTACATTCATTTAAGATTGATATCCGCTTTATTGGTGATGAGTACAAAGATAAAAAATTTACGGGTAGAGATTATTGTGAAGAAAACGGAATTATATTGGTTTTTAACCAACGTGATCATCGTTTTTCAAGTAGTGATCTAAGAAGGCAAGTTGTATTAATGGAAAACAGTAAGTAGTGTCAGAGAACAATAAAATTGCTAAAAATACAATCTTTTTGTATTTTAGAATGTTCCTTACAATGGCAGTAGGATTGTATACTTCCAGAATTGTTCTTAATACTTTAGGCATAGAAGATTATGGAGTTTATAATGTTGTCGGTGGAATAGTTGTCATTTTTAGTTTCTTTAACAGTGCGATGTCTTCTGCGACGCAACGATTTCTCTCGTTTGACATCGGTTCTAAAGATTATTTCCAATTAAAGAAAACTTTTAATACGACATTAAACATACATTTTTTAATAGCAATAATTGTATTGATACTTGCAGAATCTGTAGGATTATGGTTCGTTAATTATAAACTAAATCTTCCTGCAGAACGAATGATTGCAGTAAACTGGGTATATCAATTCTCTGTTTTTACCTTTTTATTTGGAATTATTCAAGTTCCCTATAATGCTTTGATCATCGCCAGAGAAAGAATGAACATTTATGCTTACATAAGTATCTTTGAGGTCGTTTTTAAATTAATTATAGTCTACTTACTGGTAATAGTAGATTTTGACAAATTAATCCTTTACTCTGCTCTTTTATTTGGGATTGCTTTCTTTGTACGCTTTTTTGAGAAAACCTATTGTAAAAAACACTTTGAAGAAAGTAAGTACGAATTTTACTATGATAAATCTTACACTAAAACGCTTTTATCGTATTCAGGCTGGAGTCTTTTCGGTAATGTTGCAGCTATTGGCAGATCACAGGGAATCAATATTTTATTAAATTTGTTTTTTGGCACCTTGCTCAATGCTTCATACGGTATTGCGATGCAGGTTCAGGGCGTGGTAAATACTTTTGTTTCTAACTTTCAGATGGCTGTGAATCCGCAAATAGTAAAAAGATATGCCGCAGGCGAAATAAAAGAATCCATAAAATTGATCTGTCAAAGTGCGAAACTGTCGTATTTTATTATGTTCATCATTGCGTGTCCCATTATATTCAACGTTGATTTTGTTCTTAAGATCTGGTTGAAAAACCCACCAATCTACACCTCAATGTTTGTGGTATTAAGTTTAGTAAATGTATTAATAGATTCAATTTCAGGACCACTAATGATTGGTGCACAAGCTTCCGGAAATATCAAGTGGTATCAGATTACCATTGGATCTTTTATTTTACTATGTGTTCCTTTATCCTACCTGTTATTGAAAATTTATAATGATCCTAATTTAGTTTTCTATGTTATTATTGCAATCAATTTAATTTCCTTATTTCTTCGCGTACTTTTTTTGCGGAAATTAATAAACTTAAATGTCTCTGTATTTCTAAAAGACGTTTTACTTCCCATTGCAGCTGTTACATTTGTATTTATAGCAATTTATTATGCATTAATTAATTACACTTTAGTTATTCAAAACCAGTCAATTAGTTTTTTATACAAAGCAGGATTAAGCGTCATGATCAATTTATTTTTGATATTTTTTATCGGAATGAGCAAAAGCGAAAGGATATTTTTGACCAATTTTATACGCAGATAATATGAAAAACTCAACAAAGCAAATCTTAGGGTTAATACTCTTGATCTCAATAGCACTAAACATAGCAGTTATAAGTTTAGATACGGTTCCATTTCTGTGGCCTAAGCTGAAGACGAAATTTTTTCCAGTAGCAACTATTAAACGTGGTGACGACATTGAAGATAAGGTGGTGAATAGATCTATAGAAATGCTTGATGGAAAAAGTGTTTCTGTATGGTCAGATCCAGGAGGGTTTACAAAAACCATATATGATATTTTAAAAAGTCCACATCCTGCTGGTTTTAAAACTTATAATTATCCTAAAGCATTTCTATACTATGGTTTATCCACCTATCTGGTTTCAAAGAAAGATAAGACTAATCTCACGACGGTTAAAAATTCTTTTGATAAAATATTAGATGCGGAAGGAAGACCGGTTTTTAAACTAGATAAGGTCGATCAAATTCCGTATGGTCTTACCGCTATAAATTTATACAATACGTTTGGTGACAAGAAATATTTGAATTTCTGTAATATTTTGTATAATGAAACTCAGAAATTAAAGAATAACGAAGGTATTATTTTGTATAGAGAAAATCAACCCATTCAATTGTCTGATGTAATTGGTATGGTCGTCCCATTTTTAGTAAAATACGGAGAAACCTTCAATAATACAAATGCGATAAACGATGCGAGATATCAATTACAATATTATATTAAATATGGTGTAGACAAAGAAACTTATTTACCAACTCACGGTATCAATGTAAAAGCTAAAATAAAAGTAGGGCCTACAAACTGGGGTCGGGGAATTGGCTGGTATTTTATCGGTCTGTCCTCGTTCCATAATGCTACAGGTGAATTTAAATCAGAGTTTGATGGATTATCTGAGACGCTGGATAAAATACAAACGGATGATAAACTATGGAGTCAATTTCCAGGGAGTTCTGATTATTATTTCGATGCTTCATCTTCACTTATGTTTTTATATTCTATGAATAGGAAAGATGCTAATCAACAGATTTTAAAAAAAATAAGCAAATACATTTCAAAGGATGGCTTTGTTTTACAAACTTCAGGAGATACCTATGGAATCAACGACTACTCTAAATCTTTTGGAAAAAGCGAAATGTCACAAGGTTTTCTGTTACTCTTATTAAGCAAACACAAAAAGTAAAATGAAGACAAAGCTAGCTATACAGACACTTAAGCTATCAACCAATTACGGCGGAATCCTACAGGCGTTTGCGCTGCAATATTTCCTACAGGAAAGAGGGGCTGAGGTGGTACACCTAAATATGTACGAAATTCCCAAACCTTTTATCTTACGTTTGAAACTGATACTACACCGTTTCAGGTATAGAAAGCTTGAGCGAACGAAAAAGAACACCGAAAATGTATTTAGTACTTTTATTAAAAGCTATATAAAGCTCGCACCCCCTGCAAGTACTTTACAGGAGTGGAAAGACTACATTAGATTAAACGAGTTTGATGCTGTAGTTGTGGGCAGTGATCAGGTTTGGAGATTAGAATATATCAATGCTTTTATAGAAGGTTATTTTCTGGATTTTCCTAAAGAAAAAACAAAAAAGATAGCGTACGCTGCTTCCTTCGGAAAAGATTCACTCATTAGCGACAGAATTCCCCAGATAAGAAAGCTGCTTGAAGATTTTGATGCTATTTCAGTACGGGAAAAGTCAGGTGTACAGTTACTCTCGCAGAAATTCAATATAAAGGCAGATCATGTGATCGATCCAACGCTTCTTCTGCACCAAACAGATTACAGCAAGCTTTTTGGTTTAAAAGGAAGGTTAAACACAAAAGAATTATTTTGCTACGTACTGGACAAGACACCTTTCAAATTAGAAATTATTGAAAAAGTAAAAAAACAACTTGAACTAAAAGAGAGATTTGTATATGGAGTAGAAGTGACTAAAGAAAATTATAAGGACAGCGATCTAAGTACAAAAGTACCGGTAGAAAGCTGGCTTCAAAGTTTTCAAAATGCAGAATACGTAATTACAGATTCATTTCACGGGATGATTTTCGCCATCATTTTCAATAAACCGTTTTTGGTGATTGCCAATGAGCACCGGGGCGTTGCCCGTTTCGAATCCCTTCTTGATGTTTTGGAATTACGGGATCGTCTTTTGTTTGGCAGTGAAGATTTTGAAAATTCTTTCCTGACCAAAATGATAGATTATGATCAGGTGAATGAAAAGATTAGGATAGAAAAAGATAAAGCAGTTCGGTTTTTCAACAATGTGCTAAATGGATAATAATGCACCCCTATTTACGATAATAGTTCCGGTTTATAACGCCGCGGAATATTTGCCACGCTGTATAAATAGTTTGAGCACTCAGTTATATTCTGATTTTGAGCTCATTCTTATCAATGACGGTTCCACCGATGCCAGTTTGGAGATTTGTGAAAGAGCGGCATTGCAAGATTTGCGCATTATAGTAGTTAATCAGGTAAACCAGGGAGTTTCAGAAGCCAGGAACGCTGGTATTTTAGTCGCGAGGGGTCATTACATCACCTTTGTGGACGCCGATGATTTTCTTAAAAGGGATTTCCTCCGTCAATTTGCGGACGAGATAAAGAGGGAAGATAATGAATTAATCGTTTCAGGAGTCATTAAGTATTTTGGTGAAGAAGATAAAAGAAACATTACTTACATCTATCCAAGCAGTTCATCCCTGACTGTTATACCAGAATTGGACAGAAACAGTCTTCTGAGCGGTCCTTTTGCAAAGTGCTTTAAAGCTTCTGTAATTAACGCAAATAATTTACGGTTTGACAGGAAATTTCACTTCGGTGAAGATGCTGTTTTTAACCTCTCATTTTTGCAAAAAATTAAAAATCTGGGGGTATTGAGCTATGCTGGCTATTATTATTTTCAGACACCGGGCGAATCTCTGGTGAAAAAAAAATATCCTTATGAAATAACATATGCATTCGCGCAGACCGTTACTGAATTACGGTATAAGCTACTTGCAAAGTTTGCTTTGGACAAAGATTATATAAATCATATAGAAAAGCAGCGGACGCTTTATATAATCGGAGCCATCTTAAGTAACTATTCGCCGAACTTCAAAAAGAGCCGAATGAAACGGTTAGATATTCTTCGGAAGCACCAATCCCGAATTCGAATTCGACTTCATTTGTTACCAAATGGAAAATATTATGAGACAATTAAGTTTATTTTTAAAAACAACAGCGCGGTTATTACCGATATATTATTACGATGCTTGCAAATCATAAAAAAATACTAATCACTACAGGCGGCCTGTCGTCTGTCGGCCAAACCGGTGGAGTTTCAGCATACTCTCACGACCTTGCAACCAACCTGGCGAATGCGGGGTATGATATTACGGTATATTTAATCAGGGAAAACAATAATATTCCGCCCGTAAATGTAAATTACAATTGGGCGTTATACAATATATCCGAAACCTATAAGGGTGAGGAACTGACTATTATAAAATTGCTCGCGGATATTAATTCTCTACAACCTGAAGTCATTATTAACAACAATACATCATATATAGCAGGACTGTGGCCGGTGATTAACAGTAAAATTGTTAAAATTTCGGTAATGCACGGATTTGCCCGAAAATATACCCTAACCAATTTTGGTATTATTGGTAAAATGGCTGCAGTAAATCAAGAATATGTTGATCATATTGTCTGTCAGAATTCCCGTATGGTTACCGACGCGATTAAGAAGTATAAGCTTCCGAAAGAGAAAGTAATTTTTATCCCGCAAACATTCAAAGATCCTGGCTACAATAACATACACAATAATCAGCATATAAAGATTATCTTTGCCAATGGACTAAATGTAAACAAAGGCGCTGATATCATGAAAAATATTGCGAAATTACTGATGGGCACCACACTGAAATTTGTATTTAAATGGTGTCTAATGCCCGAAAAACATTCGTTACTTTTAGACAACCGATTTGAAACTTTCGGCGGTCTCAACCGTAACGATTTTCTAGATAAACTGCGATTATCAGATATCATAATTGTACCTACAAAGCTAGATACTGGTCCCATGTTGGTGGTGGAGGCTCTGGCAAATGGCGTGGTTCCCATTTGCAATAACCTTGAAGAATCAGCGATTCCAGATCTAATAAATGATGGTGAAAACGGGTTTCGAATAAAAGATAATAGTCCCATTGACTATGTAAACGTAATAAAACGTTTAGATAGTGACCGGGATTTGTTGCATAGTGTAAAAGAAAAAGGAAAAAAATTTTTCCTTAATAATTTAACAGATCAACATCAGGTTGAAAGGTACCGAAAAATCTTTGGTAAGAATAGTACCAGTCCTAGCACCCAACTGTCGAACAGGAATTTCATCTATTATCATTTGAAGAAAACTTCCCATTTGTCCAAATTATCACATCGACGAATTTATTTAAAGATTCGCTACGCTCTTGAAGTGCCACTCTATAAATAATATTACAGAATCATAATAATGTTACTTCGAGTAAATTTTTTCTGTTTCTATAGTCAGTTTTGTTCTTTGAAGAGAACTTTATAACAAATGTTTAATATGTAAAAAATTAGAATGATAAACACAAAAAAAATGATTGTTGTAAGAGCAATTTTTAATTTTATTCCTAATTCCCGTGCTCATAAGCTAAAAGCAAAATTATTACGATGGGCTGGCGTAACCGTAGGAAATAATGTTGAAATAACAAGTTCAGTGAAAATTCTTGGTAATATCACACTTAAAATTGGGAACAATTGTTTCTTAGGGCCAGAATCGATGATAACTGGTGCCGCCGGAAGTACAGTTGTTTTGGAGGATTATTCAAAGATTTCGACTAGGTGCATTCTTGTTACCGGTTTTCATAGATATTCTGCTGACGGACTTTGTGTAGCAAAAGAAGGTCAATATGGTGACATAAGAATTTGTGCTGGTGCGACTATAGCTATTGGAGCAATAATTTTACCAAAAGTAACTGTAGGTAGGATGGCGCATGTTGCGGCCGGTGCGGTTGTAACTAAAGATGTTCCTGGTTTTCATAGGGTTGCAGGTGTACCAGCTAAAATAATTAAGGATTTTAGAGACGATGAACAAAATAACTTAATTTGACATTTACTCTCAAGTGGCCTTATATTTTGCTCAGTCATATAACAGGTTAAAAAGGAATCATAGCGGTCTCAGCTGTAGTTCTAAAGATGTGAAAGAAAAACCAATGGTCGCGGAGTACCATCGAAGATTATAAAAGATTTACAAATATATTAATATGAAGGCAGTTTTTCTAGTTGTCGATTATGTGCCGCATCAGGTGCTTTCAATCAAAACTTTCATCCGCACAGCTGGAGCTGAGGTTCGCGCATTTCATATGGGCTACTTCAATCAAAATGTTCCAACGGATTTGGGAAATTTTGAAACCACACATTATCAAACTCTATCGCGTGAAGAAATGCTAAATCAAATTCGGGATTTCCAGCCAGATCTTTTAGTGACCGCGGGTTGGGCTGTTCCAGTTTATAATTGGATTTGTAAACAACTAATAATAAGCCATAATATTCCAATCGTTGCGGTGTCGGATACACCATGGTATGGTACTATAAAACAGAGAATTAATGCATTTATTAGTCCTTATCACGTAAAAACTATGTTTACTCATCTGTGGGTCGCTGGCATTAGGCAATATGATTATGCGCGCAAATTAGGTTTTCACAACCAACAGATTATTTTTAATTCGTTGTCTGCTGACAACGACAAATTTAATGGCGTAGATATAGAGACTAAAAAGAATAGCTATCCTAAAAACTTTGTTTATATCGGCCGGTTAATAGAATTAAAAGGTCTTCGGAATCTAGCAATCGCATGGTCGTCTATTGACAACAAGAAGGGCTGGACGTTTACCTTGATTGGAGCGGGTGATTTGGAGAAGGAATTAGAGGCTGGTGGAGATTTTATCATAAAAGGTCACCTACCACAGGATTTACTGATAGACGAAATGCAAAATTCCGGATGTTTTGTATTACCCTCACTGCATGAACCATGGGCATTAGTGCTACATGAAGCTGCTTCTGCAGGATTACCTATAATCTGCACGGAGACTTGTGGGGCTGCACCTCATTTCGTAATTAATAATTACAACGGCTACCGTGTTTACGATAATTCTATTATGGACTTACAAATTAAACTTGAAAGAATTATAAATATGAATGGTGAGGACCTGGTTGATTTTTGTAATCGAAGCAGAGAATTATCCAAAGCTATTAATCCGCAAATTCAAACGGCAAGTCTATTGCAACTTTTAAATGCTCAAAAATAGTCGCTTAAATATCACCCAGTTTCTTGTAATAGCACTGTTTGCAATTGCACCTTTTGTTATGTCTGTTTCAGATTCAGAGATGACGGAGGTGGTATCTGCTAGAACCCTTCCACCGATTGTTTCTACAGCGGCATCGATCATAAGATGGTCCATTTTGGGTATACTTACGGTAATGTGGTTCGTGCACTTAAAGCTAAAGAAAGGTTTCAAAATCAGCAGGCCTGTGTATTTGTTATCTTTATTTTACATCGTACAGTTCGTGTATGCGGTAGTGGACGGCACAGATTACATTCGCTTCTTTGCGTTGAGTATTCTGGCCCTAGTTATACCTCCTGTTATAGGAGGAGCGATCGGGCAGAATCTTCGGTTTACAAAGACTTTTATTTACTGTATTGCTTTTTTCCTCTTTTTTTCACTTCTCTTAAACGGTCATCTGGTCTTAAGCGGGCAGAGATTTTTTGGTTTTGTGGATAATGCAAATGCTTACGGTATATCCACAGTGTTTTGGTTGGTCATTTTACTATTGGTTCATCATTATCATCCCTTCAACAAAAGATTATTCTATATCTTGGTCGCTGGTGTATTTTTAACAATGCTGTTCTCGGGGTCTCGTAATGCAATGGTGGGAGTTCTGCTGATCTTTATTTTACAGTATTACAATAAGTTGAGATCTTTGGCGGGTAGCTTAATAATGTTGATTCTACTCCTTACAGTTGTATCATATTTTATTGATTTATCCTTTGTATTAGGCCGGTTTGAGCACCTTTCCGATGCCGCAGCTGACTCAGGTAGGGAAGATGTTTGGAAGCGTGCTTATTTTGCGATAAACAATAATTTTTGGTTAGGGAATGGGATGAATGCAAATATGTTAATAGCTGGTACCGGAAATATGCACAATTGTTATATTCGTTTTGTACTGAATATGGGCATCGTTTTTACTGTACTGGCCCTTCTGATGTATTTCTTATCAATTTTATCGATATTTGCAAATAAGCGTAAAGTACCGCTCATATTGACTGGTTATTTGGCTATTTATGGCCTAATGAACGTAGGTGAAGATTACTTTGTTGGTATTGGTTCATCCGCTTTTATATACATGTTATTCATCTATGGATTTATTAATTATTATTTAACACAACCTAAAGCTTATAATTAATATCGATGGACTCTTAAATTATCCATTATATGTATCTGTAATTTAGAGAATACTTTTAGCGCCAGATTATGCGTTTTTATGGCTCACACGAAAAAGATCGAGTTTATTTTAAAACTTATTAAAACAAATAGCGATTCATTTCCTTTTGATAAACACGATATTGCACAAATTTATGCCTATTTTAAAATTTTAATTAAATGAAACTACTTTATTGTATTCCATCCTTATATAATCCCGGGGGAATGGAAAGGATTATAACTGATAAAATAAATTCCCTAGTAAAAGACTATAAATATGAAGTCACTTTGGTAACGACCGACCAGATGGGAAGGGGGATTTTTTTTAATCTGAATGAAAACATTGATGTCATACATTTAGATCTTGATTTTAACAGCACATATAGTTTACCACTTTTAGAAAAAAGAGCACAAGTTAAAGAACGAAGTGCTGTTTATAAAATTAAATTAGAAAACATAATAAAAGTTAAGCAAATCGAAATCTGTATTTCTACGGGCGGTAAAGAACTTGAATTTTTACAAAATCTTGTCGGGGATTGTAAGAAAATTTTTGAAAGCCATTTTTCCAAAGCGCATAGAAAACAGTTTGCTGTTTCACGTAAACCTGGTATTAAATCAGAAGTCCTAGGGTGGATAAGAACACAGCAACTGATAAAGCAAACGAAAAAATTGGATCAAGTAGTTGTTTTAACTGAAAACGATTTACTTTCCTGGAGAAAGTCGCACGACAATATTTCACAAATTTACAATTTCTGTTCCTTTCAGTCAGAGAGTACTCCTGATTATAAGAAACAGAGGGCGATTGCAGTTGGAAGACTGGATGCACAGAAAGGATTTGATATGCTTATAGATTCGTGGGCATTAAACAAAAATAAGCTTGTAAACTGGCAGCTTGATATTTATGGCCAAGGCGAATGGGAGCAAATGCTTAAAGAAAAAATTCATGTAAATAATCTTGAGCAGAACATTAAATTAAAAGGCATTACCACCAATATAAAAGCTGAATTACAAGATAGCTCACTTTTTTTATTTTCTTCAAGGTATGAGGGTTTTGGATTAGCCATCATTGAGGCAATGACAGTAGGTTTACCAGTCGTATCTTTCGATTGTCCGCAAGGGCCTGCCGAATTGGTAGAAAAGGATAATGGATTTTTAATAGAATTAGGTAATTTGCAGGAATTTAGTAATGCAATAATAAGACTTACATCAGACTATGATCTAAGAGAAAAAATGGGACATGCTGCGAGAGTATCAGCAAATAAATTTTCAAAAACCCACATCATGACCGAATGGAACTTGTTATTTAAAAATCTTAGAAAGTAGAATCAAAATTGAGGTGTCAGATGATTCAAAATTTTCGAGCACAATCCGGTATGATATTTAACCTGAAAAGAATAAACAAAATCAAATAGCTTTGTGGCTGAAATAAAATTAAAATGATACTATTAGACAGCTTATACATCAATAACAGTGGCGGTAAAATCCTACTGGATTATCTTGTGGAAACACTGGAAACTAATAACATTCCTGTGTTCTATTTATTTGATGAACGTTGCAGAGGGGATTTTTCAATCGTGCCCAATAGACGAAAAGTGTTCATGAAAGCAACTTTAATGAATAGACACTTTTTTTATAAAAGAAAAAAAAAGAAATTTTCACAGGTATTCTGTTTTGGTAATCTCGCACCCACAATTCCTTTAGATGTACCTGTTTACACCTATTTTCATCAAACTTTATTTTTAGATGTGCCAGAATCTATTTCTTTTTCTAATAAAGCTAAAATTAAAGTGAAGACGATGATTTTAAATTCACTTAAAGCAAACACCAATATTTGGTTCGTTCAATCGGAGCAGATCAGGAAAAGGTTGGCTTCAAAATACAAAGTCGATATTGATAATATTCAATTGCTTACTTTTTATCCGCCCCTTAAAAGCGAAACAAAATCATACCATCGGCGAAAAGACGGTTTTGTTTATATCAGCAACGGTGGAATGCACAAAAATCATGAAAATCTAATTGAAGCTTTTTGTAACTTTTTTGATTCCTCAGGCAATGGCATTCTGCATTTAACAATCAGTGATGAATTTCCAGAACTGGTAGAACTGATCAACTCCAAAATAGAGCTAGGTTATCCCATCATCAATCATGGATTTATCAGCAGAAATGACCTGATTACAATCTATCAAGCCAATGAATATTTAATTTTCCCCTCTCTGGCAGAGAGTTTCGGATTGGGAATTATTGAAGCCACAGAGAATGGTTGCAAGGTGATCGGTGCAGATCTGCCCTACATGTATGCAGTTTGTAAACCATCCCTGGTTTTTGATCCTTATAGTATAAAATCAATAGAGAATGCTTTCGGTGAGGCAACAACAAAAAACATTCAGGAAACCGAACAGCTCGTGTTCAATGAAATAGATAAAATAATTCAAATTTTAAAATAAAATTATGAAAATACAAAATAAAACCCTTCTCATCACCGGTGGCACAGGCTCATTCGGTACCGCGGTACTCAACCGTTTTTTACAGACCGATCACTTTAAAGAAATCCGCATTTTTTCCCGAGATGAAAAAAAGCAGGACGATATGCGAAATCTTTACAAAAACGATAAAATAAAATATTATATCGGTGATGTGCGCGACTACACCAGCGTTGAGCCTGCAACACGAGGAGTAGATTATATCTTCCACGCTGCTGCTTTAAAACAGGTTCCATCCTGTGAATTTTTCCCGATGCAAGCGGTAAAAACTAATGTTGAAGGAACCCAAAATGTAATTCGTGCGGCCGCGGCAAATAAAGTGCAGAAGGTCATTTGTCTGTCAACAGATAAAGCTGCGTATCCAATTAACGCCATGGGAATTTCCAAAGCCATGATGGAGAAGGTTGCCGTGGCAGAAGCCAGAAATCTGACCGACACTGTTGTTTGCTTAACGCGCTACGGAAATGTAATGGCTTCACGTGGTTCTGTTATTCCTTTATTTCTGAATCAAATTCAGAAAGGGGAAGAGATCACTATCACCGATCCCAATATGTCGCGGTTTTTCATGTCTTTGGATGATGCCGTAGATTTGGTTTTATTTGCTTTTGAAAATGCCAATGCCGGTGATTTGTTTGTAAACAAAGCGCCTGCAGGAAAGATCGGTGATTTAGCAAAAGCTTTAATGGAACTTACGGGTAAGAAGACACCAATTAAAATTATTGGTACGAGACACGGGGAAAAATTGTATGAAACTTTATGTACCAGGGAAGAGATGTTGAATGCAGAAGATATGGGTGATTTTTACAGAATTCCTGCGGATAATCGGGATTTAAATTACGCAAAATATTTTTCTGAAGGCGATAAAGAGATTGCCGTTATTGAAGATTACCATTCCCACAATGCGCACCAGGAAGGTATAGAAGGATTAAAGAAGCTGGTTTCTTCTCTTCCAGATGTGCGAAGAATGATTTCAGAGATCAGTAAATAAATTTTTAACGACCAGTTTTTGATTAATGATGTTGAATAGCATACGAGGTTAAAGCTTAAAAATTAGCAGACAAATTAATAGTTAATGATTAAAATTGGAATTACCGGTCAAAACGGTTTCATAGGTTCACATTTATACAACACTTTAAGTTTAACACCTGAAAAGTACGAATGTGTAGGATTTGATAAAAATTTTTTTGAAGAACCGCAAAAACTTGACGCGTTTGTGGAAAAATGTGACGTTATTGTTCACTTAGCAGCAATGAACCGTCACCCCGATCCGGAAGTGATCTATCATCAAAATATAGAATTGGTGAAGAGTTTGGTCGCCTCATTACAAAGAACGGGTTCCAAAGCACATGTTTTGTTTTCGTCTTCTTCGCAAGAAGAAAAAGATAACCTCTACGGAAAATCAAAAAAAGAAGGCCGGTCACTTTTATCAAACTGGGCGAAAAATAATGGCGGAACCTTCACAGGAATGATTATTCCTAATGTTTTCGGACCTTTCTGTAAACCCAATTACAATTCTTTTATCGCAACTTTCTGCCATAAATTAACACATGGCGAAAGTCCAACGATCGATGTTGATGGCGAAGTTTCTTTAATTTATGTTGGCGAATTGGTTCAGGAAATTATTGATCAAATTCTGGCTGGTAAAACAACCGAAGAATATGTTGTACCCTTTACCAGCTCGATAAAGGTTTCTGAAGTTTTAGGAAAATTGGAGCATTATAAAAAACTCTATTTTGAAACGGGAGAGATTCCGGAATTAAACAGCAGTTTCGATTATCAACTATTCAACACTTTTCGCTGTTATTTTGATATTAATACTCATTACCCCGTTAAATTTACCCAGAATATCGATCCCAGAGGTGCTTTTGTAGAAGTCATCAGATTGGGAATTGGCGGACAATGTTCTTTTTCTACCACCGTCCCCGGCATTACAAGAGGCAATCATTTTCATACCAGAAAAATTGAAAGATTTGCCGTTATTAAAGGGAAAGCTTTAATACAGTTAAGAAAAATTGATACCGATGAAGTTCTCGATTTTTACTTGGATGGAACAGAACCCGCTTATGTGGACATGCCGATTTGGTACACGCACAATATTAAAAATATCGGTGACGAAGAATTGTTGACCATTTTTTGGATCAATGAGCCTTATGATCCGGCGGATGCCGATACTTACTTTGTTGAAGTGTAATTAAAAATTTAGAAAATAGAACTGGTTTTAAGATGGTCTTTCATTCTTATTATGAATAGGAATGAAGTATTTTTACAAATATTAAAATAAAATGAAAAAACTAAAAGTAATGACGGTTGTAGTATCCGTCCAGAAATTATAAGATTGTCCAGAGTCCTTGCAGCCTTAGATGCTTCAGAAGCAGTTGAACATACCATTGTGCACACCGGACAAAATTATGATTACGAACTCAACCAAATATTTTTTGAGGATTTAGGTTTAAGAAAACCTGATTATTTCCTAGAAGCAGCCGGAAAAACCGCTACTGAAACGGTTGGAAATATTTTAATTAAAATCGATCCACTTTTAGAAGAACTTCAACCTGAGGCTTTTCTAGTTTTGGGAGATACCAATTCTTGTCTTTGTGCCATTCCAGCCAAGAAAAGACAAATTCCGATTTTCCACATGGAAGCTGGGAATCGCTGTTTCGACCAAAGAGTGCCTGAAGAAACCAACCGAAAAATTGTCGATCACACTTCCGATGTCAATTTAACGTATAGCGATATTGCGCGAGAATATTTGTTACGAGAAGGTCTTCCTGCAGATCGAATCATTAAAACCGGTTCACCTATGTTCGAGGTATTGAATCATTATCTTCCCGAAATTGAAAAGTCAGATGTTGTTGAAAGACTCCATTTGGAAGAAGGTAAATATTTCGTGGTGAGTTCACATCGCGAAGAAAACATTAATTCAGAGAAAAATTTCAAGGGTTTAATTGAAAGTTTAAACGCTATCGCTGAAAAGTTCGGTTATCCTATTATTGTTTCTACCCATCCACGAACCAGAAATATGATCGACAAAATGAAAGTGGAAGTTCGCTCAGAAGTTCAATTTTTAAATCCGTTGGGTTTTCATGATTACAACGCGTTACAAATGCGCAGCTACGCAGTTTTATCAGACTCTGGAACTATCTCGGAAGAATCTTCTATTTTAAATTTTCGTGCTTTAAATATTCGTGATGCTCATGAACGACCCGAAGCTATGGAAGAAGCAAGTGTAATGATGGTCGGAATGAATCCGGAAAGAATCATGCAGGGTTTAACGCAATTGCAACAGCAAGAGATTGGTTCCGAAAGAAATTTCCGCCGGGTTTCAGATTACTCGATACCGAATGTTTCCCAAAAAGTTGTACGCATTATTTTAAGTTATACCGATTATGTGAACCGTGTAGTTTGGAGTAAGGGATGAAAATTTTAATTGTTACGCAATATTATTTCCCCGAAAGTTTTAAGAGCAATGATCTCTCCTTTGAACTTCAGAAAAGAGGACATGATGTTACTGTTCTTACGGGTTTACCGAATTATCCTGAAGGCAAAATCTATGATGGCTACGGTGTTTTTAAAAATAGAAGACAAAATATTAATGGTGTAAAAATCATCAGATCACTGCTGCTTTTGCGAGGAAAAGGAGGTGGATTACGCTTGTTTCTTAACTATTTTAGTTTTGCATTCTTCGCCTCTATCAAAGCGTTCTTTCTTAATTTCAATAATAAATATGATGCGGTAATTGTGCACGAACCATCGCCGATAACACAGTTTTATCCTGCGCTTGTACTGAAAAAATTACAGAAAGTTCCCGTCTATTTTTGGTTGATGGATCTTTGGCCTGAAAGTCTAGAAATCGCAGGAGGGGTTAAGAATAAATCGGTTCTACGTTTTTTTGAAAGAATGGTGATCAATTTTTATGAAAATTCACAAAAAATTCTGATTACTTCAAAAGGTTTTAAAAAATCAATTTTAAAAAAAGGACCGTTCGAAAGTAAATTAGAATACTTTCCGAATTGGGCAGAAGATGCCATTTCAGCTGGAGATCAAAACTATCCGGTTTCGAAATTACCAGAGGGTTTTAAAATTATGTTTGCCGGAAATGTTGGTGAAGCGCAAGATATGGAAGCGATCATGGATGCAACTTTGCTGCTGAAAAGTAATGCGGAAATTAAATTCATTATTGTAGGTGATGGCCGAAAAATGCCTTATGTGCAGGAATTTATTCAGAATCATCACTTGCAGGAAACTGTTTTCAAAGTTGGACGATTTCCGGTTGAAGCAATGGCTAGTTTCTTTGCAAAGGCAGATGTTATGTTGGTGAGTTTAAAAGACGATCCAATATTTAATCTTACGGTTCCCGCGAAAGTTCAGGCGTATATGAGCGCTGCGAAACCAATTGTCGCAATGTTAAATGGGGAAGGTGCAGAAATTATAGAGGAGGCTGAATGTGGTCTTTCAGTACCAGCCGGAAATTCTAAACAGTTGGCTGAAACAATTTTGAAAATGTCTGGTTTTACCGTTTCACAGCTACATCAAATGGGTAGTAACAGCCGGGATTTCTTTCATGAGAATTATCAACTTTCCATCTGTATAGATAATTTAGAGCGGATTTTACATATAGGACCTCTTCGATCATTATAACAATAGAACCTCAATTTTTTTTAAATAAAATCTAAAGAGCGATTAAAAATAAATTAATAATGAAGATTACCATCACAGGTGCCTCTGGTTTCGTTGGTCAGCATCTATCAAAACATTTGAAAGAGCAGGGAAATACGGTCGTACCATTATCTCTTCGAAATGAAGATTGGAGTTTAGACGAAAATACAGAGGCGATAATCCATTTAGCTGGAAAAGCACATGATACTAATAACACTTCTGACCCAGCATCTTACTTTAAAATTAATAGAGATCTCACGATAACGCTATTCGACCAATTTTTAGCTTCTGATATTAGAGATTTTTTCTATTTCAGTTCGGTAAAAGCGGTTGCCGATACTGTTGAGGTTATTTTGGAAGAAAATGTCGTTGCCAATCCTCAAACTCCTTATGGGAAATCTAAATTAGAAGCTGAAGATTATTTGTTAAGTAAAAAATTGCCGGCGGGAAAAAGACTCTTTATTATCCGTCCCTGTATGATTCATGGTCCTGGGAATAAGGGGAATTTAAACTTACTGTACAAAGTTGTGGAAAAAGGAATACCCTGGCCATTGGCAGTTTTTAAGAACCAGCGTTCTTTTTTGAGCATTGATAATCTTAATTTTTTAATTTTAAAAATGTTGCGAAATAAAGATATTCCTTCAGGCGTATATCAATTTGCCGACGACGAGCGTTTATCAACCAGTGACTTGGTGAAAATTATTGCAAAGGTTTCCGGTAAAAAAGAAAATTTATGGAAACTCAATGCAAAGCTCATTTCAGGCTGTGCCAAAATCGGTGATGTGCTGAAATTGCCACTCAATTCTGAACGGTTAAAAAAACTAACAGAAAGCTATGTCGTTTCCAATGCTAAAATAAAAGCTGTTTTAGGAATTACTCAGCTTCCTATTTCTGCTGAACACGGACTGGAAAAAACCATCAAAAGTTTTCAAAAACAATGAATTATATTATCTTACTTATCGCTTTGATTCTTTGCATTCAGCTCTATTTCATCATCGCTAAAAAATTTAACATCATAGACAAACCCAATGAGCGAAGCTCCCACACCCAAATTACTTTGCGTGGTGGTGGGATTATTTTTCCTATAGCTTTTTTGCTTTTTATGGGTTATGAAATATTCTTCAATAATTATCCTTTATATTTAAGTAATAATCCAATGCCTAATTTTTGGCTTTTCGGTTTGGGTTTACTGCTGATCTGTACCATTAGTTTTATTGATGATATTATCGATCTGTCGAGTAAGATCCGCCTGATTTTCCATTTTATCGCTGTCACTTTATTAATGTATTGTTTAAACGCCTTCCAGTTATTTCCTCTTTGGGTAATTCCTCTGTGTTATATTTTAATCGTGGGTATTCTAAACGCCTATAATTTTATGGATGGCATCAATGGAATATCAGGACTTTACAGTGTGGTATTGTTGGGGTCCCTGTGGTTTGTTAATGAATATCTTGTGGAGTTTGTTACGCCAGATTTTATCATTTACCCGATTATTGCGGCGTTGGTTTTTCTGTACTTTAATTTTCGTAAAAGAGCCAAGTGCTTCCTGGGAGATGTTGGGAGCATGGGTATCGCATTTTGGATCCTGGCCCTACTCGGTCTTTTAATTACAAAAACCGGTGAACTCAAATATCTTCTTTTCCTTGCTGTATATGGAATTGACGTCATTGCCACCATAGAAGAAAGATTAAGAAAAAAAGAAAATATCCTGAAACCTCACCGAAAACATTTATATCAACTCGCAGCGAATGAAAATAAGGTTGACCACCGTTTGATAAGCTTTGGATACGCATTTTTACAGGTTCTCATCTGCATATTTGTGATCAAAGAAGAGCGCTTAGGATATCTTATATTTCCTATCGTGGCACTTCCCGCAATCGTTCTGTATATCATACTAAAATATCGACTGAAAAATGTGGAAACAATGTAGTGATATCATTTTTGAGTGAGACTTGCACTCTAGATAATTATCTGGATTGTTTTCATTCAATATTATTATTCCCCATTATTAATCGATCGTGTTAGATTCTATTGATTAGTCTTAATTATATCTCTTTATATGAGGATAACAAGCCTACTAAAGATCAATTTTTTTTGAACGGTACTAATTTTTAGGCTTAAAGTGTAATGAACGTTTTTTGATTGACACAGTTTTAATTTGCGTTATCTTCATTTGGTACATTTTATAATAATCCTAAAGTATTCTTCTATAGAAAGGAAATAATAATTGAGTCTACTCAGCTCCAAAACCTTTATGGAGTCCTTAATTGAAAACTCAAAACTATCAAAGTATGAAAAAGTTAAATGCTAACCAGGTTTATTTGTAAGCCTATTTGCTGCCAAATTTCATAGCTACTTTCTCGAAAATTTTTATTTAAAATAATCCACAAAAAAGCCATCTCTCCCGAGATGGCTTTCATTATATAAAAGATTTTCTATTTTACAAATACAACAATCAAATAAGTCAACCCTGCAACCATTGCAGAAATTGGTATCGTTAAGATCCAAGCCCATAATAAGCTTACGGTGATTCCCCATCTTACGGCGGAAACTCTTTTGGTAACTCCTACCCCGATAATCGCACCGGTAATAGTGTGGGTAGTTGAAACTGGGATTCCGAAGTGTTCTGAGATAAAGAGCGTGATTGCTCCCGCAGTTTCAGCAGCAACTCCTTCTAATGGGGTTACTTTGGTAATTCTGGTACCCATTGTTTTTACGATTTTCCAGCCACCACTCATCGTTCCTAAAGAAATCATTAAGAAAGATACAAAGGGAACCCAAAAATAATGATCTACGAAATAATTAAATTGGTGAGAGCTATCTAATGCCAGATAAACAGGATCCTGCAGAGTTTTGGTGTGGTGAAATATAATCGCCGCACCAATGATCCCCATGACTTTCTGAGCATCATTCAAACCGTGTCCTAAACTGAACGCAGCAGAAGAGAGCAACTGTAATTTCTTGAAAGCATTATCTGCTTTACGCGGACTTGATCTTTTCGAAACATTGACAATGAACAAGGTAATTACAATTGAGATCGCAGACCCAATTAACGGCGCTAAGAAAATGAATAAAAAGATTGGAATCACTTTGTCGTACCTGACGACATTCTGCGTAAAGAGCTGCTTAAAGGCCAATATTAGTTTTTCAAAGATATCCAGATTCGGCTGTGCCAAAGCAATAAGATGATAATCGGTAACCAAGGCGTGCATTAAAGCGGCTCCTAAAAAACCACCGATCAAAGTGTGTGAGGACGAAGATGGAATCCCAAACCACCAGGTTAATAAATTCCAGGCGATCGCAGCCACCAAGCCGGCAAAGATGACTTCAAGATTGATAAAATCGGTATTGACGGATTTGGCTATGGTATTTCCAATTTTAAATTCTCCAATTACATAAGCAGCAAGGAAGAAGGCTGCAAAATTCCAGACGGCAGCCCAAAGAACTGCTTGAAAAGGCGTTAAGACTTTTGTTGAAACGATGGTCGCAATTGAGTTTGCGGCATCGTGAAAACCATTGATATAGTCGAATATAAGCGCTAATACAATGATGATGATGAGTAGAATTGGTAAATCCATTCTTCTTTTGTTTGTACTAAATTAGGGAATAGATTAAGCGTATTTAATCAAAATACTGTCGATGGTATTAGCCACATCTTCTGCTTTGTCGGTAACCGTTTCCAGATATTCCAAAACTGATTTTACTTTAATGATCAAAAGTGCATCATTGGTATCAAACAATTTAACAATCGCCTGGCTCAATACGTCATCTGCAATATTTTCGAAAGAGTTGATCTTGATACACGATTCTTTCACTGCTTTCGGATCTTTGAAATCATTCAGGTTTTTAAGTGCTGACTGAACTTCCAAACAAGATTTGTAAATTAAAAGGGTAAATTCGGTGTAAGCCGGATCCAGTGGTGCTTTGTATAAATAAATATATTTGGCAGAAGCGTACATGAAATCAGCAATATCATCTAAACCACTGGCCAAATGACTGATGTCTTCTCTGTCAAACGGAGTGATGAAGTTTTCTCCTAGCTGTACGAATATTTCATGGGTTAAATCATCCATTCTGTGTTCGTAGTCGCTCATGTGTTGCAACATGGTGTCGTCATTGATGTCAAAGTCCAAAAGACTTTCATGAAATTCTTTTGACATCGCTACCAGTTCTTCAGCAACTTTTTCAAACAGTACAAAAAACACTTTGTCTTTCGGCTGGAACATTTTAAAAATATTTCCGATTCCCATTATAATTCATTTAATAATTAGTGGTGCAAATTTCCGAAAAAGACTGGTAAGTTTCCCTATTTAATATTAATCTTTATTAACATTGTGAAAATACTTCTTAACAAAAAAATTAGTAAATAATTTTCTTAAAATAATTATTTTGTGTACACTAAAAAGTAGCAATTCGAAGCAAAATCCTCCCTGTTACCGTCTTCCTTTTAAACAAAAAAAAAACAGCTCCAAATAAATGAAGCTGTTATATTGATTACAAGATTGAAAAATTAGTTAGATTCTTCAGCTCTCATATCTTTTCCTTTAAATTTCTGAGTTTCTAATCCTTTAAGAACTTCGTCTTTAAATGATTTTTCTACTTCAAAGAAAGAGAATTTTTCTAAAATCTCGATATTCCCAATATCTGGTCTTTTTCTCGATTTTTCTGTAGACTTGTTAATAATTTCCAACATGTCAATTTTTTTCAAATTGTCTCTTTTTCCTAAGTTAAAGAAAAATCGAACCATGTCTTCGCTATTTTTTCTTGGCTTTCTATCTCTAGATTCCCCTCTGTTTCCACCATCTCTATCTCTAGAATCACGGTTTCCACCATCACGGTCACGTCCGAAATCTCTGCTTCCACCGTCACGGTTATTACCGAATCTGTTTCCACCATCTCTGTTTCCGCTATCTCTTCTGTCGCCTCTATCACGATCTCTTCCTCTTCCATCACGGTCTCTACCGCGATCTCTGTCTCTGCCTCGATCGTTTCCACCTCTATCATCGCTGAATTTCTGATCAACCAAATCGTCTTTATCTTTGTAATAAAGCGCCATGTCTCTCAATTGCAACTGTAACATTTGGTGAACCAACTCTTCTTTGGTAAAAGCAGATAGATCTGGAATTAATTCGTCACCGAATTCCACCAAATTTTCGTGCTCTGTAAATAATTTTTCGAAAACGCCAGCAACCTGAGCTTCGATAATTGTTTTACCTGTTGGAATTTTCTTCTCAACAATATCAATTTTCGTTACCGATTTGATCTGCTTCAGTTTTCTTGATTCTTCAGGTTTAATTAAAGAGATCGAGATTCCATCTTTCCCAGCACGTCCAGTTCTACCACTACGGTGAACAAAAACCTCTGGATCATCTGGTAAAGAGAAGTGAATAACGTGCGTTAATGAATCAACATCTAAACCTCTCGCCGCAACATCAGTCGCAACTAAAATATCAATGTTTTTCAAACGGAATTTTTTCATTACCGTGTCACGCTGAGCTTGTGATAAATCACCGTGAAGTGCATCTGCCGCGTAACCGTTCTGCATCAAAAAGTCCGCAACTTCCTGAGTTTCCATACGGGTTCTACAGAAAAGAATTGAATATTGATTTGGATTTGCATCGATCAATCTTTTCAAAGCTTCTTTTTTGTTTCTGTATCCAACCACGTAATATTCGTGTTTGATATTTTTCTTCACTTCATTGATCGACCCAACCGCAATACGGTGTGGATTCGTCAAATAGTTTTTAGAAATACGTTCAACTTCTTTATTCATCGTTGCCGAGAATAAAAGAGTTTGTTTTGTATCTGGAGTTTCACGTAGAATTGTTGCCAAATCTTCTTTGAAACCCATTGATAACATTTCATCAGCTTCATCAAGAATTAACCATTGAATTTCTGAGAAATCAAGGGCTTTTCTGTTGATCAGGTCAATAACTCTACCTGGAGTTCCCACAATAATTTGTGGTTTCTCGCGAAGAGATCTGATTTGATCAGTAATACTGCTACCACCATAAACCGCTGTAGTTTTGATGTTTTTTAAGTATTTCGAATAATTAGTAATGTCTTTGGTAATTTGCAAACAAAGTTCTCTGGTTGGACAAAGCACCAATAATTGGATTTTGCGACTCCCGTCGTCAATCATATCCAAAATCGGAAGCGTAAACGCTGCTGTTTTGCCTGTTCCCGTCTGCGCAAGTGCGATTAGATCGCGTGTATCTGTAGAGATAAAAGGAATAGTCTGTTTTTGGATTTCTGTTGGACTAACAAAGCCCATTTCGCCAATTGCCTTCAAAACTTCAGGACTTAGATTGGTCTCCGTAAATAAATTCATGTAAAAGATCGTCTATAAATTGGGTGCAAAGATACGTTTTTTATTTATCATAATTATATCGATGGTTTATTAAATTATTGTTAATAATGACCGATCAAGTTTTAGGGGCGATCATAACTGTGATACAAGTGTGTTTTTTAAATGGAATTAAAATTGACTTTAACTGAAATATTTAATTGCAGTAGTTTAATTCCATTATTTAAAGAAACTAAGTGTTGAAAAATACCGCCAAAGCTTTTGATTAATTCGATAACTACTTCTTTTTAAAAATTAAATTTGATTAAATTTGAGTTTAATTTGCAAGTAATGAAAAACAATATCTCCACCTCTACCCTACAATTTCTGAATACTTTAGAAAAGAATAACAACCGCGACTGGTTCAATGAAAATAAGAATCTTTATTTGGAAGCGAAGGAAGACGTAGAATCATTTGTTGAAAGTTTGATCCAGGAAATCGCCCCAATTGATGAGGAAATTCTTAAGATTGAGCCGAAGAAAGCCGTCTTCAGAATATACCGTGACGTGCGTTTTTCTAAAAATAAAATTCCCTATAAAACTCATTTCGGTGCCAGTTTAGGCATGGGAAAAGGCACTAAAATTTCGGGATATTATTTGCACATTGAACCCGGAAAATCATTTTTGGCGGGTGGCGTTTACAATCCGGAACCTGCTGTTTTAAAACAAATACGAAATGAAATCAGAGCAAGCGGTGACGATTTATTGAATATCATAGATCATCAGGATTTCCGAAATAATTTCCGCGGATTAAGCATAGAACATAAATTACAGAGAGTTCCAGCTGGTTTTGAAAAAGACCATCCGATGGCAGAATATCTGAAACTGAAAAGCTTTACCGTAAGTCATCCAATTTCTGATGAAGCTTTAATTGATCCGCAGGCAGCTAAAAATTTCGCTAAAATACTGAAGAGCATTAAACCGCTGAATGACTTTTTAGAATTACCTTTTCTTTAATTTTAAAAAGTCTCTTAGTGTACCACAACTTTTGATTTGAAACATTGATCGAATATAATTTTCATGCAAATTGATACCTACCAAAAGTGGAATCCTTTGTGCAAACAACTCTGCTCCTTCAATGAAGATATCAAAAAGTATAAATTTTTAACGAGTCCAACGGATCTGTCCCAATATGTTTTAAAAAAGAAGCGAAAAGGAAAGTTTTAGTCTTCATCATTTCTTAAAAGTGCAAAAATCGTTTTCTGAATATCGGGATCATTTGGATGAATGGCGTAATATTTGGCGATTTTTCCGGTTTGGTCAACCACCATAAATCGTGGCACCCAATTCAGATCGATGTAATTATTGAAATCATTTTTCCAACCTTCATCAAACCAGTAATTTTTCTGATCCGTAATTTGGTATTTATCCAGACCTTTTTTCCACTGAGCGTGCGAACGGTCTAAAGAAAAGTACACGAAATCCAGCTCTGGATTATTCTCCTGAAGCTTCTTCGCTGCGGGCAAAGCTAGAATACAATCCTGGCACCAGCTTGCCCAGAAATCAATAATGAGAATTTTTCCTTCATGCTTTTTCAAGACATCGGCGATGGAAGTTTTCTTTCCTTCCAGCGACATTACTTTTTGACCTAAAGCCTCTTTTGAAAATTCGGTTTTGTTGATTTCCGGAGCTTTTTGCGCAAAAGCCAGCAACGAAATCGAGCATAGAGCGAGTTGAATTAGTTTTTTCATGGTTGTGTTTTTAGTTTATTTTTTCTAGTAAAATGATTGGCGAATTGGAAGAGAAAGAAACTTTCCCATTAATAACGGGCATTGAAGCACCGGAATAAAAATCTCTTAATTGAGTTCCCTCTGCAAAAACTCCGGCTACATTCACTTCTTTTAATTGTTCTTTTACATCAAGTCCAATGATTACTTTATCTGTAAATTGGCCTTTGGTTAAGATTCTGGAAAAGTAATAAGGTTGGTTAGAAATCATTTGATGAACGCCCGCACCGACCGCAGGATGATTCGCTCTGAATTTCCCTAATTTCTGATAATGTTTTGCTAATTTTTGAGTCGCTGAATTATTTTCAACGTCATTCCAATTCATGTTAGAACGAAGAGTGGCATCACCATCTGCTCCAGCAACGGTCAAGGTTCTGGCGGATTCATCTCCATAATAGACCTGTGAAATTCCCGGCGCCAAAAGTAATTTTGTTCCCGCTTCGTACGTTCTTTTTCGGTCTTTATCAAATGGAGATCCATCATCATGCGACGTCAGATAGTTCATTACCGTTTTTCCGTTCAAGTCAGCGTTCAAGAGCTTTGAATAGTTTGAAAACAACTCTTCATACGGTTTATTCGCATCACCTTTAAAATCAAAATTGATCAATGACTTAAAGCCATTTTGATAATAATTGACCTTTTTATCACCGAAATTATAATCCTGTTTTTGAGAGATTCCGTAGCCATAAACTTCCCCAACGGTAAAAAAGAGATTGTTATCAAGAACTTTAGAAGGATTTTTTCTTTTGTAAATATCAAACGATTCCTGACAAACTTTTTGGAAGTCTTTCCAGACATCTTCGTTGGTATGTTTTACCGTATCAACGCGGTAACCGTCAATCCCATATTCCTCTACATAATCGGCCAGCCATTTCATAATATAATATTTGGGCGCTTTTGGATATCCTGTTCGGACAAAAAACGCTTCTAAAGATTTTATTTCAGTTTCATATTTTCCTTCCTTCTTCCATTTTTCAACCAGCATTTGCGGCAATTCGGCAGGTTGATTAGATTCTGTCAAAATATCCGGAAGATTTGCGACCAAGGTACAAGCGGTTGTATTTTCGTAATTCTGGTAATTACAAGTGGGCGAAGTTCTTACCCAAGAATTTGGATAAACAGCATCCTTTTCGGTAACAGGTCCTGTGTGATTGATCACTGCATCCAGCACAATTCGTATTCCTTTTTTGTGGGCCTTTTCCACCAATTCTTTCAAATCGTTTTTTGTGCCAAAATTAGGATCGAGTTCCGTCCAGTCTTTGGTCCAATAGCCATGAAAACCGTAAGTATTTCCGGTTCCTTCGTTGGTAGCGCCGTGAATCTGCTCTACAACTGGCGTCATCCAAATCGCATTAATTCCTAGATCAGAAAAATAATTATCGTCGATTTTTTGAATGATTCCTCTCAGATCTCCACCTTCAAAACCACGCAGAACAGCGGCTTTTTCTGTTCTGTCAAAATTGATATCATTAGTCGCATCTCCATTTTTGAACCGATCTGTTAACAGAAAATAAACATTTGCTCCTTCCCACAGGAATGGTTTTTCCTGACTGTTTTTAACGGAACTGCAAGCGGTCAATAAACTAAAACCGAGGAGAATAAGAACTTTTTTCATACTTTTTAATAAAATGAGAAATTGCAGCTCAATGAATAATAAGCAATTTTCTCTTCAATTGTTAAATTTAAAACAAAACAAGTTGACCTTCTAATCATTTCTTACTCTTTAATAATTTTAACATTTATTTAACATATTTTACTATCTTTGTTTTCTTGAATTTGAAAAAACGCTTGATGATTTAGAAATTTACTCCAGAATTTTATTTTAAAACTATTTACCGTAATAATATGGTGCGAAATTTCATATTCAACGAATACCTAAAAACCCGCAAAACCAATAATCAATGAGTGTCATTGCACGTCAGGGTTTTAAATATTCCTTAATCGGATATTTCGGTTTTTTACTCGGAACGATTTCTGCGATTTTTATTTTCCCGTACGACATGGAGTTTTACGGAAAGTTGCGCTACATTATGCCGACTGCAGAAATGCTCCTTCCCATAGTAGTTTTTGGACTTTCTTTTTCCACCGTTAAATTTTTTCATCAGACACAGAAAGACGGTAAACATCAAAATTTATTATCCCTTTCTTTAGGAGGCATCGTTTTAAATTTCGTCATTTTCTCGGTCTTATTTTTTGGTTTCTTTCATTTTTTCCCAGAGTTTAAAAGTTTACAGTTATGGAAAATGAAACTTTTAATACTTCCTCTAATTCTGGTAATGGCTTTATCGGCTGTTTTCAATAAGTACATCACCAACTTTAAGCGAATCGTGGTACCCAATATTTTCGAAAATCTCTTTCCGAAAATTGCCAATGTAGGAGCTTTCACTTTATTTTTCTTTTTAGGAGTTACCGAAAAAGGCTCGTACGGATTTTTCTTAGGAATGTTTCTATTATCACTTCTGGGATATTTTTTCTATGCCAATAAACTGGAAAAAATCACCCCAGACTTTAGTACAGATTACGTCCGAAAAGATAATCTCTGGAAGGAAATTCTGAACTATAGTTTCTACGGATTTTTAGGAAACATCGGAAATTACATCGCCTTCCGGGTTGATAATTTTATGATCGGAGAATTCCTGAATTTTGAGGAAAATGGAGTTTACAGTATTATTTTATCGATTCTGTCTTTCATCTTAATTCCGCAAATGGGTCTTTACAATATTTCGGCACCACTGATCAATAAAACCATTGCAGAAGGAGAATTTGATGAACTCGACCGTTTCCACAAGAAAACTTCTTTAACCCTGTTTTTTCTGGGTTCCGTTTTGTTTTCGTGTATTTTGGTTGGATTTCCGTATCTCAGTAATCTTATTAAAAACGGCGAACAATTGCGACAAGCCGAACCTGTTGTCTGGATTTTAGGCTTCGCCATGATATTCGACTTGGCGACCGGTTTCAACGGACATATCATTTCGCTGTCCAAACATTACCGATTTAATATCGTTGTCATGTTATTTTTGGCAGTTACGACGATTGGTCTCAATTATCTTTTCCTTACCAAAACTCAATTCGGAATTATCGGAATTGCGATGGCTACAGCCATTTCGCTCACCTTATTCAACATGATCAAAATTTACTTCAATTATGTGAAGTTCAAAGTATTCCCGCTAACCATCGAGATGATGTACGTTTTGATTATCTGCACTTTAGCCATTAACATCGCGATCATGCTGCCTGAAACGAAAAGTAATCTGCTGAATCTTACTTACAAACCGGCTTTTGTGCTACTGGTTATCTTTGGTGCGAATCACGTGATGAAGATCTTTCCATTGGAAGATTATCTGAACAAGAAATTTTTCAAAAGTCTCTTTAAATTTTAAACAAGAGATTCCAAAACCTTTTCAAGATCAGCCAAAATTTTATTTTTGCTTAATTCTTTTTGAAAATCATAAGAATTTTCAGGTTTAAAGTCAAAAATTATACTACCCGAATTTACTTTTTCATTGATGATAAATTCAAAATCAGATCGATAATTCTCGGGAAAGAAAGCCATTTTTCCATACTTAATCGCATCGCCGATATTTCCACTCATTTTGGTTTTTCCATAGATCTCTTTATTACTAAAGAATTGGGTTTCACTTTGAATTGGACACCATAAAACGTCGGCTTTATTCATCCACTCATTGAATAGAGGTTGTGAAACTTTTTCAGTAAAATATTGAATCGAAACATTTTCAGCTTTTTCGTTATCAAAATCTTTCAACCATCGAAGTTCTTTCCCTTGAGCTTTCCCCAGAAAAATCACTTGAATTAATCTTTCAGATTGGCTTTGATCAAGATTGAGCTTTGTTAGCTCCTGCAGCACTTTTTTATAATCCCGCCTCTGCTGCGAAATTGCACCAGGAATAACGATCGTAAAAATTTTCGAATTATTACTGACTTGAAATTGATTATAGAAAACAGGTAAATATTTCAAACTGTCTTTCGCTAAACTTTGATCTAAAACTAAAAGATTCTTTGCTTTTTGAAAAACTTTCGGAGCAGAAAGTAAGTCCTCCTTTAAATATAATTTCAACCGGTATTTAAAATCTTTTTTAAATATATTTTTTAAAAGTTGAAACCTTGATATTTTGGTAAAATTTAGATTATGAACAATTACCGAAGTATTAAATTTCTTGGTGATCTCATTAAATAAATTAAAATACCGATGCACCGTTCCAATAATGACCAGATCATATTTTTTCTGATTCAACTGGTTCAAAAGTTCAGTATTTTCACTTAAATGAATATTGGAATGATGCTTCCCAATTCTTTTAGTAATCCTTTCTGAGAAATAATAATCCACTTCAAAATCTTTAGAATCAGCTATTAATTCCATAAAATTTCCTGCAATTTCTGCATGAGTATCGAGCTCTATGTAAGCGATTTTTTTCAAGATTAAGTTTAAGGGTAAAGAATTCGGGAATTAATTAGAAGACGATATTCCGTAAGTTGTTCTACCTGATAATTTCTTAGCTAAATCATCATAATACTCCTTGTTATAGAACACTTTTTTTCCGTTGCTATAAGTTTTTAAAACTTTCGTGTCTAAAATTTTCACTTCTGGAATAGTCATTAGATCCTGATCAACAATAATGAAATCCGCCGATTTTCCCGGTTCTAAACTCCCGATCTCATTTTCCTGAAACGCAGCTTTTGCCGCCCAAATCGTCATTCCACGCATCGCCTGTTCTCTGGTCAAAGCATTTCCTTTTTGAAATCCGTTTTCCGGATAATGCTTAGAATCTTTTCTTGCTACCGCAGAATAAAAAGTTTTTAATGGGCTAATTTCTTCCACTGGAAAATCTGTTCCCAAAGGAAGCCAACCATTTTGTTTTAATAAATCTTCGTACGCATAAGAATATTTCAGACGTTCTTTTCCTAAGCGATCTTCTGCCCAATACATATCGGAAGTCGCATGAGTCGGTTGCACAGATGGAATAATTGAATATTTGCCGAACAGATCAAAATCGTTTTTATCAACGATTTGCGCGTGTTCAATTCTCCATCTTCGATCATTCTTCACGCCTAAAACATAACCATAAATTTGCAGAATTGTTCGGTTTGCTGAATCTCCGATTGCGTGCGTACACATTTGAAGATCACTGTTTTTTAATTTTTTTGCTAAACTTTCAAAATGTTTTCTTTCACTTAAAAGAAATCCTTTCCAGCCTTTTTTATCCGAATAATCGTGGATAAGGCAAGCTCCTCTGGAACCCAAAGCACCATCTGAATAAACCTTGAATCCACCTACGGTAATATTTTTATTGGTATATCTTCCCTTCTTGATCCAACGGTCATAATAATCAGGATTATCTTCCAATAAAGCGAAAATCTTCATTTGCAATTGACCTTTCGTTTGTGCCTTTTCTAAACGGTCTAAAGTTTTTTCGGTAATCCCACAATCGTGAAGTGAAGTTAAACCATAAGAAAAACACTCTTTCTGCAAATCTGAAAAATACTGAATTGCCTCACTATCCTCAATTTCCGGAATATGTTTTTCAACCAATAACATGGCATTATCAACTAAAATCCCAGTTAATTTTCCGTTCTTAACTTCAATTTCCCCTCCCAATATTTTTGAATCTTTAGTTACCCCGGCGATATCCAAAGCTTTCTGATTCGCAACTGCGGCGTGACCATCAATCCTTTTTAAATAAACCGGCCGGTTCGGAAAGAGCTGATCCAATTTTTCTTTGTTCGGAAATTCCTTAACTGCCCAATCGTTTTGATCCCAGCTTCTGCCGTATAGCCATTGTTTGGGTGCCGTCTTTGCGTATTCCGAAATCCTTGCAATAATTTCATCCCAGGATTTTGTTCCCCACAATTCGCATTTCCATTTGTCGGTCGCAAAACCTGTGAAATGACAATGCGCATCAATCAATCCAGGAAAAACAGTTTTTCCTTGTAAATCCTGGACTTTTGAAGATTTGTAATTTTTGAGAATGTCCGCAGATTTTCCCACCGCGACAATTTTTCCTTTTGAAATCGCCATCGATTCAGCCGTATCAAAATTTTGATTGACTGTGTAGATTTTCGCATTGGTAATGATGAGATCGGCGTTTTTTTGTGCGTAAAACAAACCAGACATCAATATCATGATCATCGTAGGGACAAGTCGTGATTTGTTCAAAAATCGTAGATTTTTTGTAATTATATTATTCATAAAACTTGTCTTTATTCCAATTTTCAGGATTATTAGTGATGTAATTATCGATTTGTTGATATCGTTCTTGAGTTCTCACAATATGATCATGAAAGGATCGCTGCCAAACGAAATTTAAGTTTCCCAATTCATGAATTCTTTTCGAAACTGTTGTTTTAAAAGCACCCATTAATGAGGAGACCGATTTTATTTTCGGTTGATTTCGTAGAGACAAGTCGTGACTTGACCGAACTACCACATGAATTTCAACAGAATTATAATCCCTAGAATTCCCATTAATTCCAAACAAAAGATGAACATGATTCGGCATTACCACAAAATTATGCAATTCAAAATAAGAATATTGCTTCTTCAACCATAAGATTTGTTGCTCTGCAATTTTACCTTCTTCATTTAAATTCATTTTTCCATTTGAATTCTTCCAAAATGATGAATTTTATCTTTAGTGCAAATGGTTATGAAATAAATCGCGTCACTTGAATAATCAAAACCGTACATTCTATTTCTTTTACGACCTTCCATATTTTTACATTTTGAAAATCTTTTTTTAGCACATCGTAAAAATCCTTGGGATTTTGGACAGGTCGCGACCTGTCCCTACAACCAATTTTTGCGCATTTCTGACCAGCGTAAATTACGGATATATTTTATTTCTTCCTTTGATAATGATCGTTCTGCTTTTTGTTTCAAAAAAGATCTCATGGTTGCGAGAAATTCGGAAAACGATTTGTTTTTAAAAGATGATTTTCCGGAAGAAATGATTGTTAATGGTAAACTCAAACCTATATTATAAAAATATTCACCGAGTTTTTCGGCTTTTTGATTTTGATACTGATAAGCAGTCGGACGCAAATGTTTTACCCACAGATCTTTAATAGTAACGGTTTCCCAACCATTTTTTTTTGCCAACATCACATCGATATTATCCCAGCCTAAAACCGGACGTAAACCATTCATATCTTGAAAGCATGCTTTTCGATACGATTTTATAGGTCCACGAATATGGTTTTTAGATGATATATCTTCAAATTTCCATTGGTGTTTTTCATCTTTAAAATCAAAAGCTAGTGCTTTTTCAAAAATGAATTTCTTTATTTTAACGATTCCAGAAACCATTCCGGCTTTTGCATTACTTTCGTAAACCTGATTGATCTTTTTTAAATAATCTTTTGGAAAAATAATATCTGCATCGAATTTACAGATGATATCAAAACTATTTAAATCGACAGATTCTAAACCGTTATTAAAAGTCCGAACGACTTTTGCGCCGGGTTCATGCTTTGATAAATCCAAATTATGAATTTTAAATTTTAAATTTTCTTTACTAAATTCTTCAACGATCTGTTGTGTTTTATCCGTGGACCCATCATTAACAACGACACAGAAAAAATCTTGAAACGTTTGTTGTTGCAAAGATTTCAAAGTGAAAAGAATATTCTTCTCTTCGTTGTGCGTGGGAATAATGATCAGGAATTTCATAAAATAATTGTTGCAAGAGATTCCAGAGGAATCTTATCTCTGTAGTTAATAATTAACAGTAAAAAGGTGCGTTCCGGAGGAACGCTATCTTTTAGGTTATTCAAAAAACTCAAATAAATACTCATTTTTAAACTCAATTTCATACTTTTTCAAAAAATCGATATATTCATTTTTAAAACTTTGCTTTTGATGATGTTCTTTTTGATTTAAAACATATTTGATCACATTTTCTTTCTGACTTTTTGAATAAGAAAAAGAACTATATCCTTCCTGCCAGGAAAAATGACTTTCTAAATATTTTTTTTCATTAATAAAATTAGTGGATTCAACCTTAACCACTTTTACTAAATCTGGAATTGAAATTTGAATATTTTTATAACAAAAGAAAATATGAATATGGTCTGGATTTGCATAAATGGCTAAAACACTTTGTTTTTTATGATTGAAAATTCCACAAATATATTTCTCTATCTCCTCTCTAATTTCTTCGGAAATTTTATTCTCCCGACGTTTGACGGCAAAAATCAGTTGAATGTAAATTTGTGTATAAGTATTTGCCATTTTCAAATAAATTTTTCGATATGAATTTAATAAATAAGATATACAACAATCTTTTTTAGATAGCGTTCCTACGGGAACGCCACATTACGATTCTATATTTTCCTACAGAGATTAAACTCCGCTGGAGTTTATTTAATCGTTAAAATTGCAAAAGCGACTGTTTTATTTATTGAGCTACAGAGATTAAACTCCGCTGGAGTTTATTTAATCGTTAAAATTTCAAAAGCGACTGTTTTATTTATTGAGTTTTTGTTAGCTACCATTTCTTTTTAAAATTAATGCGCCTCCAACCAATTATTACCTACTCCAACTTCGACCAATAAAGGAACGGTGGTTTCATAAGCAGCTTCCATTTCTTTTTTGATCAAAGCTTTTACGGTCTCTAATTCTTCTTCGGGTGCTTCAAACACCAATTCATCATGAACCTGTAAAAGCATTTTCGTTTTTAGATTCTGTTCAGTGAGTTGCTCGTCAATTTTAATCATCGCCAGTTTAATCACATCAGCCGCACTTCCCTGAATTGGAGCATTTACAGCGTTTCTTTCCGCATGTGCTTTCACTACAAAGTTGGCGGAGTTAATATCTTTTAAATGTCTTTTACGGTTTAAAATAGTTTCTACATAACCCATTTCCTGCGCTTTAATAACCTGATTTGCCATGTACTTTTTCAAATTCGGATAGGTTTCGAAATATGACTCGATCATTTCCTTGGCTTCTTTTCTGGAAAGTCCGGTTTGTTCTGCTAACGCAAAAGCACCTTGACCATACAAAATTCCGAAGTTCACGGTTTTAGCTTGGGATCTTTGAGTTTTAGTGACTTCTTCTAAAGGAATATTAAATAATTTCGAAGCCGTAGAAGCGTGAATATCTTCACCGTTTTGAAAGGCTTTGATCATATTTTCTTCCTCGGAAATGGCCGCAATTAAACGCAGTTCAATTTGTGAATAATCCGCGGCAATTAATTTATTTCCTGGATTAGCGACAAACGCGCCCCGAATTTGTTGACCGCGTAAAGTTCTAATTGGGATATTCTGTAAGTTTGGATTTAAACTTGACAATCTACCGGTTGCTGCAGTGGTTTGCGAGAAATTCGTGTGTACGCGATGGTCATCTTTGTCAATTTGCAAAGGCAAAGCATCGACATAAGTTGACTTTAATTTTTGGTACGTTCTATACTCTAAAATATGCTGAATGATCTCGTGCTTAGACGACAGTTTCTGCAAAATATCTTCACCAGTAGCGTATTGACCGGATTTTGTTTTCTTGGCTTTTGGATCGAGCTCCATTTTTTCAAACAAAACTTCACCCAGTTGCTTGGGAGAATTCATATTAAATTCTTCGCCAGACATTTCGAAAATCGTTTTTTCCAATTGACGCAGATCATTTTCTAAATCGATACTTTCCTGGGCCAGCCATTTCTTATCAAGGGAAATTCCTTCCAGTTCCATTTTAGCGAGAACTTTCATCAAAGGCATTTCAACTTTAAAAAATAGATCCTCCAGGTTTTCTATTTTTAATTGGGGCGCGAAAACTTGATAAAGCTTAAAAGCCAGATCCGCATCTTCGCAGGCATATTCTGTTTGATCTTTTAAAGCAACTGAGCGTAAACTTTCTTGATTTTTTCCTTTCTTACCAACCAAAGATTCTAATGAAATCGGTTTGTAATTCAGGTACATTTCAGAAAGATATTCCATCACGTGCCGACCGTCTGGATTAAGTAAATAATGCGCGATCATCGTATCGAAAAGCAATCCTTCAACAGTAATTCCGTATTGTTTTAAAACTTTGTAATCGAATTTTATGTGGTGGCCAATTTTTAAAACATCTTGTTTCTCAAAAAACGGACGGAAAATTTCGAGCGTTTCTAAAACCTCTTCTCGCTTTTCTGATAAAGGGACATAATAGGCTAATCCATTTTTGTAGGAGAAACTCATCCCGATCAATTCGGCATTCATTTCATCTTCCGTAGTTGTTTCCGTATCGAAAGAAACAGCTTGCCGAGCCATTAAATTTCGAACCAACATGTATTGCGCTTTCGGAGAATCGATGTATTGATACAAGTGATCATTATCAAAAGAAGTTTCTTTGGTCGTGGTCGCCTGATCTAATTCTTCAAAATTGGCGAACAAATCCAGTTGCATTGATTGACTTACCTCTTTTATAGATTGAGGATTTGAGAGCGACGGTTTAACATTAGAATTTGCACTTTCAGTTGCTGGCGCAAACGCACGATATAAATTTTCATATAAACGTCGGAATTCAATTTCGTCAAAAACTTCTTTTACTTTTTCAAAATCCGGTGTGTCTAAATCATACTGTTCCTGATGAAACTCAATTGGAGCATCACAAATAATGGTCGCTAATTTTTTAGAAAGGATTCCACGCTCGGCAGAATTTTCTACCTTTTCTTTGAGCTTTCCTTTTAAATCTGCAGTATTAGCCAAAAGATTTTCAATGCTACCGTATTCTTTCAGGAATTTTTTAGCTGTTTTTTCTCCAACTCCTTCTAAACCGGGAATATTATCTACAGCGTCACCCATCATAGCAAGAAAATCGATGACCTGTTTTGGATCTTCAATTTCGTATTTCGCTTTGACTTCTTCTACGCCTAGAATTTCAAATTCAGCGCCCTTCAAACCTGGTTTATAGATCTTAACTCTATCCGTTACCAATTGGGCAAAATCTTTATCTGGTGTAACCATGAAAACTTCATATCCTTCTTTTTCTGCTTTTACAGAAAGGGTTCCGATCAAGTCATCAGCTTCATAACCTTCCAAACCTAAGATGGGAACGTGCATGGCTTCTAAAATTCGGTGGATATAAGGAATGGCCAGTTTAATCGCTTCTGGAGTTTCGCTTCGGTTGGCTTTATAATCGGCAAAATCAGCAGTTCTTACACTGGCTTGTCCGACATCAAAAACGACAGCTAAATGAGTTGGTCTTTCTCTGCGAATCAATTCAATTAATGAGTTGGTAAAACCAAATATAGCGGACGTATCGATTCCAGTACTGGTGACACGCGGACTTCTGATCAATGCATAATATCCACGGAAAATCATCGCATACGCATCGATGAGGAAAAGACGTTTATCGTTGTTTTCTGACATAGAAGCAAAGATATAAAAAAGATAGGAGGAGTTATATCCTTCAAAGGAAGTTTTGATGGAATATGGAAGAGGGAAAAGTTTAAATAAAGTAAAATTTTTTAAACACAAATTGCACGGATGGTTTCACAAATACCACGATTGTAGAATTGACAATGAATATTTAACCATTAAGGTTTTAGTTAAGGAGTTAAGAGGATTAAGATTTCCTTCGGAAATTGACTGGTTTAAAAATAGAAAATGATTTTAAACACCAATTGTACAAATGGTTTGACAAATACCACGATTTGACTATTGACTGCTGAAATTTAACCATTAAGGTTTTAATTAAGGAGTTAAGAGGATTAAGATTTCCTTCGGAAAGTGAATGGTTTAAAAATAGAAAATGATTTTAAACACCAATTGTACAAATATTTCCACTAATGTCATGATTTGATTACTAGCTATTGACTGCTAAAGTTCAACCATTAAGGTTGTGGTTAAGGAGTTAAGAGGATTAAGATTTCCTTCGGAAATGGAATGCTGCGAACAGCTTATTAAAAATCTATTATGAAGTGCTGGTTGTAGGAGTCGGCGTCGAGTTGTTCTGTTTGCGAATGACTTTTAGCGCTAAAGAAGCGAAGAAACCACCAGCAAAAAAGCCCATCAAGCTACCCATTACAATATCTAAAGGAAAATGAACACCCAGATATATTCGGCTGTACGACACGACGATTGCCCAAATGAATAAAATATAGGGTAAGAATCGGAATTTCTTGTACAATAGTAAAGACATGAACGTGGCAATAAAAAAGGTATTGGCAGCATGACTGGAATAGAATCCAAACTGTCCGCCACATTTTACATCACGCATTAATCCTGTTAAGGTGGGATCGTGACAAGGTCGTAAACGAGAAACTCCAGTTTTAAAAACACCCGCCAACTGATCGGAAAATGTCACGCCTAAAGCAATGAATATCAGAATGAAAATTAAATTTCGAAGTTGAAAGTTTTTGAATAAAAGATAAAGAAAAATAACATAAAGTGGCACCCAGATCCAGGTGGCCGAGATCATGATCCACAATTGATCAAAGGGAGAACTTCCCAAATTATTGAGAAAAAGAAATAAAGATCTGTCTTCCTGAATAAGTTCGTGCATCTTAACGGCTTACAGGTCCTTCGTGGGTATCGCTTTCAGACAAGTCGATTTTGGGTTCGCTTCTTTTGGCTAAAGCTTCTTTTTCAAGATCACCCATAGGATTAAAATCCATGGCTGCTTTCTTGACTTTATCGATTTCCCGTTTGATTTCCGAAACTGGATTATCGGTCTCTTTTAGAATTTCAGTTTTTACGTCTTCCATGGCGCCACGCATTTTACGTACGCCTTGCCCCAAATCACGCGCAATTTGCGGTAATTTATTGGGTCCGAACAAAACTACGATCGCCAAAGCAACCATCATCATTTCACCTATGCTTAATTCCATGGCGTAAAATTACAAAAGATTATGGTATCGTTTTTCATTTTTAAAATTAATTTACTACTAAAATTGAAGTGAAATTAAATACGATAAATTAGTAGTTACAGTTTTTTCTTTCTGGGGAACATCCTATTCACGATGATAACACTGGTGGCCATCAAAATAAATCCCAGGAAAAAGGGTGCGCCCGGAAATTTAAATGGTGCAGAATCATGGGTGAAATAATAAAAAGTATTCGTCATTAATGGTGGACCGATAATCGCGGTAAAACTAATTAAACTGGCTAAGGCACCCTGCAGCTCTCCCTGCTCATTTTTCGGTACCTGGGAAGAAATCACTGATTGTAAAGCCGGTCCAGCAATTCCACCTAAGCCATAAGGAACCAGAAAGGCAAACATCATCCAGCTTTCGCTGGCAAAGGCGAACAGGATTAAGCCGACTGCATAAAGAGCCAAGCCATAAACGATGGTTCTTTCGTTGCCTAATTTCGGTTGAATAAACCTGATTAAATAGCCTTGAACCAACGCCGCCATGATCCCAACAAATCCTAGGGAAAGTCCAACTATTTTTTCACTCCAACCAAATTTATACATAGTAAAGAAAGTCCAGTTGGTTTGCACGGCATGTCCGGCAATGTAAACCAAAACCAAGGTGGAGATTAAACCTAAAATTTCAGGATGTTTTTTTAGCTGTAATAAAGAACCCACGGGATTTGCCCGTCTCCAATCAAAAGGTCTTCGGTGTTCTTTATCGAGACTTTCCGGGAGAATAAACCAACCATAAAGAAAGTTAACCAAACACAACGCAGAGGCGGCATAGAATGGAACTCTTGCGCCGTATTGTCCTAAGAAACCACCGATAACAGGACCAATAATAAATCCTACTCCAAAGGCAGCACCGATCATTCCGAAGTTTTTTGCGCGGTCTTCATCATTGGAGATATCAGCGATATAGGCACTTGCGGTCGTAATACTCGCACCACTTACTCCAGAAAGAATTCTACCAACAAAAAGCCACATAATAGTTGGTGCAATAGCCTGTATGAAAAAATTCATCGAGAATCCTAATAAGGATAAAAGGATAATGGGTCTTCGACCAAATTTATCACTTAGGCCACCTAACACCGAAGCAAAAATAAATTGCGTGCCGGCATAAGCGAAACTGATCCAACCACCATATTGCGCGGCAACACTTAGATCATTGCTGCCAATTAATTCCTGTATCAGTTTCGGGACTACTGGAATCACAATTCCCCACCCCGTAATATCGATTAACAGCGTGATAAAAATGAAACCGATGGCTGCTGATTTTTGCTTTTTTTTCATTGCGGGTGTAAAGATAGTTTTTTTGTGGTTTTTTTAAGAATAAAGCTTAAAGATGAAAATTTAACTGAGGGACAAAGTGTATTTTAAACGCAATCCCGATAGCTATCGGGACGCAAAGGTTAAAAATTATGATGCTGTATAAATTATGGGTGCAAAGGCGTTTCACTCAACAAAGGGAAAATCTTAGAAGCTGAAGAATTATTTGAACGATATAAATTTTGCGTACTCTCTCAATTATATCGGGAAAAGAGGTTTTTTAGAATTGTATAATTTTTAAATTAATAAAGGACATTGATTACATCGGGGTTTGCAGCCCGCCTTGAACGGAGCTCTTTTTTGCGGAACGAAGTGGAGCAAAAAAAGCGGGAGTGGAAGGCGGAAATGTCTGCCCAAATAAAAGAAATAATAAATGTTCTAAACAAAAAAATGTCCCTCTTTCGAAGGACATTTATTATATAAATTACAGAATACTTATTTTTTAGTTCTGTTGTCAACTACTTCTACATCGACTGAAGTTCTACCATGTAGTTTTTCTTCCGGGCCTTTGCCTTTACCTTTCAAGAAATCGTAGGCGATTGCTGAGGAGATAAAGATCGATGAGTACGTACCGAACGCAATACCTAATAGTAAGGCGAACATGAATCCTCTTAAGTTTTCTCCACCGAAGATGAATATCGCTAATATTACCAAAATCGTGGTGAATGAAGTATTGAACGTTCTTCCCAAAGTACTTGAAATAGAATCATCAAATAATCCAGCCAACGTCAACGATTTCTTTTCTCTTAAATACTCCCGAATCCTGTCAAATACAATCACCGTATCATTGATGGAATAACCGAGAACGGTTAGAATCGCAGCAATGAAATCCTGATTGATCTCCATATTGAACGGCATGTATTTATGCAACAAGGAATAAACTCCTAAAATAATAATAGCATCGTGCGCAAGACCGACAATTGCTCCTAATGAGAACTGCCATTTGGTAAATCGCACCAAGATGTAAAGGAAGATCCCTGCAAGTGCCGCAATTACTGCAAACATTCCACCTCTTTGGATATCGTCTGCTACCGTTGGTCCTACCTTAGTTGAAGACACGATCCCGCCATGTTCCGAATCTGCAGATTTAAATTGCTCCAAAGTCATATCTGCGGGAAGACTTTCTTTCAATCCTTCGAAAAGCTTTTGCTCTATTGTTTGATCGGCTTGTAGCGATTCATCATCAATTAAATAATCGGTAGATATTTTCAACTGATTCCCTGTTCCGAAAGTTTTTGCTTCAACGGCAGATAATTTACCGTCTTCTGTCTTGAACATAGCGACCAATGCCTTCTCTGTTTTATCAGCATCAATTGGCTTATCAAATTTTACAACGTAATTACGACCACCTGTAAAGTCAATACCATATTTAAAACCATTAACGTAGATGGAAACTAAACTCGCTACTGTAAGGAAAGCAGAAATCATGTAGGCATATTTTCTTTTTCCGATAAAGTCGATCCAAACATTTCTGAATAAATTCTTGGTTAAAGGAGTCCAAACGGATAATCCTTTTCCTTTGTTCAATCTTGCAAAAATCATTACTCTCGATAATAATACAGATGTAAAGAAGGTCATCAAGATACCAATGATCAACGTAACGGCAAATCCTTTAATTGGACCTGTACCAAAAATATACAAGACAATTGCAGTTAAAATCGTTGTTGAGTGACCATCGATAATCGCAGAAAGTGCGTGTTTGAAACCATCTTTATACGCCTCAAGAATATTTTTACCAGCGAAGAGTTCCTCTTTGGTCCGTTCATAAATAATTACGTTGGTATCCACCGCCATCGCCATCGAGAGGACAATACCCGCAATACCAGGCAATGTTAACGTCGCATCTACAGAATCCATGATTCCGAAAATGTAGAATAAGTTGATGATCATGGCGATCACCGCATAAACTCCTGCTCCACCGTAGTAGAAAATGATATACGCTACAATTACCAAGAAAGCAATTAAGAAGGAAAGCATACCAGCGTCAATCGATTGCTGTCCTAATGAAGGTCCAACAACATCAGCCTGTACTACTTTCGCACTTGCAGGAAGTTTACCCGCCCCAAGTACATTTACTAAATCCTGAGCTTCTTCCTGAGAGAAATTTCCAGAGATCTGGGTTCTACCATTAGGAATTTCATTCACAACATTCGGTGCAGTGTAAACCACATTATCCAAAGAAACTGCTACTGACTTGTTCACGTTTTTAGCAGTCATGGCTTTCCATTCTTTCGAACCTTTAGAGTCCATTTGCATGTCAACCACTACTCTACCCATTTCGTCATAATTAACTCTGGCAGATTCTACCGCACCGTCAACAGGTGCTTTCTGGTTAATATTTCCACGGATCGCGTAAAGAACTAAATTGTTTACATCGTTTGATTCCGGTTTATAACCCCACATGAACTGGGTATATTTAATATTCGTCGGACGAAGATCTTTTGCAACTTCTGAATTTAAAATTTTATTAATTGCAGCAGTATCTGATAATTTAATGTTTCCAACTCCACTTGATCTCAGTGAGTTCAATTGAAGCATGTTCATTAAATCAGTATTTTTAGCCACACCGATTGAGTCTGCTTTCAAAGGAACAACCGTTGACAATTGCTCTAAGTATGGAAGAACTTCCTGAATCGTCTGTACTTCCCAAAACTGCAGTTTTGCAGAGGTAGCCAACATTTTCTTTACACGGTCAATATCTTTACTTCCAGGCATTTCCACGGAAATACGACCTGTTCCAGGTACACGCTGAACATTTGGCTGGGTAACTCCCATTTTGTCGATACGCGTTCTGATCACTTCATAGGCAGATCCTTCTGAAGCATTAATTTTACGACGAATGATATTTCTAACCTCGTCATCAGAGGTGTTGTATTTAATTTCTGTAATGTTGGTATTTCCGAAAAGTTCCGGATCCGCCAATTTAAGGTTGGTTCCTTTTTCTTTATTCACGGCATCGAATTCCTTGAAGAAGTTATCGATATACGTTCCGGCAGCAGTTTTTTGTGCTTTATCGGTACGCGCGAGTGCTTCTAAAAGAATTGGGTTGGTAGAATACTGGGTTAAATCGTTGACCAAATCTCTCTGGTTGATTTCCAAAAGTACGTTGATCCCTCCTTTCAAATCCAGACCTAGCTTCATTTCTCTTTCTTTCGCTCTGGAATAATACAATTTTGTAAATCCTAGATTCAGAGTGTCTTTCGACAGGCGAGCCATTTCTTGATTATATTTTTCGGGGTTGTTTCCCGCAATAGCAGTGGCTTGTCTTTCAACTTTACCAGCATACCATGTTGGTAACAATTCGTTAAGACAAATAAGTCCCAGAATAACCGCAACCAGCGTAATAAGTCCTTTTCCTTGCATTGTTAATAGTTTACAACATTAAAATTATAGTCGGCAAATATAATGATTTTCAATATAATTAAGAATTTTTTAACAACTCATTTTGAAAATTTCGCAAAGTGTGGATGCCAAAGCGTTTCAATCGTGACAAAATCTTAAACAGCTTCATGAAAAATCGATAGCGTTTTCGAAAAAACAACGCTATTTGTGTAATTAAACGCTTGTGAAATGATACAGAGAAATTCTATTTCTCTTTGAATTTTTTGATGGTCTTCACTAAATATTCGCGGTTTTTTGCGCTGGATGCCCAAACTGGAAGTCGACTTGCGATACTTTTATTTTTTAATGCGATGTCGTTTCGACTGCGTATTTTGTCTGCAATAAAATTTTCGATAACGGTAAGATGGTCCTCGTTATACGCCCACAAAGATCCGTGAGTAGTTGGAATCTCATACCAGACCGGCAATTGGAAGAACGGATCACACGGACTGTTGAAATAAAGTACATGTGATTTTACTGGAACGTCCCGACTGTTGACAAATACCGTTGATTTCGACGCCTCATTTAGAACTGCAACAAAACCGCAATGAGCACAGGCACACCGAATGTTCTGCTCGTCTTCAACTAAATACTGATTGGGTTTGCCACCTGTCACGACCGCTCTCTTGGCACATTTAGGACAGACCACATCGATATGATCCAGAAAATCTGCGTTTTGTAAAGCGTAAGCATTCGACATTTTAGTTAATTGTTTTTAGCAAAGGTATTTTGATCATTGTTTGATGGTGATCCCGTTTTCTTTGGCAATCCTGTAAAACGCTTTTTCATTCCCTTTTTCTTTCATAAGACCATAAAGAATTCCAATCATTTGTAGAGAATGTTTTTCATAATCAGATTTTTCAAAAATATAGATTTTATGAGCCTTAATAATATGTAGTAAGGCATTCTCATAATCTTCTAAAAAACTTAGATTTCTACCAAATCCATAATAGCCTTCCGCATTGTGAGGTTGATACTGCATGAGTTGAGCATAATATTCATTGGAGGTTTTGTAATCCTCTTTTAAATTATAAACTACTGCAATATTCATTAAGGCAAAATCACCTTCCGGAAAAACAGCCAACGATTTTTTATAATAGGTGATCGCTTCTTCAAATTGATTTAACTGTCGATAAGAAATAGCAATATCATCCAGAGCCAGAACAAAATTCTCGTCATTTTCCAAAGCTTTTTCAAATGATTTTATGGCCAGCTGATAGTTTCCCTGCTCCATAAAATCTTTCCCCATATTATAGGAAATATTGGCCTCGTAATTTGGAGAGGCGGAATAATACACTTCTCTTTTTTCCGTAAGTTCTTTGTTGGAGTTGAGGGAACAGCTCTCTGCCAAAATACCATACACTTTCTCTAAAGTACTTTTCATTCCTTTAACAGTTCCGATCTGCTTCATATTCTTTTTCACATCTCCTTTCACTAAGGATTCGGTTAAAGAAGTTGAAATACAGTTTTTATAATTCTCATCCGTAAGATTTGGTAATTCCTGAATACATTCACACGATGCGTCGGCAACGGTCTGTTCAAATGTTTGTCCATAAGAAATGAAGCCAAGCAGTAAAATCGAAAGAGTTAAAAATTTTTTCATCGCAGACATTTCGTTATTGTTAAAAAGAGCAGAATCTCAAATTTATAAAATTAACAGATACCATTTAACAAATGATTTCATTTTTACACAGAATCCCCTCATTAAAATGGATCAGCTTTAGTTTAAGAAATGAATTGCATAATAATTGATAGTAGTAAAGCATCAATCTAACATTTACAATTTATTATTATGGAAAATCAAGAAATAAGATACGGAGAATTACGTGGCAAAACAGTAGTAATCACCGGTGGAACAAGTGGCGTTGGTAGAGCTGCGGCAGAAGCGTTTGCCTTGGAGGGTTGCAACGTTGTAGTTGCTGCCAGAGGACAAGAAGGATTAGATGAAACTGTTGCTTTATGTCACGACTTAGAAGTAGTTGCATTAGGCGTTCAGACCGATGTTTCCGATGCACAACAGGTTAAACATCTGGCAGAAAAAGCTTTACAATTTAATGGAAGAATTGACATTTGGGTAAACAATGCTGGCGTAATGGCAAGTGGTAAATTTGAAGAAATACCCATTGAAACTATGGATCAAGTAGTGAAAACTAATTTATTAGGATTTTTGCACGGTGCTCATTCCGTACTGCCAATCTTCAAAAAACAGAAAGAAGGAATTTTAATTAACAACGTATCCATTGGTGGTTGGATGCCCGCTCCTTATTCGACGGCCTATTCAAGTACAAAATTTGGAATTCGAGGCATGGTAGAAGGACTGCAGGGTGAAGTTTCTGATGAACCAAATATTCATATAGTTGGATTATATCCTGGAATTCAAAGGTCAACGGGAAATACCCACTCCGCAAAATATTCTGGGTTGGATTTCAAGATTCCTCCATTTTCAGTGGACCCACGAGAATTGGCGGCACAAATGGTTGCAGCGGCTAAGAACCCGAAAAAAAGTATTATTACCGATGGTTATGCGCAGATTTCTAAAATACTTTACGGATTATTTCCACGGGCGATCATTAATACTGCTTCTGCAGCGTTGAGATTAGTGATGAAAGAAGATGCTAACACGAACACCGACGGTAACGTTAATTATCCATCCAAAGATCCGATGAGAATTTATGGGAAAATGGCCCTTCCCGTTCCAACAAAAAAACAGAAAACGATTTTGATGATGGTCACCGGAATCGCCATCGGATTTCTATATATGAAATCTAAAAGTAAATAAGATCACGGTCTTTAAAAACGAAAAAAGCAAGAAATTAATCTTGCTTTTTTTATTAAAGCGATTTTCACTAGAAATAGAATTTTAGCAACAAGTCGGACCACAACATTCATCTTGTTTCTCGGCGTAAACCGTAATACTGAAAATAATATTTTTATTAGAATTATAGGTTTCAATCTCGTCTTCGTTCAGATAGTTTTTCAAAATATCATTTGGAATGATAATCGGTTTTTCTTTTTGAAGCGTGATGTTTTTAAACCCAGAATTTTTAATAATGTCTAAATACTCGTCTTTCTGAATGGCACTTGCCACACATCCTGCGTACATTTCTGCAGCATTTTTAATTTTTTCCGGGAGATTACCGGTCAATACAATATCTGAAATACTGAAATGTCCGCCCACTTTTAAAATACGGTGAACCTCACTAAATGCTTTTGGTTTATTGGGCACGAGGTTCATCACACAATTACTTACGACAACATCAGCGATATTACTCATAGTCGGAATATTTTCAATATCACCTAATCTGAATTCTACGTTATTATATTTCAGTTTATCAGCATTTAGTCTGGCTTTGTCGATCATTTCTGGCGTGAAGTCAATTCCGATCACTTTCCCGGTTTCACCAGTTTCATGTCTGGCTACGAAACAATCATTTCCGGCACCACTTCCTAAATCAACAACTGTATTCCCGGGTTGAATTTTAGCAAACTCGGTTGGTAAACCGCAACCTAATTTCAAATCAGCATCTGCGCTGTAACCTTCCAAGTGGTCGTATTCGTCACTCATTACATTGTAAACTTCAGTGGTGCAGCCGCCACTTCCGCAGCAAGAAGAAGCATTGGTTTCCTGGTCCTGCAAAGCAATTTCACTGTATTTCTGCTTTACCATTTCTTTGATTTGTTCGTTGGTATCCATGATTTTGGGTGTTAGATGTTGGGTGTTAGGTGTTGGGTGTTGGGTGTTGGGTAATAAATGATTGGATATTTTTCTACAATTAACAACACGAGATTCTTTCGGATAACTGTATTGAAATTTCTTTAAAATAAAGATGAAGTTTTTCGATGGTTTTCTCGTCCGCACAATAGCAAACAGAATTGCCGTCGATCGTTCCTTTGATGATTCCAGCGTTTTTCATTTCTTTCAAATGTTGAGAAATCGTTGCCTGAGCCAACGGAAGTTCGGAAACGATATCCCCACAAATACATTCATTCACTTTTAAAAGATGTTCCAGAATCGCAATTCTGGCCGGATGTGCCAACGCTTTTGCAATCTTTGCCATTTCATTTTGCTCTTCTGTAAAGTGTTCTGTTTTACTCGCTCCCATATTGTTATTTCTATATTGCAATATTACGATAAAGAATTAAAGTGACGTAAATATTTCTGTATTAATTTTAAAATTTTTCTTTCTGAAGTTAAAAATTATTATCAAAAACATCCTCTAGTTTGTTTAAAATCAATTGAGTAGCTCAAAGCGTTTCAATTTACACGATAACATTTTTAAATTATGTATATTGGTTCGTCTTCAAATTGGACTAACGAATTCAATTACTTCAACCATAATTTCAAAACAAATTTAAAAATAGACCAATGATCAAAAAAGATGCAATTATAATTGGGTCCGGACAAGCCGCCAAACCGCTTTCGGAAAAACTGTCAGAAGCAGGCTGGAAAACGGTCATGATTGAAAAATCTGAAGCGGACCTCGGTGGACCTTGTTTGAACGTTGGCTGCACTCCGACAAAAACGTTAATAGCTTCCGCGAAAGTAATGAACGCTATTAATACCGCAGAAAAACACGGAATTTCAGTTTCTGATCTTAAAATAGATTTTGGAACGACTCAAAAGAGAAAAGATAAGATCGTTAAGGATTCCAAAGAAGGTTTACTGAAACGGACTGCTGCCGCAGAAAACCTGGAGCTTGTTTATGGAACTGCTTCTTTTAGCAGCAAGAAAAAAGTGATTGTTAAAAAGAAAAATGGTACGACACAAGAGTTTACTGCACCCTATATATTTATTGATGCAGGTGCCCGTCCAGCGGTGCCAAAAATTAAAGGTTTGGATGAGGTAAAATGGTATGACTCCAGTGGAATTCTTGCTCTTGAAGAAATACCGGAAAAATTAATTGTAATCGGTGCGGGTTATATTGGTTTGGAACTTGGGCAAATGTACAGTCGATTCGGCAGTGACGTAACGATCATTGAAACCGCTTCGCAAATTATGTCCGGCGAAGATCAGGATATTGCTGAATCATTGCAAGAGCTTTTGGAAGCCGACGGACTTCATTTTTTACTCAATTGTTCCGTTGAGATGGTAGAAAAAGCCGGTAAAGAAGTCAAGGTAACTTACAGTGCAGATGATAAAAAAACGTCTATTTCCGGAACTCATCTTTTGGTTGCAACTGGACGGGAATCCAATGCTGATGGTCTCAATGTAAAAGCTGCCGGAATAAAACTGGACAAAAAAGGATATATAAAAGTAAATAAAAAACTGGAAACTAATATCGAAGGGATTTATGCTTTAGGTGATATTAATGGCGGTCCGCAATTTACCCACATTGCCTATAACGATTTCGTGATCCTTCGAACCAATCTTTTACACAAAGGAAACGCATCTACAAAAGGAAGAATTGTTCCTTATACCATGTTTACAGATCCACAATTAGGAAGGGTCGGTTTATCTGAAGATCAAGCAACAAAAAAAGGCTTGAATTTTAAAGTAATAAAAATTGAAGGCAAAAGAATTACACGAGGTATTGAAACAGGAGAACCGCAAGGACTTTGGAAAGCGATTGTAGATAAAGAAACTGGATTAATTTTAGGTGCGAGCATTGTCTGTACAGAAGGTGGAGAAATTGCCTCGGTCATCCAAATGGCGATGCACGGTAAAATTCCTGCTAAAGATTTATCGACGACCATATTTTCACATCCAACTTATTCAGAATCGCTCAACACTCTATTTACGGAAATGTACAAGGAATAATTAATACTACGATTCTAACAAGCTCAAAAATTTTTCATTAAAAGTGATATTAGAATTACATTTAAGCACTAATTCCTCTGCAAGAATTGCTTATCAATTTAAGAGAAAATCACTTAAATTTACACCACAAACTTAAAAGACACCAGAAATAAAGATGACGACTAAATTAGACCTAAGACCAACTTTAGATATTCCAATTTCAGAAGAAAGTACCGAAGTAGAAAACTTTCAAAACCAAACTTTAAGACCGATTTTAAAATTACAAAACGACCTGTATGTTGCTTTATTTGAAAGTTACGCAATGCGTCAAAAATCAGATTATGAAACGTTGTCAGGAGCGAAGAAGAGAACGTTTATCGAACAAAGCTTACAAAAAGATATGGTTCTTAAAAACACCTTTATCGGCATTACGATTGGTCTATTTATAATCGAAGAAATTGCAGTTTACGCAACTCAAAGCAAAGATTATAATAGAAGAATAATCACCATGCTTATTGAGCGACTTAAAAGTCATACCAAATAAATTTGCTCATCCTTTTAAGCAAATGAAATTATTTGAACTTCAACTTTGAAATAAAAAACAGCATTCCGAAAAGAATGCTGTTTTACTTTATGTGAAGATATTTTTATACGTGCGTATCAATTTCATCATCAACAACCTCTTTCTTTTTGCCGAAGAAGAATTTAGCGATAATTGGAACGGTGGTAATCAATACAATAATAATGATGATCATTTCTAAGTGCGATTTCAAATCAATATCAAATTGAGTTTTGAACAAAGCATCTAAATAATGTCCGGCGAAAATTAAAGAGAATGACCATAGGAAAGCACCGATCACATTGTCGATAAAAAATCGACCTTTATCCATTTTCACAATTCCAGCTACAATTGGTGTGAAGGTTCTTACGATTGGTAAGAATCTCGCCATGATTACAGCCAGCGCACCATGTTCTTCGAAAAAATCATGCGCCTGGAAAAGGTATTTCTTTTTGAAAAGAAATGAATCTTCTCTTTTATATAAAGCAGGACCTGCTTTTAAACCAAACCAATAACCAATTTCATTTCCGATCACGGCAGCAATTGCGACAGAAGTTGCTAAAATAGTGGTGTCTAATAAATCACTTCCAGTGGAACCGAAAGTTTCTTTGATAATTTCTACGGCGTAAATTCCAGATACAAAAAGTAAACTGTCACCAGGCAGAAAAAATCCTACGAATAAACCAGTTTCTGCGAAGATAATGAACAAGATCAGCCAAAAACCGCCCATCTGTATATAAAATTCAGGATTTAAAAGATCCTTCCAACTTTCAAAGTTTTCCATATATTTTCTAAAAAAAACAAAAATACTTTATTAAAATCGGTAATGAAAATTATTTAAGATGATTTAACATATATTTAATTTGAATTCTTTTGCAAGGTGGCGATCCGCTCATCTTTTCCGATGTGATTCCAACCAGGAGCTTTGAAAATATAGTTCAATTTCGCTCGAAAATCAGGAGCAGATTTCACATCTCTTACTAAATTCCCAAATTCATCGAAAACGATATGAAAAACATTGTGCGTTTGAATGTTATGCAGAATTCCGTACTCCTCAATTTTTTGATCTTCAGATCTATAAGTTCCAAAAAGATGATCCCAGACCATCAATATTCCTCCATAATTTTTGTCTAAATCTTCAATTTTTCGGGAATGATGAACGCGGTGATTGGAAGGTGAATTGAAAATTTTATCAAACCACCCGAGTTTTCCGATCGCATTGGTATGCGGCCAAAACTGATAAATTAAATTAATCTGATGCATCATCACAATCATAATCGGATGAAAACCAAGCAAAACAAAAGGAATATACCAAATATCACGGTAGACAATTTCGAACCAACCTTGTCGTAGAGCAATCGCAAAACTGAGGTGCGTCGCAGAGTGATGGTTAACATGTCCCGTCCAAAGAAGCCGAATTTTATGACTCAAACGATGGTGCCAATAAAAGCCAAAATCCTGAACGATCAAAACCAAAATCCATAACCACCAATGTTCGAGCTGCCATTTTAAAGTGAAAAATTCTGAAAAATTTTCAATTCCAAAAATATTGGTCAATCTTAAATGATTGTAAATCCAGAAAAAATAGGAAAGCGAAATAGCCTTCATTCCAAAATCCAAAAACATGGCGCCTAAACCTAATCCAACGCTGGAAAGTTCATCTTTTACGAGTTTTTTGGTGAATAATTTCTGAGGAATTTGATACAAAAATGTTTCGCCCAAAATTAAAAGGATAAATCCGGGAACAAAATAAGTAACCGGATCTGCAAAATCCAACGGACTAAACAAACCATAGTTATTGAAAAATTGAGTGATTATTTCTTTCAAAATTTTAATATTATTTTAAATCTTAAAACTTTCAATATAATTTAAAGTGTAAAATCGTCTTCAGAAACTGCAGTTCCATCTGCCATCAGGAAGGCTTTTAGAAACGGTGTTAAATTTCCATTCATTACGCCATCAACATCAGAAGTTTCGTGACCAGACCGAACGTCTTTCACCAATTTATACGGATGCATCACGTAATTCCGGATCTGACTTCCCCACTCGATTTTCATTTTTCCGGCTTCAATTTCAGTTCTGGCTTTCATACGTTCTTCTAGTTCCATTTCATATAAACGGGAGCGCAACAATTGCATCGCTTTTTCTTTATTTTGAAGCTGAGAACGGGATTCGGAATTTTCGATAATAATTCCAGTTGGCGCGTGCCGAAGTCGAACTGCGGTTTCTACTTTATTCACGTTTTGCCCACCCGCGCCACTGGAACGCATGGTTTCAAAAGAGATATCAGCTGGATTAATATTTATTTCAATGGTATCATCAACCAGCGGATAAACATAAACCGACACAAAACTGGTATGCCGTTTTGCGTTGGAATCAAAAGGCGAGATCCTCACCAAACGGTGGACGCCATTTTCACCGCGCAAATACCCGAACGCAAATTCACCATCAATTTCTAAAGTCACTGTTTTAATTCCAGCAACCTCACCGTCCTGGTAATTCAGTTCACGTATTTTATAACCTTGGTTATCAGCCCACATGGTGTACATTCTCATGAGCATTGATGCCCAGTCACAAGATTCTGTACCACCTGCTCCAGCCGTAATTTGAAGTACGGCTGAAAGTTCATCGCCTTCATTAGAAAGCATATTTTTGAATTCTAAATCTTCAATCTTTTGTAAAAGCACTGGAAAAGATTCGTTCAGTTCTTTCTCAGAATCTATATCTTCTTTTGCAAAATCCATTAAGACCTGAATATCTTCAAAACGGGCAAAAATTTCTTCGTAATCATTGACCCATTTTTTCTTGGACCGAAGTTGCTTCATAAAAATTTCAGCTGCTTTCGGATTATCCCAAAATTCAGGAGAGACGGTTTTTTCTTCGTCGTTAGAAATTTCAATTTGCTTGCGTTCGATTTGTAAATATTTATACAATTCGCCAATTCTGGCTTGAACGTCTTTTATTTGGTCGCTGTTGATCATAAGTATTGCAAAAATAATTAAAATAGTTTTAAAATACGATTCTCAAAATTATATAAACATATCTTAATTATAATCTATCGCTTTTAATCAAAGGTATTTGAACTAATTTCTGAACTGTCAATTCTTAAATAAAATTTAACAAAAAAAAGCCCGATTAAATTCGGGCTTTTCTATTATTTGGAACGAGATTGATTATTTGAAAATGGTTTTCTCAACCTCAATCGCTTTATTTAAAGCTTCTTCAATTTTGCTTTTTGCATTGTCAAAGTTGGGCGGCGTATTCCATTTTCCTTTGATTACAACCGCTTGAGGATTGTCATTTGAGAAATATAAAGAGTTATCATTCAAATTAATCACACGATTAGAAATAAGTGCGTAACCAGCTCTACCAGTTTCAACCATACTGTAATAACTAATGATAACGCCCCAATTTACATTGACAAAGACAACATCATCTACATCATATTTTTTTTTAAGGTAACGCATATCGTAGGTTCCATATTTTTTTCCTTCGGCTTTATCACCTTTAAATTTTGCAGCTGTTTTGTAATCGAAGTTTTCATCAATTATAACTACTTCTTTTCCTTTGGCTTTTAAAGTTTCCGTGTAAATAGCGACAAGTTCATTCTTGCGGTCGATTTCTTTTTTAGCCACATCTAAAAGAGGCTGGTATTTATCTCCAGAAGTTACGGCAAGATCCAATAATCCTTGAGATCCTTCTCTAAATTTTTGTGGTTCGGTAAAATTCACCAGGATCCCAACCTTCGAAGGTTTTTGAAAATACTCTGAGTTCATGGGTACATTTGACACACAAGAAACAAGGACAGAAAGCATAGCGATTAAGCCTAGAAAGTTAATTTTTTTCATATAATTTTTTTATCAAAAATACTCTTTTTTTTTGAAGAAATAACTTGTTTTCAGAAAAATAAATGAGAAATAACTAGTTGAGATACACTAAATAAAAAAGCCAACTGTGAAGTTGGCTTTGTCTTGAAAATAATTAATTAACTATTTACTCTTTAATATGCTCCAATTGCTGACTTGCAGCCATTGAAACCATTAGATCATTCAATAAAGTACTTGCTGAATTTGGTGAATTTGGCAATAAAACCAAACTGCTCTTATTGGTAGAACCAATTGCCTGTAACGTGTCATAATGCTGGGTTACCACGATTAAGGCAGAAGCTTCCTGCGCATTAATGTTCGCTTCATTCAACATTTTTACAGATTCAACTAAACCGGCAGCAATTTCTCTACGCTGATCTGCAATACCTTGACCTTGCAATTTTTTAGATTCTGCTTCAGCTTTCGCTACGGCTACAATTCTAATTTTCTGTGCTTCAGATTCGTATTCTGCAGCAGTTTTTTCACGTTCCGCAGCATTAATTCTGTTCATCGCGTGTTTCACCTGTTCGTCTGGATCGATATCCGTTACCAAAGCTTTGATGATATCGTACCCGTAACTTTGCATCGCTTCCTGAAGTTCTCCTTTTACAGCAATTGCAACGTCATCTTTTCTTACGAAAACATCATCCAATTTTAACTTTGGAACTTCTGCTCTTACCACATCAAATACATAAGAGGTAATCTGGTTTTCCGGATTTTCTAAACGGTAGAATGAGTCGGCAACTTGGGAAGCAATAACCTGATACTGAACAGAAACTTTCATTCTGATAAACACGTTATCCAAAGTTTTTGTATCAATAATTACATCTAATTGCTGAATTCTTAAGTTCATTCTCTTAGCAACCTGATCGATGAACGGAATTTTTAAATGCAAACCTGATTGGCGTACCACATGAAATTTTCCTAATCGCTCTACAATTGCGGCTGTTGCTTGCTTCACCGTAAAGAAGGAAGCGAACAGAACTACTAAAGCGAAAAAGATAATAAATCCTAAATAAGTCATTAGTCTAATTTTTTTGGTTTTAATTAAATCATTTTGATTTCCGATAAAGATAATTAAAATTTACCTAATTTACATGGTCATTCCGATATCAATTCCTTTGATTTTTCGGTAAAGATCGGTGGCAAAATTATCAGTCATTCCGGAGACAAAATCAATCACTCCAAGAACTTTTTGGTAATCACTTCCGTCTTCATAAAGAAATTGTTTTGGCAAAAGTTTCAACGCCATTTTATCATAAGATTTACAATCCCCTTTGCTTGTTAAAATGGAGGGAATAAAATGATCTAATAATTCATACATCACATTATAACCTGCATTTTCAATCTCAATTACATTTTTATGATTGTAAATTTTATCAATCGAAAAGTTTTCAATCTCCTGTAAAGATGGATTATCAATTTTGAAAATATCGAGAAGCGCTTTATCTAAAGTTCCATCTAAAATATCCGTAAAACGGTCCTGGTAAATTTGGATCGATTTATTGATCAAGGCATTAATTACTTTAGCTCTCAGATAAGAAATTCGTTCGTTGGCGTTGGTCAAAATAGCCAGTTTATCTTCTACTCTTTTGGCATTTCCATTCTCAGATTTAATGAGTTCAAGAAATAAATTCTCACAGTCTGAAGTGGATACAATTCCCAACCGATGGGCGTCTTCCATATCAATGATATTGTAACAAATGTCATCTGCCGCTTCCACCAACCAAACAAATGGATGCCTTTTAAAAATCGTCGGGTCCTCACTTTCCTGTTTTAGATCAACCGATTTTGCAATATTAAGAAAGGTTTCTTTTTCATTTTGAAAGAAGCCGAACTTCTTGCGGTGAATTATTCCTTTTTTCTTCGCAATCGCTTCACACGGATATTTTGCAATGCTCGCCAAAGTCGTGTAAGTTAACTGAGTTCCACCTTCATCTTTTCCTGTTTGCTGATGGGTCAAAACTCTGATGGCATTTGCATTCCCTTCGAAATTTACCAGATCCGCCCATTCCTTTTCATTAAATTTCCCTTTTAAATCCTTTTCATTTTTTTCAAAATAACTGGCAATAGCGTCTTCACCAGAATGTCCGAAAGCAGGATTTCCGACATCATGACAAAGGCAAGCCGCCGCAATCACGTTGTGTAAATTATGTTGATAGAAATTCTGCGCGTTGTCATCCAAATCACCTTTAAAATTATTAAAGATAAAATCTCCCATTGCAGATCCCAAACTTCTGCCTACGGAAGAAACCTCTAGAGAATGGGTCAATCGGTTGTGTACAAAGACACTTCCCGGAAGTGGAAAAACCTGGGTTTTATTCTGTAATCTTCGAAAAGAGGCCGAAAAAATGATACGGTCAAAATCTCTTTGAAAATCCGTTCTTGAAGCTGAAGTTGCCGGATGATTTCCGGTGCGTTGATGGGTAAATAGACTGTTTAATATCATAATACGATACCAAAAATAAGTCTTAAATTTAACTAATAAAAGTTTTTGATATGAAAGTTTATCTTTTACTGTTGCCCTTATTTATTTTGTCTTGTAATAAAAGTGACAAGTCCAATGAAAAAGCTGAAGAAAACATAGAACAGCAATGCTTTATAATGAATGAAGGCGCCAATTACGATCATATTGCAAAACCTGTCGCAAAGCTTACGCACGCTGAAATTCTTAAAAATCTACCCGCACCTATTCAAATGAAAGAAGTGAGCGACTTTACACCATTCAACTACGATTTAAAAATAACGGAAGATCTGCAGGAAAAAGAAAAAGTCTATTTCGAGTCACCAGAATATCAAAAAAAGTTTGGCGAATGGATCTCCGCTTTACCAGAATTCAGTTATTTATCGATTCAAGAAAATTATGCATTGGCAAAAAACAAATACGGCTGGTGGATTATTGAAAAAAGCAGCGGCGATTTTAAACCTTACTTTTTAGGACTAACGCAAAACATTTACATTCCTGACTTTTATAAAAAGGACCAAAAATTTTTAGACAATAACCAATTTGTGATGAGCGGAACTTTAGTTGATATTCAAAGATTATCGCGCGTTCCTATGTTGCCGAAATATGAAGTGATTAAAGATGGCGTTCAGTTTGTCATCAATTTAGACGAAATTAAAAAAGACAGTGATCAAGATGGTTTCAATGATCAATTCGAAAAATTCATCGGACTGAATCCTAATTCTGCTGACACCGATGATGATGGAATTGCTGACTTCACCGATCCAAATCCGAAATTTAAATCTGGAACAGATAAATACACAGCGATGTATGAAACACTGGTTGACCATCCGAAAGCGGTTACCAAATATTCGTTCACAGAAATTTTAACTGACTGTGATTATTTTCAAGCCATTAATCCAAAGAATATTAAAGTTTTGATGTACAACACGACAGAAAAAGCTCCTATAAAAGAGGATGTTCTTGACCACTTTTTTCCTGGAAAATACAGCAAAATGAAAATGTACAAAGGATATCCTGAAGTTTATTTTACTGATTTCTCAGATCAAAGCGGCGATGGAACTTTGTCTGCAGAATTTGTCGATGGCAAATGGAAATTTGATAAAAAGTATACGGTGGAATTTGGGATGTGAGGAAGATTGAGGAGCAATGAATAATAAGTAATGTTGTGATTTACTTTGAAAACATTTTTTGCAATACCTCAAGAACGTCATGCTGTTCTTTTTCTGATAGTTTTGATAATCTATTTTTAAGTCGGGACTTATCAACGCACCGAAGTTGATCTAATGCGATTTGACCATCCTTATTTTTTACGGTACAATTTATTCTGGAAGGATAGTTTTTTAGAGTAGATGTTAAAGGTGCGATGATCACTGTACTTAAAGCATCATTCATTTCATCAGGTGAAAGAACTACGCCGGGTCTGGTTTTGTTAATTTCAGAACCTTTTGTAGGATCGAACTCTACAAAATAAATTTCAAATCTTTTTACCACGTCCATTCTTCTTCATCAAATTGATTAGAAAACGTCATTTCGTGATCATGATCTGTCAAAGATCCCGTCTGTAAAAATTGCTCTTTCCAGTTCGCTCTACCTTCTGAGACTTTTTCGATTAAAATTTTGCCGTCTTTTACTGCTAACTTTAATTCATCATTTTCTTCAATATCGAGTTGCTCCAAAATTCTTTTGCTCAATATAATTCCAGAAGAATTTCCTATTTTTCTAAGCTTCGTTTTCATAAAATGATTTTATCAAAGTTATAACAAAATTATAACAAGTCCAAAAAAAATCCTGAAGTTGAACTTCAGGATCTCTATTTTTATGTTTTTTTGATTACATATAACTTTCAATTGGTGCGCAGGTGCAAATAAGATTTCTATCGCCATATGCCTCGTCAACACGAGAAACGGACGCAAAGAATTTATTATCACGAACCCAATCTAAAGGGTAAGCTGCTTTTTCACGGCTGTATGGTCGGTCCCAATCGTCAGAAATAACCACTTCTTGTGTGTGAGGCGCATTTTTCAAAACGTTGTTGGCCGTATCATATTTACCTTCCGCGATTTCATCGATCTCTCTTTTAATGGAAATTAATGCTTCAGCGAAACGATCTAATTCTGCTTTGCTTTCAGATTCAGTTGGCTCGATCATTAAAGTTCCAGCAACTGGGAAACTTACTGTAGGCGCGTGGTAACCATAATCCATCAAACGTTTTGCAACATCAGCAACTTCAATTCCCAGTGTTTTAAACTGTCGGAAATCGATGATACATTCGTGAGCAACGCGTCCTTTATTGTTTGAGTACAATACTGGGAAATGTTCTCCTAAAACCTCTTTCAAATAATTGGCATTAAGAATTGCATATTCAGTGGCTTTCTTCAAACCAGAAGTTCCGAGCATTTTAATGTAAGCGTAAGAAATATTTAACACCAAAGAAGAACCGTAAGGCGCTCCAGAAATGGCATCAATGGATTCCTTTGTTCCGATTTTAATATTGGGATTGCTTGGTAAGAATTTTACTAAATGTTCAGCAACGCAGATCGGTCCAACGCCAGGTCCACCACCACCATGTGGAATCGCAAAAGTCTTATGCAGGTTCAAGTGACAAACATCTGCTCCAATATTTCCAGGAGAAGTGTAACCAACTTGAGCGTTCATATTCGCACCGTCCATATAAATTTGGCCACCATGCTGGTGAATCAAATCGGTAATTTCGATAATGTTGTCATCAAAGAAACCGTAAGTAGAAGGGTAAGTAATCATTACCGCAGCAAGATTGTCACTGTGTAACTCGGCTTTTGCTTTTAAATCTTCAAAATCAATTTCACCGGTTTCGATGTTTTTTACAACCACCACTTTCATTCCGGCAAGTACTGCAGAAGCAGGATTCGTTCCGTGCGCAGATTGTGGAATTAAAGCGATATTACGATGACCTTCACCACGTGATTTATGATACTGGCGAATAACCATTAACCCAGCATATTCTCCTTGAGCACCAGAATTGGGCTGTAAAGAAGTTCCGGCAAATCCAGTAATTTCTGATAAATCTTTTTCTAATTCCTTGATGAGCGCTTGGTAACCACCAGCTTGTTCGGTCGGTACAAATGGATGTACACTTCCCCATTCTGCCCAAGATAACGGCAACATTTGGGTTGCAGCATTGAGCTTCATGGTACAAGAACCTAGCGAAATCATCGAATGGGTTAGAGATAGATCTTTTCTTTCCAAACGTTTGATATAACGCATCAACTCGGTTTCTGTATGATATCTGTTGAAAACTTCCTCTTTCAGAATTTCATCCGTTCTCAAAAACTCCTGTGGAATTTGAACTTCTTCTTTAAAGATTAATTTAAAACTTTGCTTATCTAAAAAGCCAGCGAAAGCATCAAATAAATATTGAACTTTAGCGGTCGTTGACGATTCATTAAGTGCAATACTCACGATTCCTTCGGAAAAATAATTCAGATTGACTTTTTGGTCACGCATGGTGCGCATCAATCTGTTTTTATCATCTTCATGAATTCTAAATTTCACGGTATCGAAAATAGGTTCTTCAACAATATCGTAACCTAAAATTTTCAAACCTTCATGCAAGCCCAACGCTTTAAAGTGAATTTGATCAGCGATAAAGTTCAAACCTTTTGGTCCGTGATACACGGCGTACATTCCAGCCATAACGGCGAGAAGCACTTGTGCGGTACAAATATTTGAAGTTGCTTTTTCTCTTTTGATATGCTGCTCTCTGGTTTGAAGCGCCATTCTTAGCGCTCGCTTTCCGTAAGCATCTTGAGAAACTCCGATAATTCTACCTGGAAGATCACGTTTATATTCGTCTTTACAAGCAAAGAATGCTGCATGAGGGCCACCGTAACCCATCGGAATTCCGAATCGCTGCGTAGTTCCCACGGCACAATCTGCACCCATATCTGCTGGCGATTTCAGTTTTACCAAAGCCATTGGATCACAAGCTACAACAACCTGTAAATCAAATTCTTTATAGTATTGAATATTTTCAGAATAGTCTAAAACGATTCCGTTTTTTCCTGGATATTGTAATAGAACGCCAAAATAAGAATCGTTAAACTGATGTGTTTTATGATTTCCAACAATCACATCGATTCCTAAGCCTTCCGCTTTAGTTTTTAAAACAGCAACAGTTTGAGGAAATACTAAATCTGAAACGAAGAATTTTTGTGCTCCCGCTTTCTTCTGTACTTTAGTCCGGCTTTCAAAGAACATATGCATCGCTTCAGCAGCTGCAGTCGATTCATCTAAAAGTGAAGCATTTGCCAGTTTAAATCCAGTTAAATCGCAAACTACTGTTTGAAAATTTAAAAGTGCTTCTAATCTTCCTTGTGCAATTTCTGCCTGATAAGGTGTGTAAGCAGTATACCAGGAAGGATTTTCCAAAATATTACGTTGGATGACACTTGGTAAAACAGTGTTGTGATATCCGAAACCGATATAGTTATCGAACATTAAATTTTTTGCAGCCAATTCTTTTGAATGAGCTAACATTTCCTGCTCCGAAAGTGGGTCTGAAATGTTGAGTTCTTGCTTTAACCGAATAGAATCTGGAATGGTTTGACCAATTAGTTCTTCCATACTCGCAACGCCTACTTTCTCTAACATTGCCTGTGTATCGGCTTCATTCATAGAAATGTGGCGATTAACAAATTGTGTGGTATTCATATATATTTACTAGATTTATTTCTAAAATAAAGGTCAGTAAAAATACAAATTTTTGCGCAGTACCGCAATTGATAAATCTCATTTAATTATGATGATAGACTACTTCGATAACTTATTATTTAGTGCACTCAAAACAAGACTGGCAATTCAAAATGCTCACTGCTATAACTTTAATAAAATTTAACATCCTTATTTTTATTTATTCTAAATTAAATTTATCTTTGCAAGATGAATGGTCAGATTATCCCTTTTAAAGTATCGCCGCTGATGCCCTTTAGTGAAATCAAAGAGGAACTATCTTGTGGTAAAAAAAATTGCTGTAAAAAATTTAAGAAAGGAAAGCGTTGTAAAAAATGCCCAGGCCGATTGAAAATGGTCTAATATTCCTGATTAAGTTACCTCTTAGCTGTTCTGAAATATTGCGAAAATTAAAATCGCAATAAAAAGCAGGAACAGAAAAATTCTCGTACCCCTAGACATTCCGGACGGATTGTTTCTAGTTGGTTTTTCAGGTTTGAATAGATCTTCTACCTCACTTCTAAACTCTTCACTTTTATTGTCGAAGATTTCTGTAATTGTAAGCCCCTGAACAATTGTTTTATTTAAAAGAGAATTGGTCACATGCAGGAGCAGTTGAAACTTTCCATCCTGAAACTCTGTAATCCGAATCACTTTCTCACCATATCCCTTCTGCAAGCCAAACGGCAATACTTTTACAATATCCGCATTTTGTGTTTGCCACGTAATGATTACTTCTTCTCCTTTCTGAACCCGTATTTTATTCACTGAAAAAGACTTGATTGTTGGCGGAAGATTGGGTCGGTAGCTTCTTTGCTCGTGGCTTAAATTATCATCGTAGATTCTGCGTTTCTCCGCATCGATCAACATTTCATAGGCTTCCTTAATTTCCATAAAACGAGTTTCGAAAAAATCATCGTCTGGGTTTTTGTCAGGATGATACTTTAAGGAAAGTTTACGATACGCCTTCTTGATGTCTTCTTCAGAAGCATTTTCTTTAACACCGAGAAAGTAATAATAATTTTTCATTCGAATCGAGAAAGCCAGTCGAGGCTGCGTACTTTGAAAGGCAAAAGTAAGAAATTAAAAGTTTTTAGCCTTTAAATATCAACTTAAATAAATGCCGAAAAACCACGTCCAAGCAATGAGTATGATCTGCATTGGAAGTCGTTCTTTATACAGATAACTGAGTCCAGGACCTGTAAAATCACCTTTAAAGAGATTGATTCGTTTCTTGGAAGAATTGATGTTGGCGAAAAATATAACAATGAAAAAGAGAATTAATAAGGTGGCTGTAATTTCCCGGATGGAAGGAATCATCAAACCTATTCCGGCAGCGATTTCTAAAATTCCGGTGAAGTAAACCAGAAACATTTTTGCTGGAAAGAAATCGGGAATCATCATTGCCATTCCTTTTTGGTATTTAAAATGAGCAACACCAGTGAAGATTACAAAAACTGCCATGGCTAAATTACCCGAAAATAAGAAGTTCCAATAACCCTCAATTAATCGTGTCGCAATTAGTGACAGAATAAAGGTGATGGCAATAATTGATAAAAGTTTCATTAATTTTCTGCCATATTTCTGAGCATGGCAAATCCTTTATCGAAACCATTATCCATATATTTTTCATGTTCACCGCTGATGTGAGTAACCACTCTAAGCTCTGTTAGATTCTCATTGATGGCACGTAGAAAATATTTTTCTTGAACACCACTCCATTCTTTAACTTCCTTGCTTTCTGTATCTTCTACTCCATCTTTTACCGTACCCAAATGTTTAAAAACAACTTCATTTGGTTCGTCTAAACTTTCTATGGTAGAGACCATTCCCTGTCCGGCTTTATCAATAAAATAAGTTTTTCCACCGATTTCCCAGTCAGATTTCATTTGAGAATCGGCCATAAAATACTGGGTCCAAATTGGATAAGTTTCTGAATTCCAAAGCAAATCCCAAACTTTTTGAATGGGTGCGTTGATGTGAATTTCGTAATTTTTAGTTTCCATTTTTTTAAATTTTAATTATGATTTCTCGGAAAGCATTTTTACTTTTTCGAAATTCTGCGGATATTTTGAATTGAAGAAATCTACAAATTCATCCAGAGAATTTACTTTTGCGTGTAAAATAGTTCCGTTTTCATTAGGCTCTAAAATATAGGTTACTGTAGAATCTTCCCAATCCTGTGGACTTAACTCTCCATCTAAAATCCAACCTAGATGTTTCATGGCCAACTCACTTCCATGGCTGTTTTTCACCACTAAATTATACATTCCGTTATTTTCTTGATCCAGAAACCTCATCGTACTTCCTTGTTCCCAATTCCCTTCAAAATAAGTATTTTCATTTAATGCCGCAGGCCAGCGCTTATTTGAATCCTGCGTAAACAGAGCTTCCCAAACTTTTTCAGCGGACGCATCAATCTGTATTTGATAATGTAAAAGTTTCATGTTTTGTTTTTTACTAATTTTCAAGACTTATAAGCGTTTTCTAGATCTGCAATCACAATTTTCTGCATTCCCATCATGGCTTCTACCACTTTCTGGGCTTTTTGAGGTTGCTCGAAATCATTCATTAATTCTAATAATCGTTTAGGAACAATTTGCCAACTGACGCCAAACTGATCTTTAAGCCAACCGCACATTGATTCTCGTCCTCCATCTAAAAGTAGTGAATTCCACAGGTGATCGGTTTGAATTTGATCATCGGTCATCACGACCAGTGAAATCCCTTCATTAAAATCGAATTGATGATCGTGCGAATTATCCATACAGAACATGGTATAATGATCGATTTCGAAATCTGCGTGCTGTACATTTTCAGCAATTTCATGATTTTCGTTTCCGATTCCTTCACCATATTTTAAAATTCCGCCTACTTTAGAATTGGGGAAAATGGACGTATAAAATTCTATTGCTTTTTTGGCTTGACCATTATTTTGATGAATAAACATTAAGGTAGGAATGATTCGTTGGTCGCCCTTGCTTTCACCTAAATAAATTTGCCATGTTACGCCGAATTGATCGCGAACCCAACCGTATTTTTTGGACCAGGTATATTCACCTAAATCCATTAGAATAATTCCATTTTTAATGAGCTCATTCCAGTATTGCTGAACCTCATCTTCTGATTCGCATAAAATGGTAAATGAAATAGAGGCGTTTTTCTCAAATTGTGGTCCGGCATTTAGAAACATTAATTTCTGACCGAACAATTCGATGTTGAGCACAACTGGTGTATCTGCCGTAATTTTTCCGTTATATATTTCGCAGTAAAAATCAGCTGCTTCTTTACCGTCGCCATTAAACCAAAGACACGGAAATATATTATTGTTCATCTTTTAAAAATGCTAGGAAATGAGTAATACTAAATGTGAAAATTGAATTTAATTATTCTCTACATATTTATGAAAGCGGTCTAAAATAGCATACCAACCTGTACGTTGCATTTCCCTGGAATACTGTTCTTCGGGTTCAAAAACCTGTATAACCTCAGTGGTATTTTCGTCGACTTTTTTAAAGATCACTTCAATGGTTCTGCCATCTGTTAAAGTGCTTCTTACGTATTCTTTATCTTTAATTTCTATGATGTCACCGGAAAAATTATAACCGAAACTTTTATCTTTAAATTCTAAGCGGTAATCAAAAGAACCACCTTCGCGAAAATCAATATCTGCTTTGGGGCAATGCCAATTTGGGGTGGTATAATTCCACTTTACAATATGCTTTGGATTGTAAAAATAATCCCATACTTTTTGAATGGGTTTTAGAATTGTAATGTTAATAGTTATGGGCTCCATATAGATTATTTTTTATAAAAATACGGAATAATTTTTAAAATCCTAATGAGCTTTAAAATGCGTGCTAATTGTTCTCCACATGTTTATGAAAATTATCGAGAATCGCATACCAGCCTTCTCTTTGCATTTCTGCTGGCTGTTGAGTGTCAGGTTCAAAAATCTCGGTTACTTTAGTGGTCGTTTCATCAATTCTTTCAAAAAGCACTTTCACTTTTCTGCCGTCTTCTAAATGATATTTGATTTTTTCAAAAGGTGCGACCTCATCATAATTTCCTTTAAAATCAAATCCGAAGCTTTCGTCTTTTGCTTCCATTCGATAATTGAATGCTCCACCGATTTGTAAATCATTTTCGGCTTTAGGGCAAGTCCAGGTATCATTAGCGAAATTCCATTGGGTGATATGTTCTGGATCCGTAAAAAATTCCCAAACTTTGGTAATCGGTTTTAAAATAGTAATGTCAATCGTTATGGGTTCCATATTTTTTTATTTTAAAAGTAAAGAAAAAAACTGATTTAAATAATCACCAAAACTATAAAATTCTCATTATTTAATTTGAATAAATGTATAATTCTACTAAAATAAAGATAACTGAATGGCTTGCTGTGCTTTTGGTTTTTCAGCATCTCCGAAAACCGTTGTTCCGCCATCTTTCCAAGAGTTTGCACGTTCTTCTTCGATGACGTCGTTAATATCAAAATCAGGTTGAAAGTTTTCTTCCGCTTTTGCGATAATTTGGTGCAACTTCGCTACCGATTTTATTTGATCAGAATTTCCCAATTTCGATTTCTCAATTCCTTTCTGTAGAATTGAAATCGTTTCATCATAAATTTTCAAAGGAACAGGAAAAGGATGTCCGTCTTTTCCACCATGTGCAAACGCAAATCTCGCAGGATCTTGAAATCTCGACGGTGCACCATGAATTACTTCACTGACCAATGCTAAACTTTGCAACGTTCGCGGACCAACACCTTTTAGCAATAATAATTCTTCAAAATTTTCTGGTTGAGTTTCTCTAGTGATATGAAGCAAAGCTCCTAACCTTTTTAAATTTACATCAGAAGCTTGAATATCATGGTGTGCAGGTAAAATTAAGCGAGCAAAATCGGACATTATTTTCTCAGAATTGGTATGGGAAATATCCAAAATTCCGGACCGGTTTTCTTTAGCATCGTGTGAAGTCAGATTCAAAATTCTTCCTTGATTAACTCCTTCAATTCCGCTATGTGGTTCTTCAATAAAAGATTTCAAATTTTCAGAATGCCAATGGTAGCGTCGAGCGGTTTTATCTTTCACATTCATTCCCTGCTGAATGACGGCCCATTTCCCTTCGTCGGTCAACATAAAATTATGCGTGTACAATTGGTAACCGTCTTGTATCGCAGTACTATCAACTTTTGCGGATAGTTTACTGGCTCGGATTAATTCGGTTGCATTTAAGCCAGTGCCTTCAGAAATTTTTAATAGTTCATTGGGTGTTTCTAAGGATTGCTTTCCTTTTCCGCCAGCGATATACAATCCGAGTGTTTTTGAATTAGGATTAATGGCTCTTTTTAAAGCGCCCAAAACGGAGGTTGTAACTCCCGACGAATGCCAGTCCATTCCCATCACTGCGCCAAAACACTGAAACCAAAAAGGATCGCTCATGCGGAGAATGACTTCATCTTTCCCGTAATCGCTGAGCATCACTTCAATTACCGAAAGACCAAGTGTAGACATGCGTTCATACAGCCATTGTGGAACATAGCCGTAGTGAAGTGGTAAATCTGCCGAGCCTGAACGTTTCATTATTTTGTGATTACTTTGAGATTGAAGATAAAAAAACCTTGTCAAGAATAAAATCTATGACAAGGATCAATCTTTATTTTAAATAAAAAATTATTTTAAAGCATTCAAAGCTGCTTCATAATTAGGTTCTTGTGCGATTTCTGGAACTTGTTCGGTGTAAAGAACTTTTCCATTCTCATCTGCTACAATTACAGCACGACTTAACAATCCTTCCATTGGAGAATCTGCTATTTGTAAGCCATAATCATCTCCAAAAGTCCCACGATAATCTGATAGACTTTCCACGTTATCTAATCCTTCAGCAGCACAAAAACGGTTCAGTGCGAAAGGTAAATCTTTGGATACATTTAGAACAACGGTATTATCCAATTTTGCAGCTTCTTCATTAAATTTTCTTGCCGCAGCCTGACAAACTCCTGTATCGATACTTGGGAAAATATTGAAAATCATTTTTTTACCAGCATAGTCTTGATTGCTCTTCGGTTTTAATTCAACATTCACCAAGTTGAAATCTTTGACGTTGCTTCCTACCTCTGGTAAATTCCCTACTGTAGTTACTGGATTGTCGTGTAATGTAATATTCGCCATAATTTTATTTATTTATATTGATTCAAAATTAGGAAAAAATAAACCAAGTCCCGAAAAATGAAAGTTAAATTAATCTTAATAATTTCGGCCAAAATGTTTAAATCGAGGTTATATAAGTAAATGATTAAATTTAAATTATTAAAGACGACCGAACTTAAAATAGCTTTTGAGCAATGAACACTTAAAAATTACTCAATAATCTTTAATAAGGCCGAAACATCTAAATATTGAAAATATCTTGCTTCTGCTTCAAACTTTTCATTAAATACAAGATAAGCAGGTAATGAAAAAGGTTTGTTTTTTCGACTCGCTAACAACAGCGCAATCTCATGAACTGCAATCACTTTTTTTATTCTATTATTAACGAAGGTTTGACCTCCAAAAATGATTTTTTCTTCAGTTTCGATATTCATTTTCACCGCGTAATAATTTTCATTCAATCGTTTGATGACCTCCTTATTTTGAAAAGTAGTCCGATCCATTTCTTTGCAGTACACGCACCAATCCGCGTAAAAATTGACAAATACTTTTTTAGGATGAACTTTTAAAGAATCACTGAGCTGAGTGAAACTAATCCAGTTTATTTGGTCTTTTTGCTGTCCATGCATCTTTGTTGTCGATGCAAAATACAACAGGGAAATAAGGAGGAACGAAATCTTAGCATTCATACTTTTAGAATTTTAAATCGATTTAAACCTTAAGCCGAAAAATACTGTTCGTGGCATATTCGGTCCATAAATAAAGTTGCTGTCGCGGTTTTTACCGGTATCAAAGTTTTTTTGATAGGCATCAAAAATATTTTTCAATCCACCAAACACTTCGATTCCTGACTTCATCTTTGGAAGATTGAAAGTGTGACCAGCTCTAATCCCAAGATCGGTAAATGATGGTGACTCAAAATATTCATCTGCAGTTTGTCCGGTTCCTTCTCCTGCCACATGCGCGAGCAACATGCTTCCTGTAAAAACTCCATTCGCAGTAATCGCCCAATTTCTATTCGGATTATACGTGACCGTGGCATAACCATAATTGTTGGGCGTTCGTAAAAATTCTCTTTTTGCTTCTAAACCCGCACTATTTTCTACTGGAGATTTAAACTGACTTTTCTGAAAAGTAAATCCAGCCTCCAGCTGAACAACATAGTCAAAATTGGCTCTGACTTCAATCGTTATTCCTTTCACTACGGCTTCATCACCATTTCGTTTTTGAAAGATTTGACCGAATTCATCTTGTCCCAGAGGAAACTGGAAAAAGGCATCTTTCAATTTGGTGTAAAAACCTTCGACTGTAAATCCAGCAATAAAGTGTTCGGTTGCTTTGTCGTAGTTAGCAGAAGCAGTAAAACTATTGGATCGTTCTTCTCTTAGATTTTCTGCAAGACCAATTCGGGATACTCCACCGCCTGCGAAAGCAATATGCAGATCGGTATCGAAAGCTTGTGGCGCTCTGAACCCTGTTCCCCAACCTGCTCGAAATTGAGTGTTCGGCAAACCTTTATATAACAAAGATAATCTCGGGCTGAAGATCGCGTGATCCACCATATTGTGTTTATCTAACCTTGCACCTGCCAGAAAATTGACCTCATCGGACAAATCCCAGTCATTTTGAATATAAGCACCGAAATTTCTGGTCGTTTGGTCAATCTCATATCGATAGGTCGGAATTTCATCAAATACATAATCATAAACATATTCTAAACCTGCCGTGAGGGCGGAACTTCCTATCAAGAACTTGACGAATTTATTATTAAACTGAACGCCACCTTGATGGGTAATTACATCGGAAACTCCATAAGGTGGGTTTACAAAAAACGCAGCCAGTTCATCAGGATCATCTGGGTGGATTCCTGTGTAATGTTTCCGATCTGTTTTTTGACCGCCATAATAAATGCTCAACGAATTTTTATGATCATTAAAACTAAAAGAGTAATCGGCACTTCCCATCAAAATATGGTGCGTTCGTTCCTCAGATTGTTTCGCTAAGTAGGCCGCTTTATCGACCTTCTCTCCGCCGTAACGATATTCATTAATACTGCTAAAACTCAATTCCAGTTTATGATTTTTCGCTGGTTTAAAAAAGAAGTTTGTACCAAAAGTATTGTCCTTCAATTGAGGTAATTCTGAATAATTATCACCATTCGCATCGTACATTCCTCTGTTTCTATTATTGACAAATAAACTAAGCCCCAGATTTCTGTCCTGATTGACAAAAGAAGCATTTCCAGTAATGATGTTATCTGTGGTTTTTCCTTTGATGCTTTGTAAAGTATTGGTAAAACTGAAATTATTCCCGTCCGGAATTTTAGTAATGACATTAACTGTTCCACCAATTGCACTGGAACCATATAAAGCTGAAACTCCACCACGAACCACTTCGATCCGGTCAATCATGTTGGTTGGTATTTGCTCCATTCCATACAAGCCCATCAATGGACTGAAGAGCGGCCGACTGTTAATTAAGATTTGGGAATAGCCACCTTGTAAACCGTTAATTCTGAGTTGGGTGTAATTGCAAGTCTGGCAATCAGTTTCCACTCTTAATCCTGGCTGGTATTTCAAGCCTTCAGAAAGGGTTGTTGCTACCACTTGATCAAGCGTTTTGCTGTTGATCAAATTGACAATCACTGGAGAATCAGTCTTTCTTTTTGGAGTTCTTGTGCCCGTGATAACAACTTGATCAATCTCTTTTATTTTACCATGAATGGTATCTTGAAATGTAGATTCAGGTGAATATAAATGAAGTTCATTTTGAAAATCTGCAACTTCTTGTGCGTGCAGTTCACTTAGCAAACAACACAAAAATAATGCACTGCTAAAAGTAAATCTAGTTAATTTCATATCTCTAATAATATTTGTTACAATTGCAAACATACAAAAGTTAGATTAGTCTAACAATTATTAGAGTAATAAAATAGATTTTGATTTTAAGGCAAAAAAAAGCAGGAAACGAATCCTGCTTTAATATATCTAATGAAAAAAGATATTTGATAAGAATTTAAAATTACATTGTCTTTTTGAATCTCATCATTACAATGTCGTTCATCAAAAGCTCTAACTTACCGTCAGTTGTCATTCTGTAACTTTTTACTTCTTTCATGGTTTTCAAAAACACACCTTCACCCTCACCACAATATCTCATGGTGGTAGTTGCAGGAACTTCAAATGAAATCATTTTTCCGCTCATTTTGTATTGGGTATTGTAACCGTTGCAACCCGTTGATCCCGTAACCATGTTGGTACTTTTGTTAAAAGAAATTACTGGTTTCTCATCTGGAAATAATCCTTGAAAAGCGATTCTCGGTCCAGTGATATATTCTAATTCCCAACCGTTGTCGTATAGTTTTGAATTGTCGCCCATCATATTGGTTGAACATGACATCAGAAATACTGAAAGTAAGGCGAATAAAAATAGCGTCTGCTTTTTCATAATGATTTATTTTATTGATTAATTATAAAAGTTGAATTAAAGAATAATCCTTTTTTTTTAAACTGAAAATTCTATAATCCAAGTTTTGCAATAACTGTGCTGCTAAAACACAAAAAAAATAAAACTTACAAAATTTTTCTTTGAAAAAGGCTAAACAAATGACGCTGAGATTATTAAACGATTGTTTAATTTTTAATTTTCGATAACAATATCATATTTATCCAAAAGCCCAGAAATTCCCAGGATTGAAAATTTGGCTTTTTTAAGACGATTGCTCTCCGGATCAATTGAATAGTTATAAGCAGTTCGAAAATCGGCCTTATCTAAAACGGTATTTATAAAAATAGCTTGGGCAAGATCGCAATTGTCAAAAACCACATTGGTTAAGTTGGATTCTGAAAAATCTATTTCTCTCAGCTGACAATTTCGAAAAATCGTCTTCTTAATATTCATTTGAAAAAAGGTGGAATGATTCAACTGGCAATTTTCAAAAGAAAAGGAAAGACCGAAATCATTACAAGTTTCAAACTGAAGTCCGAGCATTTTGCAATCTTTAAACTTGACTTCCCGCAAAACTGTCCCGTTAAGCTGCGCTAAACTCCAGTTACAATCGTGAAAATCGCAATTCATAAATTTGATATCGTTCAGATTGGTTTCTTCAAAGTTGCAGTTGGTAAACGTGCAGTTTTCATATTCACCTTTGGCTAAAGGTTCTTGCGTATAATCGAGTTTATCAAAATTCTGGTCTTGGATGAATGCTTGCGACATAGTTCTTCTTCGTTATTTTTATGGATGGTTTTAAAAAGTTGAGCAAAATTACATTTTTTCCACGCACTCATTTTAAGCAAACCTTTGATACGATCATTTTAATGAGAAAAAATTACTTCCAAATTTTAAAATTAAAGACCAATTTCTTCTTTTGAATCAATGTTCGCCAATCGATAAAAAATAGGCAAAAAAGAAGAATGACACTGAGAATTAAACTCGCAATAGATTGCCATGAAAAAGTGTTATCAATAATACTTTCAATATTTTCTGAGGCGTATTTTCCCAATAGCAAAGCCACCGTGTCGCTTGTAAACTTTCCAATAATAAAGGCCGGAATAATATATCTCGGTTTTAGTTTTGAAATGCCAGCACCGAGAAAAAGCGGTGTAGTTGGCAATGGCAATAATGAATAAGCGAGAATAAAGAGTTGACCTTTCCATTTGTTCTCATTCATTTTTTCGCCCAGAAACTGAATATCTTTATTTTTCGATGGATTTAAATATTTATTGGAAATTAAAGGCGCATATAAAAGAAGAATATATCTGCCCATAACGGAACCAACAACTCCAATGATTATTACCCACCAAACATCCAGATCGTAAATGAGCTGCAGAAACATCATAATGGTAAAAGCCGGCAAAAAGGGAAATGGAACGATGTCAAAAAACAACGCTCCAAAAAAAACCAGAAGATAATGCCACCACATTTTTATTGGGTTTATTTATTGAGCTGCTTTGATGTAAATAACCGTTCTCTAAAGTACAATTTAATTTAGGAGTTAGTTTTATTTCTGCGCGGCAGCTTTTAGATAGTAATAAGTCTGAAAACGGCTTTTATACAAATTATACTCTCCGTTGTAAAATCCTTCCCACTCTTTAATTTGATTGTAATATAAAGTGTCTTGGTCAATAACAAATTGGGTATTGAGCCATCCATCTTCAGTAGATTTCTCAATCTTGAAGTGTTGAACTTTATCTGCAAAAAAATAATCTACCAGTTCATAATCACGCTCTTGGATGAAGTATAGATTAAAAATAAAGAATAGAATAAAAAGCCAGCCGAAGTTGAACAACGTCCAAAAATCAAATCTCTTTTCAAAAAAAAGAATAACCAAGCCGGACAAAATTACACTTACGATGAGGATAAACGGAGTTTTATTTAAACTTAATTCATCCATTGATCTGTAAGCGAAATCGTCAATATAATTTAATTTTAAAATTGTTAGAAAAAATAAAACTAATATAAAAAGAACGAAGGCGACTCCCTTAATTTTTAATCTGCTCATTATTTACAAATATTTAAAAGTTTTTTATCATTTTCGGTGAAGCTTATTTCTTTTAGCCAATATTAGTATCATAATTAAACTGAGAGCAAGTAAAACCCCAAGTATAATCAAATAGATTTTGAATTGTTCATTCTCTTTTAGCGCCTGTTTTTTCTCCAGTTTTAATTCGTTGATTATTTTATCAGGTGATTTAAATTCAATGTAATATGTTAAATCTTCCGGTCTTTCAGTATTCATTTCTTTAATGAACTCTTTGTTGAGCACCTCTAATAGTTGGTAATCTGATTCTGTAACTTTATCAAGAGTTTTGGTCGCTAGACAATGGGAAGAATAAAAGAAAGTGGTGTCTGGCTCGACGTAGGCGAAGATTAAATATTTCCCTTTCGTGAGGAAAATTAAATCACAGGAATTAAACTGCTGACCAAAAAAAGTAACTTCTGTACTTCTGAAATCATCGCCTAACGATTTATATATTTTATCAATCTTAACTCTTGCTAGAGAATTTTGAACTTCCCAATATCCTGTTTTATAAGTAGTATTCACGTCATATACTTCTCCAATAAAAACGAAATCTGCCGATTCAAAAGATGATCTTATTGTTGGCTCATCGCATTTGCACGCTAAAATTGGAATGGATAAAAACAGGGTTAAAAATAGTAAAGCTTTTTTCATTTTGATCTGTAATAATTATTTCAAAATTAATTTTTACCATTATAAATCCACATCAAAACAGGTTTTGAAGAAGCTTTCAATAAGGGATCAATTATTTTAAAACTGGCATTTGAAATGGTTGGACAACCCCAACCTTCTGGCGTTCCGTTTGGATAAACTTCCTCATCTGCAACTTCTTCCCAGGAATGAAAAACAATAATTCGTTTCAGCGCGTTGCTATTTGTAGATTCTAAACCTTGCATTAAGTATTTCGTATTCACGCCCCAACTGCTGTAACCTCGCTCCCCAATTTTATATTTTCCGAGCGACGATCGATGGCTGTCTTCAATATTACTAAAACTGGGATTATCTTTCGTTTCATCCCCACTCCAGGTATTATCGCCACAACCATGTCCAACCAAAAACTGATGGATGACCTCTTTCTTATTAAAATCCCAAACGAAAAATCGTTTCTTCCCAGAATGGATTCCGAAGTCAATCAGAATACAAAAATCCTGATTCATATTGTTTGATTTACAAAATGCTAAAGCCTCCTCTGCTTTCGATTCCATCCATTTTGCTGTTGGTAAATAAGGAGAATCTCCAGCTGAAATCTTATTAATTTCAGATGATCTTTCAGGCCCACTCAATTCATCGCTGGAATCGTTGCAACTGAGCAGTAAAGAAGTACAGACGAACAATAAAAATAGGTACAGCTTCATTAAATTTACAATTATAAAAAGAAACTAAAAATTCTGTTTTCAAAAAATTTGATGACCAGAGCAAAAATTAAAGCCACAAAGAATAGAAAAAAATGGCGCTTCTTTGCCTGTGGGTTAAATAATTCTCTAAGAACGGTTTTCACTTTTTCAAAATCGAAAAGCAAAATTAAAAGAACCAAAATTTGATAAAACACCGCCGTACTTAAAGCAAATACATCGTACAAATAATCTTGAATAATGATGTTGCTTAAAATAACCGTTAGCAAAATGCAGCCAAAAACACGGGTTCGGTTAAACAGAATGGCAACTGCACCAATCACTTCAAAAACCCCGATGATGATAGGATATGCTTTGGTGTAACTGTAGAAAGTCCACATCACTTGATGTCCTTCTGAAAGATTAGAATTGGTGGCCGCTGAGAAATTTTGAAACTGAATCGGTTTGGCAACTCCATAAACCAACATAGATCCTGACACCACGAAAATCGCCGTCCAATAAACAAAATAGAGAAATTTCTGTTGTGATGTTTCCATTAAGAATCTTGTTGCGCTGTTTTTATAAATTGAGGTCATTCCTTTCAAAAACTAAAGTACTGAATTTATTTATTACGCCACCGACAATTTAGAGATCTAAAGTTTAAAATTAAAAATAATACAAATCACAGCATTTTCTTAATAGTTGTTAAACTGTGTTAAATCTTACTGCTTCCAACTTAATGGAATGTTTTCTGTATTAAATCCGCCAATAACATTAAAAATAAAAAAAATGGAAAATGACAAAGTAGTTAGCATTTTGAACGATTTACTAACAAAAAATTACGATGCAGAAAAAGGATACAAGGAAGCAGCTGAAAAAATCGAACATACTTCATTAAGAGTTTATTTCGAAAATCAAGCTAAAAACAGATACGATTTCGGACATGAAATTAAAGGTTTGATTTCCAAATATGGTGGTGAACCAGACAAAGGAACAAGTATCGTTGGTGATTTACACCGAACTTGGATTTCCATCAGAGACGCATTTGCTTCTGGAGATCAATCCATTTATGACGAATGTATTCGTGGAGAGGAAGCTTTCTCTGAAGAATACGGTGAAGTATTATCAGACGAAGTTTTACCACAAGATGTTAGAGATACCGTTGTAAAACAGAAACTTTCTGTTGACAAAGCTTTAGCTTCATTGAGAGTGATGGAAGGATTTACTTCTTAATCAACCTCATCAATATAAATAAAATGGTTTCCCACATCGGGAGACCATTTTTATTTTAAACTTGTAATTATCTTGAGGGTCGAAACGATTACGAGGAGTAAATATCCGAAAATTAAATAGGAGGATTCTACAGTGAAACTATCCAATAATTTCTCCCACTTAATTTGCGCCAATTTCCGTTCATCTTGTTTATAAATGAATACTTGATCTCCCGTTCCACACCGTTCCACATTGTAATAATTAGGCTCAAATGTCTGGTTTAAGATGTACAAACTGTTTGAAGAATCCAAATCTACACCATAAATTTCTTGTTTTGTTTTGAGGGTTAAATTCAGAATTCTCACCAAATCACCGTAGATATTGGCATCTGAAAACTGAAACTGAATTCCTGATTTAGGAACATTTTTCGACGCCATTTCAAGAATTAAATTTTCAAAATACTGTTCCTGTTCTCCCTTGAAGTTAGGTGATACAGAAATTAGTTTATAGGACATTCCCTCTTTGGGAACGGTGGCATAAATTGGAGCTGGTTTGCCTTCTCTCGACTTTGCAGGAAGACCGATATCGAGAGCTCGAACATCGAGAGTTTTTAGATAACTACTCCCAAAATACCAAAACAGAAGTGGAATGAAAATCAAACTGATCATTCCGCTCACATAATATATTTTTCCTCTTTTGTGCAAGTTAGATTCTAATCTAAAATTAGTACCGTTAGAATAATTTGCTGAGAAATTTGAGAATCGCCTCAAGAACAAACTGAAAAGCATTTTCATTTCCTAACTTTTTTAATTCCTGAACTCCATGTTTCTTTTCGGTAAATCTGCTGCTTTTAATTTCTCTTTTTGTTTTGAACATTGAATAAAATGTCCAACTCATTAAGATTAGAAATGCTAAAATTATTAAAACGAAATGTAAATTTTCACTCATATTTAAATCTTCATTATAAAGATTTGGAATTCAGTCTTAGACCTTATTTCAGAGTCGAGATCAGTTTCTCAGCCGTCTTATTTCCAGCATCAACTGCACCTTCCATATATCCGGGAGATTCTATTGCAGATTCAGAACTGGAGATCAATAATCGATTATTAAAATAAGTTTTCCTAAAAACTTGGTTACCATTATTTTGATGGGGAATAAGAGAATTTTGATCTGCTTCAAAAGTATATTGTTCCTGGCTCCAGACAAATTCTTCGTAATCTAGGAATGATTCTACTCTTTTACCAAAAGCACTTTTAAGTTGGCTTATAGCAAGACCTTTCCTTTCGTCACAAGATAAATTTTTAAAGGACGAATTCATGAATCCGCAAAGCGCAAACTTTGTTCTTTCAACGTTAGAATGATCATAAAATTCGGTTATGGGACCAGCGTTGCTGAAGAATGTTGCAGGCACATTTTCTTCCTGCCAGAAAGGTTGATTAAACGTTAAAGCAACTTTAATAGAATCTTCCATCCAAGTTTGGGTTTGTTCTGCGATAGTGATTAAATCATCTGGTAAATTGGGTTCAAACAAAATTCTTTTGGCCCACAGTTTGGGCGGAATGGCTAAAATGACATGACTGGCTTCAAATGTTTCATCGGCAATCACCTGAACTGAGTTTTCGTGAAAAATAATCTTCGTCACCCTTTGGTTCAATACAATATCCTCCGAATCTAAAGTCTGATATAAAGTATTGATCAGATTTGAAGTTCCTCCTGCGATTCGATAACTTGGCGATTGTTTGCCTATGGTCATTAGTTGAACGGGCGAATTTGCCTGCTGTTGAAAGAAAACAGTTTCATCCATGAACTGTTCAAAAGCATGTAAACCTAACTCATGTAAAAGCGTTATTAAATTCTGATGATGATTTTGCAACCAAGTGGCGCCCATTTCCACAGGAGTTTCGTCTGTTCCCAAAATAGTATTAATTCTGCCACCAATTCTATTTCGTGCTTCTACTATTTTAAAGGGAATTCCTTCTTTCTTCAGACGGAAAGCAGTTAGCAAGCCAGAAAGACCTGCGCCAATAATTACAATCATTTTGCAAATATATTCTTTGTAAAAACTCCAGAGAATTTATTGAAAGAGATTTCACCAATTACGCTGATCAGTTATTTTACAAAAACATATTCAACCTCATCATCGTCGAGATCTCTGATTTTGACAAAACTCAATCGTTTCAACAGCTGAATTGCAGGTTTGTTTTCTCCCGAGGTTATCGCACCGATTTTCCTAAGCTTCATTTCGTTAATTCCAAATTTGATAGCCAATTTCATAGCTTCGGTCATCAACCCTTTTCCTTGAAATTCGGGTTTTAGAACACATCCAAGTTCTCCGCTTCCATTTTTAAATCCACGGTAATAGCCAACCGTTCCCATGATGTTATTCGACTTTTTATCAGCAATTCCCCAATGAATCGAAGAGCCGTTTTGATAATCCAGATTAATTCGCTCCTGCATTTCGGCTGCATCTTCAACGGTCAAAGCTGGAAGCGCATTGTAGAAGGATATTTCGACAAGACTTTCGATATCGCCCTCTACGATCTTTCGTAAAATTAAAGTATCAGAACTTAGCTCTGGAAAATTTTGATAAGGTGGAAGATTCATTTATCAAATTATTTTTAAATTTAAACAAACGCCTTTATGATCAGATAATTTTTTATCACCGTTCCATTCTGAAATTTCATATGTGAATCGGTTTGCAAAACCTTCAGTCAACACGATGTGATCAATGTTTTCCGAAAGACTTTCAGTTACATTTATCAGTTGATCGGTTTTGAAACATTCAACTAAAGTTTCTCGGCCAAACTTGGTGAAGTAATAATTATCAGAAAAAGAAATGTTTAAGTCACCAGCGTAACAGAAATTTCCCAATTTTGAAATGGTAATGATATCTTCAGTTTGTTTTATTAAATCGGTTTTAAAATTAGGATCCGTATTTCCAATAATTCCGACGACTGTTCCATAAATTATTAAATTGCCGAAATCAGTTTCTACCTCTACACAACAAGAAGTTTGGCTGTCATACGTTTTAAACCTTTTCTTAATCGGAAATTTAGAGAAAATCGCAACTCGCCTTTCGGTTTCTTTATAATGATAAGGACTTTCCGGAAGTTGCTCAGTTGTAATTTTATAATCGTAAAAAGGCAGTTCTAAAATCGAATTATATTCTGTCAGAACTAAAATATCAGCATCAATTTTCCTAATAAATTCCGCAATTGGAATCACATTCTTCTTTGATTGAAGACGATCGATATTCCAGGTTGCGATTTTCATATTTATTCAAATTGAAACAACTTTTAGATTTGGCAATTCTGTACTAAAAATCGAAACTAAAACCTACTCAACTAATGACTCCGGGTTTTCTTCCGCGATTCTCCATCTAGTTTCACGCCATTCTTTTTGGTCTTCTTTAGATAAAAATGACCAGGCGATGATTCGGCTCGATTTGTTGCCTGTACCGATCGGAATGGTTTTAACCTGAGCAACTTCCATTTCATTAAGAGATTTATAAATCCCTTTTAAAGTCGATTGTTTCGAAACGAGCGTGGTAAACCAAAAACAATTTTTCGCGAAATCCTGACTTTCCGTAATCATATTGTGAATAAACTTAGCTTCGCCACCTTCGCAAATAAGCTCATTGCTGATTCCGGCAAAATTAAGTTCTACTTTCGCTGACTTTTTACCTGAAAGATTTTTCACTTTTCGGTGACTTACTTTCTGAGCTTCTTCAGTGGAAGAATGAAAAGGAGGATTACACATCGAGAAATCAATTTTCTCGTCTTTGCTTAATATTCCAGTAAAAAAAGCTTTCGGATCTTCCTGTAATCTGCACTCTACCTTACCTTCCAAAGATGGATTTGAATTAATGATATTTGTGGAAGACTCAATCGATTGCGCATCGATATCTGATCCAATAAAATTCCAGCCATATTCTGTAACACCAATGATCGGATAAATACAGCTCGCTCCTACGCCAATATCTAAAACTTTAATGGTATCACCTTCTGGCAAATCACCAAAATTACTTTGACCTAACAGATCTGCCAAGTAATGTAAATAATCAGCTCTGCCAGGAATTGGCGGAACTAAATTCTCAGCTGGAAAATCCCAGTTTTTAATACCGTAGTAATGATTTAGTAAAGCTTTGTTAAGCAATTTCACCGCAACAGGATTTGCAAAGTCAACAGATTCAGCATCATATTTATTAATCGTAATATGATCTGCTAATTCAGGAACAGCAACTTTGAGCGCTTCTAAATCATAACGTTCCCGATTTTTATTACGAATATGAAGTCTTACTTTTTCTTGAGTATTTTTTTCTGTTGACATAATTGAGGTGATTTTTTAGATGAAATTCTGTCGATTTTAAATCTTCAAATTTCTACTTGCAAAGAACGAAAAAAGTATTTACGAATCCTAACGAACTCGATTGCAATATTTTCAGCGTATTTCAAAAAACAACCCAGTTTAAAAAGAACGTTAGCATGCCTAAAATCATATGAAATAAAAATGGTTTTGCATGAATTAAAGGTAAATTTAAACTTGAATTAAATGCCGAATAAAAGCTGTTTTGATGCGGACTAAAAACTCAAACCGTTGGTTTATCGCCATCATGGGAACACTTCTTCAGGTTGTGCTGGGAACGGTTTATGCCTGGAGTTTTTTTCAAAAACCAATCATGCTCGAATACGGTTGGACCAACGTTCAGACGATGTGGATTTTCAGCATCGCCATTCTTTTTCTTGGCTTATCCGCCGCAGTCGGAGGGATGATTCTGCCAAAATTCGGTCCTCGAAAACTCGCAACAACTGGCGCAACACTTTACAGTTTTGGATATTTAATAAGTGCCTATGCGATGTCAACTGGCAGTTTACCTCTTTTCTATTTTGGATTTGGCGTAGTTGGAGGAATTGGTTTGGGCTTGGGATATGTAACTCCTGTCGCAACAGTCTCCAAATGGTTTCCGGATAAGAAAGGTTTGATCACTGGAATGGTCGTCATGGGATTCGGACTTGGAGCTTTAATAATGTCGAAAGTTATTGCACCCATTTTTATAAAATTGGCAGAAGGAAATATGGTTTTCGTTTTCTTATACATTTCTATTGTCCTTTTTGCGATTGGGATTCCGGCAGCCTTAACGATGAAGAATCCGCCAAATGGATTTGTCCCGAAAGCATTTATCGTTCCTGAAAACAGTAATTTTAATCACGATGCTAAAAATGAATTAACCTTGAAACAGAGTTTGATTTCTACTCAATTTATTGGAATGTGGCTCGTCTTTTTCTTAAATATAGCAGCCGGAATTATGTTTATCAGTATGCAATCGCCCATGATTCAGGATTTATTGGTTCAGAAAGATCCGACAATAAGTACAGAAAATCTGGCTGTCGCTGGTGGAACGTTAATCGCGATTAGTTCTTTATTTAATGGACTTGGAAGATTTTTTTGGGGCGGACTTTCTGATCGATTAGGAAGAATTCAGGTTTTTCGTTTGATTTTGGGTTCGCAAATAATTGTATTTATATTATTAATGTTTACCACTAACACCTATCTTTTCGGAGCATTGGTCTGCTATATTCTGCTTTGCTATGGTGGAGGATTTGGCGCAATGCCATCTTATATCCTCGATGTTTTCCACGAAAAATTGATGCCGGTGATGTATGGCGTTATTTTAACCGCCTGGTCAATTGGCGGAATTGTCGGGCCACAAGTCGCTGCGTTTATTCGTGATTTTTACTCAAACAGTCCTGAGTTAATCGGACCAACCACTTATTTAACTGGAATTGTTTTATTGAGCATAGGATTTTTAATCACATTATTTCTGAGCAATAAATCGCTTATTTCTAAAAAAATTAAATAGAAATTATTTCCCTAATTCCGCCATATATTTAATGATAGCCAATCTTGAATCAGATCTCAGATCAGAAGAACTGGTTGGAGTTGGATAAATTTTAATAATATCTGCATTGTCTTTACTTAAAAAGCCCATGTTTGCTTCACCACCTGTCATTAAGAAATCTGCAAGACCGACATGATAGATTTTTTTCGGATCAATAGAATTCTCTTTCAAAGTCCAGACTTTGGTTTGAGGATTATAATTTACGGCAGATGAGTATTGAAGAAAACCGCCGGAACCGACATTATTTCGGCCAGCTTCTAGAACTTTTATTAATAAACTTCCTTTCATATCAACTTCCATAATAGAACCACCATAAGGCAACGTGCGAATAATATCGTATTCAGTAATCGGCATTTGCAGAATATCATCTACGCGAATAGAACCAGAATTTAACAACACCACGTCCGCCGTTGGAGCTGCTTTTTCCATAGCCGAAACTGCAATCCTCGTTAAGTTGGTCTTTCCACTTCGAATCATTTCTTCCCGACCATCTAATGGTTCACCTGCTTCCCGGATTACTCTTTGGGCATTAAATCCGAGTGCCTCATAATTCGTTTCCCCAATATCCATCCACTTTTTTACAACCAAAGCAGTCGCAGGATCTTGTTCAATTGTATTATCAATCATCCGCAATTCAGGAACAACAGATCGAGTTTTATTCTTAATATCGATGGTCAGATAGTTAACATAAGCTGACTTCGCGTTGGCATGTGCTTTCGTAATATAGATGTCGCCAATTTTTTTAAACTGCATATCATGTTCATGACCACCCATTATTAAAGCCAAACCCGGAAGGCGACGAGCCAGAATACTATCTTCGTCTACAGAGAGATGCGTAATTGCGACCACCGCATCACAGGAATTTTTTAATTCATTGTATAATTTTTCAGCGACCTCAAAATGATCAGTATAACTCACAAATTCTGCTTTGTTAAACGGCAAAGTCAAACCAATAAACCCGATTTTTGCCTTGGTACCATCTTCATCCTGAACGTCCATCATATAGGTTTCGGGGAAAGCTTCCTTACCGGAAGAGGTCGTTTTCACAAACGGTGCGACGCCTGATTTGGTTTGATGAAAAGTATTAGACGCAATCCAGTTGAAGGTAGATTCGTTGATTCTTTCCTGTAATTCGTCTTCTTTAATGTCAAACTCATGATTTCCAAAAACTGCTAAATCTAATCCGGCAGCATTTAATGATTCTACCATTTGTTTTCCGCGAATACGTTTGCCTTCATATTTTAAACTGTTATAAACGGAAGGACTTAAAAAATCACCTGCCATTACCATGACGGTATTTGGATTTTTAGCTAACTCTTGCTTTTTTAAAGTTGCCACTCGTGCTACTCCACCCACTTTTCCACCCTGCATTGCGGCGATCTCATAAACATCATTGATCTGAACAAAAGTGACGGTTATTTTTCCGTCATCTTTAAGAGTAGTTGAGGCTGAATTGACGGTTTTACACGAGAATAAAACCAACGCTATAATGGAAGCGTAGAAAGGAAATTGTGTTTTCATAATTAATAGTTTGAGACACAAGTTATTACTAATTAACTAATTGCACAAATCAATTAATTTATCGCTTTTAGAATTAACGGCTATTTAAAGAAAAATTTAGTGTTATTTTATGATGATAAGTTATCTGGATCCAGCCTCAAATCAGGTTACTTTTTTTCTCCAGTGAAGCAATACTTTGTTCAATAGTTACCAATCGATTTTCCAACAGAATCTCTTTTGAACGGAGGCTGTAATTAAAGACATGCTCAATTTTCCAAATACCAACTAACTCATCTGCCGAAAGTTTTAAGTCTTCCACGCCATGATGATCAGCTTTAAGAATGAAGTGCTTACCCTCTTTTAAAAATCTTCGCAGAATCAATTCATCTTTGGTTAATGCCATAATTAAACTGTTTTCCTCTACAGAATTACAATCGGTTCTAGTTCCGATAACAATATCTTTGGGAAAAAATTCAATGATACCACTCGTCATTGACAGATCATCTACCGAAAAAGCGAGACTATTTTCATTTTCAATATAAGGAAGCTTGATTTCAGAAAGTTTAGATAAATCAAATCCGTTCAAATAACTCGCGACAAAATTTGCTTTATCTCCCGCCAAAACACACGGAATACCTTTAAAATTATGGACTTTAAAAGAATCACTTTCGACCGCAAGGCGCTCATTAAATTTTAGAAGTTTATTCACCGTCAACTCAGAAATAAGCAAATCTTCTAACCCAATGCTAAAATGATTAGCAATTTTAATCACCGTTTCCAGTTTAGGATTGCTTCTATTTTCTTCGTAAGCACCGAGTGTACCACGCTTTAGATCAAAAATATCTGCAAATTCCTGCTGGCTCAAACCATGAACACTTCTTATCTTTTTTAAATTCTTTCCGAACAGTAACAACATTTTGCTAATTATATTTGCATCGTTAAAATAATTTTGTACATTTGTCTAACGCACTTAGCAAATATAGTAAATTTTACTAAGCGTTTTAGATTTAGATTTTCGGACCTAATGATTTCATTAAAGATTTGCTTTTTTATGTATATTGGTATTCGAAAATAAACGATTTTTAACTAAACCTAATTTTAGGATATGAAAGACTATTATTCATTAATTAAAAGCTTCCTGCAAAATCTGCAACTGGAAATTAAACAGGAAAATCCGAAAGAAGGAATCTTCATTGTCAGCAATGAACCCGAAGGAATTAGCAATTTGATCATTTGTGTAGCCTCACCGATTGTTATTTTCGAACAGTTTATTTTCGAAATTAAAGAACAGGGAGATAACGTTTACAAATCGCTGTTGCAAAAAAATCGAGATATTATTCATGGAGCATTTGTTTTGGATGATTCCGGTCGCAAAGTCATTTTTCGGGATTCTTTACAGGTCGAAAATTTAGATCAAAACGAATTCGAAGCCACTATCAATTCACTAAGTGTTTTACTCAGCGAGTATTCAGAACAGATTATTAACTTTTCAAAAAACAAGTAATTATGCAATTTTTAAAGCGATTATTAAAAATAGGAACAGCGGAAGTACACTCTGCAATCGACGGAATTGAAGATCCAATCACGATGACCGAGCAAGGGATTCGCGATATGAAACAGGATCTTGATAAAAGCCTGGAAGCTTTGGCTCAAGTAAAAGCCATGAGTATCCGCTCCAAAAACGAGGTGCAGGAATTTGCGACCAAAGGAGAAGATTATAACGAAAAAGCCATGTTGATTTTGAAAAAAGCGCAGTCTGGCGAATTAGATTCTTCAGAAGCCGATCGTTTGGCCACAGAAGCTTTGATTAAAAAAGAAGAAGCTGCCGGAGGTCAAAAACGAGCCCTTGAAGACAAAGAAAAATTTGATTTAAATGTGTCTCAAATGGAAAGCAATGTTCAAAACATCAAACAAAATATCTCCAAATGGGAGAATGAGTTGAAGATCTTGAAATCCAGAGTAAAAGTGGCTGATGCTACCAAAACTTTGAATAAACAAATGGCTCAGATCGACAGCAACGGAACGGTGGCGCTTTTGGAAAGAATGAAAGAAAAAGTAGCGCAGGAAGAAGCTTTATCTGAAGCTTATGGTGAAATTGCCCACAATGCAAAATCAGTTGATGACGAGATCGATCAGGCCATCGATGTTTCCAAAACCAAAGCTAAAAGTCAGCTTGAAAAATTAAAAGAAGAAATGGGAATCGCCGATTCTAAAGAATAAAACATAACTCATGAAAGAACTTTTAGAACTTTCCTTTTCGCCGGTCAATGCTTTTTTCAGCATTATGTCGATCATCATGGTTTTGTACTGGATGCTGGTTATTATTGCTGGTCTTGATCCTGATTTGTTCAGTATCGATTTTGATTCTTCCGATATGGACACCAATTTCGATCATCATGGAAAAGACCTTCCTGACCGAGCCGAAACTTCTGAAGCCAGTGGTTTTATGAAAGTGCTGCAATTCTTTAATTTTGATGAATTGCCGTTGATGTTTATTTTAACGATCATGTTTATCAGCATGTGGCTAGTGAGCATTAATGTGACGCACTATCTCGGAATTGAAAGTACTTTGCTTGGTTTTATTTTACTCATTCCCAACTTTATTTTAAGTCTGTTCATTGTTAAAATATTCAGTAAACCACTCGCCTATCTTTACAGACAAGTCAATCACAAAGGCGAACCGGTCATTGACTTTTTAGGAAGAAGATGTGTGGTATTCTCTACTTTAGATGATTTAAAAACAGGACAAATTCAACTCAATGTCAATGGCGATCCTATTAGATTATCAGCTAGAAGCAATACTGACGAGGAATTAAACTCAGGTCAGCAAGCCGTAATTGTAGCCGAAAGCGAAGACAAAAAATATTATCTTGTTGAAAAATTTGACTACTGATTTTTACCTAGCTCAAATTTTACTACTTTCACAAAATCTTTATTTAAAAAAAACACCCTTAATTAACACATAAAAATATGTTAGGAAATTCTTTACTTATTACAATGATCGTCACAATTGTGGTCATTATCGGTCTTCTCGTTTGGATCGTTTCGATGTACAAAAAAATCATCCAGGGAAAAGTGATCGTGAGAACTGGCGCCGGAGGTACCAAAGTTTTTTACAATGCTGGACTGGTCGTTCCTGTGCTGCACAAAATGGAAATCATGGATATTTCTGTTAAAAAACTGGATGTAGAACGTACAGGTTCGAACGGATTAATCTGTAAAGACAATATTCGGGCAGATATTAAAGTGACCTTTTTTATTAAAATTAATAAGTCAACGGCAGACATTATCAACGTAGCGCAAACTATTGGATGTGAAAGAGCTTCTGATATGGAAGTACTTCGCACTTTGTTTGATGCTAAATTTTCTGAAGCTTTAAAAACAGTCGGGAAAAAATTTGACTTTGTTGAATTGTATGAAGCCAGAAGTGAATTCCGCGCCGAGATTATCGCAATTATCGGAACCGATTTAAATGGTTATATTTTAGACGACTGCGCGATTGATGATTTAGAGCAAACTCCTTTATCATTTTTAAAGGCTGACAATATCCTGGATTCTGAGGGGATTAAAAAGATTATTGAATTAACTGCGGCTCAAAATATCAAATCTAATTTAATTAGAAGAGACGAAGAAAAAACAATTCGTAAACAAGACGTTGAAGCCAAAGAAGCGATTTTGGCCTTAGACAGACAATTAGCAGAAAAAGATGAGCAACAGAAAAGAGAAATCGCCAACATCAAATCCAGAGAATTGGCTGAAACCTTAAAAGTTGATGAGGAAGAAAGACTGAAATCTGAAACAGCGAGAATCAACACTGCCGAGAAAGTGGCGGTGGCGGAAGAAAACAAAGACCGTTTGGTGATCGTTGCTTTAAAAAATAAAGAAAGAACCGAAGCCGTAGAAACCGAAAGAGTGGAAAAAGACCGCGCTTTGGAACAAACAGAACGCGAAAGAATTGTGACTCTAGCACAAATCGAAAAAGATAAGGCCGTAGAGATCGAACGCAAAAACATTCAGGATGTAATCCGTGAAAGAGTTGTGCTGGAAAAAGGCGTGGTTCAGGAGCAGGAAAACATGAAAGATATTGAAGCTTTCAAAACTGCTGACAGAGAGAAGAAAGTAGCCATTACTTTAGCAGAGAAATCGAGCGAAGAATTATTCATCAAACGAATAAGAGCAGCGGAAGCTGAAAAAGAAGCAGCGGTTCAGAAAGCGGCAGAAATTAACATTGATGCAGAAGCGCAGATGGCTGCGAGCGAAAAACAAGCTCAAGCCAGAAAAATGTTAGCCGAAGCGAAAGCAAAAGAAGATGCAACCTTTGGACTTTCTGAAGCACAGGTAATGTACGCAAAAGCAGATGCCAACGAACGTCAGGGAATTGTTGATGCTGTAGTTGTTGAAAAAATGGCCATGGCTGAAGCAGCGGGAATGACGGCGAAAGCAACTTCTTCCAGAGATCTCGGATTTGCAGAAGCAGAAGTGATTCGCGAGAAAGCGATGGCAGAAGCAAAAGGGATTGAAGAGAAAGCCAATGCGATGAAAAAACTGGACGGTATTGGAAAAGAACACGAAGAATTCAAATTGCGTTTGAATAAAGAATTACAGGTAGATCTGGCGGAAATTAACATTCAGAAAGATATCGCAGATGCTCAGGCAAGTGTAATTGGTGAAGCTTTGAAAGCTGCAAAAATTGATATCGTTGGTGGTGAAACCATGTTCTTCGATCAAATTGTAGGACAGATAACCAAAGCGAAAGGATTTGACAGATTAGTCAATCATTCTGAGCACATTACCGAAATTAAAGACTCTATTCTTGGAGACGGATCGATGGATGGCGGAAATCTTTTGGAAAAAATAAAAGGTTTCGCAGACAAATACGGAATTTCTTCTGAAGATATTAAAAACTTAACGGTTGCTGGTTTGTTGATCGAATTGCAAAACAGAAGTAAAGACGAAAGCGAGCAAGGCTTATTTTCTAACTTAATGTCGATGGCTAAAAATCTTGGCTTGACCGACAAAAAATTAGGATAAAACTTCACTTAATTTCCTGCAGAACTTACGAACTTCTGCAGGAAATTTTTTCAATTTGATCTTGACACCTCAGGTTTTCTCACATTAACCACTACCTATACTTTTATAGAATGAATTCATTGGAAGGCGGCACTTACGAAATTATACAGAGTCGATTAGAGGCTCAAAAAAAGGATTTGATCGAACGGTTAAATTCACTGAACAGTGCGCGTAAAGAAGTTTTCGGAAGTATCGAGACCAAACTGATCGCCAACAAAAGAATTATCACCGAAAACAGCTGCACCTCAAGTGACATAGTGACCATCGGAGATCTTTCTATTTTTGGATACAACGTCTATTTTGGGTTGCGAACCGATATTAAAATTGAAGATGTTTTCAGTATTTATAAATATGAGAATGAAGAATTTAAGACTCAAAACCTAAACTTACTCAATGACGAGACTTTTCTTTTTGACTTTTTAAATTTATACAAATACTATCGGGATACCGAATTCAGAAAGTTCTTTGTTTCGGGGAATTATTTGCACATGGTTTTTCAACTTAGCGATCGCGTTACAGATGTTAAAACTTTTAAATGGTTGATTCGGGAAGACACCCTGGAGTATATTGATAACAGAAGTGACCACGAATACAAATTTCCAAAACAGCATGATTTTCTGTGGCAGGAAGTGACCAGAGAAATGCAGAAATATGGGAGACATCCACATATCTCAATTCTTGATAAGGTTTTTGTAGAAACAATTGGAGGTACATTAACCATTAAAATTGAAGACAACACAGAGTCTGGTAAAGGAATTTTGGATGAAGAAGTTGCATTTCCAGATCAAACTCTAGATGATGGCGATTATAAATTTGCCGACCTCGGAAATTTAATTGCGCTACAGATCAAACCTTTTCAGGAAGAACCGCGCTTCTTCGTTTACAATCATAAACTACAGGAAGTTCAGAAAATTGACAGCATTAAAGACGCCGCAATTTTACTTCCGGACAATCATGGTTTGATATTTTCAAACGGTTATTATTTACAAACCGGAGAATATAAAATCTTTGAAAACACGCTGGAAGGTTTACAATTTCAAGAGCGTATTGCCTCGCCGAATGGGGAAGACTTCATGTATGTTTTCTATGAAGACACTTCTGGCCAATATGTTTTGATTTCTTATAACTTGATTTCTCACGAAGTTAAAACTCCGATTATCTGCAACGGATTTACGATTTTGACGGATGGTGAATTGTGTTATTTTAAATCAGAAAACGAGCAAACCAAGAATCATGTCATCCAAATCTGGCAAACTCCTTTCGTCAAAGGCGATATTATTCCCTCGGTGCACAAAGACAGTTTCATCTATAAAATTGGGAATAAAGACATTGTAAAAGCAATGGCCGATTCCAATTCGATCATTACGCTACTTAATAAAAATGATAATTATGACGATCTTTACAATGATCTGTCTAAGTTGTCTCAGAATATTTTAGATGGATATTACTGGATCGATTCAAAGGAAACTTTTGAATTAGACGTCCCACTTTTAGAAATTAAAAATACGGCAAATGCTGCCATCGACGAATTTGAGAAAGTAGTTCAGTTGCGTTTGCATGCGCAGGAAATTATTGCACAAACGCAGGAAAAGGCCAATAAACTTTTCAGCACCATAAAATCTTCGCCACTCGATAATATTGATGTTTTTGTAAGCAATCTTGCACAACTGCGCTCTTTGCGTGGAGAAGTCATCAGTTTAAAAGAAGTAAGGTATGTTGATGAGTCGTTCATTGTAAATCTTGAAAAAGAAATCGTTGAGCAGACCGAACGCATTTCTCAATATTGCGTCACTTTTTTATTGGATGAAAAGGCACTGGAACCCTACCACTTGAGAGTGCAAGAAAAGCAGGCTGAAATTGAAGCCATTTCTAAAGTTGCAGAAGGTAAAAAACTGGAAGAGGAAGTTAATCAAATTACGGCGGACCTTGAAATGCTGATCGATATCGTCTCGAACTTAAAGATCGATGACACTTCTCATGCGACCCAGATCATCAATAATATTTCTTTGATTTTCGCGACCTTAAATAAAGTAAAAGCAGAAATTAAAAATAAGATCGGAACGCTTGGTGGTGAAGAAGCCAAGGCTGATTTTGCTGCACAGATGAAATTGATCGATCAAAGTATCGTGAATGCTATCGACCGTGCAAATACGCCGGATAAGATCGCTGAATCACTCAATAAAATGTCTGTTCAACTGGAAGATCTTGAGGCTCGTTTTGCGGATTATGAAGATTTCACCGAACTGATCATCGAAAAGCGGGAAGAAATTTACACTGCTTTTGAAACCAAGAAAAACAGTCTAGTAGAAGCCAGAAACAAAAAAGCAATTGCAGTTGAAAATGCGTCCAAAAGAATTTTAAAGAGTGTGGCGAGTAAAGCCATGACTTTCAATTCTGGGGAAGAAATCAATGGTTATTTCGCCTCAGATTTAATGATCTCTAAACTTCGCGATCTCGTAAAGCAATTGATTGAGCTCGAAGATGTTGGAAAGGCTGAATCGATAGAAACAGAATTAAAATCTGCGAAAGAAGATGCTTTACGAAAGTTGAAAGATAAGCAGGAATTATACGAGGACGGCGAAAACATCATCAAACTCGGGAAGCATAAATTTGCGGTTAACAAACAGAATTTAGATCTAACCATCGTTTTCAAAGACGGCAAATTAAATTATCATTTAACAGGAACCGATTTCTATCAACCTTTAAAAAATGACATTTTAAATTCAGGTAAAAAATACTGGGATCAGGATTTGATTTCGGAAAATAATGAAATTTACAGAGCTTCTTTTCTAGCCTACAAAATTTTTAAAAAATACAAAGTAGAAAAATTATCAGCAATGACGCCTGACCAAATTCAGGCAATCGTCACTGATGAAACTTCCAAAAATTATTCTGAAGGATACATCAAAGGTGTTCACGATGCTGATACTTTGTTGATCTTAAAAACCTTATTAGAAAAACACAATGCACTTGGAATGCTCCGATTCGATTCGAAGATCCGGGCTTTTGCGCAGTTTTTCTGGCATCATTTAGAAACGGATAGACAGAAAATTTTAAATCAAAAAATAAAATCTGCCGGAGAAGTTTTAGAAACATTTCCGAACAGCAGCCAGTTTAATTATATTATCGTTGATGTTGAAAAAGAATTGCAAACGCTTTCTGAACAAGTCAACATTATTAAAGAAGCTGAGCTCGATTACAACGCCGTCGCTACTTATCTTTTTCAGGAGCTGATGAATGACAATTCATTTGTAATCAGTTTTAAAGCAAAACAGCTGGCGGAAGATTTTCAAAAATTTCTTGCCAGTAAAAAAACGGATCTAAAATTTAAACAGGGAATCGAAAAGACTTCTGACTTTGAAGCAAAAATTCAGCTTGCCTTTCAATGGGTTTCCTCCTATCTGCATGAATCAAAAAATGAAAGTGATCAGGAGTATGTTTATGAAGTGATCGCTATTTTGTTATTTCCACATGAAAGCAGTGAGAAGATTATTGCCATTGATGCAGATCAAGAAATTACGGGCTTGTCGGGTTCTCATCCGACGATTAACAACGGAATTTTCCACTTCAATTACCATCGTTTTATTAATCTACTGGAAAATTATTTTGAGATCGATGTTCCAGCATTTGAAAAATTCAGAAATGAAAGACATCAGTTGACACTTCAATTAAAAGAAGATCTAAGACTGCATGAATTCGAGCCAAAAGTCTTGACTTCTTTCGTTCGTAATAAATTAATTGATCAGGTTTATCTGCCATTATTCGGAGATAATCTGGCCAAACAATTAGGAAGTGCGGGAGAAAACCGACGTACAGACCGGTCTGGAATGTTGCTGCTGGTTTCGCCTCCAGGTTATGGAAAAACAACTTTGATGGAATATCTGGCCAACAGATTAGGATTGGTTTTCGTGAAAATAAATGGACCTGCAATTGGTCACGAAATCACTTCCGTCGATCCAGAATCTGCCACGAATTCTGCCGCAAGAGAAGAATTAAAAAAACTGAATCTGGCTTTAGAAATGGGAAACAACGTGATGCTTTATCTGGATGACATTCAGCATTGCAATCCTGAATTTTTACAGAAATTTATTTCGCTCGCCGATGGAACGCGGAAAATGGAAGGCGTTTTCAATGGAAATGCAAAAACTTACGACATGAAAACCAAAAAGTTTTGTGTGGTCATGGCCGGAAACCCTTACACTGAAACTGGTGAGAAATTCCGAATTCCAGACATGCTGGCCAACAGAGCAGATATCTATAATCTTGGTGATGTCATTGGCAATACCGCCGATCTTTTTGAATTGAGTTTAATTGAAAACTCACTCACCTCTCACCCACTTTTGACGCAGTTGATCTCCAAAAACCCCGAAGATTTATATCCTTTAATTCAGATGGCACAAACTGGAAAGAAGGAAGGTTTCGAATTAAAAGGCAATCATTCCAAGCAAGATATCGAATCGTATGTGGCCGTTTTAGATAAAGTGATCAAAATAAGAAACGTCGTTCTCAAAGCCAATTCAGCTTATATTACGTCCGCGGCGATGGAGGATTCTTACCGCGTGGAACCGCCATTTAGACTGCAGGGTTCTTACCGTGACATGAATAAACTGGTCTCCAAAATTGTTCCGATGATGAACGATGCCGAGATTGAAACGGTGCTCCTTTCCCATTATCAAAATGAAACGCAAACGTTGACTAATGCAGCGGAAGCCAACCTTTTGAAGTTTAAAGAAATGACGAATATGTTAACTGATGAAGAAGCAAAACGCTGGGAAAGCATCAAGGCTACCTTCTTGAAAAACAATAAATTAAAAGCATTTGGTGACACCAACAATATGGCCCAGGTCTTATCGCAAATCACCGAATTCACCGATCATATTGAAGGAATTAAAGAAATTTTACGACAGGGATTAGGAAAGTAGTTTCATTATTTTAGAAGCTAATCGCGCTATCCGTTGCAATCCCTTGTTGCAGATCTTTTTTTCTGAAAACACACAAAGGAGCTTCCGTTGGTCGCTCTTTTTGCGTTAGAAAAAATAGACCTGCTGCCGGCGGCATTTCCACTCCTATCACGGCTAGGAGATTGGGTTTTATTTTAAAGATTGGGTGTAAAAAGAAAATTAAAATTGCAAAACAACCGCAACAATCTTATTAGTGATTTTAGAAAAAAAGCGACTATAAATTAATTAAATAAGTCTGCAGCCACACGATAAGTATTGGTGTGAGCCGCGATAATGATTTTAATTTCTGGAGAATAACCGCCGCCCATACTGACCTGAACTGGAATTTCAAATTTTTTACAATTTGACAAAACAATTTCATCTCTCTTTTTGCAACCATCCACGGAAACACTCAGATTCCCTAATTTATCAGATTCTAAAATATCGACGCCACTTAGATAGAAAATAAAAGCAGGCTTTTCCTGAGCTATTAATTTAGGAACGTATTCATGAATTATTTTTAAATATTCATCGTCAGCAGTTCCATTCGGAAGCCCGATATCTAAATCAGAAACTTCTTTTTTAAAAGGATAATTAGTTTGACCATGCACAGAGAAAGTAAAAACGTTTGAATTATTCTGAAAAATTTCTGCCGTTCCATTTCCCTGATGAACATCTAAATCAATGATTAAAATTTTGGAAGCCAATTTTTGATCTAATAAATAGTTCGCTGCAATTGCCTGATCATTCAACATGCAAAATCCTTCGCCCCGATTCGTAAATGCATGATGCGTTCCGCCAGCAATATTAAAGGCGACTCCAGTTTGAAAAGCTTTTACACAACCAGAAATAGTTCCCTGTGCAATTCGTAATTCCCGTTCGATTAAATCAGCGGATAAGGGAAAACCTATTTTCCGTTGCGCTTTTGCATCCAAAGTTACATTCAATAAACGGTCGACATATTCGTGGTCATGAATTGCGTAGACCTCTTTTAAATCAGCAGGTTCAGGTGCGAAGAAATCACTTTCCTCAGCGATACCTTCTAAGAGTAATTGTTGGGGTAATAATTCATATTTCAACATCGGAAATTTATGACCTTCTGGTAAAGGATGTTTATATATAGGATGGAAGGCAATCGGAAGCATTTAATTTTTTTATATTTTCGAATATTCTGATTTGTCAAAACCTCGTTTCTAGGCGAATAGTTAAAGATTAAAATTTTTAATCTAAGTATATTTTGTTTAGCTATTTACTTTTGCCAAGCAACGCTGAATCATTTCTACAGCTTCATCAACGGTTTCCTTTTTTGTTCTAAAAGCCAAAATCGCAATTCGAATAACGAAATGATCCCAGATAATGGAGGAAGATAAAAATACGGAACCGTCCGCGTGAATTGCATCCATCAGTTGTTTATTCTTTTCATCAACATCATTTTCAAAAGGATACCAAAAATAACTGATTGACAAATCCGGTTCTGGCCCTAAACAAAAACCGAGACCAGCCAACTGATTTCTAAAATAATGAACCAATAATAATTTCTCTTCCAGACAGGCGATGAACGGCTCGATCCCATGCATTTGCAATGGCAACCACACGCGAAGTCCACGGAAATGCTTGGTCAGTTCTGGCGAAACATTAGCTGGACTTTTCAACATTTCTTCTTGCGCTCCATCTTGCATATAATTCGCAGTGTAATAATTAGAGTGCAAAACGGCAGCACTGTCTTTAATCAAAACCGCGCCAACACCGTAAGGAAGAAACAATCCTTTGTGCGGATCGATAATCATGGAGTCTGCTTTTTCGATTCCTTTGAACAGTTCTTTTTTGGAAGTGATGATAAAAAAGCCACCGTAAGCTGCATCCACATGAAACCACAAACTGTAATTTTTTGCGATGCCGGCAATTTCATCTAAAGGATCAATCGCTCCAGTATCGGTAGTTCCCGCAGTTGCCACAACCATGAAAGGTTGAAGCCCGGCGGCGATGTCTTTTTGAATCAATTCTTCTAAAGAATCTGTTTTAATTTTATGATCAGCATCCAGAGAAATATAACGAATCACAATATCTTCCAATCCAATAATTCGTAAGGCTTTTTGGGTAGAATGATGAACTTGCTCACTTAAATAAACCACATTTTTTGGGATGAATTCATTCTTCACTTTGTGATGATCTCGTGCCGCAGTAAAAACAATCAACGTAGAAATTGAACCTCCAGAAGACAAACATCCCACAGATTTTTCCGGAAATGAGAACACGCTTTTCAACCAATTAATCACTTCATTTTCAATCGTCGCAGCACCGGGAGAAGCATAATGAACGCTGGCAAATGGATTGGTAATGGCAGCGATAAAATCTGCAAGAGCCGCAGTAAAAACTCCACCACCTGGAATATAACCCAAATGCTTTCCAGAAGCTGCATTGATTCCTGTTTCAGCGACTTGTTTTTGATACAATTCCAGAAGTTCTGGGAGCGATCTTTTCCCGTTGGTAATTTCTAATGATGTAGCTTCTTTATCTTGAAAAGCTTTAACCGTAGAAAGTCCAGCTATAAATTGATTCACATAATCGGTTACGGTATCAATCATTTCCAAACGCTCTGGTTCGGGCGTTTCGAGCAGTTGACTGGATTTATTTAATTCTGTTAATTGTAAGAGGAGTTCTGCGGTGTTCACAATATGAATTGGTTATTAAGTGAAATAAATTAATGGATTAAAAAGATAATTTTTTTTACCGCAAAAGAGACAAAAGTTTTACTTTGAAAGAAGCAAATTAAAAGGATGCAAAAATACTATAAAATGATAGTTCTATCATTCTGCATCGTTTTGAAAATCTTTTTATTTCAATTATCTTTTGCTGTTTTTGTGGTTAAAAAATTAGTACAATTTAATTTTTAAAGTAAAATGAATCTTCCTTTAATTTAAAGGCATTCTCGTCGTAATCGCGATTCTGTTCCAACCATTAATTGCAACTACCGCCATAATCACCGCTGCCAATTCATTTGGTGTTAAATGAGCTTCCGCATTTTTGTAAACCTCATCTGGCACATGACCGTTGGTAATTAAAGTCATCGCTTCCGTCAATGCTAAAACTGCTTTCTCTTTTTCGGTAAAAAGTTCTGTTTCGCGCCAAGCGTTTAATAGAAATAACCGTTGCGATCTTTCACCCAATTCCATGGCATCTCGGGTATGCATATTAATGCAATAAGCGCAACCATTGATTTGGGAGGCTCTGGTTTTAATCAATTCATAAAGGATTTTATCCAATCCACTTTGAGCAAGATATTTCTCTAAGCCAATCATGGCTTCGTAGGCTTTGGGATCTACTTTTGAGACATTTATTCTGGATTCCATTTTGAAGGTATTTTTAGATTTTGAGATCAAAAGATTATTGACTTTTCGGACCCGTAATTTACAAAAAAGGGAAGCATTAAAAATCGATTATGATATTTTACAGTTTTCAACTTTATAATAAGTTCAATAAATAACCAACGATAGAACCACCCAAAACGATAAATGCACTGTTTATTTTCCGATATCTAAAAGTTAAAGCAATACTTAAAACTGCAATAAAAATCGTACGCCAGTCGGTAATGGAATCTTTTCCCATGGCAAAACAAACTGAAATAATGATGGCGACAGAGGCGATATTTACCGCATCAAGAAACGCTGAAAACAATACAGAACTGCGCATCTTTTTAACCAAAGGATTCAGAAAAGCCACAAATATAAATGAAGGAAGGAAAATGGCAATGGTCGAAATCACAGCACCAGATAAGCCGTTGACTTGATAACCAATAAATGTTACAGAAGAGAAAACGGGTCCAGGCGTAAACTGTCCGACCGCGATCGCATCGATGAGTTGTTGTCGGGTAATAATTCCGGTAGAAACTAATTCAGTATCAATAAAAGCAAATAAAACGTAACCGCTGCCGTAAAGGATGGCTCCGATTTTCAGAAATATCCAGAAGAGTTTTGAATTAATCGCCGACAGAAAACCTGTATTAATTATTTCTAAAAAAGTAAATGGAAGAAAACTGTGGATGTTTTTCAACTTATTATTTCTAAAGTATGCTAAAATTAAAGCGAGAAATCCGGCTCCAAACATCAAATAAATTTCATAGAAATTAAAGAGGGAGCCAATTAAAACCACTATTCCAATTATTCCCAGTTCTATTGATTTTAAAGATCTTTTTGCTAACGGATAAACTGCGCTTAAAATAATTGCGATAATAGCCGGTTTTATTCCATAAATAAAAGGTTGAACTTCTGGGATCTGACCATACTCTTTATAAAGCCAGGCAAAAACTCCGGTGATAAATACGGCAGGTAAAATAAAGCAAAGCCCGGCAATGATTAATCCTTTCCAGCCGCCTCTTTCGTGGCCGATGTGAATCGCCATTTCGGTGCTGTTAGGACCTGGAATTAAATTGGTTGCCCCAATTAAATCCAGGAAATGCTGTTCGGTCAACCATTTTCTTTTGACCACCACTTCATCCTGCATCATTGCAATATGAGCCGCCGGACCTCCGAAACCGATGATTCCAAGTTTCAGAAAAAGTTTTGCAATTTCCTTTAAATTTCCTTCAACCTTCATCCAAAAAACTAAACATTAACACCAAACAGATAACCTACAAAAGCAGATAATCCCATCGCAATCGTGCCCCAAACCGTCACGCGTAAAATGGCTTTTCCGACACTTGAACCGCCGGTCTTTGCAGCAAGAGCGCCCAAAATCATCAGTGAAATAATCGTGAAACCATAAAGCCAGTACTCCATTCCTGTAAGTGGCGCGAAAAGCACCACCAAAAGGGGCAAAACACCACCAGCGACAAAAGAACTTCCCGAAGCCAACGCCGCCTGAATCGGATGTGCCTGACTAATTTCATTGATTCCTAATTCGTCGCGAATATGTGCTCCGAGAGCATCATTTTCCGTAAACTCTAAAGCGACCTGCATGGCAGTTTCTTTTTTGAGACCTCTTTTTTCATAAATCTGAGCGAGCATCTTTAATTCTTCTTCCGGCATATCTTTCAGCTCCTGCTTTTCTCTCTCAATATCTGCCTTTTCAATGTCTGTTTGCGAACTAACTGAAACATATTCTCCCGCTGCCATAGACAAAGCTCCTGCAACCAAAGCGGCAACCGTTGCCAATACAATTGGTTCCGTTGTTTTACTCGCAGCCGCTACCCCAATGGCTAAACTGGAAACAGAAATTATTCCGTCATTCGCACCAAGAACTGCAGCTCTTAACCAATTGCTCCGGTGAATATAATGGGAATCTAAGTAGTTGTCGATGGTTAGATTTGTTTTCATATTTTGAAATTGGTGAATCAAGTTTCATTATAAAAAATGATATCTAAATTTACGATTATAAAACAGAGAATTTAAACATATTTTAAATTTTCACTCACTAATTTAGTTTCTTCATCAAAAGTGTAAGCAACTAAATATCCTTCTTTCGCCACACTATAATCCAGGCAGCAAACATTTTCTCTGTTTAACAAAGGTTTTCCTTTGAGCCAATAATGTCCGAAGAACACTGGTTTATTATCTTTGCTGTAAAAGTCTGTGCTTTTTAAAACCGTCAAATCTACTTTGGTGTCAGGAAGATTTTTCAATGGTTCAACACTAAATTCTCGATAACTCATCTCTGCAGGATCTTCCCACCATTTTATTCTGATTTCAGTTCGTACATTGCCGTCTTTATCTTTAAAATCTAATCCAGCCGGCATTTTAATTTCTTTACCTTTTAAAGTTTCTTCGATGGCTTCATGAAGTGGAGTTTCTTTTTGTACAGATTCATAAATTAATTCATCAGTAAGTCGATGATCAATTAATTTAGTTTTTAAAAAAGCGATCGTCTTATCATCCCAACTAGCATGAACGGCTCGGAATTGTTCTGTCTCATAAAACAGTGGCAATGTTTTAAACCACTCTAAATATTCTTCATATTCGTCCTGTCTGTTTTGAAATTGATTTAAAGTTTCGTAATGCTGAATGATATTTTTAATAAGATGTTTTCGAAGATGTCCACCATCAGTTTCCTGAAAATGAAAACAAAGCGCATTGTACTCGTGATTTCCCATTAATGCAATTGCACTTCCGTTATCAACCATTGATTTTACAATTTCTAAAGTCTCTCTGATTTTCGGTCCTCTATCAATATAATCACCAACAAACAAAACTTTTCTCTGCGGATTCGAATGAACGTAAAAACTGTTTGGTTTTGAATAACCCAACTTTAAAAGCAATTCTTCCAATTTGTCTGCGTGACCGTGAACGTCACCTATAAAGTCAATCATCTGTTTTGTAATTTTTGGTAATATAAATTTTTTAGGAAAAAAGTTTTAGTTTGCTAAAGTTCTATCTCAAAAAAACAAACATCAGCATTTTGATAATGCAACTGCAGTTCGGACGAGTCTTTTAATTTTTTCATTCCAAGAAAATTAAAGCCACAATTCTTATAATGATTAATTAAGCGATCATTTTGGCCGCAGGTATCCATCCTGATGAATTTCTTATTTTCCTTTTTACCAAAATCTTTGGACCAGTCAGCAATGAGTTGAACGAAATTATTTCCTCTAAAATCTGGATTGGTCGCAATACGATGAATATAAATTGCATCATTGTTTTCTTTTTCCTCCCAAATTTGAGCATCGTTATACGTAATCGCCCAAATGCAGGCAATTTGATTATCGATCACAATTTTAAACTGGCGGTTTTCAATGACTTCTGTGGCGATGAAATCTTCATCAAATTCTGGCCAAAGATTTCCGGGAAATTTAATTTTCTGATAATCGCGCGCTAATTCATAAAGTCGGAAAATTTCTGGAATATCGTTCAGATTGCTATTAGAAATGGTCATAGAAAGGAAATTTTAAAATAATTTATGTTCATAAAGATAATTAAATCTTTCGGAAATTTTTGCAAATAAAAAAAGTGACTTATAGAAGTCACTCCCTGAATATTCTTTTGAATTCAGATATTACTGAAACGAAATGCTATTTTTGAAAACCTGGAACTGAATTGCTTTAAAAAATTCTTGCCACTTTTCATCAAAAAGATTTCCAGTGAACAGAATTTTTCCTTCTTCAAGGACGACAGAAACTTCCGGATTTAGAATTAAATTATTACCATTCGAGATAAAAATATTTTTTCCTAAATTTCTTTGAGAAAATTCCTGCAGACTTTTCTGGGCTTTTTCATTCGTAAAAATGCTGATAAAAAATAAATTATCCTTGTAAGAACTTTCTGAAGTTTCTCCTTTAAAATCAAATGCATTAACATTTTCAGTAAGTCCTTTTTCCAAATCTTTGTCTTTTTTTACGAGATATAATTTTGAGTAAATTTCAGAATCATATCCTTCATCAAATAAAATTGAAGTGGTTTTGGAATCAAAACATTTGGAAGTTTCTTCTGAATTTCGAACCTGATTCGCAAAATCTTTAGAAAGGGAGAAATAATATTCTCCATCGTTTAATTTGATGTAAACGTTTTTTTGCAATTCAGAATTTGCCTTAATAATACAGTTTTTAATACCATTAAATTCTGCATTTTCTATGGGCTCAGAAAAAGACAATGCGTTTTGACTTAGAATTTTTTTTCCTAAATTATAATCTTCTGTAGTGGAAAATTTAATCTCAAACAAATTAAAATCAGGTTTAGAAACGGAGAAGTTTTTTAAATTTTTACTTTGCAAAAAAATCGAAAGAAATCCTGCATCGAAGTTTACATCAACTGCTTTCTTCAGTATTTCTACCAAATAACCATTTTCAACCTGGAGTTGCAAAGCTTCAAATTCCCTTCTAAATTCTGGATCTAATGCCTGCAAATCCGCTGAAGATAAATGACTATCTTTTCTTAATAATCGATCAAAAATCTCGATGTAACTTTTATTCTTATCCAAATTAAAAACTGAATCCGTCTTTTTGATAATATCTAAAACAAATTCATTTTCAGTTTTACCTCTCATAAAACTTGAAATAAAATTTCCTTCATTCAGTTTTATTTTTAACACATTTCCTTTTTGTGCAAAGGAAAAATTGAAAAATACTACGAAAAAAATAAGGGAAAATCTTTTCATAAAAATTATATCGTCATGGAAAAAATCCGTGTTTCCGGCTTATTCCGGAGCATTCTTAAATCAAAAGTCATGGCGACATTTCTTGTGAAAGCACGACCTTTTTCCGTGATTTTTATGGTGTTATCAGAAATTTCAACCAATCCATCGGCTTCCATTTCCTTTAATGATTGTAAGGCGTTTTCGATTTCGGGGAAACTGTTTTGTAAATCCCAGGAAGTTTCTAAGCGACACATTAAATTTAAAATATGTTGTCTGATAATTAAATCCTCTTCATTTAGTATATGACCTTTCACTACAGGAATTATTCCCTGATCTACAATCTTCTGATACTCTTCAACACTTTTTTCACTTTGTGCAAAAACATACCACGAATCGGAAATTGATGACATTCCCAATCCAACCATCAATTTGGTTTTGCTGGAAGAATAACCCATAAAATTACGGTGAATATCTCCTGACATCATCGACTGATAAAGATCATCGTGTGGCAAAGCGAAGTGATCCATTCCCACTTCAATGTATCCTAATTCTTCTAACAATTTTTTTCCATTGGTGTAAAGCTTTCTTTTTTCCTCACCACTTGGCAAATCATTCTCATCGAAACCTCTTTGTCCAACGCCTTTAATCCACGGCACATGAGCGTAAGAATAGAAAGCCAAACGGTCCGGTTTAAGTTCTAAAGTTTTACGAATGGTATATTCCATTTTCTCCCAAGTATGAAAAGGAAGTCCAAAAACCAAATCGTGAGAAACGCCTTCATAGCCGATTTCACGAGCCATGTCTGTTACATTTTTAACATTTTCAAAAGGCTGAATTCTGTTGATCGCTTTCTGAACTTGTGGATCATAATCCTGAACACCGAAACTGGCACGACGAAAACCTAAATCATATAAAGTCTGTAGATGCTCTCTGGTCGTATTGTTCGGATGTCCTTCAAATGAGAATTGTGGATTTTCGGCGATTTCGGCTTTTGCGTAAATCCCTTCCAATAAAAGTCTTAGGTTTTCGGGAGAGAAGAAAGTTGGTGTACCTCCACCTAAATGCAATTCCTTAATTTTCGGGGTTCTGCCGAATAATTTCACGTACAAATCCCACTCTTTTAAAACACTTTCTAAATAAGGAGTTTCTACAGAATGTTTCTTGGTGATCCTTTTGTGACAGGCACAGAACGTACACAGTTGCTCACAAAATGGAAGGTGAATATAAATTGAAATCCCTTCGGAATCATTGGTTTCATTGAAAGTTTTGATGACTGACTGCTGCCATAAATCGCTGGTAAAACTCTCATTATCCCAAAAAGGAACGGTTGGATAAGAAGTATAACGCGGTCCGGGAATATTATATTTATCGATTAAAGAATTCATTTCTTACTTTTTTTTACAAAGATTTCTGAAATTCATTTTGAAATTTCGTTTTGCAAAAATACAAAATTAGTTAGGAGTGGTCGAATTATGACATAGAAGTTCTGAATGCTCAAGATGAGTTTTGACAGTTTCTAAGTTCGATTCTAAGTAAGATTTTTTACAAGCCAGTATTTATTTCCATCTTAACGATTCTGTTTTTTCCGGCAAAGACGAGCGTGTTTTCATCAATCCATTCACAAGCGTATAATCCTTTTTCTTCGGAAATAATTTTCCAAGTTTTTCCGTAATCATTGGAGAATTCAATGTTTTGATCACCAACCGCGATGATATCTTTTCCCTTTGATTTCGGTCTTAACTTTACACAGGTTTTGTAACCGCCATTTTTGCCAGAAGCCTGAATTTGCCACGTTATTCCGCCATCAATTGTAGTTGCGATATTGTTGATGTTTTCGGTTTGTTTGGTGTAATCGCCACCGACGGCAATGCCGAAATTTTTATCATAGAAATCGATCGAATAAATGCCTGTTGAGGCTGTGCCCTGAATGAACGGAGTTTCAAAAGCTTCCCATTTGAAAGGATTGTTCCAGGAAAATTTAAAAATTCTGGCTTTCATTCCGCCAGTTGCAATCCAGACTTTTCCATCTTTTGTGGCAATATTGGTATTGCTGGCAGCAAAATGGGCTTCACCGGGAAAATATGTTGGGAAACCAGACTTATCTTTCGAAGGTCTACCAGAATAAAAAATTAAAGGATTTGCACTACCCGCTTCATTGGGATCACTAATTGCAATTCCTCTATCGAATTTATCGAAAATAAAAGTATCGAAAAAAGCGGTTTTTGTAGTATATGTTTTTTGAATTGAAAATTTGAGTGTCCTTTTATTAATTTTAAACAAGTAAGCTGGACTTAAAATATTAATGGTATAAAAATATTTACGGTCTTGCGCCAAAGTTCGAAACTCTAATTTCCCTTTTGAAAGTTTTATCTGCTTTTTATCTGCAGAATCCTTTAAACTAACATACCCAAATTTAGAATCGGTGCCTGTATACCAAACTTTTCCATCGTAAAGCTGCAAGGCGCGAATGGAAATATCATCTTTTAATAATGTTTGATACTGTATTTTTTGAGAAAAATAAAGATTTAAACAGAACATGAAAAGAAGGAAACCGAAAGTTTTTTTCATTGAGATTTAATTTAATCAAAAGTAAAGAATTTAAAAATAGAAGTAAAAAAAATTCCCGCCAAATCTGACGGGAAATATATTGTTTTATTAAAAATTACTTTCTGTATTTGATGAAGTAATAACCATATAAAATGGTGTGAATAATAATCATTACTACAGAGAACATGATCAATCCACTGTCATCAACCTCAGCATTCTGATGGTGTAAGTATGCCAACACGGCTAGAAGCACGGTTAAGAAAACACCAGAAATAGCAGTTACAGAATAGTTTTTAGGATCATTAGTCGTATTGTTTGCTTTCCCTAAGAATGAATTTTTAATTCCTCTGTACAGGTAAACATCCAAACCGATCATCATCCAACAAACTAAACGGATCCAGGTATCAAACGGTAAGAAAACCATCATTCCCAAACATACCAGAATTCCTAAGACCGGAATTAACGGAACAAGCGGTGTTCTAAATGCACGTGGCGCATTTGGCTGTGTTTTCCTCATTACCAAGACTCCAGCACAAACTAAAATAAAGGCGAACAAAGTTCCGATACTCGTCATTTCTCCTACTACTCTTCCCGGTACAAAGGCCGCAAATAAACTTACGAAAACCAAAAAGAAAAGATTCGATTTATAAGGAGTTCTAAATTTTGAATGTACTTCGCTAAATACTTTCGGCAACAAACCATCTTTACTCATGGAGTAGAAAACACGACTTTGTCCCATCAACATTACTAAAATTACAGATGCGTAACCTAATAAAATTGCCAAGATAATTGTGGTATTCAACCAAGGATAGGCTGGAACAACAGTTCCGTTAACAACGTCACCCATTGCTTCAATCGCGATTGCAACTGGTGCCAAGTGATCGCCGCCTCCACCAGCAGTGAACGCTTTATAATTAACGACACCTACCATTACGTAAGCGAAAATGATATAAAGAACGGTACAAATGATCAGCGATCCCATAATTCCTATCGGCATTGCTTTTTTCGGATCTTTGGTTTCCTGTGCAGCGGTTGAAACTGCATCGAACCCGATATAGGCAAAGAAGACGACGGCGGCGGCCCTTATAATTCCGGACCAACCGTATTCTCCAACCTTACCGGTGTTTGCAGGAATAAGCGGTGTAAGATTTTCTGCTTTTACATATTTCCAACCTACAACGATAAATATAATAACGATAGAAACTTTAAGAATTACAATTAAAGTATTGACGAAAGCTGACTCACTCGTTCCTTTAATTAAAACCAACGACATCACGGTCACAATAAAAACAGCCGGAAGATTCATCATTCCGGTATGCGTCACACCATCGACAATGTAACTGTCAAAGGGCGTCATCATTAAACTATGTGGGAGCGAGACTCCAAAACTCGACATAAATTTACTGAGATAACCAGACCAACTTGAGGCAACAGTAGCCGATCCAACGGCGTATTCAAGAACTAGATCCCAACCGATGATCCAGGCGATAAATTCACCCATAGTCGCATAAGAGTACGTATAAGCACTACCTGCAACGGGAATCATAGAAGCGAATTCCGCATAACACAGTCCGGCAAAAGCACACCCAATGGCGGCAATAACGAACGAAATCATAATTCCAGGTCCGGCATAATTTGCGGCGGCAATTCCGGTGATCGAGAAAAGTCCGGCGCCGATGATCGCACCGATTCCCAATGCTACCAAAGAAGCGGCAGACAATGTTTTTTTCAATCCATCTGAAGTCTCGTCAGATTCTGACAATAGTTGACTTAGGGGTTTGGTTCTCCAAAGATTTGACATTTTTAATTTTTTAAGATTTTCAAAAATATAAAAATTAAGTAATTATCAACTCTTTTTAATCAATTTCTTTTTAAAAAACTCTTTAAAAATTGCTAAAAAACTGAATTCCATAGCGAAAACATAATTTCTCTTAAACAATTTAAATAAAGCAGGCAAACACTTTCCCAATTAAAAATTGAATCGTTCTAATGAGTGTACTACAGATCAATTGATAATATTCGTTAACTTTGATTGATGATTCTAAAAGATATTTTCCAATCAGCTTTAGTACAGGAAATTGAAGATTCCGGGAACCTGAAACATTTCGCTGCGGGTGAAACCATTGTGAATATGGATTCTTACATTAAAAATATTCCGGTTGTGCTTTCCGGTAGTATCAAAGTGATCAGAACAGAAGAAGATGGTCGCGAGATTCTACTCTATTATTTAACGCCTGGCGAAAGCTGTATCGTTTCGATTCTTTCAGGGATGAAAAATGAAACTTCTAAAATCAAAGCTATCGTCGAAGAAGATGCAGATATTATGCTGATTCCTGCTGATAAAGCTAAAGAATGGGTAAAAAAATATCCCGACTGGACGGAATTTATTTTTGATCTTTATCAAAAACGTTTTGAAGAATTGCTGGATGTGGTAAATTCTGTGGCTTTTCAAAAAATTGATACACGCCTACTCCATTTGATCAAGCAAAAAACACAACTCTACCATTCTAAAGAAATCTCCGTGACGCATCAACAACTGGCTGATGAACTGGGAATAACGCGCGAGGCAACAAGCCGCGTTTTAAAACAAATGGAAAAAGAGCATCTTGTAATTCTTTCCCGAAATAAAATTGAGCTTCTGTGAGTTTTACCTCAAAAATTTAAGACACAAAAGAACAAATTGCTTTTAAAGTAAATTAAAAGTAAAAAAAAACAGAGTGTGAAAGCATTTCTCTTTTGAATACTTTTTTATAACTAATTATTTACATTATGCTTTTATTTCTCCTACCTATGGGCAGACAGATTTGTGGTTAAAAAAATGAGTTCTGTGATATAAGTTACTGTCGCAGAATTTCCACTGACCTAAATTTGCAGTATTAAATCAATCAAATACTCAAAATTATGTTAGATACTATTAATAACCTTTTCGGATTCAAAAAAACAGATTACGCAGACCTTGTAAAAAACGGCGCGGTTATCGTGGACGTTCGCAGCAAAGGTGAATTCGCGGGTGGCCATATTAAGGGTTCCATCAATATTCCGGTGGATCAACTTGCGAATAATTTATCCAAATTAAAAGATAAAAATAAAACCATAATCACCTGTTGCGCTTCTGGAATGAGAAGTGGTTCTGCGAAAACGATGCTTCTAAAAAACGGCTATACCGACGTTCACAATGGTGGCGGTTGGGGAAGTTTAAACGGCAAAATCTAAACACATCACTATATTCTATATAATAAAACCTCGATTATTCGAGGTTTTATTTTTATTAATCGCTTTATCAAATTTAGTTATTACTGATGGCATCTGAAAATGCTTTTTCACCACCTACAATTGGTAATGTAAGTTGAGTTCCTTCCAAATCAACTGTTAATTCTGTACCTGGTTCTGGATGCAAAGTAAATTCTTTGTCGCTTGAAAAAATCATTAATCCTATTTGTTGACCTTTTTTAATGATTTGATCATCGGGCTGCAAATCAAAAGAAACTTCGTAAAATTTCCCCGGAATCATGGCTTCCCCTTTTCTTAAAGACGCATGGTTTTGTGGATCGGCCCAACCACGAGTTATAATATTATCTGTGATTTTTGTCGCTCTCCCTTCATTCCAAGGCAGTGAAACCAACCAAACCGATAAGTTTGCCGCAGGTTTGCTGCTGGCTAATTTAATGGTGATTTTAGGAACGCCGGATAGATGAACATCTTTTGTAAGTTTTGGACTCACATACAATAAGCGGTGCTCGGTATTTTCTGCTCTGGCTAAACTTTCACCCGCAAATGAATAATTATCAACTAGCTTTTCTTTCCCTTGACTGGATGATGCAATAGTCGATAAGCCTCCAACTTTTGGTGCCCCTTTCGTTAAATAAAAGGACACTGGTTTCGCCTCTGGATTCGGATAATCTTTATAAGTCGTTGGATTGCTTACATCATCATTTTCCCGGACAATAAAGGCTTTATTTTCTTCTTTTTGGATTCCATTATCAATTCCAAATAAATAATGGGTGAACCATTTATTCATCATCTCAAGCGGAGGTTGTCCACCGTGACCATTTTGATGATAGTAAATTGAGGTTTCTAAACCCATTTCTTTGGCTTTCTTATAAATGCGGTAACTGTGCTCCGGCATTACGTTCCAATCGTTAAAACCATGAGCCATCAACATTGCAGCTTTCATCGGTTTCATATGATTAAGGTAATCACGTCCTGCCCAGAAATCATTATAATCGCCCGTAATTCGATCCTGCCCGTTTTTCATTTCGGTGTCCCGAATCGTTGCATTACTGTAAGCCCGTTTCGATTCATCTCCGCTGTGAATAAAATCATACAAAACATCTACGTCCTCTCCTAAATATCCGCCTGGTGAACGAACCAAACCGTTGGAACGGTAATAATGATAATAGGACGTATTTGGTGCAATAGGAATAATAACTTCTAAACCTTTTACGCCGGTCGTTGCTGCAGCAAGTGGAATGGTGCCGTTGTAGGACGTTCCCGTCATCCCTACTTTACCGGTGGTCCAATAAGCTTTCACTTTTTCATTTCCGTCTGCTGACGTATATCCGTTTGCCCGACCGTTCAGCCAATCGATGACGGCTTTTGGAGCTAAAGATTCATTCTCTCCTCCCACGGTTGGTGAACCCTGCGATAAACCGGTACCCGGAGAACAGGAATGAACAACAATAAAACCTCGAGGCACCCAAGTTGCAGTCTGGGAATTTGAAATAATTGGACGTTTACCAGTTCGTGTAACTTCTGCGTGAACACGCGCTTTTCCTGCTTCACCCAATTCATGATTAACATCCCAAAAACCACCTTCTACATCAGGTGCGACGCCTGAATAATAAGGACTTGATTCATAAATTACGGGAAGTTTTAGTCCTTCTGTCTCGGTTTGAAAAGGTCTGGTCACATCAACATACATGCGGTCCTTTTTCCCATCACCGTCGGTATCGAAACTTGTTTCGACCCATAAATCAGTTCTTATCCATTTTGCTGCATCTGTAAATTCAGGAACGATCTGGGCCTGACCATTCTCAAAAACAGGCGTGGTTTTCACCTTCGTCTGCGCATTTACAGAAAGGAAAGGAATCGTTAAAAATCCTAAAAAGAAGCTTGATCTAAGGAGTTTATTCATGATATTTTTTGTCATTTTAAAAATTACTATTTCGAAAGTTTCCACAGTTTTAGACCGTGTTCAAACTTTGGAAGATTTTAATTGATGTTAAAGATATCACTTCCTGAGAAATGCAAATAATAATTTTTAATTTTCTTTCAGTATCGTCTCTAAACTTTGAAATGTTGAGATAAATCGCAAAAGCCTTTGATATGGGACATGATGCCGAAATTTTCAGAACAGATACGCTTTTAGATGTGTATTTTGCAGAATGAAAAAAAGCTGATTAATTCCCAACGTTGTAAAATCGAAAATTATTATAAATACCATCAGCGTTACATTTTAGAAAAGCTACACTATTCTATATTCAAAAAACCTCGACTTTGCCGAGGTTTCTTTATTTTGAAATGATAGTTTTCAAGCAGTTTTAGTGATTGCTAAATAAAATATAAAGGCATTCAAAAACATAAAAAATAGGGCTGGCGTAGAAATTAATAAACTGTCCTTTGTTTTAATTCTTGTTAATACTCCAAAAAACATCAAGAAAGCAAGTCCTGCAGATGACAATAATAAAAGAGGTTGATAAAATAAACCCACGAGCAAACCGACGGCTCCCAGGATCTCCAAGATAATTACATAAATGCCGAAACCCTTTAAGTCAAATCGCTCAAATTCTTTTTTCATATTGGGCGAAACAAAATAGGAAACAGCATATCCCGCAAAAGAAAAGCTTGAAAACAAAACACAGGCGATCAATAAATAATTCATATTTAAATAATATTCATAGCAGCTAATGCGATGAAGATGCACAGAATCAGTAATACGAGTGACGGCAAATGTTTAATGAAAGGATTTTTAATTTTGAAATGAAAAAATTGTGCGGCTGCCATAAATAATCCCATTAGAATTGCGGGAATGGCAACTAAGGCAGGAAACCAAATTCCGGCGACTAATAAAGTTGCGACGGAAATCTTTGCTGCTCCTACAAAAGTTCTGGTTAAATCACTAAGACCGAATTGTTTAAATTCTTTTATGATCACGTCATATCTGAAAATCCAAACGTAGAAAACGGAGGCTGCTACGATAATTTGTGCTACAAGTACAAGAGTTGTCATCATTTTGTTTTTTGTTATTGAATGTAAAAATAGTGCTTTTACTTCCATTAAAATTTATTATTATTCTTTGTGAGATATTATTATTAAAAACCAGATTACGATTTTAGTTTTTCCCGTTATTTTCACTGCATCATTCTATGTAACCTTTGTCACTGTGTAGGATTTTTTACTGCAATACTTTTGTCATCAAATTAATAACACATGAAGAAAGTATTATTTCTACTATTGATATCCACACAATTTTTCGCTCAGGATACCATTCAAATTTCTAAAAGAGATCTGGAAACAAGAATTGAAGGTCAAAATCTAGGCGTGAGATTAGCGAATGATGAAGTGAATTCTGCTCAAGCCAGTTTGCTACAAACTCGAGCGATGTATTTACCCAACGTAACTGCTTCCTACACTGGAACTGCGACGAATAGTCCCTTGATGGCATTTGGTTCAAAACTCAACCAATCAAGAATTACGATGATGGATTTCGATCCAGCACAACTCAATAATCCTGAGAACATTTTCAATTTCGCGACGAAATTAGAAGTCCAGCAACCGATCTTTAATAAAGATGCGATTTATCAGAAAAAAGCTGGCGAAGTAAAAGTGGATGTTTTGAAAATAAAAGCAGAACGTACCAAAGAATATCTTCAGTTTGATTTGAACAAAGCCTATCTGCAATTGCAAATGGCTTATAAGGTTGTAAAAGTTTTAGAGCACGCAAAAACCACCACGTTGGCTAATAAAAAAGTGATCGACAATTATTACAAAAACGGCATGATTCAAAAATCAGAAGTTTTGTATATGGCGGTAAGAGTTTCGGAAATTGAAAGTCAAATTCAATATGCGAAATCGAATGTGAGAAATGCTTCAGATTATCTCTATTTTTTATTGAATGAAGATTCGGAAAATAAAGTGTTCCAACCAATGGATGAATTTTCTTATCAGGAAAATATCCTGGAGCAAAATCCAAAACTCAATGAAAACAGAAAAGATCTGCAAGCTTACGAAAAATCTTTGGAAGCTTACGATTATATGATGAAATCAGCTGATGCGAAATTTTTACCAAAATTAAATGCCTTTGGAAGTTTTGAATTCAATGATAACAAAGTATACAAATTCAATGGTAACGGTTATTTACTGGGACTTCAATTATCCTGGAATGTATTCGATGGTTATAAAGCGAAAAGTGAAAAGGAACTCTACAAAGCAGATCTCTCTAAAGCACAGACTGAAATTCAGCAATATCAAAAGCAAAATCAGTTAGAATTGAATAAGTCTTACCGACAGGTTTTAGATGCTGATAACAAAGTTTCTTTGACCAAATTATCCTGGGAACAAAGTGCAGAAGCCTACCGAATCCGTAAAAACAGATATGATCAAGGTTTAGAAAAATCATCTGATCTACTTTCCGCAGAAACTCAAATGTCGCAGAAAGAACTGGAACATCAGCAAGCGATCTTCGAATATAATTCGGCGCTGGAATACTTTAAATTTTTGAAGTAGAAGTTAGACATGAGAAATTAGAAATTAGACAATACTCTAGCCTCTAACTTCTAAAATCTAACCTCTAATTTCTAACCTCTAATTTCTAAAATAAATACAATGAAAATATTAATTTACTCCGTCCTGCTTTTAGGATTAACCATGAGTTGCTCGGCAGACCAAAAAGAGGCAACACTCCAGCAGACGCCAATTCAAGTAACGGTGAATCAATCCGCCAATAATTCTGAAGGAGCGTACGCTTCTGCAAGTGGAAAATTAGTGGCGAAAAATTCAGTAAATGTCAGCACCAGAATGATGGGCTACATCACCGGAATGAAAGCCGAAGTTGGACAAAATGTTCGTGCCGGACAATTATTAGTGAGTATCAATTCCACTGATATTCAGGCAAAAGGTGGACAAGCCAATGCGCAAATTTCTCAAGCACAGGCAAGTTATAATAGTGCGAAAAAAGATTACGACCGTTTCTCCAATTTATATAAAAATCAAAGTGCGTCTCAAAAAGAACTCGATGATATGAGAGCGCGTTACGAAATGGCTCAAGCAGGGTTGCAAGCCGCTCAAGCGATGAAAAGCGAAGTGAATTCCCAATATCGATATACAAATATTACCGCGCCAATTTCCGGAGTGATAACCGAGAAATACGCTGAACAAGGCGATATGGCAAGTCCGGGAATGCCTTTGTTGACCATCGAATCTCCGTCGGCTTTGCAAGCGCAGGTTTTGGTTTCTGAGCAGAACATTACTTTAATTAAACAAGGAATGGCGGTAAAAATCACTTTGAAATCTACGAACCAAGAAGTGGCTGGAACGGTTGCAGAAATCAGCCGATCTTCCGCAAACACGGGTGGTCAATATATGGTCAAAATAAATGTTTCCAACAGTGCCAATTTGTTATCTGGAATGTTTGTGAATGTTCAGTTTCCTTTCAAAAACACTGGAATAGTAAATCAGGATTTTCAGGAAGGCGTGATGATTCCCAAATCTGCCTTGGTAGAAAAAGGGCAACTAACAGGAGTTTACACCGTAAGTTCAAACAACACTGCCATTCTTCGCTGGGTAAAAACAGGGAAAGATTTTGGCGATCAAGTGGAGATTTTATCCGGACTGAATGCCAAAGAACCGTATATCGTTGTGGCGCAAGGAAAACTCTATAATGGAGCAAAAGTAAAACAATAATCCCATCCCAACCTCCCCAAAGTAGGAGTAAAAAAAGAATATTATGCAACAAGGAATATCAGGACGCATTGCCGAAGTCTTCATCAATTCAAAACTATCGATTCTGTTGATGGTGGCGTTGATGGCGATTGGGATGTACAGTTCCACGTTAATACCGAGAGAAGAGGAACCGCAAATTATTGTACCAATGGCCGACGTAATGGTTGGTTATCCGGGAGCAACTCCGACGGAAGTAGAAAATCGTGTGGTGAAACCTTTAGAAAAAATCATTTCTAACATCAAAGGCGTAGAGCACGTTCACAGTATGGCAATGAACGGAAAAGCGATGATCATCGTTCAGTTTTACGTGGGCGAAGATACCGAACGTTCTTACGTGAAACTGTACGATGAGATGATGAAAAACAAAAACATCTTTCCAAAAGGAGTTTATGAACCCTTGATTAAAACCCGTTCGATTGACGATGTTCCAATGTTGGGACTGACGCTTTGGAGCGAGAAATACAGCGATTTTCAGTTAAGACAAATGACCGAAGAACTCGCTTCTGAAGTCAAAAAAATTAAAGATGTTTCCCTAACCAACGTGATTGGCGGAAGAAGCCGACAGTTGCAGATTATTGTAGACAAAGATAAAATGTCGGAATCCAATGTGGATGCGCTGGGAATTATGCAAATGATTCAAGCCAATAACGGAAGTTCCCAATCTGGAAGTTTTACAAGCAACGATCAGGAATATTTGGTCACAACAGGAGAGTTTTTAAACTCAGCTGAAGATGTTGGAAACCTGGTGATCGGAACTTCTCAAAATATGCCGGTTTATTTAAAACAAGTAGCTAAAATTGAAGACGGACCTTCCTCCACAAAGAACTATGTGAACTTCGGTTACGGAAATGCCACAGAAAAAGGCAAGAGTTTTTTATCTGAATATCCTGCCGTGACGCTTTCCATTTCTAAAGTTAAAGGTGCCGATGCGATGCATATTTCAGAAGAAATTTTGGATCAGGTGGAATCATTAAAGAAAACTTTAATTCCAAATGACGTGCATGTAGAAGTGACCCGAAATTACGGTGAAACGGCTTCTCACAAAGTATCTGAATTAATGTCGCACTTAGGAATTGCAATTGTTGCCGTTACTCTTTTGGTCATGTTAGCGATGGGATGGAGAGGCGGATTAGTCGTGTTCTTCTCGGTTCCATTAACCTTTGCCTTAACGCTTTTCGCCTATTATATGTTGGGTTACACGCTCAACAGGATCACGCTTTTCGCCCTCGTTTTCGTCGTGGGAATCGTCGTCGATGACAGTATTATTATCGCGGAGAATATGCACCGGCATTTCCACATGAAGAAATTGCCTTTCAAGCAAGCTGCTATTTTCGCTATAAATGAAGTTGGAAACCCAACGATTTTAGCAACATTTACGGTAATTGCAGCGATTTTACCAATGGCATTTGTATCCGGAATGATGGGACCTTATATGTCTCCGATGCCGATTGGTGCTTCGATCGCGATGTTACTTTCTCTTTTTATTGCTTTAACAATTACGCCTTATTTAGGTTTCCATTTATTAAAAGTAAAAGACAGCGAGGAACATAAAGAAGAGCAAGGTTTAGAAACCGGTTTCATCTATAAAATTTATAAAAAAGTAGAACAACCTTTATTAGATAGTGGTAAAAAAAGATGGACCATGCTCGGTATTACGGGAGTTTTGCTAATGATCTCCATGTTTGCTTTTGCAGCAAAATGGGTGGCGGTGAAAATGCTTCCATTTGATAATAAAAATGAAGTGCAGGTGGTCATCGATCTGCCTGATGGAACGACTCTCGAAAGAACAGCGGCGGTCACTCAAGATATTGCACAGTATCTGAAAACCGTTCCGGAAGTGGTGAATTATCAATCTTATATAGGTTCCGCTTCGCCGATTACTTTTAATGGTTTGGTTCGTCATTACGATCTGCGTGGAAGCAGTAATACAGCGGATATTCAGGTGAATCTTTTGCATAAAGAAGATCGGGATAATCAAAGTCATGACGTGGCTAAAATAATTCGGCCGGAAATTCACAAGATCGCGAAAAAGTATGGTGCGAATGTGAAGATCGTAGAAGTTCCGCCTGGACCACCGGTTTTATCAACGATTGTTGCTGAAGTTTATGGTCCAAATTATGAAGAGCAAGTTCGGATTGCAGATGAAGTTCAGAAGATCCTCATCAATACCGATGATGTTGTTGATGTTGACTGGATGGTAGAATCTCCACAAACTGAATTTAAAATCGTAGCCGATAAAGAAAAGGCAATGCTGAACGGTGTTGCACCTCAACAAATCATAGGAAATCTTACTTATTTGATTGGAGAACATTCGGTCGGAAACTTATTTGACCCAAAATCAAATGACGCTATCGATATCGTAATGAAATTAAATGACGGTGACAAAACCAGCATTTCCGACCTCACTGATTTAAAAATTAAAGGTCAGACAGGAATGGTTCCCGTAAGTGATATTGTAAAAGTTCGCCGCGAAACTTTAGAAAAATCAATTTACAGAAAAGACCAAAAACGCGTGGTTTATATTTTGGCAGATATGGCAGGAGGATTAGAAAGTCCGGCGTATGCGATTCTGGGAATGGATGAAAAATTGAAAAACATTAAACTTCCAGCAGGATATGAATTGAATGAACTGTACATGAATGCACCAAAAGATGAATCAGATTATACGGTGAAATGGGATGGAGAATGGCAAATTACGCTGGAAGTGTTCCGGGATTTGGGTGTCGCATTTTTAGTGGTAATCCTGATTATTTATATGTTGATCGTGGGTTGGTTCCAAAATTTCAAAACGCCAATTATGATGATGATCCCTATTCCACTTTCGTTGGTTGGAATTGTACTCGGACACTGGTTGTTAGGCGCTTTCTTTACCGCAACTTCCTTTATCGGAATGATTGCTTTAGCCGGAATCATGGTAAGAAACTCAATCCTTTTGATTGACTTTATAGAAATTCGTTTGAAACAAGGAGCACCCATAAAACGAGCAATCATAGAAGCCGGAGCCGTAAGAACAACCCCGATCTTATTAACAACCGGAGCGGTTGTAATTGGAGCAGTCGTGATTTTATTCGACCCAATTTTTCAGGGATTGGCAATCTCATTGGTATTTGGAGCAATCGTTTCTACACTACTGACTTTGGTTGTGATTCCATTGATTTATTATATGTCTGAAAAGAAAAAATGGCTTCACAACGAACCTGTAGAACAAGGACCAATTATCATCGAAGAAGAACTTCAGGATTAACTAATAAACAATATTTGTCATTCCGCAGTTTGTCACGCTGGAAGCGTCTATGCGTTGAGATTCCTCCGGAAATCGAAGATTCGGCGCAGCTAATGACAAATAATTATCAAAATAAATAACTTCTTATGAAACTATTACTCATCACAGCGATCAAGGAATTTGAAAGCGAAGTCAAAAATATCTTGGTAAAATCGGGTGCAAAATCCTTTACCTACAATTCGGTAAATGGTTATAAAAACTGCAGCAATACGAATCTTTCAGCCAATTGGTTTGCCTCTTCCTTCACCGAAACCGATTCTTTATTGTTCACGGTTTTTGTACCGAAAGAAAACACACCTTTGATCCTAAAAAAAATCGAGGAATTTAATGCAGAACAGGAAACTCTTTCGAAAGTCCATATCGCTTTAGTCGCTTTGGAGCAGCAATTTTAAATAGTTCTTTTGTCATTCTGACGAAGGACGAATCTCAAAAAAAATTATACATAAGAGATTCTTCATTTCGCTTGGCTACATTCAGAATGACAACCTCAATTTATTTGATAAAAATAAACATGAAAATAAAAAAAATATGAAATCGCCATCAACCGTTTAGTAGACCATCCTTTTGAAGGTAGACGATTGCATATCATCTTAAAAAAAATAAATATTGAGATATGAAAAATAGAATAATACACGCATTTGCAGGAACCATGATTTTGGCAAGTATCCTTTTATCCGTTTATGTAAGTCAAAATTGGCTCTGGCTGACTAGCTTTGTAGGAATTAATTTACTGCAATCCTCGATGACGAATTGGTGTTTGCTGGATAAGATTTTAGGAAAGTTGGGCTATACGAATGAAGGGGGTTCTTGTGGGGTTTAAACGGGAGATTTTACAAATAACAAATCCCTACAATTTAATTTGTAGGGATTTTGTCATTCCGGAGGAATCTCTGTCTTGTTTTATGTGGAGACGCTTCCAGCGTGACAAACTTTATGTACAAGAATTATTATATCCCGTCTTTGTCATTCCGGAGGAATCTCTGTCTTGCTTTATGTTCAGACGCTTCCAGCGTGACAAACTTTATGTATAAGAATTATTATATCCCGTCTTTGTCATTCCGGAGGAATCTTTTAATTAGAGAAAGAGACGCTTCCAGCGTGACAAACCTTGTGGTTTTGCAGCGGTCATTTTTCATTCCGGAAGAATCTGTGTCTGGCTTATTGTGGAGACGCTTCCAGCGTGACAAACTTTATGTACAAGAAGTATTATATCCCGTCTTTGTCATTCCGGAGGAATCTTTTAATTAGAGAAAGAGACGCTTCCAGCGTGACAAACCTTGTGGTTTTGCAGCGGTCATTTTTCATTCCGGAGGAATCTGGGTCTGGCTTATTGTGGAGACGCTTCCAGCGTGACCAACTGTATGGATAACTAGTAATTTTTTCCGCTTTTGTCATTCCGGGGGAATCTCTTGTTAATTAGGACAAGAGACGCTTCAAGCGTGACAAATTTTATGTATAGAAATTATTATGTCCCACCTTTGTCATTCCGGAGAAATCTCAAAATGCAAATTCAAAAACTGAAGTTCAGGATTAAAATTTTTAATCAAATCTAACTTTAATTCTCTTCGCAGATCTTTGATTTGTTTTTCCCTTGCAATGGCAAGTTGAATATAACCAAAATGTTCGTAGTAAATTAAAAATTCGACATTGTACCGAGCACTAAAACTTTTTGGATTCTTTTTTTGTCGATGCTCCTTTAACCTTCGTCTTATATCATTGGTAACGCCGGTATATAAAACGGTCTTATTTTTATTGGTTAAAATATATACGTAAAAATCATAAATCCCTTCTGTAAATTCGATCATAGGTTATGTTTTCTACTAAATTAATGCATTACGAGGATATGACAAGTTTCATAGACACCATTTTGTCTTCTTCTTTTATCATTTAAGAGAAATCTTTGCTGAGAGACGCTTCCAGCGTGACAAACTGTGGACTAAGAAGGTTTCTATTAATGTTTATTTTTCAAAAATTTAGCAGTCTTTTGTCATTCCGGAGGAATCTCTGTCTTTCTTAATGTGGAGACGATAGCAGCGTGACAAACTGTATGGATTGGAATTATTATATCCAACCTTTGTCATTCCGGAGGAATCTCTGCCTAGTATGAATCTGGAGCCGCTTCCAGCGTGACAAACTGTATGGATAATAATTATTATATCCGCGCTTGTCATTTTGGAGGGATTGATGTCTTACCTGCTGTGGAGACGCTTCTAGCGTGACAAAGTGTGGATGACAAAAAATAAACCGCCACAGAAATGCGACGGTCTATCTTAACAAATAAAAATATGGAAATAAACTATTTAGTTTTAATACTGATCAGTCCACGGACCTCGTTTTCTTTGTAACCTAAGGCTAAATCATTTGGATATAATTCTGCAATTTTCGCTGCTACTTTTGGTTGAACATTTTTTCCAGGTTCACCATGACATTGCAAACACATTACATTTGTAACCAATGGTTCATAATAATGAGTTTCGGTGCGAACTGGTTTTAAAAGTTCACCTGCTAACAATTGCTTTTTATATTGCTCGATCAACTGCAACTCTTCTGCATTAGCATCATTTTTAGGATTGCGCCTTTTATCAGAAACTCTGGAAATAGTCAAACCATGTTTATCGGACATCGATTTTGTTAAAGGCATAGCCTCGATATTACAAAATTCCAAAGCCGATTCTGGTCCGCCTTTCTGCATTTGTTCGCCTACATTTTTCATCAAAAGTTTCTTGGTTGCTGTAGCGTAACTGTGAAGTGAATCAGATCTGATTTCTGATTTTTCTAGTGAGATTCCTTTGTTCGAAACTTCTGGCTTCATCACTTTATTTCCACATTGCATAAACAATATTGCGACGCTTCCTAATAACAAAACTTTTTTCATTTGTAGATATTTATTTTTTTAAGGTCAAATGGTATCGCTCATCTTTAGTAGAATTTATTTACCAAATTTAGAAATGGCGATTTCATGACCTTTAATTTGATTCAAAGATAAGAATGGTTTTCAACACCATCTGTGACCGAAGTCACACATCTATTTTTTCATCGAAATTCTTATCTTTGGAAACATGAATTTATACGACTTGTTCCTGAAACCTTATGCGACTTACGAAACTTACCAAATCGTTTTAGAAGTTATTGCCACGATTTTTGGTTTGTTAAGTGTTTTCTTTTCCATTAAAAAAAACATCTGGGTGTATCCGACAGGAATCGTTTCAACCGTGCTCTACGTTTATATTCTTTATAAATTCGGACTGCTTGGTGACATGATGATCAATTTCTATTATACGGTGATGAGTATTTACGGTTGGTTTCTTTGGTCGAAAAGTTCGGAAGATAATATCCATGTTGAGGTTTCCTGGGCGACAAGAAAAGAATGGATCTTCTCTGGATTATTATTTTTCATCAGTATATTTCTTGTAACTCTTGTCTATTATTACAAACCTTTTATCGACAATCATTTCTCCATGGAAAATGTGCAACTTGGATTGTATCATCTGGATTGGGCGAACTGGTTGGATGTTTTTGTGACGGCAATCTTTTTGGTTGGAATGTGGCTTATGGCAAAACGAAAAATCGAAAACTGGATCTTCTGGATTGTGGGCGATATCATTTGCGTTCCGATGATGATATACAAAGGTTTGGGAATCACCTCTATTCAATATTTTGTATTTACGGCCATGGCAGTTATCGGTTATTTAGAATGGAAGAAAGGACATCGACTTCAACATGCTGATGATGTAATTTAAAACTACGATGCTTCTAAAAATCAAACACTCGATATGAAACTTCCTATTTTAATATTAGCAGTTATTTTCGCGACCACAGGTTGTCAAGAAAAATCTTCAAAAAACCAATCTTCTTCTACGGAAACAAAAATCTTAAAGGATTCCGTATCGGTTGTTAAAGAGAAAAATATTCTTAACACGATTAATAAACAATTTCCAGATTTATCATACAAAAGTCTACCGCTGGTAGATTCCACCAATTTTGATAATTATAATCACCAACAAGGAATTAAAAATGATTTATTTTTTAAGAAAATTGCATTTAAAAAAGATCAATCTGCAATAGAAAATAGCAGATTAAGATATCAACTCGATTTTTCAGAAAGATTTCAGTCAGTTGTAATTTCTTACTATCAAGGAGAACACGAACTGTTTACCACGTTACTCAATATTGGCAAAAATGATCAAATTATCGATCAGTTAGATATCGCTTATGATGAGATCGCTGAATCTGCATTTAGAAAAACGAGTTCTGTCGATCAAAACAAAATAATAGTTGAAGATTGGAATTACATGACCGATGAACCGACCAGAACAGTAACAACCTACGAGATTTCGAAGGAAGGAAAATTCAAACTAATTCCTCAATAATCATTCAATAAAGAAAGTCTAACCGTTAGCTATTTTTTCGCCTAAATTAGAATGAGAAATCAAAATTTATTTTTAATGGAAAAAAGCCCATCAACTGCATCACAGCAAATGATACAAACTATTAGTGAGTTTAACGTATCATAAAGATTTAAGTATCTTTGCAGTCCCAAAATTATGAGGATAAAAACCTTTTATTTTATGCAAAATACCATCGACTTTTTCAAATATCAAGGAACAGGAAACGATTTCGTCATGATTGACAATCGTGATCTTCAGTTTCCAAAAGACAAAAAAATCATTGAATCGCTTTGCGACCGTCGCTTCGGTATCGGTGGCGATGGATTGATTTTATTGGAAAATGATCCCACGGCTGATTTCAAAATGGTTTATTATAATTCCGACGGAAACGAAAGTACTATGTGCGGAAACGGTGGTAGATGTCTTGTAGCCTTCGCTCACTTTCTCGACGTCTTCGAAGACCAAACAACCTTCACGGCAATCGACGGTTTACACGAAGCCGAAATTCATAATGGAATTATTAAACTGAAGATGATCGACGTGGATTCCATTAAAAATATTGATGGCGATTTTGAATTAAATACAGGTTCTCCGCACTACGTAACCTTTGTAGAAAACGTAGATCAATATAAAGTTTTCGAAAACGGTAACAAAATCAGAAATTCTGCGTCTTATTGTCAGGAAGGAATCAATGTGAATTTTGTCGAAGAAATTTCTGAAAACGAAATCTTCATTAGAACCTATGAGAGAGGCGTTGAAGACGAAACTTTCAGTTGTGGAACAGGAGCAACAGCCTCGGCTTTGGTTTTTCTGAAAGATAAAAATCAACCTTCAGTAAACGTAAATGTTTTGGGTGGTAAGTTGAAAGTTTATGCAGATCAAGAGGGAGAAACTTTCAAAAACATTTGGCTAGAAGGTCCTGCAAAACAAGTTTTTAAAGGTAAAATCAATTTATAAATCTGTACTTAGAATATGAATAAAAGTAAAGGAATTATCGCAGTAATTGTGTTTCTACTTTTTGCCATCGGAAGTTTTTTCGGATATCAATATTATCAGAAATTTTACGGAAATAACGTAGCAAAAGAAGGTTATGTATTAATTCCAAATTCTGCTAATTTCAATTCTATTTTAGATTCCATTTCGCCTTACGTCAAAAACAAGGAACAGTTTTCCGAAGTTGCGAAGAGCAAAAACATGGATAAATTTTTCAGTGCTGGTCGATACCGAATTAAATCCGGAACGAACAATACCGATTTAGTTAACATGATCAAAGCCGGTAACCAAACTGAAAACACTTTTAGAATTGGCGATTTCTTCACTGTTTATCAAATGGTTGGGAAAGTCGCTTTAAAGACGGAACTCGATTCAATAAGATTCGCCACCGATTTAAATAAAATTGCAACGACCAAAGGATTGAACAATGCAGAAGATTTAAAAAAATATTTCTTTATTGACACTTATAATTTTTTCTGGACGGTAACGCCACAAGAATTCTTCAAAAAATTCGAAGACGATTACAATGGATTCTGGAATGCCGAAAGAAAAGCGAAAGAGCAAAGTCTGAGATTAAGTCGTGATCAGGTTTACGCTTTGGCTTCTTTAGTTTATAAAGAAACGGGGGGAAAACCAGATGAGATGAAAACGGTAGCTGGCTTGTATTTAAACCGTCACCGCAAAGGAATGAAACTGCAAAGTGATCCTACGGTGATCTATGCAGTAAGCAAAGCAAATAATTTTCAAGGCGATCCGATCAAACGGGTTTTCTTCAAACATCTGCGAGAGCCATCACCTTACAATACTTACTATTCCTCAGGAATTCCACCTGGACCAATTTGTATGGTTGACAAAAACTCTGTGGATGCCGTTTTAAATGCACAATCAAACGATTTCATTTATATGTGTGCAGATCCAGCGCGATTTGGCTTTCATAAGTTTACGGCAAACGCTGCCGAACATGCAGTGAATGCGAAGAAATATCAGGATTGGCTGAATTCTAAAAACATCAAATAAGAAACTTGAAAACATCCTGAATGCAGAATTTGGGATCTTTTAAAATTAAAAATATTAAATAAACATTTAATTTAACTTTTGTTAAAAAAAGCAATCAGTATAGCTTAAACTAAAATTATGACGAACAAAATTGAGATTTCATCAATTATTAAAAAAAGGACTTTAGGGCTTGCCTTCGTTCTGGGTGCTGCGAGTTTAGCGTTTGCCCAGCAGAAAATGAATGTAAGCGGAAAAATTGTTGATCAGCAAAAAAACGCTGTTCCTTATGCTTCAGTTACCTTCAGCAACAAAGCAAATAAACTTTTCAGTGATGCCACGTTAACAGATGATAAAGGAAATTACCAACTGGCATTGACTCCAGGAAATTACGATATTACAATTGACGCGATCGACTTTAAGAAATCGACTTTAAATAAACAAATTTCAGCGGGTGGAAGTCTTGGAAATTTCACCGTATCTTCTGAAAGCTCGGCTACGAATGGCAGAACCAAAGATATCGAGGGCGTGACCATTACTGCAAGTGCGGTAAAACCTTACCGTGTAGAATTAGACAAAAAGGTTTACGATCCTTCCACCGACCTTATCAGTAAAGGTGGAAATCTGCAGGATGTTTTAGCAAACGTTCCTTCCGTTTCTGTAGAAACCGATGGTACGGTGTCCATGCGTGGGAACTCCAACGTTAAGTTTTTAATTAATGGAAAACCCTCTTCTATGTTGGGCATCGACAGCGGCGCCAATGGATTACAATCTATTCCAGCAGATCAAATTGAGAGAATTGAAGTAATTACCAATCCATCTTCAAAATTTGAAGCCAGCGGAACGGCAGGGATCTTAAATATTATTTTAAAGAAATCGAAAGGAATGGGCTTCAACGGAAGCGTTACCGGAAGTTTAGGATATTTACCAAGTACCAATTTAAACACGAATCTTAGCTGGAAAAAAGGAAGCTGGACATGGTTTTTAAATGGTGGCGGTGGTTACCGGGAAGGTGAAGGAAAAAGCGATAGTGACACTCGTTTCTTTGACACAACAACCGGAGCAACTACAAGATATTTCGAACAAAATTCACGTAATAAAAGCGAAAGTAATTTCTATAATGCAACTGCAGGTTTCGCAGTTGATTTAACGGAGAAAACTTCGATCAACTTATCGGGAATGGTTAGAAATTTTTCGAGTGAGAGCAACAATAGAGTTGATAACAATAACTATGATGCTTCCCGTATTTTAACTACCAATTCACAAACGGCGGCTTTAGGAACCAGTACCAATCTTTCTTTGCAAGGTGATGTTGGATTAGATCATAAATTTAATGATGCCGGACACAACATCTCATTATCATTAAGTTTACAAAAAAGCAATAACGAATCAACAGAAGATTCCAGAGAGTACGATCAGTCCTATTTTAGATACGGAACTTTAGGAGATAACAGCACCATTAACAAATCAATCATCGGTAAAATCGATTATGAATTGCCGATCGGTGAGAAATCAAAAATTGAAGCAGGTTATCGAATTGATAACAATACCAATGATTACGATTTTCTAAATCGCGAAACTGATGTGAGTGCAAATTACGGAATCGTAGATGCTTACAGTGGAAATACGGTTTATGATGAAACCATCAACGCTGCTTATGCTCAATTTAAAAGTAAATTTGACAAGCTAGGTTACCAATTAGGTTTAAGAGCTGAAAATTCACAGATCAATGTTGAATATCTGAGTTTAAGCGGAAATACTTCTAACAAAAAGAAAGAATATACCGGCTTTTTTCCAAGTGTATTTTTGAGTTATGATTTAGGAAGTTCTAATAATCAATTATTATTGAATTACTCCAGAAGGATCAACAGACCCCGTTCTTGGTTCTTGATTCCTTACCCAACTTCTTTGGCAAACCGTCAGAATTTGTTCCGTGGTAATGAAGATTTAGATCCATCTTACATTGATTCATTTGAATTAGGATATGCCATTCAGAAGAAAAAATTCACCATTAATCCAACTTTGTACTACAGAAAAACAACCGACGATGTGAAGTTTGTATTGTTGAGTCAGGCGATTGGATCAGATGTTTTGGTGACAAGTCCTTATAACGTTGGAAATGAAACGAGTTACGGTTTAGATTTAAACTTAACTGCAGATCTTTTCCCTTGGTATAAAATTATGGCAAGTGCCGATCTCTTTGCTTACAAATCAGAAGGTTCTTACTTTGACCCCAACAGAATGGTCGAACCACTCTCTTTTGATGGCGAAGGTTTTTCTACAAGATTAAGATTAACCAACAGTTTTAAAATTGATAAAACATTGAGCATGCAAGTTCAAGGTTTCTACAGAGGCGGTCAAAAAACGGCCTCCAGTGAAAGTAAAGATATGTATGTTTTAAATTTCGGAGCGAACAAAACGATCTGGAATAACAATGGAACCATCGCCTTTAACATCCAGGATATTCTGGGAACGAGAGGGAGAAACAGCACCAGTTTCGGTCCAGGTTATGAGAGAGATTCTTACATGCGCTGGAGCCCAAGAAGTTTCAATGTTTCTTTAACTTACCGATTTAAACAAGGTGAAAAAATAGATGCACCGAAACGTAAAAAAGACATTAATGCGAATGATGCAGGTGGTGACGATCAAGGTCCACCAATGTAATATTCTTAGACTTTAGAAAAGTAAAAGATCCTGAAAATTAATTTTCAGGATTTTTTTTGTCTTTATTAAAGTTCTACTTTCTGCTTTCCAGATATTTCTGCCATTCCCAGGTCGTGCGCAAAGCTTCTTCCAATGGAGTATCGGCTTTCCAACCAAGTTCTCTTTCGGCTTTGTCAGCATTGGCATAAGCGACGGTTATATCGCCATCACGTCGGTCACAGATTTGATACGGGACTTTTACATCGTTCGCAGTTTCGAAAGCTTCAACCACTTCTAAAACCGATGAACCTTTTCCTGTTCCTAAATTATAAATATCAATTAAGGTATCTGAGGTTTCCGCCATCAATTTCTGCAAGGCTTTAACATGCGCTTTTGCTAAGTCTACGACATAAATATAATCACGAACTGCGGTTCCATCTTCAGTCTCATAGTCATTTCCGAAAATCGAAAGTTTTTCCCTAATTCCGGCTGCCGTTTGAGTCACAAAAGGCACCAGATTGTTAGGTATGCCAATTGGTAATTCTCCTAACAAAGCAGTCGGATGCGATCCGATTGGATTAAAATATCGAAGTAAAGAAACTTTCTTTTGATACGCTGTGGCGAAATCTTTCAGGATCTCCTCGCCCATTTGCTTGGTTTTTCCATAAGAAGATTCTGGCATTTTCAGCGGGGTGTTTTCATCAATCGGTTGTTGATCAGCCTGACCGTAAACCGTACAGGAAGAACTGAAAATAAAATTTGAAATATTTCTATTTTTAAATTCCTGAAGGATATTGATCAGAGAAAATAAATTGTTTTCGTAATAATCCAACGGTTTTTCCTGGCTCTCTCCTACTGCTTTGAAAGCCGCGAAATTGATACAGCCATCGATTTCATAGGCATCGAAAACCTGAGAAAGTAATTCTTTTCTTCTCAAATCAAAAGGAAAAAAAACGGGTCTTTTTCCAGCCACTTTTTCAATATTATCGAGAATAAATTTTTCCGAATTCGACATATCATCAACAATGATGACTTGAAAATTATTTTTTAAAAGTTCTACCACCGTGTGGGAACCAATGTAACCGAGACCGCCGGTAACGAGTATTGTCATTAAATTTTATTTTTTAGATTTTCAATTTCCATTCTGTCCAATTTCATCAATTTCATTATAAACATTCTTGTATTTATATTTGTTAATTAAAATTAAATAAAGCCCAATAATAATTGATTTCTTAAAACTTTGTATAGAAAAAATATCATGTAATATATTCCATAAAACCATGAGAAAGAACCATAGAAATATAGGAATAAGCGTAAGGTTTATAAGAAGAATAGTTCTTCTATATTTTTCAAATAGTGCAACAACAATTAAAATATTGAGGGCAAGAAATAAAAGACTGTACAAAAAAGTTTCTGCTTCAAATTTATCCCTCCTGAATTGCATTATTGCAAAAAAAGATACAAGTACATTAATACTGTGCAGAATTACTGCAAGCCAAAATAGCCATTTATATCGAAAAACTTTAATTTGCAAAATTACTTATTCATAAACTCCAACACCGCATCCGAAATATATTTCAACTGCTCATCATCTAATTCGGTATGCATTGGCAATGAAATAACTTGTTCTAAAAGTTTGTCGGTATTTACAAAATCAGCATCATTACTATCCTGGAAATAAGCTTTTTGTTTTCTTAAAGCAACCGGATAATAGATCATCGCGGGAACTTCTTTTTCTGTTAAGAATTTCTGCAAATCATTTCTTTTTCCGCCGAGAATTCTCAAAGTATATTGATGAAAAACGTGTGAAGAATAATCTGCTCTTTTGGGAGTAAGAATTTCTGCGCAATCTGCAAAAGCTTCATCGTAATAATCGGCCGCTTTTCTTCTGGCTTCGTTGTAGGTATCTAAAAGTGTTAATTTCTTTCTTAAAACCGTAGCTTGAATACTGTCTAAGCGCGAATTCACTCCTACTTCATCGTGGTAATATCTTTCGTACATTCCGTGATTCACGATACCTCGCATTTTATGTGCCAGTTCATCATCATTGGTGAAAATCGCACCACCATCACCGTAACATCCTAAATTTTTAGAAGGAAAAAAGGAGGTCGTTCCCAAAATTCCCATCGTTCCGGATTTCTTCACGGTTCCGTCTGAAAAAGTAAATTCTGAGCCAATTGCCTGGGCATTATCTTCAATAACGTGAATATCATGTTCTTTGGCTATTTTCAGAATTTCTTCCATGTTGGAACATTGTCCAAAAAGATGAACCGGAATGATCGCTTTCGTTTTCGAGGTGATGGCAGCTTTCAATTTCTCAATATCCATGGTGAAAGTGTCGTAATCTACGTCGACTAAAACTGCTTTCAATTTTAATAAATGAATTACTTCTACCGTCGCTGCAAAAGTGAAATCAGCGGTGATCACCTCATCCCCTTCTTGTAAATTCAGAGCCATGAGTGCAATTTGCAAAGCATCCGTTCCGTTTGCACAAGGAATTACATGTTTTACATCAAGGTAAGTTTCTAATTCGGACTGAAAAAATTTAACTTCAGGACCGTTGATAAAGGCTGCCGTGTTCATCACATTCAGCACTGCATTATCAACATCAGGTTTTATTTTATAATATTGACTTTGAAGGTCAACCATCTGAATCTTTTTCATATGAAAATTTTATTGGATTTTATTGATCGTACGCAATCACCCATTCTCACCTCTGTTTTCGACAGCAATTGATAATAGCGATTTCATAAACCAAATATTTCCTCAAATTTACTAAAATTAAGTTTTTTAAAAAATTAAAAGAGCGTAATGTTTATTTTAAGTTGAGTCGAACTCTTATCAATTTAAACAATATTAAATAGGGAATAAAGTTTTGATCATTATCCTTTAAGTATAATTAAAAGGCCTCATTTTATTCGTTTCTATAAGGAATTTAAATTATTAAAATATATTCAGATTAATTATTTGTTTATTAAATTAAAAATAGATCAATCAAAATAATATCAATTTTAGACAAATTGTTTATTTTTGTTACACTTTAATAATTTACAAATGAAAAAAAATCTATCCCTATTTATTCTTTTTCTGTTTGCGTTCACCAGTGCACAAACGGAACTTGTTTTTGTCTTCTTTAAAGATAAGCCGAATAAAGCAGCGTTTTATGCGGATCCACTTTCTGAATTAAGTCAGAAATCGTTGGATCGACGAACAAAATATGGCATCACTTTGAATGATCAAGATGCACCGATTGAACAAAGCTACATTCAAAACATCACCAATTTGGGATATATTGTCAAAGATTATTCAAAATGGATGAATGGTGTGGCGGTGAATGCAACTGCTGACCAAATCGCGGAGCTTCGAACTCAATCCTATGTTCTTTCGGTAGAGCGATTTATCAAACATCCTGATGGTGGAAAAGTAATGGGTAAAAAGGTCAATAAATTTGAAGAGTTCAACAACACTTTAGGTAAAACGACTTTTAATTACGGATCTGGTTTAGCGCAAATCGATCAGGTAAATCTTCGTCCTTTGCATATTGCAGGTTTTACTGGAACTGGAGTTACGATTGCAGTAATCGACACTGGATTTCCGAGGGTAAACACGGGTTCAGTTTACGCAAGAATCAGAAATAATGGTCAAATTAAAGGTGGTTATAATTTTATCAATAAAAGCACTGATATTTACAGCACTTCACTAAACAACCATGGCTCGTACTGTTTGGGTACGATTGCCGCTTACGTTGAAAACAGTTTTGTAGGGACCGCGCCCGATGCTGATTTTTATCTATATGCTACCGAAGACGCAGAAAATGAAATCCCGGAAGAACAGCTTTACTGGACTGAAGCTGCCGAAGAAGCAGACCGTAAAGGAGTTGATGTTATCACTACTTCTCTTGGCTATTACGATTATGATGATCCCAGATACAATATGGTGTATGCTGATATGACGGGAACTTCTTCGTTTATCGCGAGAACTGCACAGATTGCTACTGAGAAAGGAATTTTCGTTTTGGCAGCTGCGGGAAATGAAGCCTTAAAAACATGGCATTACATCATTACTCCCGCCGACAATGCAAAAGTATTTACGGTTGGTGCGGTGACTTCAACTGGAGCAAGTTCTTCGTTTTCTTCTTTTGGACCTAACGCGGTTGGACACATTAAACCGGATGGAAGTACGAGAGGAAGTTCTACTTATATGGGATATAATAATTCGGTAACAAGCAGCAGTGGAACTTCATTTGCCACACCACTTGCCGCTGGTGGTGTTGCCTGTCTTATTCAGGCTTCTCCAACAAAACCTGTAGATGAGCTCAGCAATTTGTTGCGTCAAAATGCATCTCTTTATCCAGCCAGTGATCCACAAAAAGGATACGGAATTTTGAATTTCGGCAAAGCCTGGAATACGACGCTAGCCACGGCAAATCCTGGAAATAAATCCGTTTTACAAATTTATCCTAACCCTGTTGTTAAAACTTTTACCATTAAAACAGACGAGAAAATTGTTTCTGTAGAATTGTATGATACTTTAGGACGAAAAGTTCAATCACTGAAAAATGAGAAAATCTATAATATTGAAAGATGGTCCAGTGGAGTTTATTTTGTAAAAGTACAAACAGATAAAAACCAGTACATCGAAAAAATAATTAAAGAGTAAGGATTTTATATCATCAAAAGATTATTTGGATATTTCTATTTCCGTAGGAAATCTTAATCCTCTTAACTCCTTAACAAAACCTTAATGGTTAAATTTAAGAATATAAAACCCTGTAAAAAAGACCTTCATTTTCCGAAGGTCTTTTTTTTTGGTTTAAGCCGAATTTCGACTGGCATTGATATTTCCAAAGAGTGATCGCATCACCAGTTTTTCGTAAGCCGAACGATTGCCTTCTTCTTTCTGAATTTTAATTAAAGCGTATTGTTGTATACTCAAAAGTGGCAAAACTATTTTTTCCCGAATCTTTACTGACATTCTTGAAAGCGGTTCTTCTTCCATCAACTCTTGGAATCCAGTCAGTTCGAGCATCATTGATTTTGAAAGCTGATATTCATCAAAAAGGATCATCCAAAACTCACCGAACTTTTCGTTTTTCTTCATGTAAGAAGTTAGCGGGAAATAAGATTTATTCATGCTCATCATTGAATTTAAGACCAATGTTTTAAAGAAATCAGAACCTTTGTATAAACTTTTGACCTCATCAAATCGATCTTGACTTTTTAATTCTTGCAAGGCAAATCCGAACCCGAAGAATCCAGGAACATTCTGCTTGAGTTGACTCCAGGAACCTACAAACGGAATGGCGCGTAAATCTTCAAATTTGAGTTCGCCACCTGCGCCACGTTTCGTTGGACGACTGCCGATATTGGTTTTCCCATAATATTCGAGCGTACTCATTTCCTGTAAATAAGGAACAAATCGTGGATGCGCTTTTAAAGCCGAATACTTTTCATAGCTGATTTCTGCTAGTTCTTCAATCAGCTTTCTTTCTTTTTCTGTCAGATCTTTTTTAGCATTCTTAAAAACGTCGTTTTCAATTCCAGCGGTCAGCAACTGTTCGAAATTATATTTTGCCTGATCTTTATTTCCGAAAACACTCGTGATTGTCTGTCCCTGAACCGTTAATTCAATTTGATGATTAGCGATTGTTTTCCCTTGAGAAGCGTAGAAATCATGCGTTTTGCCACCTCCTCTTGCTGGCGGTCCACCACGACCGTCAAAGAAAATAACTTTAATTCCGTACTCATCAGAAACCTTGGTGAGCTGTTCTTTGGTTTCATATATTTCCCAGTTCGCTTTAAGATAACCGCCATCTTTTGTTCCATCAGAAAAACCAAGCATAATTGTTTGGGCAGATTTTCTTCTGTCTAAATGTTTTTTATAAACTGGCATTTCATACAACTGTTTCATCACCTTTTGTGCGCGGTCTAAACCTTCCATAGTTTCAAAAAGTGGTACAATATCGATATTGATTTCCTCTTCCCGATAACCGCAAAGTCTGAATAATGCGAAGACATTAATTACTTCTTTAACTGCTTCTGAATTTGAAATAATATAGCGATGCATGCCACGTTCTCCGTTCTTTTGCTGTATTTCTTTTACATTACAAATGTTTTGTAAAGTATCTCTTGTAATTCCTTCAAAATCATTTGGATTCAAAACAACATCAGTGCTTATCAACCAATCTAATTTTTCCTGATCGGAAACCATACCGATATTTAAATCCGAATATCTACTGATAATTTCGTCGATAATTTGCTGATGAACCCGACTGTCTTGACGGATATCCAAAGTCGCGAAATGAGTGCCGAAAATTTTTACGCGATCTTTAAAATCCTCCAAAATATTTTTAAAAAGTCCGTTGTGCTGCTCGATCAGGATTTTTTCTGCAAGCTTTATTTTCGTTAAAATTTCATCTGAAGAAATATCAACTTCCTCTTTAAAGATAGCCTCGTACAAATCATCGCTTAAACCATCTAAGATTTCAGAAACTCCACGGAAACTCAATCTTCTTCGGATCTTTTTTAAATGTGCATAGTAAGATTTTAAAATAGATAGATGTAGTTCCTGAGCAACCTTTTGCGTGATCTCAGCGGTAACAAACGGATTTCCATCACGGTCTCCACCAGGCCAAAACCCCATTTGAATTAAATCCTGTGCAGGTGTAAAAGTTTGCGTTTCGAAAGAGTTTTTTACTTTTTTGTACAATTCACCAATGGTATCATAATAAACGTAACGCAGATAAAAAATAATGCTCAATGCTTCGTCTAATGGCGACGGTTTTTCTTTATTAAGAAATGGTGTTTTACCTAACTGCTGCAAAAGCGTGTCGATTTCGGTAATCGAGTCATTGGTAATTGCAGTACGTAAATCGTGCAAAATCCGTTGTACAGAATTCGGATAAAACTGAGTCGGATGGGCGGTAAAAACCACTTTGATAGCAAAGTCTTTCAGCTTTTTTCTGGTCGCATCTAATTGATGTTCCTGCAGCGCGCGCTCATGAAGTTGAAGAACGGTCCCAGCATCGCTGTCAGAATGTAACTTTGGGAAAGCAGCGTCTTCAATACTGTCGTATAAAACTACTTGCCTTTCGATATACTGAATGATTTTAAAAAGTAATTCGGTTTTCTGCTCTTCTGTTTTCAGTTCGGTATGTTTGCTGAAAAAAGATTCTACAATTTCTTCGGGACTTTTGCCCGCTTCATAACCCACTTTACTTTCCTCATATAAAAAAGGGAGCAGCATGCCGATGTTCGACATTTTATCGTAAGGCAAACTCATGAAAAGAGAGTTGTAAATCTGGAACTTATTCTCGACCAGCTGGCGGAATTTTTCTTTTTTTTCTTCGTGTAGCATCTAACAAATTTAGGATTTTTTAATTCTTAAAAACATTTAAAAAGCAAATAAAAAGAAGTTCACTTTCAGTTGGAATTTGTATCTTCATTAGATGAAATTTCTAAAGATTTTCTTTCTTTTCCTTTATACCTTATCTTTTTCGCAAAACGGATTTGAAATTTCTCATCCTAAGAAAGCAGTAATCCCGTTTAAGCTTATCAATAACCTGGTTTTTATTCCACTTAATATTAATGGAGTTGATTTGACTTTTTTATTGGATTCGGGCGTGAATGAAACGATTCTCTTTAGTTTAGATAATAAAGAAATTAACTTTAATGAAGTTGAAAAAATAAAATTCTCTGGGCTCGGCGAAAGTATGGATATTGAAGGCTTGAAATCTGAAAAAAACATTGTCTCGATAGGGAAAGATTATAAAGATTCTCAACATATGCTCTTCATTATTTTAGATGAAAGCATTAATTTTTCTTCGCATGTAGGTATTCCCGTGAATGGAATTATTGGTTATCATTTCTTCAAAAATCATCCGATTGAAATCAACTTTACGACAAAAAAAATTACCGTTTACAATGATGAAAAAACGGTTAATAAAAGACAAAAAAGATTTACGGAGTTTCCGATGACCATTGAAGGCAATAAACCATACCTCATGGCAGAGGTGGAAATGACCGACAAAAAAGTGCCGTCCAAAATGCTGGTCGATCTAGGTAATAGTGATGCTGTTTGGTTGTTCCCAAAAGTGATTGAGGACTTTGAATACAACCGCCCAAATATTGAGGATTATTTAGGTCGTGGTTTTAACGGAGATATTTTTGGAAAGAGAAGTAGAATTCATAGTTTATCTTTAGGGAAATTTAATTTTAAACAGCCGCTCACTGCGATGCCTGATGAGTATTCCATTCAAAATTTAAAAATTGTCCCGAATCGGAAAGGTTCTATCGGGAGTGATATTTTGCGTCGATTTACAGTCATCTTTAATTATCCTGATAAAAAGTTATTCTTAAAAAAGAATCAAAATTATAACGATCCTTTTCAGTTTAATAGCAGCGGTCTCGACATTCAGCAAGATGGGATGACCTGGGAAAAAGATATGGTTGTTATTGAAACTAAAAAAACCCTGAGAGGTCTTGACGGAACTCCAATTTCAGAATCACCTGAGAAGTTTCAATATAATTTTGTGCTCAAACCGAAATTCACAGTGGCAGGCTGCCGGAAAGATTCGCCATGTTATGTCGCAGGCATTCGTAAAAATGATCAGCTAATATCGATTGATAAAAAAACCGTTGGTGACATGAGCATGCAGAAAATAAATGATTATTTTAAAGAAGATGACGGTAAAAAAATATTCATACAAGTAGAGCGTGAAGATCAGATTCTGAACTTTATCATTACCTTACAAGACCCTATTCCCTACCAAAATGCAAATTGAAGAAACCACCATCGATCATATTCGCTCGAGACCGCGATTTAAAATATTCACCGATATCTCTCGGGAAGAATACACCGTTTATTTAAAAAGTTTTCTGAAAGAACGGGACCAGGAATTTAGCGGAAACATCAACAATGAAGCTTCGCTAATAACAGTAAAAACTCCGGAGAATAATTACTGGAAACCTAATCTTGCTTTAAGAACAGAGATCGACGCAGAAGAAAACAAAACGGTTATTCGGGGAATTTTTGGTCCGTCAGCTGCGGTCTGGACTTTCTTTATGTTTCTGAATTTCATTTTCGGAATTTCGTGGATGCTCGGGATCACGATTTGGTATGTTGAAAAACAGATTAAAAGCAACGATTTCCCCTGGGCATTTAGCTTTTCAATCATTATGCTGGTTTGCTTAGCACTTACTTTTACAGCCGCACGTTTCGGAAAATGGAAAGGTAAAAAACAGATGCAGCAGCTTCGCGAATTTGCGGAGGAATCAATCCGTAAGTTTGAAAACTATCAGGCCGAAGGTTGAGTGGTATTTTGAGCCGAAACCACTGTATTTCTTTTTGCCTGCTCGTCCAGAATTTTAGCTAGATCAGGTTTAATCACAGCATTCATTTCTTCCACAGAAATATTGTTTGATTGGGCATCGTTACTCAGATTTTTCCAAGGTTTTTTTCCGCCCCATTGATAATCGCCAAAAACAATTACGGGAGTTCCATTTGCTTTCACTGTGGCGCCACCTTTATTTAAAACCCACTGATCTGCCCACTTGTACAAAAATTTTGCATCGTCCATGGTTAGTCTTAAACAAGAGTGTGAAGCTGGATATCCCGGCAAATCATATTGATGCCAACCGATGCCCAAAGTATTATGTACATTAAAATTGTATGGCAATTTCCAATCGCTGTCTACGGTCGAAATCGCAAGTTCTTTTTTCCAGTTGGTAAACATTAGACCTCTTTTGGTCTGAGCCGTTTTGTGTCCCATACTGGTCGGTCCCCATTTAATTAAAGTACCATTTTCATACAAAGCATAAGCCTGAATGGGATAGGAGAAAAATACAATTTTGCTTACTTCTTTTAGTTGGTCTAAAGTTCTTGGGAACGGAGAATATGACATTAATGTTGCATCGATCTTATCTGGAATCATCAAAGTATCTGCACGCCATTTATTCTTTAAATCGAGACGGTTCAAGGATAAAATTACAGTTTGCTCCTCTTTTGAAAACTGGTCATTAAAGACAGCCATCGCCGAATCTCTTTTGTTTTTTGGAAAAATAAAAGACTGATAAACAATTGTGTTTCTCTTAATAGAATCCTGAATTAAAGAATCTTTTTTAACAAGCGCTAAAGAATCATTCTTTTTAGTTTGAATATCTTGAGGCTGACCTTTATCTTTTTCACATTGTACTGCAATAGAAATGGTAAAAACCAAGAGCGTGAGGTTGACGAGCTTTTGAGGAGAAAGTTTGAACATGGTTAATTTTAAATCGGCAGGTAGTTTACAATAAAAGTGCCATCAGCAAAGGTACTGAGTCTATTTTAAAGTAAATATTTAAAATTTAATTAAAACCAATTTACATTATTTTTCTAAATGACTTAAAACGAGGAATCTTCGTCCATTCTAATTTAATCAATTGACTTTCAAATTACTTTTCTATTCTAATATAATCAGGCTGTAAATCCTTTTTCTTTGAAGGTAAATTCATCAAAACGATTGCAAAAAGTATTAAGATAATTCCCATCCACTGAATTAAAATTACCTGCTCTCCCAATAGAATAAAGGCCATGGTTACGGAAACAGGAAGTTCAATGGAAGAAATAATACTTCCTAATCCTAAACCTGTTTTCGGAAATCCAAGATTGAATAAAGTGGGTGGAATAATCGTCCCGAATAGCGCCAAAATAAAACCGTACGTATAAAATATCGAAAAATTAAACGGTTTGATATGAGCCGTATTATCGGTAAAATTTAAATAAAATTCTTTTAAAACATCAAAATGCAAAGGACCGATTTGGGCGAAAAAGAGGAAAATAAATATGATGACTGCTCCACCAGAAAGCATAATCAAACTTTTCTTCAATACGGGAATATGAGTTGCAATTTTGTTTGAAGTGAACATCGTGATGCTAAAAGAAGCTGCAGCCATTAATCCCCAGAAGATTCCGTGCAGATCTAATTTAACATCTAAATTAATCATATTGGTAGCGAAAAAAGTTCCAATCAAAACGATAACAGTAGCCACGACTTTCTTAGCATTCGGAAACTTTTTCGATATCACACTTTCGACCACAACACTGAACCAAACCGACTGCATCAATAATACGATCGCAATCGACACATTGATATACTGCACACATAAATAATAGAATAAACTCGTACAGCCTAAAGAAGTCCCGGCCAACATCAACATTTTAATTTCTCTGGAAGTTGGTTGAGCAAGTGGTTGTTTAGAGGTTTTTCTTTGTATTAAATTTAAGATCAACAAACCTGTTAATCCTAAAACAAATTGTGCGGTAGTTACTTCTGAAGTAGTGTATCCATCTTGATATGAAAGCTTAACAAAAGTGGCCAACATGCCGAAAATACTTGCACCCAGCGCAACATACAACACCCCTTTTAACATATTTTTCTTCTCCATATTTTTTTTCAGCTTGCAAACTTACGAATTTATAAATTTGCAGACTTACTTAACAGGAAATTAAAAATGATCTATGAAAGGGTTCTGCGTTCAATAGACCGATTTTTCGAAAAAGAATTTATCTTTACGATCGTCACTGTATCGATGGTAGAAAAACTAGCTTTTATAAAGATCCAAATACTTCTGTGCAGATTGTTCCCAGGAGAAATCAAAACTCATATTGGAGTGAACCAAACGACTCATCAAACCTTCTTGATGATAGATATGCAAAGCCCGATGCATGGCATGAACCGCCGCACTTGCACTTGCCTCACCAAAATTAATTCCACTTCCACCGGTAGAAATATCTTCTACGGTATCTCGTAAACCGCCTGTATACCGGACAATCGGAACGGTTCCATAGCGCATAGCGTACATTTGATTCAGTCCGCAAGGCTCAACACGCGAAGGCATTAAAAGGAAATCGGATGAAGCGTAAATCTTATGAGACAAATACTCTTTGTACCCCAAATCAACTGCGAAATTAGAATAGACTTGCGACAATCCTGCTAATTGATTTTCAATATTTTTATCGCCTGAACCAAGAATAATAATATTCAAGGCGCCATAAGTTTCCTGAATGCTTTTCTCTACAATTTCGGGTAAGAAATCTGCCCCTTTTTCTCCGGCAAATCTTCCGATAAAACTGAAAAGTGGTAAGGCAGGATCTAAACCATACTCTTCGCACAATTCTTTTTTGTTTTCCCATTTTCCAGCGTCGGCATTTTTTTTATCAAAATTAAAAGCCAAAAACGGATCAACTTCTGGATCCCAAATTTCAGTATCTATTCCATTAATAATTCCGTTTGCTTTAGCGTGTTCCTGTCGGACTAAATGTTCTAAACCACGGAAGTTTTCGAAAAGCTCATCCATATAACCGCCAGAAACAGCGTTGAACGCATGACAACATTTAATCATGGTTGTGAGTGGATTGATGTAACCATTCCAATCGAGAAGTCCCCATTTTCCACCATCAAACCAAGGAAAATAATTCGCCATTTCCCATCTCATCTGGCCTTGATATTCACCATTATGAATCGTACCAATGGTTTTAACGCCTTTCAGAAAACTAAACTCAGGACAATTTTCAATCATGAACGGAACTAAACCCGTATGATAATCGTGACAATGTAAAATATCAGGACGAATCTGCATCGCCGTTAACCAATGTAAAACGCCGTGTTGAAAAGCTAAGAATTGCTGACTCTCATCCCAATAACCATAAGGATTATCGCGATCTAAAAGTCCTGGAATTTTCACCAAATACAAATCGAATCCTAAGAAATTTGAGCGCTCTTTCATTACCGTCACCTTAAAAGTCTCATTGTGCTGATGAATCCAACCATCGAAAACCAGTTCGAAACTGTGATCATGCACGAAAGGTTTATTGTACCACGGTATAATGACACTAGCTTCTACACCCTCGATTTTATTTAAATATTTGGGTAATGCTCCCACGACATCGGCAAGTCCACCGACTTTTGCAACGGGATAACATTCGATCGAAAGGTTAAAAATTTTCATATAAGAATTCAGATTTGAGGTTGGACTTTATTATTTTTTATTCTTTTTGACAGAAGTTTTTTCTATTTTCTTTGAAACTGCTATTTTCTGCTCATCACTTTTCAATATTGATGTTTTCTTCACTGCTTTAGGTTTTTCTTCCACTTTTAAAGCTGCGACTTTCTTAACAGGTTTTTTTGGCGAGGCTTCCTTTTTACCAACCATTTTTTGGATGACTTTCTTCTTCGTTTTCTTTTGTCTTAAAATAACTCCAGCAAGTGGTGGCAATTTTAGGATAATCGCATTCGCTCTATACATCCACTCATCATCTTCTTCGTCTACAATTTCTGCCTTTACACCGCTTCCTGCGAATTCTTCATCATCTGAATTTAGAATCACTTCCCAATTCGTTCCTTCATCTACTCCAATTTTATAATCAAAAACTCTTGGAGTTAAATTTAAAACAACCATTAAAACGTCATCATCATTCTTCCCTTTTCTTAAATAAATATAAATGGAATTATCGGCATCATTGGCTTCTACCCATTCCATTCCATCGGATGAATAATTATTTTCGTAAAGTGCGGTTTCGTTTCGGTATAAATGATTTAATTTCTTTACAAAATCCTGCATTCCTTTATGAACAGGATATTTAAGTAAATGCCAGTCGAGACTTTGGGTAAAATTCCATTCGCCGGTTTGTGCAAATTCATTTCCCATGAATAATAATTTAGCGCCTGGATGCGTAAACATGTAAAGATACAGTGCCCGAAGATTTGCAAATTTCTGCCATTCGTCACCGGGCATTTTATAAATTAAACTGGCTTTCCCGTGAACGACTTCATCGTGGGAAAGTGGCATCATGTAATTTTCATTAAAAACGTACATGGAGCCGAAAGTCAATTTGTTATGCTGATATTTTCTGGTGTCGGGCTCTTCTTTAAAATATTTCAAAGTATCGTGCATCCAACCCATCATCCATTTCATACCGAACCCGATTCCGCCGTCGTAAACTGGTTTGGTCAACATTGGAAAATCTGAACTTTCCTCCGCAATAGTAATGATATCTGGAAATTCTTTATACAATGCTTTATTAAAATCCTGTAGAAATTTCTTGGCTTCTAAATTCACATTTCCACCATAAATATTCGGTTCCCATTCGCCTTCATTTCTGGAATAATCGAGGTGCAACATTGACGTTACGGCATCAACGCGTAATCCATCGGCATGATAACGATCGAGCCAAAACATCGCGTTGCTTATTAAAAATGATTTCACTTCAGGTCTTCCATAATTGAAAATATAAGATTTCCAGTCAGGATGAAAACCCTTTCGTGGATCTTCGTGTTCGTATAAAAAAGTACCATCAAAGAAATGCAGTCCATTGGCATCGCCTGGAAAATGAGACGGAACCCAATCTAATAAAACCCCAATTTCGTTATTATGCAATTCATTGATTAAAAACATTAAATCCTGCGGTGAGCCAAAACGCGAAGTTGCGGCGAAAAACCCGGTCACCTGATAACCCCAACTTGGATCGTACGGATATTCCATCACCGGCATAAATTCAACATGGGTAAATCCCATTTCTTTAATATATGGAACCAACCGTTCTGCAATTTCTCTGTAACTAAAGTACTTTTCGGGATCATCGGTTCCGCGCATCCAGGAACCGAGATGCATTTCGTAAACGGACATTGGTGCTTTCAGCGAGTTTTTATTGGCTCTTTCAGACATCCAATTTTTATCATTCCATTCAAACCAAGTGGTTGAGACTAAAGAGCCCGCTTGAAGATTTTGTTCCCAGCTGACGGCAAAAGGATCTCCTTTTTCTAGTAAAACTCCTTTATTAGTTCGAATGCCATATTTGTAAACGTCGCCCCATTTCAAGCCAGCGATAAATCCTTCCCAGATTCCAGATTCGTCCCAACGTGGTAATAATTTGTGGGTTTCAGAATGCCATTTGTTAAAATCCCCAATCACAGAAACCTCTTTCGCAAATGGTGCCCAAACAGAAAAATAGACCCCTTCTACTCCATCAATCTCAAGAGAATGAGCCCCAAACTTTTCATACAATTTATAATGATTGCCTTCTTTAAAAAGGTAAATATCATGGTCGGTAAATAAAGAATGAGCGAGCACAGTTTGCATGATCTTAGAGTTTTCTAGTTTATTTTTAATAGGAAACACGGTTCCGCATTTCCTCCCTCAAATATATTTAAAATAAAAGTAAAAGGAGAACCATATCCGGTAAAAGTGAGAATAGCTGTCGAATGTTTCTCTCTTGTAATAATTTACTTAACAATAAATTTACAGAGTCGTAGATTTCCTCAAATTCGTTCTTAATTAATTTCCTATTTTTAACCCTGAAAAATACAGAAAACACCTATGCGATTTACGCTACAATCTAAGGAAGACGATACCAGACCCGTTTTTATCACCGGAAATTTCAACAAATGGAATCCACGGGATTTATCGTTTGAACTGACTGCGACAACGGATAATATTTATTTCATTGAAATTAACGATGAAGAACTTCCAGAACTGATCGAGTATAAATTTACACGCGGTGGTTGGGGAAATGTAGAAATTGATCGATTTGGAAATGTTACCCCCAATCGGAAAATTGAAAAAAAGGAATTAGAAACTGCAGATGAAGTTGAAAGATGGCGGATTAATTGGGGACCTTTTAAACAGGAATTCTTTCCAATCGTTGAAATAATTTCTGAGAAGTTTTTTATTCCACAACTCAACAGGACTCGAAAAATCTGGGCACTTCTGCCTTATAATTATCATAAAACAAAAAAGGATTATCCTGTTCTTTATTTACAGGATGCGCAAAATCTTTTTAATGAAGGTTCGGCTTTCGGGAACTGGGAAATCGATAAAAAAATGTCGATCCTGGCGGAATATGGTCGAGGCGACGTGATTATTATTGCAATTGAAAATGGAAGTGATGATCGAATTAAAGAATATGTTTTAGATAATAATTCCATTACAGAAAATGCAGAAGGAAAAAAATACGTTCGTTTTTTGGCAGACACTTTGAAACCTTACGTTGATTCCGTTTACAGAACTAAACCTGAGAGAGAATTCACCGGAATTGGTGGTAGTTCTTTGGGTGGATTGATCAGTATTTACAGCGGTTTTCTTTATCCGGAAGTTTATTCAAAACTAATGATCTTTTCGCCATCACTTTGGTTAAATCCTGAGAATAATTTTCCTCAAATGAACTTTAAAAATCCTTATGATATTAAAGTTTATATGTACGGCGGCGAACAGGAAGGTTCGGAAATGACGGAAAGAATTCAACTTTTTGAAAAAAAAATGGAAGGTTGGGAAGACGCAACGTCAATGCAATTTGAATTCAAAGTCAGCATCAACGACGAAGGAAAACACCAGGAATTTTATTGGTCTCAAGAATTTCCACGTGCGATGGAATGGTTGTATTTTGATACGCAAGACGATCCAAAGGAATTAGCCATCAAAGCCGAAATCGTAAAAAACGAAACGTCGGAAATTTAAATTTTCGAATTACTTTTCATCAATTTCCTCTTTGACTTCATGCCATTCATTGTCTTTTAACTTTGCTTCTATCTTTTCCGTTTTAAGATTTTGTCTTAACAGGCCGAATAAACTCATGTAAACATTCGCGATAAAAACAACGGCAAAGAACGAAATTAAATAACCTCGCCAATCTTCAAAAAGCAACTGATATCCAGTAATGAAAATAAATAAAGCCGTCACATAATGGCTGAAACAATATTCGCAGGTAAATAAATAGTAAAATTTTCTCTGTAAAATACTGTTACATTCTTCTGATTTTTTATTACAAAATTCTCTCGGCTCGCGAAAAATTTCTTCATGGGTGACGGTCCAGGCAATACATGCAACCGGAATTGCAATAATGAAAAGCTTTAGTAATTGAATAAAAATGGACTCCATAATTTGTTGATTTAAAAAAAAGAAATCAAATAATATTCCATCTGAAATAAGTTGATCAAGGCTTCGTGAACATTTCAAATTATAGAGCCACTTAATGAACTGTTCTCATCAAATTCAAAGCAAAATAGTGATACGTCCTTTATTTCAGACCGTTGTATAAGGCATATTATCATAAATTTTCTTATTTTTAGGGCAAATTTTAAAAATGAATAGAAAGAATATTTTGCTATCGGCAATACTTTTTCCAGCAGTGATGGCTTTTGCCCAACAGTACGGCGGAATGTGGATTCCTACCGAACTTAACGAAAAGGAAATGAAGGATTTGGGAATGAAAATTTCTGCAAAACAAATTTTCGACCCTTCAAAACCGAGTATTAAAGATGCAGTAGTTCAGTTCAATGGTGGTTGTACGGCCGAAATTATTTCTCCACAAGGATTATTATTGACCAATCACCATTGTGGTTACGGTCAGATTCAGAAACATTCCTCGGTTGAAAATGATTATTTGAGTGATGGTTTCTGGGCGAAAGATATGAACGGAGAATTACCCAATCCAGGAGTTACCGTAGATTTTATCGCAGATATCAAAGAAGTAACTGCACAAATCTTAGCTGGTACACAGAACTTAGATGATAAATCTTCTCAAGCCATCATCAATAAAAATATGGACGCAGTGAAAGCTGGTTTCAAATTAGAGCCGTGGCAAAAAGTAGTTATCAAGCCAGTTTATTACGGTAATAAATATTACGCTTATGTCATTGAAACTTACAAAGACATTCGATTGGTAGGAGCACCACCGAGCTCAATTGGTAAATTCGGTTCTGATACTGATAACTGGGTTTGGCCAAGACACACCGGAGATTTTTCAATGTTCAGGATTTATGCCGACAAAGACAATAAACCAGCGGAATACTCGAAAGATAATATTCCTTACAAACCAAAATATTTTTTACCCGTTTCCATTAAAGATAAGCAGGAAAATGATTTCACGTTTGTTTTCGGATTCCCAGGAAGAACGACCGAATATTTACCAGCTATTGCCGTAGAAAAGGTAATGACAGAAACAGATCCTGCGATGATCGCTGTTCGTGAAGTTGCATTGAAAACTTTAAACGAAAAAATGCGAACTGATGCGGAGACAAGAATTAAATATGCTTCTAAATATGCTTCTGTAGCCAATTACTGGAAAAAATGGATTGGCGAAGTTGAAGGATTGAAAAAATCTGACGCCGTTGGTAAAAAGAAAAAATACGAGCAAACTTTAATGGCTAAAAATCCAGCGATTAAAACTACAATCGAGCAATTGAACAATTTGTACAATGAGCAATCGCCGTATTCATTAAACCGTTCTTATTATTCAGAAGTTGTCAGAAATGCCGAAACGCTTTCATTGGCAAATCAATATCTGAATTTCATGAGTAGCTATGAAGCTGGAAAAATTAATGATCAAACATTAACCGCTTTTAAAAATAGATTATCGGGAATTTATCAAAATTACAATGGTGAATTAGACGCAAAAGTAACGGCTCAATTGCTGGCACTTTACGCTGAAAAAACTCCTGAGAAATTTCTTCCTAACAATTTCAGTCAGCTGAAAGATGTGAATAGAAATATAGAAATGGTAGAAGGTTGGTCTAAAAATTCTGTCGTGACTGGTCGAGGATCTTTCAACGGAGCGACTGCGGCGACGAATATTGACAAAGTTTTCGCTAATCCAGCAGAGTTGATCAAAAATTTAAAAAATGATCCGATTATTCAGTGGGCATCTGCAATGAAAGATTCCTACATGAAAACAACAGAAGGAAAATATTCAGAACTTCAGGATAAAATTGATGTGCTTCAGAAGAAATTTATGGCGCAACAAATGGAAACCGATAAAGACCGTAAATTCTTTCCAGATGCCAACTCTACGCTTCGTGTAGCTTACGGACAAGTGAAAGGTTCAAATCCGAGAGATGCTGTTTCTTACGGATATCAAACGCATTTAGAAGGCGTGATGGAGAAATATGTTCCTGGTGATTATGAATTCGATGTTCCGAAAAAGTTGGTAAATCTTTATGACGCCAAAGATTACGGAGTTTATAAAGATAAAACCGGTGATGTTCCTGTCAACTTTACGGCAACCAATCATACTACCGGTGGAAACTCTGGAAGTCCGGCTTTGGATGCTTATGGAAACTTAATCGGTTTGAATTTCGACAGACAGTGGGAAGGAACGATGAGTGATATTAATTACGATCCGCGTTTTAGTAGAAATATTATGGTGGACACGAAATACATTCTTTTCATCGTTGATAAATATGCGGATGCGAAGTGGTTGATCAAGGAAATGAAGATTGTGAAATAATTTTTATTAAAATATATTGATTTGTAGGAACGCGCCTTAGAGGCGCGTTCTTCTATTTTAAAAATTAATCATGTATAAAATAAATTTCCTAAATTTGATTACCTCTATTTTCAATATATTAATAATCAAATATTAACACGCCTCTAAGGCGTGTTCCTACGAGAATGGCATACCAATATCATAAACAATTTCGCTTGCCTGGATTTGATTATTCCTCCAATAATTCCTATTTCATCACCATTGTTACGAAAGACCGAAAACATTATTTTGGTGAAATTTCAAATGACGAAATGTCTTTTACAGAAATTGGTTTTTTTGCAGAAGAGCTTCTTAAGAATGCAACGTTAAAATTAGCACATTTAAAAATTGACCATTTTGTGATCATGCCGAATCATGTTCATTTTATAGCTACTATTTTTAAAGTAGATAATGATTTTAAAACTCCAAAAAATGGGTTAGCCCCACTAGTTCCTTGTTCTATTTCTTCATTTGTGAATAGATTTAAAGGACGATTAAAAAAATGGTGTAACGGAAATAATTACGAATCTTTTGAGTGGCAAGCTAGATTTCATGATCGCATTATCAGGAATGATAGAGAATATGATTTGATCGTCGCTTATATCCTGAATAATATTAAAAATTGGAGATCAGATTCTGAAAAATCATAAACATCAAAAATGCCTTCCAAAAAAAATTCCGGAAAATTCCGGAACTTCTGTTTTCACAGTTATCAGTTTAGTTTTTTACAATTAGATCGTAACAAGAATGTTGTTATGTATTGCATTACAAAGATGACCTTATTTCTTCAAATACAAAAGAGTAAAATCACCCAATTCTCTACTATAATCCACTAATTGACGGGAGTTTATTCAATTAACAGTTACAGTTTTCTCGTCGATGTCGCTTCATTTCATTATCCCAAAAAGGATACAATTTGATCGCGATGTAAAAATCACCAGAGTGTAGTCTTTTCTGTTTAAAGATTAAGGGAAACAGATTTTCACTTCCAAGAATTAAAGGTCCAATGCGTAGATAAGCTCCAACTTGAAGACTTCGGTATTCATACAATGATATGGAGCCGCCATAACCGACAACCGGCTTTTGCACGGTGTAAGAAACATTAAAAATATTGGAGCGCTTAAGAGAATTTTCGAAGACAGGAATCCGCTGAATCCAATCGGCATTAAGATAATGGTGTTCTCGAATATTCTTGCTTATATTAAAATGAAGACTCGTTGGCAAACCGATCTTAAAATCAGTCCCTTGCAAAGAAGCATTTTCGTCGCCATAAACTTCATTACTTAAAAGCTGCAGAAATTGGTGTGGACTTTTAAATTTCGTGTTTTTAAACGTTGGATTGTTTTCAAGTTCTACGGCCGAACCTTTTAATAAGTGATTTTCTCCTTCAAAACTAACGGATCCGATATCCAATACGTTAAGACCTGCTTTCAAATTATAATCCTCGGCGTCTGAATCGCGATCAATAAAAGTTAGCCCAAAGTCGAAGCCCAATCCTTTTCCGCGTTGTTGATATTCGTAGCGATCGGTCTCAAAATTATAATTGGTAACGAAACTGGCCGCAATATCATAATCAGAAGCGACGATTGATTTTACATCTGCTTCATCATTAGATCTGGTCAATTGAAACGGGACTTTGCTTTCTACATTCAAAGCATCTAAGCCGATCTCATATTTTATATTGCCGCCAATGATCCACTGATGATCTGAATACGGGAAAATTTCTGTGGCAACATTTAAACCGATTTCGGCCCAATTCATAAAATTGATCTTCAAAGGTTTTAGGGTATAAAGTTCCGGTTCTAAGAGATCCTGATTTCCAAATCTTAAATAATTATCAACGTTCACCGCTGAACTTTGAGTCCTCAATCTGGAAAACAATCCAACTGCAAAATCCTTTTCCTTAATATTTATTTTTAACTGAAATGACGGTCCCAGAATATCGGAACTCAAATGATAGTTCCCGAATTCATTATTATAAAAGTCAAAAACGTTAGGAGTATTGTCGCCCGTTATGTTTTTCTTAATGCTGGCTGATTTGATCTCAGCATTGGTGAGACCGATAAAACTTTGCTGAGAAATAAAACCATAATCATTTTGAACAAATACATCTTCAGCGATCATATTGATATCCCACGGATTTGGGTTAAGAAACGCTTGTGCAGGCGAAATCATGACCGAACTGATGCCGCTATATTGATCATTGCCAAACAATATAGATTCCTGTGCCTGAATCAAATAAGAGAATTGAATACAACAAAAAGCGACTAAATATTTCACTTTCTTAAAACAATTTTTTTTTAATTTTAGTATTTAGCAAAAAAAAAGTGAAACCGAAGTCTCACTTTTTTAATATTTTGAATTGAATTTAAATTAATATCCGAAGATCTCTTCTAAACTCACTTCCTGGAATTTTCCTATTTTATTAAGAGCATCCATATCTAAGTTCTCTTTTTTACCAATGATCGCCGTATTGTATTTCATCGGTTTCATCTGCGAATCATAGAAATTGGTTAAATCTGCTAAAGATAATTTCTCCACTTCTTTGTAAATATCTTTTCTCAAATCATAATCAACGCCTAATTTTTTCAGGTTCAACTGATTGAAATAAATATTCGTTCTATTAATTCTACCAGACGCAATTTGCTTTAACGCTGCATTTTTAGCATTATTAAATTGTGCTGGAATTTGAGGCAGATTAGCCATCAACTCATCCATTGCAGTAACTGCTTGCGGCAATTTATTCGCCTGCGTTCCGATGTAAGTCGTCACATAATCCGGACGATTCAATTCACTGCTTGAGGCATAAGAAACATACGCAGAATACGCTAAACTCTTACTTTCACGAATTTCCTGAAACACGATTGAAGACAATCCTCGTCCGAAATACTCATTGAAAACACTGATTTTTCCAAGGTTAGCTAAATTTACATTTGGTCCCTTTGCCACTTTCGCCATCTCGGTTTGCACCATGTCGTAATTGGTAAAATAGACGTTTCCATCGGTCGCTGGTTCAGGATAGTTCTGTTTTGCAGCAACTTTCATGGTTTCCTTTTCTACGAAAGGTTTTGCATACTTTTTAAACGCGTTGAAATCCTGTCCGTAAAAGAAGATCTCATAAGGCATTTTTAATAAGTTCTGTACTTTATTGGTCATGTCTACGGAGTTGATCGCTTCTAACTGATCTTTAGAAAGTACATCGGTGAAGCGGGAAACCTTACCATATTTCGCATAGTTAGACAAAGCAGCCATAATTCTACCCTTGTCTTTTTTAGCAACTTCACGACCTTCCAAAATTGTTTTCACATTCTCTGCGTAAACTTTCTGATCTGGTTTTGCATTTTGCATCCAGTTTTTCAACAACTCGATTGCTTTCGGCATATTTTCTTCTAAACCGCTTAAAGAAATTCTAAGCTGATCATTTGAAGTCCTGAAATCATTAGAAATACCTAATTTGAAGAATTCCTTTTTCAAATCTTCTGCAGATAATTTGTCGGTTCCCAAATATTGTAATACCTGAGTAGCCAATCCTAACTCTTTGTCATTATCGCTTCCGAAAGGGAAAACAAAATGAGCTTGCGCAATATCGTTGTATTTATTATGAACGAAGCTTACTTTTTTATCACCAATTTTATCGGTTTTAATCACTTTTGTGTAATCGATAAATTCTGGTTTAATATCAGAAGATTTCTGAGATAAAATTCCTTTTAAAAATGGAGATTGCTCTTCTCTATTCAATTTAATTGGAGTAATTCCCGGATTTTCTACGCGAACCAGTTTATCGTTAACGCCTTTTTCTTTTTTAATGATAACATAATTATCTTTAAAGAATTCGTTGGCAAATTTCACGACGTCAGCTTTCGTAATTTTCTCGTATTCGTTGATCTCATTCAGTTCCTGTTCCCAAGTTCTGTCATTGATATAAGTTCCATATAAACTGCTTGCTAATCCATCAGCAGTTTCAAATGTTTTCATTCGCTGAATCTTCATATCATTGATGATGGCCGGAATTAACCATTCCTGGAATTCTCCTTTTTTCACCAAATCAATTTGATCTAACATTAATTTTTTCGCTTCGTCAAAAGTTTGATCATTTTTCGGAACAATAATCAACGAGAAACTTCCGTATTTTTTAAATGCTGATTCGTAAGCCATTGCTCGCAAAGCTTTTTGACTTTGATTAATGTTTAAATCAATCAAACCAGAATCGCCGGAGTTGGTCAGGATATTTCCTACGATATCTGCCAATCTAGCGTTTTGAGTTCCATAAGAATCAGATCTCCAAGACATTTGCAATCTTGGTGTAGAAGGACTTTTCACTGTTCTTTCTACAATTTTAGTCATCGGATCTTCGGTGATCATTTGTTTTTTCGGCAATTCTTTGTATTCAAAACTTCCGAAATATTGATCAACCATTTTGATTGTTTTGTCGAAATCTAAATCTCCCACTAAAACCATCGCGTAGTTGTTCGGCACATAATATTCATCAAAATATTTGTGAATCGCAACCATTGAAGGATTTTTCAAATGCTCCGATTTTCCAATAGTCGTCTGCTGACCGTTTGGATGTTTTGGAAAAAGAGCGTCCATTAATTCATAGTTCACCAAACGACTATCGTTATCCTGAGAACGGTTGAATTCTTCGTAAACCGCTTCCAGTTCAGTATGGAATAATCTTAAAGTTAATTGAGAAAATCTTTCTTTTTCAACTTTCAACCATTTCTCCAATTCGTTGTTGGGAATATTGTTTTTATAAACCGTTTCATCCAACCAGGTATGCGCGTTGGTTCCCGAAGCTCCAAGCGAAGAGATCGCTTTGTCATATTCGTTAGCAATTGCATATTTACTGGCCTCCTGAGAAACTTCGTCTATTTTTTTATAAAGTGCTTTCTTTTTTTCTGGATCCTGTTCTGCTTTATGCTGTTCGTATAAGCTGGAAATCTGATCTAAAAGTGGTTTCTCTTTTGCCCAATTTGCACTGGCCAGATTTGAGGTCCCTTTGAACATCATGTGTTCCAAATAGTGCGCTAGACCTGTATTGTCAGCTGGATCATTGTTACTTCCGGTTCTCACAGGAATGTAAGTCTGAATTTTTGGTGCATCGTCGTTTTTCGCCAGGAAAACTTTTAAACCATTTTTTAAAGTATAAACTCTTACACCTGTTTTATCATTGATGACGGTTTCGTATTGATAGCCACTGTTGTCAGTTGCTTTTTTAGTTTCAAATTTCTGCGCGTCAGCCAGCATGAATGCTCCGATCATTGCTATTGTTGTTAAAATTTTTTTCATTAATTATTTAAAATTATCCGATTATCTCTATAAGTCAGCTTTTATCGCTAAAAGTTACATTGGTTGATGGGGTTTCAACATATTTTCAGGATCCAGAATTTCGTTGAGTCGTTCTTCAGAAAGAATTCCTCTTTCTAAAACCAGATCGTAAACGCTTCTTCCTGTTTGCAAAGCTTCTTTAGCAATCTCAGTCGAATTCTTATAGCCGATATAAGGATTTAAAGCAGTTACGATCCCGATGCTGTTTCTGACCATATTCAGGCACGCTTCTTTATTGGCTGTAATTCCTACCACACATTTTTCTCTTAAAGTATCCATCGCATTTCCTAAGAAAATCATACTTTCCATGATCGAATGTGAAAGAACCGGCTCCATAACATTGAGTTGTAATTGACCTGCCTCTGCCGCAAACGTTACAGTTAAGTCATTCCCAATTACCTTAAAGCAAACTTGGTTCACCACTTCTGGAATTACGGGATTTACTTTACCCGGCATAATTGATGATCCAGGTTGCATTGCTGGAAGATTGATTTCAAAAAATCCTGCTCTTGGTCCTGAAGAAAGTAAACGCAAATCATTACAGATCTTAGAAAGTTTCACCGCTAATCTCTTTAAAGCAGAAGAATAAATGACATAAGCTCCCGTATCTGGGGTTGCTTCCACTAAGTTTGGTGCAGAAACAATGGCGAAACCGGTCAATTGAGAAAGATTTTTAGCACACAGATTGGCATAACCAACCGGCGCATTTAATCCAGTTCCGATGGCCGTTGCACCCATATTTACTTCAACAAATAGATTGGCGTTTCCATTTAATTTAGAGATATCTTCTTCCAAAGTTGCCGCAAAAGCTTCAAACTCCTGCCCCATACTCATTGGCACTGCATCCTGTAATTGCGTTCTTCCCATTTTGATCACGGGTGCAAGCTCTTTTCCTTTTTCACGAAATGCTTCAACTATTTTCTTAAGCTTCTCTACCAACTCAACATTCATCGCCAGTAAAGCCATTTTCAATGAAGTTGGATAAGCGTCGTTCGTCGATTGTGAAAGATTAATATGATCATTTGGAGAGCAAAACTGATAATCTCCTTTTTCTTTTCCTAATTTTTCCAGGACGCGGTTGGCAATAACCTCATTCGCATTCATATTCACCGAAGTTCCCGCTCCACCTTGAATCATATCGATCGGGAATTCTTCATGTAGTTTTCCAGCAACCAGTTCATCGCAGGTTTCTGCAATCATTTTGTAAAGATTTTCCTCCAGTAAGCCCAATTCATAATTGGTTTTTGCAGCCGCTTTTTTTACAATCGCAAGTCCTTTAATAAAATGGGGATAAGAAGAAAGGGTCTGTCCTGAAATTTTAAAGTTATCAATGGCCCGTTGGGTTTGAACTCCATAATATGCATTCTGAGGAACCTGTAAAGTTCCTAATAAATCGCTTTCATTTCTGAAATTTTCCATAAAAATAATTTTGTTGAGAAGGTTAAGATTATTTACTGCTTTATTAAATTGATCTAAAAAGTATGTAAAAAATGAGCGATTTTTATCGCCCACTTTTAGAATTGTAAAGATATTTTATTTATTTGGATACTTCAAGTTTAAGGCTTGTAAAATTGCCCATGTTTCAGCGTCCATCATCCCAGAATAATTCTGTGGTCGGAAATGATATTGAAAAGTTTCAATGGTTTTCTTGGTAGTAGCATCATACTCACCGGTCGGATTGATATCGTATCCGAAATCCCGCAACGCACCCTGAATTTTAAAAATAAACGAAGGAACCGTCATTTGCATCGCATAATCGTCTAAAACTGAGGTGTCATAAAAGTTTTGTTTGGTACTTTCATCATACCACATTCCAATCTGATACTCATCATATAATTTTTTCCACGGGAACTTTGGTCCTGGATCCTGCTTTCTGGTCGGTGCAACATCAGAATGTCCAAGAACATTCGTGGCGGGAATCATATATCTGTTGGCAAGATCTTTCACCAAGGCGGCAACTTTTCTTACTTGTGCTTCCGGATATTCAGGGAAAATTTTAATTCCGCTTGCGTCTGTTTTATAACCAGCATTCACGATTTCAATTCCGATAGACGTATCATTCAACATTTTATCTTTTCTCCAAGCACTTATTCCAGCATGATAGGCTCTTTTATTTTCATCAACCAATTGGTAAATTTCATTATCACCCAAATCATTCACTAAATAGTGAGCACTTACTGATTGCTGCGTTAATACAGTCACTGACTTGTCATCATCTAAAGCTGTATAATGCAGAATGATATATTTTTGACGAAAATTCTGACCTACGGAAGGGAAAAAAGTTTTGACCACTTTATATCCTGCCGGATTTGCAGAAACGATAGAACCATAGCTGGCCGTATTATCATTTTTGGTGGCATCGGCGATATTTTCTCTGAAAAAATCGACTCCATGCTCATTGTGAACTTTCGGTTTTTGAACGGAAACTACAGGTTTTACCGGTGAAACTTTGGGCATAGTTGGTTTAACCGCGGCAGATTGAATATTTTTTTGCGATCCGCAAGAAATAATTAGTAATCCTAAGGATGTGATAGATAATGTATTACGCATGTAATTTGAAATAATTTAAAATTAGAGTCAAAAATACGAATATTTTTTAGGAATTTATTTTGGTTTATAACAAAAACTCTTTTATATTTGCACTCGCAATTACAGAACAGACGCTCTTATAAATATTGCACTGGAGAGTTGCCTGAGTGGCCGAAAGGACTTGTTTGCTAAACAAGCGTATGGGAAACTGTACCAAGGGTTCGAATCCCTTACTCTCCGCAACTTTCGCCAAAAAATTATTCGGGGCGTAGCGTAGTCCGGTCATCGCGCCTGGTTTGGGACCAGGAGGTCGCAGGTTCGAATCCTGCCGCCCCGACTTTGTAGAAAACTCTTTCGAGAGTTTTCTTTTTTAAAAAATTCATCTTCCCAACGATGAGTTTGAAAATCCCAAAATTTGGGTGCGTAGCTCAGCTGGATAGAGCATCTGCCTTCTAAGCAGACGGTCACAGGTTCGAATCCTGTCGCGCTCACTGAAAAAGACCGAGAATTTTCTCAGTCTTTTTTTTGTTTAATTGTAGAAAAGAGTTTTTGATCTGTATCAGGATCTTTGGTAAAATTTTAAATTTGACTCTCTACAGGTTTAGTTAAAAAGTACTCGGGGCGTAGCGTAGTCCGGTCATCGCGCCTGGTTTGGGACCAGGAGGTCGCAGGTTCGAATCCTGCCGCCCCGACTTTATAGAAAACTCTTTCGGGAGTTTTCTTTTTTTTAAACTCATTTCTCAACGAACAGGGATCAGTATCAAAACTTGG
>DIBY01000016.1:115523-485594 GCA_002415135.1 Flavobacteriales bacterium UBA5040 | reverse complement strand
GTTTATTCACAGCCTGACGTTTTGCGGCTTTGCGATGGTGCGGCTTAATATGAAACATCTTTCTATTATAAACTAAACTTCAAAATAACTAAAATCTTTAAACTTGCGAAAATCCCGCACTATTGCAAAACCGCTGTTATCTGTAGTTGTTTTTCAGCGAATTATTAATCCGTAATATCCATCAAATCTTTCTGCTATTTCTCCAGTTTTAGCGTTAATTTTTAATACTTCTGTTCTTCCAGCAGGTTCGTTAGCCGAATTTTTAAATTCATTTAATTTGTTAATCACCAAATAAATATAAGAATTTAATTTATAGTCAAAGCGCAGTTCTGGTTCATCTATTTTAATTCCTTGTTCTTTAAAATTTTCAACGGCAATTTTCAGCGCGATTTCTTTCGAAATAAAATTGGAATTTTGATCATCATATAAAAATTGTGGAATAAATTCTAAAAGTACAGGCTCAATTAACTTTAATTCATTGTTGAGTTTTACCCAAGTTCTGGCTTTCAATCCTGCTATTTTAGAATAATTAAAAAAATATAAGACCCAAATTTCATTAACGTTTTTTTTGAGTTTTCTTCTTTCTAAAAACTTTCCAGTTGTAGAACGTTTTCCTTTTTCATATAAGTAATATGAACCATCGTCTACACTAAAATATGAAAAAAGATTAGAATTTGTATTTTGAAGAATTATGCTGTCGGAAACTCTAAGTACATTAGACGTTTTTAATCTTTGAGCAATTCCGTTTAAACTTATGAAAAGCGAAAGTAAAAGTAGTTTTGTTCTCAAATTTTTTATTGTTAATAACGGTTTGTACAATTACAGATAACTCTCAAATATACGCAACTTTCCCAATTCAACAAAAATTTTCATTTAGGGTGAAATCCTCGCTGTCAGAGTCTTAAAATGTCTTTACCTTTATGGTTACACAAAACACGCAAGTCTAACTATTCAAATACGCACCTACAACTATGGAAAATGCGCAACCCGTTTTTGATAAAAAATATTTCACTCCACAAGAAGACACGCATCAAGGGAAAAATATCATTTGGGTACGATTTCAGAGAGATGAGACCTTGATCAAAATGCTGAAAAGTGAGGTGAAAGCACGTTGGTCAAACACCCAAAAATCCTGGTACGTCACCGATAACAATGCGAATCGGGAACGCTTCGGCCTCGACAAAAAAATGGTCGGCAAGGAGGTCTTGCTCAAAATCCATCCTAATAATTTACCTACTTATCAAACCTATCAAAATCAATTACTCCTCAAAGGATTTAGCCAAAATACCATCCGCGTTTATTCCTTAGAATTTGCGCAACTGCTTTACATTCTTCGCTCCTTTCCCGTACAGGAGTTGACCAAAGAAAAACTGAAAAGCTATTTTCTCTACTGTCATCAAGAACTTAAACTGTCCGAAAATCAAATTCACAGCCGCATGAATGCCGTCAAATTTTACTTTGAAAAAGTACTGCATCAGGATAAGATTTTCTTCGATATTCCCAGACCCAAAAAACCACAACTCTTGCCAAAAGCCCTCAACACCACCGAAATTTTAAAATTGCTGAAGGTCACCGAAAATCCAAAACACAAGCTCATCCTTCAATTATGCTACGGCATGGGCCTGCGCGTAAGTGAGATCGTGAACATCAAAATAGAACACATCGACTCCAAAACAATGAAGGTGCTCATCTCACAAGGCAAAGGAAAAAAAGACCGCTACGTCAATTTACCGCACAGTATTTTGGCAGATTTACGGCTGTATTACAAAGCCTATCTGCCCAAAATATACCTCTTCGAAGGACAGTCCGGCGGCAAATTCGCCATCAGAAGCGCACAGTCCGTTTTCAAAATCGGTATGAACAAAGCCGGCATCAAAAAAACCGTCGGCATCCACAGTTTACGCCATTCCTACGCCACGCATCTCCTGGAATTAGGCACCGACATTTCGCTCATTCAAAAATTATTGGGACACAACGATATCAAAACCACACTCAATTATACCCATGTCGCCGATCGCACCGTTGCCAGCGTACCCTCGCCGTTAGACAAACTTTTTCCGCGTTGATCAGCGATGGCGTGTCTTTTTATACTTTTCTTTTGGGCAGACATTTCCGCCTTCCACTCCCGCTTTTTTTGCTCCACTTCGTTCCGCAAAAAAGAGCTCCGTTCAAGTCGGGCTGCAGACTCAGCTGTGGTCACAACCAGTTTTCAAACAAAGAAACTTTCTTAATTTCCAATCTCAGCAATAGGACAGAAGGCTCAATCGTTACCAGCCAACCTTGCTGCTAAATTCTTTCACCAATGATCGGTAATCACCGTCTTTATAAAAAGGTTAGAATGCTCAACCGAAGGATACAGATTATCGATTTCTTTCATATCCTTAGTTGAAAAAGTATAGTTCCGCCTTTCTCCATTTTCTAAATGAAGCGTTACTCTGATTTCATCTTACTTGGATTGCTCAAATACCAAAGTCGAGTAGAAGAGATGAGCGATATTCCGGCGTGCTCCTTTAAATATTGCAGATCATTATTCAATAACACACTTTTACTCGTTTTCAGTTCAAAGTATTGATATTGGGGTAACATTTTGGTTTTGAGATCCAAAGGAACGGTCGATTTGACCTCATAAAATTCTAAAACTTTACCAACCGCACCAATTTCTGCTTTTGAATTGCCACTTTATTACACGAAAAAAGAACAGCCAAGGCTAGAAAATTTACAAATTTCTTTCATACTCCATCGTGTTTTAATTAGAGCAACACCATCGACGTTTTCATTTTTAAGTTTGCCTTCTTAAAATTTTCTAAGCGAAGTAAAGAGAGACCAATTTTCAAAATCAGCCTTTACAATTTTGCGATTCAAAAACTTCAACTGACAATATTTTTCATCAATTTCAGCCTCCTGAAAAAATGCTCAATCAAATGCTCTAAAAAACTTGATCACCACAAAAGCACACTTTCAAGAATCATCGAATTTCCTTCGTCATCATCAGTGATCAAGATCATTTTTGTTTTTCCAACACTGATTTCTTCCTCGATCGTCACTGATTCTACTTTATAATATTCCTCCGAATTTGAAAGTTCGCAGTAGTCAAAATGATCAGAAACCGTCTTATTCGAAATGTCGATCATTCCAATAAAACTTCCCAGGATTTCGCCGTCATCATATGGATTATCGGTGTCCTCCACAGAAGCGGTGAAAATAATTTTCGGTTGATCTTTCAAAATAGTAGCGCCGGAAAAACCAGCCTCCACCTTGTTGATTGTTTGCAAAATATAGTCGTGAACTTCTATCGTTGGCAAAGCTGTGTCGTCTTTTAGAAAGCTTAAAAATTGTCCATAATCAAATTTGAAAATAATATTCTTACGCCTATTGAAAAGATAAAGTTGGCCTTCATGAAAAGCCGTGGCTTCAATATTTAATTCAGCATCTTTTAAAACGGGTAAACTTCGAAGATGATTATAAAAACTGGTTAAATCATATTTTTCAACCGTAATTTGTTCGTTCAGAAAGACCTGTACAAAAACATCCCGTTGCGGCGACTTTCCGCCAGAACCGAAAATGACCAACTCATTTTTACCAATCAGTTCCAGCGTTTCGAAATCTGCTTTTTCTAATTTGATGATTCTTTGTCCGTTAAAATTTTGATCGTCTGAAATAAGTATTTTAGAAATGACCTCAAAGTTTTGATCTAAAAAATAGAGATAAGGCGAGTCGTCACCAATGACGTAATAACCATCGTTCGCTTTGGCAATTCCCGAACCGCTCGGAATATTGACCAGTTTTTTACGATTGAGTATTTGAACTTCCACCAGCAATTAATTTTTATTCATAGTCCAGATCATCGCGTTCTCTTTGGTCGCCCGGAAAATAGTATTATGCTTTTCTTTTGGTTCATCGGCATAAAACCATTTTAGATTGCGGAGACCTCCTTCACTAATGGTATCTGCTAAATTTCTGGTGGAGTTTAAAATAGAATCAGTACCAGACCCAGCGAACCAAAATCTTTTTTCCGTCGTCGGGAATTGTGCCAAATGGTTTTTTGCAGTTTTTTCCAGTTCATGATCATTCCACCAGATCGATGGATCAAATGCAATATAATAATCGAATAGATCAGGTTCCACCAGAAAGGTTTCAGTCACGAATAATCCAGCGAGAGATTCACCGATAATTCCTTTCTCAGAAGTTGTTCTGTATTTTCGGTTGATCTCTGGAATCAGTTCCGTTTGAATAAAATTTATAAAGTTGGCAGAACCACCAACCACGGGTGCGATTTCTTTGTCCGTGGCAACTTGGGTTGCTCCGGTAAGATCTCTTCTGCGTTGGGTATTTTCAATCCCGACCAATATAGTTGGAGGAATTTTTTTGGCTGCAATCAATTCTGCCAGCGTATTCGCAATGTGCGGGAAATCTTCTTTCTCGCCGCCATCTGGCATATAGAGCACCGGCAAAGGTTCGTTACTATTTTGATAGGTCGAAGGCGTCCAGACATTAATGACGCGAGTTTCACCGAGAATTTTTGAATCAATATTTATTGTTTCGTGAGCAGGCATCGGATCGGGCGGTGGAGTAGCAGTCGCACAATTAATCATAATGAGTAAGAGTAAAAGGGAGAAATAAATAGTTTTCATTACCGGTGTTTTATTAAGATGTTTAAAAAATGAGGTTATGATTGTTAATCAAATTTAAAAAATAATTCTGTACTAAAATAAATAAGCAGTAATTCCGAAGAAATACTGCTTGTTTTTAATTTCCAAAAATGGGAAGTTTAAATAGTTCCGTTCCAATATTTCTCAGCTTTGGCGTACGCTTTTTCTCCGACTTTTCTGCCCAGTTCCAAGCCGGCAACATTTCCTTCATAAAAATGAATTCCACCATAAAGTCGAGATTCGCCGGCATCGAGTGCGGCTTCTTTAAAGGTATTCCAGCGCATGGTAATGCCAATGACATCTTCAGTTGGATCCGCGGCTAAAGGTTTGGTCTGCATATAGAAATAACCAAACGCATCGCTGCCCGTAAATTTTTTCAAAACGGTGGCTGCCGCCATACTAAAACCACTGTGTCCTGAGACAAATTCTGAAAATGGTGGCGTCGGAAAAGTATTCACCTGGAAAGTTTTCCAGTTCTCCCCCTGAATTTTCACGGTTCCTTTCCCAGCTCCGCCCCACGCCTTGATCGTCTTACCACGGAAGAGGTGTCGGATCGCCGTGATCGGTCGGCAATAGTCGTAGTGTTTTTTCGCCGCCCAAACTGCAATCGACGCGTCGAAAACAGCGTTGGTCAAAGCAAGATATAATTTTACAGATTCGCCAATCGGCAAAGCATCTCTTTCTATAACGTAGGATGCGAAAATAGTCTAGTGACCTGGTGGCATTTCTGATTTTGGTCCGTCGGCCCAGTATTCTGCCATGACTTTTTGGGTCGGAGTTAATTGAGCTTGCAGCTGGACGATGTGTTTTGCTTGGTCTAAAAACCCTTGTGATGTAATCGGTTGAGGGGGCAAAGGTAAAAATTCATTGGCACTGCTTAAAGCGAATGGCGTGACCATTTCCCATTGTGCTGCAATATATCCCGGCGTGGCGGGTCTGGTTTCATCACTTAAGTAGGTTAACGGTTGCCATTTGTCAGGATGTTCTATCTCTTCCACAGTCGTGGCGAAAAAAGGTCTTATTGGTTTATTTGACGATACATAACCGGTCGTGTCTGCGTAGTTACCTAATTCGTTGGCACCATCTGTTTTTCGGAAGTTGAGGACGTTTCTGGCAGCTCTGTTTCCCACCCCAATCGGAGTACTTGTGCTCGTGGAAGTTTGAGAGATATCAAGGTCTAATTTTTCCATTTTCTCATCAAAGAGTTTTTTCATTTTTGGATATTGTCCTACTAAAGCTCTGTACGCCGCAAAACTGATGGACGTTTCAACCTTCTTTTCAATATTGGGTGCAGAGGTAGAAAAATTGGCTTGCGTTTGTTTGGCGATAGAGTCGTAGGCAGCCCAGCTGTCATACATACTGGTGTGTACAATGGCGATCGATCGGGCAGCCATCGGTGGTCCTGGTTTTGTTTCGCGAATGGCTTCAAGCAAAACTTCATTCCATTCTGGTACAATGTTGGTCATGGTTTTTTAGTTTTTTTGGTGCTTACTCTAATCAGTTTTCAGCGAACCTGTTTTATTTTGCTACTAATCAAAGCAACAAATAAACTGACCGAATTTCGTACGTGATTTCGCTGTTTTTTAAAGGAGGTTTCCCCTTATTTTTTTCTAAGTATTTTTAAGCATAAAAGAGCAGTGCTTTCAAAAAACACTGCTCTTTAATTGCCCGATTCTTTCAGAAAATATTACTTGTTTTCTTACTCTTCAAAATTATCGTAGTACGTAAAGTCTTGGGTGATCAATCCGTTTTCGATGGTGAAAATAGTGCAGATCGCTAAGTCAAATTTAGTTTCATCACCAGCTGTTCCGCTGGAAATAAATTCCACGATCACGTGATTTTCTCCTGACGGATAAATTTTTACTACTTCATCATGTAAGTCCGGGAATATTTGCTGGAGTTCAGCATATTTAACACTGATTTCCTGTCTGGATTGTTTAAAAATTCCTGATCCCAGAGATGGATCTTTAAACTCTGCAGTTTGTGAATACATACTTGCCATTGCAGTCCATTCGTGTTGATTAAAATAAGAAAAATAGTTCTTAATTAGTTGTTGATTACTTTCCATCGTTATCGTTTTTTTGTTCATTTTTCCTTTACCGCAGGAGCTCAGAAGTAAAGTTTATAAGGTCAAAAGGAAATAGAAATACCTCATTTTTAAATTTAAATTAATAATTACTGTATTGTATTGGAGGATTCTTTAACTTTCATTTGACGAATATTTAAAGGTCCCAATCGTATATCTTTGTTTAAAGTCCAGACATTAATAATCTTCTCTTCATTTAAATTTTGCTCGTTCGGACTGATGAATTCGATTTCAGTGATACTTTGGGTGGCAATGAGGTAATCATTTTTTAATAAATAACCATCCACATAAACTTTCGTGTTTGGATCTGCACCCAGAAATTCTCTGATCTCATTTTGACTTTTAGCCGGGATATTTGTTAATTTAGATTCAATGATGATCAAACCGTACTCACTGAGATTCGGGTACTTATCGGCGTATTGATCAATGCCTTTTTTTGCAGATTTCCAGACTTCAATTTTCGCGATGTGATCAGACCCAAGTTGTTTCATCAGGTCGTAGTTTGCAATGATCTTCTGATCGATAAGGTAGGTTGCCTGATCTTTTTTTGAGTACAGAAGCTTGTCGAAACCTTGACCGAAAGAACTTGAAAAAGAGAGAGTTGTAATAAGAAATAGTAGTTTTATTTTCATGTTTCATTTTTACTTCAATCAAATATAGAACTATTTCGCTAAATGTGTTTTTTTTAAATCGATGATAAAAAAATGAGAAATAATAAAGATTTTCAGTAGAGATTTCAGCTCATCAAACCCTTAGTGAAATCTATTGTAATCAACTTTTTGTCAACTTTATTTGACTAGAAAAAAACCTTTGTGACTTTGTGTTTTTAAAATAAAAAAAACTTCCGAAAATGTTCGGAAGTTGTATGTTTGTGCGACTGTTTTGTATTCTTAATTAGAATAACTCATCAATTCTTCTTTTTTAGAATTGACCATCTTGTATTCTAAATATTTAAAAGAATCTCTTGGGATAATCGTAACCCATTTTTTGTATTTCAGGTACCATTTTGTTTGGATGCTCATTAAACCTTTGGTTAAATAAGCTTCTACAAAAGGATGTACGTGAAGGAACAGTTTGCCTTTTTCAGTCTGAATTAAATTTCGAATTACTTCTTCCATTCTTTCCACAACCACAATTGGCGCCAGAATTTCACCATCAATATTAGGATTGTCTTCCTTGGTTTTGATAACTTTCTCCGGACGTGTTCTTTGTCTCGTTAATTGGATCAAGCCAAATTTACTCGGCGGTAAAATTTTATGTCTTGCCTTATCTCTGCTCATTTCGCTCTTGAAATGTTCATACAGATCACGTCGGTGATCGGCATTAATCATATCAATAAAATCAACTACAATAATTCCACCCATATCTCTCAATCGAAGTTGACGGGCGATTTCGGTGGCTGCCATTTTATTCACGGTCAAGGCATGTTCTTTATTGGATGAACCTGCGCCTGAGGAAAGATTATTCCCGGAGTTCACATCAATAACATGCAGTGCTTCTGTGTGTTCAATCACCAGATAAGCACCTTTCGAACTTGGAATATTGACATGCTTTCCGAAACTTTGTTTCAGTTGTTTTTCTACGTTGTAGTATTCCATCAACGGAATAGGTTTGTCGTAAAACTGAACAATGTTCTTTCTTTCCGGTGCAATGACTTCGATATAATTTTTCATGTCATCAACCATTTGCTCATCGTCACAAATGATAGAAACGAAATCTGCATTAAAGTTATCGCGCAAAATAGAGGAAGCTTTATCTTCTTCACTCAATACTTTACTCGGAACTTTATTTTTCTGAAGATTTTTAAAAGCCGTTTCCCATTTCTGAATCAGTTGATTCATGTCATTGTGAAGTTCAGCCACTTTTTTACCTTCCGCAACGGTTCTAATGATCACACCGAAACCTTCGGGCTTAATGCTTTCAATTAAAGTTTTCAGCCTTTCTTTTTCTTCAGAATTATTAATTTTCTTAGAAATAGAAACGCTTTTGTCAAACGGAATTAAAACCAAAAACCTACCGGTCAAAGAAATCTGGGTAGAAATCCTGGGACCTTTTGTAGAAATTGGTTCTTTGGTAATTTGAAGAATAACGCTGTCATCTTTTGCAAGCACTTTATCGATTACACCGTTTTTATGAATCTCTTTTTGAATTTCGAAATTCTTTAACGATGAGTTTTGTTGTTTCTTAGAAACAGTGTCTTGCAGAAATTTTTTGTAGGTGAGAAATTGTGGACCTAGATCCTGATAATGCAAGAAGGCATCTTTCTCGTAACCAATGCTAACAAACGCAGCATTTAAGTTGGGTGCGAGTTTTTTTACTTTACCGATAAATAAATCGCCGACCACGAACTCACTTTTGTCCTCCTGTTCATGGAGTTCAAGAAGCCGTCCGTCTTCCAGTAGGGCAATCTTAGATTGCTCAGCTTCGTGTGATATAATCAGTTCTTTCTTCATTATTTTGGTAAGGGATTAAAATATTAAGCGGTGTCGTAATTTCGAAAAATCAATCGATCGCTTAATTTTTAATAATTTCTGAATTTTGTTTTATCATTAATGTTGGATAGGGTTTTTATAAAAAACATTCCTCATTAGACCGACTGGTCAGTATGATTAAAACAAAAATATAGCCGGTGTATTTTAAACATATAAAAACACCAACTATATTGTTATATTGTAAATCGCAAAGAGATTATTTTTTCTTATGTCTGTTTGCTCTTCTTCTTTTCTTTCTTTTGTGGGTCGCAACCTTGTGTCTCTTTCTTTTCTTTCCGCTTGGCATAATTTAAAATTTTTTGTTTGTAACTTATATTCTTTATTTAGTTAATTGTGCAACTGGCACTTTCGTTTTGATTTTCTCTACGAAAGTTTTCGAAGGTTTAAAGGCTGGGATATTGTGAGCAGGAATTTCAATAGCGATGTTTTTTGAAATGTTTCTTCCTGTTTTTGCTGCTCTGGTTTTAATAATAAAAGAACCAAATCCTCTTAGATATACATTATCTCCATTATACATTGATGTTCTGATCTCCTGCATAAAAGCTTCTATAACCTTCTGGGTTTCATTCTTTTCAGTTCCCAATTTATTTGAGATGGTGTTTACCAATTCTGCCTTTGTCATTTCCTTTTTTTATTTATATTTTTGGTGTGCAAATATAATAAGAATTTTTGAAAACAAAAAAACAAAATGCTGATTTTCTTCATGTTGGTAGGAAATTGCTCGAATGGTATCAAATTCACGGTAGAGATTTACCGTTCCGAAAAACCAACGACCCATACAAGATTTGGATCTGCGAAATCATTTTTCAACAAACCCGAATAGAGCAAGGTCTTAATCATTATCGAAATTTTATTGAAAGATTTCCCGATGTTCAGACTTTAGCCGAGGCTGAAACCGATGAAGTTTTACTGTATTGGAAAGGGCTTGGCTATTATTCCCGAGCTTTAAATTTACACAAAGCCGCTCTTCAAATTATGAATGATTTTAAGGGAGCTTTCCCGAATGAACATGACGATATTTTAAAACTAAATGGTGTCGGAAAGTACACTGCGGCAGCCATTTCCAGTATTTGTTTCGGCAAAAAAATCGCAGCCGTTGATGGTAATTTTTATCGTGTTTTGTCCAGAGTTTTCGCGGATGATTTTGATATTAGTAATTCGAAAGCGTTCGACTATTTTTCGGAACTTGCTTTAAAGATGATGCCCGAAAATGAAGCCGGACATTTCAATGAAGCCATGATGGATTTAGGATCAGAAATTTGCAAGCCCAGAAATCCGCTGTGTGATTCCTGTCCTTTAAATAAAGATTGTCTCGCTTTTAACTTAGGAAAGATTCCGAATTTTCCAGTGAAAACAAAGAAAGTGAAAGCCACAGATTTGGAACTGCATTATTCTTTTGTAGAATTTGATGGACAGTTTTTAGTTAAACAAAGAAAAGACGATTTCATCTGGAAAAAACTCTATGAATTCCCGATTGAGATTCCCGCAGAATGGGAGGAATTCAAGGTTAAGCACAAAACGATAAGTCACAAGCTGACGCATAAAAACGTAACCATCCAAATGAGTCATATTATACTGGAGTCAAAAGAAGTTTTCACCGAATTCGCTGCTGAGAATGATTTTATCATTATTAATGAAAAAGAGTCACATCAGAAATCCTTCCCAAAGCCACTCGAAAACTATCTGACCGATTTCTTTAAAAAAGCTGAGTTATTTTAAATAAAAGGTCTTAAAAATTCTACACTATCCAATTTCCGTAGGAAATCTTAATGAACCATAACTTCTTAACCAAAAACTTAATGGTTTAAATTCCAACAATGTTGAATAAAAATTTCTCCCGCAGATTTAAAAGATCCTGCAGATTTCTTAAAAGTATCATTTTAAAATCTGCTCAATCCGCTTAATCTGCTGGAGTTTTATTGATGGACATTAAATTCTAAAAAGATATAGTCATAAATCTTATGTATAAAAGTTCAATATCATTCTACCGTGCACAATTTCCGTAGGAAATCTTAATGAACCTTAACTTCTTAATCAAAACCTTAATGGTTCAAATTTTTTAATTAAAGTCTCCCGCAGATCGTGCAGATTCTGCAGATTTACGAACATAATTATGAGATCTGCTCAATCCGCTTAATCTGCGGGAGTTTTATTGATGGACATTAAATTCTAAAAAGATATAGTCATAAATCTTATGTATAAAAGTTCAATATCATTCTACCGTGCACAATTTCCGTAGGAAATCTTAATGAACCTTAACTTCTTAATCAAAACCTTAATGGTTCAAATTTTTTAATTAAAGTCTCCCGCAGATTGTGCATATCCAGCAGATTTATAACATAAATATAAAATCTGCTCAATCCGCTCAATCTGCGGGAGTTTAAAATCCTCAAATTTGTAGAACCACACCCTGTATAAATCCAGAAAAATCTTCTTTTTCAAAGCTCAATTCAAACTATAATTATCTTTTTTTAAAATTTAAAACTAATTCGTATTTTTGCGCAATGTTTAAAAAACTCATTTTCACTTTTTTAGGTTTTGTTATGCTTTCTTGTTCAGAAGAAACTCAGCCAAAACCTACTGGTGAACTTCGTTTAGAATATCCCACCCCGAAATATCAACGATTCACCTCTGCGTGTAATTTTGGTTTTGACTACTCTGATTTTGCGAAAGTGAGAGAAGCGAAAAATCCGTGTTGGTATTATATCGAATATCCGGAAATGAAAGCGAAAGTTTTTATTACTTATTTTCCGATCAAAAATGACTTCGATTTGCATGTCAAAGAATCAGAGAAAATGGTTTACGAACATACCATCAAAGCGAGTTCTATCGACACCAAATCATTCAGCTTCCCAGAACGCAAAGTGTTTGGAAACTTCTATGAGCTAAAAGGACAAAGCGCATCCAATCTTCAGTTTTTTGTAACCGATTCTACGCGGCATTATGTGACGGCGAATTTATATTTCAATTCCAGACCAAAACCAGATTCCTTGGCACCGGCGGTTGAATACATTAAAAAAGATCTGATACATTTGATTGAAACCTTTGAATGGAAGAAATGATGAGGAGTAGTAAGAAATGAGCAATTAGTAATATTGGGAAATTTTGAAAAGAATTTTTTCAATATTAAAATTATAAAATAGATAGCCGCCAAGTGGTGCTTTAATAAAGAAAAGGTTAGAATCCTTTAAACAAAATACAAAAAATTAGATATGAAATTATTAGTTGTTGGGTCAGTTGCCTTCGATGCGATTGAAACTCCGTTCGGAAAAACAGATAAAATCTTAGGTGGCGCTGCAACCTATATTAGTATAGCGTCTTCAATTTTGGGCGTGGAATCTGGAATTGTTTCCGTAGTTGGTGGTGATTTTCCTCAAAGTGATTTAGATATGCTTACCGGAAGAGGAGTGAATATCGAAGGAATTGAAATCATCAAAGAGGGAAAAACTTTTTTCTGGAGTGGGAAATACCACAACGATTTGAATTCTAGAGATACTTTGGTAACTGAAGTAAACGTTTTAGAAAACTTCGATCCAAAAATTCCTGAATCAATGCAAGATGCAGAGATTTTATTATTAGGAAATCTTCATCCAGGCGTGCAGCTTTCAGTTTTAGAAAAAATGCACAACCGTCCGAAATTGGTAATTCTTGATACCATGAATTTCTGGATGGATTCTGCAATGGATATTTTATTGCAAATGATTGCTAAGACTGATGTAATTTCTATCAATGACGAAGAAGCGAGACAGCTTTCTGGTGAATATTCATTAGTAAAAGCAGCTCAGAAAATTCATGCATTAGGACCAAAATTCGTAATTATTAAAAAAGGAGAACACGGAGCATTATTATTCCACGAAGGAAAAATATTTGCAATTCCTGCGTTGCCTTTAGAAGAAGTTTACGATCCAACTGGCGCGGGAGATACTTTCGCAGGTGGATTTGCATCGTATTTGGCAAGAAAAGAAGATTTCTCTTTCGAAACCATGAAGTCCGCTTTAATCGTAGGTTCAGCCATGGCTTCGTTCACGGTTGAAAAATTCGGAACACAGCGTCTGGAAGAAGTAACAGAAGCTGAAATGATTGCGAGAATCAATAGTTTTAAAGAATTAACAACTTTCGAAGTAAACGTTTAACTTTCTTGGAAATTACAAATCTTATCAGTTCGTGTTTGTTATAGCAAAAAGAGATAAGAAAAAATACAAAATAGACATGAAAGCCAATCAGACTAAAAATGGAAATCTGTCGGAAATGACAGAGTTACAGCTAACAACAGTGGAAAGAACCAGAAAATCATTATTCTATGTTCTTGCTATTCTGGTTTCCATCATGGTTTTAGTCGCGATTTTCACAACTGTTAAAAACGGTTTTACTTTCTTTACGCTTTTCCCTCTGTTTTTTGCGCCAATGGTTGTGAACAATTGGTTACAAGTAAAGGCAGTGAAAGACGAAGTTAAAGCTCGCAAGACAAACTAATCTATAAAAATGAAAGATAAAAATATGAGAAAAATATTCGGTGTAGTGATGATGATGGTTTTAGGCGGGGGACTTTCTGCACAATATATGATTGTGGGCAAAGACAGTATTTCACTGGCTCAGTTTAAAAAAGAAAATGTTTACGGTTTAGAAAATACCGGTGTTCAGAATACCATCAACACCACGCAGAATTTCTATTTGTTTCAGCAATTTGCTGCTGATAAGAAAGCCGACACGCTGACTTATTTCCGCGAAAGAATGGCCGAGAAAGAATCGGAATTAAGAAGCCAGTATTTTTTTCCAGCACAAGTAATTGATCCTGTTTTGAATGATTACGTTAAAGATAATCAGACTGAAAAGGAAGTTCAGATTTTCATTCTTGAAAAAACCGCTGACGACAAAAACAATTACCTGCAAGTTTACAATGACGTGAAGTCTGGTAAGATGACGATGGAAGAAGCGATTTCTAAATACACGAAAGCGGCTCCAAAAGCAATCTTCATTAAACCAGGAAGTTTGGATAATCAAATGTATGCAGAGATTAAAAAACTGCCGAATAATACAATGACTCAATTCTTCGATACGCCTTCTTATATTGGATTTGCCAAAGTTTTAAGTTCCAGACCAAGTTTAGGATATATGGTTTTCGGAACGGTTTCTTTTCCTAAAGATGCCGACTCAGAAACGGTAAAAGCAAATATCTACAAAGATTTAAAAGCCGGAAAAACTTTTCAGGAAGTTGCGAAATTGTACGGAAGCAATGAACATGAAAAAGACAACGGCGGTGTAATCATGGGTTCACCAACTTTGCCTAATGAGGTTTATGAATTATTCAAAGGTAAAAAGGCAGGTTATTATACGCCAGAACCAATTTTGTTTGGTGAAAATTATTTCGTGTTCAATATCTATAATGTAGAACCTTATGCTTTAACGGAGAAGAACAGAGCTTTTTTCTTAAGAGAAATGAACAATTCTCTTTACGCAGAAATTTTACAGGATAAGATGACGGCTTATTTGAAAACTGATCCTACGTACAAAGAGTTTCCAGCTTTGCAGAACATTAAAAAATCATATCAGAATTTAATGGCGGCCAAGGATAGTGAAGTTCTTTACCAATATAAAGGGGAAAAAGTAACGGCTGGATTTATCAAGGAAATGATCGGCGATAAGAAAGACGATGCGGCTAAATTATCACCAGCAGTTTGGGCAGATGCGATTGAAAATATTAATTCGCAGGATGTGTTGAGAATTTACAGTAAAAACTTCACCAACCTTAAAAATGTAAAAGAAGAACTGGCTGCAAATAAAAAATCACTATTCTCTGATTATATTTTCTCCAAATATCTGAATGAAGAAATTGCAAAACACCCGGAATGGATGACTGAATATTACAATCAGAACAAAGCCAAATACATGTGGGATGAAAGAGCAGAAGGAAGAGTTGCGATCACCGGCGATGATAAATTGACGAAAGAAATTGCGAAAGACATTAAAGATCCGAAAATCTGGGAGACTTTAAAATCAAAATTCTCTGGAAAACTGAATGACAAGAAACAGGTCTTAGTAAACTTTGAAAAAGGCGAAATGTCGAAAGAGGCAGAAGTATTCACCAAATACAATGTTCCTTTTAAAACCGGCGTTCATCAAACCAAAATGGGCGATAAATCTTTGATCATTGCGATTGATAAAATTCTGGTGCCGTCTCAAATGACGCAAGAAGAAGCCGCTGAAGAATTGAAAGATGCCGTGAATGAGAAAAAACTGAACGAGATCATCGCGGAACAAAAAGCAAAAACGAAAATTGTAGTTCAACCTGAATTCCTAAAGGATTTAGAAAAGAATTTTAAGAAATAATTATAATAAAAAATGCACGTTATTTCGTTTAGAATGATAATTTTGCAAATCGATAAAAAATAGATATGAACAAGAATTTAAAATTCACCCTGCTCTTTAGCTTCATGCTTGTGTTTTTCAGCACGCTAAGTAAAGCGCAATCGCAAATGAAGAAAGGAGATTTAGTTGATGGAATTGCGGTAGTGGTAGGTGATGAAATTATTTTGGAATCCGATATAGAAGATCAGGCCAACTTTGCAAAACAGCAGGGAGCGACCGTGGCAGATAAATGTGAGTTCGTTGAAAGTATCATCAATAATAAGCTTTTGATCTATGAAGCGAAAAGAGATACCTTGATCGAAAATCGTTCTGCAGCCATAAAAGAAAATGCCAATCAAAAATACACGCAGATCTTGGGACAGTTTCCAGATGAGCGTGCGATGTTGACGACTTATAAATTCCGTACTTCTTACGAAATGAAAAACGCTATTGAAAAAATCGACAGTGATAACTATTACGGACAAAGTAAATACGGGCGTATTACCGAGAAAGCCGATGTTACTCCGAATGAAGTAACCGATTTCTTTACCACGTTTCAATACCAACTTCCAGAAGTAAAAGACGAAGTTTCTCTTTCTCAGATCATCATGTATCCGAAACTGACCAATGCGCATAAAGACGAAATCATTGCGAGATTGAATAAAATAAAAGCAGATATTCAGGGTGGTGAAACCTTTGAAAGTCAGGCGAGAATTTATTCCGACGATCCAGGATCTGCGGCAAAAGGAGGTTTGTACACCAATATTTCCAAAGGGAAAATGGTGAAACCTTTCGAAGCAGCAGCACTTAATTTACAGGAAGGAGAACTTTCTGAGCCTGTAGAATCTGACTTCGGTTATCACTTAATTCAGTTGGTTAAGAAAAGTGGAAAACAGTATGACGCAAGACATATCCTCTTAAAAGCAGAACCAAATGCTGATGAAATCAGTGCCGCGAAAAAAGAATTAGACAGCATCAGAACCCTGATTGTAGATGGTAAAATGAGTTTCAAAGATGCAGCGTTCAGATTTTCAGATGACAAGCAAACCAAGTTCAATGCTGGTATTGTAACTTCTGCCGAAGACGGTTCGGATAAAATTGAAAAACTGAATTTGCCACCCACGCTTTCTTACCAGATTGCTGGGTATAACAAAGGTGACATTACCGATGTATTTGAAGATGTTGCAGCACAGGACCGTAAAACAGTTACCATCGTGAAGATCGACGATGTGATTGCAGCGCACAAATTAGACATTTCTACCGATTACAACCGGATCAAGCAAATGGCGCTTAACAAAAAGAAAAATGAAATGGTTGAGAAATGGGTGAAAGAAAAATTACCCAATGTATTTATCTCCATCAACGATCGATACAAGGATTGTACCTTCAAAACCGACTGGCGTAAAACAGTTGAAACCAAATAAAATTAGATCTCTGCAGTAGCGGAGATTTTTTTTGCCTTATGATTCCATAATGGACATCTATTATTTAGGAGCAACACCATTTTAGCTTCTTCCGAAACCCGTCCTGCTCTTCGTTACAATTCCTCATTCGCCACTCTCCGCCGAGGCGGCTCGCGCCTCATTCCGGGATTTCCACTTCGATCAGGGCTAGAAGTTCAGGCAGTCTTTATCTCAACCGATTGCTGCGGTAGTTGATTATGTATTTGATATTGTTCAATCAGTACATTTCCTTTTCAGTCACACCTCAAATTTTTCAGAACACCAGAGATCACCTCCGTGTCGATGCTTAATGCCACGATCGACCTCAGTATTATTTTTTGGTGATTTTCGAAACTTGCGTATATTTGAGAGTTAGCAGACATATCAGAAAGTATCGCGTAAAATAAAAGTTGTTTAATTGAACAACTTTTTGTATTTTTGTTTATAGAATGAATGAACCTAAAATCAGAAATGTTTTTATTTATAAAAATTATTTTAATGAATTTTTTGATGAACAAAATCAAAAAGTAAAACAAAAAATAATTTGGACATTAAAAATAGTTGAAACTATTGACAAAATTCCTGCTGAGTATTTTAAACATTTGGAGGGAACAAACGGACTTTATGAAATCAGGGTTCAAATTGGAAATAATATTTTCAGAATATTCTGCTTTTTTGATGAGGGAAAATTGGTTGTCCTAACAAATGGATTCCAAAAGAAAACCCAAAAGACACCGAAAAGGGAAATTGAAAAAGCATTAAAGATTAAAATGGAATATGAATTGGAAAAATCTAATTTCTAAAACTTAAAATAAAAATTATGGCAACCGCAAAAAATAAAAACCTTACTTCTTTGGATGAACTTATCGACAAAGAATACGGAAATAAAGGAACAGAAAAAAGAGATGAATTTGAAAAAGGTTTTGAGGACTTTAAATATGGAGTCTTAATCCATCAAGCGAGACTTGACCAAGGAATGACACAGGAACAACTCGCCAAAAAATGCGGGACAAATAAAGGTTATATTTCAAAAGTAGAAAATAACATAAATGATGTTCGACTTTCAACGTTGCAAAGAATTGTGGAAGTTGGACTTGGTGGAAAATTAGAACTCGGAATTAACTTGTAGATAGATACGCCTGCTAGCATCGTATTGGCAATAGTGCGTAGGAATCGCAAGTTTACTATTTTAGATATTCCGAAGTTTAATTTATAATAAAAAAGTTTCCGCGTTAAAGCCGCACCATCGCCAATAATTAACCTTTACCAGCAATAGCAAAACAAAAATCCCCACCAGAACAATGAATTTAATCAAGATTTTTAGCATTTTTTTTATTGTTGTCTTTGCAAGTTTGCATGCTCAAATTAACATTGAAGCAACTACATCTGTTTCTGGACAAAAATTTAAAATTGAAATCAGTGAAAGTCCAGAAAAGTATTTTATAAGTTTAAAACTTCTTGACAGCATCCAGAGAAATAAACAATTCGAAAATGAAATGGAAAAATATGGAGGAGAATATTTTGCACTTACAAACAAATCGGTAAAAAGTGATTCTGTAAAATCATTTTTAAATCGAATAGAAATATTAACAGAGAAAAATTCCTTGTATTCTATTTTTACAACTGAAATTTTAAAAACTGATTATAAAAAATTTGATCATCTTATTAATTTATTTACGACACAGAATCCTGAGTTTTTTGAAAAAATGGAAAGTAAAGATCGGATTTTCCTTGATGGAACAATTGTTAAAATAAATGTATGCAAGAACGGAAATGGCAAAACCATTTGGGCCCATTCACCACGCGAAAAATCACATCCTGAAATAAATAATCTTCTAACTTCAACTCTTGAAATTTTTCGAAGTAAAAATCTATTGTCCGGTGAAAAAATGATTACCGGTGGTTACTAGAAGACTACTACTGCTGGTAACAAATTATTTCTACAAGCGGATATGAAGTTTTCAATCGAAGATTTTAGGGATCAATTCAGTTTTCAGAAAGTAGAAAGTTTTCGTGTTTTTAGCGTGCCGGCAAATGTCCGACAGATATGTGCAATTTTAAACTAAATGTCTGCTGATGAAAAAAATTCTATTCTTTCTAATAATTTCCATAATCTCAAACTCGCTTACTGCTCAAAATCAAGAATTAAATTTATTTAAAAATATACTTCTGAAAGGGGATTCGATTACCAAAGTTGAAATGGATACAATTCAACTATTTAAAGTTGCAAATAAGCTGGATAAAAAGCATCCTTCTCAATATTTTGATGAAATTGCTAATTATTTAAACGAAGAAAAATTTAACGAAGCAGCATTCCTATTTTATCTGGGACGAATGCGATATAGATATTATAATTCTGCAAATCCCAAATATCAAGCTTCAAATGATGGAGCATTATTAGCGTCTCTGTCTATGGTTCTTGGAGAACCTATAAATCTGTATTGTAGAACAAACGCCAATAATTTCATTCGCATTCTTTCAGTAACTAAAGAATATTTTAAAAATAATGACTACAAGTTTTATTGAAAAAAGAAGAATGAAATTAAATATGACGAGCAAATTAATTCAGTCAACAACTTAATTCAAACTATTGAGAATGAAAAGTTGACATTAGAAGAAGATTGGAAAAAAGAGCGCGAAAAATACATGGAATTATACGAAGGAAAATAAAAACTGCTACAACAAGTTTTCTACAAAGCAGATATGAAGTTTTCAGTTGAAGATTTCAGCGATTAATTAATTTTTCAGCAAGTAGAATTTTTTTGTATTTTTAGCCTGCCTGCAGAAGTGCCCAACCTTTAGTAGCTCTCTTATAGAACAAAAAAAAAATAAATTAAAATAATGAATAAACTTTTCCTCTCAAGTGTATTAATTTTTGCTTCAAACATAGTATTTTCTCAAAATATAGATAATTTTGATTTTGAAAAATATCCAGCAAAAACTCAAAATACTGAAAAAAAACCTTTAAAAAATCAATCTCATTCCTTAACCAAAAGTTACGCGGAGATTTCAAAAAGTTTGTATGAAACTTCAGATGTGAATTTTGGAGGTCACTACATTGTGTTAAATATCGGTTCGACAAACTATGAAACTTCTGCTGTTTTGGCAGATGTGAGTACAGGCAGAATTTATGACATTCCAGAAAACAAAGAGCCCTTTTCACCCGAAGCGGTTCGTAAATGCCTTGACGAGGAAACATTCATAACCAGACCTACCAGTAGTTTGTTAATTGTTAATAATTTTACTGATGGTCAATTTGATAAGCCAGTAAAAAATTATTATAGTTGGAATGAAAAAACTAAAAAATTCAAATTACTAAAAACTGAAAAACTCACTTGTAAGACAGATAATTAAAAAAACCTCATATAAAATTAGTTCTGCAATAATGTGGTTAAATGACAAGTTTAACCATTTGCTTTTGTGTTGAGGTTTTTTAGTTGAAAAGAAGGTACGTTAAGCCGAATTGTCGCAAATGAGTGAAACGTTAGCAATCAGCTTAATACCAAGTCGAAGAATTCTATAACGTAAGCAAATCAACAATATGTCAGACCATCAAAGAACGCTTGAAGAACAGAAAGAAGAATTCAAACAAAAGAAACTTTTGGCTTCTCCAATTGCCGGATTAATCGCTTGGTCTGTAGTAGCTTTATCTGGACTTTTCTTTTCTGATGAAATCACTGTTTGGGTCTTGTTTATCGCAACAGGTTCTATCGTCTATTTAGCCATGGCAATTTCGAAATTCACGGGCGAAGATTATCTTGACAAAAACAAGCCTAAAAATACTTTTGATAATCTCTTCTTTCTTACCGTAGCTCAAGCCGTTTTGGTGTACTCAATTGCGATCCCATTTTTTATTGAAAACTATACCTCTCTGCCCTTAACTGTTGGCATTTTGACTGGACTGATGTGGGTTCCTTTGACATGGATCATTGACCATTGGGTTGGTCTATTTCACGGCATTGTAAGGACAGTTTTAGTGGTAGTGCTTTGGTATCTATTTCCTTCAGACCGATTTTTGACAATTCCGATCGCAATTGTTATCGTATATATCATATCAATTTTAATTTTGAAAAATAGAAATAGTAGAGCAAATAAATCCTGAACGTTTTAATAATCAAAACTTACGCAGATATTTAGGATAAGTTTCTCGAATTTTAAAAGTAAAATCAGTTGTTCAACAACAGAACACAATTCAACAAAGATATAGTCAATCGTATATGTTCAGAATCAATTATATTTATTGGTAGTTTCTAGTTGGGTATATTTATATTTGTCAATAGTATTAAATATTTAAGATCATCATCAAAACAAAACCCGCTCCATGAGTCAAAAAGAATTATCAGAACTAACCAACGAAGACCTTCTGCTTGAAGGCAAGAAAATTAAATCAGGTAATATTATGAATGCCGTCTTATTCGGTGTGATGATCGGTGTTGCAACCTGGAGCACTGTAAAATATGGTCTTGGAATCATTACTTTCTTTCCCTTACTGTTTATTCAAATGCTTCTTAAAAATAATGCCCGCAGAAAAGCTTTTGAAAATGAATTAAAAGAACGGAATTTAACGTTGTAAAGATGTTTAAATTCTGGTAATCGAAAACGAAAATTTTTAATATTAAAGTAATATTTCAAACTCTTTTAATTAAAATTGTCGTCACCGCCAAGAAATAATATTCGAATGATTTCAGTAACTTGAAGGATAATATAAAAATCGAAATTATGAAAACAGCATCTTTAAGAAGCGAACTTAATTACAACGAAGATAAAGTAGCCGTAACAGTGATGATGGAAACAGAATCATCCAAAGAAATCCGCATCCTTTTTAGAAAAGGTCAAACCATGAAAGAGCATAAAGCCGGTTTTCCAATCACCGTGGAGATTCACGAAGGCACTATCGAATTCGGAGTTTCGGGCGAGAAAATGGTTTTGAATGCAGGCGATCTGATCTCTTTGGACGCAAATGTTCCGCATGATTTACTGGCACAGGAAGATAGTATTGTGAGATTAACGCTATCGAAATTTGATACCATCGAAAGAGTAAAAAAAGTCGTGGAATAGATTTCCAGCTTTAACTTGGAAACAGTTTAAAGAAAATTGGTAACAAGTATAACAGAAAAGAAGCGGTCTAAATTCGGAGTTTACTACTTCCAATTTAGACCGCTTTATTATTTGGTGACAGAAACAGCAATAATTATTTACTATTCTCCGCAAGATAATTCGAGAGTACTTTATCCACCAGTTCTTCTTTCGTCAAATGGTGAAAAATTGTTTTAACCTGCTGTCTTACTTCCTCTGGAACCTCACGGTTGGGCTTCGTTTTAAACACTTTTTTCGCCCAAACTAAAGTATTATTCCATTCGATATCTTCCGCATTTGCCTTCTTAACTTTATGAAATTTAATGCCCAATTCTTGCTCAAAATCTGCGATTTCTTTCACTTCTTCTTGCTGAATGATCGTCATCGAAAGTCCTTTGGCGCCAGCTCTACCAGTTCTTCCACTACGGTGAACATAAGCTTCGGGCGTGTCGGGTAAATGGTAATTCACCACGTACGCTAATTCCTTCACATCGATTCCACGCGCTACCAAGTCGGTCGCTACGAGAATGTCAATATATCCTTCCCGAAACTGATCCATGATGCGATCCCGAATTCCCTGTGTTAAACTTCCATGCAAAGCTCCTGAAGAAATTTTACGGATCGCTAGATTTTTTGCCAGTTTATTGACTGCAGCTTTGGTTTTACAGAAGATAATTCCTCTTCCGCCTTCCTGCGTATTTAAAAAGTGCAAAAGCACATCTAATTTCTCAATCGGATCTACCACGATATATTGATGATCAATGCCTTCATGCCCAATGGTCGCCATATCAGAATTAATGGAAACCGCATTCTTCGACATATAATTATGAACGATATCTTTCAGTTCTCCCGGCATGGTCGCACTAAACAAGTACGTACGTCGATTTTTTGGAACTGCTTTCAAGATCGACATCAAATCTTCCTTCAATGCCTGAAACATTTCATCGGCTTCATCTAAAACCAAATTCTTCAACGATTTGATATCAACTTCACCTTTCTCCAGCAAGTCTAAAAAACGACCTGGCGTAGCCACAATAATTTGAGGAGCCGATTTCAACTCTTCCACTTGTGATTTTACGGTATTTCCTCCTGTTAATAAAACAATGGAAACTTCAGGCATATATTTCGCAAAGTCCGTCAGATTATTAAAAATCTGCTGACTTAATTCTCGTGTTGGCGATAAGATTAAAGTTTGAACCGTTGCGTTATCAGGATCTACCAACTGTAAAAGTGGCAATCCGAAAGCGGCAGTTTTACCAGTTCCTGTTTTTGCCAGCGCAACCAAATCTTCAGTCTGATCCAGAATGACCGGAATAACCTGTTCCTGAATATCAGTCGCCACCGTAATTTCTAAATCGGTTAAAGCGTTTTGAAGTTTTTTAATAATTCCTAAATCGGAGATAAGTCTGGACATGCTAATTTTTTTGCAAAGATAATCCTAGTTTTTTTGAATTGATTGATTTCCAGCTTTAATTAAAAATTTTATTAAAATATTTAAAGCGAAGAGATGGGAAGAAAAAACAGACTCCTTTTTCAATATCATACTCATCTTTTTATTATATTCACGAAACCATATCACCGCTTTTTAAAGTTGGCGCAGTCAGCTGTAAATAGAGTAGTGGTTGACAAACAATCCATTTAGAAGTGAAACATAATTTGAAAATAATTACGACGACGATTCTTTCAGAGGAAGAAAAAATACAGGTCTTTGATTTGTGGAATCGGGAGTATCCAGAAAAACTCTGTTACAATTGTTTGGCTGATTTTGACGACTATTTAGAGAATCTAGCCGATCAGCACCATTTCTTATTGATCAATAATGAAAATAAAATTTTGGGTTGGGCCTTGACTTTCGACCGAGAAAAGGAAAGGTGGTTCGCCATTATTCTAGCTGATGAAATACAAGGTCAAGGCTTCGGGCGAAAAATGCTCAATCACTTAAAAGAACAGGAGTCGTTTTTGAACGGTTGGGTCATCGACCAGGATACGAATCAAAAAAAGAATGGAAGATTGTATAAATCACCTTTAAAATTTTACGAGAAATGTGATTTTGAAATTCTCGCCAGCCAAAGAATCGAGTTGCCAAAGATCTCCGCTGTAAAAATTAAATGGACTAAACCGAAATCCTAGAATCCCAATATTATGGACCAATTAAACGAACTTGAATCAATACTTTTAGACCATTTAACCGAAAAATATCCTTCTTTAAAATCTCACGTTCCTCATTTGAAAGTGAAAGATCGCGAAGTGACTAAAAGCGGAATGATTGTACATTTTGACTACACGAATGCTGAAGAAGAGCTCAATTTCGACGACATCAACGCTCTATTTAGCGGCGGAGAAAATATAGAGATCAAAAGTTTAAAACAGGGTTTAAGTTATGTCATTGATGTCACTGATGGTCAAATTCTTTATATCGAATTCACAACCTACGGCGAAAACTGGAATGGAAAATTTGGCGATTATAAAATTATTACAGAATAAATAGTCGCACGCTCCTAAGTTTGTAACTTTGAAATATTTTTTTTAAATGTTGGAACGTAGTCTTAACATTAATTTGTTGCGAACTTTACTAAGTGAAACGCCTTTGTGTTAATTTATTTCTGTCATCAATTTTCCACTCCAACATTTTTTCCTCTTCTCTGATTTAATTAAATTTACCACATGAGTAATTTTTTAGATTTTGGTGTGGCCAAAAAGATGAAAGAAATGAACGAGAAACAAAATAAAGTCACCGACTTATTCGAAATAAAATACCCCATTATTCAGGGTGGAATGATTTGGCATTCAGGTTGGCGTTTAGCGTCTGCCGTTTCTAATAATGGCGGTTTAGGATTGATCGGTGCCGGAAGTATGTATCCCGATATTCTGCGCGAGAATATCCAAAAATGTAAAGCTGCAACCGACAAACCATTTGGCGTCAATGTTCCGATGCTTTATCCGAATTTAGATGAAGTGATTCAAATTATTTTGGAAGAAGGGGTGAAAATCATTTTCACTTCCGCTGGAAATCCTAAAACGTATACAGAAACGTTACAAAAAGAAGGATTAAAAGTCGCTCACGTCATTTCCTCCACCAAGTTTGCCATGAAGTGCGAAGACGCCGGCGTTGATGCTATTGTTGCCGAAGGTTTCGAAGCTGGTGGACATAACGGACGCGATGAAACCACCACATTTTGTTTAATTCCCAATGTAAAAAAACATATTTCAAAACCGTTGATTGCTGCGGGTGGAATTGCGTTAGGTTCTCAAATGAAAGCTGCCATGATCCTCGGTGCTGATGGTGTTCAGATCGGTTCCCGTTTCGCCGCCACCGAAGAAGCAAGTTCTCACGAGATCTGGAAAGATAAAATTATTTCTCTAAATGAAGGCGACACCCATTTAACTTTGAAGGAATTGGCGCCGGTAAGAATGGTCAAAAATAAATTTTTCCATGATTTAGAAAAACTCTACGACGCCGGCCGAAATGTAGAAGCGTTGAAAGAAACTCTCGGACGAGCCCGCTCGAAACGCGGAATGTTTGAAGGTGATCTGGAAGAAGGCGAATTAGAGATCGGTCAAGTTTCCGCTTTAATTCACGAAATATTACCCGTCGAAAAAGTCTTTGAAAACTTACTGCGAGAATATCGGGAATTAAATTCCTTTGATTTATAAATGAAAAAATTCCGTTTCAATTTTGAGACGGAATTTTTTTGTGTTAATATGAACCTGCAATTGGTTCTGGATTTCAACTTATCTCGTTCTTACCGAGCCTTGTTTTTTTCCATTGAATTTTTTCATAATATACCCTAATAACATTGGTGCTGCGAAGATTAAAATTCTTCTAAATAGTGTTCCCATAATAATTTATTTTTTTGTTAAAAGTAGTTTTGCAAATAATTTGCCAAACATGATCGACCTTTTATCTAGGACAGCTTTTTGACGACGTTGAATGTCTATTTTTTATAGCAGCTTTTTCGGCCTTCCGCTCCCGCTTTTTTGTTCCACTTCGTTTCACAAAAAGAGCTCCGCTCAAGTCGGGCTGCAAGATTATGATTTCTAATGTAACTCTGTTTACGTTTCGAACTACTTGCTGAAAAACATCATTTCTTTAATATTACCCTTAAACAATTCCTCTCAAAAAACCTTGTCAAGGTTCTGAACCTTAACAAAGTTAATATGAATATCGCCTCACAGCTGTTAACTGTAAATTTTCCATCTTCAAAAAATCTACCTTTTTTTCCTCAAAGCTTCACCTTCAAAGGAAATTTCGTCCCAACCAAACTGTATAAAGTTTCTGATATTTTGATGATCAATTCCTTCTGGATTTTTTAAAACATCGTTTCTATAAAAATCTCCAAAAAGAAATAATGTTTCTTCTTTTGACAAATTATTCAACTTTGCAAAACTGAACACTTTGCAGGAACCATTATTCTGGTTAGCTTCATTAATGGTGTTTCCATTTTTGAATAGAGTTGGGGAGAAATCGTAATTCTCCTCAATAAATGAAAGAACATCATTGAACTGTATGTTTTCAGGATTCGACTTTAATTGCGATAGTATCATTTTAAAATTTTCGTTAAAAATAAGAAAACGTTCGCAATTTAAATAGTAACTATTTAAACAAGAAACCGTAAAATCACCCCGATCACATTGGTGCTGATAGACGATATTTGCTCCTACTTCTATAAAAATCTAACCTATGGAAATGCCCAACATCCAGGAATTAGCGACTGAAAAAACGGATTCAACAACCATTTCGTACTTCCTACTGCGACAGCTCATTGGGATTCTCGGAATTCTGTTGCCTTTCGCTTTAATTATTTTTGGTGGGAGATTACAACCGTCACTCAGCCATTATTATTACAGTTTTTCTCACACCATCTTTATAGGGACGTTAGCAGCGCTATCTACATTTTTAATTACCTACAAAGGAGAGTACAGAATTGAAAACTGGCTGGCGAACATTGCGGGATTTTGTGCGGCTGGCGTAGCGATATTTCCGACCAATGTTAAAGGTTTCATCGGTGCGAAATTTATCAGTCTTCCCATTTCTGCGGAATCTTCGCACTTATCAAATGCACTTCACTATGGTTTTGCAACAGCTCTGTTTATCTGTTTTGCTTTATTCTGTGCGGTAGTTTTTCAAAAACCTGATAAAAACGAGATCGTTGATGATAAAAAACGGAGGCGGAACAGGATCTATCGAATTTGTGCTTATATAATGATTTTCAGTATTCTCGCGATCGCCTTTCTTTCTATTTTTAAAAACTTAGATTTTCCATATTCAACTCTTATTTTTGAATCGACCACCTTACTTCCTTTCGGGATTTCCTGGTTGTTGAAAGGTTCCTACAACTGGACTCATTCCAGGTATGATATTATCAAAATATTGATTAAACCTCTGAGGTAATTGAATCGAAGTTTTGATTGCAAAAAACACCCGAACTTCTCGGAGTTTCGTACTTATAATACAAGCATTTAAGATTGGAACTACGTTTTAGTTTGCTTTCGTTGACGTTGTTTGCATTCTTGAATTTTGACTGAAATATTAATGTTCAAAAATGAAAATGATGATCGCTTAAATTTAATATTTTCTGAAGATTTTTTTCAGTTGTTTTGAAATCATCCTAATTTCTTCACGATTTTTTGTATTTCCGAATCTAAGTTCTGCCAGCAGTTCTGACTCCAGATCCGCACATATTCAAACCCGGAATTCTGCAGAATTTTTGCTTTGTGAAGATCTTCCAGATAACCAAGCTCACCATCATATTTTTCCTTACTCATGCATTCCACGATAATTGATCGGTGATCCGGCTTTTCGATAATAAGATCTAAAACATAGCCGCCAAAATGATGGTTTTTAGAAATTTTTAATTCCGGAAATTTTTCTTTTAAATGCTGTTCGATCTCGTTGATGAAGGAAGCAGTTTCAGTATCTTTTTCTGTGGAAGCTTTATGTCCGTAAACATCCAACACATTAAGAACTTCATTTCTTTGCATTTCATTTTGGTCACTTACCGCCTTGCAATAAGCCAGATATGCATAGAAAACCGCTTTCCGATTATTCGCGCCTTCTTCTTCGAGCGCATTTTTGTAATTCATGAAAAATTCTTCGGGAATGGAATTGCAAATATAAATTTTCTCTTTCGCTCGCGTAATGATCACATTCAATAATTTATAGCCTTTGGAGTGATTCACCGGACCAAAACTTTGCACAAACTTGCCGCTCGGTTTTCGTCCGTACGTCGTAGAAATAATGATAATGTCTCTTTCGTCGCCCTGAATGTTTTCCAGGTTTTTAATGAAAAGTCCGGCTGCTTCTAAACCTTGAATTTTCTCTTTAAACAGTTCATTTTCCGGAAGATTAATTTGATGAACGATCTTTCGTTTTATATAATTCCGCTGCGTAATATTAAAAGTCGCAATTCCGACGGACGGATATTTTCCATCTTTGTTAGGTTCAATTGTTCTCAAAATATCAAGCACTTTATCAGCTTCTTCCGCATTAATGTGATCATTGAAAATACCATCAACCTGAAAAAATTCAATCGGTTTATTTTGCGTTTGCGTCGGCAGCGGTTTTAGTCTCGAATTGTAAAAAGCATGGTTAGAAAAGTCAATCAAATAAGGATGTCTGGAGCGATAGTGAAAATCGAGATGGTTCTTTTCGAAATTGTTTTCCATAGCAAAATCCAGTAATGATTCGATATTGAGCATGGCATTTTTGTAGGTGATGATTTCGTTTTCGCCTTCCAACTCATACTCATCATCGGTAGAACCGTCAAAAACTTTACTGAAATAATTCGACGGCGGCATTTGATGTTCGTCTCCCGCGATGATGATGTTTTTTCCTTTGAGCAAAGCCGGTAGATTATCTTCCAGTTTTAGCTGGCTCGCTTCATCAAAAACTACATATTCGAAATAGGAATTTTTGTTCTGAAAAAGATTACTGCAAACATCCGGCGTCGTTAAAATAATAGGAAAAAATGTCGTGAAAAGATCAATGTCTTTTTGGGCAATTTGTCGCAGCGTTAATCGCGTGTGATTGATGCTGCTTCGTTTGTTGTAAAGGTTCGCAACCGTAATATCTTTATTGTTTTTCTCGAAATTTTTCACGGCTTCCTGTTGCGCCGTATTCCAAAATTGTTCAATGAAACTTTTCTGTGTAAAACCGAATATTTTTAGTTTTTTAATAATTTCCGCGTATTGCTGCTCGTTGAAATTAAGTTTCTCATCGCTGTGATATTTTAGCAAAAGGGAAAAGTAAGCAGAAAGAAAAGAAGATTTCCAGTTTTGAAGTGGATACAATTTCTCCAGCAAACCTTTCTGGAAAAAAGACAGATTGTGATGAAAAGAAAACCAATTGTATTCTGCCAACAAAGGATTCGACGCATCATTTCGAAGGGCGGAATATTGGGAGAAGACCGTCTTTAACCGTTCTTTGGTTTGTAGATACGTATTTCCAAAATCAGTATTGGTGATCCAACCATCATTCAAAATGAACTTCTTTAAATTCTGAATTTTTTGTGAAATAGTTTCAGTTTCCCGACCCGAAATAGCTGCGTCAAAAAGGTTTAGAAAATCCAGCGACTCATAATTCTCTTCTATGTTTAAGGAAAACTGAGTTTGTGCAATTTCTGATTTCTGACGATAATTAATGATCTCATTTTTGTTGTTCCAAAGATTTCCGGAGATCTCAATTGCCGGAAAAAGCGGATTTAAACTGATCTCTTTTATGGAAGAAGAAATTTCAATTAATCTTTTTTGATTCTGAATTTTCCTTTTTTTCGTTGATGAAAATAAGGCACTCAATTTATAAAAGAAACTTTCTGTGACTTCTGGTAAAAACTCGTCTGAATTAGAGTTCAAGGTAGAAGTCATAATTTCTGTCTCATTGATAAGAGAAGTCAGTTTTTGTAAATTTTGCCCAAATTCCTGCTTTTTCTTTTCGATGTAAATGGGCTGAAAATCCCGAATAAGTATTTGGATTTCCTCCCAGAATTTTTGATAACCCTGGAACGATTGATCTAAATTTTGTAAACTGCTTAGAAAATTTTCCTTTATCAATTTCTCCGTATTCAGAAAAGACGAAGCTCTACAAGGTTCATATTCTTTGTAAAGAGATTCTCCTTCATTAAGCAAAGTTTCAATTTCGAAAAATTCTTCTTTTGAAAATGAAAAGATAGAATCCTGCAGATCCAGTGTTTCGTTCACATCTTTAAATTTCAGTAGATTTCCGACAATTTCCGACCAGTTTTTCTGCGGCAATAATTGGATATTCAATAAATGATGAACAGCGTTGACGTTGTTTTGGTGACTTGATATTTCCGCAATCTGATCGTTTAAAGACTGCGAAGAATACAGTTGCATCGGTTTTTTAAAATCTGCCGGATCAATTAGATTTCTGACAGAATTCACCACGAGCTTCCGGTCTGAAATACTGTCTTTGATCATCGTGCAATATCGAGCGTAACCCATTTTATGAAGTGCGTTGTACAGAACTTCAAGAGCAGTTTGTTTCTCGCAAACCACGATGGTTTTCTGTTGATTTTCCAAAGCATTCACCAAAACCGCCGTCAAAGTCTGACTTTTCCCAGTTCCGGGCGGACCTTGAATCAAAATTTTGTTTTGGGATTTCAACGATTCCAGAATTCCCTGTTGCGAAGGATCGGTTTCGATGGAAGTGATCGGTTGAAACGGAACTTTTGCCGGATCTTCTAAATGTTTGAAGTTGCTTTTTAAAACTTCATAATCGTTAATGATATTCTGCTTTTGGACTTCAAAAATAGAAAAGATTCCAGATTTTATAATGAAACCTTCGCCTTTCTTTGGAAGTAAAGTGTCGTAAACCGCTTTCGTTTTGATGGCCGGAATTTCCGCATAATTATTCATGATGAAATCCAGGTTCTGCGTAACTTTTAACTGACTTAAAATAGTTTCGCAAATATTGAAAAGTTCCGGTTTATCAATTTTACCATCCGACAGCATTTCGTCTGAGAGTTGGTTCAGGATCACCCCAGAATCCCCTTGCAGATGATTGATAAGAACTTCATTCAGATAGATCGGATCATCTTCCGCCCGACTGATTTTCCAGGTATTCATTTCGTTGGTCGGCTTGATGTTGATGGACCAAATGAGTAGGGGAGAAGCCGAAATCTGTCCATCAGAAACATCTTTCCGGATCAGGATCGGAAAACCAAACCCCAAAGAATTAACGCCTTTTTCGGAGTAAATGACTTCATTTTGAAAGATCAGATTTTCTAAACTTCGCGACAGTTTTTCCTTGTTCTTGTCTTTCGTTGCGTCATTTGGAAGTTCAGCCGATGTTTGATCTTCTTTCTTTTCAATTTCTTCGGACTCTACCTTTTCATCTTCGAAAGAAAGAATTCTGCTTGATGAATCCTCAGGATCTTCCGCCACAATTTGATCGTGGATCGAAAATTTAAAAGAAACATTTTTCTGCGTCAAAAGATTCACAATAAAATGCTCCGGCAAACTTTTATGAATTTCCGAAAGTTGCGCGAGATCCAATTTATACCGCGAATTTCCGGGAATGGCGTTGAGGTGAACACCACGTCGGTTACCGGTTTTCAGTTTCTTTTGAAAAGCTTCGAATATTTCTGGAGTGAGGTTAAGCATTGAATTTGTGGGAAAGTTATGGTGGATTAAAAGTAGGAAATTTTGGTTGGAATGCAATACAATCAACTTCTTTACAGCGTCAGTTAAAAATCAAACCAATTTTGTCTTTCCATAGGAAACCTAACGAAGTGGTTCGATGAAGTCAATCCCACCGGCGTAGATCCCTACGGAAAGACAAAGCGCGACAAAAAATTGCTGAGAAATTATGATTAATCTTCCTCCTTATTATGCTAATTTTCATTTGCTTTTTTTTACCAAAACTCTCCTATTAAAAAGAAACTGCAACAATCTTCCCTCTCAATTCCACTGGTCGCAAAGTGATCAACGCGATGGTTTTTATTTCTTTGGTCTCCAGTTCCAATTCGTATTTTTTATAGATTAATCTTAAGAAAAGGATCATTTCCATATAGGCAAAATGTTCGCCGATGCAGTGTCTCGCTCCATTTCCGAAAGGATAATATGGTTTACTTTTAATGTCTTCATCAAGAAACCTTTCGGGCAGAAAAGAATTAGGTTGCTCCCAATCGGCTGGATTTCTATGCATATCATAAAGCAGAAATTCTACGATCGTCCCTTTTTCCCAGGAGAAGCCTTTAAAAGAATCATCCGCTAAAGCCACGCGGTCGATGATCCACGCGGGTGGATACAATCGCAAGGATTCTTTGATGATGGTCATTGTTTTCGAATTTCCAAAAAGCGTTTTTAAGGCTAAAAAATCGTCGCCCAGATCTTCAATTTCCTTTACTAATAAATGCTTTTCATGCTGATTATTCTCAATTAAAAATAAGGTGAATGCCAACGCATTCGCCGAAGTTTCATGTCCGGCCACGAAGAGGATGATGATCTCGTCGATCAACTGTTCCATCGCCATGGGTTCGCCGCTGTCTTCGTACCTGCTCTCCAGTAGATTTTGCAAAATGTCATGATAGTCTCCCGTTTCACTTTGCCTTTTCAGAATAATTTCCCGGAAAACCGCACGCATTTCCTCGGACAGTTGCAGGTGTTTTTTCAGTTGTCCCGAAATTGTATACCAGGACATTAAAAAAGGTTTTCGCACTTCTTTGATGAACATTTTCTGAATTTCCGTAATAGAATCTGAAATTCTCAGGATCTGCGTATAGTCGATGGAGTTGCCAAATAAAGTCTTCGCGATGATATTAAAAGTGAGACTGTTGGTCATCTTATAAAGATCGATCGTTTCATTTTTGAGCTGAATTTCGATGGTGGCGTTGATCTCATCGATCATCGTTTGATGCAGCAGTTCTATATTTTTGTTGCTAAAATTGGGCTGAATAAGCCGGCGTTGTTTCAGCCAGTTTTTGCCGGTATTCGTCAGTAAACCTTTGCCCAGATATTTCCCTAAAACATGGGTTTGAATGGCAGATTTCTCATAATTCTTTTGATTCTTCCGCAACACATAATCAAACAGTTCGGGATCACGACTAAAGACAAACCGCTTTTTCACCAAAAAGGAATTTAAAGTATAGGTTTCTCCCAGTTCCTGAAAATTTTGAGAAATAATAGCGATCGGATCACTGTTCAACTTCAACAAAGTTTTCCAGATATTTTTTTCACTGACTTTTGGTGGGTAATTGTACACGGTTCTGTTTTAGATTTGTGGTGAAATTATGGGAAATTTTTGAAAAGATATTGTCGTTAATCAATTACACAAACGCACTAAACCCCGTAATACTCCTCCCAACAATCAAAGAATTAATTTCCTTCGTGCCTTCATAGGAATAAATGGCTTCGGCATCGGCGACAAATCTGGCAACGTCGTATTCCAATAAAATGCCGTTTCCACCGAGAACTTCGCGCGCTCTGGAAACAATATCTCGGGTTCTCATGGTGCAGAATACTTTGGCGAGCGAGGCGTGTTCGTCTTTTAAAATCCCTTCATCCTGCATTTCAGACAAACGGAAAACCATGGTTTGCATTGCTGTCAAATTAGAAAGCATTTCTACCAAATGTCCCTGGATCATCTGGAAAGAAGCGATCGGTTTCCCAAACTGTTCGCGGGTTTTGGTGTAGGCGAGAGCACTTTCGTACGCGCCTCTTGCGCAACCGGTCGCCATCCACGCCACGCCGGCTCTGGTCATGCGCAAAACATTTCCGGTGTCTTTGAAAGAATTGGCGTGTTCTAATTTATTTTCATCAGAAATGAAACAGTCAGTTAAAGTGATCAAACCGTTTTGCACAATTCGAAGCGCCATTTTTCCTTTAATTTTTTCGACCTTAAAGCCGGGATTGTCTTTTTCTAAGATGAAACCTTTCACTTCGCCATCATCCAGACTTCTTGCCCAGATAATAATGACATCCGCAAAAGTAGCGTTGCCGATCCATTTTTTCTGACCGTTCAGAATGTAACCTTCCAGTGTTTTTTTACAGGTTGTGGTTAAACCGCCTGCCGCGCCGGAACCCACTTCCGGTTCCGTTAAACCAAAGGCTCCAATTTTATCAAAATTCTGCATTGCAGGCAACCATTTTTGTTTTTGCGCTTCCGATCCACATAGATAAATCGAGCCCATCGAAAGTCCGGACTGAACACCGAAAAAAGTCGCGATCGAGGCATCAACTCTTGCCATTTCCATGGCCAAAACGCCTTCCATTAGAAAAGGTAAACCAGGACAGCCATACCCTTCGTAAGTGACGCCGCAGACATTCAGTTTCTTAAATTTTTCAATAATTTCAAAAGGAAAAGAATCATGCAGCCAGTGATCATTGACCAAAGGTTTAACTTCCGTTTCCATAAACGTTCGAACTTTGAGTTGAATTTCTTTTTGTTCCGGCGTCAATGTCTCGAAAACATCGTAGAAATCACCATCAACCGGTGGCAAATCTTTTTTCTTTTTTTCCGGATCAATGGCGCGCATGAGCATTTTGATCTGCTTATCATTCATTTTTGAAAAACCTTCCATCATTTTGGGAAGATCTACTTTTCCGGATATTTTGGAGAGTTCATCCAGATCAATTGATTTGAATATTTCAATAGCGTTTCTAACTTTGGAGAATAAGTTTTGCATCTTTTCTAATTTAAAAAAAAGATACGAAAAAAGTTTAGAAGAAATTTCTGGAATTACAAATCATAAAAAAACTCCCAAATTACTTTGGGAGTTTCTATCTAATCTCAGATCTTCTTAGTTCTGATTATCGTCTTGACGTGGTCCGTTATTTTCCGGTCTGTCGTCTCTTCTCTGAGGTCTGTCGCCTTGTGGACGATTTTCTCTTGGTCTGTCATTATTGTATTGAGGACGATCTCCCTGTGGACGATCACCTTGAGGTCTTTCTTCACGAGCTGGTCGGTCTAACAAAACTTTTCTTGAAAGTTTCATTTTCTTACGGTCATCGTAACCCATGAATTTCACTTCTACCATATCGCCTTCGTTGTACGGAACTTTGTCCAAACGCGCCCATTCGATTTCTGAGATGTGAAGTAATCCTTCTGTTCCTTTTGCAATCGCTACGAATGCTCCGAAATCCATTACTTTAACAACTTTACCGTTGTACACGCTTCCAACTACAGGCACGAAACAGATTTCGTTAATTGCTGCAATCGTTGCGTTAATATTCTCTCTGCTAACACCGGAAATTTCGATTCTTCCGATTTCGCCAATTTCTTCAATCGCGATAACCGTTTCGAAATCTTTCTGCATTTGCTGAATGATTTTTCCTCCAGGTCCGATGATCGCTCCGATGAAGTCTTTGGAGATCTCCAATACTTCCATTTTCGGTGCGTGTGGTTTCACGTCTGGTCTTGGTGCGTCTAGCGTTTTCAATAATTCATTAAGGATATGCAATCTTCCGTCTTTCGCCTGGATCAGTGCTTTTTCCATAATGTCCATTGAAAGTCCTTCCACTTTAATGTCCATTTGACAAGCCGTGATTCCGTCTGCAGTTCCTGTTACTTTGAAGTCCATGTCACCTAAGTGATCTTCGTCTCCTAAGATGTCAGAAAGTACGGTGAATTTACCTGATTTTGGATCAGTTACCAATCCCATTGCAATCCCGGAAACCGGTTTTGAAATTTGAACACCTGCATCCATTAAAGCTAAAGTTCCAGCACAAACAGTTGCCATTGAAGACGAACCGTTTGATTCTAAAATATCGGAAACGATACGGATGGTGTAAGGGTTTTCTGTAGGGATCATTTTTGCTAAAGCTCTTTGAGCTAAGTTTCCGTGACCTACTTCTCTTCTTGAAGTTCCTCTTAAAGGTCTTGCTTCACCCGTTGAGAACGGTGGGAAGTTATAATGTAAGAAGAATTTTTGATCGTAGTTGATGGCAACCGTGTCCACCATGTTGGCATCTTTTACAGATCCTAAAGTGACCGCAGTCAATGACTGAGTTTCTCCACGTGTAAAGATTGCAGAACCGTGAGCTCCTGGTAAATAATCAACTTCTGACCAGATCGGACGAATCGTTTCCGGAGTTCTTCCATCCAAACGGATTTTTTCGTTCAGAATCATTTGACGCATTGCTTCTTTTTCTACATCGTGGAAATAGATTTTTGCGAAAGGTTTAGCAACTTCTAATTCTTCTTCAGAATACTGAGTTAGGAAGTCTTCTAAAATTGCCTGGAAGTTATCATGTCTTTCTTCTTTAGCAGAAGCAGTTTTTGCAACTTCATATACTTTATCATAAGTGGCTGCCCAAACTTTTTCACGAATTTCTTCGTTGTGATCTTCGTGCGTGTATTCTCTTTTTGGAAGAGATTTACCAACTCTTTCGGCTAATCTTTCTTGAGCTGCAACTTGAACTTTAATTTCTTCGTGTGCAAATTTAATGGCTTCGATCATTTCCTGTTCAGAAATTTCTTCCATTTCACCTTCTACCATTACGATCGAATCTTTGGTTGCGCCAACCATAATGTTCAAATCAGCTTTCGCTAAATTTTCCATACTTGGATTCACCACTAATTTTCCGTCGATTCTGGCAACAGTAACTTCAGACATTGGTCCGTTGAAAGGAATATCGGTAATTGCGATTGCTGCAGAAGCGGCTAATCCTGCCAAAGATTCTGGCATACATTCTTTATCATAAGAAATCAGGGAAATCATCACCTGAACTTCTGCATGGAAATCCGATGGGAAAAGTGGACGCAAAACGCGGTCAACTAATCTCATTGTTAAAATTTCTTCGTCAGATGGTCTTGCTTCTCTTCTGAAAAAGTTTCCCGGGATTTTCCCTGCTGAATAAAATTTCTCTCTGTAATCTACTGTTAAAGGTAAAAAGTCAACACCCGGTTTGGCGTCTTTACTGGCTACAACTGTTGCTAAAAGCATTGTTCCGCCCATTCTTACTACTACAGCACCATTAGCTTGTTTCGCTAATTTTCCTGTTTCGATGGTAATCTCTCTACCATCACTTAATTGAATTTTTTCAATAATTGCTTGTGGAGCATTCATAAAATTTGATCGTCTTTAGCACTCCGTATTGAGTGCGTTACTATTTAAAATATTTAAATTTTCGTGTGCAAAGATACGGAATTTTCCCGAGTAAAATGGGTCATAAATAGGACGATGATTCGCTAAATTCAATGAGAAGTGTAGGTTTGAAACCAAAAGTGATCTTATTATAAAAAGTTTAATCGTATCTATTTTATGAAACTTCTTCCTTTAATTTAACATATCGCATTTAGACTTAAATTTGTGAAAAGTGAACGTTTTAATGATTTTTATCAGTTTTTCAACAATTTCGGCACACAATTGGATAAAGTGATTAGCATAACAGAATTATAAACATTAAAAAATTTAACATTATGGGAATTTTATGGACATTGATTATCGGAGCAATCGCAGGTTGGTTAGGATCACAAATCTTTAAAGGCGGAAGTCTTGGATTAATCGGAAATATCGTTGTTGGTATCGTCGGTGGTTTTATCGGATATTGGTTATTAGGAGGAAGACTGGGTGAAGGCGTAGTCGGAGAAATTTTAACTGGAACAATTGGAGCAATTGTATTGTTAGCAATTGTAAACTTATTCACTAGGGGAAAAGTCTAAACAAAATATTAGGCACTAGCCTTTAAAAAAAACGTTCTGAAATTATCAGAACGTTTTTTTTTTTGTTTTACCAGCCGCCACCGCCGCCACCGCCACCGCCACCTCCGGAGAATCCTCCGCCGCCAGAACCGCTTCCGGAACTGGAAGGTTGCGTAGAAGAACTCGCAATCGATTGCGAGAGAGAAGAAGTTAACGTATTCGCAAAGTTCATATGCATCATCGAACTTCCTACGTACCAGCTGGAATTATACTGTTGGTTTTCTAAAGAAGAAGTTTTCAGCATATTCTGAAATTTACTTCCCCAAATTTTATCAACGCCTAGAACCATAGCATAAGGCAACATCGTTTCAAAAACCTGCGGCGTCATTGCTGGTGGATTATGAAACTGCAATGTTTTTTCTTCTGCCGTACCAAGATACATTTTGAAACCTTCGATGAGCGATTGGGTTTCTAGCTTTTCTGGTGTTGGTTGTTTGATGAGGTATTGGTAAAATACGAGTCCAATAGAAGATAAAATTAGAAAAATAAAACAAGCATAGAAATTGAGGTTTTCCATCATCGAAGTATCTGAAGTGGCCACGGGAATAAAAGCGATTATCAATCCAGCGGCAAAAAGTCCGTAAAGCCATCTTATCCATTTGTATCTCGCAAATGCTAATGAGAAAATAATGGAAGTCACGGTAATGAAAATGAACAAACCGATGCCAATTCCAAAATAGGTGTCATTATAAGAGAGTTTGTAACTCAAGTATAAACCGCCGATGTAGAGAATCAAAATTGCTAAAATTGGGATCAACAATTTACTTAAATTATTTCCTTTCTTTAAAAAGCTGTCGTGTTGAAATGTTAAACTCGCTTTAAAATCATTCACTGCATTTTCAATTTTAGAATTATATTTTCCGTCAAAAGAAATGGTGTTCGAGTTGCCCGAGAATAATTGATTCATCAAATTGATTTCCTCTTTTGGTAGCGTTTGATCTTGCTCTTTTAATTTTTCTAAAGTATATTCTTTAACACCGAAAATTCCTAAGATCCTTTTATCATCTTCAATAATTTTAATAAAACCTTTAACCGCTAAACTCACAATCGCGGCGGTGATCATTGGAGCCGAATAATATTCATTCTCCAAATAACCTAACGAAGCTGGCGAAAGATTTTGAGGCGAATTGAACTGTGGATAAACAACCGGCTTCTGCGGATCAATTCCGTATTTCTGCCAGGTTGAATAAAAATAACCGAATAATCCCAATCCTGCTAAAAGAAGAAGTGCCAGAATTCCATACTTGTCCAAGATTCCTGGTGGAGGTGGAGGAGTGAAAATTCCCTTGTTAAAGCCTACGGCAATTGTTAATCCTTGATTTTGACCCAAATTTTTTGCAGACCATTCAATCGTATTTGATGACAATTGTTTGCCTGTGCAATTCGATTCATTTGATCCATAATTACCAGTGTAGCAAGATTGCTGCAAAATTTCTGCACCATCTGGCAAAGTGACTTTTGCGGAAATTTCATCAACCGGAAAATCCCACAAAGATCCGTTTACATTCCAGTAAAATTCATCATACTTCTCGAAGAAGCCAATCTGGTCTGAAGTTTTATATTGTAGTTCATATTCATAAACTCCGGGAGTTAGGATGATATCTTTGTCTCCGAAATAAATAGCGAAATCGTCACTCGTGTTTTCGGTGTGGTAATTTTCTTTAGAACCATTTTTTTGAACCGAAATGATATCATATTTAATTCTGATTTTCTTGCCATTAACATTTCGCCAAAGCGGAAGCGATCTAAAAATACCACGTTTGATATTGATACCTTCCGCATATACTTTTATTTTTTCGGTGATGGTAGTTTCGGCATCTTTCGAAATCAGGATATCAGAATCAAATGATAAGATGTGTTCATAACTAGGCGCTTCCTGATTAGCGGAATTCACATCTTGTGCAAATCCGAAACTGAAAATCAGCAGGACAAACCCTATCAATAAACGTTTCATGATTTTAAAATTTAATGCTGGGAACAATTCTCTCTGCTACATTATCCAATTCAAAGAAAGTTGATTTCGTAAATTTGAACATGTTTGCAAGGATATTGCTGGGGAAGGTATCCACCAAAATGTTATTCTCACGCACGGTTCCATTATAATATCTTCTCGATTTTTCGATATCACCTTCTAAGGCGGAAAGTTCTCCTTGAAGTTGCAGGAAATTGGTGTTTGCTTTTAAATCAGGATATTGTTCCGCAACTGCATTCAAATTCATCATTGCTTGACTCAGATTTTTCTCAGCCACTTCTTTTTCCTGAATGGTGTTGGCACCCATCGCTGCGGCTCTGGCTCGGGTAACACTGTCCAAGGTTGCTCTTTCATGCGTCGCGTAACCTTTTACGGTTTCTACTAGATTCGGAATTAAATCGTGCCTTTTCTTCAACATCACGTCAATGCTGCTCCAAGCTTCCTCCACCATTGTTTTCAATTTTACCAATCGGTTGTAGATTGAAATTCCGTAAAAGAAAAAGATGGCGATCACCGCCAGAATAATTAGAGTAATCATAATTTTAAGTTTTGGTTGTTAGGTTTTATTTAATCCTTATATAATGAGTGGATAAATGAAAGGGAAAGTTACAAATATTCACATTAATAATAAACCGCTTAAAAAAACTATCTTTGCAAAAATTTTTGGGCTCGAAAAGTTCGAGTAACCCATTAATAATGTCATTATTAAACAAAATTTTATGTCGAATATCGTCGCCATAGTAGGACGTCCCAACGTTGGGAAATCCACCCTTTTTAACCGTTTTCTAGAACGTAGAGAAGCCATCGTAGATTCAACAGCCGGAGTTACCAGAGACCGTCATTACGGGAAATCTGACTGGAACGGAGTTGAATTCACTGTAATCGATACTGGAGGCTATGAAGTAGATACCGAAGATGCATTCCAGGGAGAAATCATTAAACAGGTTGAATTAGCCGTTGATGAAGCGACTTCCATTATCTTCATGCTGAACGTTGCTGAAGGTTTAACAGATACAGATATCGAAATTCATGAGATGTTACGCCGCGCCAATAAGCAGGTTTACATTGTAGTGAACAAAGCGGATTCTGCAAAAGAGGAATTAGCTGCGACCGAATTTTATCAGCTGGGAATTTCAAAATATTACACCATGTCTTCTGCAACAGGTTCTGGTACAGGAGAGTTGTTGGATGATATCGTAAAAGATTTTCCCACGACCGAATATAAAGATCCTTTCGAAGGTTTACCTAAAATTACCATTGCAGGAAGACCAAATGTTGGTAAATCTACTTTAACTAACGCACTTTTAGATAAAGAACAAAATATCGTAACTGATGTTGCCGGAACTACGCGTGATTCTATCCAAACTTTATACAATAAATTCGGACACGAATTTGTCTTGGTTGATACGGCCGGAATGCGTCGTAAAGCGAAAGTTAAAGAGGATCTGGAATTTTATTCTGTGATGCGTTCTGTTCGTTCTATTGAATATTCTGATATCGTAATTATCATGGTTGATGCGACTTTAGGTTGGGAATCTCAGGACATGAATATCTTCGGATTGGCTCAGAAAAACAGAAAAGGAATCGTGATCGTGGTGAATAAATGGGATCTGGTTGAAAAAGAAACCAATACGACCCGTGATTTTGAAGCGAGAATTAAAGAAAAAATTGGTCAGTTTACAGACATTCCAATTCTTTTTGTATCTGCTTTAACGAAACAGAGAATTCTGAAAACGGTAGAAGTGGCAATGGAAGTTTATGCCAACAGAGCGAAGAAAATTAAAACTTCTAAGTTGAATGAAATTATGCTTCCAATTTTTGAAAAAACGCCGCCACCAGCATTGAAAGGGAAATACGTAAAAATTAAATATTGCGTACAACTTCCGACACCAAGTCCGCAGTTCGTATTTTTCTGCAACTTGCCTCAATATGTAAAAGAAGCCTATAAAAGATTTACTGAAAACCAACTTCGAAAAGAGTTCGGATTCACCGGAGTTCCTATTGAGGTCTATTTCAGACAAAAATAAGTTGATTTGATGATGGGTCGATTTGTTAATATGCTGATTTAATTATTAAACGAAAACAAATGGAAAGGAGAAATGAAATTTTGGAATTGAGCATCCAGTTTGCATTAAACATCATCGAATTTTCCGAAATATTGGAGAGTAAAAGGAAATTTGTAATTGCCAATCAATTATTGAAATCTGGAACTTCTATAGGCGCAAATGTTTTTGAGTCTCAAAGTGCGGAAAGCAGAGCGGATTTTATTCATAAATTAAAAATTGCAGATAAGGAAGCTAAGGAGACTGAATATTGGCTTTTGCTGTGTGAAAAATCGCCAAGTTATCCTTTTAATGAAAATTTGAAAATCACTTTGTTGAGTATTCAGAAGCTTTTGTCAAAAATCATCGCTACTTCGAAAATTAATAAGTAAGTTACAGGTGTTTAATATCATCACATCATCACATCAAAAATCATCACATCAATATTATGATTACCGTTTTATCAGATAACTTCTCCCTTGTAAACACCTGGATCAACGAACTTCGAAATGTAGATATACAACAGGACCGTTTACGATTCCGCCGCAATATGGAACGCATCGGTGAGATCGCTGCCTTTGAAATCAGTAAAGATCTGGAAACTGAAGAAATTGAAATCACAACGCCTTTAGATCAAATAAAAGTGACAGAAGTTGCAGTGCAACCTGTAATTACTACGATTTTAAGAGCAGGAGTTCCTTTATTCCAGGGGATTTTAAATTACTTAGACAAAGCAGATTGTGGTTTTGTGGCCGCATATCGTAAACACGATGCCAACGATTATTTCTCTATCAAGCAGGATTATTTAACTTGTCCAAATATCGATGGAAGACCTTTGATCGTTGCAGATCCCATGTTAGCAACCGGTGCGAGTTTAATTGAAGCCATCAAACATTTATTAAATCATGGAACTCCGACGCAACTTCATATTGTTGCCGCAATTGCATCTCAACAAGGAGTTGATACGATTCAAAAGGAATATCCAAATGCGAAGATCTGGGTAGGTGTAATTGATGAAAACTTAACTTCAAAAGGGTATATCACACCAGGTTTAGGTGATGCTGGAGATTTGTCTTACGGCGAAAAATTACAGAGATAATGATAATTTCAAAATAAAAAAATATCCTTCGTTTCAGAGGGATATTTTTTTATAGTAATTTCTAACATCTAAAAATTAATCCATTGCCATCACCAAAACGCTGACTTTATTATTTCCTTCTTTTAAAATTTGCCAAGCTACGGCGCTCATCGTATTTCCCGTCGTGAAAACATCGTCAATTAGTAAGATATGTTGATTCGAAATATTTTTGGTGATTGAAAATAGATTTTCGTTAAACGTTCTCTGTTCCCGACGTTTTTTCGCCTGTGCTTTTTTATAGAAATTTCTTTTAATTAAAGTATGAGCACACGTAATTTCCAATGCTGCTGAAAGAGTATCCGCGAAAAGATGCAATTGATTATAGCCGCGTTCTTTCTCTTTTTTCGGATGAAGCGGAACGGTTACTAAATGATCAATTTTTAAGGAGCTGAGATCAACTTTTTCTAAAGTCCAGTTCGCGATGATTTTTCCAATTTTCTCCCGACTCCCGTATTTCAGTTGATGAATAATTTTTTGACTGGTGCTTTCTTCTTCAAACTGCATGAGTGCAAAAGCATTTTCAATCGGAAACAACAATCGGCATTTTTCAAGTAAAAGATTGCTTTCGGAATAATGGTGATGCGTAAAATGAATCTGATCAAGACACAATACGCAAACCACTTCATCGTGGTGAATAATTCGATTGCATTCCAGACAGCGATTCGGGAAAAGTAAGTCCACTAAAAACATACTCTGTTAATTTAATGAAAGTTACAATTTAGTTTTATAAAACCACAAAGTCACAAAAGTTTTTTTGATGAATATTGGTTTAAAGTATATCCTTTCGAATCTTCTGAATCGATTTTTTCATATTCTCATTAAAGATCTCCTTTTCTAATCTTAAAGGTGGAGCTTGCCGAACTTCACAATCCGGGATACTACAGAATTCGCAAGTAACACCAACATTCACGGTTTTGATTTGATCAATTTTTGCGAATTTTAGTTTCTTTAAAGAATTCGAGTTCAGTAATATTCCTAAACAATAACTTCTATTCGTTCCGTCAGAAAACGGATTTTTTTGAGAAGTTGAAATCACCAAATACGTTAAACCGCTGTCTTTATAATGGGAAATTTGTGCATCGGTAACTTTTTCATTTCCTTTTAAATTGGTCAGGTTTTTCACGGCGATCCAACGTCTGCAATAATGTTCGTTTGTTGCGTTGGCGTGTGGTGCCTGTTGTTGATTTAGGTGTAACTCTTTTAAAATCTGAATTTTATCTGAATTTTTCTTCTTCGTAAAACAGAGATAAAACAGATCCTTAATTCCGAGTTCCTGTGGTAGAATATTAGTTAAGCGATAATAGAAAGTTTCTGGAGAGTTCGTAAATTCTTCAATTAAATTTTCAAATAGTTCGGGATTCCATTCTGAGTTTTGGAAAAAATCACTCAATTTGGTGGTCAAGATTTCTTTGCGAATCAATAGGCATCCCGCAAAGTAAGAAGCATAATAATTGTTCAGAAGTTCTTCGAAACTTGTAAAATCCAGCCAGGAATAAGTGTTTGGACGTGGATTCAAATTCAGAATGTTAAAGCCTATTTCTTTCGCCAGAATAAATGTTTTTTGATCTTCATCTAAAAGTTCATTCAATAAAAGTAGTTTCTTCTCGGGAATATACAATGATCGCAATTTCCCTGATGCGCCATATTGTTCCAAATCGAGAGATTTAATTTCATATTCAAATTGCTCTTTTAAAATGGATTCAAATTCTGCAGAATGAGGTTTGTTAGAGAGCTTATTTTCTAAAATATAACTTGTCGCTTTCTCCTCAATTTCCGGAAAATAATTATCGTGTAATTCTTGAAAACTTCTGATCACCGCAAAGTAAAAACGCTCTTTGCTCAAATTATAATTCTTCGAAATTTCAATTAAGGTATTAATGAAAGCTGTTACTTTTTTCGGTGCATCACTGATAATGCTGATCAAGTTGTTTTTATTAATGCCGAAGAGATCGAGTGGTATTTCTTTAAAAAAGTCAGACTGTAAAATTTCGGTAATCGGTGCTAAACTTTTATCCAGTTTAGTAGAAACCAAGTCGTCATAAGTGCAATTTAATGCTTCGGCCAACTGCGCGATCTTATCGTGTTTTGGATATTTCTTACCATTTTCAATCTCATTTAAATAGGATTTGGAAACGCCTGTTAAATTCGCAAGATCCTGTAGAGAAAAACTATTTTTCTGTCGGAACTGCTTCATTTTCAATCCGAAAACCGTTTTTATAAAATCACTGTCGTTGGCCATTGACGAAATTTAATTTATATTATTTCTAAATAGAAGGTGAAATACGATGAATACAAAGGTAAATAAAATTAAGCGATTGTTCGTATAATAAATTTTGAATAAAATTAGCGAACGTTCGCTATTAGTGAAAGTTTTTGTTTATGTTTGCAATAGTAAATCATTAAAGTTTATACAAAATGGAAACGGCTACACAATTTCAAATTCTTCCTCAAGAACAGTACAGCGATATTTTTACGGCTGAATTAGTAAGTTTTCTAAACGAACTTCATTCTAAGTTTAATAGTGAGAGAATTGCGCTTCTTCATTCAAGAACGATGAAACAAGTGGAGTTTGATCATGGCCAACTTCCGAAGTTTTTTCCGGAAACTGCAGAGATTAGAAACGGAACCTGGATGTGTAATCCACTTCCCCAAGATCTATTAGACAGAAGAGTTGAAATTACGGGACCAGTTGAAAGGAAAATGGTTATCAATGCTTTGAATTCTGGGTCGTCCACTTTTATGGCAGATTTCGAAGACAGTAATTCACCGACCTGGGAAAATTGTATGGATGGTCAAAGAAACCTTTCAGATGCGATTAACCGAACGATTAGTTTTGAAAATGAGAATGGAAAGAAATATGAACTGGGCGAAAAATTAGCCACCCTTTTAGTTCGTCCAAGAGGTTTGCATTTAGAAGAAAAGAATGTTGAATTTAATAATGAAAAAGCTTCTGCTTCTTTAATCGATTTCGGAATTTACTTCTTTAGGAATGCTAAAAAACTTATTGAGAACGGAAGTGGACCTTATTTTTATTTACCAAAATTAGAATACTACCAGGAAGCAAAATGGTGGAATGATGTTTTTAAATTCTCGCAGGATTATTTAGAAATTCCACAGGGAACGATTAAAGCTACTGTTTTAATTGAAACAATCACGGCAGCTTTTCAACTCGACGAAATTTTATATGAATTAAAAGAACACAGCTCCGGTTTGAATTGCGGACGTTGGGATTATATTTTTTCCTACATCAAAAAATTCAGAAATCTCCCCGAATTTTTAGTTCCCGATCGCGATCAGGTGACCATGACTTCGCCTTTTATGAGTGCCTATTCAAAAAGAGTGATTCAGGTTTGTCATAAAAGAAACGTTCACGCGATGGGCGGAATGGCTGCTCAAATTCCAGTCAAAAACAACGAAGCAGAAAACGAGATCGCTTATGCTAAGGTTCGCGCCGATAAAGAACGCGAAGTGAAAAACGGACACGATGGAACTTGGGTCGCGCATCCAGGATTGGTTTCTGTTGCGAAAAAGATCTTTGATGAATTCATGCCGACGACCAATCAAATCGATGAAAAATTCGAAAACTATCATATTTCCGAAGAAGATCTCCTGGAAATTCCAAAAGGAACGATCACTGAAAATGGCGTTCGAAAAAATATCAACGTCGGAATTCTCTATATCGAATCGTGGTTAATGGGAGTTGGCGCCGCAGCTCTATATAATTTGATGGAAGATGCTGCCACCGCAGAAATCTCCCGAACTCAAATTTGGCAGTGGCTGAAAAATGAAACAAAACTAGAAGATGGAAGAACGTTAAGGCCCGAAATGGTTTTGACCTGGCAGGAAGAAGAGTTAGAAAAGATCAAAAATTATGTCGGCGAAGAACGCTACAAAAATGGAAAATTCGAATTAGCAACCGAACTTTTCGATGACCTGATCCTTAATGACAATTTCGCGGAATTTTTGACTTTGAAAGCGTATCAGTTTTTATAAGAGCCGGGAGAAAAGAGCCAAGTAAAAAGTAAAAAGAGACAAGTTTAGGAAAGTTAGAAATTGATTGATAAAAAACTGGGAAATCTTAACCACAAAGTCACAAAGTTTTAATATTAAAGTCATTTATAAAGATCATGAAGGGCGATTTCAAAAATTTGCAATTGCTAAGTGAAACGCCTTTGCGACCGTAATATTTGAAGAATATAATTTGAAAAATCTTTGCGTCCGTTGCGTTAAAAAGAATAGTCCACAGAAATAACAAAACAAAAACAAAATCGATATGAAAAAGCAAGAACAGATCCAGCAACTGGAAAAAGAATGGTTAGAAAGCCCAAGATGGAATGGTATCAAAAGACCTTATTCCGCAGAAAAAGTATTGAAACTTCGAGGTTCTTATAAGCTCGATTACACCATCGCCAAATTAATGTCCGAGAAATTATGGGAAAAATTAAACAACCAAGATTTTGTGGCAGGTTTAGGTGCGCTTACCGGAAACCAAGCGGTACAGGAAGTTGATGCTGGTTTAGAAGCGATTTATCTTTCTGGTTGGCAGGTTGCAGCCGATGCGAATTTAAGTGGTGAAATGTATCCCGATCAAAGTTTATATCCCGCGAATTCAGTTCCGTCTGTGGTGAAAAGAATTAATAACGCGTTGTTGCGTGCGGATCAAATACAGTCTGTGAATGAGGTTAAAGCTGAAGATTGCAAAGATTATTTAGTTCCCATCGTTGCTGATGCTGAAGCAGGTTTTGGTGGAAATTTAAATGCTTTTGAATTGATGAAACAAATGATCGAAGCCGGTGCCGCCGGAGTTCACTTCGAAGACCAATTATCTTCTGCAAAAAAATGTGGACATCTTGGTGGAAAAGTTTTGGTTCCGACTCAGGAAGCGATCAATAAATTAGTTGCCGCACGTTTGGCAGCCGATGTTTGCGGTGTTCCAACTGTTTTGGTGGCGAGAACCGATGCTGATGCTGCAGATTTGTTAACCTCAGATATCGATCCAAGAGATCATAAATTTGTGACCGGAAAAAGAACTAATGAAGGTTTCTACGAAGTGAACAATGGAGTAGAGCAGGGAATCGACCGAGGTTTGGCTTATGCACCTTACGCCGATTTGATCTGGATGGAAACTTCAAATCCTGATTTGGACTATGCGAGAAAATTCGCCGAAGGAATTCACGCAAAATTTCCGGGAAAAATGTTGGCTTATAATTGTTCACCATCTTTCAACTGGGCCGCAAAATTATCAATTCCTGAAATGGAAACTTTCCGTGAGGAGTTAGCCGCTATGGGTTACAAATTCCAATTCATCACTTTGGCAGGTTTCCACGCTTTAAATACGTCGATGTTTGAGTTGGCTTTGGCTTACAAGGAACGAGGAATGGCTGGTTACAGTGAATTGCAGGAAAGAGAATTCGCATTGCAATCTAAAGGTTTCCGCGCCGTGAAACACCAAAATTTCGTTGGAACTTCCTATTTTGATGAGGTTCAAACCGTAGTAACAGATGGAAATTCCTCTACTATCGCTCTCGCTGGTTCTACTGAAGCTGAACAGTTCCATTGATTAAAAACACAATATTCTATATTTTTTTAAATTGTTTGAAATTCCCTTTCATTTTTTGGAAGGGGATTTTTTTAATTAAATGCCAGAAATATTTTCTCTGTTTTGAAAAGAAATTTAATTACTTTCGGAAACTAAATAATAATGATGAACGCAGACAATATTGAGAGTAAATTCCAGGAATTTGAAACTTATGATACGCTTAGCGACAAGGAGATTTTTATAAAGATCTGGACAGAACCCAGAAGAGTGTTGAAATATATTCATGAAACGAAATATGAGAAATACTTTTATGTTTTATTATTTCTCGCCGGAGTTTCAGGAGCTTTCGATAGAGCTGCCAATCGAAATTTGGGCGAAAATGCTTCATTGCTAGGATTAATCGCTGGTTGTATCATTTTGGGTGGATTTTTAGGTTGGCTGAGCTATTACATTTATGCCGCTTTACTTAATTGGACCGGCAAGTGGCTGGATGGAAAAGGCGACACCGATTCCATTTATCGCATATTGGCCTATGCAATGATTCCGTCTGCGATATCCCTGATTTTTTTAGTTCCTCAAATTGCAGTTTATGGAATCGATCTTTTCGTAAAAGATGGCGATCTGGTTAATGCTGGTATCGTGGGAAATATTGTGTTTTGGGGTGCGATTTTATTAGAAATAATTTTGGGAATTTTCACGATTGTCTTTTCTGTTATCGGACTTTCTGAGGTTCAGAAAATTTCGGTCTGGAAAGCAATCTTAAATCTGGTTCTTCCTTTATTAATTATTTTAGGTCCAATTGTGATTATTGCGTTTATTATCTATTCTTTTTAATTAAGAGCCTTTTATTAAAGGACCGTGCGTTTAAAATTAATTTAAACTAAAGGTTCAATATTGAATTTACTTATCTTTGCAAAATGATACGAATTACCAAAATTTTCACTTTCGAAACGGCACATGTTCTCTATAACTATGATGGAAAGTGTAAAAATATGCACGGACATTCTTATAAATTATTTGTTTCCGTAAAAGGAACTCCGATTAATGACTTAGACCATCCGAAAAATGGAATGGTCGTAGATTTTGGCGATATCAAAAAAATTGTAAAATCAGAAATACTGGACGTTTGGGATCATGCAGTAATGTTAAATGGACTTTCTCCACATAAAGAATTGGGTGAAGATTTAGAAGAAAAAGGACACAAGGTAATTTATTGCGATTACCAGCCGACGTGTGAAAATATGCTTTATGATATTGCAGCAAAAATTAAAAAGCAACTTCCAGAAACAGTAAGTTTGGCTTATCTGAAACTTCACGAAACCGAAAACTCTTACGGAGAATGGTTTGCAGAAGATCAATTGATGTGATAATTTTTTAATGTGATGATTTGACGATTATATTTAAGATCCATTTTAATTAGAAATATTTCTTAATAATTAATTACTGAAATTTGAACCTCAAACCTTGCAAACCGAACCTTTCAGCATGAAAATCAATTTAGAACAAAATAAAAAAGTCTATTTCGCTTCCGATCAACATTTCGGTGCTCCGACGCCGAAAGAAAGTAAAGTTCGGGAAGAGAAATTTATTCGCTGGTTGGATGAAATAAAAACTGACGCGCAGGTTTTATTCTTGATGGGCGATTTGTTCGATTTTTGGCATGAGTGGAACCATGTTATTCCAAAAGGTTACGTGAGGGTTTTAGGCAAATTGGCAGAATTAAAAGATTCGGGTATTGAATTGTTCATGTTCGTTGGAAACCACGATCTGTGGATGAAAAATTATTTCGAAGAAGAAATTGGTTGCAAAGTCTTTTTCGATAAACAGTATTTTGAAATTAATGGCAAGAATTTTCTACTCGCGCACGGCGATGGTTTAGGACCTGGTGATAAAGGGTATAAAAGAATGAAGAAAGTCTTTACCAATCCGTTAGCGCAATGGGCTTTCCGATGGTTACATCCTGATATTGCAATGAAAATTGCCATTTATGCTTCCACTAAAAACAAGATGATTTCCGGAGAAGAAGACAAAGAGTTTTTAGGCGAAGACAAAGAGTTTCTCATCATCTATTCCAAAGAGAAATTGAAAACCGAAGACATAGATTTTTTCGTTTACGGTCATAGGCATTTACCGATGGTTTTAGATTTAGAAAACGGCAAAGCCAAGTACATCAACCTAGGAGACTGGATTTCTTACTTTACCTATGGTGAATTTTCAAATGAATTCGAGCTAAAAGCGTTTGAAAAGTAAAAATTCACGGCATTATTGTTGACTAGGAGAATCGACGTGAAAATAGAATAAGTTCGCTGTTGAGATTACCTCAAACAATTATTTAAATTAACATCATGAAAAATTTATTTATCGCACTTTTCGCTGTGCTTATTTCCGCTTTTTCTTTTGGACAAACCAAAGAAGCAACGTACCAATTATCAAGTCATATTTTAGATGTGTCGAAAGGAATGCCTGCTGCAGGAGTGACTATTAAATTAGAGAAGTATATTCCTGCGACCAAAATGTGGTCTTATGCAGACGAAAAAGTAACTGACCAAAACGGTCGCGTTCCTAATTTTTTAGACAACAGTGCCTCAAACAACGGAATTTATAAACTGACTTATTATACCAAAGATTATTTCCAAAAAAATGGAACTGAAAGTTTTTATCCTTGGGTTGAAGTAGTTTTCGAAATTACAAATGGAGAACACTATCACGTACCAATCACGCTTTCAGCTTACGGTTACTCAACTTATAGAGGAAACTAAACAATAGTTTTTTCTTCAATTAAAATTTTTTAAGCGGAATTCAAATAAAAATTTTGAATTCCGCTTTTCTTTTTTGACTTTTGTACTTTCAAATAAAATGAATGATATTTTTGACATCCAGACCGAAGCAGAATTCCAGAAAAAATGCCTGGAAACTTTTCAATATCAATACAATAACATCGAAATTTACAGAAAGTTTGTTGATTTTCTAAACATTGATCCAGATGAAATTCAGGACGTTGAAAAAATTCCTTTTTTACCGATTGAGATGTTTAAAAACCACACGATTCTAGATCAAAATAAAAAGACTGATTTGTTTTTTCAAAGTTCCGGCACTACTCAGATGAATCTTTCTAAACATTGGATTTCTGATGAGAAATTATATCAGGAAAGTATTGAGAAGAGTTTCGAGCAGTTTATCGGAAAAGCTGAAGATTATATTTTTCTTGGACTTTTGCCAAGTTATTTAGAAAAACAAAACTCCTCTTTGATTTACATGGTTGACTTTCTGATGAAGAAATCAGGAAAACCAGAGAATGGATATTTCCTCTATAATCATGAAGAGCTTTTTGAAGTTTTAAAGGAGCTTTCAAAACAAAATAAAAAAGTCATTCTATTCGGAGTTGCTTTTGCATTGTTAGATTTTCTGGATTTTGCAAAAACAAATCATCAAATTATCGAGTCGTCTGATCAATTGATCATCATCGAAACTGGCGGAATGAAAGGCCGTAAGCAGGAAATGACCAAAGATGAATTGCTGGCTATTTTTCATCAAGGTTTCGGCACCGATAAAATTTACTCCGAATATTCAATGACAGAATTACTTTCGCAAGCTTATTCTTTAGGTCAAAATATTTACGAAACTCCAAACTGGATGCGCATTCTCATTAGAAATACCGAAGATCCTTTTTCCTATTTAGAAGCCGGAAGGAATGGCGCAATTAATATCATTGACTTAGCGAACAGACATTCTTGCAGTTTTATTGCGACGCAGGATTTGGGTAGAACATTGACAGATTCTGAGATTCTTCACTTTGGTACAAATGGCAAAAAAACTAATTCGAATCAGTTTCAAGTGTTGGGAAGAATTGATCATTCCGATATTCGGGGTTGCAGTTTGCTGGTCTCTTAATTAAAATTTCCATGCTTAAAGTAGAAGAACTAACGTATAACTATATTTCGAAATTTTGTGATTTTGAGAAAGATCTGGTTTTGACCAACCATTTCCATTCCGATTGGGAAGCTGATATTTTAATCATTAATGAAGATGGATTCAGTCATGAACTGGAAATTAAGTTTTCAAAAGCTGACTTTAAAAACGATTTCAAAAAGCAATATCAAAATCAGAAAACCCAAGAGCGGTTTCTGAAACATGATAAAATTTCTTGTGGTGATTATCCGTGCAATCATTTCAGTTTTCTTTTGCCACAAGGAATGGTTGAAGCTGATCAAATTCCAGATCATTGTGGAATTATCGAATTTTATCACAATCCAGATTCTTGGGTTACTAGTTTCGATGAAATTAGAAAACCAACGAAAGTTCATCAGGAACCGTTTTGGAAATTCTTCGACAAAGATTTAATGCTCAAAATAATGGCGCGAAATCTTTATTATAAAAAATTAGAAGTCAAAGGTAAATTTGAGGAATTAATTCTTCCGCCAAAGTTTCTTTCAAGAAAATAGAAATTTTTTCGACCGGTTTCTCTTACAATACTTTGGTTAAAGAGCTTCAGTAATTTTTTGAAAATTCATACCTTTACCTAAATTCAAATCGTATGAACTTTAAAAAATATAAGATCATGTTCTGGTCTGCCGGAATACTGATCGCCCTTTTCTTAGCTTATTTTCTTTATCAAATGACACAAAGTGAATCCATTAATTCGATGATGACGCTAATCATGTTGTTGTTAGGATTGGTTTTGGGTGGAATTATTGCCTTCTTGATTTCCAATAAAATGAGTGCGGCACCGGTTGTTATTACCGAAAGTTCTCATACGATCGCGGAAAGCATGCGCAAGGTTTTCAAAGTAGTTTCGGCGGAAGGTCATTTCAACGAAATCTACAATTACGAAGAAACGACCAAGATCTTTAATTTTATTCCTTCAAAAAAGAAAGCATTGGTTATTGTTCAGGCTAAAGTTTTGGTTGGCTATGATTTTGAAAAATTTCAATGGGAAGTTGATGAAGTTAATAGAAAGGTGAAGTTGCTGAATTTTCCCGCACCACAAATAATTTCAACTGAAACGGATTACAAATATTATAATATTGAAGAGCAGTTCTTCAATCTTTTCAGTAAAGATGATTTGGCAAAAATTCAACAGAACGGAAAACGCCAGGTAATTGAAGCTGCTAAGAAATCCCATTTACCTGAAGTCGCTGCGGAACAAATGCGGACTTTGCTCACCGAACTTTTGGCGGGAAAAAATTTCTTCTTAGAAAATGCCAACGCCATCTCAGAAAGCAAAAATCAAATTGAATATAATTCTATAAACATTACGGATACTTCTCAGACGAAGGCTATTTTGTAATCTCTATTTGTTTATGGATCAGATGATAAACATTAAAAATAAATAGAGGCTTCATGATGAAGTTTTACTATTTTTACATTCTTAAAATAATTTGAACATGAAATATTTTTACACGCTCTTTTTAGCTGTCATGCTTCCGTTTTTTGTGGTCGCTCAGCAAAATATTACCTATGCGGTCAACCCAGCCACTTTTAATGAAACCGAAGCAATTACGCTTACTTTTACAGTAAACGAAACCGCATTTGGAGTTGCAACCTCTCACGCTCTCTACCTTTGGGCCTGGTCGGTTGATTCTAATAATTCGCAAGTTGACGCGCCTACCAACGGAGCTTGGACTGCTTCAAATGCAGCGAATAAATTAACTTACGTTTCCAGCTCAGGCGGAGTCGGGACTTATACTTTTACAATGAACACGGTGAAGTCCTTTTACGGAAACCGTACCAATCCTCTTATTAGAATTGGGATGTTAGTGAAAACTATTAACGGCGGCGTTCAATCACAGGATATTTTAATTAATGTAGGAAAATTTCAGTTTAATTTAACCAATCCAGTTGAAGGCAGTACCAATGTGGTGACTTCAGGAACTGTTTTGAATATCACAGGAACTTCATCTTTACCTGCGAATTATGTTGTGAAAGCAAATGGAAATCCGGTATATACGAGTTCTACTGCAGGTACGACTTTGAATTTCCCTTATACGGTCACTCAAGACGCAAACATGGAAGTGATTGCTACAGACGCTGTTGGCGGTACCATAGTGAGTAAAACTTTTACAGTTGCCCTTTCAATTCCGGTAACTGTTGCTGCAATTCCAGCGTACATGAGACAGGGAATTACGTACGATCCAGCAGATCCGACCAAAGTTGGCCTGGCGATTTATGCACCTTTAAAAGCATCTGTTCATGTGATCGGAAGTTTTAATAACTGGGCAGTAAGCGCTAATTATTTAATGAAAAGAGATACCACCAATCCTGATTTGTATTGGTTGGAAGTTACAGGTTTAACGCCGCAGCAGGTTTATACTTTTCAGTATAGAACCGCCGACGGGATTAAAGTAGCAGATCCTTTTTCAACTTTAGTTTTGTCACCAGATGATGATCCGTGGATTAATCAATACGCAAACGTTTATCCTAATCTGCCGGTTTATCCAGCGGGACAAAGCTTTGATGTTTCTGTGATTCAAACGGCGAAACCAGCTTACAACTGGACTGTTTCTAACTTTACGAAGCCAGCGAAAGAGAATTTGATCGTCTATGAATTATTGGTGAGAGACTTCACGGCAGAAAGAACCTGGCAATCGCTTATTGATAAAATTTCCTATTTAAAATCATTAAATATTAACGCGGTAGAATTAATGCCGGTAATGGAATTTGATGGAAATAATTCTTGGGGTTACAACACAGGATTTCATAATGCTTTAGATAAAGCGTACGGAACGCCAGAAAAATTTAAAGAGTTTATCGACTTATGTCACCAAAATGGAATTGCCGTAATTCTGGATATTGCCTTAAATCATGCCACAGGAAGAAGTCCATTGACTAGAATGTGGATGATCGATCCGGATGGTGATGGTTACGGTGAGCCGGCAGCAAATAATCCGTATTTCAATCAGGTTGCAAAACACTCTTACAGTGTATTTAATGACTTTAACCATTCTACCTCTGCAACCAAATATTATGTGAACAGAGTATTAGAGCAATGGATTAAAGAATATAAAGTGGATGGTTTCCGTTGGGATTTAACCAAAGGATTTACCCAAAACTGTGCCGCGGGCGATGATACGTGTACCAACAAATATCAGCAAGACCGTGTGAATATTCTAAAAGGATTTGCGGATTATCAATGGAGTCATGATCCAACATCATTAATTATTTTTGAACACTTAGGAACCGATTCTGAAGAAGCGCAGTGGGCAAACTACAAAGTTAGCGAAGGAAAAGGCGTGATGATGTGGGATAAACAAACCACTCCTTACAATGAAAACACGATGGGATTTGCACCAAACAGCAATTTCAGTAGAGTTGATTTTGAAGCGCATGGTTTTCAGCAAAGAAGAGCAATCAGCTATGGTGAAAGCCATGATGAAGAAAGATTAATGTATAAAAATATCACTTTTGGTGGTTCAGCTGGAAGTTATAATGTTAAAGATTTAGCAACTTCTTTAGAAAGACAAAAAGCATACGGTGCGGTTTTCTTAACGGTTCCAGGCCCGAAAATGATTTGGCAATTTGCAGAATTAGGTTTTGATAAAAGTATTTACACGTGTGAAAATGGAGTAGTAAATACAGAAACTGATTCTATTCCGGGAGATTGTAAACTCGATAAAAAACCATCTGCATTTGGTTTGGCTTATGATGTTGATGCAGCCAGAAAGTCTGTTTATGATACTTGGGCAAAGATCCTAGCGTTGAGATTATCAAACGATGTTTTCAACACCACGACCTTTACGGTAGAGTCGGGTAATTTGATGCCAAGATTATTTATCTTTAACAATTCAACTTCAAGTGCTTTAAAAAATGTAGTTGTTTTAGCCAACTTTACGTTGACTTCACAAAATATTGTTCCTGATTTTCCATATACTGGAAACTGGGTGAATTTAATGGATAATACATCTGTTCCGGTATCGAGCACTACATCACCGATTACGATTGAAGCAGGAGGTTTCAGAATATTTGGAAATGCGTCGGCTTTAGGAACTGATGAAGTAGGAGGAACTCAAAATGCTGTTTCTTTGAAATTAACCCAAAATCCAGTTACGAATGGAAATGCAAATATCCGTTATACCAACGCTAAAAATGGAACGATTGCTATTTATGATCTTGCAGGAGTTTTAGTTAAAACCGTAAAAGCTGCTAAAGATAATGGCGATGATACCATTTCTATCAACGGTTTAAAAGCTGGAGTTTATTTAATTCAACTGAAATCTGAAAAAGGAGTTGCAGTCACAAAAATGATTGTGAAGTAAATTATCTTCAAATATAACTAATGACGGTTCGCAGAATATGCGAACCGTTTTTTATTTGATATAGGAAATTTAGGTTTTTGAAATTAAAAGTGACGAGCTGCAGTCCATTTATCAAATGATATAATTTAATAGACTTTAGGCAAAACTTAAACTTATTTATTTTTAGCTGTCGGTAACCATACTATTTTTAATAATGGAAATCTTTCGGCGTATGTTCAATATAATCTGCCAAAACTTTCTTCTGTTGCTCACTTCCCATTTCTACCAAGTTTTGATATTGCGTAGTATTGCGTAAATAGATTTTTTGAAAAATTTTATTTCCTTTTATTACGATTTTGGGAAAAACTAAAAACGCTTTTGCGGGCTTAGGAATTTGAAGTCGCTTATTAATTTCCTCATCCAATAAAAACCAGTTCATGCTTTGATGCAGATTCTTCAGTATTTTCCGCTGGAAGGAACGTTTGTAAATTGTATTATCCAAATTTTCCTGGAGTAGTGCTTGTGCTAATTGAGCAGAATCGTCGTCACCTTCATCTTGAATGGTCGTCCACCAATAAAATTGTTCAACAGCTTGCTGGCGGTTATTGGGTAAATAGTCGACAGGGATTCCCAGTAGATATCCGATATATTTCCAAAGATGAAAGAGTCCTTTTTCTTCGTCGTCGGAAATGATGATTCCGAGTTTTTTTAAACCTTGCATAAAGACGAGTGAAAATCCAGTATAGGTTGCGATCATATCCCAGGAATTAATAGGTTCGCCCCAATTCTCATAATCCCATTGTTCGGTTTTTTGTTTAATTTTTAAACGCGCGTAAGAATGCATTAACCTAGTTCTGACAATCAACTGATAAGCTTCGGAATTTGGTGTTAAGGCATTTTCTCGTGTAACGTTTACCCAGAATTCTAAAGTGTCTTTTAGACGTTTTACAGCGCCTTTCTTTAAGGCTTCGGTGAAGATTAAAGGTTTGCTGATATAAGCGAAATCATACCCGCCCATCAACGTGAAATCACGAAGAATCATTAAGCCGTTTGCACCGGTTCTCATGCAGAATCTCGCCCCTTTGTTTGCTAAATCTTTATCAAACCAATGCGGAATTTCTTGAAGTTGAAGAAATAGTTTTATAACACTTTCAGGGGCGTCATCATTGTCGGAAATGGATTGCGCTGAGTATTTATATATAATGGCACTTGCTTCTTTGTATTTGAGTTTCAAATAGGTTTCCTTCACCACTTCATCGCCCAGGTCATCAACTTGATGGTAGAGTGGAGTGAATTTGTAAAAGGTTTGAATATCTGGTTTTAGTTCTGACCAAGCGAGTAGTTCTTTTCCGTTTCCCTGTTCCCAGTAATTTTTGAAATGAGTGGCGTTTTGAAATTTTGGTGTCATAGTTTATTAATCTCTGTAGATATCTAATGATTTTTAACGCAAGGAATGCAAAGATTTTTAAACATCATGCTTTTTAAGTTACGTTCGCAAAGGCGCTTCGCTCAGCAAGGGGAAATTTATTTGGTTCACAAAATGTTTTGAAATTTCTTGCAGGTTAAGTTACGGATTTCTTTCTACAATTTTTAAACCAATTGGATTGTTATAACTGCCTTGCAATAGGGATAGAAGTGGAAATCCTTTTTTTTTGCGTGGGCTCCCTCTCCTCTGGAGAGGGTTGGGGTGAGGAAAAAAGATTGCAACGGATAGCCCGACCCGAGCGGCTGGAAAAGCAAGGCGAGGGGATTGCCCAAATTATCATACAAAAAAAACCTCCCGAAAATTCGAGAGGTTCCTATTACTAATTGCTTATTAACAATTGCTTATTTCCTATAGGGAAGCAGAATGTACCAACAAATCAGCTAATTTGTTAGAGTATCCCATTTCGTTGTCATACCAAGAAACGATTTTCACGAATTGTGGAGATAACATGATTCCAGCGTCTTTATCGAATACTGAAGTTCTTTTTTCACCCACGAAATCCTGAGAAACTACAGCATCTTCGGTATATCCTAAAATTCCTTTTAGTTCACCTTCTGAAGCAGCTTTCATTGCCTGGCAGATTTCTTCGTAAGAAGTTGGTTTTTCTAATCTTACGGTTAAGTCAACTACAGAAACGTCTGCTGTTGGTACTCTGAAAGACATTCCAGTTAATTTTCCGTTTAGAGCAGGAATTACTTTTCCTACTGCTTTTGCAGCACCTGTGGAAGAAGGGATGATATTGTTCAAAGCAGAACGTCCACCTCTCCAGTCTTTCATTGATGGTCCGTCAACTGTTTTTTGAGTAGCAGTTGTTGCGTGAACTGTCGTCATTAAACCTTCAACGATTCCGAAGTTGTCGTGCATTACTTTCGCAATCGGCGCCAGACAGTTGGTTGTACAAGAAGCGTTAGAGAAAATTTTGATATCGTCTGTCAATTCTTTATGGTTTACACCCATTACAAACATTGGCGTGTCATCTTTGGAAGGAGCAGAAAGAACTACTTTTTTCGCACCAGCGTTGATGTGTGCTTGAGCAGCTTCTTTAGAAAGGAATAAACCTGTAGATTCTACGATATATTCAGCACCTACTTCGTTCCATTTCAAATTGTTAGGATCTTTTTCAGCAGTTACTCTGATTCTGTTTCCGTTAACGATAAGGTCATTTCCTTCGACAGAAACTTCACCGTTAAATTGTCCGTGTACTGAATCATACTTTAGCATATACGCCATGTATTCGGCATTGATAAGGTCGTTGATTCCTACAACTTCGATGTTTTCTCTTTCGGCCATTGCTCTGAAAACAAGACGACCAATTCTACCGAATCCGTTGATTCCTACTTTGATTTTTGACATAATTTCTATTTTAAAATTAGATTTGTTATTGAATTAAATTGATAAGATTTCTGAAATTTTCAGTAAATCCTGATCGAGTTCATTGTGTTTTTTTACCGCTTCTTCAATGTCGGTATAAACCATTCTGTTGGACTGCATTCCTACCATCACATTAGTTTTTCCATCCATTAATCCGATGACGGCACCGTATCCTAATCTGCTCGCCAACACTCGGTCTGCACAACTTGGTGAACCACCTCTTTGGATGTGTCCTAAAACGGCCACTCGGATATCATAACTTGGAAAACCATTTTGGGTTGCTTTCGCAATATCATAAATGCTGCCCAGTTTTTCACCTTCTGCAACTACGACGATACTTGAAGCTTTACCAGCCTTTTCTGCTCTTTCGAACGTGGCAAAAAGTTCGTCGATACTATCTTTCTTTTCTGGAATTAAAATCCCAATTGCGCCAGTAGCCAAACCGCTATTTAAAGCGATAAATCCTGCATCACGTCCCATAACTTCCACGAAGAAAATTCTGTTGTGCGAAGTGGCAGTATCTCTGATCTTGTCGATAGCTTCCATGGCCGTATTCAAAGCCGTATCGTATCCAATGGTATTATCGGTACCGAAAATATCATTATCAATCGTTCCGGGAACTCCGATGACCTGAATACCAAATTCTTCGTTAAATACTTTTGCACCTCTGAAAGTTCCGTCTCCACCGATACAAACCATTCCATCGATGCCATGTTTCTGACAGTTTTCAAAAGCTTTTTTTCGACCAGCTGGTGTTTTAAATTCTAAAGATCGGGCTGACTTTAAAATCGTTCCACCTTCTGTAATAATATTTTTAACGGATCGGGGGCCCATTCTGGTAAAATCATCATTAATCAAACCATTAAAACCTTCTCTTACTCCGTAGCATTCTATTTTGTAGTGACTTGCTGTTCTAACAACCGCTCTTAAAGCTGCGTTCATTCCGGGTGCGTCTCCACCTGAGGTGAGAACTACAATCTTTTTCACTGCACTTTCTTTCATAGTTAAAAATTTCAGCACAAATTTACGAAATCTCCATCAATTATGTAAGGCTTTATGATATGAGATTTAACCGTTTTTAAAATTCTGATTAATATCATTTTTCCATTAATAAAAGTTCATTTTCCTTTTTCTTTTAAAATCCCTAAGTTTGCAAAATGTTGAGAAATAAGAAAAGCCAAAAATTTTTAGCATCGCTGTTTACGGCGGTCTATCTTTTCGTGGCCTTGTTTTCTCAAAGTTTTCACGATCACGGAAGTGGCGAAGTCTTTAAGGATTTCCATTTTACAAAGGCTGACAAAACTTTTACTAATTCTTCGGAAGCCGCGCATTACGCAGATTGTTTATCCTGTCATATTTTGCATGAGGGAAAATACATCAATTCTCAGGAATTTTTCTTTTCAGCAATTTCAATTGAAGATTTTCATTTAGAGATCTTTACGAATGAAAAGGAATTTGTCAAACTTTCACTCTTCAATTTTCATTTACGCGGTCCGCCTGCATTTTTCATTTAAAAACAGCTCTATTTTTTCGAAAGGAATATTAAAGAATTGATTTTCAGTTTTTTAAATATTCTTGTTTTTTTATACTTAAAATTAATTTAAATGAAATTTATTATAAATATCATCGCAATCTTGTTTGGATTGCTATTCACTAACGCTCAAACAACATTTACAGTCAAAGGAAAAGTGATCGATTTTCACGACAAAGTACCGTTAAAAGAGGCAAAAATTACCATCGGAACATCCACCCAGATTTCAGATTCCAAAGGGAATTTTATTTTCAAAGCAGTTCCAAAAGGAAACTATAAGCTCATCGCAAACCATCCAGATTGTGATGCGATTACGGAAGAACTCAATGTCAATAAAGATCTGGAGATTACCCTTCAACTCGAACATCACATTGAAGATATCGAAACCATTACGCTGCACGGAACGCACAAAAATGCTAATTCCTTAATCGTAAAATCGTTGGATAGAAGCGAAATTGACCGAAATTCAACGGAGAATTTAGGGAATATCTTGTCCAGTATTTCAGGTGTTGGCGCTTTGAAGAGTGGAAATAATATTGCGAAACCAATTATCCACGGATTGTATGGGAGCCGCGTACCGATTATCAATAACGGCGTAAAAATGGCCGAGCAGGAATGGGGCGTTGAACATGCACCGAATATTGACGTTAATCAATTTGATCATATCGATGTGATTAAAGGAGCTTCAGCTTTAAAATATGGAAGTGATGCGATCGGCGGCGTGGTAGTTTTGGAACCGGCCGTTTACAAAAGAACAGATACCATTCAGGGAAGTGCTAATCTTTCAGGAATCTCAAATGGTCAAGGTGTTGGACTTGGAATTAATCTACTGAAAACGTGGGAAAATGGTTGGGCAATAAAAACAACGGGCGGATTTAAAAAATTGGGCGATTTGAAAACACCTGATTACAACTTGATGAATACTGGTTTGCAAAATCAATCGTTCAGTTTCACCGTTCAGAATAATACTTTTTTACAAGGAATTTCTTTTGACTACAGCGTGACTGATTCTGAAATTGGAATTTACAGAGGCTCTGACTTAGGGAATTTAGAAGATTTTTATAAAGCTTTGACTTCCGATATTCCGATTTACCAAAGAGATTTTTCGTATTCGATTGATAATCCGAAACAGGATGTGCAGCATCATATCGCCAAGATTTCTGCTTTTAAAAGATTTGAGAATCTGGGAAAACTGTCTTTCGATTATAACTTTCAATACAATCATAGAAAGGAATATGATGTGAGACGTGGCGAGTTGGCCCAGGTTCCTTCTTTAGATTTGGAATTATTTACGAATCAAATTAATATCAATGATTTTATCGAGAGAGAGTTCTGGAGTTTAGAAACGGGAATCGATTTAAAATACCAGTTCAATTATTCTACGCCAGAAACTCAAGCCAGAAGATTGGTTCCTAATTATGATCAATATGCCGGCGGACTTTATTCTGTTTTCAAATATAAGTTGACTCCACACTTAAATGCTGAAGCTGGATTGAGATATGATGTTGCAAAATATGAAGTCAAAAAATGGTATGATTTAAGCGATTGGGAAAATCTTTACGCAGAAGACTTTTCTGAGTTTTATGTGAAGACTGAAGGAAACCGTGTTTTTACAAAACCGAATTTAACTTTCAAGAATTTATCATTTAATGCAGGTTTAGATTATCAGCCTTCTAAAAATTTAGATATCAAATTCAATTACGCGAAAGTCGGACGTACGCCGAATGTTGCAGAACTTTTTGCGGATGGATTGCATCATTCCGCGGCGATTATCGAAGTTGGAAATATGGGAATTAAAAATGAAGATGGAAATCAATTCAATTTAAATATTGATGGAAAACTGAATATTCTCGATGGTTTAAGAGTGACTGTGAATCCTTACTTATTCATTACTAAAAACTTCATCACTGAAATCCCGACCGGAATTCAGAATACCATTCGTGGAGTATTTCCAGTGTGGTCTTACAAACAGATCGATGCGAAAATGTACGGACTAGATGTTGATGCGCAATTGAAACTAAATGATCACTTTGAATATCGAGGAAATTTATCTTACATCAATGGGCAAGATCAAACAAACGATCAACCATTAATAATGATGGTTCCAACGAATTTCACCAACAGTCTGGAATTTAAAAAAGAGGACTGGAAAAATTTCTATTTCAAAGTTCAGCAACAAACGTTCTTACAACAAAAAAGATTTCCAGTTTACAATCCAACCATCAAAATTTTTGAAAATGGAGTAGACGTGGAGAAAACTTTGGATCTTTCTACTCCGCCGCCGACTTATACTTTGTGGAGTGTGCAAACCGGTTTCGACTTTAATAAACATTTTACGGCAGGTTTAAATGTGACCAATCTTTTTGATACCAATTATAAAGATTACCTGAACAGAATGCGTTATTTCTCGTACGAAATGGGCAGAAATATCATTTTCAATGTTAAATATAACTTCTAAAATTCTTTAAAAATGAAATCATTAATTAAACTAAAATATATCGTCTTTTTATTAGTAACTGTGTTTACAGTAAGCTGCAGCCGCGCTGATGAAGATGATGACGTGCTTTCGCAAGAAGATATTTCTAATATCATTTTAAATGTAAAAGACGATGGCACCGGAATTACTCAGACTTATAATTACACGGTCAATTCTACACCAAATCCTGAAATTAAATTAACGGATGGAAAAACCTACACTGTCAATGCTGTTTTCCTCAATGGAAATCAAGACGAAACAGAAAGCATCAAAGAAGCGAAAGATGAACATTTCTTATTATTTGACTTTCAAAATTCTACTATCAATTTAGAAAGAATTGACGACGAATCATCTATTAGAACTGATGGAAATAAAGTTGGTCTTATCACAAAATGGACCGTAATCAAAGCGAAAAACGGATTAAATCCACAATTGGTTCTCACCGTAATTCATGATGCGGTATCGGTGAGTGTGGGACAACCTGGAAGCGAGTTTGGTTCTGTAATCGGTGGTGAAACCGATGCGATGGCGACTTACAGTATTTCTAATTGATATCCATTGAATACAAATAAAGTTAAGGAAAGTTAACTTTTTAATGCTTTTTAAATAATCAAAAAAAAATTGCTATTTTTGCAACCTAAATTTTCAATACATTACAATGAACGTTACAGCGACCAACCATGACGAAGTAAGTGCGTTACTTACCGTTACTTTAGATAAGTCAGATTATAAAGAGAAAGTTGAAAAACAACTGATCAACTATGCAAAAAATGCACAAGTTCCTGGATTTAGAAAAGGGAAAGTGCCATTGAGCATGGTTAGAAAGCAATATGAAGCAGGAATCGCTTTTGAAGAAATCAACAAACAGGTTTCTGAGGGGTTGAATAACTATGTGACTGAGAACAAATTGAGATTGGTAGGTCAACCGGTTCCACAACCAGTTGATGCAATGGATCACAACGCAGAATCACTTTCAGTTGGTTTTGAAGTTGGGTACGAACCAGAATTCACGATTGATTTAGCAAAATATGAAGCTCCTCATTTTAAAGTAGAAGCTTCTGAAAAAGAAATCAACCAAAGTATCGAGAACATGCAAAAGCGTTTCGCTGAGCAGGTTCCTCAAGATGCGATCGCTGATGATTCTACAGTTGCTTTAGAAATTAGTCAGGTAATTGAAGAAGGAGCAGAAGGAGAACATAACCACGCACCGAAAAATATCAGCATTGATATCGCTAGAAAAGCAGCTTTCGAATTGGTGAAATCTTTGAAAAAAGACGAATCAGTAAAAGTATCTAAAGCCGATTTAGAGAAAAACGAAGAGTTAGCGAAAGAATTAAGTTTCAGCAAAGAAGAAGTAGAACATTTACACCACGACCAGATCGAGGTGAAAGTAAAAGATTTCTTCGGATTAAACTTAGCAGAATTAAACCAAGAGTTATTCGACAAAGTTTACGGTGAAGGAACAATCAAGACTGAAGAAGAATTGAAAGAGAAAGTAAAAGCTGAATTGGACGAGTATTTCCAACAGAATGCTGATGTTCATTTCGTAAATAAAGTATTGGCTGAGATCAACGAAAAAGAAGAAGTTAAACTTCCAGAAACTTTCTTGATCAAATGGTTAATGTTCAGCAATGAGCAAGTAACTTCTGAAGCACAAGCTAAAGAAATCTTAGAAGCAGAAAAAAATCAGTTGAAGTATCAGATCCTTGAAGGAAAATTGATGAACGACAACGAGATCACTTTAGACTACGCAGACGTGTTAGGACAGGCTGAGCAATTGGTTCGTAATCAATTAGCGATGTACGGAATTCACCACTTACCGGATGAAGAAGTACAGAAATATGCGGCTGATATGTTGAAAGATCAAGAGCAGGTTCGTCAGATCTCTTCTGAAGTTGGAATGGCTAAATTGAAAGATGTTATCTTAGAAAAAGCAACGAAAAAAGAAACCAAAATTTCTCATGATGAGTTTTTGGAAGAACTGAAAAAGTAATTTTTCTTTCATAAATAGTAGATCCGTTTCGTTCATTCGAAGCGGATTTTTTTTATTGATTTAGATGTTTTTATAACAGAATGGAAATTTTCTTAGGTTTTATCCTAATAAATTGTAACCTTTTAGCGCTTTCAGCGACTACTTCGGTACAGTTTAAGTAATTTTTATTTTTAAGCATTAAAAAAAATATGAAGAAATTTATTTTATCGTTCTCCGTCTTTTGCATGACTGTGGGAACAACCTTCGCACAAAACATTCCGGTAGATCCTGCGGTTAGGACAGGAACACTGGCCAACGGAATGAAGTATTACATCAAGAAAAATACGAAACCAGAAAAGAAAGTTGAATTTCGATTGGCGATCAACGTGGGTTCTATTTTAGAAGATGATAATCAACGAGGTCTTGCTCACTTTATGGAGCACATGAACTTCAATGGTACCAAGAATTTCCCAGATAATAAACTGGTAGATTTTCTACAGTCTATCGGAGTTAAATTTGGTCAGCATTTAAATGCATACACCAGTTTTGACGAAACGGTTTATATGTTACCAGTTCCTTTAGATAAACCAGGAAATCTTGATGCAGGATTAAAGGTGATGGAAGACTGGGCTTTTAACGCCACTTTAAGCGATGCTGAAATCAATAAAGAAAGAGGTGTTGTTCTAGAAGAACTTCGCAACGGTTTAGGTCCTGACAAAAGGATGATGGACCAGTATCTACCGAAATATTTATACAAATCTCATTACGCAGACCGTTTACCGATCGGTAAAAAAGAAATTCTGGAAAACTTTAAACCAGATGTCATCCGTAAATTCCATAAAGACTGGTACCGTCCGAACTTGATGGCTTTGGTGGTTGTGGGAGATATTAATGTTGATGAGGTTGAGAAGAAAATTAAAGCCAACTTTAGTTCTTACAAAAACCCAACGAACGAAAGAGCAAGACAGAATTTTGATTTGCCGAATCACAAAGAAACTTTGGTAGCGATCGAAAGCGATCCCGATGCAACAAATTCCCGGGTGCAGTTCATTATGAAAGATGCTGGTAAAGCAGAACCAGATACTACCGTCCCTCAGTACAACCAAAGTATGGTTAAAGGTTTAGCTGCAACAATGATCAATAACCGTTTGATGGAAATGGTAAATTCTAATAATCCACCTTTTACTTATGGAGTGGTTTATCATGGCGGCACTTATGCCAAAGGTAAAGAGGCATTCCAGGGAATGGCTGTTACCAAAGATGGAAAACAGGTAGATGCATTGAAAGTTCTTTTAGAAGAAGTTGAAAGAGCCAGTAAATTTGGATTTACGGCGATTGAGTTGGAAAGAGCGAAATCTCAAATCCTTTCTAATTTGGAGAAAACCTACAACAATCGCGACAAAACTGAAAGCGAAATGCTGGTAGGTGAGTATGTGAACAGTTTTTTACAGAGCGAACCGATTCCTGGAATTACTTGGGAATACAACCAAACGAAATCCTATTTGCCTTCTATCAATTTGGAGCAAGTGAACGACATTGTTAAAAATTATGTAAAAGATGACAGCCAGGTGATCGTGATCACAGGTCCGAAAAAAGACGGATTGGTGCAGCCAACTGAAAGCCAGGTTTTGAAAGCAATGCAGGAAGTGAAATTGGCGAAGTTAACTCCTTACCAAGAAAAAGCCAGTATTGCGAGTTTGTTGAAACCCTTCAAATCAACTGGAAAAATTGTTAAAACAGAAACAGATTCTAAATTAGGAACTACGACTTTAACGTTAAATAACGGCGTAAAAGTTACCTACAAGAAAACAGATTTTAAAGAAGACGAGATCGTATTTACAGCCAGAAGTTTGGGTGGAAGTTCACTGGCTTCTGATGCGGATTATGTGAAAACTCAATTTGTATTTCCAGCGCTTGCTGAAGCAGGAGTGAATGGATATTCGAAAACTGAAATCACCAATTATCTTGCAGGAAAACAGGTAAGCGTTTCGCCTTTTATCGGAAATTTAACCGAAGGAGTTAATGGTAGAACAACAGCTAAAGATCTAAGAACTGCGATGGAATTAATTTATTCTTACTTCACCGGTTTGAATAATGATCCCGCATCGTTCACGGCTTACAAAGAAAAGCAATCTGCAGTGACGGCCAACTTGCTTTCTAATCCACAGTTTTACTTTTCTAATGAATATTCGAAATTCTTAAACCAGAAAAATCCAAGATTTACGAATGTTGTTCCATTAGCAGAAGACTGGGCAAAATCCGATTATAAAAATGCGTACGACATTTACAAACAAAGATTTAGCAACGCTGGAAACTTCCATTTCTACTTTGTTGGAAATCTTGATGAAACTCAATTGAAAGATTATGCAACTCAGTATTTAGGAAGCCTTCCTTCGACTGGAAAAGCAAGCTCTTTCAAAGACAGTGGTTACCGCTCTGTAACCGGAACTTTTAATAAAGTGTACAAAAAAGGAAAAGATCCGAAAAGTTTGGTGGTGATCAGTTATGCTGGTGAAGCACCTTACAGTGAAAAAGACGATCTAGCCTTAAGCGCTTTAGGTCAGGTGGCAACGATCAAAGTCATTGAGAAACTTCGTGAAGAAGAAAGCGGAATTTACAGTGGTGGCGCTAGAGGAGGAATGGTTAAAGTTCCTTATGGAATGTACCAGTTCAGTCTTCAATTCCCATGTGGTCCGGAAAACGCTGAAAAGTTGACGAAAAGTGCGATCGCTGAACTTCAAAAATATATTGATAAAGGACCAGAACAAAAAGATCTTGATAAATTTAAAGAAGGAGAATTAAACGATGATAGAGGTAATTTGAAAGATAACGGCTATTGGTTATCGAATATTTCAAAATACCAATTAGAAGGTGGTGACCGTTATGAAATCTTAAATTATGAAACGAAATTAAAAGCGTTGACGGTAAAAGATCTTCAAAATGTTGCTAAAAAATATTTATCAAAAGATAGAATTGTAGCGACCTTAATGCCAGAAGATGGTTGGGAAGCGAATGTGAAAAAAGAAGAAACTACAGCAACTTCACCAGCAGCAATTTCTCCTCAGCAGGTAATTGATACTTATGTTGCCGCAATTGGTGGAAAAGCTAAATTAGAAGCAGTAAAATCCATCAAATCAAGTTCTACCATGATGATGGGCGGAATGGAAATTAAAGTGACTGAAAAAAAGATGGGCAACAAATCCAAAGCAACTCAAAGTGTGATGGGTCAAGAATCTGTTACCGTATTTGATGGTGAAAAAGGATACGCAATGCAAGGTGGACAGAAAATGGACCTTCCAGCTGCGGCAACTGACAAGATGAAAGATGCAAAATTATTTAATGCCTTATCAATGAAGGCTGCAGATTATACTTCGGTAACGAAAGGTGCAGTAGACGGCAAAGAAGCTTTTATTCTTGAAGGTAAAGATGGAAAATCTTATTTTGATATGAGCTCTGGATTATTAGTAAAATCTACTTCACCACAAGGTGACATGACGATTACAGAATACATGACCGTTGACGGAATTAAGGTTCCGAAAGCGATGAAGATTTCTGCCATGGGACAAAATATCGATATGACCGTAACGGAATTCGTTTTGAACAAAGACGTTTCCGACGCTGACTTTAAATAAGTAAATTATTTATAAAAGTAAATCCGTCTCGCAGAAATGTGAGACGGATTTTTTTTGATTTAAAAACTAATGGCGCAAATATTTGCACTAATATCACAAATCGACAATCTGCTTTTTACAAATTATGTTAAATGGAAATTGATCGTGAAATTTGTGAATCGCTTATTGACATTATTGTAGGGAGAATCTAATAACTAAAAGATTCTATATTTTCATTTTTAATGAGGTATGATTCTAAAACTTCAATCTGTTGATTATTGATGTGGAGATCGAGCGTAATGAAAAGAAATTCACCTTCTTTTTCCAGCGCAATTTCGTAAGCAACTTTGCAAACTTTTTTGATATCGTTGAGAATGATTTTCTTTTGATCAACTGCCGAAACTGGCATTTTAAATCTCAAAATTTTATTGTGATGATAATGAACAAATTGGCTGGTGAAAAATTTAGCCACGTAAATCACAATCAAGGCACAGATCAAAAAGGTAAAAGCGATATAGATTTCACCAAATCCAATTGACATTCCGATGGCAGCTGCAATCCAGATAATTCCCGCGGTAGTTAAACCGTAAACGCTGAAACCTTCTTTGAAAATAACTCCGGCACCCAAGAATCCGATTCCGCTTACGATGTAACTTGCAACCCTTGTTGGGTCGCCGGTTCCCGCTAATTTGTAAGAGATAATGGAAAACAGGGTAGAACCCAAACAGATAATGGTAATCGTTTTCAGACCTGCAGATTTATCTTTCATTTCCCGCTCCAATCCTAGGATTAATCCGGCGGCTAGGGAAATAAATGCTTTATAAACATCTAAAAGTTCAAAATGTTCCGACATATTGATTAAAGATAATTAATTTTTAAGAACCGTATTCAATTTTCCATTCATCGGCGGCCTCACACAGTGTTTTGTACCATTCTTCACCGTATTTTCTGATGAGTGGAGTTTTTACAAATTTATAAATAGGAACTTTTAATTCTTTTCCTAACGCGCAAGCATCGCTGCATATTTCCCACTTATGATAATTCAGCGCGGTGAAAGTTCTGTACTCATCAATACGAATAGGATAAAGGTGACAGGAGATCGGTTTCTGCCAATCTACAGCGCCATCTTCGTAGGCTTTTTCAATTCCACATTTGGTAATTCCTTTTTCGTCAAAAATCACGTAAGCGCATTCTTTTCCTTCAACCATCGGCGTTACATAATCATTATCGCTAGGATCCAAAACCCAGGTTCCCTGTCGTTCGATGGCTTCTACACCTTCTGGTCTAAGATAGGGCTTTACCTGATCGAAAATTCTTTCGAGTATCAATGTTTCATCTTTATCTAAGGGAGCTCCTACGTCACCTTCAACGCAGCAAGCGCCTTTGCATTTGCTCAGGTTACATACGAATTCCTCAGAAAAGATATCTTCAGAAATTAATTTATCGTCAATTTGAATCATGTTGTTGTATTAAAAGAAATTAAAATAAGTAGAAAGTTTAAATGCAAGCAGCGAGAAAATGATCAGCCATAAACCGACTTCCTGCTTCCAGTATTTTTTAGAAAACCGAAGCATTCTGCTAATGATGATCGAGGTTGGTAAAGCCAGTAAAATTAAATATTCATAATTGTTTCCCATATAGAGAACAATCGTAATTAATTGCGCCAAAGAAAATACCAATAGGAAAGTATATTTAAATCTGCTGGTCGGACTTTTTTTATTAAAGTTTTTAAAATGATCCATCACCGAATGAATCAGTAAAATAGCAACCGGTAACAGTAATAAGAGATTGTCAAAATGGTTTTGCGTTTTAAATCCAGTGAAAGGAAAGTAGGCCGGATTCCAGGAATTCATATTTAAAAAATAGGAAAGACCCAAATAGGAAAGTGCTACCAATAGAATTCCAAAAAATAATCTGAATGTATGCAAACCGACTCTGTTCGAGGTCCCGATAATATGAAAAATAACGAAAATAAACATGGGCCAGGTAGTCGGCAAAAAGATAAAATTAAGTGCCAATATAGAACCTACTAAAATATAGGAATAGTTACGAACAGAAATATTATCGCTCGTTAAAAGTAAAATGATAATTGAATTGGTGAAAAGCGAAACTGCAATCCCGATATCTAAATCGCCGGGATAAAGTGCGAAAACCAAAGCCGTATAGAGAAAAAGCGGTAAATGAGTTTGATAATTCAACGCAATTGCATTAAAACAGAAGTATCCCAGCGCAACTCCCGCAAAAGTAACGGCTGCTGAAACAAGCTCTAAAGTATTGAAGTCTAAGAAGTTAAAACTAATTACAATTAAAAGAAGAATCCCAATGTACACCGGAACTGAAAATATATTGCTTTCTTTTGAAAGTAATCGAAACATTTTTTATAAATTTGTGCAAAGTTAATTTAAAAAAGGAAAATAATGACGTCTTTCTGGTTATTCTTAAGTAGTGTATTCAAATGGTCTTTCGGTTTTTTTGAAGCCGCAGGAAATGTTGTCAACTGGATCTTATTCTTCGCTGCAACAGCTATTTTTTGCTATTGGGTGTATGTTTTATATACTACTTTAGGTGGTAATAAAGACAAGGAGTATTTCTCTCCAACCGAAGGTCATCATCCTTATTATGACCCGAAAATTCATAGAAAAGAAAGTAAATAATTGATATCCGATTTACAATAAAAATCCCGAAATTTCTACAATTTCGGGATTTTCTGTATGTCTATTTTTATTTTAATGAATAGGAATAACCAATACCGGAATCGGTGAACGGCGGGTTAACTCTTTCGTTAAACTTCCTACAAAAACGTCGTACATATTGCTGCGTCCGTGAGAACCCATTACAATATATCCTGCGTCTTTATCTTTCGCATATTCTAGAATAACATCTCCTGCAACACCTTGTTTCAGCAAGTGCTCGCAATCAACTTCCTGGGCAATGATTCGCTGCTCAATCGTATTCAATTGAACCAATTCTTGTTTAATTTCGTTTTGTTCAATTTCGGGGAAATACTGAAATCCCATATCACCAATCGCGAAGCCGATATCGGAAGGTGCCACGTGAATGAGGCAAATTTTCCCGTTGGTTTCCTTAGCGAATTTTATCGCTCCCTGGACTAATTTTTCAGTAGCGTCTTCCGAAAAATCTACAGGTAAAATAATGTTTGTCATGATCTTAAATTTTGTTTCCTAAAGTTACAGCTATTTATTGACATCTTCAAGCGAGATCTTACTGAATTCGCAAGTCAAAGACTTTTTGATCTTCCAGAAAAGCTTCTAAAAGATCGTTCTCTGAAACTTTGCCAACTCCTTTCGGCGTTCCAGTGAAAATTAAATCACCAACCCGCAACGTAAAGTATTGAGATACAAATGCAATGATTTTTTGTGGTGAGAAAATCATTAAAGACGTATTTCCATTTTGAACTTCTTCTTTGTTTTTCATTAAAGAAAAGTTGATATTTTTCATATCGAAATCTTCTTTTTTATAAAACTCAGAGACAACCGCGCTGCCATCAAAACCTTTGGACAATTCCCAGGGAAGTCCTTTTGCTTTCAATTGACTTTGAAGATCTCTGGCCGTAAAATCGATTCCCAAACCGATTTCGTCGTAATACTTATCAGCATTTTCCTCCTGAATGTATTTTCCACCTTTCGATATTTTCAATACGACTTCCAGTTCATAATGAACGTCATCAGAAAATTCTGGAATGTAGAAATCGCTTCCCTTTTTCAGAACTGCAGTGTCGGGTTTCATAAAGATTACAGGACTATCCGGGATTTCATTTCCGAGTTCCTGAGCGTGTTCTGCGTAATTTCTACCGATACAAATGATTTTCATTTTAATAATATATTAAGTTCCTGGTTGAGTAAGCATATTTCTTTCCATTTAAATAAGTCGTTCTTTCCGTCCAATTTCGCTTTTTGTCGTAACTGTAAACAAATTCGTAAGAAGCTAAAGCTTTTTGTCTGAGCGTCTGAGTCGTCTTTACGGGATCACAATTTTTATTTAAAATATTTTCGGTGATCATATCTCCGAAATTTTCTTTGATTAATTCATAGCACTTTTGGTTAAAGACGGTATAAATTCTAATCTCTTTGATATTTCCATCAGGAGCAGTTATCTTATCGTACGAGCGAACGATTCTGTTTTGTTGATCATATTGATAAATTCCGGTGGTCTGCTCTTTACCATTTTTATTATAAAAGTTTTGATAAGTGGTTTCCAAGTTTTTATTTTGAATATACTTTGATGTTTTTACTACTTTATCATTGTTCATCATCGTAATTACGACCACTGAATCCTTTGGATATTCAAAAGTAGAAGTACCTGAAGATTCTTTAATTAAAGTAGGTAGTCCTTTTTCATTCCAGACTATTTCCCTTGAAGCTACTGTAATTACAGGATTTCCAAAGTTACTTTTATAATTTTTTGTGGCAATAAGTTTCCCTTTTTTATTAAAAGAATAATGCGTGATTCTTTTATATTGTCGTGAGCTATCACTTTTTGAAAAGAATTGCTCTGTAGCCGTGCTTTCTTTAACTTTATTTGTAAATCCGAGTCTGTTCCAATCGTTTCCCGTCATATATCTAAATTGACCCGAAGACAAATTAAATATACAAATCAGTAAAACAACTAGAGTTTTCATCTTAGAATTTACTTCTCAATTGAATTCCTGTTAAAACTTTCTTGGTATAAAGTGGGAAATCAGCATTTTGAATCCAACCGTAATAACCCAGATCTTTCTGGAAAACTTCTTTTACTCTTTGACCTTTATATTTTCCGAAAGTGAACGTTTCTTTTTCTTCTTTGTCAAAAGCGATAAATCCTGCTAGATCTGCAAATTTATGATGAGAAGAAATTTCACTTAAACTGGCGATGTCGTTTGGAAGTTCGTCGTAATGTCCAACTTGTGCATCGAGAACTTCGAAGGTTGCCAAAACATCTGCTTCTGCAGAATGCGCATTGATCAATTCTTTTTTACAATAAAACTGATAAGCCGCTGTCAAATTTCTTGGTTCCATTTTATGAAAAATGGTTTGGGCATCGACCAATTTGAACTTGCTTAAATCGAAATCTAATCCTGCTCTTAATAATTCTTCTGCCAAAAGTGGCACATCAAAACGGTTAGAATTAAAACCTCCCAAATCTGTTCCAGCGATCATATCCATTACTTTCGAGGCAATTTCTTTAAACGTCGGTGCGTCTTTTACTTTTTCATCCGTAATTCCATGGATCGCAGAAGTTTCTGCGGGAATCGGCCTTTCAGGATTTACCAGCCAGGTTTTGCTTTCGCGTGAAGCATCAGGATTGACTTTCAAAATTGAAATTTCTACGATTCGGTCTTTTGCAACCTGAGTTCCTGTTGTTTCTAAATCAAAGACACAAAGCGGTTTATGGAGTTTTAAGTTCATTTTTTTATTTATTGGTAGGGATAAGTCGCGACTTGTCCACATTTATTTATAATTAAAAGTTATTTCAATTGTTTTTGAAAAATCACGGATATCACCATATAATATAACATCGCTAAAGGAATTCCGACTGTTTTAAAGATGATTAAGAGTAGAATAACCCCGATTAGTAAAGCGACCTTAGGATAATTATCTTCCAGTTTCATCGATTTGAATTTCAAGGAGATCATTTTGATCGGACTTACCAAAAGCCAGGAAGAAATGATAGTGATCAACATTAATATCAGAGGGTTTTCAAACAGAACTTTAAAACTTTCTGTTTCTAAAAAAGCATAATACAAACCGAAAAGTAAAATCGTATTTGACGGTGTATTTAATCCTTTAAAATAATAAGTCTGCTCATCATCTAGATTAAAAATGGCCAATCTCAAACAAGAAAATAAAGTAACAAAAAGCCCAAGATATTTAATTTCAAAAGGAAGTTCCATTCCCAACAACTGATTTCCAAAAGGCTCTAAAGCTCTATACATCACGATTCCCGGTAATAAGCCGAAACTCACCATATCAGCTAACGAATCCAGTTGAACACCCAGTTCAGAATTTGATTTCATGGCGCGGGCGACAAATCCATCTAAGAAATCTAAGACTAACGATAGAATAATACAGATCGCAGTGGTTTGATAATCACCATTAATTAAATGAATGACCCCAACACTTCCAGAAAATAAATTCGCAAGTGTGAAGGCATTTGCGAGGTTGTTTTTAATAAAGTTCATAAATACAAAAGTAAGGTTTTTATTAAAATTAAATTCCAGCTTTTTGGAATCCCATCACCTGTTTATTAAAGTTCTAAAATAATGTAAATTTGCACCACTAATTTCAACTTATTATTAATGAAAGAATTTAGATTACAGGAAATTGTTGCTCTACTTTACCGAATATTTCTCGCCTTTTTTTTCTATCAGATTTCGCGTCTGCTTTTTTGGTTTTTCAATAAAAATTTAATTCCGGTTGACAGTGTTTCAGAATATCTAAATCTGGCTTATCACGGAATTGCCTTTGATACGACAGCTATTTTTTATGTGAATTCGCTTTTTATTTTATTGAGTATTATTCCGATTGTTATTAATACCAAGAAAGTTTATCAGAAGTTTTTATTTTATCTCTATTTCATAACCAATGGAATTTCTTACGGAATGAATTTCGGAGATTTCGTTTATTTCAAATTTTCTCAGGCGAGATTGACAACTGCTGCGATGAACGTGGCACAGCATGAAAGTAATGTTGGGAAAGTATTTTTACTGTCAATAGTAGAACATCCTATGGTGATTGTTTGGTTTATCATTTTAATGGCTCTTTGGATCTTCCTTTACAAAAAAGTGAAAGTGAACTTTCAGAAACCCGTTAAATTAATTCCGTATTTTGTTTTTTCAGTGCTCACTTTATGTTTGACAGCTTTATTGGTTGTGGGCGGAATTCGGGGTGATTTTAAACATTCTACGCGACCGATTAATCTGGTTGATGCGAACAGACATGTTACGAAACCAGCGCAAGCGAATGTGGTTCTGAACAGTGTCTTTTCTTTTTTCAGAACGATGAATACCAATAATTTTCAGGAAGTTCATTTCGTCGATGAAAAGTTTATTGATGAAAATATTCATCCTTATAAATTATATACTCGTGAGGAGGTGGAGCCAAAACCTAACATCGTTATTTTTATTCTAGAAAGTTTTGGAAAAGAATATTCCGGAGCTTTTAATAAAAATACCGATATTAAAAATTTCGTTTCTTACACGCCGTTCTTTGATAGTTTAGCAACGAAAAGTCTCATTGCAACGAATGCTTTTGCTAACGGACGACAATCAATTCATGGTATGAGTTCTATTCTAGCTGGAATCCCAACCTTGAAAGATGCTTTTACGAGTTCACCTTATTCGAATCAAAAAATTCAGTCGATTGTTTCTATTTCTAATGATATGGGTTACGACACTTCATTCTTTCACGGCGCACCAAACGGTTCGATGGGCTTTTTAGGATTTGGAAATATTTTAGGTTTTAAACATTATTATGGAAAAACAGAATATAATAATGATGCTGATTTCGATGGAATTTGGGGGATCTGGGACGAACCGTTTTTCCAATATTTTTCGAAAACTTTAAATCAAAAGAAAAGTCCTTTTATGGCGACTTTGTTTTCCGTTTCTTCTCATCATCCTTTTAAAGTTCCGGAAAAGTATCAGGGTCAATTTAAAAAAGGACCGCTTGAAATTCATGAACCCATTGGTTACACCGATTATGCTTTGAAACAGTTTTTTAAAACAGCGGAGAAAATGCCGTGGTTTAACAACACGATATTTGTTCTGGTAGCCGATCATACCAATCAGGTTGGCTATCCTGAATATGAGAAATCAATTAACAGATTTTCCGTTCCCATCCTGTTTTATTCGCCAAATGCGAAATATAACTTAAAAGGAGAAGTAACAGAACCTGCGCAACAGATGGACATTTATCCAACTTTAGCAGATTTGATGGGCTACAATAAAAAGATCAGAAGTTGGGGAAGAAGTTTGGTTTCCGATAAAAAGGAAGATTATATGATCATTAATTCTGATTCTATCAATGAGCAGTTTATGATTGGAAACTACATTTACCTATTTAATGGAAAAGAAGTAACTGGGATTTATACTATTGATGATAGAGGTTTAGAGAAAAACCTCCTTAACAAAGTGGATAACCCAGAGATCCAAAAAGGAATTCTTTTAAGTAAAGCTTGGTATCAGGATTATATGAATAGAGTGATCAATCGCAAATTGAATTAAAATCAGAATTTAAATTAAACCCTTGTTTAATTATTAATATTTTGGCAGTACTTTTGCCTATTATGATATGAATAGTTAAATATTTGGTGTTTAACTTTTTTTAATTACTTTTATCAAACTAAAAATTAAAACAATTTTAAAATGAAAAAAATACTTTTCAGTTTTGCTGCATTATTATTTGCGACACTTTCTTATGCTCAAATCGAGGGGAAATGGAAAACCATCGATGATGAAACCGGACAGGCTAAGTCTATTGTAGAAATTACCAAAAAATCGGATGGTAAATACTACGGTAAGGTGGTTCAACTCTTAATCAAACCTGCGCAGGCAAATTGCACCGAGTGTAAAGATGACCGTAAAAACAAACCAATCTTAGGAATGGAAGTAGTTCGTGGAATGAAAAAAGACGGTTCTGAATTCTCTGGTGGAACGATTACCGATCCAAAAACAGGAAAAACTTATAAATGTAACATCACCCGTGATGGTGACAAGTTAAATGTAAGAGGTTATGTAGGATTCTCTCTTATCGGAAGAACACAAACTTGGCAAGCAGTTAAATAAGTTTTTAAAACATAAACTTGATAAAAAGCATCTTTTCGAAGGTGCTTTTTTAGTATAATCATATACGGTACTTACCGAAAAAATCTTACTTTTGTACTTTAATTTTTTAATAAATCATGAAGGAATATACTTTTAGAGAAGTGATTGCACAGGCAATGAGTGAAGAGATGCGAAAAGATGAGTCCATTTTCTTAATGGGTGAAGAAGTTGCAGAATATAACGGTGCCTACAAAGCTTCTAAAGGAATGCTCGATGAATTCGGAGCGAAAAGAGTGATTGATACTCCAATTGCTGAGTTAGGATTTACCGGGATTGCCATTGGTGCAGCCATGAACGGAAACCGCCCTATTGTCGAATATATGACTTTCAATTTCTCGTTGGTAGGAATCGACCAGATTATTAATAACGCTGCGAAAATCCGTCAAATGAGTGGAGGACAGTGGAATTGCCCAATCGTTTTCCGTGGTCCAACAGGTTCAGCAGGACAATTAGGAGCAACACACTCTCAAGCATTGGAATCTTGGTTCGCCAACATTCCAGGTTTAAAAGTAGTCGTACCTTCAAATCCTTATGATGCAAAAGGTTTATTAAAAACTGCAATTCAGGATAATGATCCTGTAATTTTCATGGAGTCAGAACAAATGTATGGCGACAAGATGGAGATTCCAGAAGAAGAATATTATATCCCAATTGGGAAAGCTGATATTAAAAGAGCTGGTACTGATGTAACTTTAGTTTCTTTTGGTAAAATCATGAAGATGGCGATGCAAGCTGCTGAAGATTTAGAGAAAGAAGGAATCTCTGTAGAAGTAATCGATTTAAGAACAGTTCGTCCTTTGGATTATGATATGATTTTAGAATCTGTTAAGAAAACCAACAGACTGGTTATTTTAGAAGAAGCTTGGCCATTAGGTTCCATCGCAACTGAAATCACTTACATGGTTCAACAAAAAGCATTCGATTATCTGGATGCACCAATTAAGAGAATTACCACACCAGATGCTCCGGCACCTTACTCAGCGCCACTATTTGCTGATTGGTTCCCGAAACTGGAAAAAGTAAAAGAAGAAATAAAAAATGCTTTATACATCAAGGCATAATAGATAAAAACTCTCGAAAGAGAGTTTTTTCATTTATAAATAGTTTCAAAAGAGAGCGCAATAATCAATTACCTTTGACGAAATTTTTTTCAAACTATGTCACAAGCCGTTTCATCTCACTTTGATACTAAGAAACTTACCGCGATGGGAGTTTTGGTTTCGCTCGGAATTGTTTTCGGGGATATTGGAACGTCGCCACTTTATGTGATGAAAGCGATTGTAAATGCCCGGCATGGTGTTGGGAATTTGCCTTTTGATGAATATATCGAAGGAGCTTTATCCTGTATTATCTGGACTTTGACCATGCAAACCACCATTAAATATGTCATCATCGCCTTACGCGCTGACAATAATGGAGAAGGCGGAATTTTATCGCTATACTCTTTGGTCAAAAAACTGAAAAAAAAATGGCTGTATGTCGTCGCGATTATTGGGGCCTCAACCCTGGTTGCCGACAGTATTATTACTCCGTCATTAACGGTCATGTCTGCGGTAGAAGGACTTAAAATATTTTCTCCCAATACGCCGGTTGTCGGAATTACAATAGTCATCCTGGCGATTGTATTTATTGTTCAGCAGTTTGGTACAGCTTCTATTGGTAAGCTGTTCGGGCCCGTGATGGTCCTTTGGTTCTTGGTTCTGGGAATATTCGGATCTATTCACATCGTTGATCATTTCGAAATTTTAAAAGCTTTTAATCCGTATTATGCCTATCAGTTGATCGTCGATTCGCCTAGTGCAATTGTGATTATGGGAGCAGTATTCTTGTGTACTACCGGGGCAGAAGCGCTTTATTCAGATTTAGGACATTGTGGAAAACAAAATATTCGGGTAAGTTGGGTTTTTGTAAAAGTGATGTTGATTTTAAATTATTTGGGTCAGGGTGCCTGGTTACTCGATAATCCGGATTCTGTTTCCCAGGGAATCAATCCAATTTTTGGAATTATGCCAGAATGGGCAATTTTACCTGGAGTTATTTTAGCAACCGCAGCTGCAATTATCGCCAGTCAATCGGTGATTACCGGTTCGTTTACCATGTTTTCAGAAGCGATGTCTGTTACCTTTTGGCCCAATCAACAGATTGATTATCCGTCAGGAGTTAAAGGACAAATGTATATTCCCAGAATCAACTGGGGTTTAATGTTCTTATGTTTTATTGTGGTTATTTATTTCCAGAAGTCAGAGGCGATGGAAGCTGCTTACGGTTTAACCATTACCATTACGATGTTAATGACAACTACTTTACTATTCTTTTGGCTAAGCAGAACGAAAACTGCCAAAGTTTTTGCGGTTGGTTTTGTAGTCGTTTATTTGTTCATCGAACTTGGATTCTTTTATGCCAATGTTATTAAATTTTTCGACGGAGGTTGGTTAACTATGGTTCTTGGAGGATTTATAGCAGTTTGTATGTACGCCTGGTATAACGGAAGATTGATTAAATCGAAGTTTATTAAATTTGTTAAATTGGACAAATATGTTCCGGTTATTAAAGAATTGAAATTAGATGAAACGATTCCAAAATACGCCACCAATCTTGCTTTTTTAAGTCGCGCCAAACGAAAAGATGAGGTAGAATCTAAAATTATTTATTCCATCTTACGCAAGCAACCTAAAAGAGCAGATCATTATTTTATCCTTAATATTTCCAATCAGGAAGATCCGTACACGTTTAAATATACCATTGATGAGATTATGCCTGGTACTATTTATCGTGTCAATTTCTTGTTAGGATTTAAGGTTGACCGTAGAATCAATGATTATTTTGATCAGGTTTTAGAAGATATGATGGAAGAGGGAAGTATTCCATCGCGCAGCAGTCATCCTTCACTTCGACATTATAATGTACCGCCGGATTTAAAATATGTGATTATTGATAACACGTACATTAACGATACTTTGCTGACCGTTAAAGAAAAAATCACGCTTAATATTTACAATTTCGTGAAATATATTGGCAGTGATGATTTCAAAGCGTGGGGAGTTTCTGCTCATAATGTTGTAGTAGAATCAGCGCCGTTACTGGATCAGAAAATTAATTCTAATAAAATTCAGCAAGCCGATTTTAAGCGGTACGATTCCTAAATTTGCAGATTGTCACCTTAATTTTTGCTCCGGAGCATTAATAAAAAAATCGATAAATTTGCATATAATTATTTTTAATGGACGCTAAACAAAAGGAACTCAATATTTCAACAATTAAGGAGGTTCTAAGACAATATCTTCAGACGAAAGGTTTTAGAAATACACCAGAACGCTATACGATCCTGGAAGAAATCTACAACATGGAACATCATTTCAATGTTGATGATTTGTATCTTTTGATGATGCAGAAGAAATACCACGTTTCCAAAGCGACTATTTATAACACCATCGAGATCTTTTTGGATGCAGGCTTGATCAGAAAACACCAGTTTGGTGAGAAAACACTGACTTCTTCCTCCTACGAAAAATCCTATTTTGACAAACAACACGATCACTTGGTGATTTATAAAAAAGATTCAGATAAAGAAATTCAGGAAATTATCGAGTTTTGTGATCCCCGAATTCAAGGAATAAAAGAGGCTATCGAAGCAGCATTTGGCGTAAATATTGATTCGCATTCACTTTATTTTTACGGAACCAAAAAGGATTAATGAAAAAACTTCTTGTTTTTTTTCTCTTCATAAATGCCCATGTTTTTGCGCAGATCAATACCCAACCGAATCAGGATCTGGTAAAAGACCCCTTTTTTAATAATCCACAAAAGAGTGCGCCAGCCGAGAAAGTTAAATTAGTTCATTCCGATTTTTTTCAGAAAGCTTTAGACAAGTACAATGGCAATCCTTATTTTTCTGGTAATGTTCAATTCACCCATCAAGGCTCTGTATTGACTGCAGATGAAGTGATTTTTTATCAGGACCAGAATTTCGTGAAAGCAATTGGAAACGTGAAGCTCCAGAATGCTGACGGTTCCGTCATTACTTCCGGTGAAATGGAATATGATGGAAATACACAAAAAGGAATCGCGCGAAAGAAAGTACTGTTGGTTGACCCAGGTCAAACGATCGAGACAGAAATCCTTTACTACGATAGACTTTCCAATAAAGCTTATTTCAATACCGGCGGAACCATTAAAAAAGATGGAAACGTAATGTACACGAAATCTGCAACCTATGATTTGAACAGCAGATTAATAGATTTCACAGGAAATGTAAAAATTGACAATGCCGATTATACTGTTGATGGTGTCAATATCGTTCAGAATCAAAATACCAACACGGCGACTTTTAACGGTGCGACGACGATCACTAATAAAAAAAATCCATCTAATTTAATTTATACAGAAAAGGGAACGTATAATATGAACTCCAAGGAAGTTTATTTAAAGAAAAACTCCCGCATTCATTATAATGGAAAAATATTAACAGGCGACGATCTATACTTCAATCAGATCACTGGATTTGGAACCGGAAAAGGAAATGTCACTTTACGTGATCCTTTAGAAAAACGTTATATGAAAGGCGGTTACGGCGAGATCTATGAGAAAATAGATTCCGCGATGATGACTGATAAACCATATGCTGTAAAAATTTTAGAAAAAGATTCAATGTACTTTTCTGCAGATCGAATTCTGGCTTATCAAAAAGTGGACACTCTAAACCCATTGAAGAAAAAAAGTTTCCTGCGTGCTTACAAAAAAGCCCGAATGTTTAAGACCAATATTCAGGTTCGTGCAGATTCCTTAAGCTTTAATGAAACCGACGGAATCATGCATCTTGATGGAAAACCAATCGCTTGGAGTGGTGAAAAACAAATTACCGGCGATAAAATAGAAGCTTATTTTGATACCGAAAATGAATTCATAGATTCCTTACGAGTGATCGGAAATGCCTTCGCCATCAGCAAAGCAGATTCTCTAAATTTAAAAGACGAATTCAACCAGGTCAAAGGGAAACTGATGACGGTTTATTATACCAACAATGAGATATCGCTGGCGAAAGTGATCGGAAACGGACAAGCCATTACCTACGCCGATGATCAGAATGAAAAGACCAAAGAAGTCGAAAGAATCGGGGTTGCACTTTCAACGTGCGGCACGATCGAAGCCGAGTTTGAAGATCGAAGAGTGCAGATCATTTCCTGTAATATTGGAGCGCAGAACGATATTTATCCGATGAGTTTGATCTCGCGTGAACAGCGGTTTTTTCCGGATTTTAATTGGAATACCAAAGACAGACTTCGAACCTGGCGGGATATTTTTGTAGAATCACCAGAATACGAGGAGACCAAATACGAAGCCGATGACGCGTTATATAATGCTGCTCAGAAAGCCATTGATGACGAGAAAGCCAAAGAAGAAGCCAAGAAACCGAAGCGGGTTCGTAAATAATTTTTTTATTTGGGCGCCTTCATCCATCCTCCGTTTCCGCTTTTTTTCTTCCACTATGTTTCAGAAAGAAGAGCTCCACTCAGGCTGGGGCGCAGCTGGGAAATTTTAATTTAATTTTGATTTTATGCAAACAGATTTTTTTAAATATCAAGCCCAAACGACGCAGTTCGCTGCAGGTTTTGAAGTAGAAAAGGCTTCCGGTTCTTACGTTTACGGAAAAAACGGTCAGAAATATCTTGATTTTGTAGCTGGAGTTTCTGCCAATACTTTAGGACATTCACATCCAAAAATTGTAGAAGCCATTAAAACGCAAGCAGAAAAATATCTGCACGTTATGGTTTACGGTGAATACGCTCAGGAAATGCCCGTGAAATTATGCAGACTTCTAGCAGATGCAACATCTGAACCTTTAGAAGTTACCTATCTCGTCAATTCCGGTGCAGAAGCAATTGATGGCGCTTTAAAATTAGCTAAACGTTATACCGGTCGTGAAGAGATCATTTCGATGACCAATTCTTACCACGGAAATACGCACGGAGCTTTATCGGTTTCTGGGAACGAATATCACAAGCGTGAGTTTCGTCCGCTCTTACCGATGGTGAGTTTTATTGAGTTTAATAATCAACACGATTTTTCGAAAATCACCGAAAAAACCGCCTGCGTTTTAGCAGAAACCATTCAAGGTGCGGCGGGTTTTTTAGTTCCTGATGCTGATTATTTTTATAATTTAAAGAAACGCTGCGAAGAAGTTGGAGCTTTATTAATTCTGGATGAAATTCAGCCAGGATTTGGACGAACAGGAAAACTATTCGCTTTTGAACATTTCGGAATGGTGCCAGATATTTTGGTCATGGGAAAAGGAATGGGCGGTGGCGTTCCGGTCGGAGCTTTTATGAGTTCTAAAAAGATCATGCACTCGCTTTCACATTCTCCGAAGTTGGGACATATCACGACTTTTGGTGGGAATCCTTTGATTGCTGCAGCAAGTCATGCGACTTTACATGAGGTTTTGGAAAGTGGTCTGATGAATGAAATTGAGGAAAAGGAAAACTTATTCCGTGAATTATTGGTTCATCCAAAAATTAAAAATGTCAACGGAAAAGGTTTGATGCTGGCGGTGAATCTGGGTTCACCCGATTTTACTCTAGAGGTTGCAACGAGATGCATGGAAAAAGGACTGATCGTTTTCTGGCAACTCTACCGAAATGAATATTTACGTATTTCACCACCACTAACAATTTCTTTGGAGGAGATTCGGGAAGGTTGTGAAATTATAATTGATGTTTTGAACGGGAATTAAATATCTGTTTCAGGAAATAACAAACCTCTTTTAAATTGTTTTAAAAGAGGTTTGTTTTTAGAATAATATTGAAAAACGATTGGTGTTTATTGTTTTTTCAAGTTAATCGAAGGTCTCGGAAGAGCGAGAAATTCCACCATATATCTCGGTCTGTTGTCTCGAATGTCTGGTCCAAATTGCGCAACGTCTATTCCGTAACCGCGCTTACTTAAAGAGAAAAGAGAGATTCCTTTATTGCCGCCAGCATCTTCATAGTTTTTGTAACGATAAACATTCCATTCTAAAATGGTACTTTCTCCAGCGCCTTCACTCATCATAAAGTCTAGAATTAATTCTTTGGTTTCTGTATCTTCTTTTAAGGCATAATTAGAAACGCGGTCTGTAGCTTTTCTTGCTTCAATTTCCTGAATCTTTTGATTTACTGCATCTTTTGCTGTCAAGTCACCTACAACCAACTCTACGGCAATCATTTCTTTGTATTTTTCCACCACGTTATCGCTTGGAACATATTCTTGTTTATAATAATTCTCGCTAGGATGTGAACTCCAGGATAATGTAAAATCAGTTCCATTCAGTTTGATCAGCTCTGGTGTGTTTAAATAATTTTCAACAGGAGCTACCTTATTACTTTGAGAATTTTCTATTTCTCCTTTTGAAGACTCTTTAGTATCAGTTTTTGAATCGCTGCACGATCCTAATATCATTAACGTCAACAGAGGTAAAATTGCTTTTTTCATTTTGAGTTATTTAAAATTTCTGAAATGTTTTTCTGTAAGTTTTTTTCGGTGCCGATAATATCCGACATTAATATTTTCATAAATTCTTTTTTATCTTTTCCAGTTTCATTTGGATTTGAATACAGAAAATCTCCCAGTCTTATCGTTTTATTTTTTAAAATCTCCTTCTGCTCTTCGATACTTGCCAAAGCAGATACTTTTTCATAATCCATTAATTCGATCTTCGAATTTGAAATTGATTTCCAGGAATTTATTTTTATGGTTGGTGCATAGATTCCCTTGGCTTTAGCGGTAATATCAAGTAAAGATATTTGATCATCTAACAAATAGGCATCAATAGTGTCAATAAATGATTGCTGTAAAACTAAATTTTGTTTGATATCGTCCGTAGTTTCCATTAATTCTTTATTGCTTGCTGAACTTATTTGTTGGAGATAAATTTTGTCTTTTCGGCTTTCATTCCAATTGTTGATCCACAATGCTACCAGAATCCCAACGATAATCGGAATGATATCTTTAAGGAAAGCTTTGATGTTTTTTTTCATAAGATTTTTAAAAGGTTTTTTTGTCTTTGTTGAAACGTAAATATACACATCTTTCAAAAATGGTTAATGTCATATTTTGATTAAACATAAACTCTTTTAATTTCAAATTTATTCGTCGATCTGAAAACTGCGCCATCTATTTTTTTTATGAAATGTCCCGTGAAGTCCTTTGAAAATAAAAACTGAATTTTAATTTAGCCCCGATGGCAACGGCATCCCGCGATGATATATGTCATAGTTTTTAAAATGCTTTTTCTGAATCGCGGATATAGTGGACAGCGGGACGGGTTTGGTAAAAAAATCAGGTTGTGATGCTCCTGAGCTGTTCAAGCGATTTCATGAAATATATTGCGTATATTAGAAATTAATTTATATATTGCGACACATTAAAAAAAGGTAATAATATGGCGAAAGCGAAAGTGCAATATGAATTTCCAATGCACTGTCAGTCAGAGATTTTATACGAATATATGGCGAGCGCAGAGGGACTTTCGGAGTGGTTTGCGGATGATGTAGTGGAAAAGGGGGATGACTTCTATTTTAGTTGGGGCAATGGTCCGGACGAGAAAGCCACGTTGATTCGTTACAAGCCGGAAAGTTTTGTGCGTTTTCGTTGGGAAGAAGATGAAGGAACCAAAAATTATTTTGAAATGACCATCGTTATCGATGATATTACGGATGATTTGGCGTTGAATATTACTGACTTTTGTGATGCTGGCGATGAGGAAGAAAATCGTCTGTATTGGGAAAATTTAATCGAAAATTTAAAATTGAAATTAGGCGCATCCTAATTTTTTTAATCTAAATATAAAATGAACGATTTATCGTTCATTTTTTGTTGCTAAAATCTTGAAGATGGGGAAATTATCTTTTGCTTCGGAGCAGTTTCAACTGCAAAATCGCTCTTTTTTATACGGCGATGCAGTGCAGGTTTCGTTTTTTATTCGTGGTTCGCAGCTGATCATGGCTGAAGAATGCTATTTTTATTTAATGGCTTCTATGCGTAAAATGAGAATGGCAATCCCGCTTTCTTATACGCTGGAATTTTTTCAGAATTTATTTGCTGATAAGGTTTTAAATGAGGGAATAACTAATGGAATTATTCAGTTCTTCGTCTATCGCAATATGGATGAAAATGTGTTGTCAAAAAGTGGAATTTCCTATTATTTCGAAGTTGATGAAGTGGATGATCTTTTGAATATTCAGCGTGATTACGAACTTGATCTGATGAAAGAAATCAATGTGAATACAAATCTTCTCAGCAATATCCATGTTCACTGTCCGGAGAATATTTACGCAGAGATTTACGCGAAAGAAAATGATCTGGATGACGTTATTTTCCTAAATCCAAATAAAAGAATTGCCAGAAGTATTTATGGTAATTTATTATTCCTGGAAGGGGAAGTGATCAAGATCCCAAAGACGACAGAAGGAGCTTATATTTCGCCGTTGTTAGAAAACTTCGTCACCTTTGTTCATAAAAATAATTTAGCGCAAATTCAGGAGTCAGAAATGATCGCTTTTGAATCTCAAAAGGCGGAAGAGATCTTAATGATTTCCGATCTAAAAGGAATCTTCCCAGTGACTAAGATCCGAAATAAAAGTTTTGGAAAAGAACGTTTTGCAGAAATGATCGACCCATGGAAAAACAGTTTCGACCAAAATTGACAAACCCAGTTAACAACCTTTAAAGAAAGTCATTAACCGGGTTTTATGAGAAAATAAATTTTCCTAATGTTCGTTGATAAAAGCTATTACTTTTCTTGAAATTTCATCTTTTCCAGCTTCACTATTTAAATAGGTTCTATCAGTTTCATTTGACATATACCCTAATTCCAAAAGCATTGCTGGTGACTTTGAGTTTCTGAGCAAATGCAAATTCGCCTCTTCAATTTTACAATCGCCAAAGTTTGAAGCTAAATTTTTAGCAAAGTCAAAAGTTTCGGGTTTCGTAAAGATGATGTTTCCAGTAGTTTCAGTATTTTTACTGTTATTGATATGAAGTGAAATAACCATAGAAGGTTTTAGCTTATTGATCAAATCTGTTCGTCCTGTTAAAGTGGTAGCAGCGTCAGATTCTCTGGTAAGAACGATCTCGATGTTTTCGTTTTTGTTTAATGCTTTGATCCTTTTCGCAATATCTAAAACAATATCTTTCTCTAAAATTCCATTTTTAGAAATTCCTAAATCTGTTCCGCCATGACCAGGGTCGATGACAATTATTTTTTTGTCGTTAAAAGTGGTGAAAGATAAAAGAATGCCCAGGAAAAGGAGACTGAATAATTTAAAAAATCTGTTCATGATCGTTCTAATTAGTTTTCAAAGATAACGCAATCAATCTTATTAAATTTTGTAAAGTATTCTTAAATAATGCTAAAGTTTTGTTAATTTTTTAAAAAAGTAAGATCATTGTTTAAAGTGAAACAATTCTGATTTTTCGAGAGAGAGGACGTATTTGCTTAATTAATCGCAAGAGTTTTAGAGTAATTTCGTGCATTCGTAGGAGAAAAATAAGTGTATTCTTTATAAGAATCACAAGCGAAGCGACCTTAAAAAAGGATGTTTTTGGAGGAAAGAAACCTAATTGATTTATTGAGGAAGATTTGGTAACAATACCAATTTTATCATCCGTCACCAGGCATCGAACACCCAGCAAATAATTCTAATTCATTGAAACATCTTCCGGTGCATTGGCCCACAAAAGAAATTCGCCACCCAGATTTTGCATAATGTTTTTCCATAAACCTTGGTCATTCGGAGAGGTGTAATCGAGATTGTAAACATCAACCGGCGTCCACATTTTTCTTAGGATTTCGCCTTCTAACTGTTGACCAGACCAGCCGGAATAACCAGAAAATACCTTGACATCGTTCACCGAAATTTGATGATCTAAAATGGATGAAACAATGTTTTCAATATCTTCGGTAAGGTAATATTCCTCATTGATCGCTAAGAAATCTTCAGTGACCTTCTTGCCTTTACAAATGAAAAAGGTTTTGTCATTTTCGACGGGTCCACCTTCATAAACAGTCACTTGAAATCCGAAAATTTCGAGCAAACGGGAGCTCATATTTTCATTTTTCTTGTTCAATATTAATCCAAAAGCACCGTTCTCATTATGATCAACGATTAAAACAACAGAGCGTGAGAATATGTCCCCAGAAATATCGGGAGTGGAAATTAAAATTTTACCTTTGTAAGAATAATTCATCTGATAGATCAGTTTTAATAAAGAATCTTAAACCAAATGTAATAAAAATTTAATGGAAAACCTGCACGACAAAAGAAAAATATACGACCGCGCTGAACTTTTGGAAAGTCAGATAAAAGAAAATCCCATGGAGCAATTTCGGGACTGGTTTTTGGAAGCTGAACAAAGTCCTCAGATCTCTGAAGCCAATGCCATGGCTATTTCTACACTTGAAAATGACGGCTGCCCGAGAACCCGGATGGTTTTGTTGAAATCTTACACTTGGGAAGGTTTTATTTTCTACACCAATTATGACAGTAGAAAAGGAAAAGCCATAGAAAATAATCATAAGGCTTGTTTGCATTTTTTCTGGCCTAATTTAGAGCGTCAGATCATTATTAAAGCGGATCTAGAAAAGTTGGCAGAGAATTTAAGTGACGGTTATTTTCATTCCCGTCCGAAAGGAAGTCAACTTGGAGCCGTAGTTTCTCCACAAAGTCAGGTGATTCCGAATCGTGAATTTCTGGAAGAGAAGTTAAAAAATCTGGAATCAGAATTTGAAAATACGGAAGTTCCACGTCCTGAAAATTGGGGCGGTTATTTGGCTAAACCTTATGAGATTGAATTTTGGCAGGGTCGGCCAAATCGCCTTCACGACAGAATCATTTATCAATTACAAGAAGATTTTAACTGGGAGATCTCACGCTTAGCACCATAAAAAAAGTCCCGATTAATCGGGACTTTAAATTGTAATATAATCTGAAGATTATTTTTTCATACCACCCATTACAGAGTCTGCTAAATCAGAACCTGCTTTGAATTTTGCTACAGTTTTAGCAGCAATTTTGATTGGCTTTTTAGTAGCTGGGTTGATCCCTTGTCTTGCAGCTCTTTCAGCTACAGAGAAAGTTCCGAAACCAACTAAAGAAACTTTACCATCTTTTTGTGATAATGTAGTAGTTACGTTAGAAATGAAAGATTCAAGAGCAGCTTTTGCCGCAACTTTTGTAATGTTCGCGTCTTTTGCGATAGCGTCGATTAATTCAGACTTGTTCATAATATTTATTAATTAAGGTTAGTTCAATTATAAAAGCAAATATAAAACATTTTTCATATTGTGCAAATTTTTTGCAAATATTTAATCAATGTTCAATAATAATATTCAAATATAGTGAAAATTATAATCGGTATCGTTATGATTAATCAAGGTTTGCGAGTTTTATTTTCGTGCCAAACTCAATATGAATCGTTCTTTAATATAAAATAGTATTTAACAATTGTAATTGCGAATTATGAAATTTTGTACTAAATTTAAATAGGTAGTTGAATATTATTAATTTAAAAAGCTTTTTACGCTATTTTCATTATCTAATTCTTAATGCTGAAAGGATATTGAGCTGGTAATGTAAAATTAATTTTACTCCTTTAATTAAAATAATTAAATTTGCGCCATGTTAATTGAAATTTTTAAATCTAAGATCCATCGCGTACGCGTTACCGAATCAGATCTTAACTATATAGGAAGCATTACCATTGATGAAGAATTGCTTGAAGCCTCAGGAATTATCGTGGGTGAAAGGGTGTATATCGTCAATGTAAATAATGGAGAACGCTTCGATACCTACGCAATCAAAGGCAAAAGAAAGTCGGGAGAAATTTGTTTAAATGGACCTGCCGCAAGACGCGTTCAGAAAAATGACATTATCATTATTATGTCTTATGCGCAAATGACGCCAGAGGAAGCCAAAACTTTTCAGCCGAAAATTATCTTCCCAGACGAGCACACCAATCTTCTTACTTAATTCCTGAAATATTCTTTACTCTTGGAACAGACCAAAAAAACAAATCCTCTTAAAACCTTTCTAACCGTTGCAATTTCTCTTGCTATTGCTGCCCTTTTTATGTGGTTAGCTTTAAAGGGGATGGAGTTTAAAAAAATCGCTGGTTATTTTGCCAAGGCAAATTACCTTTGGGTTTTCATCGCTTCTATCTTCGGAATTCTGGCTTACTGGTTTCGGGCAATCCGTTGGAATCTTTTGTTGGAACCGATGGGTTATCAAATCTCCAACTCCAATTCTTTCTGGACCATTTCTTTCGGATACTTAATGAATTTAACCATTCCCCGAAGTGGAGAACTGGCTCGTGCAACAGCGTTATTTGGCGTTGAAAAAGTTCCGGTTGAAAAATCTTTTGGTACTATTATCTTGGAGAGAGTGATTGATTTGATGTGTATGGTTGGCTTTTTAGGTTTAACCTTAATATTCAAATACAAAGCATTCGTCGCCTTCTACTCTTACATCACTGAAGAAAAAGGCAAAACAGAAACTTCAGCATCTAATTCGAAGCTCTATATTGTTGCTGGTATTCTTTTTTTAATAGCAATTTTATTTTTCATGTTTAGAAAAAAATTGGAGCAGTTTGCGATTTATCAAAAGGTGCTCAATTTTGCGAAAGGAATCGCTGACGGTTTGACCTCCATTTTTAAAATGAAGCAGAAGGTTAAATTCATCGCTTATTCTTTAGCAATATGGATTTGTTATTATTTAGCAGCCTATTTAGTGTGTTTTGCACTGCCAGAAACTTCTCAATTTACGTTCGCTGATGGTTTCTTTATCATCGTGGTTGGTACCTTAGGAATGATGGTTCCTGCATCTGGTGGAATTGGAGCTTTTCACCTCGCTTTGAAGTTTGGTATCATGGCCTTATTTCTTTCTATGGGTAAAAACCCGGAAGAAGGTGGTGAAGTGGGCTTGTCGTACGCTTTCATATCACACACGATGCAATTGGTGATCATGTTGGTGATGGGTGCGATTTCAATTCCTGTTTTAGCGAAAGCGAGAAATACTGCTGTAAAGAATCAGAAAAATTAAATTAAGATATCATCATCGAAAAGGGTTTACTGTGTTAGTAAACCCTTTTTTATTTTTTCAAATTAAATTAATCCTTGATAAACGAAGATGCTGCTTCATCTACAATTGGAATATAGATGCGGTGCCAATTTTCATGTCCTTCAACCATTTCCCAGGTGTGACCTTCACCATCAATATCTTCGGCTAACAAAACAATTCCGGGCTCGATTACAAAAGTTTTCTCATCGCTGGTCGTGAATTTCAACTTGCCACTTAAAGTAATCACGAATTGTTTTCGTGGTGCAATGTGAGTGCCGACTTGCCAGGAATCGATCTCATTGGCAAACCAAAATTCGTCTGATTTTATTTTTACGTGAGTACGTATTGTTCCGGTTTCAAAAAAACTTTCTCCTTCTGAATCCCGCATTAATCGGATCGCGGGAATAATATTCTCTTTTTCGTCCATATTATCCAAAGGCTCTTTTTAATAAACTCTCTACTTTCGGTTCGCTTCCTCTAAAGCTTTTATATAATTCCATAGGATTTTTTGTTCCGCCTGATGAAAGTAGAATTTTATATTTCGCTGCGATCTCGGGATTGAAAATTCCGTTTTCTTTAAAGTATTGAAAAGCATCCGCATCTAAAACTTCTGCCCATTTATAAGAATAATATCCTGCAGAATATCCGCCCTGAAAAATGTGTGAAAAACTTGTACTCATCATTGTTTCTGGATTGCTTGGGTAAAGGTTGGTTGCTTTGGTTTCTTCCACTTCAAAGGTTTTTACATCGCCTACTTTTTCTGAATCGGAATGATAAGCCATATCTAAAAGTCCAAATCCAATTTGTCTTAAAGTTTGGTAACCTTCCATGAAGTTCTTAGAATCTGATATTTTCTGAATTTTTTCATCAGGTAAAACTTCGCCGGTTTGATAATGCTTTGCAAAGGTTTTTAAGAATTCAGGTTCGTAACAATAGTTTTCTAAAAACTGCGACGGAAGTTCCACAAAATCCCATTTCACAGACGTTCCCGACAGGTTTGGATAAGTGGTGTTCGCCAGAACGCCATGCAAAGCGTGACCGAACTCATGGAAAAGCGTTGTCACTTCCTGAAAAGTCAATAAGCTTGGCGTCTCTGAAGTTGGTTTTGAAAAATTACAAACTACCGAAATATGCGGACGGTTATTTTCTCCGTTTTTTACGTACTGACTTTTAAAACTCGTCATCCAGGCGCCGGCTCTTTTTCCTTTTCTGGGGAAATAATCAGCGTAGAGTAGGGCTTTGAATGTTCCGTCTTCGAAGATCTCGTAGGTTTTTACTTCTTCGTGGTATTTCTGAACTTCAGTTGTTTCTTTAAATTCTAACCCAAAAAGAGTTTTAGCCAAGCCAAAAACGGCGTCCTGAACTTTCTCTAATTGGAAGTATGGTTTCAATTCCTCATCATCAATATCGAATTTTTGTTTTCGTAATCTTTCAGCGTAGAAAGTATGATCATAACTTTCCATTGCTTCGATTCCATCAGCTTTCGCTAATTTTTTTAATTCTTCGACTTCCTTTTCAGCGTAAGGTTTTGCCTTTTCTAAAAGTTCATTTAAAAATGATTTTACTTGAGCGGGAGATTTTGCCATTCTTTCTTCCAGAACGTAATCAGCGTAATTTTCGTAGCCTAATAATTTTGCTTTTTCCTGTTTTAGAGAAATGATCTCTTTTATTAAATTCTGATTATTGAATTCATTATTTTGAAAAGACTTTTTACCATTTGCCAAAGCGAGTTCTTTTCTTAATTCCCGGTTTTCAGCATAAGTCATCAAAGGAAGAAAACTTGGATATTGCAACGTCACTACAAAACCGTCCAGATTTCTTTCTTTGGCTTCTTCGCGATATTGTTCCAAGATGGCTTCTGGAATTCCTGCCAATTCTTTTTCGTCGGTAATATGTTTCAAATAATTATTCGTTTCTGCTAAAACATTTTGTCCGAACTGAAGTGATTTCTTGGATAATTCAATACTGATATTTTTGAATTTTTCTTTGTCAGCATCATTTAATAAAGCACCGCTTCTTACAAAACCTTTATAAGTTTCGTTTAAAAGCATTTCCTGTTCTTCGTTTAAATTGTATTTTTCTTTTTCATCAAAGACGTTTTTAATCTTTTCAAAAAGCGCTAAATTTTGAGAGATCTTCGCAGAGAACTCTGTTAAAAGTGGGGAAACTTCCTGCGCGATTTTCTGAATCTCGTCATTGGTTTCAGCCGAATTTAAATTGAAGAAAATACCGGAAACAATTTCTAACTTTTCGCCTGAAAAAGCCAGAGCTTCAATCACGTTTTCGAAAGTTGGTTCTTCTTTATTTTGAACGATGTCGTCGATTTCCTTTTCCGAAAGTATAATTAATTCCTGAAAAGCGGGGAGAAAATGTTCCTCTTTAATTTCATTAAAAGGCGCAGATTGATATGGAGTTGAGAAGGTTTTCAATAATGGATTTTGCATATAATTCAATTAATACTATTCTTAAAGTGAATAACGTTGTGCAAATTTAAGTAAAAATAAATTCTACGTTTTTAATAAAAATACCAACTAATAGGAACTTGATTGGCTATTTCTAAAAGCATGTTAAATTGTTATAATGTTTGAATCCATCAGAAATAATTACCTTAAATTTGTGCTTCGTTTCTAAAAATTAAAATATTTGGTAAACGACTTTAAATAAAATTCAGAAAAATCAGTAAATGAAAAAATTCACAGCCATTGCGCTCCTTGCTATAACCTTAGTTGCCTGTAAAAAAGAAACCAAAACAATTACGAAAGTAGATCCGGAAACCGGTAAAACAATTACGGTAGAAGTGCCGGTAACCAACTCTGATTCCTTAAAAGTAGAAACTCCGCAAGCTGAAGTCTTCGCGATTAAAGATTCTTTAGGTGTTTATAAGCAGACCTTCAAATTAGAAAAAGGTCAAACATATCCTTTGGTGACGTATCAGAAAGATGTTCAAACAATGACTGCTCCTGATGGCAAATCTCAAAGTGGAACTAGCGAAATGACCGACGAAATGTCATTTACCGTTAATGATTTAAAAGATGGTATTTACGATATCACTATCAATTTAACCGGAAAGAGAAATTCTCAATCCGCCAATGGAAAAACAGTTGCGATCGATACGAAACAAGCTGAGCCAAAGGATGAGCAGTTGAAAATGATGTGGAAAGTCAATAAAGCTTTGGTTGGAAATAAGTTAAATTTGAAAATGAACGAAAGCGGAAAGGTGCTTTCGATTACCGGTTTCGATACCATTTATAATAAAATTGCGGCTTCTGTTGGACCAGCGATTAAAGATGCTAAAGAAAAAGCTGGATTTGTGAATAGTTTTAAACAAAGTTTTAACGAGAAGATGTTGAAAGACCAGTTCACCAAAAATTTACTTTTAATTCCCGCAAAAGGTGCGAAGATCGGTGATAAATGGTCGCAGAGTGAAAACGCAACTCCGGATGGGAAAATTAAATTAACGACAACTTATACTTTGAAAAGTGTTGGTGATGGAATTGCGCAAATCTCTGTTGCAGGTGGGATTCCAAAAAAATCGGATAAGCAAACCAAAGAAGGCGTGACCAGATCAATGAGTTCTGAATTATCTCAAAACGGTACCATCACTTTAGATCAAAAAACAGGTTGGGTGAAAAATCAGAATATCGCAGTGAAAACTACGCAGACCGAAACGCTTTCAGATGGTAAGCAATCTCAAACAATGAAGTCTGTATCGAATTCAACCGTGGTGGTAAACCCTTCGAAATAAATTGAAAGAACGATTTTAAATACTAAAATTATCTGTTATCAAAAATAAGAAATGAAATATATATTAGAATTAATTCTAACCACAGTAATCATTTTTTTTGTTTGGAATTTTTTAAAAAGAATGTTTTTTAAGAGGATTTTTAAATTCCCACAGCCGAGAAAAGAGGAGAATGTAACTCAGCAGAAAACCAATAAAAATTTGGATTCTAAAATCCATTGGGATGCTGAAACCGTCGATTACGAAGAGGTTAAAGAACCCAAAGAAAAATAAAGATTGTAAATCCTTTGACCATGTCAAAGGGTTTTTCTCAATAATAAACCTAAAGATGTTAAAAAATAAAAACTTAATTTTCATTATCGGAAGCCTGGTGGTTTTCATTTTGTTGGCGGTCGTTTATGCCAATCCTGTGTTGACCGGAAAGCAACTTTTCCAACACGATATTGTGCAGTATAAAGGCGGTGCAAAAGAACTTTTGGACTATCGCGCCGAACATGGTAAAGAAACCTATTGGAGCGATTCGATGTTTGGTGGAATGCCTACTTATCAAATGGGATCACAGTTTCGAGGCGATGTAATTAAGAACATTGATAATTTACTGAACTTCTTACCGAAGCCTGCGAATTATATTTTTCTTCTTTTTTCAGGATTTTTTCTTTTAGGTTTAGTGGCAGTTAGAAATTGGAAATATGCACTTTTGGGTGCCACTTTTTTTGGACTTTCTACTTATTTTTATATTGCGCTCGCAGCCGGGCATAATGGTAAAATACATACCGTTGCTTATTTTGCGCCACTTTTAGCCGGAATACTCTTGGTTTATGTCCGTAAAAAATATGTTGTAGGATTTATTCTTACGGCACTTTTTATGGGTTTGCAGATTGCCGCCAATCACCCGCAGATGACCTATTATCTTTTTATTGCGCTGGCTTTTTTATTCTTGTCAGAACTCATTCGCGCGTTTCAGGGAAAGACAGACTGGAAACATTTCGGTATATCAACTGGCGTTTTGGCTTTAGCATTTGTGTTGGGAGTTGGAATGAATTCTCAGCGGATTATGGCGAACTCCGAATATATTGGCGAAACAGTTCGCGGCAAGCAGATTTTGGATAACGAAATACACTCGGCCGATCAATCGGGCATGGACAAAGAAAGCATGTTGATGTGGAGTTATGGGAAATTAGAAACGCTGAATTTATTCATTCCACGCTTAATGGGTGGATCGAGTAATGAAGAAGGTTCGCAGGAAATGATGACGAAAGTGCAGCAGTTGGTTGAAGAAAATGTTGGTTCGCAGCAAGAGATGGACAGGATTTCCAAAGGTTTCGGATCGCTTACTTATTGGGGCGAACAGCCAGGAACTTCTGGGCCGGCTTATCAAGGTGCAGTGGTTTGTTTCCTGGCGATACTAGGGTTTTTCTTCGGTTGGAAGAAATACAGATATTGGATTTTAGGAGCGTCTATTTTAACCATTCTTTTAGCATGGGGAAGCAACTTTATGATCGTGTCCGATTTATTCATCGATTACATCCCTTTCTATAATAAATTCAGAGCGCCGAGTTCCATTTTGGTCGTTGTAGAATTATTATTTCCTTTGATTGCCATTGTTGGATTATACCGTTTCTTTAATTCAAATGAAAAAACGGAAACTTCTGCGGATCATATATTGACACAAGATTACAAGAAGAAAACTTTGATCTACGTTAGTTCTGCAGTTTTAGGAATTACGGTTTTATTATTGGTTTTCGGGAAATCAATTTTAGGATTTTATACGTCTACCGAAAAAACCTATTTACCTCCATTTTTACTGGATTTCCTTGTTGATGAACGATATAAAATGTTCAGCATCGATGCGATGAAGGCGATCGCTTTTGTGGGTATTACAGCAGCCGTTCTATTTTTAAGCTTAAAGAATAAAGTCACTCAAAATATTGCCATCATCATTATTGGTTTGGTGAGTTTCTTTGATTTGTGGAGTGTGAACAAAAGATATCTGAACAACGATAATTTCATTGATAAGTCATTTACGGAGAATCCTTTTCAAACTGAAAATTCAGATTTACTAATGCAAAAGGTAGGTGATAACGCCAATTTAAAGTCGCTATTGGATAATACCAATATGAACAAAACATTGGAAACCATTGCCGAAAAAGATAAAGGTCATTATCGAATTTATAACCAGGTTTTAGGAGCGTTCGGCGAAACCAATACTTCTTATTTTAAATCTTCTGTTGGTGGTTATCACGCTGTAAAATTACGCAGATATGACGATTTGATCAATGAGTATTTTGGCAAAATGGATACCGTAAAAGTTCCAAGAATCCTCAATATGCTCAACACCAAGTATATGATTTTTGGATCTTCTGAACAGCCTCAGGGAGTTACTAATGCTGATACCAACGGAAATGCCTGGTTTGTGTCTGATGTGAAATTCGTGGATACTCCCAATGAAGAATTGGATCAGATTGGTATTGTTGATAATAAAAAGGTTGCCGTCATCGCAAAAGAAGATCGGAAATATTTTGAAGGAAAACCGTTGCAACAAGATGCTACCGCCTTTTTAGAGTTAAAAAAGTATCAAGCAGACGAACTGGAATTCACTTCCGAATCGAAAACGCCACAATTAGCAGTGTTCTCAGAAATCTACTATCCAAAAGGTTGGAAGATGTTTGTTGATGAAGTAGAAGTTCCATACATCAAAGCCAATTATTTGTTGAGAGCCGTTTATGTTCCTGCTGGAAAACATTCTATTAAAATGATCTTTGCACCGGACGTGATCGCAACAGGAAAGATAATTTCGATGATTGCTTTTGGATTGTTTTTATTGTTGAGTGGCTTGGGGATTTATTTTTTATACCGCGAAAAAGCGAGAAAAAATTTGGCTGTCTAAGAAAGTCATAAGTTGCAAAACGTTTGTGGAATTTTCAAGCTTTTAATTTTTTACCGCAAAAGAAGCAATCAATTAATCTTAAAATAAACCATTAAGAAATTAAGGTGATGAAGACTTAATTATTCTTAATCTCTTAATGGTTTGATTTCAATTTTGCTTTTACAATGATTATGAATTGTAATTTTTGAAAGCAACTTTACGGTTGTCAACTTCCTGTCAGATAAAAAATGGAATCAACAAAAAAAATATTAATCATCACTTATTATTGGCCGCCTGCTGGTGGACCAGGTGTCCAACGTTGGTTGAAATTTGTAAAATATTTACCCGACTTTGGTTGGAAGCCAACCGTTTTTATTCCAGATAATCCGAGTTATCCTATTGTTGATGAAACTTTACAGAAGGCAGTTTCTGAGGACTTAGAAATCATTAAAACTAGGATTTGGGAACCTTATCAATTGGCCGAAATCTTCGGGAAAGACAATAAAAAATTCAAAGCCGGACAATTTGATGTCGGTAAAAATCAATCCTGGAAATCAAAACTTTCGATTTGGGTTCGTGGAAATTTCTTTATTCCTGATGCCCGCGTTTTTTGGGTTAAACCTTCAGTTGAATATTTGAAAAAATATTTGAAAGAAAATCAGTTTGATGCTTTTGTTACAACTGGTCCGCCGCATTCTATGCATTTGATTGGTTTGGAAATAAAGAAGGAATTTCCCACTCTAAAATGGATTGCCGATTTTCGCGATCCGTGGACAGAAATTTCTTATTATAAACATTTGAAATTGACCAAGGCTGCAGATCAAAAACACAGAAACTTAGAACAGAAAGTTTTTGAAACTGCTGATATTACTTTAGCCACAAGTTATGCAGATGCTGAAAATTTCAGAAAGAAAGGAGCCAATGCTTTTTGTATTACGAACGGTTTTGATCGAAATGAAATTACGGAAAACGTCGCGCAAAACAATTCAAAATTCACCTTAAGTTATATCGGAGTTTTGGAGCAGTTGCGAAATCCAGAGGTTTTGTGGAAAGTTTTAAACGAGCTGCTTTCCGAACATGAGGATTTTAAAAATGCTTTCGAATTAAAATTTGTCGGCAGAATTGATGATAAAATCTTAAGTGAAATTGAAAGATCAGAACTGAAATATTTGGTAAATAATCTAGGCTATCTTTCTCATTCAGAAGCGAATATAGAGATGGCGAATTCTGATTTGCTTTTAATTACGAATTTCCCTGATGAAAGTTCAAAAGGAATTATTCCTGGAAAGATTTTTGAATATCTGGCGACCGGAAAACAAATCGTTTCATTTGGTCCCAAAGATAGTGACGTAAAGAAAATTTTGGAAGAAACCCAGGCTGGGAAACATTTTTCTTATGATGATGAATCAGAACTAAAAACGTTTTTATTGCAGAAATTCAAAGAATGGCAATCAGGAATTGCACATTCTCAAACGCAAAATATTGAACAATTCTCCCGAAAAAATCTGACTAAAAATCTGACTGAACTTTTGTGATCCACTTCGCGTGAGGGAGAAGGTGGAAATCCTTTTTTCTGATCCTAACTTTGAAATTGAGAAGGAACTACATAAAAAAAGATTGAAACGGGATACCGACGTTTATAAAAATAGCAGTAAAAGTTTACTTTCACGGCTATTTTTATAAAGGGCACGCCCAAATTATTTTACAACCAACCCATTTCTTTCATCCACTCATCATTGTAGATTTTCCCCACATATCGGGAACCGTGATCGTGTAGCAAAACGACAATCACATCATCTTTGGTGAACTGATCTTTCATCTGAATCAAAGCCGCGATCGCACTTCCGGCAGAATAACCACAGAAAATACCTTCTTCCTTTGCCAGTTTACGGGCGTAAATCGCACCGTCTTTATCGGTCACTTTTTCGAAATGATCAATTACAGACATGTCGAAATTTTGAGGAATAATATCTTCGCCAATTCCTTCTGTTATGTAGGAGTAGGCGTTGTCTGGATGATATTCACCCGTTTCGTGAAATTCTTTTAAAATCGAGCCATAGGTATCAACGCCGATCACTTGAATTTCGGAATTCTTTTCTTTGAAAAAAGTTCCGCAACCCGTAATGGTTCCGCCAGTTCCAGCGCCAACCATGAAATGCGTTAATTTGCCTTCTGTTTGCTCCCAAATTTCTGGTGCCGTAGATTCGTAATGTGCCTGTCTGTTTGATAAATTATCATACTGGTTCACATACCAACCATTTTCAGTTTCTTCGCCCAATCGCTTAGAAACAGAGTAATAAGACCGTGGATCATCCGGCGTGACGTCTGTCGGACAAACGATCACTTCTGCACCAACGGCTCTTAAAATATCATTTTTTTCTTTCGACTGTTTCGCGTTCGTTACGAAAATACATTTGTACCCTTTCACGATGGCAGCCAAAGCCAGACCCATTCCGGTATTGCCAGAAGTCCCTTCGATAATGGTTCCACCTGGTTTTAGACGTCCGTCTTTTTCAGCGTCTTCAATCATTTTCAAGGCCATTCTGTCTTTCACCGAATTCCCGGGATTGAAGGTTTCTACTTTTGCCAAAACCAAGGCTGGAAAATCGTGACCCAAAACTTTGTTCAGTTTTACAAGTGGCGTATTTCCGATGGTTTCAAGAATATTTTGTGCGTATTTCATAAGAGTTTAATGATCTGATTTTCACTTTAATCATTTTTAAAATTAGAATTATAGGAAGTAAAGTGGCTGTTTTAATAATATTGATTTCGCAAAAATCGATAAAATATTTACGAATTTGCAAAGATATAATTTTAAAAATTAATTATACTTAATGGCTTTCACCGGAGAGATTTTACTGATCAAATAACTTGGAAGAACCAGTGAAATTCCTGATACAATAAGAATTCCCGCTGAGATCAATAAAATATGGAAGACGTTGATTTCAACTGGAACGACACTTAAATAATAGTTTTCAGGATTTAAAGTAATAATGCCGAAATATTTTTGAATGAGTAAAAACCCTAAGCCAATTAAGTTTCCAATGATCAAACCCGGAATCATAATCAATAAAGTGTAATTAATAAAGATCGCTCGAATCTGCCCGTTAGTTGCGCCTAATGTTTTCAACATTCCAATGGAGTTGGTTCTTTCGATAATTAAAATTAGTAAAACCATGATGATATTAATAATCACAACGATTAACATGATCGTAATGATCAGCGCAATATTCGTATCAAAAATCGCAATGAAATCCATGATTTGTGGATATTCATCCGTGGCTTTTACAGTGTAGTTTTTGTAGCCAACTAATTCGTCAATTTTAGGCGCATCCTCATCGATGTAGTTAATGTTCTTAAGGAAAATGTCGATTCCGCCAATCTCTGAATCTTTCATTCCCTGAATTTTGCGGGCGTGATTAATGCCACCAATGATAAAAACATCATCAATTAATTTAATGTCTGTTTTATAAATTCCAACTACTTCAAATTTTCGGTAAAGTGGACTTTGATTTTCTTTGGAGAAAATAGCAACGATGCTGTCTTTAATTCCTAAATGAAGATCGGTTGCGATTTTTTGGGAAATGGCAATTCCACTCGCAAAACCTTTTTCAGTAATGACCGGTGATTTACCTTCGATAATAAATTTGCGGAAGCGTGCCGAGTCAAAATCTTCACCAACTCCTTTAAAAATGATGCCGGCGAAATTATGTTCATTGCGCAAAATTCCGCTTACGGCGATAAACTTTTGGGTAGAAGCAACGTCGGGCAGGGCTTTTATTTTATCCAGTTGAAATCCATCATTACTAAGAATCGATGAATTGTAAGAATTGTTGGACTGTTTTGATTTTACCGAAATGTGTCCGGAGAAATCGGCCATTCTTTCCTTGATCGCTTTTTTGGACCCGACTCCGGTAGAAACGGTAATGAGCGAAACAATAACTCCCAAGGCGACGGAGAGCCGACCAATAAAGACAATAACCCGTGAGAGATTATTTTTATTATCTTTGGAAAATGCAATTTTTTTAGAAAAATATAACGGAAAATTCAATCGTATGATTTTAAGCCTCAAAAATAAAGATTTACTTCTGATTGTGCTAATTTATTTTGGTTTTTGCCAAATCAGTTTTGCGCAAAACCTCGATAAAAACTGTTTTAAAACCGGAGCCGACCGACCGGAACTCTATCTGCCTTTATTAAAAAATAAAACCATTGGCATCGTTACCAATCAAACAGGTTTGATGAAAGATCAAACTTTCCTGGTTGATTTTCTGGTAAAAAATAATATTAAAATAAAATCAATTTTTGCACCTGAACATGGTTTCCGCGGCGATGCCGATGCTGGCGAACATGTCAAAAACGGCGTTGATACCAAAACGGGAATTCCAATTGTTTCTCTTTACGGATCGAATAAAAAACCTAAGCCAGAACAGTTAAAAGGAATTGATATTGTTGTTTTTGATATTCAGGATGTTGGCGTTCGATTCTATACTTATATTTCTACGTTGACTTATGTGATGGAAGCCGCTGCCCAAAATAAGGTGGAAGTAATCGTTCTTGATCGACCGAATCCACATGATGGATATATCGATGGTCCAGTTCTTAAAAACCAGTGGAAAAGTTTTGTCGGAATGCATCAAATTCCGGTTGTTTATGGATTAACGATTGGCGAATATGGTAAAATGGTCAACGGCGAGAAATGGCTGGATAAAGGAATTCAAGCGAAATATACTTTGATTCCGATGCAGGGATATCATAAGAAACAACGCTACGAAATCGCGGATAAACCTTCACCAAATTTACCGAATGATCAGTCAATTAACTTGTATCCGAGTTTATGTTTCTTTGAAGGAACGCAGGTTTCTGTTGGACGAGGAACGGATTTGCCTTTCCAAATTTATGGTTCTCCCTGGACTAAAGATTTGCCGTATCAGTTTACACCAAAACCGTCAGCAGGTGCGAAAGATCCTTTCTTAAATGGCAAATTATGTTACGGTGAAAATTTGTCAGAATACCCGGAAGAGTTACGAGTTCTGAATATAGAATGGCTTTTGAAAGCGTATAAAGATTATAAAAATCCACAACAGGATTTCTTTTTAAAGAATCTCTTCTTTGATAAATTAGCGGGAACTGATGAGTTGAGAAAGCAAATCATTGCTGGAAAATCTGCTGTTGAAATTAGGAATTCCTGGAAAAGTGATTTGGATAATTTTCAGAAAATCAGAGCGAAGTATGTGATGTATGAAGATTGAGTTTGAAGAGTCAAGAAAAAAGTAAAAAGAGCCAAGAAATATCGTGAATGGTAAATTGTGAATTTTATACGTGTTTACTTTAATCCAGAAAATTAGAAAATGTTTACGTAGTTCAATTTCCGAAGGAAATCTTAATTCTCTTAATTCCTAAACAAATCTTAACGGTAATCTTTTCATTTTTCAAATTTCTACCATAAATCTCATCTTAAATTTTTGAAAGTTTAAAGGAAAATTTTAAAAATATCCTTGCATTCATGGCAAAAATATCAATAATCTAAAAACTCGCTTTCACCTGCATTGATCCCATGTGAATCGTTCTTTCACCAGAATTCCTGCCCTCATAATTCAAATCAAGTTGAATAAATGAATTGATCGCTTGTTGTAAGAATACGGACCAGACCTGATTTTTCCCTGGCTTCAAACCATCGAGCATTTGGTTGCCGACAATCGAAAAATTATTTCCTGTAAAATCATTATTAATAAAAGAGAAATTCCCACGAACAGAAGTTTTTCTCCAATCCCATTGCAAACTTCCGGTAAGGTCAAAAGTCTTTAAAAACTCTTCACCATCAATTCTTTTTTTCTGACGAAAGGCCGAAGAAAGTTCAGACTGAATCGCTTCTGTAAATTTGTAAGTCGCTTTTGGTTTGGTTTCCACATTTTGCAATTGATAATCCCGACTGGTAAAAAGTTGCGACGCGTTGTCAATATCGTGAAGCGAATTCTCCCAATCAATCCGGAAATCTTTTCCAAACCAATGTCCGATATTGAGGAAATGAGAAACTTGAGTCCGCTCTTCATTACTAAAGTTGGCATTGATTAAATTATTGTTGGCGATGAAACGGTAATTACCATTCCAACCCGATTTATCGGTCGGATTAAACTGTGCCGATGCCAGAATATTTTGATTTTTTAGAATTTGATCTTCATTTTTTTCGAACGGATTCAAAACAAAAACCTTTTCTTTTTTAAAGTAGGAATTTTGGGAATTGATAGAAAGATTAAAGTTCCAGCGTTTCAGAAATTGATTTTCAGAATCAAAAATTACGGAAGGATTGACGAATAAAGCCAACTGCATTTTGTTCTTATTAGATGGAATATAATTTACGGTATTGGTGTAAATCCTAATATACTGCGCTAAATCTGCATATTCTGCAATTTCAAATTCATCTAACTGCTGAATTCCATCACCGTTATAATCGGTCCATTTATAAACTCCCTGTCCATCTGTTACTTTGATGTATTGAAATTCCCGTTGTGCTTCCTGTCCATTTCCGAGTTCATAAAAAGCCTGTAAACGCATTCCATTATTGAACAGTTGTTGTTGATAGGTCATATTTCCAACGATGAAATCCTGATTATATTTGGACTGTAAATCATCCGTTTTCTCAAAGAATTTTCGATAATGGAGTAGTGCAGATAATGTGGTTTTCTCTGTTTTAATAATTTGACTTTCCGTCATAAAACCAAGAATTTGATTTCTATTTTGCAAAGTATTATTTCGCACGGAATCATTATCACGCAAATACATTTTAGCCAGAAGTTTTGTTCTTGTAGAATCGCCAATTTTTTTCTGAACAAAAACCTCTTTCCAGCGATAACTCGTGACATCGAGTAAATCCGTTTGGTTGAAGTTTTTTATATTTTGTTCCATACCAGCGCCGACTGCCCAACTTCCTTTTTTGCCCTCGTATTCTGTCGCAACATCAGTTCTGACAAAGTTGGTATTCTGAAAAGTGGATTTGGTGTCGAGATAAGAGAAGTTTCCTTTCGTGTTAAATTTTCCTTTGATCCACCCAAAATCCAGATCGTTTTTTATTCCAGTGTAAGAATCTTTTTCATCTAAATAATTGATTTTATAATTCAGAAACGACGTGTTTTTCCATTGATTCAGAAAACTAAAAATTAAGCGGTTTTGGGTAATTTGATTAAACTCTTGCGCCAAATTAAAATCCCGTGAAAACTCCACATCATTGATCCTATCTAAAATATGAAACTGTGAATTAATGTGTTGGTATTCAAAACTCGGCGTTCCTTTCCAGTTGTTTTTATTAAAGGTTTTGTAACCGAAAACACGTCCGGCATAACCGATGTTTTCACTTGCATCTTTCGAGGAGAAAAGATTGATATCGTAATTGCTTAAAGAAAAGTCTGCTCCGATTTTTCCTTCCCGTAAAAGCACTTCCGCATTGGTTGAAAAAACCTGTGCTTTTTGTGGCGACGGCAATTTACGCACGGCTTTATAAGTTCCGGCATTTGGACCAGCATATTCGAAAACGCGCCCGTTATTCGTAGTTTGCTTTAAACGGTAATCTCCCAAATTATCTCCAAAGTACGTGAAGGCAACTTGATACAAAGTTTGGGTTTGATCGCTGGAGAATTCATAATAATTTCCGTTTTGATTTTGAATGAGTTGATACAGGATTTTATTCACATCATATTCGGAAACCGTTCCGGAAGGAGCATACATTAAATCAGTGTTATTTCCGGCATTGGCTAAAATCTGCTCATCTTCTTTAGATAAATTTAAAGAAAGTGGTGCGTTTTTATTGTCATTTTCCATAAACCAGTTGAATCCAAATTTCACTTTTTCCCGTTTATGTTGAACGCCGCCAGTTACTAAAAAACGCGAGTAATTCCGGTTGGTATAATTGTAAGAAATGGTAATAAAGTTCTGTTTAAAGATCGGACGGAAACTGGTAAAAGTAATCTCACCCGTATTATAATTAATGACGTAATCCTGACTTTCACCGCGTTTCATTAAAATTCCATCGATGAAAACCTGTTCAGATCCAGAAATAATAGTAATAAACTGTTCGCCATTTTTTCCATTTAAACGATAAGGACCCTGATTTCCTTCTACGCCTTGAAAACGGATTCGGTGGAATTCACTCCTGGCCACACCAGCCGAAATATTGGCGAAGGTTTTATTTTCAATTCCAAATTGGGTTTGATATTCTAAACCCATACTTCGTCTTTGAAAGCGTCCGAAATAGGTTTTCTCATCCAACAGATCCAAATGACCAGCACGCAGAATGGAGTTGTCTGTAATATTGAGTTGTAGATAAATCTTATCGAATTCCTCCAGCGTTTGCGTATAACCATCGGCTTGAATAGGTAAATTATGATCTGAAATAGAAGCGAGAATCGAAACATCTTTTGACAGTTTTCCGGTTACCTGCAGATCCATGGAACTCTGCACACTTTGCCCCTGGTTATTTCCAAAGGTAATTCCTCTGATGATAGAACCTTTAGAATTTAGATCGCCTAGAATTTGAGATCGTGTATTTTTAACCAGAACGCCTTCATCAATAATGGTTTTATTCGGCATTCTGATAAAATCCAAAGTGTCTTTAGAAAAAACGTCTTGTTCAATTTTTGCCGCAAGGATAGAATTTTTTTTTAAAGAATCTTTTGATATATTTGGATTTTGCCACGTGAAAATTTGAGCATTAATTAGACTTAATGCAGATACATAGATGAATAAGAATAGTATTTTTTTAATCAAAGCGTTTTAAAAACATTGGTGTAAAAGTAACGAAAAAGTCTTTTTAAAATTGTTGTTGCAGATTTAACATTTAATTCATGTTGAAATTAGGGAATTAGCAAAATTGTCCGTATTTTTGTACTACAAATTATTAATTATTTAAATTTTCAAACATGAAAAAATTCTATTCTTTATTCGCAGCTGTAATTCTTGCTGCAACTGTAAACGCACAAGGTGCTGAAACTTTCGAAACTCAAACAGCATTAACTGCAACTTATGCTGATGGCACTTTTGCTGGAGAAACTAGTGGAGTTACCGTAAATTACGTTCATTCTAGAGACCAGGACACTTTTGCTATCAATGGTAAGGGACTCATGCTTAGAAGATCTGACGAACCTAGTTCTGTAGAATTTGAAATTCCAAATGGCGTAGGTACATTTACTTTTAAGTATAGAAAAGCTTTTACAGGAGGTACAAATAACAGAGTGTTAGCTTTAGTTGTTGACGGAGTTGAAACAACTGTTACTCCTGCATTCGGTACAGCAGGTGAAGATTCTACTGTATATACCTCTACAACGGCTATCAACAAATCTGGTCTTGTTAAAGTAAAAATCACTTATCCTGTAGGAACTCAAACTGGTAACAAGCAAATCACTATTGATGGAATTTCTTGGACCGCTAACGCAACTGCTGCTGTAGTTGATGTAAACGCTGCAAAAGTTAATCTGGTAAAAAACACGGTAGTAGGAAATGCAATCTTGTTTGCTGCTAAAGCTGACGTACAGATTCTTAACATGAACGGTCAGGTTGTTAAAACTGCATCTGTTAATGAAAATACTTCTTTAGAGGTTTCTTCTTTAGCTAAAGGAATGTATGTTGTAACTGCAAACGTGAATGGAAAAGCAGTTTCTCAGAAAATTATCAAAAAATAATTTCCCAGAAATTTTATCAAAAAAAAGATTATCAGCGATGGTAATCTTTTTTTTGTGCTAAACATGATTTATATTTTGAAACTAGTTATTTTAAAAACAATTTTGTAAATTCGTGGTACCAATTAATCATAAACAATTAAATTTCAATACAATGAAAAAAATCTTTACAATTTTAGGAATCGCGGGAATAGCACTTATGGGTGCTCAAAATTTAATACCAAACGCAGGATTTGAAACCTGGGCAGATGGTAAGCCAGATGGATGGTTTGCAACGCCTGCACAAATTATTCAAAGTACGAACCCAGTACATTCGGGTGGGTTTGCTGTAGGTTTGTTGGCTGCTAATTCAACCAGTAATATCGGTGCACCAGATATAACTGTAGTAGCAGGAAAAACTTATGTTTATTCTGGATGGTACTATGACAACGTAAGTAATGGTCGATTTAGATATTGGGGGCAATGGAGAACAGATGCCGCATTACTGACAGAAACTACTTTGCAAGGCGCGGATTATTCTACAGATGCTCCGCAATGGGTTCAATTTAGCGTAGAAGCCGTAGCTCCTGCATCTGCAACTATTGCAAGATTATCGTTGAGAACTTACAAGGATGCAGACGGTAGCTCAGGAGGTCTTGTGTACTTTGACGACATTTTGTTCCAGGATAAAGCGTCAATGGCAGTTACCGACGTATCTGGTTTCGACAAACAAATCAAAATGAATACTAATGTAGGAAATGCTTTAACAGTAATTCTTCCTGCAAGAGCAACGGTAAACATTTATACTGCTGAAGGAAAATTACTAAGTTCAAACAGAATTGACAGCGGACAATCGATCAACACTTCTTCTTTAACCAAAGGAATGTATATTGTAACTGTTGACAATGGTTCTGCGAAAGTGAGCCGAAAAGTAATGAAGAACTAAAATTTCTTTATAATAAAAATGAAAGCGATTCCAATCTGGAGTCGCTTTTTTTATGGCGTTGAAATTTTTTACACGATCTAATTTCCAAAGGAAATATCAATCTTCTTAACTGCTTAATGGATTCTTAATGGTTAAATGATAAAAATATAACTGCTTCGTTTTTAAAAAGTTTTAAAGAGCTTTGGAAAGGTTTTTTAAAACCAACCTCTTCTAAAATAACTCGTGATCGCACTAAAGTTTAAGACCAACGTAAACCGTATTCTTTGTCCGTAATCTTTAAAGGAAGGTTCAAACCCAAGTGAACTTTGAATTGGGAAATATACCTCCAGAAAATCGGGAATAACTTTTACTTTAACGCCAGAATCCCAGATGAATTCTGCACTTTGGTTTTTGTTTTTATAAACTCCAGCATCTGCATAAACATTAAACCAACGCCACACATGCGAATCTACGTTGACTGACGTGATCCATTTGTTTGCGGTGGAACCAAGATAAGATTTAAAACCACCTTCGGCCACAATTAACTGTTGTGCAAATACTCCAGAAGTTGCACTCTGTCCCAATAAACCATAAGAAAAAGCATAATTGGATACTTTTGAAATACCGTAATTAAACAAGTCGTTTTTCGTGTTATTATTGATGAAGTAACCACCGAAAAATCGGAAGCTCACTTTTTTATCTTCTGCAAATTCCCATCGATAAGAAAATTCTGTTGAAATTTTCTGGAAATCTTCCATCCACTGAAAATTGATGTTGCTGGATTTTTCATGAATTAAAGAACGATCAGAATAACCGTATCCTAAATTCCATAAGTTGTATTTGCCGTACTCTGTTTGGTTTTGTTTGGTTGGATCTAAATCTTTTTCTAAATAATTATAAGAAAATCCGATACCGCGACCAATATCAGAACGTGGATTTTTAGCAAAATTAATACCGACAAATGCACCAAGTTTTCTGTACGTTAGATCAAAATCATAATGAAAATGAGAAGCCGAAACGCCAAAATCTAAACTACGGTAAAAGCTATTTGCCGGCTGAAAAGAATAGGAAACTCCTCCTGATCCAGCTAATTGTCCAGTACCTGAACTGAAATAAGGAGTGAAAGAATATTGAAATTTTCGGTCAAACAAAGAACCGTTCTTAAAGTTAATTCCAAATAAAACTTTGTCGTACGCATTGAAGCTCAACCGCGGATTCACATAAATTTCATTATATTCTGGATTAGGAATGTCCTTGAATACTTTGAGTTTTAATTTTTTCATGTTAGAAAATACTCCTTTGGTATATAGATAATTATCGCGGAAGTTTTTCTCTGGAAAAATATAATGATCGTTAATGATTATTTTCTCGGCATTGGATTGTGGAATATTGTACTCAACGATTTTTTCAGAAGAATCGGTATCAAACCAAAAAGTCTGTTTCTTGCCTGACTGTTCCTCTGTTTCAATTTTAAAAGGAATCGTTTGCGAAGTATTTTTCGAAACTTTAACCTGAAAATTATCATCGATCTTTCTAAACCTTTTCAACTTAAAATTGACCCTGTTTTTCTGCTTGATAAAATCTTCAAAAAAATCTGAGGAATAACCTGAAGCCAAAGATAATTCGTCTAAAAAAACTTTTTGATCCACATGTTTCGCAGCGTATTTCGTCAAATAGTTTTTCAAAAAGTCATCGAATTTTTCCTGACCCATTTTTTCGGCGATGAAGGCAAAAAGGCTTCCAGTTTCAAAATGACTAATGGCAGTTGCGTTGAAATTGCTGAGCTTTTCAAAAGGTTCATCAATTTTTTGATCCAGATTTTGAGTCACCATGTATTGGTAAGCAAGACCGTATCTCTCACTCAACTCCAGTTTTGAAAGTCGGAAAAACTTCAAAGGTTTCAAACCGAAAATTTTTAGTTGGTCTGGTAAATCTCCCAAGAGTTTTCTGTCCTTGTAATAACGGTCTAGATATTCGATTTCCAAATACGTTTTCAGTCCATTCATTAACCAATGATCATTTCTTTTTTCAAAAATGACGCTTCGCTGGACAATCGCTTTAGACAAGATGCTGAAATAATTGAGATCGGTTTGCTCGTGGCCTTTAAAAAGTTGATAGTGAAATTTCCAAAATTGCAGATCGTCAATGCCAATGAAATCTTCATCTTTTTTAAATTTTTCTGTAATGAAAATTTTAGCTGGCAGATTTCCAATTTTATTTTTGATGAAATGGAGTTGTAGCGGAAGATAAAATTCCAGATTTTGTCTTTCGTCACCATTCAGCTTATAACCGAAATCAAGTTCGATTTTTTGACCGTCAATCTCCGTGATCATTTGATCGGTAAATTTTAGCGTAACTAAAAATTCGGGATCTTTATTGAGTGGTCCGGCAAATGAAGTTGGCTGAATTCGCTCTAAATTACTTTCGACAAAATAAGTAGCTGGCAAGTCAAAATTAATTTTCCAGTAATTTCCAGGACTTTGATTTTCTTCAATATTTTGAAAATATTTGGGACTTTGATCCAGGTTTTCAAAAGAGTCGGGAACGATGAAAAAATATTTGAATGACAATGAATTTTGGTCAATTCCGTAACCCGTGAATTTCTTATGAGGTATTTTTAAAAGATATTGTAAAGCGATTTTCACGCTTTCGCCAGGTTTCAATTCTTCAGCAAGTGGATAATAAATATTTTCATCATTGCCTGAAAGATAATCCCAACCTGAAGATCCTATTTTAATTTTTAAGTCGTCGGTGTCTCCTAATTCTACCTTCTCTGCAAAATACATATCGGTCTTTCGATCCTGTAGAGTTCGGGAAAGGAGTGGAGTGTTTCTATTCTTGTACGCCGATATCCAGTTGAGTAACTTAATTTTCTTTATCGGTAAGTCTGTCGTATTGTAGTAAATTATTTCTTGATCTACCGAAATGAGATTACTGTTTTCACTAATTTTTGCAGTAATGTTAATGGTATCCTGTTGAGCAGAAATCCCAACAAAAACTAGAAGAAATAAGAGGGCTGTAAAATATCTTTTCATTTTCAAACGTGGCTCAAATATAACGATGTTTTTTAAAAATTAGTGTTAATTTTCCATATTTAGAAATAATAGGTAATTTTGATTACTTGAAATATCGTTCCATTTGAAAAAGTTTTTGCTATTACTATTTTTCGTCGTTTTTCAACACTCCTTTTCACAGATCTATGTGACTACACAACCTTTGGAGATTGATCAAACAAAATCTACAATCCGTACCCGTTTTAATCCTCCAAAAGGGTTTTCGTGGGTACAACAAGAACCTGGAAGCTTCAGTGAGTTTCTTACGAACTTTACACTTCATCCGCCTAACTTGCCAGTACGGGATTTTACAGGAGTGCCAATAGAAGAGCAACAACATCATGTTGCGATTTTGAAAATTGATGTGGGTGAAAAAAACCTGCAACAGTGTGCAGATGCCTGGATTCGTTTATACGCAGAATATTTATGGCTCAATCGGCGGTTTGATGATATCGGATTTGAATTTACAAGCACGCAGTTTTTCGCCTGGGATGATTATAAAATCGGCTATCGCACCAAAGAAGTAAACAAAAAAGTAAGTTTTATCAACACCGGAAAATTTGATGATTCTTACGAAAATTTCCAAAAATATTTAGAAGTGATTTTTCGATATGCCGGTACTATTTCTTTAGATGTCGAATCGGATCCTGTGAAAGATAATGGATCGATTAGAGCCGGAGATTTCATCATCAAGCCCGGAAGTCCCGGTCATTCGGTGATTATTGTTGGCGTTGCCCGAAATGTAGCGGGTAAAAAACTGTATTTGCTGGCGGAAAGTTATATGCCAGCTCAGGATATTCATATTTTGGTCAATCATAAAAATCAGAAACTTTCACCTTGGTATGAACTTGATGTGAATGCGCCGCAAACCGTTACTGCGAAATATATTTTCAAACCGACTTCTATAAAAAGATTTCATGCGCTTCCTTAATTTTTGAGATGTATTTAAAAAAAGCAATAGACGACATCATTTTTGCAATTAGAGAAAGCGATGAATAAAGTAAGTTATTATTTGTAGAGAAGTTTTAGTTTTGCACTCTGTTAAGAAATAGCTCCGCAGACCATTCTATGAAAAATCAATTACCCAATTCCTTACTGTATCTTTTAAGTGTATCAGCAGGTTTGGTCGTGGCGAATTTGTATTACAATCAACCGTTACTTCACGATATTGCTTTAAGTTTAAATGTCAGCGATTCTAAAGTGAGTAACGTTGCGCTTTCGACTCAGATTGGTTATGCTTTGGGGTTGTTGTTTATTATTCCGCTGGGAGATAAAGTGAATAATCTGAAAATTATCAGAATTAACTTTTTAATTCTGGTGCTTTCACTTTTGGGAGCGGCCCTTTCGCAGTCTTTATCCTTATTAATATTCAGTAGTTTTTTAATTGGCTTTACGTCCACACTTCCACAATTATTTGTGCCGATGGTTGCGCATCTCAGTAATAATGAAGGTCGCGGTCGTGCTATTGGAATTGTAATGAGCGGACTTTTAATCGGGATTTTAGGAAGTCGGATTTTAAGTGGTTTGGTCGGTGAATATTTTGGATGGCGAAGCGTTTTTTATTGTGCAGCGGCTTTAATGACCATGTTATTCTTTTTATTAAATGCTAAACTGCCAGTCATTCAACCAAAATTTGGCGAAAGTTATGTGAAGTTAATGAAATCGCTTTGGTTTTATTTAAAGACCGAACCAACTTTGAGATTGGCAACTTTACGAGGAGCTTTAGCCTTTGGAAGTTTAAGTGCGTTCTGGACCACTTTCGTTTTTCTGATGGAAGATTCTTTTGGCTACGGTAGTGCAATCGCGGGAGGATTTGGTTTGTTCGGAATTGCGGGAGCTTTGGGTGCAACCGTTGTTGGAAAATTGAACAACCGCGTTAAAAAAAGTAAACTGATCATCTTTGGAGCGATCTTAATTATCGCATCGTGGTTGATATTTTTAGTTTCGCCCCATTCAATCATTGGATTAATTATCGGAGTTGTGCTGATTGATTTAGGGGTCCAAGGCGTTCATATTACCAATCAAAATATTGTTTTTTCTAAAAATACAGAGGCTAGAAATAGAGTGAATACCATTTACATGGTTGGGTTTTTTATCGGTGGTGCGGCAGGAACAAGCTTCGGCTCACTGGCGTGGAATTATTTTGGCTGGACTGGCGTTTCTGTTGTAGGCTTAGTGTTCTCTGGCATTATTTTGATCGTCCAATTACTGACCAATAAGAAGACGATTTAAAATATGTAGATAAAATTTTTCATTTAGGTTTTGAAGATGACACCTTTTTAAAATGATTCTGCATAGAATTGATCTACTCAATCCACAAAATCTGCGAGAGCAAAAATCCTATTTGACTCAAACATCTTCAATATTCAATCTTTAAAATTTCAAAAGTATTTTTCTTTTCTCCCAAGTTTAGAACAGCATTTTCACCCACTTTTTTATGCATCAAAGCTTTTGCTAAGGGCGTAATAAAAGATATTTTCTTTTGTGAGATATTTGCTTCATCAACTCCGACCACCTGAAAAGTCTGGGTAGAATTGTTTGTTGTATTTTTGAAGGTGACTTTCGCTCCAATATGAATTTCGTCTTGCGGTAATTTGGTAGGGTCGATTATTTTCGCCGAGTTAATTCTTTCATTTAGTAACTGCAGTTTCGCATTAATATGATTAAATGAAATTCGGTATTCTTTTTCTTGTGATGCATCTAAGTTTTCCTGTTCACGCAATAATTTTTCTTTTTCCTCCAGTAAAGAATCCAGTCCGTTTTGGGTGACAAAATTTTCCGTTCCATTTGGCAGATCGGCTCTGGGTGGAACTAACGGAACTTCTTCCTGATCATCTTCTTTTACAAATCCTCTGCTCATAATTGTTTTGATTTAATGCTTATCAATGCAACTTTTAGACCTTGATTTTTCTAGAATTGAGCGCAAAAAAAACTTCTGAAATCGCAGACTCCAGAAGTTTTGAATTTTAGTGGACTTTTAATTAATCACAATTGCCATCAATATCACAACTTTCACCGCTGTAAATGATTTGCAAACCTTTGTCTCCAGCTGAAAACTCTTTCCATGAACTTTCTAAAACATCGGTAAATGCTGCCGGAGGTTGCGCGCCTGAAACGCCATATTTATCATTAATCACAAAAAACGGAACACCGCTGATTCCCATTTGACGCGCCAACATCATATCGCGGGTGACTTCCATTCCCAAATCATCAGACACCAAAGCTTCTTTGATTTCTTCTTCGGTTAAAGAAACAGACTTTCCTATTTCTATTAAAGTCGCTTCATCATCAATGTTTTTTCCATCGACGAGTTGTGCTTTAAATAAGGCTTCTTCCGTTTCGTTGGCTAAATTTTTTGTCGCAGCCAGTTGCAGTAAAAGATGCGCACGATAAGAATTCGCTACTTTCTGATGGTCGAAATTAAAATCTATTCCAGCACCTTTTCCAGCATTGTAAACGTTTTCATACATTGCTTTTGCCTCATCTGCAGAAACTCCTTTTGCTTCAGAGAAATAGTCCAGAGAACTTTTTTCTGGTTGTGTTTTTAATTCCGGATCCAATTGGAAACTATGCCAGGTTACTTCAATTTTGTCCTTGTCTGGAAACTGTTCCAAAGCCTTTTCAAAATTCTTTTTTCCAACATAACAAAACGGACAACGAATGTCGCTCCAAATATCTACTTTCATAACTTTAAATTTTTAAGAATAACAAAGATACAAATCTTAAAATCTCTAATCCTTGACTTATGATAGGAAGAGATTATTTACTTTTTTAAAGTAAGGAAGTTTATAACTAGAGATGGAGAAACTTACATTCCTAAAACTCCAGCATATTTCATCACCAAATACCATAAAGTTAAAGTCAGAAATGATAATGGAATTCCGACACCAAGGATGAGATTACAGAATTTAGGTTCTAACCGATGAGCTGAGGCAATTATTGCTGCGGTAACCATTGGTCCCATCGCAGATTCCAGAAACGAGATCTCAATCATTTCTCCCCGCTGTTTTAAGACCAGAAAATACAGAGTAAAAATAAAAGCTGGAAATAAAATAAGTTTAAATAATAAACCCCAAAATAAAGGTTTTGAATCATGATCTAATTTTTGCCAGCGCAGTTGACTTCCGACCGAAACCAACGCAAGTGGAACCGTAGTTGCACCTAATTTAGCAAACACTTCATCAATTTGTACTGGAACAGCAACACTAAAAATGTTTAAAATAACGGCAATCACAAAAGCGATAAATGGTGGAAATTTTATAATCTTCCTGATGATTTGAGCGATACCGATTTTATCACCTGAATAAAAGCTGGCAATCGTAATTCCCAAAGTAGATAGCGCGACAAAAGAACCAGGTTGATCAACGAGCATTACTGTTTTTAAACCGCTTTCGCCATACAAAGATTGAATGACCGGAATACCAACGAAAGAAGTGTTTCCGAAACCGGCACACATAATCAAAGCGCCAATTAATGATTTTGACCAGTTCAATTTCTTGCCTAAAAAGCTAAAAAATAAAACGGCTAAAATAATATTCAACCAAGGAACCATCACCGGAAATAGCACTTGAAAGTTCAACACGATTTTCGGAATATAATAAAGTGATAAGGCGGAAATTGAAATATTAATTACAAAAGAGTTCAAAGCAAGATGTCCATTTTCTGGAAACAGCTTGGTTTTCCGCAGAAAAAATCCCAGAAATAAACAGAGAAAAAGTAAAATTATATTCGACAAATTTTAATTTTATTAAGAGGTTGCTTTGACTTTAAAAATAAATAATATTGGTATCATATGAAAACTCCCGCAGATTAAGTAGATCGTGCAGATTTTTTTATTATTAATCTGTGATCTACAAAATGTGCGAGAGCTTATTTTTTATGAAATAAAGAACGATCTACAAACTCGCTTCGTAAGCATTCCAACCTGCGATCTTATAAGTTAAGGCCGCTTTTTCTGCATCTTGAGATTTATAAATGCCACGTCCTACAATAATGAAGTCAGTTTCTAAATGTTCAAAAGCATATTCTGGTGTGTTGTATTGTTGACCTTTATCGTCGCCAGCTTCTGCTAAGCTAATTCCTGGCGTGAAGAGAAGTAATTCGTTGGGTGTTTTGTTTTGTGAAACTCCGCCAAACACATTCGGGTGGGAAAGTGCGATTTTCGTTGCTGCTTCACGGTAATCAGAATTCGTTAAAGTTCCTTTGGAAGACATGCCCAAAATGGCAACAACTCCTACATTTCGGAAACAGTCGAGCGATTCATAACCTGCAATTACCTGTGCGGTCACAAAGTCAGCCCAATTTGAAATCTTGTAAATTCCATAAGCAAACTGCAGTTCCTGGGTGTTCCCGATGTCTGCAAATTTACGGTCTTCCATTAAAAGGAAATTATATTTGGTCGCCAGATCTTTCAATGGTAAAATCGTAGCATCAGGATCGAAGTCCATCAAAATATCCATGTGCGTTTTCAGTGCAACAATATGAGGACCTACTTTCTCGGCTAGAGCTAGTAATTCTTGAGTTGAAGTAACATCTGCGGAAACAATAAGATTTGACCTTTTCTCAATTGCAATCTCCAATAATTTTTGAGCCACAGAATGGTCGCAAATATCTAATTTTTCTTCGTAAGAAATTCTTTTCTCTTCTTCAAATTTGACAACATTTCCGGCTAAGAAATCGTTGATTCTCTCGACTTCCTCATCGGTTAAATGGCCTTCATCTTTTAAAATTTTACAGACATCAGAAATAGTAAAAAGCGAATGGACACGGAAGCCTTTGTTTTCCAACATTTCTCTACCGCCTTGTTGTCTGTCTAAAACAACGACAATATCAGAAACCGTAATTCCTTCATTTTCAATTTCAGGAATCGTTTCAAGCAAAGAAGCTCCAGAAGTAATTACGTCTTCTACTAAAAGACAGTTTTGTCCAGGAGTATAAATACCTTCAAGTATTTTTTTGGTACCGTATTGTTTGGCTTCTTTTCGTTTGATGATTAAAGGAAGATAACTTTCCAGAGACATTGCTGTAGCCATCGGAAGTGCCGCGTAAGGAACGCCACAAATCAAATCGAAATTATCTAACGGAAGCATATCCAACAAATAATTAGCGAGCAATTTTAGGATTTTAGGATCAGAAGCAAGCGGACGTAAATCCACGTAAAAAGGGCTTTCAATACCTGATTTCAGGGTGAACCTCCCAAACTTAATGATGCCGAGCTTATAACACTCCAGAAAAAATTCTTTCTTAGTTTCCATGTACTTTTTACTTTATCACAAAGTTAAGATTTTATGGCAAATTCGAAGAAAGATAAAAGGTTAATAAATGCTAAAAGTAGATTACTTTGATTTCGTGTTTTTTAAAAATGATATTAAAGAATGAAAAATTTTTCGATGATTTAAATTATCGGTTAGCAACCAATATATTTACACACTATTTCCTCAAAATGATCGATGTCGAAAGGTTTAGCAATAAAATCGTCAGCTTGCGCTTCAGCGGCTAATTCGCTGATATTACTGTTCGCCGAGAAATAAATGACGGGTATATTTTTTAATTCTTCGTTGGCTTTAATCAATCTGGTCGCTTCAATGCCGCTGATATCTGGCAACCAATTATCCATGAAAATAAGATCTGGCAGAAATTCTTTAACCTGTTGTTCAATTCCATTGGTCGTCGGCGATGTTTTTACCTGAAATCCGATATCCTTTAAAATTTCGGTACACAACTCCAGAATTTCCAGATTGTCGTCAAAAATAAATACTTTTTTACTTGCTTTTAGAGCAACTTGATCAGTCATTTTGTAATTGGTTTATATAATTCGCCATTTCTTTTGGGTCCAGAATTGCGTCGATCGCGACGTGTTCCATTGCATATTCTGGCATAAAGGGGACAATTGCAGATCCTGGATTTTGAATGATTGCCCGGCCGCCGTATTTTTTAACGGTCTGCAAACCAGAAGTACCATCGCTGTTCGCACCAGAAAGCAGCAAACATACAAGATTTTCCTCAAATACCTGTGCCGCACTTTCGAAGGTGACATCAATGGAAGGTCTGGAAAAATTAACTTTTTCAGAAGCATCCAGTGAAAATGTTTGATTGTTTTCAATCAGTAAGTGATAATTCGGAGGCGCAATATAGATGGTGGAAGCCATCATTTTTTCTTTTTCTTCGAGGTCTTTTACCTTCAGTTTTGTTTTGTTACTCAAGACGTTGGTTAACAAACTTTCCTTTCCGGACTTGCGGTGAAGAACGATAATAATAGGAAATGGAAGCGTAGGATTGATGTCGGGCAATACCTGTATAAGTACGTCCAGACTGCCGGCGGATCCGCCTATAATCAATGCTTCACAATTATTCATTTATTGAATTTTACGCCAAATTTTAGCGTTATCTAATCTTTCGAAATTTTTAGAAACTGGAGAGAAATCCAGCGTTTCTTTAGTGCCCAAAGCAAGATAGCCAAATTTTTCTAAACTATTATCAAATAATTCGAACACTTTTGTTTGCAAAGGTCTGTCAAAATAAATAATAACATTTCTGCATAAAATCAATTGAAACTCATTAAAAGAATTATCTGAAACCAAATTGTGCGTAGAAAAAATAATTTTTGTTTTCAGATCGTCTTTCAGTTTTCCGAGCGAATAGTTGGCGGTGTAATAATCAGAGAATTGTTCAGTTCCTCCCGCTGCAATATAATTCTCGGTATATAACTGAATTTTGTTCATGGGAATCATCGACTGTGCGGCATTTTCTAAAACTGCACTGTTAATGTCTGTGGCATAAATCAGCGATTTGTGAAGAAGGTTGAGTTCCTTTAAAAAAATAGCAACAGAGTAGGCTTCTTCGCCGGTACTGCAGCCAGCGATCCAAATTCGGATAAAAGGGTAGGTTCCTAGTCTGGGAAGAATGTCGTTCCTCAATGTTTTATAAAACTCAGGGTCTCTGAACATTTCTGTAACGTTGATGGTTACCTGTTCTAAAAATCTTTTAAAGTAAGCAGGTTCGGTTCGAATTTTATATCGGTATTCAGCAAAACTTACAAAGCCGTCTAAAGCATAGAGTCGCAGAATTCTGCGCTTTACAGAAGCACGAGAATATCCCGTAAAATCGTAACCATACACTTCCAGGACATCTGAAAGTAGGGTTTCGACATATTCATCACTGTGTTCCGTTGAATTCACTTTTTAATCGATTAATTGGTTGAGTAGTAGAAGAAGTTCATCTACATCTACCGGTTTTGAGATATAGCCATCTGCACCAGCTTCCATGCACTTTTCCCGATCGCCAGTCATGGCTTGTGCAGTAATCGCAATCACAGGAATGTCTTTCAGCTGGTGGTCGCTTTTCATTTTTTCAATGGCTTCATAGCCGTCCATTTCAGGCATCATCATATCCATGAGAACCACGCCAACATTTTTATTGGATGAAAGCATTTTCAAACCCTGATGCGCACTTAAGGCAGAAATACACTGGAATTTTTTTGCTTTAAGTACAGCGCTGAGCGCAAATATATTTTTACTGTCATCATCGATGATGAGAATCTCTTTTTCGTTGTTCATAACTGAATTTTAGATTTTGTCGTATAACCAAACTCTTAATAAAGAAACCATTTGATCAATATCTACTGGTTTTGAAATATAATCTGAAGCACCTACGGCAATACATTTCTCGCGATCGCCCATCATTGCTTTTGAAGTCACTGCCAAAACGGGTAGGTTTTTAAATTGTGACGAACTCCTAATTTCTCGGATGGTTTCGTAGCCGTCCATTTCAGGCATCATCATATCCATTAAAACGATGTCGATTTCGGAATTTTCTTTTAAAATTTTTAGGGCTTCTTTTCCGTCCATTGCAGGAATTATTTTCATTCCCTGAATTTCCAGTGCTTTGGTTAGCGAAAAAATATTACGAACATCATCGTCTGCGAGCAACACGGTTTTGTTGTGTAAGATATTTCTTAACTCTCCCAGATTTTCAAAACCTCCGATCTTATCCCCTTTTTTCTTCTGTTTTTCTTCGACAAGATGAAGGAATAGTCCAGCTTCATCTAAAATGCGCTGATAAGAATACGCCGTTTTAACGACAATCGAATCTGCATATTTTTTAATACGGTTTTCTTCACCTTGCGAAAGACTTTTACCTGTAAACACGATAATAGGAAGTTGCTCAAGTCCTTTATTCTGTTTGATGGTTTCTAAAGTGTCGTAAGCATTTTTACCTGGCATTCCCATATCTAGAATTACACAGTCGATTTCCTGTTTTTGTAAAGCATCGATACTTTCTGAAACATTGCTCACAATATCGGTGCTAATGCTGTTGGCACTCAAGAAATAACTTAAGGCTTTGGCATGTTGTTCATTTTCTTCTACGATCAACACCTTTTTAGGCGAACGGTTCATCGCATTTTCAAGTTTCTTAAAAACTTCCTGCATTTGCTCCAGGGCGAAAGGTTTATTAATAAAATCCACCGCACCTCTTAATAAGCTCTCCTGTTTAAATTTCATGGAGGACATAATATGAACAGGAATTGGTTTCGTTTCTGGATTTGATTTCAACGCTTCCATCACTTGCCAACCATCCATAATTGGCAATTGAATATCGAGTAAAATGGCAATCGGTTTATAATGCTGAGCCAGTTCAATCCCGACATCACCGCGAACGGCAGCAATTACTTTGTAGCCTTTCTTTCTCGCGAAATCGGTTAGTATTTTGGCAAAAGCCGTATCATCTTCAATGATCAAAATAATTTTATCTCCTTCTACAATATGGTCGCGATCATCCTGAATTGGTTGTGGAATATGTTCTGCAATAAAACGTTCTGGCTGTTGTGCTAATTCAATAACAGGATAGACAATATTCTGAGTTGATGGTTGCCACTCTTCTATGGCTCCCTCTGTAATATGAACCGGTACCGTAAGTGTAAATTCACTACCAACTCTTTCTTTACTTGTCAACTCTATTTCGCCACCCAACAATCTTGCTAATTCCCGACTGATAGAAAGTCCTAAACCGGTTCCGCCATATTTTCGCTGGGTAGATCCGTCTGCCTGTTGAAAAGCTTCAAAAACCATACGCAGTTTTTCTTTGGCGATACCAATTCCGGTATCAATTACCTTGAATCTAACTTTTTCCTTGGTATCATCATTTTCGATTTTCAAAGTGATGCTTCCCTGCGAGGTAAACTTAATGGCATTAGAAAGTAAGTTTTTCAATACTTGCTCGATACGGAGTTTATCAGTGTGCAAAAATTTTGAAGTTTCAGACTCAATTTCAATATTTAGAGCAAGATCTTTTTGCTTAGCCATTGGATTAAACAGCATTTTCATATCCGCGGCAATTTCCTCTAAAGGAACCTCGCTGATTTCCAAAGTCATTTTTCCAGATTCAATTTTAGAAAGATCCAAAATCTCGTCAATGAGCGTTAATAAACCTTGTCCCGAGCTTTGCATTACCGAAGCATATTCCACATAGGTTTCATCCAGATCATCACTTTCTGTCATCAATTTAGAAAGTAATAATATAGAATTAAGCGGCGTTCGTAACTCATGGGACATATTGGCCAGGAATTCTGATTTGTATTTGGTGCTTTGCTCTAACTCCATTGATTTCTGCTGAATTGAAGCATTCCGTTCTTCAATCAGTACATTTTTTTCCTCTAATAAACCGGTTCTTTCTTCCAGCTCCTGATTGCTCTGCATCAATTCTTCCTGCTGTACACGCAGTTCTTCCTCGGAGGCGAGTAGTTTCTGCGATTGAGCTTCCAGTTCTTCATTGATGTTTTCCAGTTCTGCATGCTGAGTCTGAAGTTCTTCTGACTGTGCCTGAGTTTCCTCTAACAAGTCCTGCATTTTAATTCTGCTTTGTGCACCATAAAATGCTAAACCGATATTCCCGGCTACTGCGTGAAGAAATTCTAACTGCAAAGGTGAATAATCGCCTGTAGTTCCTAATTCGATTACTCCCAACGGAACATTATATCTTGTAATTGGAATGGCAATAATGTTTTTCGGTTTGGTACTTCCAGTTGCGTAACTAATGGTCGCTTCGTTATCTGGAATATTGGATAGCACTATTTGCTTTCGTGATTTAAAGGCTTCACCAGCGATTCCTTCACCAATTTTAAGTATTTTTTTAGTGTCGTTGCCGACCATTGCGTAGCTTCCTGTTAAATGAAGTCTATTGTCATCGTCTTGTAAATAAATCGCGGCAATCATACTTTGGGTCTTTCCGATGATCCCTTCCAGAATGTCGTCCGCCAATTTTTGTATACTTTTTTCACCCATCATACGGTCATTCAACTTTGAAATAGAAGAGCTTAACCATTCTTTTTCCTCTAATGAATTAAAGGAGTTTTGCAGTGATTCAGCCATCTTATTCAGAGATTCTGCCACGCTGCCAAGGTTTTTCTTAGCATTTTGATCTAATAAAATATTGTAATCACCAGCTGAAATTTGGGAAGTCACTTTTTCAATAGCAGAAAGTCGGTTTTCACTTTCTTCATTCTTATGTTCTAATTCTTCGGTCAATTTATTTTTTTCATCAAAATCCAGAGAAACTTTACGGAAGAATATAAGGGTGATTGCTATTGCAAGTAAGGCTGAAAAAATGATAAGAAGTGGAGTGTAAGAGGCCATTTCATCCAGTGTTTCTGTACGGGATTTAAGAATGGACTGTTCCTCGGTTTGCATATTATCAACCAACCTGCGGATTTCATCCATGTACTCCTTACCGGCCAGAAGTTGGTCTGTGGTTACCTCATTTTTAGATTTCTTTTCACCTAAATTTTGATCTAATATTCTGAGACGCTTCTCAACATTAAGTTTTAATTTTTCAAAATTTTCACTTTGTGTTTTGGTATCTGTAAATTCGCCCGCGAGATCATTGATTGAAACGGATATTTTTGATTTTGCCTTGGTATAAGGATCCAGAAAAACTTGATCTCCTGTGAGTAAATATCCTCTCTGACCAGTTTCAGCATCTTTAACTAATGAAAAAACATGATCTAAATCTTTAATGATGCGATTGCTGTTTCGGACCATGTGAGAACTGTCAATCAGATTTCTGATACTGAAGTAAGACGCAAAAGCACTTATTAATAAAAGGATCATGGATAGACCCAGGCCAAAAAGTAGATTTCTTTTAAAAGTCATAATGTTAGTTATTTAATATACCGTTTGCAGGATGAGTCGGTATTTGAAAATAGAATTCAGATCCTTCATTAGGGATGCTGTTTGCTCCAATAATTCCGTTGTGTCGTTCAATTATTTCCTGACATATATATAATCCTATGCCAAGACCTTGAAATCTAGCCGAAGTTTCTTCGATTCTGTAAAATTTCTCGAAGACTTTCTGCTGGTGTTCCTCCGACATTCCAATGCCGAAATCACGCACAGAAAAATAAATTTCGTCATCCCGCATTTCAGTGGTGATATGAATTTCTTTACCATCAGGCGCATATTTTATGGCATTGGTTATAAAGTTAATAATCACCTGCTCGATGCGCATTTCGTCGGCGTAAACATCCGCTTGAAAATCCCCCTTTTTCAAAATTCTTACTTGGGGATTTGATTGCTGCATTACTTCGATGATATGCTCCAATAAGTCATCAAACGCAAAGTATTTTTTATTAAACTTCAGTTTCCCGCTTTCAATTTTTGAGATATCTAAAAGATCGGCAATCAATAAATTTAATTTTTCAATTTGATTCTGCACTTTATGCAAGCGGAGTCTAATGGTTTCTTTATCGTTTTTATCCAGACTTCTCTCCAGTAATTGAATGTATCCTTTGATACTGGTCATCGGCGTTTTTAACTCATGACTCGCTATACTGATGAATTCATCTTTTTTTCGTTCGGCCTCTTTTCGAAATTCAATTTCTGCCCGTAAAGCGATTTGCATTTCGTTCAGGGCGCGACTTTGCTCGTAAATACGGTAAAATGTTTTTACTTTTAACAGAAGAATATTCATATCAACTGGCTTGCTGATATAATCCAAACCGCCAGATGAATAACCTTTGGTGATGAGGTTGATATTTGCTGTGGCGGCAGAAAGAAAAATAATCGCTGTTTCTTTTGCCTTGCTGTACCCCGAAATTGCTTCGGCAACTTCAAAGCCGTCCATGCCAGGCATCTGAACATCCAGGATGATTAGAACGTAAGATTTTTTTAGAATTTTTTTTAATGCCTCTTCTCCTGAAGATGCGGTATCTACCTCGAAATCATTTTTCTCAAGCACTTTCTGTAAGGAAATTATATTTTCCGGAGAATCATCGACAATTAAAATCATTTAATCAATTTAAATTTAAACACAAAAGATAACAAATATAACATTTTTAAGAATGTTGACAATAGTAAAATGCGACTTCCTGGCAGTTAAACCTGTAGTAAGCTTAGCATAAGAACTTCAGTAGAATGATGAAATATTTCTAAAATTATCTATCTTCGTGCAAATCAAAAATTCAATGAAAACAAAACTTTCACTTCTCTTTATCTTCATTTCCTTCTTTGCTTTTTCGCATATGGAAGAAAAGAAACTCGACGAACTCATTCAAAATACTTTAAAAACTTTCGATGTTCCCGGAATGTCGGTTGGAGTTATCAAAGATGGAAAAGTAATTTATTCAAAAGGGTTTGGCGTAAGATCACTTACCAATAATCAAAAGATGACCGATGAAACTTTAGTGGGAATTGCTTCCAATTCTAAAGGTTTTACAGCAACTGCTCTGGCAATGTTAGCCGATGAAGGTAAATTAAAATTTGATGATAAAGTTTCAAAATATATTCCTGAATTTCAAATGAACGATGCTTATGTTTCTCAGGAAGTAACCATAAAGGATTTAATTACGCACCGTGCCGGACTTGGTTTAGGTCAAGGCGATCTGATGTTTTTTCCAGAAGGTGGACCGTTAACTGTAAATGATATTATTCACAACGTGCGATATCTAAAACCAGAAAATTCATTTCGTAGTAATTTAGATTATAATAATATTATGTTCATCGTTGCGGGTGAAGTTATTCATAGAGTTTCCGGACTTTCTTGGGCAGAATTTATTGAAAAGAAAATCTTAAAACCAGTTGGAATGACATCCAGCTACGGAAGTTATAACAGAGCGAAAGCGGCTAACGTTCCAAACATTATTGATGCTCACGCGCCTGTTGACGGAAAAGTAGTCGCAGTTCCTCATGATTGGAATGAAACGGGAAATGCAGCCGGTGGAATTATGAGTAACATTAAAGACATGAACATTTGGGCAGAATTCTTAATGAACGGCTTTACCACCAAAGACGGCAAGAAGCTCGTGACTGATAAACAAATTCAGCAATTGTGGAATCTTCAGATCTCTACGCCTGTTGCTTTAAAAAATCCTTACGACACGAATTTTAATGGATATGGATTAGGTTGGTTTATAACCGATGTGAAAGGTCACAAACAGGTTTATCATACGGGTGGATTAATTGGAACGGTGACTCAATTCACTTTAATTCCAGACATGAAATTAGGGATCGTAGTATTGACCAATCAACAAAGTGGAGCGGCCTTCAGTGCAATTACCAACACCATTAAAGATTCTTATTTAGGAGTTGCCGATAGAAACTGGCTAAAAACCTATGGCGATAGAATGTCTAAAATAAATGACGAATATGTAAAAGGAAAGAAAGAGATTTTTGCAAAATCGGATACTTTTAAAAAAGATAAAAACAGCCAAATCAAAAGTGAGCAAATTGTAGGAACTTACACTGATCCATGGTTCGGTGATGTTATGATTTCAAAAGAAGGAAACAGTTTCCGAATTTTTTGTAAGAATTCTCCGAGGTTAAAAGGGGAGTTGTTGCCGTATTCACCTAATGTAATGATCGCAAAATGGGATGATAGAAGTTACGATGCAGATGCGTTTGTTAATTTTAATTTAGATGAAAAGGGAAAAGCGGAAGGAATGAAATTAAAACCAATTTCTGATATCACGGACTTCAGTTTTGATTTTGAAGATTTGGATTTACAGAGAACAAAATAAGCTGATCATTTAGAAATGGAAAACCTCACCAATTTATTTTGATGAGGTTTTTTTTGTGTTTAAAGTCTGGTTAAATTTTCTTTGGCTCATAAAAGAAAATCAACTTCTTTTTTGCATCGTGAAAATCTGACCAGGAGTTACACTCGATCTGGAAACCTGCCACGCCGCAAGTTGGGAACATAAACATAATGTCTGACATGCTGTTGGCGAAGTTGGAGATTCCGTTGTTGTGAGAAAACATGGCGACCTTATTTAAAGAATCATCTAAACCAAGTGTAATATTTTCGAAATTGGTATCAGACGCATTGTAAAGTTTTGGGATGGTTTCGATTTCTATTTGATATTCTTTATTAAAAATTTCACAGGTTGTTAAAGCCCGTAAGGCTGGACTCGAAAAGAATTTGTCGATTTCGATATTGTTGCTTTTCAAGAAGTGAGACATCTTTTCGGCATCGTGCAATCCTTTTTCGGCTAGAGGCCGATCGAAATCTTCGGTATTTTCTGGCCAATCACTTTTAGCGTGTCTTACGAGAATTAATGTCTTCATGCTGAATTCTTTAAAACATTAAAATTATAAATTATTTTAATAAGAACTTGCATAAAATTTAAAGTTGATCAAAATCATTTTAACGCAATAAAATAATATTTGATCTATAATAAGGAATGCATCAGATTCTGAAAAGAAATATTTACATGCTGAAAACCATTTCAACAAAATTTTATTAAATTTGCACACGATGTCACAAATATTAGCAATTGATTATGGAAGAGCCCGGTGCGGTATTGCAGTCACCGATGATATGCAAATCATTGCAAGCGGTTTGGATACTGTGCCTACAAAAGATATATTTGTATTTTTAAAAAAGTACTTTATTGAAAACAAGGTAGAACAGATCGTAGTAGGACTTCCCACAGATTTAAAGGGAAATCTTAATGACGTAGAAGTTCATATTTTAAAGTTTATAGACAAGTTTAAATCCGAATTTCCGACCGTTGGAGTTGATCGTTTTGATGAACGGTTTACCTCTAAGATGGCCTCTTTTTTTATCTCTCAAAGTGGAAAGACCAAGAAGAAAAGAGAAGAAAAAGGATTGATTGATAAAGTAAGTGCAACGATTATATTGCAAAATTATTTAGAGCAAAAACAAAGATGATATTACCGATAAGAGCATTTGGAGATGCTATTTTAAGAAAACATTGCCACGAGATCGATAAAGATTATCCGGAGCTGAAAACCTTTGTTGCAAACATGTTCGAAACCATGGATAGTGCCAATGGCATTGGGTTGGCTGCACCGCAAGTTGGTTTGGATATTCGACTTTTTGTAGTTGATGTTTCGCCTTTGGCGGATGATGAGGATTATGAGGATATTGCAGATGAACTTAGAAATTTTAAAAAAGTTTTTATCAACGCTACAATTCTGGAAGAAAGTGGTGAAGAGTGGAAATTCAATGAAGGTTGTCTGTCGATTCCAGATGTTCGCGAAGATGTGAAAAGAAAAGAAACGATCGTTATCGAATATTATGATGAAAATTTCGTTAAACATACCGACACTTTTTCCGACATGCGCGCCAGAGTAATTCAGCACGAATACGATCATATCGAAGGGATCTTGTTCACCGATCATTTAAGTTCTTTAAAGAAAAAATTAGTCAAAGGAAAATTAGCGAAAATTTCGCAGGGAGATGTCTCTGTAAATTACAAGATGAGATTTCCAAAATAGATCCAATTTAATTTGGACCTAAAAATATTTAAATTCAAAAAAATAATAATAAAATGCAGTTAGAAAAGATAATTTCAATTTCCGGAAAACCAGGACTTTACAAGTTGATTTCGCAGTTGAAAAATGGTTTCATCATCGAAGATGTGTTAACCAAGAAAAAAGTAAGTATTTCTAATTCTTCACAAGTAAGTCTTCTTGACAATATTGCGATGTTTACTTTCGACAAAGAAGTTCCTTTGTTTGAAGTTTTCGAAAACGTTGCAAAAAACAGTGAGTACAAAGAGACGATTTCTCATAAATCAACTGACGCAGAATTGAGAGAATTTATGACTGTTTCTCTACCTGATTACGATCATGAAAGAGTATATGTTTCTGACATCAAAAAACTGGCACAATGGTATAATATTCTTCACAAAGCGGGATACATCACTCCGGACAGTTTTGTAAAATCTGAAGAATCAGCGACAGAAGAGCTTTCAATTACGGATCAAATTGATTCTAAAAAAGGTGCTGCTAAAGCTGAAAAAACAACGTCTCCAAAAGCAAAAGCTTCAACGTCGTCTGCGAAAGGAGCGCCGAAAAGTACGCATAGAAAAATGGGATAAATTCCTTTTCTATTATGTAATTACCTTGTCAAATTTCAAAATATTGACAAGGTTTTTTTATTTAAAGTAAATTTGTATCTATCATCTATCATCTATTACCCAACATGCAACAACCCATGAACTCCAGACAAGATCAACTCGACGCTTTCAATCGCTTACTCGATATTATGAATGATTTGCGAGAGAAATGTCCGTGGGATCAAAAGCAAACTTTACAAACTTTGCGACATTTAACGTTGGAAGAAGTCTATGAACTTTCTGATGCTTTGCTCGAAGAAGATCTACAAGAGATTAAAAAAGAGTTGGGCGACGTTTTACTGCATTTGGTTTTCTACGCGAAGATTGGGTCTGAAAAAGGAAGTTTCGATATTGCGGATGTTATCAATTCTTTGAATGAAAAGTTGATTTTCCGTCATCCACATATTTATGGCGATGTTGAAGTTAAAGATGAAGAAGAAGTGAAGCAAAACTGGGAAAAGCTAAAACTGAAAGAAGGCAATAAGTCGGTTCTTTCTGGTGTTACGAAAGGAACACCGAGTTTAATAAAAGCGTACAGAATTCAGGATAAAGTAAAAGGAATAGGGTTCGAATTTGCCAACGCCGGAGATGCCTGGAAAAAAGTAGATGAAGAACTAGCCGAGTTTCATGCCGAAAGCGACTTGGATAAAAAAGAACAGGAATTGGGTGATGTCTTTTTCTCTCTTGTTAATTATGCTCGGATTTCTGGCATTAATCCCGACACGGCTCTAGAACGAACCAATAATAAATTCATCAATCGTTTTCAAAAAATGGAAAATCTAGCTTTGAATAAAAATTTAAAACTGGCAGATTTAAGCTTAGCAGAAATGGATGAACTTTGGGAAGAAGCCAAGAAAAATGAATAAACCTCCAGATTTCTGAAGGTTTATGACTAAATTTTTTAGTTAAAATACTCGTGGTATTTTTCCATTGATTCTTTTAATTCTCCCACGATATGATTCGCATCGTCTCTGTTTTCTGCTTTTTTCAATTGGTCGATTTCCTGCATGTGAGGCATTAACCAAGCGTGCAAAACATCGTGTGGCGTTCCTTTGATTGTACAACTTTTTATTAAATTGTCATTAGTATCACTCAGGTTTTTGCCCAGCATTTTAAAATCGCCGTTTGCAGGATCATACGCTTTTACTTGACTTTCCATTTCATTGATATACGGTTTCATTTCTGCATTCATCGCCCATTTTTCACCATTATTGAGTTCCAATTTCACGGATTCATCGTGCTCATCTGATTTTGCGTCATCGTCATGATTTGCGTTATCTTCCACTGCAGTTTGTTCTGTAGTTGAAAGTTCAGTTTGTGATTCTTGTTTTTTATCACAAGAAACTATAATTGCTAAACCCAATAGCGCTGATAAAATAATCTTTTTCATTTCTTAAAAATTTTTGTTGTTATAAATAAAAATAGTGCGGTTACTCCAATTCTGAAAGCCATAGCTCCCACGGTTTTCGTTTCGTATAATCCACCATTATTGATGTGAATAAATAATCCAATATAGGCGATAATTAATATGATTACAGAAATAGTTAAAGGGAATCTCGACCAGGTTTGATTCTTAAAAATTCCGTACGCAGCAACTAAATAGAGAATTCCGCAAACAAAATTTGCCCATACAATACCAGGAACATAATTGCCTTCTTTTTCACGGATGCCAAACCAATCGAATAGAACCGAGCTGCTCATGAAAACCGTCACGATTCCGAAGAGGATGAGGACGAGTAGGAGTATTGTTTTTTTCATAATTGTAAGTATTTAAAGGTAATGTTTATAATTTTCATTCTCTTATGATTTGGATCAGTTTGATGAATATTGGATTTTCACTTTGAGCTTCTCGACGAGTATTTTATTATTTCCTTCAGTTTTAATTTCTTCACCATTAATATTTCTCTTAAGAGGTTAAGATCATTCGTGTTTTATTCATCTTTGATGAATCTTAATTGTCTTAATTCCTTTGTAAACCTTAATTGTTAAATTTTATACATTCTAACTTCTAACTTCTAACTTCTAACTCGTTTTTTGATACCGCAAAACTGCCCAGGTAATCACTACAAAAGCCAGTAAACTGATGAATCCAAAGTGCGGCAACAGATCCATAAAACCACTGTCTTTCAACATAATTAAACGAACACCGTCGACACCATAAGTCACCGGATTTAAATATGCTATATATTTCGCCCAGTCGGTCATACTTTCTGTCGGAGTGAAAAGTCCGCTCATTAAAATGAAAACCATCATGAAGAAAAACACCATAAACATCGACTGCTGTTGCGTATCGCTATACACTGAAGCCAAAAGTCCCATGCCCAAAATCGCGATGAGATAGACAGAAATAAAGGCGTAAAGCAATAGATAACTTCCCTGCATCTGAATTTTGTAAACGAAAATAGTAACCAGAAGTCCGATGGTGAAAGCGACCATCGACAAGATCCAAAATGGAATGAGTTTTCCTAAAATGAAATCTCTTTTCTTAATTGGTGATACGTTGATCTGTTCGATCGTGCCGATCTCTTTTTCTTCAACAATGTTTAATGCGGTCAAATAGCCACCGATTAATGTCACGAGAAATGCCAGGATCCCGGGAACCAAAGAAAGTCGGTAATTGTACGTTTCATTGAACCAAAATTTGGGTACGATTTCTACACCCGATATTTTCTTGGCACTTTCTAACTCTGGATTCATTTCTAACTGAACCTGTTGATTATAGTTCTGTAAAATTTGACCCAGGTAACTTGCAGATAGTCCGGCTTTTGTTCCGTTGATGGCGTTGATGGCGATCAAGACTTTTTCATTGTTTTCTTTAATTAAATTTTTCTCAAAATTATTGGGGATTTCAAGAATTAAATCGATCTTGTCATTTTCAACTTCTTGGTAGGCGTCATTATAATTCTCGCCATAATCCATTATTTTAAAATAACCTGAGGCCGTAATTTTACGGATGAGTTCTCTGGATTCTGTGGATTTATCATGATCAACAACCGCGATTTTAATATCTTTAATTTCATAGTTTGCAGCCAAGGGAAGAATCACTAATTGAATCACCGGCATCACGAAAATGATGGCCAATATGGATTTGTTCCTGAAGATCTGCAGGAATTCTTTCTTGATTAATATGAGTAATGTTCTAAACATTTCTTTGTCTATTATCTTTTATCTAAAAGCGAAGCGGTATATTATCTTAGAATTATTCTAATCTTATTTTAAATTTTTTCACGGCGATCACGAATAAAAACAGCATCATTCCGGTAAGGACTAAAACGTGTTTCCAAATGACTTCCAGGCCGGTTCCTTTGATCATTATGTTTTTGACGATTTCATAATACCATTTGGCGGGAATTGCGTTACCAATGATCTGTAAAGGCGCTGGCATGTTTTCTACTGGGAACATAAAACCGCTCAACATCAGCGTTGGCAACATGGTTCCCACGAGTGCAATAAGCATTGCGGTTTGTTGACTATTGGTGAGAATTGAAATTACAATCCCAAATAATAAGTTGGTAATGATAAATATAATGCTGATTCCGAATAGTAAAAGGATGCTTCCTTTGATGGGTAAATCGAGAACCGTGACGCTTAGAATCAGGATTGAAATCAAAATGATCATCGATAAAATAAAGTACGGAATTGCTTTTGCTAAAATGATAATATACGGTTTCATCGGTGATACGAGCAGTATTTCCATGGTGCCCATTTCTTTTTCTCGCACGATTGCGATGGCGGTCATCAACACGCAAATAATGAGGAGAATTAAAGCCATAACACCCGGAACGAAATTCGGTGCGCCTTTCAATTGCGGATTGTAGAGCATTCTGATTTCGGGTTGTACACCAGCATTGGGTTGCAGTGTTTGTTGCCCATAAAAATCCATGATAATATTCGACATGAAATTATAGATCTGGTTCGCCATATTGAGGTCGGTTCCGTCGGTGATGAGTTGGAGTTGTGCTTTTTTGGCACTGTTCATATTTTGAGCAAACTGTGCTGGAATCACCAGAATCATTTTTATTTTTCCTGCTTTGAAAGCGTCTTCGGCTTGGTTGATGGAAGTTAGATCTTTGTCGAGATCGAAATATTGATTGGCTGCTATTTTTGAAATAAGTTCAATTGAGTTTTGGGATCTATCGTGATCGATGACGCCGATTCTGGGATCTTTCACTTCGGTACTCAAAGCAAAACCAAAGAGCAGAACCTGCACGATCGGCATTCCGAAGAGAACCAATAATGTTCTTTTGTCACGCAGAACGTGCCAGAATTCTTTTTTCACAAAAGTGATTAACTGTTTCATTATATTTTATAATTGATGAGTGATCATCGATTGTTGATTATATTCTTATGGAATAATTTTTTTTACCGCAAAAGTTTCCAAAAGCATTCTTTCTAATTATTTGTTCAAAAGTTTGCAAAAGGTCACGGTGATGTAAGTTTTATTTTTGCAATCTTTTGTTATACTAATCTTTTTTATTTTTCAAATTTCTTTTGCTTCTCTTGCGGTTTAAATAATCTGTATTTTCATCTATCATCTATCATCTATCATCTATCATCTATCATCTATCATCTATTCCGATCTTTTTGCACCACGTGCTAATTCATAAAAAACATCGTCCATGGTTTTTGCGCTGAATTGTTTTTTCAAGTTGGCTGGAGTATCTAAAGCCGCAATTTTGCCGTCAACCATAATGGAGACCCGGTCGCAATATTCGGCTTCATCCATATAATGCGTGGTTACAAATAGGGTAATTCCCCGATCTGATGCATCGTAAATCATATTCCAAAATTGGCGTCTGGTCACAGGATCAACGCCGCCAGTTGGTTCATCTAGAAACACAATTTGCGGTTCATGAAAAATGGCAACCGAGAAAGCTAATTTCTGTTTCCATCCTAAAGGAAGTTCGGAAACCAGTTTGTTTTTCTCATTTTCAAGTCCGAGTTCCTGGATCAGTTGGTCCCGTTTTATTTTTAAATTTTTTCTTGGGATTCCATAGATTCCACCGAAGAAATTCAGGTTTTCTTTAACGGTCAGATTTCCGTACAAAGAAAATTTCTGACTCATATAGCCGATGTTCTTTTTAATTTTTTCCGTTTCTGTAAACACATCAAAACCCGCCACGGTAGCAGTTCCAGAACTTGGAATTGAAAGTCCGCTTAACATTCTCATGGCGGTAGTTTTTCCAGCACCATTTGCACCCAGGAAACCGAAGATCTCTCCTTTCTTCACCTCAAAACTGATGTGATCCACAGCGGTGAAATCTCCAAAAGTTTTGGTGATATTTTCAGCTTTAATGGCTATGTTTTGATGGTATAAAATCATGATATTAATTGGATAATAAACGGATGAAACTATCTTCGATACTGGCTTTTATGGGAGTGATTTCAACATTTTCAAAGCCTTCTTTCTGTAAGTATTTTTCAATAACTGAAGGATTGAAATTTTCTTTTTCATCCATCGTCAAATGCACAAATTCTCCATACGCATATACATTTTTCTTTTGGTCGAAATTTTCTAAAGCGCGCAATACATTGGCAGTTCGTCCAGCCTTCACTTCGAACAGTAAATCAGGATAAGCACTGCTGATATTCTCCGGAGTTTCAATTGAAAGGATTTTACCGTTTTGAATTAACGCAATTCTATCACACAGTGCAGCTTCATCCATATAAGGAGTCGCCACGACCATTGTGATTCCCTGTAACTTTAACCTTTGCAGCATTTCCCAGAATTCTTTTCTGGAAACAGGGTCAACTCCTGTCGTTGGTTCGTCTAGAAATAAAACTTTTGGTTTGTGAATTAAAGCACAACATAAAGCCAATTTCTGTTTCATTCCACCCGATAGTTTCCCAGCGCGACGATCCTTAAAAGGTTCAATTTGAATATAAATATCTTTAATCAAATCGTAGTTTTCTGCAATCGTCGTATTAAAAACGCTGGCAAAAAACTCCAGGTTTTCTTCGATGGTTAAATCCTGATAAAGAGAAAATCTGCCGGGCATATATCCTAAAATCTTCCTGATTTCTTTGTAATCTTTCACCATATCCAAACTTTCAATCGATGCAGAACCAGCATCGGGTAGAAGTACGGTCGTCAACATTCTAAAGATGGATGTTTTTCCCGCACCGTCAGGACCGATCAAGCCGAAGATTTCTCCTGGGTTGACCTCAAAACTCACGTCATCCACAGCAAAAACTTTGTCGTTTTTCTTGCCATAGGTTTTGGTGAGATTTTGAACGGTGATTGATTTCATTTTTACTGGAAAGTTTTTCTACCACAAAAGTCACAAAGTTGAAAGCCTGTTTTAAGTGAATCAAAGTACATAAAAGCACTCAGTTTGTCTACGTCCATATTTTGTGGACTTTTTAAAAGGAAGTTTTTCATTATTCTTTTGTGACTTTTGTGGTTAATTTTTTTAAATTTTATTTGATGGTTTATTTTAAAATTTTACGTCGCCGTACATTCCGATTTTAAGGTAGCCATCATTTTTCACATGGATTTTTACGGCATAAACCAGGTTTGCTCTTTCGTTTTTGGTCTGAATGGTTTTTGGGGTGAACTCTGCTTTTGAACTGATCCAGTAAACGGTTCCGGGAAGTTCTTTGGTTTTTCCTTCACCTGCATCGATCAGAACGGTAACTTTTTGTCCGACTTTTAACTGTGGCAATTGATCTCCGGTGATGAAAGTTTTTAAAGTCATTAAATCTAAATTCGCCATTTTGAAAATTGGTTTTCCAACAGAAGCAAATTCACCTTGATTCAAATATTTGGTTAAAACCATTCCAGAAATCGGACTTTCGATGGTGTTATTTTTTAACTGTTCATCGATTTGCTCTACCTTTTTTTCTGTTGGTATTCTTTCACTTAAAATTGCACGGTTTTGAATAGAGACATTTTCATTAGTGGTAGAGATCTGTTGTTGTAAAACACTCAACTGACTTTGAGCCGCAATAATTTGCTTTTGAATTACTTTAATTTGTCCGTTTGCATCATCGAGTTGCTTTTTTGTGGCAGCATCTTTCGCTACCAAATTTGCCGTTCTGTTTCTTTCCCGCACTGCATTTTGAAGTTGTTCCTGTAAAATAGAAACGTTGGCAGATTGCCCGGAAATCTGGGATTGTAAAACCTGAATTTGTGGAAGTGCAGAATTGGTTTTTTGCTCAATCGCATCCATGGTAGCGAGAACCTGTTCCTTTTGAAGCTCTACATTTTTCGGATCAATTTCGCCGACTTTTTCATTAAGTGTTAATTGCTGACCTTCTTCTACATTGAGTTGGAGGATCGTTCCATTTGCTTTTGCAGTTACCATCAATTCATCTGCTTCGAAAGTGCCGGAAGCATCGTAAGAATTATCTGAATTGTTGCAGGAGAACAAGGTGAATGCAGTTAATAAAAAGATATATTTTTTCATCGTATGATTGTTTTTTTTATTGAATGTCACGCTTTCAGCGTTGTCACCGAGCTTTGATTTTGGATTAAAATAATTTCATTCCTTCGGAATGTTTTTAAATGATAAATGCTTGTAATATTTTGCTTTTTAAAACCTAAAAATTTTACTTTTCTAATTTCTAATTTCTAATTTCTAATTTCTATCTATTGATTCAGTTGCGCTTTCAGGTTATATTGTGTTAAAAGATATTGTATCTCGTGGGTGATTTTTTGATTTTTGGCTCGATCGAGTTCATTCACTTCTCGCAGATAATCATTCGTTGTAATGACGCCGTTCTCCAATTGTGCTAATGAAGCATTCCTAATGCTCTGCCGCAATTCGACGAGTTCATTGTCTTTATTAATGAGTTGTTGGATTTTCTCCAGGTCGTTGTTATTCTGAATCGTTTGAAACTGCTGATTGAAAATGAAGTTCTCTTTCTGTATTTCAATTTCCTGTTGTTGGGTTGTGACTAAAGCCAAATCATTTTTTCTGGTATAAAACCCGGAGATGGGAATGTTTAAGCGTAAACCTCCGATATAGAAGAGGTCAAATTCATTTTTCAACATGTTGAATCCAGGTTTTCCGTAACCACCTTGAAAAAATGCTCCTAATTTTGGAAGGTTTTTCGAGTTGATGTTTGCTTTCTGTTGCTCTAAACCGAGTTTTTGCAAGTCGAATAATTTCAGTTCTGCGCGTTTATTATCATCTTGAATTAGAATTTTTTCTGGTTTTACAAGCGTTGTATTCTCGTCAATATTTTTTTGAATGAAAAGAGAAAGCATTTGAACGAAACTATTCTTCATAGATTGAAGTTCCAGTTGTTTCTGGTCAATATTCACCAATTGTGCTTTTAGAACATCAACATTACTTCTGAAGATGACGCCATTTTCTAACTGTGCTTCGGCTTTTTTTAAGCCGTTTGATAAATCAGCTTTGGTGAGTTCTGTCTGTTGAAGTTGTTCATTGGTCTGAAGAATTCCAAAATAGATTTGGTTGATTCTCATTTCTAATTGATCGGTTTCAACTTCGGTTTTTTGCAGTTCTATTTCAGAATTGATGGTTGCCAATTTCTTTTGATTGGCAATCATTCCGCCATCGTAAATATTCTGCTGAACATCGGCATAGACTTTATACTGGTCTTTGCTCACCGGTTCTATGCTCATATTTGGCAATTGAATAGGGAATTGAATCACGTCATTTTGATAAGTTGCCTGTCCGACGATCTGGATCTGGGGAAGCCAACCTTTTGCAGCATTTTGCAGATTGTATTCTTTGGTCTTCGCAATGAGATCGTGTCTTTTAATGAGCGGATAATTTTGTTTTGCCAAATCGTAACATTCTTCCAAAGTCAATGTTTGCGCATTGACAGAGAAGAAGAGTAGGAGAAAGAGGTATTTTAAAATTTTCATTTTTATTATTTTTTAACAACAAGATTTTTTTAACCACAAAGTCACAAAGAACACTTTAAAATTGTAATTAATAAAAGTTCATGAAGTGATAATCTATAGATTTTCAAAAAGTTTTGTGTTCTTTATTGACCTGTTCTTTAGAGCTTTTTTATCAAATTAACTTTTGTGTCTCCTGCCTGTCGGCAGACAGGTTTGTGGTTTACAATTTTAATTATTCAGCATCGTCTTAATCCACATCGGAACCATTGTTTTTCGTTCTTCTACAAATTGTTGAAATTCTTTATCAGTCATCAAATCGAAAGATTGCAAAATTGGTTTTCCTAAAAAGGGAAAAACGGTCATGCTCAAAAAATTGAACAGAAAGTGAAAAGGATTCACCTCGGGTTTTCTTTCTTTAATTTGTTTCATTAAATAAGAATTGTTCAACACTTTTTCAAAAGGAAGAATCGACTTGACATCTGACGTTTTTTTCTGAATTTCACTTAAAACAAAAATCGGAAGATTTGGATTCTTGGTTAGAATATCAAAATATTTCACGCTTGCTAAATCTATTTTCTCCTCTAAAGAAGTTTTCTCATTGGTAACGATGGGAATAATTTGTCCAAACAACAATACGATTTTCACTTTCATCACCTGTTCGAACAGTTTTTCTTTAGTTCGGAAATAATAATTCAAGAGCGCCAAATTAATTCCAGCTTCTTCCGCAATGTCGCGTGTTCGTGTTCCTGAAAAGCCTTTTTCGGTAAATACTTTGGAGGCAGCAAGTAAAATTTTGTCTTCTGTAGAAAGTAGGGTTGTGGTCATAGTCAGTAATTCTTTAACAAAGATAGAATTAATTTTTTGATTTAAACAAATGAATTAATCAAATGATTAAAAATTATCAATAAAAAAACGCAAATCAGAAGAAATGCGTTTGGTTATATTTAGTAATTGAGGTTTTACAAACCGAACTGTTTCGCAAACAAATCTGGGAAAACTCCCATCGCTACTAAAGCGAAGATGATGAAAACCGCTACGATATTATAAGTTAAAGAAACTTTTTCTGAAGTTTTGAAACTGCTTTCTTTCGGGAAGAACATCGCCATAATTAAACGAAGATAGTAAGCAATTGAAATTGCAGAACCTAAAACAGCCACTAATACTAAGAATGGTGATTTGTCGATCGCTTGTGCGAAGATGGCAAATTTCCCCATGAAACCTGCGGTTAAAGGAATACCAGCCATTGATAATAATGAAACTGTCGCCGTTACCGCCAAGATCGGTTCGGTGTGTGCTAAACCTTTGAAAGCGTTGTAAGAAGTTTCTCTTTTTAACTTTTCTACCCAGATCAAACACATCATTACGCCAACTGTTGCCAATGAATAAGCGAATAAATAGAAGGCCAGGTTATAACTTGACAAACTGTTCATTCCGTAAAAAATCAGGGAAATATATCCAACATGAGAAACGGAAGAGTAAGCCAACATTCGTTTTGCATTGCTTTGAGCCAGACCCATCACGTTCGCCAGGAATAAAGTAATGATGATTAAAACGCCCATAATGTTGATCCATTCTGAGTTGATCCCAATAAAGCCAATCGTCATTAATTTAAAGAAAGCGAAGAAAGCAGAAATCTTCACCACCGACATCATAAATGCAGTGATCAGTGAAGGTGAACCTTGGTAAACGTCTGGACTCCACATGTGAAATGGTGCTAAAGAAACTTTAAAGGATAAAGCAACCAACATTAAGATCGCACCCAAATTGAACATTAAGTTCTTTGGGTTGTTTACTGCGAATTCGTGAATGGTATATAAATCAAAACTTCCGCTGCTTCCGTAGATCAAGGCAACTCCGAATAATAAAAAACCTGTTGCGAAAGCTCCCATTAAGAAATACTTGATTGAAGCTTCGTTGGAACGCAGATCGGTTTTGTTACTTCCTGCTAAAACGTACAATGGAATAGATAGGATTTCAATCCCTAAAAATAAAGTCACTAAGTTTTGGAATCCAAATAAAATAACGCCTCCACATAAGGAGAATAATATTAAAGAATATAATTCTGATTGGTGATTCCGGTGATTGCTGAACGAAAAACCTCCTAAGAAAAATAATAGGATGGTGATGACGATACTTATTTTGGTGAATAAAGCTGCATTGGCTCCAAATTCATACATGTGCTGAAATTGGTTAAAGAACGAAAGTTCCGGTAAGAAACTAACGTAAAACGCAATCATCAGACCCAAAATACCAATGTATCTGGAGAATTTTCCCTGTTCAAAAACACCCGCAAATAATGCGATAATGGCAGTAAGGAATATAATTATTAAAACGCTCATTTATTTATAGATTTGAGTTTTGGAGATTGTTCAACGGTTTACGAAAACACAATTTTGAATCTCTAAATTTCTTAATTACTTATTTTATTAATTCATCATTGAAGTGAAGATAAACTTCAACGAACTGTTCACCATATCAAGAATCGGCTGTGGAAATATTCCTAAGAATATTACGAATACTACCAGACTTGCTAATACTGTAAATTCAACTCCGGATAGATCTCCAGCGCTTGCCAAAACTTCTTCGTCGCCTTCTCCCAACATTGCTTTCGCATAAAATCTGAAAAGATACACAGAAGAGAAGATCATGGTTGTTCCAGCAATAACCGCTGCCATAATGCTATAATCGAAAATTGATTTAATCAAGATAAATTCTCCCACAAAACCATTGGTTAAAGGAAGTGCGATCGATCCTAATATGATGATTAAAAAGAACACCGCGAATTTCGGAGCGACTTTGGCCAAACCTCCCATTTTTCGGATGTCTCTGGTTTTGAATTTTTTATAAAGAATATCAGCACAGTAGAATAAACCAACAACGTTGATACCGTGAGCAAATGCCTGAACTAAAGCACCTTCACCACCTTCAATCATTAAAGTTCCTTTCATTGTTAAGATTGCAGAAGCCATAATTCCAGCTGTCATTAATCCAACGTGAGATAAAGAAGAATAAGCAATGATCCGTTTTGAGTCATTTTGAATAATGGCAATCAAAGCACCGTGAACGACGCCAATAATTGCGAGTACCAATACGATCTGTCCTGAAATTCCTAAAATAGGATCTGGGGTAATAGGCAGTAACCATCTTAATAAACCATATACCGCCATCTTCAACATAATTCCCGACAATAACATCGAACCTTGTGTTGGTGAGTAGGTGTAGGTGTCTGGTTGCCAGGAATGGAAAGGGAATATCGGTAACTTCACTGCAAAAGCAAAGAAGATAAACCAGAAGATCACTGTTTGGGCGCCACCAGTTAAGTCTGCATTATATAAATCGGTCAACGCAAATGAAGCGGAGTGATTGTAAACGTAGATTAAACCAATCAACATAAATAGGGAACCGACAAAAGTGTACACAAAGAACCTGGTAGTAAACTGTATTTTTTTGTCTTCCTGTCCCCAAATTCCGGCGATCAACCAAATTGGAATTAAGGTTACTTCCCAAAAGATATAGAATAATAAACCATCTAAAGAAGTGAAAACTCCGATCAATCCGAATTGCATTAATAAAATTAATCCGAAGAATGTATTTTTATATCCTGGCTTTTCATTAAAGGCAGAAAGGATAATCAGCGGTGTTAAAATGTTGGTTAACAACAACATCAACATGCTCATTCCATCAATACCGAAATGAAGATTACTTTTGATATAATTGGACCAGGGATAATTGATCTCGTATTGCAAAACTCCGTCAACGGTAGGTTTGAAATCGAAATTAGACAGCATATAAAAGGTCAATAACATTTGTGCAAATGCAATTCCTAATGCGAGATATTTACTGGCGGGATTTTTCCACGCGAACACCAAGACTGAACCTATAAGAGGTAAAAGCAGTAATGTTAATAATAGGTATGACATTTACTATTGTAATATAAAGTTAACAATTAAAATAATTCCGATCGCCAAAGACATGATGAGAACATAATTCTCTACATTTCCGTTTTGAAGCTTTTTTGCGGCTCTTCCAGAATCTTCTGCTCCAGTACCAATGTAGTCGCCAAATCTTTTTAAAACGCCTTTGTCAAACATATTTCCACCAACACCAAGACCTTCAATAAATTTCACAAATGTCGCATTGTTCAATTCATCGATGAATAATTTTCTGTTGGATAGTTTTTCCCAACCAGTATAATTCTCCTCAGGCAAAGCCATCTTTTTCTTGTTGACGTAGATGTTTTTCACAACGAACCAAACCACAAAGAACATTAAAACAGTTAATCCTAAAAGAATCATTTCAGTCATGAATGGAACTTCCGGAAGTTCTAAATCATAAACGTAAAGGATATTCAACCATTGGTCTAAATTGGCATAGTCACCATGACCAATGAAATGTGGCAGATTAATGAAACCACCAACAACAGAAAGTGCAGCAAGAACCACTAAAGGTATAGTCATATTTAAAGGACTTTCGTGTAGGTGACTTTTCTGTTCTTCAGTTCCTCTAAATTCACCATGGAATGTTAAGTAGTAAGCTCTGAACATATAAATCGCTGTCATTGCTGCGATCGCAAAAAGAATTACCCAGATCATCGGGTTCTTGCCAAATGCGTTTGCTAAAATTTCATCTTTAGAGATCATCCCTGAAAGGAATGGAAATCCTGAAATTGCTAATGTTCCGATTAAGAACGTAATATGCGTAACTGGAATCTTTTTCTTTAAACCACCCATCAATCTCATATCCTGTTCTCCACTCATGGCATGAATTACAGAACCTGAACCCAAGAATAACAACGCTTTGAAAAATGCATGCGTCATCAAGTGGAACATTGCGGTCGTATAAGCACCTACACCTACTGCAACGAACATAAAGCCCAATTGTGAAACGGTAGAATAGGCTAAAACTTTTTTAATATCGTTTTGTCGAAGTCCGATAAAGGCGGCAACTAAAGCAGTTAATAATCCGATGAAGAGAATAGCGTCCATTGTAGTTGGAGCTAGTGAAAATAGGAAGTTCGAACGAACCACTAAATAAATACCAGCAGTTACCATGGTCGCTGCGTGAATCAATGCTGAAACTGGAGTTGGTCCAGCCATCGCATCTGGAAGCCAAGTGAATAAAGGAACCTGTGCCGATTTCCCGATGGCTCCAATAAATAAACTCGCGGTGATGAATATAATCACTCCTGAATCTAATTCAAATTTTCCTGAATTTTGCGCTACTGAAAGATAATCGATGGCGTTGGTTTGAGAGGCAATCATCAGAATTCCAATGATCATTCCCAAGTCACCAATACGGTTCATGATAAATGCTTTTCTCGCAGCAGCACCGTATTCTTTGTTTTTATACCAGAATCCGATCAGTAAGTAAGAGCATAATCCAACACCTTCCCATCCAATGAAAAGAATTAAGTAATTACTTCCCATTACTAACAGTAACATCATGAAGATAAATAAATTCATGTAAGAAAAGAATTTATAAAAACCTTCGTCAGTTGCCATATAGCCAATAGAGTAGAGGTGTATCAAGGATCCGATTCCCGTAATGATCAATACCATCATTAATGAAAGTTGATCAATCTGGAAGGCGAAATTCACCTGGATGCCGTTAATCCTAAACCATTCAAATGCTTTTACAATAACGGGCTGTGATTCTGAATCAAACTTTAAGAATAAACTTGAAGCGATAAGAAATGAAGCAAATACAACTGCCGTAGCAACGGTTCCTACCAAGACCTTCGGAAGCTTTTTCCCGAATAATCCGTTGAATAGAAATCCTGCAAGTGGTAAAAGTATAATCGCGTAAACTAAATTTTCCATCCTATATTATCCTCTTAATTTATTAAAAATACTAATGTCTACCGATTTTGTATTTCTATACAACATGGCTATAATTGCTAAACCTACGGCAACTTCTGCCGCAGCGACCACCATGATAAAGAAAACCAGAATCTGTCCGTTTCCGTCACCTTTGTAAGAGGAGAAAGCAGCCAGTAAAAGGTTTACAGAATTAAGCATTAACTCAACACATCCTAAAATGATGATGGCATTTCTGCGGATTAAAACCCCCAAAACACCGAGACAAAACAAAACAGAACTTAGAATAATAAAATATTCTAATGGTACTGCCTGTATAAATGAATTTACTTCTCCCATAATTCTATAAATCTTTTTTACCAATTAAAACCGCACCAACAATTCCTGCAAGAATCAGGATGGAAGCCAATTCAAACGGCAAAACATATTCGTTAAACAATAATCTACCAAGGTTTTTCGTCAACCCAACTGAGGTATCGACATCACCTGCAAATGTTTTTTGGTTTAATCCTTTGAAGGCACCTAAAATCCCAACCAATAATAATCCGGAAGTAAACACGCCGATGAATTTGGGTAGGTTTTTCTTTTTGCTCTCATCTTCTTTATTCAAATTCAACATCATTAAAATGTAAAGGAATAAAACCATGATCGCTCCGGCATATACAATGATCTGTACAATCCCGAGGAACTGCGCATTCAATAAGATATAAAGAGCGGCGATAGAAAAGAAAGTGACGATAAGCGATAAAATAGCATACATCGCATTTTTAGCAAAAACAAAAAAGAATGCACTTGCCAAAGCCAAAAATGATACGAAGAAAAATAAGATTTGTTCCATACTATTTTACTGATTTTTTTTGTAATTCAGTTTGACGAGCGGTAATATCAATTCTTTCATTGATTTTTTCAACCAGTTTGTCTTTACCATAAATGAAACTTCCACGGTTGGTTTCTACATCTACCAAACGGTCTGTCATGTAAATTGCCGATTTTGGACAAGCTTCTTCACACATTCCGCAAAAAATACAACGCAGCATATTGATCTCATAGACCGCCGCATATTTTTCTTCCCGGTAAAGGTGTTTTTCGTCTTTGGTTCTTTCGGCAGATGTCATGGTGATTGCTTCTGCAGGGCAAGCCACCGCACACAATCCACAAGAAGTACATCTTTCACGACCTTCTTCATCACGTTTTAGAACGTGTTGTCCGCGCCAAACTTTAGCAATCGGTTTGATGACTTCGGGATAAGCGTACACTTTTCCTTTCGGTCCTTCAATCGCATGCCTTAAAGTAATAGCCATTCCCTTGAAAATTTCTGGGAGGTATAATTTTTCCATAAAAGTCATCTCTTTGTTCGAGACTACTTTCGATCTGTTTGTCAATTTCATATTGATGGGTTTTAGCGCCACTTTTCAGTGTTGCATTAAAACTTCTTTGATTTTTTAGTTTGCGAAGAAAACAATCACGGCGGCCGTAATTACTAAATTCAATAATGCTAAAGGAATTAATTTCTTCCAGCCTAAATGCATTAATTGGTCATATCTAAATCTCGGGATGGTCCAACGGATCCACATAAAGATTAAAATTCCTAAAATTGTTTTCCCTAACATCGCAGCAATACTTAAGATTCCGGCAGTGTTTTCTCCCCAGTTTTCTGCGACCCAGCTAATTCCAGGATAATTAAATCCTCCGAAAAATAAGGTAGCAATTAAAGCATTAGAGATAAACATATTCACATATTCTCCGAACATGTACTGTCCATAGTTCATTGAAGAATATTCGGTCATGTAACCGTTTACCAATTCTGATTCACATTCTGGTAAATCAAAAGGGTGACGGTTGGTTTCTGCCATAGCTGCGACGAAAAAGATGATAAAGGCTAAAGGTTGATAGAAAATATTCCAGTTCATTCCATCAGCCGGGATGAATCCCCAAATTTTACCAGTTCCTTGCGAAGAGGTGATAAAATGTAAATCTAAACTTCCGGACATTAAAATAATAGAAAGAAGAGAAAGACCCATTGCTAATTCATAAGAGATCATTTGAGACGAAGCACGAATTGCTCCAATCAAAGAATACTTATTATTAGAAGCCCAACCACCGATCATCATTCCATATACTCCGATAGAGACCATTCCTATTAAGTATAGAACACCAACATCAATATTGGCAACCTGAATATCAAACGAATTTCCACCAATGTTTAAAGATTTTCCCCAAGGAATAACTGCTCCTGTAATTAGGGAAATAAACATGGTCAAGGCCGGACCAACATAGAACAGAAAACGATCTGCACCCTGTGGAACGAATCCTTCTTTAAAGAATAATTTACCACCATCAGCTAACGGCTGCAAAATTCCAAAAGGACCAGCTCTATCCGGACCAATTCTGTCCTGAAGAATCGCTGCTACTTTTCTTTCGCCCCAAGTAGAGTAGGCGGCAACACCTAAAGATACGGTGAATAGTACAACGACCAAAATGATCTTAAAAGTAAGTAACTCCATAATTATTTCTCGTCTTTATCGCTCAGTTCTTTTGCATCTGGATTATCCAAAAGACTAATCATATTTTTAGGTTTCTGGTAGTGGTTCAAAGAAATCACTGAATGGCGATCGATATGACGTGGGCCTTCGATAGTCCATAGTTTTAAATCTTTTTTATGGAAACGACATTCGTCGCAGATCCACTCCTGAACTTCATCGTACTGGTCTTTTCTGGCAGTTACGCGAATTACTTCTTCGCCTTTCATCCAAACCACTGCTTTCCCGGCACATTTTGAACATTCACAAGTTCCGTTCATCGGTTTTGTAAACCAAACTCTGCTTGCAAATCTTGCTGTTCGATCCGTTAAAGCTCCAACTGGACAAACATCAATAACGTTTCCGATGAAGTCGCTTTCTAAAGCTTTATTTAAATTGGTAGAAATTTCTGCGTGATCACCTCGGAACAATATTCCATGTTCTCTGGTTTCAGTTAATTGATTCGCCACCAGAACGCATCTTGCACACAAGATACAACGGTTCATATTCAATTTAATATTAGGACCGATATCTTCTGGCTCAAACGTTCTTCTTTCAAATTCAGTACGTGTTCGTTCAACGCCGTGTTCATAACTTAAATCCTGTAAATGACACTCACCAGCCTGATCACAAATAGGGCAATCGAGTGGGTGATTGATCAATAAAAATTCAGTCACTGCATGTCTGGCTTCCTGAGTTTTTTCGGAGGTTAGATTTTTCACTTCCATCCCGTCCATTACACCAGTTCTGCAACTTGCTACTAACTTTGGCATCGGACGCGTATCGGCATCAGATCCTTTTGATACTTCTACCAAACAAGTTCTGCATCGTCCACCGCTAGATTCCAATGGTTTGTAATAACACATCGCGGGCGGAACCGATTTACCACCGATTTGTCTAGCAGCTTCTAAAATAGAAGTACCGGGCAAAACCTCAGTTGTTTGTCCGTCGATGGTTATCTTAAATTTTTTAATTTCTTCGCTCATTATAGATGAATTCAAAAATGAATTAATTATTTTTTTGTATTAAAGGTATATCCAATTCCAAAATTAACTTGTCCAAAAACGAAATCCTGTTCCGCTTTATCAGGTTTGTTATTTAAGGTTGTTTTAATATCAAACATATTGATGTAGCCGGCTTTCGCTTCGACTCTTGCGACAATATGTTTCCAAAAAACAAAATTTAAACTGGTTCTACCATCCAACCCAAATCCCGCTACGTGGAATCGGTCGCTTCTTTCATTACCAAATAATTTCACATTGCTCTTTGGAAACATAGGGCCTAAACCACCACCGTAACTCCAAACAACATCGAAATTTCCTTTATTATAAATGTTCTTATATTTTTCTAAACCGAAGTTGATATAATTCAATCCGTCGGTATGCTCAAATACTAAGAATTCTCCATCTGTTAAATCAACCTGACCGTTTTGCACCATTGCAGCATAAACCGGATCGGTAATGTTACCAGAAAATTTCACTGACTGTTCTTGGTCCATCACATATTTCATGTGGTCAACTCCTACAACTATTGCGACATTATCCTTTAGGAAATAAGCAAATCGCTGGTTAGTCTGCGGAATTGTGATCCTGTCTGGTTTAAAATAGTTATAATATGAAAACTCAGTAGGCCGATCGTGAGCGACCACCTTATGCAAAACGAAATCATAACCATTTCCTTTAAAATGAATATCGGAATTGCTAAACGCGGCCCGATTCCATCCCCAAAAAATAAGCATTTGCCCTTTTTTTGTTAAAGGTTCTTTTTTAGGTTTTTCATCTTGACCGAAGCCAAAACTAAATCCTAAAAATAATGCTGCTAAAACTGCTACTTTCTTCATGTCTAAAAGAGAATTCACTCTTTATATCTTCTAACTTTATTTCTATTTACTCTGCTTTTACAGCCACCGGAATTGGATCAGCATAATTGGCTAAACCATAATTTCTTGTTTGACTTTCCGGATTGTCAATATACCATTCGAATTCATCACGGAAATGACGGATTGCAGCAGCAACCGGCCAAGCAGCCGCATCACCTAACGGACAAATCGTGTTTCCTTCAATTTTGCGCTGAACATCCCAAAGCAAATCAATGTCGGCCGCGGTTCCTTTTCCACTGTAAATTTTTTCTAAAATCATACGCATCCAAGGAGTTCCTTCTCTACAAGGTGTACATTGTCCACAACTTTCGTGGGCGTAGAATCTTGATAAAGTTAATGTATGTTTAACTACAGACTGATCTTCATCTAGAACGATAAATCCTCCTGAACCCATCATTGTTCCGGTAGCAAAACCACCATCAGCAAGGGATTCGTAATTCATATAACGAGGTTCACCGTTGATCGTCTTCAACAATAAATTCGCTGGAACAATCGGTACAGAACTTCCACCTGGAATACAGGCTTTTAATTTTTTACCATTTGGAATACCACCACAATATTCATCAGAATAAATGAATTCTTCAACAGTAATGGTCATATCTATTTCGTAAACTCCTGGTTTGTTGATATTCCCACACGCAGAAATTAATTTCGTACCTGTTGAACGACCAACTCCAATTTTTGCATATTCAGCTCCCGTAATATTAATAATTGGAACAACTGCAGCAATCGTTTCGACGTTATTTACAACCGTCGGACATTCCCAAAGTCCTTTAACAGCAGGGAAAGGTGGTTTCAAACGAGGATTTCCTCTTTTACCTTCCAAAGATTCTAAAAGGGCAGTTTCCTCGCCACAGATATAAGCTCCAGCACCACGATGAACATAAATTTCTAAATCGAAACCAGTTCCTAAAATATTTTTCCCTAAAAATCCAGCAGCTTTTGCTTCATCAATCGCAGTTTCTAAAATCTCTACGATCCAGGCATATTCACCTCTGATATAAATGTAACCAGTATTAGCGCCGAGAGCGAAAGAGGAAATGATCATTCCTTCAATTAAAAGATGGGGAATAAACTCCATCAAATAACGGTCTTTGAAAGTTCCAGGTTCAGATTCGTCAGCATTCACTACCAAATATCTTGGTACGCCTTCTGGTTTTGCAAGGAAGCTCCATTTCATTCCTGTTGGAAATCCTGCACCACCACGACCTCTCAGTCCAGAAGTTTTCACTTCTTCGGTAATAGCGTCGGGAGTCATTTTGAAGGCTTTTTCCACCGCATCGTAGCCACCTTGTTTTCGGTAAACTTCGAACGTGTGAATTCCCTCGATATGTGCGTCTTTAAGTAAAAGTTTTTTACTCATTATTCTTATAAATTAATCCAAAGCAAGCGTTCCCTGTCTGCAAAGCTCAAGGATTTCGTTTACTTTTTCTTTTGTTAAATGTTCGTGATAAAATTTCCCGACTTGCATCATCGGAGCGTAGCCACAAGCGCCAAGACATTCTACGGTCTTCAAAGTGAATAATCCATCTGCAGAAGTTTCTCCCGCTTTGATGTTTAAAGTGTCTTTAATATATTCAATAATATCATCGCTTCCGTTCAGCATACAAGGTCCTGTTTGACAAACTTCTAAAACAAATTTTCCAACAGGTTTCATATTGAACATGCTGTAGAAAGTTGCTACTTCATAAACCTCGATTGGTTTTATTTCTAGAAGTTCCGCTACATAATCCATTACTGGAACTTGCAACCAACCATCAAATTCTTTTTGTGCTAAATGAAGCACTGGAATTAACGCTGATTTTTTTCTTTCGACCGGATATCTTGCGGTAATTTTATGAACCTGAGCTAATGTTTCAGGTTTAAAAGCAATCGTTTCGCTCACGTTTTTAAATATTTTATTGATAAAATGGATTACTTTATAATGGGTAATCCAAAATTTATAATTCTAATTAGGCGTCTAATTCGCCGGCAATAACATTCATACTACACAAGGTTAAAACAGCATCTGAGATCGGTGCACCCTGTATCATTTCTGGATAAGCCTGGTAATAAATAAAACAAGGTCTTCTAAAGTGAAGTCGGTATGGAGTACGTCCTCCGTCGCTTACTAAATAGAATCCTAGTTCTCCATTTCCTCCTTCAACACTGTGGTAAACTTCTCCTTTCGGAACTTCAGTTTCTCCCATCACAATTTTAAAGTGATAGATCAAAGCTTCCATATTGTTATAAACATCTGCTTTTTCCGGAAGATAGAAATCAGGAACATCTGCATGGAAAGGTCCAGCAGGTAAGTTTTTATAGGCTTGTTCGATAATTTTTAAACTTTCCCAAACCTCTTGTTGGCGAACCATAAATCGGTCGTAAGTATCTCCGGCAGTTCCAACCGGAATAATGAAATCAAAATCTTGGTAAGAAGAGTAAGGTGTTGCCACACGAACATCATAATCAACACCAGCCGCTCTTAAATTCGGACCTGTGAATCCGTAACTTAAAGCTCTTTCCGCAGAAATAGGTCCAGCTTTGATCGTTCTATCCATGAAGATTCTGTTTCTTTCATTTAAAGAACAGAATTCACCCCAAATTCTTGGGAATGTTTTTAACCAACCACTCAAAAGCTCATGAAATTTAGGACTGAAATCTCTTTCGAATCCACCAATTCTTCCCATGTTGGTCGTTAATCGTGCTCCACAAACTTCTTCATACATTTCATAAACTTTTTCTCTTTCTCTAAAGAGGTAAGTTAATCCTGTAATCGCACCAGCATCCATCGCGGTAACTCCGTTGCAAATCATGTGATCTGTAATCCGAGCCAGTTCCATCATAATAACGCGCATATAATCTACACGTTTAGGAACTTCACAACCGATGAGTTTTTCCACGGTCATGTGCCACCCTAAATTATTAATAGGCGCCGAACAATAATTCATTCGGTCGGTTAGCGTGGTAATCTGGGTAAAGTTTCTGCGTTCAGAAATTTTTTCAAAAGCGCGGTGAATGTATCCAACAGTTTGCTCAGCGTGAAGAATTCTTTCTCCATCCATTGTAAGGACGTTCTGGAAAATTCCGTGAGTCGCCGGGTGCGTTGGACCAAGATTTAAGGTGTATAATTGACCGTCAATTTGTTCCTTAGCCTCGTGTTGGTTCAGTATATTGGAGAGTGCGTTGTCTTTCATAATTTTTTGACTTTAAGTAAAAAGGGTTTCCTTTAAACCAATTATCTTCCGAACATTTTATCGTCTTTGTCGGTTCTGGTACCATCTTCCAAACGATATTCTTTCAACATTGGGTGATAACCCAAATCTTCCATATTCAAAATCACTCTTAAATCTGGATGACCTTTAAATTTAATTCCATAGAAATCAAAAGTTTCTCTTTCCATCCAGTTGGCACCAGCGTAAAGATCAGTCATGGTATCAACTTCAGCATTTTCTCTCGGCATAAAAACCTTTAGACGAATTCTAAAATTAGTCATCATATTATGAAGGTGATAAATAACGCCAAGTTCTTTTTCAGGATTTTCTGGATAATGAATACCGCAGATGTCTGTTAAAAAATTAATTTGAAGTGAAGAATCCCTTAAATGATGAATCACCTTTTTGATATCTTCTTTCTTTATTTCTAAAGTCAGAAAATCATACGGGGTATCGTGAGAAATTACAGATTCGGGAAACTCTCTGGTAATTGCTTCTAAAACAAATTCATTCGTCATTTCTATTAATCTATATCGTAAGATGCTAATAATTGTTGATACTCCGGCAAGTCTCTTCTGCGAATGCTTTCGCTTTCACAAAGAGCCTGAACCTGCATTACGCCTTCAATAATTTGTTCTGGTCTTGGTGGACAACCTGGAACGTAAACGTCAACTGGAATAATTTTATCAATTCCCTGTAAAACTGAATACGTATCGAAAATCCCACCACTAGAGGCACAGGCACCAACAGCAACAACCCATTTTGGCTCAGCCATTTGGGTGTAAACCTGTTTTAAAACGGGACCTAATTTTTTTGAAATGGTTCCACAAACCATTAACATATCTGCTTGTCTTGGTGAAAAAGAGTTTTTTTCCATTCCAAATCTAGAGGCATCGAAAGTTGGATTCAAGGTCGCCATAAATTCGATTCCGCAACATGAGGTTGCAAAAGGCAAAGGCCAAAGGGAAAATTTTCTAGCCATACCAATCACACTGCTGAGTTTGGTGGCGAAAAATCCTTCTCCTTCAAAACCGTCCGGCGCTTCCGCATCCATTCTTATTACTGGTTTATTATCAGACATTTTAATTTTCTTAAAGTTACTAAAGATTCATTGTTTCACTATTTATCCCAGTCGAGTGCACCACGTTTCCATACATAAAGGAAAGCGATGAAAAAGACAGAGATAAAGGTAAGAACTGCGAAGAATCCTTCAACCCCAAATTCACGGATATTGACAGCGTAAGGATAGAAAAAGACGATCTCGATATCGAACAATACGAAAAGTATTGCTGTCAAAAAGTACTTTACAGAAAAGGGCGTTCTTGCGTTTCCTTCTACTTCTACACCACATTCGAAAGCTTCATTCTTTTTAATAGACGTCGACTTTTGTCTTGGTCCTAAAAAATGAGTTCCTAAAATGGACAGTAAAACGAAACCAGCAGCTACCGCAATCTGAATAATAATCGGGATATAATTTTCGGGAAGATTCATCTTAACATTATTTTCTTAATCATGCAAATTTAAGGAATTAACTTTTATAGAAAAAATTATAAACCTTAAATATCATTGTTAGTACGGAAATATTAAATAGAGAGAATTAATATGCTACTTTTTGCCGGTATCCTTGATTCTTTTTAAAAGAAGATAAGCCAGATAACCAATATATAGAAATAAAACGCTCGCAAACAGTATATTTATTCCTTCATTCAAACGGTCGTCCTGAACCTGAAAAAACTGGTTGTAGATGATGAAGGCGACAATTAAACCTGCGTATATATAAAGTTGTTTTTTCATATTATTTTGCTTCTTCGTTCTGAATTTCCATAGAATAAGTCCGGCGGCGTTTATGATTGACCGGATTGTAATCTTGCCAAAGAACCTGTACACTTTTATTTTCTTCAAGTTCCGGATTGGTTTCCAAAATTTTCACGCCTTTTTTGCTGAAGTTTCGCCAGATTTCTTTAAATATAATTGATGTTACCCCACGTCTTTGATATTCTGGGTGAATTCCAATCAAATAAAAATTTGCACGTAAATTTTTCTTTCCGGCCTGTAAAAAATGATACCAACCAAAAGGGAATAGTTTACCATTGGCTTTTTGTAATGCTTTAGAGTAAGAAGGCATGGTGATGGCAAATGAAATCAATTCATCATGTTCATCTACGACGCAGACAATATAATCTTTATCAATAAAATTAAAATATTTATCCCGATAGGTCTTGATCTGTTCGTCGGTGATAGGAGTGTAGGTCGAAAGCGTTTTGTAAGTTTCGTCTAAAAGTCTGAACATGGGCTCTACATAAGGAAGGATTTCCTTTTTGCTATTAAACTCCAAAACTCTTAATTTATATTTTTCAGCAATCAGATTACTGAATTTCTGAACTTTTTCTGATAGAACTGTTGGGAAATCTAATTCGAATTCTACCCATTCTTTTTCTTTTAATAAACCTAACTGCTCCAAATGCGTTGGATAATATTCAAAATTATACAACCCGATCATGGTAGCAATTTTATCAAATCCCATGGTCAACATTCCAGATTTATCTAAATTGGTAAAACCCATCGGCCCTTCAATTTTAGCCATCTTTTTTTCTTTGGCGTAATCAATTGCTGTTTGAATTAATGCTTTTGTAACTTCTAAATCATCAATAAAATCTAACCAGCCGAAACGCACCTTGCTGATGCCCAATTCGTTTACCTCTTTATGATTGATCATTACCGCAATTCTACCAGCAACTTTTCCGTCTTTGTAAGCAAGATATCTTTTGAACTCAGAATAGTCTAAAGCCGCGTTTTCTTCACGCTTCCAGATGTTTTTTTCATCGTTAATTAAGGGCGGTACATAATTTTTGTTATTTTTGTAAAGTTCCATCGGAAATTTGATGAAATTTTTTAAATCATCATCGGTTTTTACTTCAAGAATCGTAATCACATTCATCAGGTTTAGTTTGGAAAAAACAAAGATAAATCATTCGTGCAAAACTAAAAACTTTGGCACGTTTTTTATTAACATATAAACGTTTATTAAAATTTAAAAACTAAAAATAAAATGACAGGTTATTATTTAATTATCGGAATTTCAATGCTGGTAAGTTGGTTGGTTTCATCGAGGCTTAAATCAAAATTCGCACATTATTCGCAAGTTCATTTGCGCAATGGAATGTCTGGTAAAGAAGTGGCAGAAAAAATGTTGAGGGACAATAATATCAATGATGTTAAAGTGATTTCAGTTCCCGGTCAATTGACCGATCATTATAATCCAGCAGATAAAACAGTTAATTTATCAGAAGGCGTTTACATGCAAAGAAATGCTGCTGCAGCTGCAGTTGCCGCTCACGAATGTGGACATGCTGTTCAACACGCAGTAGGTTATTCCATGTTGCAATTGCGATCAAAGTTGGTTCCGATGGTTAACATCAGTTCTAATTTAATGCAGTTCGTCTTAATTGGAGGTATCGTATTAATGGGAGCTACCAGAACAATCGAGAATCCAAATGGAAATACAACGGTTCTTGCAATAGGTGTAGCGCTGTTTGCAGTGACTACGCTCTTTTCCTTCGTGACTTTGCCAGTAGAATACGACGCGAGTAACAGAGCCATGAAATGGTTGAAAGATACGGGTACTGTAACTGCAGAAGAATATGTTGGCGTTAAAGATTCTTTGACTTGGGCAGCCAGAACTTATGTGGTAGCGGCCTTAGGATCGTTGGCTCAGCTTTTATATTGGGCTTCTATGTTGATGGGAAGAAGAGATTAGGAAGATCCAAGTAAAAAGTAAAAAGATTCAAGTTTAAAACAAGATTTTTGTTACAATAGAAGGTTCTTCTATTTAATTTAAAAATTCAAACGAAATATTTTGCATCTCAGACAATTGTTCTGAGATGTTTTCTTTTTCAGACGTTTTAAGTTTGGCTGAAATAGTGCATTTCTCCTCTGTTTGAAAGTCAATGATTTTTGCTCCGAATTTATTGAGCAAAGTAAAAATGACATTTTGCTGACTAAAATCAAATTGAATTTCTAGATCAGATTGTAATTCTTTCGTGATGATCTCACAGGATTCTAAAGTGAATTTTGCAGTTTCTTTATACGCTTTCACTAAACCCGAAACGCCTAATTTTGTTCCACCGTAATATCGAACAGCAATCACTAAAATTTGGGTAACATTATTGGCCAATAGTTGATTATAGATTGGCAAGCCCGCACTTCCAGAAGGTTCACCATCGTCATTCGCCCGGTAATTCTCACCTGTGATTCCCAACCGAAAAGCATAGCAATGATGTGTCGCTTTTGGATGTTCTTCTTTCACTTTTCCCAAAGCTTCTTTCACCTCTTTTTCATTTTCGACGGGAAACGCAAAGCCTATGAATTTGCTTCCTTTTTCTTTGAGAAGCATATTTTCAACTGGTGCTTTGATCGTGTCATAGGAAAACTCCATGGTTAAGAATTTTTATAGAATTGTATGGTATTGTCTCGAAACCGTTTTGTTTCAAACTTTTGAGCTTTGAAGTTCGGAGCATTAGTTCCATTCAATAAATGAAGCTTTTCGTTTTTGATGATGATGGTTTCATCCCAGAGATTCTTGTCGATAAACTGTTGAAGAGTAAAACGACCACCTTCAATGATGACCGATTGAATATGCTGTTCAAAAAGTTTTTGCATTAAATTTTCTAAAAAATTTTCTCTGGCTATTTTAATGAAAGTGATATTTTCTTCGATGGATTCTTTATCTGAATTGAAAATAATTGTTTGCGCTTCCTTATTGTACATATTGAAAGCTAGCGGAACCTTTAATTCAAAATCAATTAAAATTCTGACTGGATTCCGACCTACAACCTCGCGCGTTGTCAAACTGGGATTGTCGGTCAAAGCAGTCTGAGTTCCCACCAAAATTGCATGTTCCTGACTTCTTAATTGATGAACAAACTGCTTCGTGAGTGGATTTCCAATTTGACTTGGTTTAAAATCTTTATCTAAAAATCCATCAGCAGATTCTGCCCATTTTAAAATGATGAAAGGTCTTTGTTTTTGATGGAAAGTAAAAAACCGTTTATTCAATTCTTGACATTCCTCTTCCAAAACTCCGGAAACAACTTCAATTCCGGCATCTTCTATAATCTGTTTTCCTTTTCCATTCACTTTGTCGTGAGAATCCAGAGTTCCGATGACCACTTTTTTAAAACCAATTTCCACAATTGTAGTAGCGCACGGCGGCGTTTTCCCAAAATGAGCGCACGGTTCCAACGAAACATAAATGGTGGACTCATTTAATAATTCAGCATTTTTAACACTGTTAATAGCATTGATCTCGGCGTGAGCTTCTCCAGCTTTCTCATGAAAACCTTCGCCAATAATTACGTCATTATGTACAATAACGCAACCGACCATTGGGTTTGGATAGGTTTTGCCTAAAGCTTTCTGCGCCAGATCAAGACAACGCTGCATGTAAATTTCGTGATTCATCTTAATTAAAAAACACTCAACAAGCGGTCGAGTGTTTTATTTTTTATAATTAAAAATTAATTTTGGGGGACAACTTTAATCTCCGGGATTTTAAATTCAATCATCGTGGTAATGAGATGATCTCTTTGTCGGGCCAATGACTTTGCTGAAGATTTTAAATCGCCATACATTCTTGTTGCGTGAGCTAAAATCAGGAAACTTTTATTCGTGCCGTTGTCATATGTTTTAAAACGATACACGTTGTATTCGATAAAAGAATCTCCTTTTTCAGGACTTTCAGAAATAAAATAATCAACGATATATTCTTTTCCGTCTGGACTTTCAATCACGTTTACTTTCGCAAATTTATCTGACTTTTCTCGTTGTTGAATTCCTTCTACTTTCTGACGAACTGCCAGTTCCATTTCTATTTCTTTATTGAAATAGGAGAAGTCGAGTAGTTTTGTAAAATCTTCGATCCGTTCGTCGCTGGGCAAATATTGCTGACGAGAAAGCGTCTTGGACATTGGCTTGCTCCACGTTAAAAAATATTCGGTACCATCATATTCGATCGGACCCGGAATTGATAGCAGATCCGGAACGTCCTGTGCTTTAACTAATGATAAAGTACTGATCAAAAGCAGCAGAAATATTTTTTTTAATATCATCTTTTATTGATTTTCGCCAATGAGAATACTGTGCAAGCTTTGTTTCATACTTTCGAGTTGCGATTTTTTATCATCGATTTTCTCATACGTTTCGCGTAACAAAGGATTTTCACGGGATGGATTGCTAAAGAACCCAAGGTTATTTTCCATCTTCACAATTTCAGCTTCCAGATCAGCAATTTGATTTTTGATTTTTCTGGCTTTATCAGTAACTTGGTTTTCAGAAAGTCCCTCTTCTCTTAGATCATACTCATGAATCTTATTCAGTTTCAATTTGTCGCGAAGTACTTTGTTAAACTCTGTATTAATGGTAATCTTCTCTCTTGGAACTTTTCCGATGGCATTCCATTTTGATTTGATCTGCTCTATTTTTTCTACACTTCCTTCTTCATCGCCGATTGCTTTTAGCTCATCAAGAAGTGATCTTTTATTTTTGAAATTCTCTTTCCAGTTATCGTTAGTAGCGTTGTTTTTCTCTCTGTAATTATTAAAGAAAGTATTGCAAGCTTCGCGGAAATCATCCCAAACTTTATTGGTCATGCTTCTTGGCACGTGACCAACTTTTTTCCAGTCTTCCTGTAATTTTTTAAATAAGGGAACCGTGATTTCCCATTCCTCAGACAGCATATTGTCTTTGGCGGTTTGAATCAGATTTAATTTTTCATCAAGATTCGTTTGTTGAGAATTCTTTAAACCTTTGTAAAATTCGTTTTTCTTAACATTAAAGTTTCTGAGATGCTCTTTGAAATCATTCCAGTTTTGATTAGAAACTTTTCTTGGAACATTTCCTAATTTCAGGAATTCAGTTCGTAAAGCTTCCACTTTCTTAATGGAGTTCTGCCAGTAATTGTGATTCGTTTCTTTAACTGCAGCGGCCATTTTTTTGATTTCTTCGATAATCTCATTCTTGCGAACCAGGTTATCGTTTTGTTCCTTTTCGATCTGTTCGGTCAGTTCCGATTTTCGATCGTGAATTTTATTGGAAATCTCTTTGAATTCGTCCCACGTTTTTTCTCTGAATTCTTCTGCAACTGGTTCTGCTTCTTCTTTCCAAAGTTTATGAAGATATTGCAATTCATTCAACGCTTTCTGCACAGAAGGTTCGGATTGTAATTCTTTCGCTCGTTCAATAATGTGCTGCCTCTTTTCCAAGTTATGTGCAAATTCCTGCTCCATATATTCTTTGTTCATATCAAGCATTTGATAGAACTGGTTTAGATGGTGAAAGTAATTATTATTCAGTAATTTGAATTCAGATTTGGCAACTTGTCCTGCATTTTTCCAGTCTTCCTTAATTTCGCGAATCGCTTTGAAAAGATTGGTTCCTGCTTCGGTGTTGGTATAGAGATTTTTAAGACTGTCAATAATCGACTGACGGTGCTCTAAGTTTTTATGGTGATTTTCTTCTTGCTTCTTGTGATATTCATCGTTCTTTTCGCGATAAACATGCAAAATTCCAGAAAGTTTTGCTTGCGACGGATGTTGATTACTAAAAAGCTCAACTGGATTTCCGGCAGCTACGAATTCACTTTTTAGATCTTCAGTTTGATCGTGAATCAAATGATTCGCCTGCTCTTTTAACTGATTGAATTTTCTGAAATGAGCACCAGCATCTTCTTTGTTAACAATGTTTTCCATTGCTGTCAAAACTTCAGTCAATGATAATGATTCGATGCTCTCTAATTCCTCTTCATGATTATCCTGCTCCTTTTCAGCCTTTTTATCGGAAGTAGAAGTAGCATGATCTTTCACATTCTCTGAATGAGGAGTTGATTCTTCAGTGTCCGACTGTAAATTTTGTTCAGTGAGGTTTTTCGTTTGAGGATCGTCTTGTTTTGGAGTGTTATTTTCCACAACATCCTGCTCGGTTACGCTATTTTGCTCAGTTTTGATTTCGTGCTCAGTAACCTCATCATTTGAAGAAATTTCGACATCCGGACTCAATTCCAAAGCTACTTCTTCCAGGATGAGCGTGCTTTCATCTGTATGTTTGCCAATCTCTGGAGTTATATTTGGTTCGCCTGTTTCTGCACTTGTTTCTAAAAGTGCTTCGTCTAATACGGGTGTCTCTTCCTCCGGATCTTTTTGAGGTTCTGGTTTCTCCTGTGGTTCTTCTATCGCAGGTTCGTCCATTTCTGCAGGTGGCGCATCTTCATTTGCACTTGGAGTTTCAAAGGGATTTTGATCTAAAATTTCTTCTTGCTCAGGTTTCTTGTCGTGGTTCTCAGAAAGTGAATCTTCTGTAATCATAGCAGTCGTTTTATTTTATTTATCGGCCTTCTTATTTTTCATAGTAAACCGTGCACTAAATTAACTTATTTTTTTTGAACATTCCAAATTTCCCAGGCTTTTTCTGCTTGTTGTTCAAGCATATAAAAACCGTTGACCGTTTTTGCCTCATTTTCAGAAGCCATTTTAATAAACGAAGTATAATCAGGATTGTAAATAAGATCAATAACTAAATGCTGAGAAGTCAGTCCACCAAAAGGAAAATCAAGACAATCTTCCACATTTGGAAAGGTTCCGACAGGAGTGCATTGGATAATCAAATGATGATTGGCAACGGTTTCTTCTGTCAAGTTTTCAAAATTGAGATCACCGTTTCTGGTAACGGTTTGGTAAGCGATTCCGTGTTTTTCTAAAATATATTTCACCGCTTTTGCGGCGCCACCATTTCCTAAAATTAAAGCAGATTGATGATGTTCTTTTTTATGAAGTACTAATGTTTTTTCAAATCCAAAAGCGTCGGTATTGAATCCTTTTTTGATATTATCTTTAATGAGAATGGTATTGACGGCTCCAATTTTTTCGGCTTCGTCGCTCAGCTCATCGAGATAAGCAATTATTTTTTCTTTAAAAGGAATCGTCACATTAAGTCCAGTGAGATTTTGGTTTTTGAAAACCTGGTCAACTTCTGCAATATCATTGAGGTCAAAAATAGAGTAGGTATGATTTTTTAGAAATAGCTTTTTAAACTTCGTTTCAAAATAATTTTTAGAAAAAGAATAGGAAATATTTTTCCCTATAAGGCCGAGTTTGATGTGTTGATCCATAAGTCAAAATTAAAAAAAAGACTGATGTAAACCATCAGCCTTTCGTAATATTTATTTAAATTATTATTAATTACAATTCAGCAGATAATAATCGAAAACTTTCAAGATCTTATTTCCGAAAACAAAATTTTTAGTCTGTAAATCGTTGATCATTTTTGGACAATAATCTGCGAAAATTTCGACAGCGTTCTCTTCAAAAAGTTTATTGTTACCGCCCAATAAAAGGGGATATCCATTATCCTTTATCTTACTGATGAAACCCAAAGGTTTTGGCACAATCGATTTTTTTTCCTTCACAAAGTACCTGTTGTAATAATCAGTGATGAAAGTGTTGTCTTCGTCGGAAACTTTAAAGTTGATCCAAAGGAAATCACAAAATAGATCCAGATCTTTCCCTTCTTTAACCAGAACCATTGGAATCCACGCACTTTCATACGACAATTCTTCAGCCTTTTCTTTTGGTTTATGATACTTACGATAGTGAAACTTTGTACTTTCAAACTGCTCCAGCGTTGGTTTCACAAATACAAACTGAATTTTTTGATCTTTCTTGTTATAAATATAAATTGATTTAATTTCAGAAACGTCAAATTTAACAAAAGATGACTTTCTTTTTCTTTCACTATCGTACAAAAACATTTTGTAAAGGTCTTCTGGTTCTCTATTTTCCACGTCATAATAATCAAGTTCAGACAGATAACCTGAATGCTCTTTACCATCGGTAGTAATAATTTTCGCTTTAAAATTTCCAAAAAAATACGCGAACGAACATAGTAAAAAACATAGCAATAAAACTCTCTTTTACATTGTTGCTACGCTGGTTATTGAATGATAAACTTAAGACTGTTTCTATCCACTCTTAAAATATAAACTCCTTTTGGTAAATTTTTAAGCATAATCTTATTGCTATTTTTAAAAGGTTGAGAAATGGTCTGCACCAGTTTTCCACTGTAATCAAAAATCTGCGCTATTTCAATATTACCTAAATCCTTACCGCTGATGTTCAGCTCTCCATTTTTTACAGGATTTGGATAGATCGTTAAATTAGATTTAGTAGCTGCATTTTCTTCTGTTGCTAAACCATCATCGTAGCAGGTCCATTTCATGTCATCGATAGCAACGCGGTTTGAAGTGCTGCTGTTCACCAAACTAATTTCCACGTTTCCAGAAACGTTAAGTCCGGTCACGGTTGTGGTCGTGATCACGTTACTGTATGGAATCGTTTTTCCGGTATCTACATCATTAATGACAATTTTAAAAGTTCCGCTTCCTCCAGAGAATTTTCGTTGGGTGGTCACTGTTAGATCACCGATTCCGTTTGGTGCCGATAAGGCGGTTAGAAAGCCATCTCTGACGGTGATCGCTCGACCATTGATCGTTTCATCGGTTCTGGAATCTTCAGAAGTCCAGGAAATTCCATTGCTTGTCCAGTTATAAGTAGAGTAGGTAGACGCTGCTACCGGAATCGTTTCGAAATTCTCATCGCCACAGTTTAAGCCAATTGCTTGTGTAGTCGCAGTTACAGAGTTACTTGGCTGAGAAACATTTCCGGCCGCATCTTTTGCCACTACATAAAGCGTATAAACGATAGAAGGATTCAGGTTCGCAATATTAGAACTGGTATCGGTGGTCGACCCCATCAATTGTCCATTTACATAAATGTCATAAGAGGCAACGCCGATATTATCGGTTGCTGCGGTCCAACTGATCGCAACACTATTGGTTCCTACAGAGCCCAAAATTAAATTGGTCGCTGCTGTTGGCGCTTCATTATCGATTAAAGTAGTTCCGGTAGCCGTATTACTTTGCGGAGAAACATTTCCTGCAGCATCAGAAGCAATAACGTAGAAAGTATAAGTTGTTCCTTGGTTCAATCCCGAAACGGTTGCTGAATTATTGCTCGCATTCATGTGGAAAATACCATCAACATAAACTTTATAATAAGCTACGGCGATATTATCAGTAGAAGCCGTCCAGGTTAAATTGGCGAAAGTAGTAGAAGTAGAAGCAACTGCTACATTGGTCGGTGTAGAAGGTGCTTCGGTATCGATGATCTGCGTTCCCCAAATAGTTTGAATCCATTCGGGATGATCAATAAAAGGATTTCTGTTTCCTTGAAAAATATAGGAAGCATTGTTTCGAATCACTTCTGCCGGAGAAACCGGGTCTTGTGCGGCCCAGGTCATCAACACGTCTTTTTCCCACTCCTGTAAACCTGGATAAGCAGAGCCACCCAACATTCCGCCGGATGAAAATGTTGAAAGTCTTGTTTCATATCGTGTTACAAAATAGAAAACCATTCTGGCGATATCTCCTTTAAATTCATCAATCGGTTCGAAAACCGTTCCCGTGTATCCAGTGGATACAGAAGGTCCGGTTTTACTTCCGTTCTTTGATAAATAAGAAGGATTGTTTACTTTTCCAAACGGATAGTTGCTACGCATTCCATTTACTTTTCCATCAGTTGGACGAATATGGTGAACATCAGAAACCATGGGTGCTTTTTTACCAAAGAAACTTTGGGGGATCACGTGTTCCCGGTTGTAGCAATCACCTTCAATACTGTAATTTCCACATTTTTTCTGGCCGTGTCTGTAGGTATAAGGATCGGCACCGTTGGGATTTTCAGAATACATATCCAGAACACTTCCGTCATTTTCATAAAAGCTGTCGGTGTCAGTGGAAGGATAGGCACTAAATAATCCGTCATATCCTTTATCCTGAGCTCCAGCTGTAATAATCTGGCTGAGTTTTGTTTTTAACGCGGCTCCGGTTAAACCAGAAGTACCGTTGTAATAAGTAGCAGGTGCCTGCGCTAAAGTCATGCTAAACAAAAAGCCCAGCAAAAGAGTAGTCAATTTCTTCATAATATTTATTTAAATTGGTACAGTAAAGTTAGAGAATATTAATTCATTAGAAGATAGGGGCAATATGATAAATGTAATGCAGTCAGAATTTTATGATCATTGAAAGATTTCACTGAGTGATTATAAATTCTTTTTAAATAAAAAATAAAAACCGGCAACTTAGAGTAAGCACCGGTATATTTTAAAGTTTCTTGAAATTATTGAACAATGAATTTCACAGACTGTTGATTGGCTTTTAAAATATAAACGCCTTTCGTTTGGTCTTTAAGAATGATCTTCGGTGAGTTTTTAAAATTCTGATTAACGATTTGAATTAATTTTCCATCCATTGAATAAATCTGAGCACTGGTAATTTCTCCCACACCATAACCATGAAGATTCAACTCGCCATTTCTAACCGGATTGGGATAAATAGAAACACTCTTTTTTAAAGCTGAAGTTTCCGTGGTAGAAAGGGTAGAAGTCCAGATCATATTCACCCACTCTGGATGATCAATAAATGGATTTCTATTTTTCTGTCTTGCATAGATGGCATTGTTACGGTCAATTTCTTGTTGAGAAACAGGATCCTGAGCCGCCCATTTCAAAAGTAAATTGATATACCATTGCTTATAACCTCTGTCAACCGTTCCATCCAATGGATTGGCAGCACTCTGAAACTCTACAAATGAGGTTAGTTTATCTTCATATCGCGTTACAAAGAAAAGGTGCATTCTGGCAAAGTCTCCTTTGAAAGCATCAATCGGTTCGAAGATGGTTCCATTATATCCTGGAAAATTAGAAGTACCAATCTTGCTACCGTTGCTGGAAGTCCAAGCTGGTGAACTCGTTTCTCCATAAGGAAAATTTCCCCGCTGGCTATTCACATAATAATCTGAAGGTACGACAAAGTGCGCATCATTCGCCATTGGGACCATATTTTGTCCGCCAAAATAACTTTTGGGTAAAGAGTGTTCACGGTTGTAACAAAAACCTTCTCTATTCTGATTTTGAGATCCACATTGGTTTCCACCATTGTTGAAAGAACCTATCTTATACTCATAAGAATCGGGACCTGCTGGTTTTTCGGAATACATATCGAGCAAAGTTCCGTTGTTTTCAAAATATTTATCGACATCAGAGGTCGCGTAGGTAATCCATAAACCACCGTAACCTAAATCTTGTGCTCCACTGGCTTCAGAAATTAGGGTGTTCAATTTTGTTTTTAAGGCGTAACCAGTTAATCCGTTGGTTCCATTGTAATAATTAGCTGGAGCTTGTGCAAACGAAGAACCTGTGATGGCCGCTGCGATTAAAAAAGTAAAGATTTTTTTCATTTCAAAATGATAATTAAAGTGCGTTTTTTTAAAATTAAAATGGCTTTTTTTACGGAAGCGATGCCATCAAAATCGACGACCAACCTCCATTTAAAAACGGAGGTCAAAGGTACTTAAAAAACTAAAGCAAATATTAATTGGCTTTGAAATGACTTTTATTCACCTTAGAGAAAAGCCATGCGACAACCAAACCGAAAATTCCGGCGGTAGCGCTCACGATGAAAAAGTTCTTGGCGATAATGCGAACGGGGAAAGCCAAATCAGTATTGCTGCCGGCCTTAAAGAAACCAGTGTTGATTTGAATATAACACATGATTGTTCCTAATATCAATCCGCTGATAATTCCAAAAATAACGATCAAAAGACCCGTATAAAAATAAATATTTCGCAATGATTTCAAATTCATTCCTAATGAAATCAAAGATTTTGCCTGTTCTTTTTTATCCAGCTGCAGAATAATGATCGCGCCTGCTAAATTGAAGGTCGTAATAAAAATCACCAACGCAAAGATCAGATAGATGAATAGTTTTTCCGTATTGATCATTTTCCAGAAAGCGGCATTTTCTTCTTTCTTGGTTTTTAAGTCGTAGTGACTTCCCAATAGTTTTGAAAGTTCCTCTTTAACCTCATCCGCTTTTTCAGGATTTTTCAATTTGATGACGATCTGATACGCAGAATTTTTTGGCAAATTCAATAATTCCTGCGCCAGTTCGATTGGCGAAATGATTGTATTGTCGAGTTGATCATTTCCCGGAAAAACACCAGAAACAAAAATTTCCCGCTTCATAAAAATATCTTCTTCCTTGCTGATCATTCCCTTGCCCGGTTTCGGCATCAGAATCGTGGCGTAATCTGCTCCTTCGCCAACTGGAATCGTCAATCGGTTATCGAGCTTATTTTCCATCAACACTTCGTTGGAATATTTAAAAGTCGGATAAGTACCGAACAAAATATTTTGATTGATCGGGTTCACAAAAATATAGGCAGAATCCACGCCTCGTAAATTCGCAATATCCCCATTTTCCCGAAAACGAACATATGCTTTCTCTTCAATCACTTTCGAGTAATGCGCAATTTCTTTATTCTGACCAATTATTTTGGTCGCTTTATCAATATTCGGAAGCACTTTTCCTTTGGTGCTTTTTACAGTAATGTCGGCATGCAGATTCGCGATCAGATCCTGATTCAGATCCTCTAAACCCGAGAAAACAGAGATGATAATAAACATTGATGCCACCGCGACCATCATCGCCACTGCCGCCAGCCACGTAATAAAAGTGACAGCTGTACTTCCTTTCCGAGCCAGAAGATAGCGGGTAGCGATATAAAATGAAGTGTTTTTCAAAAGAAAATTACGGTTTACAACAGATTAAAGGATCGGGTTATCACCTTCACCTCTCAATTCTTTTTCAATTTTTTCAACGTCGTCCAAAGTGGTGTCCAGATAAAAATTCAGTTCCGGAATAATACGAACCTGTTTGCCCATTTTCTGTCCCAGAAAGTTTCGGTACTGTGTTTTGTTCACCAGAATTTCCTTCATAATCGACTGTCGGTATTCTGTTGGGAAAATACTCAGGTAAATTTTGGCAATGCTTAGATCCGCCGTTACTTTCACATCAGAAACGGAGATTAAAAATGACTGTTTACTTTCCGACGCTTGTTTGCGGAAGTATTCAGCGAAATCTTCCTGTATCACCTGGGCGACTTTTCTTTGTCTGTTGCTTTCGTTCATGGCGCAAATTTACTACTTTTGTTTGAATTATTTTGGGCGTGCCCTTTTTTTCCAGCCCCAACAATGCCAATGCAAAAAAAGGTCGGTCTACGGGCAGTCGCTTTTTTCTGCCACCGCCAAACCAGCCGCAGAAAAAGAGCTCCAACAATGCCCTCCGTCCTCACGCAAACCCGATCTAAAATGAAAACCAATTAATAATTCAAAAATTGATCAACATCTGAAGTTTTTATTTTGACTTTTCGTTCGCTCAATTTATTTTAATATCATCCATCATCCATCATCCATCATCCATCATCCATCATCCATCATCCATCATCCATCACCTAACATCCAACACCCATCAACCATGAAAATCGAACACCTCGGTATCGCCGTAAAATCTCTCGGAACTTCCGATGACTTATTCGCCAAACTATTAGGCAAAGAAAACTATAAACAGGAAACCGTCGAAAGAGAAGGAGTGACAACTTCATTCTATGACCTCGGAGAATCCAAGATCGAACTCCTCGAAGCCACCAATCCCGAAAGTCCAGTCGCTAAATTCTTGGACAAACGTGGCGAAGGAATTCACCACATCGCTTTCGGTGTCGAAAATATTTATAATGAAATTGAAAGACTAAAAAAAGCCGGTTTCCTCTTCATCTCCGAAGAACCCAAAGACGGAGCCGACAATAAACTCATCGTTTTCCTCCACCCAAAATCCACCAACGGAATATTAATAGAATTGTGTCAGGAGAAAGGTGAAGAGCCAAGTTAAAAGTAGAAAGAGCCAAGAAGAGTGAATAGTCAGTGGTGAATTTTCTCAACTATTTTCATTCAATCAAATAAGAGCCAAGGAAAAAGTAATAAGAGCCAAGGAAGGTGATTGATCAGTGGTGAATTTTCTTCAGATTATTCCTCAGATAAGATCTTGGCGCTCCTTGCTAAGTGAAACGGCTTTGCGTCCTGACAAATCACAGCGTAAACGGATTAATAGTGAAAAATCTTTGCGTCTTTGCGTGAAAAATAAATTTTCATTAAAGTGCGAATCAAACATCCATCAGCTAACAATCGCAAATTTCTCAGGAAAAACGTCAAATAAATTTTGATTATTTCAAAAAAACGCTATTTTTGCAAACCAATTGAGACCGTATTTCTTCGGAAATAAAGTTAGGCCCTATAACTCAGCTGGTTAGAGTAGCTGACTCATAATCAGCAAGTCCCTGGTTCGAGCCCAGGTGGGGCCACAACATTGGAATATTAGCACTTACCGTGAGGTAGGTGTTTTTTTATTCTTATCATTGTTTTACTTCCAGACTATTTTATTAGGTGGAACATTCATCGATAAGAATTGGAGAGATCTTTATGACAAAGCTAAAAAGAAGTGAAAAAATAGAAAAGTCAAATATAGATGTATATAATTTTTACATAATACTAGAAGTTTGCAAACATTTTCGATGATGTACAAATTTCATCGGAATTAGTTTTCACAAAATTTCGATGAAAGTGTGTAATCTGTAAGGTTAATAGAATAAAATATAACAAATTGTAATTTGAATAAAGCCTTCATATACTATCAACTTTCTAGCGAGACAGCAAAGGTTTTTTTTTAAAAATTGATGGAATTAAGAGGTAAAAGTCTTAATTTGAAATAGCACTTCAATTTTATGATGTTTTTTTTATTAAAATAAATAACTTTGCATCAGCATATAACAAGTTAAGAAGGTTAAATAGAACCCTGAAACTTCAAATGATTTTTAATTTGAATAAAATTTTCTACCGATGATAACATTTTGCATTTGGTAAGATACTATAGAAAATAATGAAGATATACATCAAATACATGGTAAGTCTCCGGTGCAAAATGCTGGTGAGAGAAACTTTGGTTAGTTTAAATATTAAGTATTTCTCTATCGAATTAGGATTGGTGGAGACTGACCAGGATATTAGCGAGGAGCAACAGGTCAAGTTGACGGAAATTTTAAAAAAATCTGGATTAATTGTATTGGATGATAAAAGAAGTATCCTTATAGAGAAAATTAAGACTGCCGTAGTAGAGATGGTTCATTATACAGATCAACCGGCTATCCAGAATTTCTCCGATTATTTAAGTGAAAAATTGGGATATGATTACACGTATCTCGCCAATACTTTTTCTGAGGTGAAAGGGATTACGATTCAACATTTTATTATTTTGCATAAAATAGAAAAAGTGAAAGAATTATTGCTGTATGACGAGTTAAATCTCACCGAAATATCCCATAAATTAAATTATAGCAGCGCGGCGCATTTATCTGCTCAATTCAAAAAAATCACTGGTCTTACTCCTTCTTTCTACAAAGAACTGGGACAGAAAAGGAAAGTGAATCTTGAAGATTTATAAAACAGCAAATGGTGAAAGCATCATTTAATAAATACTGATCGAAAGAACTGGATTTATCTGAGTCTCATTTATTTTTCACCTGCAATGACTTTTGTGGCAGGATGCAAATATTTTATGAGGTAATTTATTTTTAAAAGATGGTTCCAATATGATAAATTCTAAAATCAAAATTCGAAAAGTGTGAAATTTGTATATTAATAATTTTTAAATATAGTTATTATTAATTATATTTAAAAATGAGTTTATAGTTATCAATTTAATAAAAAAAACACGGTTGGTGGCACGAATAATGAAGTAGCTTTGATTAGCTGATATAATAATATGTTAGCTTTAAATCTTACTACTATGAAGAAACTTCTATTATTGGCTACTACAGTAGCCACATTGTTTCTGGGCACCATGCAAGCTCAAGCACCCGTTCTTGGAACGTCATCCAATTTTGCTTTATTTTCAAGCAATGGCGCTGTAACAAATACAGGAATGTCAATCATCACCGGAGATGTGGGTACTAACAATGGTGCTGCTACTAATTTCGGAAATGTAAATGGAGTAACGCACGATGCAGATGGCGCCACCGCAATCGCCGCCGCTGATCTAATTATTGCTTATAATCAACTCAATGCTGCAATCCCAAACTTTTTTCCGTCAGCATTGTTGGGTAACGGCCAAACACTTACGGCTGGAACTTATTGAATTGGCCAAACGGCTTCACTTAATAACACCCTAACTCTCGATGGAGGTGGAAATCCAAATTCGGTTTTTATTTTCCAAATCGGAGGCGCTTTTTCCTCAGCTGCTAATTCTCAGGTTATACTTACGAATGGCGCTAAAGCATGTAATGTCTTCTGGAAAATTGAAGGTCTTGTAGATCTTGCAACCAATACCGCAATGAAGGGAACAATCGTTGCGAATAACGCCGCAATTATTTTAAATACCGGAGTTTCTTTAGAAGGGCGTGCACTTTCTACCACAGGAGCAGTTACTGTAGCTGGTGTTACGATCGCTAAGCCACTTGGCTGCGGAACGCCGGTTCTTACTGGACCTGCACAACCGGTGTTGAATTCAGTAGCATGCTACACCGTATTTTCCGGAAACGGAGCGGTTACGAATACGGGCGTCACTTTTATTACCGGTGATGTAGGAACCAATGTTGGACTAACCACAGGTTTTCAGGCAGAAAATGTTACGGGAACAATCCACGCTAATCCTGATGTATCGACTGCGATTTGTGCCGTGGATCTAAACAATGTATATACTTACTTAAACACCCTTCCAACAGATATTGAATTGCTTTATCCGGCTGCGTTTGGTAACGATTTAGTACTTACTCCTCATACGTACATTATGAATGCGGCGACCGTACTTAACGGGACTGTGTATTTAAATGCACAAGGTAATGCAGATGCCGTGTTTGTTATTAAAATTAATGGTGCATTGTCAACCAGTACTTATGCCAAAGTAATTTTACAGAATGGCGCACAAGCTAAAAACGTTTTCTGGAAAGTAGATGGAGCAATTAGCTTAAACGATTATGCCGACTTTAAAGGAACGGTCATTGGAAATAATGGTGCCGTAATTATAAATACTGGTGTAAATATAGAAGGTCGCGTCCTGAGTACAAGTGGCGGAATCAGTACATTTGGTATCAAAGCAGTGATGACTCCTGGGTGTAATCCATTGAGTACGAATAATGTAAGTTTTGGAAAACAAGGAGCGAAGTTCTATCCAAACCCGTTCTCATCAGTGTTAAATGTAGCAATGGACGACCTTAATGGCGGTTCAAACCTTATGATTTTTAATGCTGCAGGATCGAAAGTTGCAGAAGCAACCTTGTCTAACAAGACCACTGCAATCCCAATGAAACTTCCAGCTGGAGTGTACTTTTATCAATTACAGGGTAAAAATGGTGCAAAACAGAGTGGCAAGTTGATCTCGAAACCTTAATCTTAAATTTTTATTTACAAAGCTCTGCCGTATGGTAGAGCTTTTTTTGATGTATTATCTAATGTCTTTTTTGTAAAAGCTCAATAATTTTTAGGAATATAATAACTTATTTTTAATTATTTAATTGGTATTACAGATTTGGAACATAGCTTTTTCTTTTCAAAAGTTAACTTTAAAAGTTGATGCGTACTCTAAAATTATTTGAAATTAAAAGAAGGGTTTTCACCTCGATGTAGAATGTTTTAGCAACGCCGTAATTTGCAGAGTAAAAATAGAAAGATCTGCTGAAGTTTCATTTATCTTTGTAAAATGGCCGGAGGAAATCCTTCTGATAATAAATGTATAGTCTCCACGTCCAGAATTTTTTTCTTTCTTAAGATTAATATTAAATTTGATTATGTCTGGTAAAAATGATAAAATAAAGGAACTCGGCGATCATAACGATCTTTTGGAAAACTATTTCAGAAATACAATCATTCCCCAGTTATTTGTTGATGGCGACCTAAAACTTCAGAAGTTTACGCCACCGGCAATGAAGCAGTTCAGCCTCTCCACAAATGATATCGGCAAACATATCGATGAAATTAAGGACAATTTTAGATTTCCCTCGATCATAGAAAATATTCTTCAGGTCATTGACAGCCATGAAATTTTTGAAAAAGAAATCCAGACCACAGATTTGCGATGGTATCAGATGAATATTATTCCGTATGTAAAAATGCGTGATTCTAAAACTGACGGTGTTATTATCACTTTTGTGGAAATTACCAGGCGAATTAAAGATTTGAATGATCAGGAAAAACTTCTGGCCGAATATGAACTTTTATTAGACACCATTTCGCATGACATCAAAAATCCACTGACCAATCTGGTGGTTGCCATTGAGCTTTTTAAAAGGGTATCTCCCAATGACGAAAAAAAATTCCATTCTTTGCTGAAGATCGTGGACAATGCGCTATCAAAGATGCATAACCTGATTAAAGATTTAACAGAGGAGAGAAAGAATGGTCACAAATATAAAACTGAAGAAGAACTGCTTAATTTCGAACATATTCTCGAAGATGTGCGGCTTACCCTGAGCGATAATATTACGGTTGCGAAGGCAACGATCACCAGCGAAATTAACGTGTCGGAAATTACTTTTTCCAGAAGGAAACTAAGAACGGTTATTTATAACCTCATCAACAACGCCATCAAATTCCGATCAGAAGACCGGGCGTTAAAAATCAAAGTTACCACCCGCATAGAGGGGGATTTTATTTTGATATCTGTGAAAGATAATGGAAAAGGCATTGATGAAAGCAAGCTAGATTCTATATTTTCAAAATATTACAGGTTAGAAAATGAAATTGAAGGAACGGGGATAGGATTATATCTGGTTAAAGAAATTATTAACAGTACTGGCGGAAAAGTGATTGTAGAGAGTAAAGTTGATGAAGGCTCGGACTTTAAGGTTTATCTTAAAATAGAATAGAGGTCTTACTACATACTTTGCTAATTGATATTTTTGAATCAAGTGAAAATTGTAAGAGTTCACAAATGCATTCAACGTTGTCTCTGTATTAAGTTTACATGATATTACTTTCAGTCAGGTCAGAGGTCATTAATTTTCAGATCATTAATAATTACTTTTTTTAAGCTGATAAACGGTTAAATATTTGTGTAATGGTCTTTAAATTGTACTTCGAGAAGACATTAATCCCAAAATATTTTGACATGGAAAATAATAAAACAGTAGATGTTCTCAACAATCTATTACAGATCACCAACGACCGATTAGAAGGATTTAAGAATGTAGATGCCAAGATGATTTCTTCTTATCCCAAACTTCGCGACGAATATGATCACGGTGTTATTGCATCCAACCGCATGAGGACAGAACTTTCCGCTCTTATTCAGGAAAGAGGCGGAGATCCAAACGATACCACAACAGTTGTCGGCGGTTTACACAGAACCTGGATCGATGTGAAAAATTCACTTTCTTTCGATAAAGGCGAAGCAACCCTGGAGAATGTTCTTTTTGGTGAAGGTGCCGCGATCAAAGCTTTTGAAAATGCGCTGGATAGTGGTGATCTTTGTCCGGAAAGCAGTAAGGTTGTTCAGGATCAACTTCATGAACTGCGAGCTTCTTACCGAAAATTCGAAAGTCTGGAGGAAAATGAACATTAAATGATCAATTCCTAATATGAAAGGTTGCCTGAAAAGTGCAGCCTTTTTTTTGGAAAATATGCTTGTTTTAAAATCGCTCAATCTGAGAAATAAGTTGCTTTAAAATGTTTTGGAGATTTGGCTTGAAGCATTTACCGAGAGGCAGCTGCTATCTATTTTTTAGTAGAATTGCCTTTAACCCCAAAATAATCCATGTAGCGATTACAAACGGTGCGGTCAAGATAATAATACCTGTTCTTCCTAAGCCAACGTTAAGTCCGGTCGACAAAATAATTGCCAAGGTGACCCACATCAGATCTTTCTTTTGTTGGCCGCTCAGTGCGATAGCGCAAAGTATGGCATTATAACCCATCAAGCCAGCATTGATGCTGGAAAATGATTCCGATAAAAGCCAGCCGATCAAGGATCCTAAAACAGCAGCGTATATTGCGTACACCGCTGTTAATTTACGATTGATAAAGATAGCCAGCAGAAAAAATAAACCAGTAACCGTATTTTCCTGAAACATGACCTGACCAAAACTTTTGCCGAGGGTACTTATTAGATTAAAAGAATTTTCAGCAGTGATAGTTGTGGTTTCCAGTGGAGTTTTAAAGACAAATAAAAGCGAATAAATTACGGACCAAGTAACTAATACAAACGGCGCAGTAAAAGGTGGAACTATTTTTTTCAAGAGCTTCATAACGATCGTGGAAAGAAAAGATCCCAAGATCAAAGCTATGATGGAGTATAAATTAAATTCGAAAAAAACCAGGACTGCAATTGCAGTAAGAGTGCCATTAAAACCATACAACCCATTTCTAATATCCTCTTTTGAATATTTCAAAATCTCCGCAGATATTGTACTGATACATGTTCCGGCGATTGCTGCAAGGCCGAACATCCACGAATTATAAAAAATTCCAACTAAAAATAAAATACCTGATAACCAATTGTTTTGAAACATGACTTGGCCTATGCCTCTCAAAATAGTTTCTGGAAATTTCATTAATGTAAAACTAAAAGTTAATTCGTGCAATGATAAGGAAAGTTATTATATTTATCCAGGAATAGAATTATCGTCTACAGCATTGTAATACCAAAGTTTTAAATTAAAAAAAAACAACATGTTCTGAGCTCTTTTGGGATGATGGGTGTATTTTCTGCAACTCAGTTATTTAGATCATTTTCAGAAAAATAAAACATTCCACAAAAAGAGATTGATAAAATTGAAGCTGAATTTTTTCAACTATAAATTTTTTCTTAATAGTTGTAGTTCTTTTGTAAACTTTAGAAGCACCTACCTTGAGGTAGTTGTTTTTTTTATCTCTTCATTAAATAATTTTCGTTGTTAAAATCAATTTGTGGTTGATTCATCTATAGGTCCTTTTTATAATCTGAAGTCCTATAGTCCGGATGTATTCTTGTTCATTATATTGCACAATGAAGAATGTTTTATATATTTATAATCCTTAACTAAAATAATGAAATGTAGTGACGGGCTTTTCTACAGCTTCGAACATGGAATCAATTAAAATGGAAAATAATTTTCCTAAATTTTTATTTTCTTTAAGGTTCAGATATGTAAAACGGGATAAAAAGACACTATGAATTTAGGGATATATGAAAGTCTCATAACAGACGCTCTGAAAGAGCGTCTTGACGTAATTGATAGAAATGAATTTTAAATTGCTGATCAAAAAAAACTAGATACGAATGAAGCAGTTCATTTTCTTACGATGCATTTAGGGAAAGCGATCAAAAATGCACTGAACTTAATTAAGTCTGAAAAAAAAGATTTGTTGGTTTCAAAACAAATTGAAATTACAAACAAAATTCTGAAATATCTTACGCAAGAGATTTCAAGTTATGAATTTAAGGAAGATTTAGTACATGCAGATGGTCTAATTCTAGAAGGTGTTCTTGAAAAATTAAATGCTGATTATACTGATGTCAAGCTTCATTTAAAAGAGATAATGCCACTAACCCGATTGACTCAAAGTGAATTATTCACGGGCGGAAATGTAGGTTTATCATTGGATGGAGAATTAAAAAAGGAAATTCGATCTTCTGATAGAATAGATTTATTGGTCTCTTTTATTAAATGGAAGGCAATAGTTATTTTGCGCGATGCGTTTGAAGAATTTACAAAAAGAGGTGGAAAATTACGCGTAATTACAACTACCTATATGGGCGCCACAGATGCAAAGGCAATTCATGAATTATCTAAGCTTCCCAATACTGAAATAAAAGTTTCTTACAACAACTCCAATGAACGTTTACATGCAAAAGCTTATTTGTTTTTTAGAAATTCAGGCTTTCATACAGGTTATATTGGGTCCTCAAATTTTTCCAGATCAGCCTTAACAGATGGATTAGAATGGAATGTAAAAGTAACGACCAAAGAAATTCCACATATTATTGACAAATTTCAAAAAACATTTGAATCTTATTGGAACAATGCAGAGTTTGAGTTGTATGATGAGTCTAAGTTAGAGCTTTTAGATAATGCACTTCAAAATAATAAACTGGGGAAGGCAACTTTAGAAATCGTGAGATTTTTCGATTTGAAACCTTATCATTATCAATCAGAAATTTTAGAAAAGTTAAAGGTTGAAAGAACGGTTCATCATTCATTTAAAAATCTGATTGTCGCAGCAACAGGAACTGGAAAGACAATGATTGCTGCTTTTGATTTTAAAAATTATTTACGTGAAAACCCGAATACTAAATTTCTATTTATTGCCCATCGAATCGAAATCCTAAAACAATCTCTTCATACATTCAGAAATGTACTTAAAGATCAAAATTTCGGTGAACTGTATGGAAGCGGATATTATCCTACAGCAAAAAATTCAGTCTTTGCAACTGTTCAGACTTTAAGTAAATTAGAATTTGAAAATTTTTGCACCACAAATTATTTTGATTATATAATTCTTGATGAAGCACATCATGGTCAAGCTTCAACCTATCAAAAAATTCTAAACTATTTTAAACCAACTATTCTTTTAGGTCTTACCGCGACTCCAGAAAGGATGGACGGTAAAAGTATTTTGCCAGATTTTAATAATAGAATTGCAGCAGAAATTCGTCTTCCTGATGCTCTAAATAACAAACTGCTTTGCCCTTTTCAGTATTTTGGAATTTCCGATTCGATCGATTATTCACGGGTTAAATGGACCAACGGAAAGTATGATTCGGAGGAACTGACTAAAATTTTTACTCAAAATGATATTAGAGTTGGTGATATTATTAAGAATTTAAATAATTATACAAAAGATTTTAAGTTAGTTTCTGCTGTTGGTTTTTGTATTAGTATCGAGCACGCGAAATTTATGAAACGTAAATTTGAAGAAGTAGGATTAGCAGCTGAATATTTAGTTTCCGAAAATTCATGTAAACGTGAGGAAATTATTTATCAATTTTCCACAAAAAAAATAAACTATTTGCTTGTCGTAGATATTTTTAATGAAGGTATTGATATACCACAAATCGATACCGTATTATTTCTAAGACCTACAGAAAGTTTAACTATTTTTTTGCAACAACTCGGGAGAGGCTTAAGATTAGCAGATGGAAAAGATGTTCTTACCGTATTAGATTTTGTAGGTCAGGCAAGAGATGAATATGATTTCGAAAGTAAATTCCGCGCTTTAATTGGAAAGACAAATACAACAGTTTTAAAAGAAATTGAACAGGATTTTCCGCATTTACCTTTAGGTTGCTCAATAGTACTAGAGAAAAAAGCCAAAGATTTTATTATAGAAAATATTAGAAAGGCGACATCGGTTAATAAAAGACAATTGGTATTAAAGATTCAAAATTTTCATAATCATACTAATCTGGATTTAACTCTAAGTAATTTTTTGAAAATCTATAATTTAAAATTCCAACAGATCTATAAAAACTATACATTCAATGAGCTTTTAGAAGAAGCTTTGCGTATTAGATTCAACAAGGAAAATTATGCAAGTTATAAATCGATGCTTTCAAAAAAAATGATTGCAACAGAATCGTTATCCTATTTTAATTTTATTTTAGAGTTGGCAGATCAAAATTTTGAATTAAAAAAGTTACCAAAAACAGAGAATAATACCTTGATGGGTACCATGCTTTTTTATGACTTTTACCAAACGGCATCAAATGATTTAACATTGGAAGAAGGATTAAGAAAAATCGGAGAAAATAAATCTATGGTTAAAGAAGTGAGGGATTTTCTCACCTTAAAAATTGACCAAATTAATTATGAGGAATTCCCACTTGAAGTTTTTTCATTTGCATTCCCGCTAAAACTGCATTCTAGATATACAAGAGATCAGATTTTAGTAGCTCTACGTTTAAGTACTCTAGAAAAGAAAAGTTCAAGTCGGGAAGGAGTTGCGGAGAATAAAGCTCTTAATTGCGAAGCATTATTTGTGAATTTAAAAAAGTCTGAGGAAGATTTTTCACCAACTACAATGTATGATGATTATGCGATTAATGATTCTTTGTTTCATTGGCAATCGCAAAATCAAACTGCTTCTACATCTGAAAAAGGCAAATCTTACATCAAACAATTGGAAAGAAAAAAAACTATTTTACTCTTTGTGCGCGAATCAAAAAGTGACGCTGATGGATTTACCAGAGGCTATGTATTTTTGGGCCCTGTAAATTTCGTTGAATTTTCCGGCTCAAAACCAATGTCGATAAAATGGAAACTGCAGAAAAATCTACCACATTTCCTCTGGCAAGAAAGTGCGAAACTAAATGTAGGTTAGTTATTGCACTAATAAAGTTACATTTTTTTGTAAGACTTAACTTCAACCCAAAATACTTCTTCAATTGACTGAAGCGCGAATTTTAAGTAATTTCCCTTTATGAAAAATGTTTTTAACAGAACTTTTAAAGGCTTTTTACTTAAATTTGCACCTTCAATTTCAACCACCAAACCCTACCATAATGATTGACAAAAACTTCTATCTCGAAAACCTTTCTGCTTTTGATATTCTCATTGAAGATGAGGACCGCAAACAGGCAGAAGCGGTAATTTATCGGGTATTCAGCATGCTGCAGCGGGATAAGATCTGGTTGCGTGAGGTTGCCACCGAAGAGGAGGTCTTTGAGGAAGACGCTGAACTTTTGGAAGAGGTGGAAGAAGAACTCAAAGAACTCGACCAGAAATATGAATTCCGTTTCGACGAGTTTTACAAACTCGTGCAGCAGGAAATGAAGAAGATGCAGTCCAACGCCGGTAGCGATCTTACCGGAAATGATCCGTTGAAAGAAGATGACTACGAGGAAGACGATGATATTTTCGCCGAAGAGGACGAAGAGACCGAAGAAGATTACGAAGATAACGACGAGGAAGATCTGTACGATTTTGATGAAGACGATGATGATAAAGAGGAAGGTGATGATGACGCCTTCAGTCATCTCTCTGATGAAGAACTGGATCTCATCGAAGATTTTATTCTTTCCAGTGCAAAAAGAAGATTTGATTTCCCGCAATTCGTCCAGGATTTTCCGGATGGAGATGAGGTTTTTGTGGAAGGAGAATTTCTTTTGCCGGTCATCGCTGGAAAAGCTTTCGGTGAAACCGATACCGAAATTGCCGGAAAAATGCTTTCTTCTTTTCTGATGTTGGGCTATCGAATTGAACTCGAGGATCTTATTGAAATGATTCAGGAAAAAGGGAAAGAACTGGGATCGGAGATTTTGGCTTTCAAAATTGCAGCGGATTCTTTACAGCAAGGTGCCCATCCGAGAGATATCGTTCGTCAGCTCGAACAGTTATTGGGCGTCTAAATAAGATCCAAATTAATTCAGATTATTTTCCTTCACTAAGGAGTGATAATTGCTCTTCTGCAGCGTCTTTATAAAATTAAAATAAAATAGTAAAAATGAAAGATAATTATTTAAATGCAACGTTAGTATCCTCTATTAAAAATGATAGTAATACTTCGAAAAGCAGTCGGTTACACTTCCTGATCAACGCGACTGATGAAGTTTTGAATCAGTATCCAAAATCGGTTGCAGAATCGATGAAAGAAGCCTTTGAAAAAAAGAAAAACAAAGTGACCGTCCTTAATGGAGAAGATCATCAATTTTTGGTCGCTCTTCCAAAAACAGATCTTGAAAGTTTAAGATTGGCGGGCGCCTCTGTTTTTCAGGCATTGAAAAATGAGAATTGCCAAGAGGTCAACATTAATGACGTAAAAGATTTAGATGAAAATCAAAAAATAGCTTTTCTTGAAGGTTTACTTTTGAGCAGTTATAATTTTTCAAAATATAAAAAAGAGAAATCAGAATCTACAATTAAGATTTTCTGTTCTTTCAACTTTATCGAAGAAAAAGCGCTGACTGAATTACAAAGAATTGCGGAAGCAGTATCGCTCACCAAAACCATGGTGAATGAACCACCTCAATTTATGGATGCGCTGAGATTCGCCGACTACGCTGTAGAAGCGGGAAAACAATTCGGTTTTGAAACTGAAATTTTAGGAAAATCAGAAATAGAAGAATTAAAAATGGGCGGACTGTTATCCGTAAATCAAGGTTCTAGTACGCCGCCCACTTTCAATACTTTTCATTATAAGCCAGAAAATGCAGTCAATGAAAAACCGTTGGTCTTAGTGGGCAAAGGCGTTACGTTCGATACGGGTGGTTATTCGATTAAAGTCGGTGGAAACATGACGTCTATGAAATCGGATATGGCAGGTGGCGCCGCGGTGGTCGGGATTATTTCCGCCGCTGCAGCGAACAAATTACCATACTATATCGTCGGTTTGGTACCGGCAACAGACAACAAAATTTCTTCTGATGCTTTGGTGGTCGACGATATTATTACCATGATGGATGGAACTACGGTTGAAGTGCAAAACACCGATGCGGAAGGACGTTTGGTTTTGGCTGATGCTTTAACTTATGCAAAACGTTTTGATCCAGAATTGGTGATTGATATGGCAACTTTAACCGGCGCTTCGGCAGCCATTACAGGTGCTCTCGGAATTGCCATGGCTGGGAACAATGAAGAGTATATCACGCAACTGAAATCTTCTGGAGAAACAACTTACGAGAGATTATTGCAATTGCCGTTCTGGACAGAGTTTGAAGAATTATTGAAATCCGACATTGCCGATTTGAAAAATATTGGTGGACCAATTGGTGGTGCGTCGACCGCCGGTAAATTCCTGGAGCATTTTACCGACTATCCTTGGATTCATTTGGATATCGCGGGAGCAGCTTTTGTGAAAGAGGCCAAAGGCTATCGTCAAAGTGGTGCTACGGGCGTGGCCGTGAGATTGGTCTATGATTTTATTAAAAATAAATGCAACTGATTGGGTTGACACTGTTAACTAAATTTAATTAAAATACTTAAATGGCGCGGATTTTACAGATTCCGCGCCTTTTTCATTATTAAAAATAATGTTAATTTGAATACCTCAATTTTAAATATCAAAAAATGGAAAAAGAACTTGCGCTGATAACCATCGTTACAAATCTCGACCTTTCAAATAAAAATGGTAAGGAAGAGTCTTACGATGCTCAATTCGAATTATTAAGTCAGTTTATCGATCAGTTAATACAGACCGATTTCAACCGCTTACTTCGTATTCTTTACCGCGTCGATATTTCTGAAGAGAAATTAAAATTAAAATTGGCCGAAAATAAAGACCGCGAATTGTCGTCTAAAATTATTGCCCAAATGCTCATCGATCGGGAATTAGAAAAAATTGCGTCTCGCGCAAAATATAAAAATAAGGATTAAAATTTACAATCATCACGGTCAGTAAACACGCTTTTCTACCCGCTAAGATCGGGGAAGTTTTTTCTAAATTTCAGCGCCGTCGCTTTACAAAGTAATTGATCGATGGAATTTCCCAGTTGCTTATCATCCAACCTAAATCCTATTCCGTAAATTTGTTTATTAAAAAATTAAGTAAAATGAATTTAAAAGGAAAAAACGCCATCATTACAGGTGGAGGCAGAGGCCTGGGCAAAGCCGTGGCTTTAGTTCTAGCCAAAGAAGGAGTTAATATCGGCATCACCGGACGTAATGAAGAAAATCTGAAAACGACCGTTAAAGAATTGAAAGGTTTAGGAATTCAAGCTTCCTACGCAATTTTCAGCATAGATGATGAAACTGCCGTGCAGAAAGGAATTGCCAATCTATCGGACGATTTAGGTGGTGTGGACATCCTCATCAATAACGCGGGAATTGGAGATTTTGGAAGCATTGCCGAGATGCCGTCTGAAACCTGGGAACAGGTGATGAAGACCAATCTTTTTGGCGTTTATTACGCCGCAAAAGCCGTCTATCCATTTTTAAAAGAAAAAGGAGCGGGAGATATCGTCAATGTGGCGTCAACTGCCGGATTAAAAGGCGGACCGAATATGTCAGCGTATGCAGCTTCAAAAGCGGCAGTCGTGTCTTTATCACAATCGATGATGGCAGAATGGAGAAAAGAAAATATCCGCGTCATCACTTTAACGCCGAGTACGATCGCATCAGATATGTCGATTCAAGGTGGATTGACCGATGGAAATCCAGACACGGTTTTACAACCAGAAGATTTTGCAGAATGGGTTCGTGATATTTTGAAAATGAATAGAAGAGCCTTGATTGCAACCGGTTCTATCTTTTCTACCAATCCGTAATTGTGGTTCTGTTATAGCTCAATAAAGAGTTTCAGTGTTTACAGCTAAAGCGGGTTTTTACTCGCTTTTGTTTTTTTATAAAACCACCTTAGTCACCTAAGATTTCGTTCTTACTTTATAAATATTTAGAATATCAATTTGAAAATCTTTGATTTTCGAAATTAATGTGAACTTTTAAAAGTTTTTTTTCCTAAAACTAATGGGACTAATGTGTTTAAATTATTGTAATTCAACAGTCTTCAAAATCACCATGAAATAAGGTTTTTACATTTTGCCTTCTTTTGAAAATCTTTATTTTTGTATTTGTCTTTGGTCCCTTTTGCGGTTAAAAAAAAACATTTAAAAGATTCAAAATTCATTCATGATGCAAGCAAAAACTAAAATCATCGCGCATCGAGGGTACTGGCAAACGAATCCTCCAACCGCAGAAAATTCCCTTCAAGCTTTAGCAAATGCTCAGAAATTAAATATTTACGGAATAGAGTGCGATGTTCGAATGTCAAAAGATGGTGTGCTGATCGTTTATCACGACGAGTATCATGGAACCATGGAAATTTCAGAATCCATCTTTGCAGATTTACAAAAACTGAAACTAGACAATGGCGAAAATATTCCAACTTTAAAGAAATATTTGGAAAAAGGAAAGGAGAATTCTTCTTTAAAATTAATGGTCGAACTGAAACCAATTAGTTCAAAAGCTAAGGAAAATGAGTTGGTAAAAAAAACAAGTCAATTGGTTAAAGAGCTGCAATTGGAATCACAAACCGAATTTATTTCATTCAGTTTAAATATTTGTGAACACCTTAAAAAAGAAGAGCCTGTGTTTAAAATACACTATTTGAACGGAGACCTGTCACCTTCACAAATAAAAGAAAAAGGATTTGATGGAATAGATTATCATTATTCTATTTTCCTGAAAAATCCAACTTTGATTTCACACGCAAAAGATCTGGGATTAATGACCAATTCCTGGACGGTCAATGATATTGAAATTTTTAAGCAGCTTAGAAAACAAGGAATTGATTTCGTCACCACAGATAGTCCCGATCTGTTATTAAATCTATAATAGTGGTCCGTGTTCATCTTTGGTGAATCCTGCTAAAAATCAGTCTATTTTATTTCAATAAAACTTAAAGAGGATTCGTCCTCAACGAAATACACTAAAATCGTTGAAATTGCTTTTTAAAATTTGCGTATTAATCAACCTTACGGTCATCATTATTAATTTCATCTATCGGAACCATTATCTATGAAAACTTGGAAACTAATTTTGTTTTTAAGTTTTCTTTTGTATCTTTGGCCCCGAAATATGGACGAAAAAACAATTTTATTAAGCAAAGCAGCAGAACTTTTCATTGAAAACGGAGCGAAATCTGTGACGATGGATGAGATTGCAAAAGAGTTTGGAATATCTAAGAAAACCCTTTATCAGAAGTATAAAAATAAAGAGGAATTATTAGAAGAAGTGTTGAAACATAAATTGGAAGAGGTCATAAACCGACTTCAGTATTTGGATGATAATATCGAAAATGCCATTGAAAGAATGTTTTGCAGAGATGAGGAAATCGACAAGGTTTCTCACTCTAACAATAATATTCTGATCCGCCAATTGTTGAAATATTATCCCGGGATTTTCCACAAACACATGTTGAATTTTTCTGCAAAGTTTTCAGAAGTATTAGTTCACAATATTGAAAAAGGAAGAAAGCAGGGTCTTTACCGCGAAGATTTTAACCTAGAAATCTATGCGAAAATTTTCTTCCAACTTGTGATGTCTTACGACAGTTCGCCGTTTTTTGATACAGAAGTGATTGAACGGGAATATTTCGTGCAGGAGGCACTTATGCTTTACATCAACGCGATCACGAATGAAAAGGGGAAAGAAGTTCTTAAAAGTCTTCAGCAAAAATAGAGTTTAATTTTGTCTTAGGATTATTTCCTTTTAAAGCAAGTAAACTCAATAATAATCTGTAATAAATAACAAAAATATAAAATGACCAATTGGAGAAAAATGGCTTTCGTTGCCCTCTTTGCAGTTTCGATCACCGGATTGAAAGCGCAGGAGACGGTGACTTTAAAACAAGCCATAGAGTACGCGCTTCAAAATAAAGCCGAAGCGCTGAAGGCAAAACTGGATGTTCGGAATTCCGATTACCAAATAATGGAAGCGAAGTCCAATGCATTGCCTCAAATTTCAGGGGTTGCCAATCTTACCTATAATCCGCTATTGCAAAAATCTGCTTTGGATGTAGGTGCATTTAGTGGTGGACCAAGTAATATTCAACTGATTTCTTTCGGACAGAAATGGAATGCAGGTGCAGGTTTGCAATTGTCTCAAGCAGTCTTTAATCAAAAAGTATTTATTGGACTGAAAGCGGCAAAATCAACCAAAGAATTTTACCAGCTTAATGCACAGTTAACGGAAGAGCAAATTATAGAAAGAGTTTCCAATGCGTACTTCGAAGTTTTTACGATTCAGCAAAAAAGAGAAACTTTAGAAAGCAGTTTCACCAGTACGGAGAAAGCCAGAAATGTAATCAAAAGTTTGTTTGATAATGGTTTGGCTAAAAAAGTAGATCTGGATCGAACGAACGTGAATCTTACCAACATCAGCACGATTTTAACCCAGCAACAAAACGGAATTAATCAAGCCGAAAATGCCTTGAAGTTTTACATGGGAATGCCTATCGAAACTGATATCGAGTTGGTGAAAGCAGATATGGAGATCACTCCACATTTATTAGATAACACTGCAGCGACTGATTCCAGAACTGAAGTTCAACTACTTTCAAAACAAAGAGAATTGTTAGAATTCAATAAACAGGCAGTTGAAGCGGCATATTATCCGACGGTCAGCTTAAATGCGAATTACAGTTATCAAGGATTGGGAGATAAGTTTCCGTTGACTCATGGTGAAAAAAGCGGTGTTTTCTGGTCCGATTATTCTGCCATTACTTTAGGCGTTAATATTCCAATTTTTAATGGTTTTGCAACGAAAGCCAGAGTGGCCATGGCGCAGATAGAACTGGATAAATTAGAGGTTGATATTAAAGATACCAAACTCGGTTTAGACTTATCTTATCAAAATGCGAAGTCGCAAATTGAAAACAGTCTTTTGGCTTTAGACAGTCAAAAAGCAAATGTTGGACTTGCCGAAACAGTAGCTGCCAATACCAAAAGTAATTACCAATACGGTTTAGCAACGCTTACTGATTTACTGGAGGCTGAAAATGCTTTGGTAGAGGCGAAAAATAATTATAGCAATGCGATCCTGGATTATAAAATTGCAGAGATCCAGTACTACAAATCGAAAGGTGAACTTAAAACGTATCTAAAATAAACTAAAACTAAAATCGTGTTAAAAGTTTCCTTTTGACATTAAAAAAATAATTATTCCAAATGAAAAAAACTTTAATATATATTATCGTAGCAGTCGTACTCATCGGTTTAGGAGCGTACAAAATTGCCAGTAATAAAGCAACTCAAAAGAAAGAAGTAGCGGAAGTAGCCAAACAGGTTGATAAGATCAATGTGAACGTGGTGACCGCAAGCAGAGAAAATATCAACACCGATTATTCTGCCAACGGAACTTTTATTCCGAAACAGGAAACGAATCAGTCTTCTGAAATTTCCGGACGTATTGTAAATGTTTTGGTGAGAGAAGGATCCAGAGTAGGAGCAGGTCAGGTTTTAGCAACCATTAAAAGAGATGCGATTGAAGTTGATGTCTCACAAGCACAAAACAATTTACAGAATGCCATCATCGACAACCAACGTTATGAGAACGCCTACAAAACAGGTGGAGTTACCAAACAACAGTTAGATAATTCCAGATTGCAGTTGAAAAATATGCAGTCTTCCGTTCGTGCCCAAAACGTGAGAGTCAATGACACCAGCGTAAGAGCCGGAATCAGCGGAATCATTAATAAGAAAATGGTAGAGCCAGGAATGGTCGTTGCACCAGGAACTGCTTTATTTGAAATCGTAAATATCAACAGTTTGAAATTATCTGTTTTGGTGGATGAAAGCCAAATCGGAAAAATTCAGATGGGACAGACGGTTCCGATCACGGTAAACGTTTTACCTGATGAATCATTTGGTGGAAGAATTACCTTTATCGCTCCCAAAAGTGACGCCTCTTTAAATTTCCCAGTAGAAATTGAAGTAGCCAACAACGGAAGTTTAAAAGCCGGAATGTATGGAACCGCTTTATTCAAAACCAATTACGGTGCTGAAAATCAAAATATGTTAACCGTTCCAGCAGAAGCTTTTGTAAATGGAGTAAGTTCTGGACAGTTATTCATTGTTGAAAATGGAAAAGCGAAAATGATCAATGTAAAAACTGGAAAAGTTTATGGCGATAAAGTTCAAATTATTAGTGGTTTGAATGGCGGTGAACAAGTAATTACCAGTGGACAGATCAACTTAGAGAATGGATCAAAAATAAACATCGTAAAGTAGAAAGATGAAATTAGCAGAAATATCAATAAAAAGACCATCATTAGTAATCGTATTATTTACGATACTTACTTTAGGTGGTTTACTGAGCTACTCGATGATGGGGTACGAACTCATCCCGAAATTTGAAACCAACATGGTGACGATTTCTACGGTTTATCCAGGAGCGTCGCCAAGTGAGGTAGAAACTTCCGTGACCCGAAAAATTGAAGATGCGGTAGGATCATTAGAAAATGTAAAAAAAGTAGAATCCTCTTCTTACGAAAGTCTTTCCGTAATTATGGTTCAGTTGAATACTGGAGCTGATGTAAATTATGCCCTGAATGACGCTCAAAGAAAGGTAAACGCAATTTTATCCCAACTTCCGGATGACGTAGATGCACCTTCTTTAAATAAATTCTCTCTGGATGATTTACCGATTATCACCATGAGTCTTACGAGTAATAAACTCAACAACAAGGAACTTTATGATCTATTGGATAAAAAAGTAGAACCTATTTTTTCCCGTGTTAATGGAGTTGCTCAAGTTGACCTTGTTGGTGGTCAAGAACGAGAAATTCAAGTGAATATTGATGAAAAGAAATTGCAGGGTTATAATATTTCCATCGGAGATGTTCAGCAAGCCATTCTTTCTTCCAATTTAGATTTCCCCACAGGAAGTTTAAAATCCAGAACTTCAAAATCAACCATTCGTTTATCTGGAAAATACAAGTCGATTGCCGAAATGAGCAACCTCATTATTTCCTCTAAAAATGGAGCGCAGGTAAGACTTTCAGATATCGCAACAGTTTTTGATACGCAACAGGATATTGAAAAAATTGCAAGATTCAATCAGAATCCTACTATTTTGATGCAGATCAAAAAACAATCGGATGCGAATGCGGTTGCGGTTTCAGAGAATATTCAGAAAACAATTGCAGAAGTTCAGAAAAATTACGCCATTCAAGGTTTGAATGTAAAAATTGTAGATAACAGTACCGATTTTACTTTGGAATCAGCAGATCACGTAATTTTCGATTTGGTTTTAGCGATTATTTTGGTGGCAATTGTAATGTTGCTTTTCCTTCACAATATTAGAAATGCCTTTATCGTAATGGTTTCCATTCCATTGTCCTTAATTGCGACTTTCATTGGAATGTATTTAATGGGTTATACCTTAAACTTAATGAGTTTATTGGGACTTTCATTGGTTGTCGGTATTTTGGTAGATGATGCAATTGTGGTCCTCGAAAATGTGTATCGACACATGGAAATGGGCAAGAGCAGAATTCGTGCAGCTTATGATGGTGCCTCAGAAATTGGTTTTACCGTAACTGCAATTACTTTAGTAATCGTAGTGGTATTTTTACCAATTGCGATGAGTTCTGGATTAGTCTCAGATATTTTAGCGCAGTTTTGTGTAACCGTTGTTATGGCGACGATGTTCTCCTTATTGGCATCTTTTACCATCATTCCTTGGTTGTCTTCAAGATTCGGGAAAGTAGTTCATCTTACCGGTAAAAATCCATTTGAAAAATTCATTCTTTGGTTTGAATCGCAGTTGGATAAATTCACCCACTGGATCACAGGAATTCTGGAGTGGGCGCTGAAAACTGGATTGAGAAGAATAATGGTTGTAGTAGTAACCTTCCTTATTTTAATTTCTTCCTTTATGTTGGTTGGATTTGGCTTTATCGGTGGAGAATTTTTTCCAAAGATGGACCGTGGACAATTCCTAGTACAAATAGAATTGCCAAAAGATGCGACCATTGAAAAAACAAATCAGGTGACTTTAAATGTCGAAAAATATTTAAGAAATGATAAAAGAGTAGTCGATCTAATTACCACTGTTGGTCAGCAATCTACCGGATTTGGTGGAGCACAGGCAACAGTTTATCAGTCCGAAGTTCAGGTTAATTTAATCGACAAAGCGGATCGTTCAGAAAGTACAGATATTTTGGCTGCAAAATTCAAGAGAGATCTTGAAGAAAAGTTTACCGGTGTAGAATTTAAAACCGCACCGATCGGATTAATGGGAGCAGACAATGCCCCAATCGAAATGGTAGTAACAGCTCCAGATAATGAAACGGCTAATAAAGAAGCCAACAGAATTTTAGAATTATTGAAAAAAGTACCCGGTTCTGTAGATGCAGAATTATCCACCGATACTGGAAGTCCAGAAGTTCGTGTAAATATCGACCGTGATAAAATGGCGACTTTAGGTCTTAATCTTTCAAGTGTTGGACAAGCGATGCAGACTGCCTTTAACGGAAATACCGACGGAAAATTCCGCGCTGGAGAATATGAATACGACATCAACATCCGTTTTGCAGATGCGAACAGACAATCAATTGACGACGTAAGAAACTTAATGTTCACCAACAAAAATGGCGAACAGATCAGATTGAGCCAGTTTTCGAATGTTGATATGAGTTCTGGACCGAGTTTGCTTCAACGAAGAGACAAATCTCCTTCCGTAAAAGTCCTTTCAAAAGTAGTAGGTCGTCCTGTAGGAGACGTTGCGAACGAATGGTCTGCACAATTTATGGACAATGAAAAAACAAAACCCGCCGGTGTAAATTACATCTGGAGTGGAGATATGGAAAACCAGACCGAAGGATTCGGTACTTTAGGAATCGCTTTATTAGCCGCAATTGTATTGGTTTATTTGGTAATGGTTTCCCTCTATGACAGTTTTGTTTATCCGTTCGTGGTCTTATTTTCAATTCCTTTGGCTTTGATTGGAGTAATGGTCATTTTGGCTTTGACCAATAATTCCATTAATATTTTCACCATGCTTGGAATGATCATGTTGATCGGTCTCGTCGCGAAAAATGCGATCATGATCGTCGATTTTGCCAATATGCGTAAAGCAGCTGGCGCAAATACGCACGATGCATTAATTCAGGCAAATCACGCAAGACTTCGTCCGATTTTGATGACCACGATTGCGATGATTTTCGGGATGCTTCCAATTGCGTTGGCGAAAGGAGCCGGAGCAGAAATGAACAACGGTTTAGCTTGGGTAGTAATTGGTGGATTAACCTCATCATTATTCCTGACGCTGATCATCGTGCCGGTTGTATATTCACTTTTTGACTCCATGCTGAGAAGAATGGGCAAAGATGAAAAAGTAGATTACGAAGGCGCAATGAAAGCCGATTATGAGCACAAAGAATTAAGCGACGACGGATTTACTCCGAAACATCAGCTTTAATTATATTTAGTTAGTTTGGTTATGAAAGCCGTTTCAGTGATTGAAACGGCTTTTTTATTGGCATAAAGTTGTATCACATTCAATCACATAAGTAAGAAATAATCAAACGATTTATAGAAAAATGGTAAACATCAAATTTTGCTTGAGAAGCAACAAAATAATCGCTTCTTACAAAACCCGTCCCGCTGTCCACTATATCTTTTGCACCACTTCGTTCTGCAAAAGGATGCCGCTGCCATCGCGGCTATAACTTCAGGCATTTCCTTTTCCCACAGAAAAAACAATCCACTTTCACCGATGCAAAAATTACTTTAATCAATCAATACAATAACTTTCTGCAAATTGATCGGCAACAATTAGTGCAAATCCTTCGCGTTCTTTACGTTAAAATTATTGCCTTTTCGTTAGACGAGATGAAAACCATTCAAATTAATAATCATCAGAATTTTCTCCATATTTCTCTGAATATTTTAGCAAAATCCCTTTGCTGAGCGAAGCGCCTTTGTGTCCTCAATTTTTCATAGTCAATAAATCAAAATCCTTCGCGTTCTTTGCGTTAAAAAACTTTGCGTCTTTGCGAGAACATATTACAAAATCATACTCAGCTGAATCCTCTTTCTCGCTTCATCCACTTCCGTAACTTTTACCTGGACATGCTGATGCAATTTTACCACTTCATTCACATCCGATACAAAACCTTCTTTCAATTGAGAAATATGAACGAGTCCGCTTTCTTTAATTCCGACATCTACGAAACAGCCAAACGCCGTAATATTATTGACGATCCCGGGAAGAATCATTCCTGCTTTTAAATTTTTAATAGATTTAACGGTCGGATCAAACTCGAAGACTTTCGCTGCTTTTCTCGGATCCAAACCCGGTTTTTCCAGTTCTTTGAGAATATCTTTAATTCCTAAAATACCAATCGCTTCCGTAATATATTTTTCTGGATTGATGGATTTTATAAGTTCTTTATTGGCGATGAGGTCGTTCGTTTTAATACCTAAATCTTTCGCCATTTTTTCCACAATCGCATAAGCTTCTGGGTGAACTGCCGAATTATCAAGTGGATTTTTACCCTGAGAAATTCTACTAAATGCTGCCGCTTGTTGAAACGCTTTTTCGCCCAACCTTGGAACTTTCTTTAATTGTTTTCGATCTTCAAAAGCGCCATTTTCAGTTCGGTAATTCACAATGTTTTCCGCCATCTTTTCGCCGATTCCGGAGACATAACTGAGTAAAGATTTACTCGCTGTATTCAGATTAATTCCAACCGAATTTACACATTTCATCACCGTAGAATCTAATTGGTTTTTCAGTTGAGTTTGATCGACATCATGTTGGTATTGTCCCACACCAATTGACTTTGCATCAATTTTTACCAATTCGGCCAACGGATCCGACAATCTTCTGCCAATAGAAATGGCACCACGAACGGTAACATCAAAACTCGGAAATTCATCTCTCGCAATTTTACTCGCCGAATAAACCGAAGCTCCAGCTTCTGAAACGATGAAAACCAATGGTGGTTTATCAAAAGCAATTTTCTTAATAAAGAATTCTGTTTCCCGACTTGCCGTTCCGTTTCCAATCGAGATCGCTTCAATATTAAATGAATTGACAAGAGAGCGAATTTTCTTCATCGCCATTCCGGTTTCATTTTGCGGAGCATGCGGATAAATAGTTTCGTTGTGTAGTAGATCTCCTTTCTCATCAATACAAACTACTTTACAGCCGCTTTTAAATCCGGGATCAATCGCCAAAATCCTTTTTTCACCCAAAGGTGGAGCGAGCAAAAGTTGACGCAAATTCTCTGCAAATATTTCGATGGCTTTATGGTCTGCCTTTTCTTTAGCTTCCTGTAAAGTTTCATTGGAGATTGCAGGTTCCAGCAATCTCTTGTAAGAATCTTTTATAGCCAAAGCAATCTGATCTGCACATTCATTATTCGATCTAATGATGGAATTTTCAATAAAGTCAAGCGCTTCGTCTTTATCAATTTCGATCTTCGTTTTTACAAATCCTTCTGTTTCTGCACGCAGCATCGCCAATAATCGGTGCGACGGGATTCTGTTCAAACTTTCTTGGCAGTCAAAATATTGCGAAAATTTCTGCGCAGCTTCTTCCTCTTTTTTAGCTTTGACTACTTTTGAAGTGATGATGGCTTTTCTTTGAAATAATCGACGGAGATTTTGCCGTACGTATGTATTTTCATTGATCCATTCGGACATAATATCTCGCGCTCCCTGCAAAGCTTCCTCTTCACTGGCAACCTGATCATTTAAATATTTAGAAGCTAAACTTTCAAGGTTATTAGCGTTCTGGCTCATAATAATTTTAGCTAAAGGTTCTAAACCTTTTTCTTTTGCAGAATCCGCTTTTGTTTTTCTCCGTTTCTTGAAAGGCAAATACAAATCTTCCAGTTCCTGAAGATCAAAACTTTCCTCAATTCTTTTTTTAAATTCCGGTGTTAAAGCATTCTGTTCTTCGATCGATTTTAGAATGCTTTCTTTCCTTTTTACAATTTCCTCAAACTGTTTATTTAGTTTTGAAATCTGTTCAATCTGAACTTCATCCAAATTTCCGGTCGCATCTTTCCGATATCTTGAAATAAAGGGAATGGTACAATCTTCACTCAAAAGTTTTAGAGTAGAACGAATGCTTTTATCAGAAATAGGAAGGGATCTTTTAATAAAATCAGTTGGAGTCATAAGGGATTTTTGGAAGCGCTAAAATAAGAACTTTAAGATGAACTGAAAGCAGTAATTTCGTCAGATCATGAAAGGCAGAAGAAAAAAGTCAATCAATTTTTAATAGCAATACTACTTTAAAACTGACGGGAAATCAATGTAATAATGACGATTTCAATTTCATCAAATTAATGATGTTTGATGCTGTTTGATCTTAAGAATCCATTCATCGAACAGAACACTAAAAAGATGTCGGTCATCCTGAGTTTTAATTTGGGTCAGCATATCTAAAAAAGTAGCTTGAATGGCTCCGTCATCTTTTCCGTAATTCCAAATTGGTTGCAGACAACGTTCAAATAATTCGATAAAATCTGAGGTCGGTAAATAGATGACCACCATATTATCAGAATTTTCAATGAGTTGCGGCAACTGTTGATACAATCGGTAATCGAACAAGGCGAAAAGCGCATGCAGCGCCAAAACGGCTGTTCCGGGATCGTTAATTCCAGGACTTAGCGCTTTGATGGCGACTTCTGACAATTGTCGAAAACCATAATCAGGATTTCTGTCAATCGGTTGTCCAGTGTAGAAGTCTGCACAGTCTGAGATTTCTTGAAGAGCGTCGTCGCTAATTATTTCATTGCTATGGATTTTCATGCAAGCAGTTCCTTTAATTACAAACTGTCCCGGCGGAATTAGAAAGCTAACCTGAACTTGATGTTTTTTCGCCAGTTCTAATAATCGTTTTTCATTAAATCCTTGAAAATAATCTGATTTTTGAGCAGATATAATTTTTGATGGTGAACTTAACCACGCTGGTTTCTTGGACTGAAATTCCTTAAAATCGGCCTCCATGTTTTTAAAAGTTTGTAATCGAACACGATCAATAACAGTTTCGTATTTGACGGTTTGCGTGACATAATCTAAAAAATAAATGAACAAAAAGATATCAATTACCGTTAATAAAATCAGGAGGTAAATGCTAAAAGCCGGCACATAGATCCCACTTGAAATGTCACGAATGGTACTCAATAAAAACAAAGCATAAACAATAGTTCCGATATAAATTCCTAAGATAACTTGCTGAAACCTATTCTCGATCATGCTGTTCAACACGCGGTTGCTCATTTGCGAGGCTGCTTGATTTAATACAATCATCACCATCGAAAAACTGAAAACCGTCAATGAGATTATTGCTCCAGCTACGGTGGAGATAATAGTTCTCGCTGTACTGGCATCTTTTAAACTCAACCAACTCAATCCTGACTTTATTTCTTTGCCATAATCTGAAAAATCAAAAACCAACATTCCCCACGACAATGCGAGAAAGCCAACCGCGATCAATGCCGGATAGAAAGCAATGCTTTCGATCATTTTGTTGTAATAAATTCGGATGCCTTTACTGAAACTCATTTTCTATGGATTATCTATTAAGAGGATAGTCGTCTTTCGTATTTAAAATATCGATTGGGAAAGGCTTTGTAGAATCGTACCATTTAATTTCCTGAATATCAGACGGAAGTGAAAAGCCTTCTTTCATCAAAACTTCTTTCACGAGTCTGATGATTTCACTTTTAATTTCCAGCACGCCTTTTTTATAATCCAAAGTATCTGCCCAGAAATAGGTGCGAAGGTTTACCGTACTTGTTGCCAATTCTTCGACAACGGTAAAGGGTTCCTTCTCTTTAATCATCGTCGCTGTCGGTTTGATGGTTTTAAAAATCAGCGAAATTGCTTCCGTGATATTGTCTTCGTAAGCAATGCCGACCACAAAGTCGAGTCGTATTTGTCCGTCACGTGTGAAATTGGTTACTGGCTCTTTAACAACGATAGAATTGGGCAGGAAAACATCTTTCTCATCAAAGGTTTTAATATGTGTAGTTCTGAAATTTAAAGCTTTAACATGACCTGTAAAATCCCGAATCTGAATGGTATCATCTAAACTGAACGGTCTGTTGAAAGCCAAAATTAATCCACCCAAAAAATTCTCAGCAATATCTTTAAAGGCAAATCCAAAAATGAAAGCCGAAATTCCGGCACCTGCGAGTAATCCTTTGGCGACACCGCTTAAACCCATCGTTTGCATGGCAAAAATAATTCCGATAATAATGAGGATCACTTTAGAAGTCTTGCTCAAAAAATTGACGAAAAGAGGATCGTGATCAGCATTTAGAAATCTTCTTTTAATTAATTTGGAAAGGTATTTCGCGATATAATAAAACATCACTAAAATAATCAGAGCCAACACAATTCGCGGTAAAGATTCTACCAAACTGTTCCAATAGTTGATAATGGAATTTTGTAAACCCGGAATAAAACCGATAGGATTATCTTTCATAGACTGAAATTTAACCTAAAGATAAAAAAACAAATAACTATTTGCTGCTTTGCTCCATAAAGTTTTTGGTTTCTGTAAAGCGGTCGCTCCATGGCCAAAAATATTGCAGAATCATTGGAATGTGTTTCTTATTTAATACAATAGGTGCGACATCTGGTTGAAATTCGTGTAGCTTTTTAATGAAATGGTCGTTTGCAGTGGTAATCGAAGGATAGGTTTTACTTCCAACATAAATCAAGAACGGCGGTGAATTTTTATCCAGAAAATTAATAGGAGAGGCTTGATACCAGTTGTCGGGATTCTTACTCCAGGTTGCGATATAATCGTCTTCCGAGGTGGGCGGATATTTCTCTAAGTAATCTTTCATGTCAATTCCGGCACCGTCATTCAAAATGATTCCGGCAACTGAGTTCAGAGGAATTTTAAATTTCGGATTTAAAACCGCTGAAGCGACCAACTGTGCACCCGCAGAATGTCCCGTTACAAAGAGATTCTTTTCATCGCCGTGGTAAGTTTCTATATTCTTTTGAACCCACGTGATTGCCTGCGCAATTTCAGCCGTCATTTGATCAACATTAGCTTTCGGACTTAAAGTATAAGCTGGAATAACAGTGATGACCTCTTTCTTCGCAAAGTTTCGTCCGAAAAATCCGTATTGGTCTTTATTGCCACTGTTCCAGTTTCCACCGTGAACAAAAAGAAGAACTGGCAACTTTTTGTTTTCAGAATTTTTAGGAACGAAGATGTTCAGTTTTAGATCTTCTTTATCGGCTGATTGTCCATAAACCACATCTTTATATTTTACAGATTGGCAACTCGCCAAAATAAGTAAGCTCACTCCTAAATAAATAATTTTTCGCATAATTAAAAATACGAGTTTTAGATGGATTTGGTTTGAATTTTTAAAGAAATAATCCAGATTTAATTGAATAAATAGTGACTTGATTTGAAAGCAAAAACCTTGAACAATTAAGTCCAAGGTTTTATATAAGTTCAACTTAAAAAATTAAGTTTTTAGTAAAATTTACATTGATTCAAAAACAGCAAATACTTTATTAGTAGCATCTTTTAAAATCAACGTGTTATCTTTTACTTGATAATTATTTGCAGTTTTAAAAATGTTTACAAAAGTTTGCTCATTCAATTTAACATCCGGACAAGCTCTCTTAGTCATGGCCATATTTGGATCGAATTTAATCGTGTTTTTTCCAGACATAGAATAAGTACCATTAAAAGAATTGCAACCTGCAAAACCTGTGATTTTACCGCCGCTTCTCAACATGAAACCTTGTTCTTTTTCTTGGTTAGGAGTCCTCATTACTTTTTTGCCATTCAATTCTTTCAAGCTCCAGTAAGTGTTCGAAGCAGGATTTTTACTCATCTCTGCGAATACCGCTAGAGGTGCTCTTCTTCCTACGTTCAACATTAACTGTCCGTTATTCATAGTAAAGTTATCAGCAGTTTTCAATACTTCCATTACCTCTTTTTCAACATTCATATCATACGGTGCGCACATCATTCTGGTACTCGAAACTTGCGTAAAGTTAATCTGTGTTCCATTCTTTACGGCGTAATTTCCGTTAATGGTGTTACATCCAGCAAATCCAATAATTCTATTATTGGCGTCGAAATCGATAAACACAGGTTTACTGGTCATGATTTCATTTCCTTCTAAGGAGATCAGTTCCCATTTTTTATTGATGGTTTCTGCAGTTGGAGTCACTGTGTTTGATACTGGTGCGCAACTTGTTACGATTGCTGCAAGAGCTAAAGCTAGTACTGTTTTCATATTGTTTTATTTTAGTAGTTAAAATTTAATTTTGAAAATTCGATCGTCATCTGAAAATGTTCTATTAAAGAAAGCATGGATGGATGTTCGCATTTAGGCTTAGACCTTACAAATGTCAGTCCGAAAAAAGTGATAAGGACTGGTTCTAATTATTAATATGATAATTATTTAATTAATATCTATTTTTATTCTTAGTATTTTGGCATTAAATAATTAAAACAATAACAGTTTCGTTATTAAGGTCGTTTAAAGTAAAAACCAGTTTATTGTTCATTATTTAAAATAAGTGCTATTATTCTAACTATTCTGCAATACATAGTAGATTTAATAATTATAATTTTAAAACCGTTCGGTTTTAGAAATAAAAAAAGCTACGATAGATTCGTAGCTTTTATCTTAAGAAAAAATTTTAATTAGTGAGCTTCTGTCCCGTCAACGCCATGAGCGTGACCATGCTCTAATTCTTCTTCTGTTGCAGGTCTTGTAGAAGATAGTTCAATATCAAAGTGTAACGTTTTTCCAGCCATTGGATGGTTCAAGTCAACGGTTACAAACTCTTCAGAAACCTCTAAAACAATACCGCTCACATGATTTCCTTGTGCATCTTGTAAAGGCAACATCGCACCGATTGGTGGCATTCCTGATTGCTCGAACATTGCGATCGGCAATTGCGTAGTTGCTTCTCCTATTTTTTCGCCATAACCTTCTTCCGGCGTAATGGTAAATGATTTTTTATCACCTGCAACCATCCCTTGAAGTTCTTCTTCAAACTTAGGCAACATCAGTCCTACACCATATAAGAAGGTAAAAGGATTGTCAGTTTCTGTTTTTTCAATGAAAGTTTTTTCACCATTTTCTTCGATGGCGTTTAACGTGTAATGTAATGCTACTACGTGATTTTTGTCTATTGTCATGAGATAAATGTTATCAAGGATTTATAGATCCTCTTATTAAAATTGTATGTTTTAATGGGTAACGCTTAGGTTAAACCTATTTAGGTGCAAAGATAATATTTTCAATTAACTTGAAAATTTATTGGAGTCGTCCTGAAAAATTACCTTAAAAAAATTACTTTTTCTTAATCAAATCAATCTCTTTCTTCAAACTCAAAAACATATCCTTCACCGTCATCATATCCAAAGTTTCCGTTTCAAATTCTGCCGTATTAATACTGCACGCATATTCCCAGATCTCCACCAATTCAGAAAGCTTAATATCATAAGGTTTGTACAGCGGATTATCGGAATTCACGGTAATGTTTCTAGCTGTTTTCTTTTCAAACCTTTTATAAACAACGCCTTCATTTTGGGTAATGAAAATATAAGTTTTATCTTTCTTTAAATCAGTCACATTTTCCACATATTTCCCCACGATGAATGTTCCGTTTTTAAAAGGCGGCATAGAATCTCCACTTGCCGGAAATGCCCGGAACTTTCCGTTCCGTAAAAAAGGTAAGGAAATCGTTTGCAGCTTTTCAATATATTCCGGATCGCTGTAACCTTGCAAATAACCCATCTGCGCTTTTTCGGGAATAATTTCTATCTTATTTTCTCCTTTTTCATCTACTGTGATTGGAAAGATCGTCCGATTGTCTGGGAGTTTCATCATCTTTTCTAAAGAGTATTTACTTAAGTCCAAACCCACCAGTAAATCGATGCTGATTCGGTAGTATTTAGACAGACGAATAAGGATTTCGATAGGCGGTTCACTGGAGCCATCTTCATATTTTGCGTATCGCCCTCTCGTAATTAAAAGGTCATCGGCGATTTTTTGCTGGGCATATTTTTGCTGACCTCTCAGATACCGCATGTTTTCTGATAAAATTGACATTGCTATAAATTATAGCAACAAATATACAAATTTTTGATATAAAACGTACTAAGTTTGTACCCATGAATCGAGCAATTGCACATATGGATCTGGACACTTTTTTTGTGTCCTGCGAAAGATTACAGGAATCAAAACTGGAAGGTATTCCTATTATTATCGGAGGTGGTGACCGTGGAGTAGTGGCGTCTTGCTCTTATGAAGCACGTCGTTTTGGGGTGCGCTCAGCGATGCCGATCAAGATGGCTTTGAGGTTATGTCCAGAAGCCAAAGTGATCCGCGGAGATTATGAACGCTACTCGAAATTCTCCAAAGAGGTTACCGAAATTATTCAGGAAAAAGTTCCTGTTTTAGAAAAAGCCAGCATCGATGAATTTTATATGGATCTATCTGGTATGGATCAGTTTTTTGGCTGTTATCAGTGGACGAAAGAAATTGCTGATTCGGTTACCAAAAACACCGGCTTGCCGATCAGTTTTGCTTTATCCACAAATAAAACCGTTTCTAAGATCGGCACTGGTGAATCTAAACCAGTCGGAAGATTAGAAATACAGGCTCAAAATATAAAATCATTTTTAAATCCTTTATCCGTCCGAAAAATTCCAATGGTTGGTGATGTCACTTTTCAATTGCTTTCCCGCGTTGGAATCCGAACCATTCAGACTTTAGCTGATATGCCCGTTTTGGTTTTGCAACAAATGATTGGCAAAAATGGAGGCGAACTCTGGAAAAAAGCGAATGGAATTGATCTCACTCCCGTTGTTCCGTATTCCGAAAGAAAATCACTCTCCAGCGAACATACTTTCACGAATGACACCATGGATCTATTCGAACTCAAAAGGTTAATTTCAGCCATGGCAGAATCTCTCGCTTATCAGTTAAGACAGGAAAAGTGGCTGACTTCCACCGTCGTTTTAAAAATCCGATATGCTAATTTTGATACCGAGACCAAACAGTGTAAGATTTCTTACACTTCTATTGACCACACTTTAGCCCGAGTCGCATTAGATTTATTTGAAAAACTCTACACCCGGAGAATGCGACTTCGATTGGTTGGTTTGCGATTTACGAATCTCGTTCATGGAACCTATCAAATGAATTTGTTTGAGGACAGCGAAGAACTCATGAACCTCTACCAAGCCATGGATCGCATGAAAAACCGCTTTGGTAAAAATGCTCTGGGACGCGCTTCCGGATTTGAATTGTGTTCTGTTTAACTAAATTTTTTTTAACCACAAATCTAAGATTCACTGACTCCGTTAAGGAATAATAAATTTAAGAAGTAAAAGTCACAAAAGATTTATTCTTTTTAAGTTCTTCAAAAGACCAAAAAAGGGTAGACATTTTCGTAGAAAATCTTAATTCTCTTAATTCTTAATGATTGAAATTCCGAAAGATTTTTAACCACAAAAGTCACAAAAGTTTTGTTCTTTTTTAAGTTATTCAAAAGACTAGAAAAGCATATTGAAATTTCCCTTTGCTAAGTAGAACGCCTTTGCGCTCGTAATTTTTAAAGAGTGATTTTGTCCAAAACCTTTGCGTCTTTGCGTTAAAAAAACATTTAACCACAAAAGTCCGAAATGATTCTGTTTTTAAAAAATTCTGTAATTTTTTTTAAAAACTATCAACTATCAACTTTTAACTATCAACTATCAATTAATCGCGTGTTCCTCAATTCCCACACTTATCACAGTCTCCGTTACGGCACTTTATCAGTTGAAGAACTGGTGAAACAAGCCGTCGATGCTGGTGCAAAAGAATTAGTGTTGACCGATATCAATACCGTCACTGCGATCTACGATTTTAAAAAAGAATGTGAGAAGTTCGGCATCAAACCGATTGCCGGCGTAGAAATCAGAAAAGAAAATCAACTCCTTTATATCACCATTGCCAAAGATGAAATCGGAATTGCAGAGATCAACCGTCTGTTAACCAATCATAATTGTGATGGCGTCGAACTTCCGCAAGTTTCTCCGGATTTTCAGAAGGTGTTTGTCATTTATCCATTGGAAAATATTCCGGAAGTCTTAAAGGAAAATGAATTTGTCGGCGTTCGTGCAGAAGAACTGAACCTTTTAATTCGTCCAGAGTGGCAAATGTTTCTGGATAAAATGGTCGTTTTGCATCCGATTACTTTTAAAACTAAAAAAGAATTTAATCTGCATCGAATTTTAAGAGCCATCGATCAGAATACTTTGATTTCAAAACTCTCGGAAAGTGATTGCTGTTCGCCGACTGAAGTTTTCGAACCTGTTTCAACTATTCTGGAGAAATTCAAAAGATATCCCAAGATGATTCAAAATACCCAATTCATTCTTGATAATTCTGAATTCAATTTTAATTTTAAAACACCGAAAAATAAAATCTACTTTACCGAGAATAAAGAAACCGATGCTGCACTTTTAAGAAAACTTGCATACGAAGGTTTGGATAAAAGATACCCAGAAAGAACGCAAATTGTCATCGATCGGATTGAGAAAGAATTGAAAGTTGTTACTGAAATGAATTTCGCGGGCTATTTTCTAATTACTTTAGATATTGTAAAATACAGTAGGAGTCGTGGTTTTCTGCATGTTGGACGTGGAAGTGGAGCGAACAGTATTGTGAGTTACTGCCTCGGAATTACAGAGATTTGTCCTATTGAATTGAATCTTTATTTCGAACGTTTCCTGAATACTCAACGTAAAAATCCACCCGATTTTGATATCGATTGGAGTTGGCGGGAACGTGATGAAATTCTAAAATATATTTTTGAACGCTACGGAAAAGAACACGTAGCCTTTTGTGGTACGAATGTCGAATTTAAATACCGCTCAATCTTCCGGGAAGTTGGGAAAGCGTTTGGTTTGCCGAAAGAAGAACTCGATGTTTTGGCGAAAAATCCTATGGCCATTCACGATGATAATAAAGTGGTAAAACTTGTGCAGAAATATGGAATGTTGCTGGAGAAATTCCCGAATCAACGCAGTATGCATTCTTGTGGAATTATTATTTCCCAGGAACTGATCACCAATTATACCGCTTTAGAAATGCCACCAAAAGGTTTCCCGATTGTGCAGTTTGATATGAATGTAGCGGAAGATATCGGTTTTGAAAAGTTTGATATTCTTTCTCAGCGTGGATTGGGAACGATCAAAGATACTTTAGACCTCGTCAAGAAAAATCAGGGAATTGATATTGATATTCACAATACGACGCTTTTTAAAAATGATAAAAACTGCAATCATTATTTAAGCATCGGAAAAACGATCGGCTGTTTTTATATTGAAAGTCCTGCCATGAGAGGTTTGCTTCGACGTTTAAAATGCGAAGATTATAAAACTTTAGTTGCTGCCTCTTCCATTATTCGTCCGGGTGTGGCGAAGAGTGGTATGATGAAAGAATATATTTTTCGACATAATAATCCCACAAAGTTTGAATATTTCCATGATGTTTTTAAAGAACAACTAGGCGAAACTTATGGGATTATGGTTTATCAGGAAGATGTCATCAAGATCGCTTTGCATTTTGGAGGCGTTTCTGCTGATGACGGTGATGTGTTGCGACGTGCCATGAGTGGAAAAAGTCGGTCGATTCAAAAGTTGCAGGAAGTACGCGAACATTTCTTTGAATCTTGTGAGAAACAAGGTCATCCCCAACAATTATCGAAAGAAGTCTATCGACAAATTGAATCATTCGCTGGTTATTCTTTTTGCAAAGCGCATTCGGCTTCTTATGCCGTGGAAAGTTATCAAAGTTTATATTTAAAGGTGAATTATCCGATTGAGTTTATGGTTTCGGCCATCAATAATGGCGGTGGTTTTTATCGGACCGAAGTGTATGTTCATGAATGTAGAATGGGTGGTGGAAAAATTCATAATCCGTGTGTTAATCGGAGTTTATTTGAAACGACGGTTTATGGCGAAGACGTTTTTTTAGGCTTTATGCACATTGAAAAACTGGAAAGTAGGATCGCGAATTTTATTCCGGAAGAAAGAATAAAAAATGGAGATTACATTTCCTTAGAAAACTTTATCAAACGTGTTCCAGTCGGGATTGAAACTTTACAAACCTTGATTTTTGTAGGTGCTTTTCGATTTACGGGAAAACCTAAAAATGAATTATTAATTGAAGCACGATTGCTCCTGATCCATTTCAAACCGGAATATCGATTGCCGACTTTTTTTGAAACTCCAGTCCAGGAATACCAACTTCCGGTGTTGAAAAGAAATCGTTTTGAAGACTCTTTTGATGAGATAGAAATTTTGGGATTTTCCGTTTCCTGCAGTCCATTTGATCTCTTACAGACGAAATACCGTAGCATTATCATGGCCAGACATTTACCACAACATCACAAAAGACAGGTAAGAATGTTGGCTTATCTCATTTCGCGAAAACATGTTCCTACTAAAAAAGGAACCATGTTTTTCGGAACCTGGATCGATTCCGAAGGAAACTTTTTCGATACGGCGCATTTCCCGGATAATTTACAGAAATATCCTTTTCAGGGTGGCGGTTGTTATTTGTTATTGGGACAGGTTGAAGTTGATTTTCATTTCCCCACGATCACGATTTTCAAGATGGCGAAAATGCCTTTTATTCCAGATCCAAGATATGCGGAAGATCAGCAGAAAAGTTATGAAGTTCACAAAAAGATCAATGAAGATGTAAGTATGACGACCAGAAATCCTTATCCACAAGAACATGAGATTGGTTTGCCGCGGAATAAAATGGTGGTAGTGAAATAATAAAATATCGTAATAATTTTTTTCCCTCTTGAAATAACTAAAAATATTCTTATTTTATAAAGACTTTGAGGATAATTTTTAAATTTGTTTAAAACTTTGATGCAATGAAATCTACACGGGAAATTTTCAAAAATAATTCTTCTTTACTTCAAGAGCCAGAAGTGATCGAACTTTTGGAATATTGCGACGAACTGGAAACCGAAATTATAGAATTCAAATTTGAAAAATCAAACAGCAAAGAATTAGCAATGCTCGATATGCTGCAGGAAGTGATAAAAGGATGCAATGATCTGGAAAAAGAACAAACGGCACATGATCGTTTCGGGTATGAAGTGCCGCAATATCAGGAAGTAATTTTAAGTTTAAAGAAATATATTTTGGACCGCTGCAGAGATGAAAAAATCTGGCTTTAAGATGCGTGATGCTAATTTTAAGCTACAATTGATGTTTTGTGAACTCAGATTTTCATAAATCATATTCTCTATCATAGAATCCTCATTTTGTACAACTCTCCAATGATCAAACATTCTATTATTAAATTTAAAAACCTAATCTGCAGCCCGACTTGAGTGGAGCTCATTTTTTTCGTGTTGGAAAAAGCGTTGGCAAAAAATAGCGGGAATCTCGTCCTGAAGACGAGAGAATTGTCTGCCCAAACAATAATCCAGAAATAGCGCTTATGATTAAAGATGAAAAATCTGAATGAGAACGAAAGAAAAGAAAACCCGCGATTTAAAAATTAAAACTATCTTTAAACTTCAAAAAATTAAACATGAAAAATTCTAAGTATTTTATACTTCCGCTGGCTTTTGCGTTGTTGCAAAGTTGTGCCGCCAATCTTTCTTATTCGGGTTCGCCGTTTCAGAAATCTTATGAATCGATAACGTCTGATGAATTGAAAACTCATCTGTACATCGTGGCTTCAGACGAAATGGAAGGTCGGGATACTGGAAGTGAGGGTCAGAAAAAAGCTGGAAAATATTTGATTGAACAATATCAGAAGATGGGTGTTTCTCATCCGAAATCCATGAGTTCTTATTATCAGATTGTGCCGAAAGAAGCTTTAAATGGACGAAGAGGAAGCTTACCGCAATCAGAAAATATTTTAGCATTTATCGAAGGTTCAGAAAAACCGGAAGAGATCATTGTGGTTTCTGCGCATTACGACCACGTCGGAATGTCGAATGGTGAAATTTTTAATGGCGCTGATGATGACGGAAGTGGAACGGTGGCTTTGTTAGAAATGGCTCAAGCCTTTCAACTGGCGAAGAAAGCTGGAAACGGACCGAAACGTTCGATTTTATTTTTACACGTTACGGGTGAAGAACACGGACTTTTAGGCTCTAAATATTACGCTGATAATCCTATTTTCCCAATGGCAAATACCGTCGCTAATTTGAATATCGACATGATCGGTCGCTGTGATCCGGGAAACTGTGGGAAAGACTATGTGTACGTGATTGGGTCGGAAATGTTGAGTACTGATTTGAAAAAAATTAATGAGACAGCGAATAAAGAAACGGTCAACTTAGAATTAAACTATAAATACGATGATCCTAATGATAAAGACCGTTTGTACTATCGTTCTGATCATTACAACTTTGCAAAAAACGGAATTCCGGTGATTTTTTATTTTGACGGAATTCATGAAGATTACCATAAACCAACCGATACGCCAGACAAAATAGATTATGTCTCTTTGAAAAAACGGACGCAGTTGGTGTTTGCCACAGCGTGGGAATTGGCGAATAGAAAAGACAGAATTGTAGTAGACAAAGACAGGAAATAAAAATATTTTCAATTACCAATAATTACAGAGAATCAAGTTTAACTTGGTTCTTTTTTTTGAAGTAGAATAGGGGTGCATCTTTACCAGACTCCGCCCGCTTTCTGTTGCAATCTTTTCCCGCCACTTCGTGTTGGGAAAAGGATTTCCACGTCAATCGGGACTAGAAGAAAGAGCCGTTATTCTGTCAAAGATCCTCAGAATCTAAACCTTCCAAAAACTGTTGGGCGTTCCTGAAGTGATGTTCTTTTTTATCAGCATCCATTTTTTGTAAGGAATAATACATCATCGACACTCGCGGGTTGGTTTTGAAAAATTCCTTTTGTTTATCCACGAAACTCCAAAAAAGACCATCCCAAATTTGATCCCATTCTCCCTTAGGATAATCGCTCATTTTTTTAACATAATTGGAGCCGCTCAAATAGGGTTTGGTCGCAAATGTTCCACCATCTGCAAACTGACTCATGCCATAAATATTGGGAACCATCACCCAATCGTACGCGTCGATAAAAAGTTCCATAAACCAGCGATAGACTTCTTTAGGATCAAATTCGCAGAGGAGCATGAAGTTTCCGAGAATCATCAGTCGCTCGATGTGATGGCAATAAGCATTCTTTAAAACTTTTTTAATAGTTTCATCGATAGGCGGAATTCCAGTCGTGCCGTCATAAAAACTTTTGGGGATTTTTCTTTTGAAATTAAAGAAGTTTTGGGTGCGGGAAAATCTTCCTTTGTAAAGATACATTCCGTGCATAAATTCTCGCCAACCGATTATTTGGCGGATAAAACCTTCCAAAGAATTAATCGGTATGTTATTCTTTTTAGCAAAGATCAAAGTTTGATTCACAACATCGATCGGCTGCAAAAGTCCCGAATTGAGAAGCGGAGAAAGTGCGCTATGATTAAGAAAAGCTTCTTGCTGTACAATTGAATCTTCGTAAATTCCAAAATCGTGAAAGCGATAATCGAAAAACTGATCGAGCCAATCTTGAGATTCCTGATGAGTAATCGGATAGAGTGGATTAGCGGAAAGTTCGCCCGGATTATTTTTAAAGTTGGCTTCTGTATAACCGACGGCTTCTTTCCAAAAGTCTGAAATTTCTGGAAAATGAATCGGCGGCGGTGTTTTGTTTTTCGGATATTTCTTGCGGTTTTCTGCATCGAACGTCCATTTTTTGCCTTCTGGTTTTCCGTCCTCAGTTATCAAAATGTTGAGACGGATTCGTTCCTGTTTGTAAAAAGCAGTTTGAAAATAGAACTTTTTATCAGGATTAAAGAAGTCTGCTAAATCATTTTTATTATTGATGAATTGAGGCGAATCGAGAATATTCAGTTTAATATTTTCGCAAACTTTTTTCAAACGACGTTCTAACCAGTCGTCGGTGGGAGCAACTACGTTGATCTCAGAGATGTTCTTTTTTTCAATTTCGGACTGAAAATTCCGGATATCCGCTAATTTATCTCCACTTTCAATGTATATTACTTTTACGTCTTTCTTTTCCAAATACGTCTGAAAAAACTTCATGGAAGCGCGATGAAACGCCAATTTCTGTTTATGAAATTTGAATTCTTTAAAAAATAAATGCTCTTCAATCAGATAAAAATCACCTTCATTTTTTAATAAAGGATGATTTTCAAAAAGTTGATTCGGGAAAATTAGATTGACTGTTTTCGACATAATAATTTCTTTTTTTACCGCATTTCAAATTCTTGCTGAAGTTCCTTTTTTATTTTTTTCCAATAGTTAAAGAAAGACGGAAAATCTCCTTCTAAGTTTGAAAGTGAGGAACGATCTTCCTTAATTCCCTGAAAATGAGCGTTGGTTGGATGTTCTTTAAAAATAAAGTTTTCTGTCGAAATCATTTTATTTAAAGTTGAAATCTCTGCAACGTAAATTTTTAAATCTGGAATGTTTTTAGATAATTCTATGGCGAAATCAAGCACTTTTTTAGTAACAGGAAATTTTTCGAATAAAGAAGGTTCCAATAGAAGTACTCTTTGAAAATGTTCTGTTTGATGCCAAGTCGGATCTAAATTATAATAGGTGTAGATCAACGTTTTTTCATTTGCCAAAGGTGAATTTTCTAAGCTGTCTAAGTTGGTTTTCAGTTCGAATTTTTCTGTCTCCTTTAAAATGTCTGGAGTTTTCAAAGTTTCAAAGGCAGAATAATCCACATCCAGAAAAGTGTTCTTTTGAGTACCGCCAAAATATTTATTGAGATTATCCTGATTCGCAAAATATTTCTTTTTGGAGAAACTTCCGACGACCCATTGCCAACTGAGATGATTACTTGCCAGATCGCCGTCCAACAAATTACTGTACAACCATTTCGCGGGTTCGGACCAATGACAATGCGCAATATTACAACAAACCGACGCCAGATACATTCGTAAATGATTGTGAAGATAACCTGTTTCGTAAAGGGTTTTTACGGCGTCATCTAAAATTTGAATTCCAGTTTCACCTTTTAAAATCGCTAACGGAATTCCGTGATTCTCTACTTGTTCCTGATTTTGTTTCAGATCGCTAAAGATTTCGTCTCCTTTTTGCTTCCAGACATTTTGAAAATAATCACGCCAGGCTAGCTCCTGAACCAAACGTTCGACTTCAAACCACTCTAAATTTAGAGTTTTCACATGGTCAAAAACGTCTCGCGTTGAAATTACGCCGCGCGAAATGTAGGGACTAAGTTTTGTGACGGCGCCATCTTTGAAATTTCTTGAAATCCCATATTTTATGGGATCGATATCAGTAATTCTATTTTGGATTGATTTAAAGTCAGTTGGGAATTCGATAGGAAGTGTTTTTATTTAAATTGGACCGACTATTTCGGAAGTAGAAATTTAAGCAAAATTATTCAGTTGGTAAGATATTGAACAATAAAGCCAACTTCGAATAGCTGGCTTCAATTATTTAAAATGGAATTTATTTTAACAAAAAATTATTGAGGTATATTTATTATGAAAACGGTAATACTAATTCCCGTTAGATGAATTAATGAAATAACAATTTTTTGTAATAAAGTTATTCTTAATTTAAACCAAACTATTATTAATAAGTAAAGAATGCTCAAAAACATTATAATTAATACAACTAAATCCAATCCAGGTCCGGCTAAACTTGTCGGTGCAAATTTACCCGCTAAACAAAGTAAACCCAGTCCTAATAAATAAAAAATAATATGAATTACTGGTTTCTGTAATTTGGAATTCATTTCAGTTTCTCAATCAAATATTTCCCTGTATGCGATTTCTTGTTCTTCACTAAATCTTCCGGCGTTCCAGCGAACACAACTTCACCACCATATTTTCCAGCTTCTGGACCGATGTCGATAATATAATCGGCGGTCTTAATAATGTCGGGTTGGTGCTCAATTACAATTACCGAATGGCCCAATTCAATCAAAGCTTGCAGCGATTTTAATAATTTATTAATATCGTGGAAATGCAGTCCGGTCGAAGGTTCATCAAAAATGAACAGTGATTTATCGGTCGTGGCACCTTTTACTAAAAACGACGCCAGTTTTACTCTTTGCGCTTCACCGCCAGAAAGGGTAGAAGAGCTTTGTCCCAATTGTAAATAACCCAAACCAACTTCCTGCAAAGGTTTTAGTTTCGTTACTATTTTTGGTTGTTCGTTATCTTTAAAGAATTCCAACGCTTCGTCAACAGTCATGTGGAGAATATCTGAAATATTCTTTTCGTCAAATTTAATTTCGAGAATTTCATTTTTAAAACGCGCTCCGTGGCAGGTTTCGCATTCCAACTCGATATCCGCCATAAACTGCATGGAGACCGTAATTACGCCTTCACCTTTGCAATCATCGCAACGTCCACCGTCAACATTAAAGGAGAAGTGTTTCGGCATTAAACCTTGCATTTTCGCCAGTTTCTGTTTCGAGAATAGATCGCGAATATCGTCGTACGCTTTTAAATAAGTCACCGGATTTGAACGCGAAGATTTACCGATCGGATTTTGATCGATAAGTTCAATATTTTTAATCAGTTTGGTTGGGAAATCTACCGAATCGTAATCTCCTTTTTTTCCACCCATTCCGAGTTGAATCTGAATATCATTGGTCAAAATCTCTTTCATTAAAGTCGATTTTCCACTTCCGGAAACTCCGGAAATAACGAGCAAACATTCAAGCGGAATATCAACATCGATATTTTTTAAATTATTCTGACGGGCGCCTTGAATGTGAATCCACTCTTTCGGTTTACGACGGGTTTCAGGAACTTTAATTTCTAATCTTCCCGTCAGATATTTTGAGGTTAAAGTATCCGCGTTTTCCAATTCGTCGAAATGTCCGGCAAATACCAATTCGCCACCAAGATAACCCGCTTCCGGACCAATATCAATAATATAGTCAGCGGCTTTCATAACGTCTTCATCATGTTCTACAACGATTACGGTATTTCCCAGATCGCGAAGACTTTTTAAAACTCCAATTAAATTTTCGGTATCTCGGGAATGCAAACCAATCGATGGTTCATCTAAAATATAAATGGATCCAACCAAAGAGCTCCCAAGTGAAGTTGCCAAATTGATCCTTTGACTTTCCCCACCGGAAAGGGTATTCGAAGTCCTGTTAATGGTTAAATAACCCAATCCAACTTTATCTAGAAAAGCGAGACGCGTCGTAATTTCATACAGTAAACGTTTTGCAATTTCAGCATCGTGATCGTTTAATTTTAATGATTTTATTAAAGGTAAAAATTCATCCAGAGGCAATTCGATCACCGACTGAATATTGTGTCCATCGATTTTCACCCATTTTGTTTCCTCACGCAAACGCAAACCTTCACAAGTTGGACAAAGCGTTTTTCCACGGTATCTGGAAAGCATAACGCGGTACTGGATCTTGTATAAATTTTCCTCCAGCATTTTGAAGAAATTATTAATCGAAGGGAAAGTTTTGGTGCCATCACCTTTCCATAAATAGTTTTTCTGCTCTTTCGTTAATTGATGATAAGGCTTATGAATAGGAAAGTCTTTGGCTTTTTTAATGAAATCTCTTTTCCATTCGCTCATGCTGTCGCCTTTCCAACTGGCCACCGTTTCTTCGAAAACGGATAAGTTTTTATTAGGAATCACCAGATCTTCATCAATTCCAATTACTTTTCCGTAACCTTCACACTCCGGACAAGCACCGTAAGGATTATTAAAACTGAAAAAATGAACATTCGGTTCCATGAATTCTATTCCATCCAATTCAAACTTGTTAGAGAAATCAGTTATTTTTTCGGTTTCAATATTTTTTAAAGAGCAATAACCGTGACCTTCATAAAAAGCCATTTGAATAGAATCTGCTAATCTTTGAAGGAAACTTTCATCGGCATCATAACTGAAACGGTCGATGACCAATTGAATTTCCATATCTGCTTCCGGTACAAAACCGAAACTTTCCAGATCTTCAATTCCAGCCACATTTCCGTTCACTTCCAATCTGGTAAAACCGGAAAGTTTCAAGGTGTTGACCTGTTCCGTAAATTTCTCAACTTCAAATTTTAAAGGAATTCTTAAAAGGAACGTCTGATTTTCATTTTTTTCAATGAAATTAATTACGTCCGTTACCGAATCTTTCTTGACTTCATTTCCGGAAACTGGTGAGAAAGTTCTACCAACTCTGGCAAAAAATAATTTTAAATAGTCGTAAACCTCGGTAGAAGTTCCAACAGTGGAACGTGGATTGGAGGAAATAACTTTCTGCTGAATTGCAATCGAAGGTGCCAAACCTTTAATATCATCAACTTTTGGCTTTTCTAATTTTCCTAAAAATTGTCGCGCATACGAACTCAAACTTTCGACATATCGCCTTTGTCCTTCGGCATAAATGGTGTCAAAAGCGAGCGACGATTTTCCACTTCCCGAAACTCCCGTGATAACGATAAGTTTATTTTTAGGAATCAGAACGTCAATATGTTTCAGATTATTAAGATGCGCATTTTTTACGAAAAGTTGTTTCTTAATATCAATATCTGTGGGTGTAATCATTGTAAAATTTAAGGGGTACAAAATTACGGAATTTTTAAGAGAAATTTTCTTAAGATTATTTGGATTTCCAGATAAATTTTGCAATATTTGTTTCAACAAATAAATGTAGTAATATCATGAGAAAAATTCTAAATGATTTAATTACACATTTGATGAAAATAAGATAAGTTTAACTTTAATCTTTAAAAGGAATGCAACGCTTCGGTGTTGCATTTTTTGTTGATTTAATACAAAATAATTTCTTAAAATAATACTTGTTTCTTTGCGATTTTCTTAAATATATTTGCCAGTGAAAAATCGTGCAGTGTCCATTAATAAAGATAATGTCTATTTTTTGATCATTGCACATTCAGTAAAATAATAACTAAGAATTAATTAAATGAAAAAAATAATCCTAAGTATTTTATTAGTAGGGCTTTCCCTACAGATTTCCGCACAGGAAAAAGAAAGTTCAATTTCGGAAGTTACCGTTCAGGGAAAATTTTTGGAACTTCCGATAAAGAAAGTCAATGAGAATATTACGGTAGTTTCAAAAGAAGAAATAGAAAATTCGCCGTCTAAAAGTGTGGAAGAACTATTGGCAGAATTCACTGGATTTGATATTAGAAGACGTGGCGGAAATGGCGTACAGGCAGACATCTCGCTTCGTGGAAGTAGTTTCGAACAGGTTTTAATTTTGGTCAATGGTGTTCGAATGAATGACTCGCAGACAGGTCATAATTCGATGAGTCTTCCATTTGATTTGGCTTCGGTTGAGAAAATTGAAATCATCAAAGGTCCTGCAGCCAGACGTTTCGGTCAAAATGCTTACGCTGGAGTTGTGAATATTATCACAAAAGTAAGTTCTGAGGAAAAAGTAATTGTTTCGGCAAGCGGCGGAGATTACAAAACCTATTCACTTGGATTGGGAGCCAATTTTGGCAATGAAAAATTCTCTAATTTTATTCAGGCAGGTTCTACAAGTTCGGACGGTTATCGACATAACACCGATTATAAAATCAATAATATTTTCTATCAAAATCAATTCAAGATCAATAATGGTCAGTTGAAATTTCAAGCCGGAATTCAAGAAAAGAAATTTGGAGCAAATGGATTTTATTCCTCACCCAAAGCAACGGAGCAATATGAAGAAACGCAGGCTTCGATTATAAGTTTAGGATATGAACAAAAATTTAATAATTTCAATTTGAATTCAAATGTTTACTGGCGAAGAGGTCAGGATTTATATTTGTTCAACAGAGAAAAACCAGAGGTTTACCGAAATATGCATATCGGAAATAACGTTGGTACAGAAGTGAATGGTTCTTATTCATCGACTCTTGGAACAACTGGCTTGGGGGTTGAGTTTAGAAAAGAATTTTTGGCTAGTAACAATTTAGGACATCGCGAAAGATTTTTAACGCAGATTTTTCTGGAGCATCATTTTTCTTTATTTCAAAACAAATTACAGATTTCTCCAGGAATTTCCTGGGCTAATTATGACAGTGTCGGAGATTTCTTTTATCCAGGTTTAGATGTCGGATTTGACATTAATGAAAACCATAAGATCTATGGAAATATCGCCAAAGTAAACCGGATCCCAACTTTTACCGATTTGTATTATGTGAGCAAAACCGAAATTGGAAATCCGGATTTGAAACCTGAAAATGCGATTTCTTCAGAATTGGGTTATCGTTTTCACAAAAATAATTTCTTAGGAAAAGTAAGTGTTTTCAATAGAACTTCGGAGAATTCAATTGATTGGGTGAAAGAAACGCAAGATGGAATCTGGGCCGCCGAAAACATTGGAAAAATCGAAACCAATGGAGTAGAAGTAGAACTTGGACAGCATTTTAATTCCTTTATTAAGTCGTACTCGTTGGGCTATACTTATCTGGACAGTAAAGCAAAAGAACCGCAGAATTTAATTTCAAGATACGTCATGGAAAATCTGAAACATCAGTTCGTTGCAAAATTGGAAACGCGATTCTTTAAAAACGTCACTAATCAATTGATTTATAGATATAATGAAAGAGTAACTACCGGAAGCTACCAATTGCTGGATGGCAAATTAGGCTATGATTTTAAAGATCTGAATCTTTACGTTTTAGTTAATAATATTACCAACGCTAACTATACTGAAACCTTTGGGGTGCCGATGCCTAACCGATGGTTTCATGTAGGGTTTACTTACAAAATCGGTCTTTAAACGACGATAACAAAGTTTAGAAAGAATTTTCAGTCTTTTGAGAAATCAAAGACTGAAAGTTTCTTCTTTATTTTTTTTATTTTTGTACCATGTCAAAACGAATTCTTCTACTTTTTATCTCATTTTTTGTGTTGCATTTATCAGCGCAAAAAGAAAATATTTCCAGCTATAATGTGATCACAATCAATTACAAACATAATTCGAAAATATTCGCTTATGCTGAGGGTCAATTGCGTGGTATTGAAGATTTTAGTTATCCTGATTACTATGAGCTAAAAGGTGGAATTGGTTATAATTTAAGCAAGAATCACAAACCTTTAATTGGAATCGGAAGATATGTGAGCTATAAAAATCGCTCGTTAGAAAAAGAAGAATTCCGGGTTTGGCTGCAAGACGTTTATGACCTTAAAGCAGGGAGATTTAAATTTGAAAATCGCGTTCGGGCGGAAAAAAGTTGGTTTTATAACACGTTAAAAGATGAAAATTCTGACCGAATCCGTTTGCGTTACCGATTGAATGTTTCCCTTCCCTTGAATGCAGAAAAAGTAGAACCAGGAACGATTTCCGCTAATGTTTATGATGAAGTCTTTTTCGTGACGACTGAAGATCCATTGTTTGCCAGAAATAGGGTTTATGCTGGACTTTCGTATCAAATTGATGATCACTTTGGATTGGCTTCTGGATATCTTTGGCAACGAGAATTTGCAGCTTCTGGAAATAAAAATTTACACTTTGTTTACTTGGGATTATCACTTAATATTGATCGAACAGAGCCGGAGATAAAAGGCTTGTCAGATCTTGATTAATGTTGGTAACTTTTTCACGGAAACTGTTTTTATCACCCAAAATATTGCATTTTTTAGGGTTTAATTTATATATTTGTGAAATTAATAATAATTGATTTTTATGAAATTTATTGTTTCAAGTAGCGAATTACAGAAAGCCCTTCAAACCGTGAGCGGAGTTATTTCCAATTCACAGTCAAGGCCAATTTTGGAAAACTTTTTGTTTGAAATTGAAAAAGAAAGACTAAAAATTACCGCTTCTGATGGTGAGACGACTTTAATTACTTTTTTGGAAGTAAAGTCTGACGTGGAAGGTAAGATTGCAGTTCCTGCGAAAATATTTCAAGAATTTGTGAAAACTTATGGTGACCAACCTTTGACGCTTTCTGTGAAAGATGCTGAAGATGGAAACGGAAAATTGCTCGAAATTTTGGATGAGAAAGATAACTTCGCCGTGGCTTTGGATCATGCAGAAGATTATCCGGAAATCCCTGAATTTGATGCAGCTCAAAGTGTAACGATTTCTGCAGGTATTTTATCTGAAGCTTTAAATAATACTTTATTTGCAACTAGTAATGATTCACTTCGTCCAGTAATGACGGGAGTTTTGTTTCAGTTCAAAGAAGATGAAACCAATTTCGTTTCTACAGATTCGCACCGTTTAGTGGTATATAAAAGAACCGACTTAATGAATGCTGAACCCGTGGAATTCATTATGCCTAAAAAACCTTTGGCGATTTTCAAAAGCATTTTAGCAACTTCTAACGAAGATGTTTCTATTGAGTTCAATGAAAACATGGCGAAGTTCACTTTTGGAAATAATATCTGGATCTGTCGTTTGATCGATGGGAAATACCCAAATTATTCAGCGGTTATTCCAAAAGAAAATCCAAATGTATTGACGATCAATAGAAGTCTTTTATTAAATTCTATTAGAAGAGCTTCGATTATGTCGAACAAATCTACGAACCAGGTTCGTTTTAAATTATCAGGAAACATTCTTCATTTACATGCTGAGGATACAGAGTTTGCTAATAAAGCAGATATGCAGATTCCGTGTGATTACAATGGAGAAGATATCAATATCGGTTTCAGTTCTAAGTTTTTAACGGAAATGTTGTCGGTGCTTTCTGCTGATGATATCACGATGAAAATGTCTCAACCAAACAGACCAGGAATTATTGAACCAGTTGATGGTTTAGAAGATCAGGAAAAATTACTGATGCTTTCCATGCCAGTTATCGGAATGTAAAAAACTCCGTTCTAAATAATTGTCCTAAATATTAATTGAGATTCAAAGTTTTTGAATCTCAATTTTTTTTTAACCTTCAAAATCACGATATTTGCACCTTTCCAATTTCAATGTATTTAGTAATGAATGAGGAAATCTAACATCTGAAATTTACGACAGAAATGAAAATCTCACACAACTGGCTTCAAGAATATATTAAGACAGATTTAAAATCGGAAAAGATCGGCGAGTTCCTGACCGATATTGGTTTGGAAGTAGAAGGAATTGATCCTTTTGAATCGGTGAAAGGAAGTTTAGAAGGAATCGTTGTGGGGAAAGTTTTGACTTGCGAACAACATACCAATGCTGATAAGTTAAAAGTTACGACCGTTGTTGTTGGCAACGGAAAGATCTTAAATATCGTTTGCGGTGCACCAAATGTTGCTGCCGGACAAATTGTTCCTGTTGCTGTAGTTGGAACAAAGATCTATGGAAAAGACGGAAGTTCGTTCGATATTAAAGAAGCTAAAATTCGCGGCGAAGTTTCTCAGGGAATGATCTGTGCGGAAGACGAAATGGGCTTGAGCGATGATCACGGTGGAATCATGATTTTAGATGAAACTAAATTTGAAGTCGGTAAAAATTTCGCAGATTATTTCGATCTGACGAATGATAAAGTTTATGAGATTGGTTTAACACCCAACCGAACTGATGCGATGTCGCACTACGGTGTTGCCAGAGATTTGAATGCTTATTTGAGTACGCATCAATTAGTTTCTGAGTTCGAAAAAGTGGTTTCGCAACCTTTGAATAATGAAGGAACGACTGATTTTCAAATTGAAGTTGAGGATTCAGAATTATGTCCGAGATACATTGGTGCAATCATCGAAAATGTAGAAGTGAAAGCTTCTCCGGATTGGTTGAAAAACCGTTTGAAAGCGATTGGTTTAAGTCCTATTAATAACATTGTAGATATTACCAATTATATTCTTCACGGTTTTGGTCAGCCTCTTCACGCTTTTGATGCCGATAAAATTGCAGGTAAAAAAGTAAAAGTAGGAGTAAACGAGAAAGGAACAAAATTCACCACCTTAGACGGAGTTGAAAGAACCTTGAACGGAACCGAGATCATGATCAAAGACGGCGAAAATAATCCAATGTGTATTGCAGGAGTTTTCGGTGGACAAAATTCAGGCGTTTCAGAAACTACCAAAACCATCTTTTTAGAAAGTGCGTATTTCAATCCAATCGGCATTAGAAAAGGAGCCAAACATCATAGTTTAAATACCGATGCCTCTTTCCGATTCGAACGTGGAGTTGATCCCAATATGACCAGAACGATGCTGACTCACGCAGTCAAAATGATTTCCGAAATTGCTGGTGGGAAAATGGTTGGTGAGCTTTTAGAACATCATCCAGCAAAAATAGAAGACCATTATATTATTCTTCGCTATTCTAAAGTAGAGCAGATTTTAGGAACGAAAATTCATCATGAGAAAATAAAAGAAATTTTGAAATCGCTCGAAATTACTGTTTTAAATGATATTCAAAATGGTTTAGAAATTTCTGTTCCTGCTTACAGAGCCGATGTGACAAGAGAAATTGACGTTATTGAAGAGATCTTAAGAATCTACGGTTATAATAAAATTGATTCGCCACAGAAAATTTCTTTTACGCCGGTAAAATTGAGTTTTGATGATCAGGACGCTTTAGAAAACGCCTGGGCGAGAACTTTACAAAGCAATGGTTTCAATGAAGTAATGAATAATTCTTTAACTTCTGTGAAAGATGAAACTGATGCTGTTAAACTTCTAAATCCTTTAAGTGGAGATTTAGCATTTATGAGAAAGTCATTATTAGAAGGGCTTTTGGAAAATGCAGATTATAATATCAAAAGAAAAAATCAGAATATTAAGTTCTTTGAATTGGGTAAAATTTACCACAAAAAAGAAACTTATTTAGAAAGAAAACAAGTCGCTATTTTAGTTTCAGGAAGAGATGAAGCTGAAAACTGGTTGCAACCAAAATCTACGACCGATTTCTATCAATTGAAATCTTATGTGAAAGTTCTTTTGGACACCCTTCCGGTTGCGATTGAAGAAAAGTATTTGGAAGATGCTCGTTTTTCAGATGCAATTGAATTATCTGCAAATGGTAAAATCGTTGCAAGATTAGGAAAAGTGGCTCCAGAATTATTGAAAGATGCCGATATCGATCAGGAATGTTTCTACGCAGAAATTGAATTAGAAGTTGCGCAAAGTTTCAGAACCAGAGATAATTTGAAATTTAAAGATATTCCAAAATTCAATAAAACCAGAAAAGATCTGGCTTTATTGATCGATAAAAACGTGACTTACGCTGAACTCTATAAAGCCGCCAGAAGCAACCCTTCCAAATATTTGAAAAACATTAATTTATTTGATGTGTATGAAGGTAAGAATCTGCCGGAAGGAAAGAAATCTTATGCAATGAGTTTTGAGCTTTTAAACGAGGAAAAAACTTTAGAAGATAAAGACATCACTGAAGTAATGAATTCTTTAATCAAAACCTTCCAGAAAGAGTTTTCTGCGGAATTAAGATCTTAATTTAAAATCGAAATAAACCTAAAAAAGCATTTCTGAAAAGAGATGCTTTTCTGTTTTTGCGGAAGAGATTAAATCCTACCGCAAGTCATTAAATCAATATAATTACTTAAATTTACGGTATTAAAATTTTAAAAATGAAAGCAATTCACTTCCCACAGAAGAATATTTTCAGAAATATTTCCTTAGCTATTTTTACGGCTGCAACAATTGTATCTTGTTCTACGATGGCAACTTCCAAAATAAAAGTTGGAACGCCGCAGGAGAATATTGCAAACACAAAATGGACTTTAGCGGATAATGTAAAAGGCAAGAAACCAACTTTGGTTATTGAGACTGCAAAGATCACCGGAAACGGCGGTTGTAATAATTATTTCGGAGAAGTAATGCTGGATCGTACCGTTGGAAATTTTTCGACTAAGAATGTTGGTGCTACCAAAATGGCGTGTGACAATATGAGTGAGGAAACCAACTATTTCAGCATGTTGGGCGCTGCCACGAAATATGTGGTGAACGGAAATACTTTGGAATTGTATAAAGACAATCTTTTGTTGTTGAAATTTAACAAGTTGTAAACTTGAAATCGACGAAATTTGATATGAAAAAAGGAACTCTGATCAGAGTTCCTTTTTTTTGTCTTATTTATTCTTCGTCTTCGTCTTCCTCATCATATTTGGCGAGTTCTTCGTCGCACCATTTGAAAGCTGCTTCGACTACTTTGGTAGCTTCGTCTGCTACTGTTTCTTCGTCATCGCCTTCTAGATCGTCGAACCATTCAACTTCCTCTTCCTCAACATTCAAAACAAATCTTGGGTATTCGGTGTGAACTACGAATAGATCTTCAGGAAAATCTGAATTGTCTGCTAATAAAAACTTTGGTAATTTCATTTTCTTAATGTTTATAACTGGGTCAAAGATAATAATTATTTATTGAAATTGATTCTTGTCAATTTTAATTTTTCGTAAAACTTTGTATTTTGTTAAAGTGTTATTTTTGAGTGTATCATCTGGTTTAAAGGTCACTTTTACATTTGGGTTCACGGTACTGATTAATTCTGCGATTCTCATTTTATCCAGTTCCTCCTCACTTTCCATGTAGAAATTAAGCCTTCCATTCTCTAAATCCTCGTCGTGTAGAAAAGTTTTTATTTCTTGTCTGTTTTCTAAGTAGTTTCCGCGGGCAAGCCAGGTAAAAGCAAATCCGGTCAACAAGCTCAAGGCAGTTATTGTATAAGTGAGCTTACCAAAAATATCATACAATTTTTTGAAATACACCAACCAAATTGATAATGTAAACGGTGCTAAAAGTCGATAATCTAACGGATTGACAGAATAAAAATATTGAATAAAAAAAGAACAAGCAATTCCGATTCCACCAATTGTAAGGAAGAATTTTTCAGTTTCAGTCAATTTATTTTTAGTGAAAAGAAACAGCATTAATGTGATATTAAGCAATCCAATTCCTATAATTCCATAATTAACGATTCCTCCCGCTGGATTAAGAATATGGATAAATGGATTAAAAACCGTTGTCAGTCCTTCAAAAAGTTCTGTTAATAATTTGGAAGTAGGATGTAGACCGATTTCTAAAAAGCTTTCGACATACTTTTCATTAAAATAATCGATGAACAAAAACTTATACAAGATCACGAAAATCAATCCGATAATTCCCGAATAGATAAACGTTCTTCCATAGCTTTTTTTGTAATTGAAAAGACCGAAAACTCCTGTCGCAAACATGATAAATAAAGCAGGGTAGCGAATATTATACAAAGCAACTAAAGACAAACTTAAATATAAAATCGCCTTTAAACCTTTTAATTTCTCCGTAATAATTTGATGAACCAGGTAAAGAAAAATAAAAACAAATGGTAAAATCAATGTTTCACTCATCGTATAAGAAAAGATGGAAACGAAGCTGAAAAGTCCCCCAATTAAAATGATCTCTTTCAAATAGAACTTCTTTTTCCAGGCGAAAAATACCAGAAATAAATAGGCTCCAAGTCCGATGAGTTTACTTGCCCAAAATTCATCCAATCCAAATAAAGTGAAAAATTTCAAACTCAATGGGTAACCAAGTGGAGTAGTTGTATTGTCGATTTCCGGAAATACTTTTGACGTTCGCATAAATCGCAGTGAATCCGGATTTACACGTCCTTTCTCATTCCACAGAAATCTTACTACAATCATTATAAACGTGATGACAACAAGAAATACATCAACATAAATTGCAGATTTCGATGAATTTTTAGACCAAGAAAATAATTTTTTAATCATCGTTTTTTTAATTGATATTGATAACTTCCTTTTTACTGTTCAGTAATTTTCGCTGTAAATGTTCCTTAAATTGCGGATTGAAAATGCTTTTAAACCTTTCCTTTTCAGAATTGGTATAACTTATATTTGCCATATCTGACAACGAATAAAAAGTAGTGGTAGCAGAAGTTTTCTTGTTTTTATTATTTACCAACGCCGTCACTTTTTCTGGATACAATTTTTCATATTGTTGAGAATACCAAACCAAATAAGGTATTTCATATTCGAAACGAGTGGGTTTTTCGCCACCATGAAAAGCGGTTTTGTTGTCATCATATAAATTTTCACCGTGATCTGAAAGATAAATTAAGCCGCTTACTGAACGGGTTTTGTTAACTTCTTTAATGAGAGAGGACAAAAAATAATCGGTGTAAATTATAGAGTTATCGTAAGAATTGATGAGTTCCTGCTTGTATTTTAAACCCATATTATTGTAACCCGACGTAGGGATGGTCGGTTTGAATTTTTCAAATTCTGGCGGATATCGGTTCGAGTAACGGAAATGACTTCCCAACGTGTGAATGATAATAAACTTTTTATTATTTTTTTTATCATTTAGTACTTCCTGCACATTTTTTAAAATATCACCATCATATACCTGCGCAGAACTGACATCGGATTTCGCAAAATAAGAATAATCCACCACCGATTTTAAACGTTGAACCAGTGAAGTAGAAATGTTTTGTGAACCAATATAAGAGGTGTAAAATCCCGCTTCATGAAAAAGATCGAGGATGGTTTTTTCATTGAACTGCAGATCAAATTGTTCTGGATTTGCTCGGGTAATAATTTGAGGCAAAGATATTAAGGTAAGCGTTCCAGAGCTGCTTACCTCCGAATAAGGAACCAAGTTTTCTATCTTTTCCAATTCTGGATTCGTTTTTCGATCATAGCCGTACAACTGGAAATTGTGTTTTCTTGCCGTTTCCCCAATTACTAAAATATAAATTTCAGATTCTGAATTTTTAGAATTCTGTTTTCCATTAAACTTGAAATTTTCAATTTCCTTTTCAAATTTTTTATTTTTAGAATTGGTTTTTAGGGCGTACACAGTATTGATAATCATGTTAGCCGGGAATATTTTATGATATTTTTTGGTTGTATTTTCGAAAGCAACATCCAGTTTTTTATGCTGCGGAATAAAGGTTTTTAAAATTGAAAACATATTGTAAAACAAACCTAAATTCAAAATTAGAAAAGTGAGTAGCAAGCCAACTTTCCATTTAACTGTGAGACTTTTTTTTTGAATTAAAGTCAGCAAATAGCAGTAAACCATAATCAATACTATATAAAATATCAGGAAAGGAATATTGCTGACGAGTTGTTCCTTCGCTTCTTGGAAGTTGGTATTGAAAATCGTTTCCATAAAACCAATGTTCACCGGCAAACCTGTGGTGGTCACAAAACCTATTTCGATCGGAGCTAAAAATACAAACAAAATCCCAAGTCGGAAATAATTTTTAATATTCAAAAAAAGCAATGGAAATAACCAAACGACCAATGAAAGTAGGAGGTAAGATGCACTCATGACCAGGTTTCCTTGTAGATCTGCGGCGAAAATCAAAGTGAAAATATTTGGAATAAAAAGGATGACAAACGTAATGCAGTAAATTATATACTGCATTTTGTTGTCGTTTTTTATCTTTTGTCGAAAAAAAGTTAATTTTTCAGTCATGGCTATCTATTCAAGCATATAAAATTCTGAAAAAGCTCAGCACTTATTTCACAAACCGATTCGAAACCTTTTCTGCTTTTCTACTTTCAGCGTAATCATAGAATCCTTCTCCAGATTTCACGCCTAACTTTCCAGCCATTACCATATTTACTAATAATGGATTCGGTGCATATTTTGGATTTTTGAAACCATCGTGCATCACATTGAGAATCGCTAAGCAAACATCTAATCCAATAAAATCAGCCAATTGCAAAGGTCCCATCGGATGAGCCATTCCCAATTTCATTACAGTATCGATTTCTTCAACACCCGCCACGCCATTGTATAAAGTTTCGATCGCTTCATTGATCATAGGCATCAAAATTCTGTTTGCCACAAATCCTGGATAGTCATTCACTTCTGTCGGAGTTTTCCCCAACGTTTTGCTCATTTCGTAGATCTCATCAAAAGTTTCTTTAGAAGTAGAGTAACCTTTAATGATTTCTACCAATTTCATGATGGGAACCGGATTCATAAAGTGCATTCCAATTACCTTGTCCGGACGATTGGTAACCGACGCAATTTTAGTAATAGAAATCGAAGACGTGTTGGTCGCAAGAATACAATTTTCCGGAGCCAACTCATCCATTTGTTTGAAAATTTTCAACTTCAGATCCAGATTTTCTGTTGCCGCTTCTACGATTAAAGCTGCTTTTTCTGCACAATCTGCTAAATTAGTATAAGTCGAAATGTTATTTAAAGTAGTTGTTTTTTGGTCTTCAGTCATATTTCCTTTAGAAATAATACGGTCCATATTTTTAGTAATTGTTGCAATTCCTTTATCCAAAGCTCCTTGTGAAACATCAACCAAACTAACTTGAAATCCGGTTTGTGCAAAAGTATGTGCAATTCCGTTTCCCATGGTTCCTGCACCAATCACTACAATATTTTTATTCATTTTTAAATTTTTAATAATTTTTAGTATAACTTTTTCCTTCTTCCAAAAGTGTTGCTTCACTTTCAGAAGTTTTAAATTTTGTTTTTATAAATGTTCTTTTTCCATCTATTCTATTGATAAACACTGCAAAATGTAAATGGGGTCCACTTGCAAAACCCGTACTTCCACTATACCCAATGAGTTGATCTTTTTTTACATGATCGCCTTTTTTCACGCTTGTACCTTGGTATTTTAAATGAGAATAATCGGCAAAAGTTCCGTCGCTGTGCATGATCACGATTTTGTTATTGTATTTCGCACAGGAAATATCGGGACAACTCTTCGTATTGCTATTGATGACGACCACCGCAATTCCGTCACGGGCTGCTAAAATCGGAGCGCCAATTTTTAAATCAAAGTCTAACGCAAATTCATTCTGATGCGAAAACTTGCCGTTATATCCCTGGAAGATCGATTGTGTTTTTCCATTTTCGAAAGGCAAAGAATAGATGTAATCATCATCAAAGGTTTCCTGAAGTGAATTCCCAAAATTATAGGAATTGGAGTAAGAAAAAGAATTACCTTCGTTTGTTTTTATCGCAGCTAACTTTGCAATCAAAAACTTTTGAGTTTTCGGCGGAATTACAACTATTTCATCATTAGGAAGCGTGCAGGTTAGATTCTGTAATTTGAATTGAAACTGTGCAGACATCGGCATTTCTTCGTTATTGTCTGCGTAAATAAAAACTTCTCGGTTAACAACTTCATTATAAAATTGAATGTCCCATTTCTCTTGCGAAAATAGTAAGGTTTGAATCAAGAGAAATCCCAGTAAAAAAAATCTTTTCATTCAATTTATTTTTTGCTAAAATAATCAAAAACAATTTTAGAAATATCCGCAACCATTTTGGTATTTGTCGCTTCACTTTCCATAGAATCTGACACGAAAACGCTTAGGGCGTAATGTTTTCCGTTTGACAGCGTGATGATTCCCATATCATTTTCTGCAACGGTTAATCCCTTTTCATCTTTTCCGGAAGAACCAGTTTTATGTGCGACCCAAGTTCCTTTTGGCAACTGAGCGACGATTTTATTTCCACCAGTATTGGTTTCCAGCATCGTTTTCATTAAAAAATCGGTCGAATTTTTTGAGACTACTTTTCCGTCATAAAACTTTTTTAATAAAGTGTTAGACGCGTTGGTCGTTGTCCAGTTCCAATACATAAACTCGTAGCCTTGGTGCATTTTTTCTTCGTCAGCTTTAATCTGAAAGTTTTTAATTCCTTTCGAATTGATGAATTTTTGAACAGTTTCTGTTCCACCGATTAATCTTAGCAAAATATCGCAGCCGTTATTGTCACTTAGTGCAACCGTATATTTAATCAGTTCACTCAAAGGCATTTCGATATTTCCCTCCGGATATTTCTCCCGAATTGGACTCCAGGTATTTAATAGAAGTTCTGATTTTTTAATCAAAATATTTTGATCCAAACTCAATTTTCCTTGATCAACCTCATCTAAAACTGCTAACGCAATATGGAATTTAAATACACTCAACATCGGCAAATGTTTGTTGCCATTAATGCTTATCGATTTGTTGTTTTCGAAATCCAAAACAGAAACTCCGACGGTTGCGTTTTTACCGTTGATGATTTGGTTGATCTCTTTTTTTAATGTGGAAGTTTGTGCAAATCCTAAGGTAAATATTAAAAAAAACAGGACTGATAATTTATTTTTCATGGAGGTAATTTAATATTTTTGAAATGAGGTATTTTCTTTCTTCGTCATTCGCATCATTGTCCATATTACTGTGGTTGATGTCCGTGAATTCAACAGTTATTCCAAATTTTTCCTTTTCTTCATCTGTTGGTAAAACTCCTTCATCAGCAGGATAATCATTAGAACGTAAAGTATAGATTCTTGGTTGAGAAGTTCGCGGTAAATTCATTCTTCGGTTATCCATCGAAATCAATTTACTGATCAATTCTGGATGTTGATGCGCAAATAGAACCGACATATCTCCGCCATTAGAATGACCAATCACGGCCAGTTCATTAAAATTTAACGAAGGAAATTCCGTCTTTATTTTATTCAAAACAAAACTAATATTTTCTGCGCCACGTTCCCAGTTAGACATTCTGCTCGTTTTGAAAGGTTCTTGCATCGACAACAGGTCATCGTTTTTTAACTCGTGCTGAATGCTAATTATAAAATACCCTTTTTCAGCCAGAGCTTCTAAGAGATAAGTGTAATCTACGGCATAATCATCTCCTTTATTACCACCATAACCATGACTAAATATAATTGGTGTTATGTTACCAACTTTTAAATTCACAGGTTGATAAATCGCCACAGGAATCAATCGATCCCGCGCAGAATCTATATATTCCGTTAAGATAAAATGATAGTTATATTTTCCTTCGTCAGCAGCAAGTCTTTTAGACTGGCAACTTAAGATCATCAATGAACAGAAGAATAGTAAAAAGATTTTTATTTTTGACATTAATTAAATGGAATCAATTTAGAAAATAGATTAGCTGATCAATCTCACAATTTCCAACGCCACTTTCAACGCTTCAGTGCCGTCTTCCAAAGAAACTTCTACCATCTTATCTTCGGTAATCGCATCTGCGAAACTTTCTAATTCATCCAAAATAGCGTTATTAGGCTGGATGTTCGGATATTCAAAAATAATTTGATTTTTTTCTCCTTCCGCATTTTCAATGATCATATCAAAATCACTCGGGCTTTCCGGAGCCGGTTTCATTCGAATGACTTCCGATTTTTTCTCCAAGAAATCCACCGAAATATAAGCGTCTTTCTGAAAAAATCGAGATTTACGCATAGCTTTCATTGAAATTCGGGAAGTTGTTAAATTGGCAACACATCCATTTTCAAACTCGATCCTGGCATTACAAATATCCGGAGATTTCGAAACCACAGAAACACCACTTGCGTGAATATTCTTTACTTTTGATTTTACAATAGACAGCAAAATATCTAAATCGTGAATCATTAAATCTAAAACAACAGAAACATCAGTTCCACGAGGATTGAATTCTGCCAAACGGTGAATCTCAATAAACATGGGATCTTTGATGAAATCTTTCGACCCAATAAAAGCTGGATTATATCTTTCTACGTGACCAACCTGCGCTTTAATTCCAAATTCACGGCATTTGTATAGAATTTCTTCTGCTTGTTTTAAAGTTTGAGTAATAGGTTTTTCAATGAAAAAATGAATTCTTTTTTCGATCGCTTTCATCGCGTAATCGTAATGATACAGAGTTGGCGTTACGATATCGAGCATTTCGATTTCATTTAAAAGATCTTCGAAATTTTCAAAATAGGTATAACCGAATTCGCTTTCTAATTTTTTACCATTTTCTTTATCAGCATCATAAAAGCCGACCAGGTCATACTTTTCTGATTGTTGAAGTAATTTTAAATGGATTTTTCCTAAATGACCTGCGCCAACTAAACCTGCTTTGAGCATAGAGAATTAATTTTTGTAAAGATAATAAAAGATGTTTGATGCTAGAAGTTAGATGCCAGAAATTCTAATCTCTAAATTCTCATTTCTAAAATCTAATTCCTATTTTTGTGACATGCAGGATTCGTACGTACATAAAGGAAAGAGGAAAATTTTAATCGATTATCTCCGGGACAAAATGGGAATTGCCGATGAGAATGTGTTAGCAGCAATTAACCAAGTGCCGCGACATCTTTTTTTAGAAAGTGTTTTTGAAGATTTCGCCTATGAAGATCGGGCATTTCCGATTTTGGCAAAACAAACGATTTCGCATCCTTCGACTGTGGCTGAGCAAACCGCTCTTTTAGAAATAGAAGACAAAGATAAAGTCCTGGAAATCGGTACTGGTTGTGGTTATCAAACTGCAGTTTTAATTGCATCGAATGCTTTTGTTTATACCGTTGAACGCCAGAAAGCTTTGTACGATTTTTCTTTTAAAAAATTACGGGAACTTAATTTTCGTCCAAAATTCCAGAGTTTTGGAGATGGTTTTTTAGGACTTCCAACATTTGCCCCTTTTGATAAAATTCTCGTGACTTGTGGTGCCGAAGTTTTACCGACAGAATTATTACATCAATTAAAGATTGGCGGAAAAATGGTAATTCCATTAGGGAAAACTGAACAGCAGATCTTGACACGTTTCACTAAAAAATCGGAGCGTGAATTTGAGAGAGAAGAATTTGGTGCGTACAAATTTGTACCGATGTTGAATAATACCAATCATTAAATGTCAGAAAAACAAGTTTTCAAAACAAAAATAGATCTAACGTTTTTTGTACTTCACTTCGGGACTTTAGCGGTGATTTCATTTTTTACGATCGCTGTTTATATTTCTTCCAGCGAATCATCAACCTTTAGCATGATGTTAGGATTTTGGCTGGTAGCCTTTGTATTTACAATCACAAGTTTCTTATTTTTAAGAGTATTTATTAAAGATCATTTTCTGGTCGTTAAGGTCATTTTTAATATTTATAAAGTTGATATCAAAACGATTACTACGATTAACGCTGGTAAAACAATGTGGTTTGGATTGCATAAATATGGCACCGCAACCAAAGGTCTGATTATTTCTTCAAAATTTAAAAATGACCTTTATATTACTCCAGAAAATGAAAGTCTATTCCTTCAAAAGCTTTCAGACCTAAATCCGAATATTCAGTTTACGAAGGGCTAGTCTTCTTTTATATCTAAGAATCAGATGATTTAAATCAGGTTTTTCAATATTAATTAACATAAATAAAGAGTTTCAAATTCGCTATTTAAAATTATAGATTGTATTTTTGCCATCGTTCAATTTATTCTAAATTAAAATAGCTGAAATAAGAATGAACTTTTTTCAGTTTAAAGAAAATTTTTAGATTCTTATGAAAAAAATTCAAGATATTCTTATCTCTACCAGAACCATGGCGGTTTTGTTACTGGTGTACGCTGGTTCAATGGCCTACGCAACTTTTCTGGAAAACGATTACGGAACTCCTACGGCGAAAGCGCTGATTTACGAAGCAAAATGGTTTGAGCTGGTTATGCTTTTACTGATGCTCAACTTCGTTGGAAATATTTCAAGATACCGACTTTGGAGAAAGGAGAAATGGCCAGTTTTGGTTTTTCACTTGTCATTTATTTTAATATTCATTGGTGGAGGAATTACCCGATATATTAGTTTTGAAGGAATTATGCACATTCGTGAAGGTGACACCACCAACGAAATTATTACCGACAAAAATTACTTTAAAATTCAAATCGAAGAAAATGGCGATATCCTGAATTATCAAGATGTTCCTTATCTAATGTCGCCACTTCATAAAAATTTTAATGCAACCTACGAATATCACGGTAAAAAGATTGCTGTAAAAACACTTGACTTTATCCAGAGAAAAAAGGATAGTATCATTGTCAATCCAGCTGGTACCGAATATCTTCACTTGGTTTCTACAGGAGAATCAGGCCGTGAAAATATCTACATCAAGCCAGGCGATTCTAAATTGGTGAACGGAACTTTGGTTTCTTTCAACAGAGCAATTGACGGCGCCGTAGAATTCAATAATACCAAAGGAAGTTTAATGATCAAAACTCCGGTAGAAGGAGATTATATGGTCATGGCAACTCAGGAGAAATTTCCGACTAAGAAGGATGAATATGAACCTTTGATGCTAAGAAGTCTTTATTCTATCGGCGAACTAAAGCTGGTTGTTCCAGAAGGTTTGGTTAAAGGAAAACTGATTGCCTACGAAGGTGATCGAAAAAAAGATGCCAATGTTTCTGACAATTTAGAAGTAGAAGTTCAGGGACCAAAATCAAAAGTGGTGGTTGATCTTCCGGTTGAAAAAGGAAATCCAAATGCCTTCAAGCAAATTTCAGTGGATGGAATGAATATCATTCTTGGATTTGGACCGAAAGTGTATACCACGCCATTTTCTATCAAACTCGAAAAATTCGTGATGGAAACTTACCCAGGTAGTTCTTCACCGAGTGCCTACGAAAGCCACGTTAAGGTTATTGAAAAAGGCAAACAAACGCCCTATAAAATTTATATGAACAATGTTCTTAATCACAGTGGTTACCGATTTTTCCAGGCGAGTTTTGATCCGGACAGGAAAGGAACAGTACTATCTGTAAACCATGATTTCTGGGGAACTTTAATTACGTATATCGGATACTTCTTTCTATTTGGTGGAATGTTCGTCATCTTCTTCTGGAAAGGAACGCATTTCTGGAAACTGGAAGAAATGTTGAAAAATGCCAATAAAAAGAAATCAGCTATGGTTCTTTTAATTCTTCTGAGTTTAAATTTTAATGCGCAGAAAATTGAAACCCACGGCACCTCTGATGGCTCTGGTGACAAAGTTGAACAGGCTCACTCTGCTGATGACGGTCACGATCACGGTGAAGCAGCTTTAATGGCACCGGCACCTGCAGCTAAAAAAGCACCTGCAGGAATGTTGAAATCACCACGCCAGATTACGGCTGATGAAATTATTTCTAGAAACAAAATTGATAAAGATCACGCCGAAAAATTCGCCTATTTATTAGTTCAAAACTACGACGGACGAATCGTACCAATGAATACGCAAGCTTTAGACGTTCTTCGTAAATTGTATAAAAAAGATGCTTTCCGTGGAACTGATGGTAAATCTCTAACTGCAAATCAATGGTTTTTATCCATTAATACCGATACTGCCAGTTGGACGATGGTTCCTTTAATTAGTATTGGAGCAAAAGGCGGTGACGAATTACAGAAGAAAGCGAAAGCAAATGAGGAGGGTTATACTTCGTTAATGTCCTTGTTTCCGGCTGATGAAACTGGTGCTCTTCATTACGTTTTAGAAGAAGACTATCAGGCAGCATTTAGAAAAAAACCGGCAGAACAAACCAATTACGATAAAGAAGTGATTAAGGTGAATGACCGTGTTCAAGCATTTAATGAATTCTTTAGTGGACAGTTCATGCGAATTGTTCCGGTGAAAAATGATTCGAACAATACGTGGCATTCTTGGTTAGACCAAAATTTCGAACCAGATACCGCTTCACAAGAAGTAATGGGACCCTACTTTTCCGAAATCCTGGCTGCTCAAAAATCAGGCGACTGGAGCAAAGCAGATACAGAGTTGGTGAAATTGCAACAATATCAAAAAACTTGGGGAAAAAATGTAGTTCCTTCAGAGTCGAAAGTAAAGTTAGAAGTGCTCATGAATAAAGTGAACATCAACTTTCACTTGATGATTTTTTATACTATAATTGGTGGGCTTCTACTTTTGTTAGGTTTTATTGAATTATTCAAACCAAATAAAATATTAAATAAAGCCATTAAAGCTTTAATCATTTTAGGTTTAGTAGGATATACTTTACAGTTTTTAGGACTGGCAGCAAGATGGTTTATTTCGGGACACGCTCCTTGGAGTAACGGTTATGAGGCCATTATCTTTATATCCTGGGTTGGTATTTCGGCCGGATTATTATTGTACCGAAACTCCAATGCTTTAATTCCTGCAGCCGGATTTATGGTTGCCGTAATTATGATGGGCTTTGCTCATGGTGGTTCCGCGCTCGATCCGCAGATCACGCCGTTGGTTCCGGTATTGAAATCTTACTGGTTGATCATTCACGTAGCGATCATTACCGCGAGTTACGGGTTCTTTGCCCTTTCCATGGTCATTGCGATGATCGTCCTGTTTTTCTATATTTTCGCCAACAAAACGATTTATAAAATTCATCATGACACTACAATTAAAGAATTAACGATCGTTTCGGAAATGTCTTTAACTATTGGATTATACTTCTTAACAGTGGGAACATTCTTAGGTGGAATTTGGGCCAACGAATCTTGGGGAAGGTACTGGAGCTGGGATCCAAAAGAAACCTGGGCTTTTATTTCAATCATGATTTATGCCTTTGTTTTACACATGCGATTAGTGCCAGGATTAAGAGGAAGGTGGGCTTTCCATGTAGCTTCGTTGTTTTCCATTAGCACGATTGTAATGACTTATTTTGGAGTAAATTATTATTTAAGTGGCTTACATTCCTACGCGGCGGGAGATCCGATTCCGGTGCCAATTTGGGTTTACCTTGGTGTCGCATTTATGTTCACTTTAGCCATCATTTCTTATATCAAATTTAAAAAGCTAACTAAAAAATAGTTCTAATTTTAAATCCCGAAATTTATTTTCGGGATTTTTTTTAGGAGCTACCAGATTTTTGATCTTTTCAAAACCCGTCCAGCTCTCCAATATACCTGTCTGTCTGCAGACAGGTCTTTTCCTCATCGTTCCTCCTCAAAAAAGGATGTCGTTGCGATCCGGGCTAGAATCAAGAGCCGTTTTTCTTTTCACAGTCCTTAAATAATCAGTAAATTTGTATTTCATACAATCACAGACCCTTAACAACAACCCATACTTTTGAGCGCACACTTAACTATTCTCGGCTTCAACTCAGCAATTCCCACCGTGAGTTCGTCTCCTACAGCACAATTCCTTGAAATGGATGAGCGCTGTTTTCTCATCGATTGTGGCGAAGGAACTCAGGTTCAGTTGAGAAAGGCAAAAGCACGATTTTCAAAGATCAATCATATATTTATTTCGCATCTTCATGGCGATCATTGTTTTGGTTTGCCTGGTTTAATTGCATCTTTCCGTTTGTTAGGGCGGGAAACCCCTTTACATGTTTACGGACCAAAAGGAATTAAAGAATTATTAGAAACGATTTTCAAATTGACAGAAACGCACAAAGGTTTCGAAGTCGTTTACCACGAATTAAAAAGCAAGAAATCGGAGAAAATTTATGAAGACCATAAGTTAGAAGTCTTCACCATTCCTTTGGATCACCGTATTTATTGTAATGGTTATCTGTTCAAAGAAAAACCAAAAGAGAGACATCTCAACATGCAGGAAGTTTCTAAATATCCCGAAATAGAAACCTGCGATTACCAAAACATCAAGAACGGAAAAGATTTCGTTTTAAGCGATGGCTACGTTTTGAAAAATGAAGTTTTAACGACGGATCCTCATAAGTCAGTTTCTTACGCTTTCTGCAGTGACACGCGATATTCCGAATCTATCTTACCTTTAATTAACGAAGTAGATTTGTTGTATCACGAAGCCACCTTTTTACATGAGTTAAAAGAAATGGCAGATTATACTGGACATACCACCGCATTAGAAGCCGCCAGAATTGCCCGTAAAGCAAATGTCGGAAAATTGATCGTCGGACATTTTTCTAACCGCTATCATGACCTAACCGTCTTTCTTGATGAAGCACGTGAGGTTTTCCCGAATACTGATTTACCGAAAGCACTAGTTCCAGTTGAAATTTTATAAAGAGGAAATTGAAAAATCCTCCTAATATCCTGATCTTGCATTTTTAAAAGATTCCCTCGATAAAAAAAATAGTAAAATGTTTCTATAAACGTATGAAATTTACCAAAACAATTTTTAAGGACAAACTTTCCAAATAAATATCGGATGAAAAAAATCTCAATCGTTTTAGTTCTATTAATGAATATCGCAAATTTTTATTCTCAAGTTTCTATAAAAAAAGAAAGTGTAAATAACGAAGAAGTTAATTCTTCACTTTATCGACTTTATCCAACCCAAAATATTTGGAACTTCATAAAATTGAACACAAGTAACGGACAAATGTGGCAATTGCAATTCGATATAGGAAGTAAAAGTGGTTTTGAGACAAATTTAAATTCAACTTCTTTAGTACCAAACGACAAGGAAATAACGGGTAGATTTATTCTTTATCCAACACAAAATATTTGGACATTTATCTTATTGGACCAGATTGATGGAAATACGTGGAAAGTACAGTGGGCAACAGAAGTTGAAAATAGATGGATCATTCCTGTAAATTAGTTTTAACCGAAATGCTAGATGGATTCGAAGATTTTTGTATATAATAGAAATCTGTAAATTTTTTAATCTATGACCATTCACGAACTAAAAGATTTCCTTGACGAGAAAGCCGAGTTGTACAATCATATCGACTTTATTGCAAATGACCCGATTTCAATTCCACACCGTTTTTCTTTAAAACAAGATATAGAAATTGCTGGGTTTTTAACGGCAACCATTTCTTGGGGAACCCGGAAATCAATCATCAATGATGCAGAGAAAATTCTGTTTTGGATGGGAAACTCACCTTATGAATTCGTATTAAACTTTAAAGAATCAGATATGGACTTCTTTAAGCATAATTCCGTTCACCGGACTTTTAATAAAGAAGATCTTAATTATTTCATCCGAAACTTAAGTCGATTATATAAAGAAAATGCTTCTTTGGAAAATCTCTTTTTAGTGAAAGAAGATGAATCTAATTTCTATCACAGTCTCCATCGGTTCAGAACAGAATTCTTTAAAGAAAATGAAATTCATAGAAGTACGAAACACGTTAGTTCAACCTATAAAAATTCTTCTGCAAAACGCTTGATCATGTTTCTTCGGTGGATGGTTCGCCAGGATCGAAAAGGTGTTGATTTTGGAATGTGGAAAAACATCGATCAAAAGCATTTATCAATCCCACTGGATGTTCATACTGGAAATATTTCCCGTAAACTTAATCTCATTCAAAGAAAACAAAACGACTGGAAAACTGTTGAAGAATTGGATTTAGTTCTAAGAAAATTCGATGATAAAGATCCTGCGAAGTATGATTTCGCTCTCTTTGGTTTAGGAGTTGACAAAGCATTTTAAAATTAACAAAAATCAAATTCATAAAGTTTCTTGCTAAAAATACATGAAATGATAATGTGGATACCTGAATCTGCTTTGTTTTATTTTTGGAGAAAATCAATAAATTCAACGTCTTTAGGACTTTAGAAAAGAGTGAAAAAACATTATATTTGTACCGAACTCTTGGCGCAATTGCGTGAGAAGTTGTGTAGAAAAAATGTTAAGAAAGTCAAAAGATGAAAGAGAGAGAAGAAAAAACAAAGGAAAAAATCGAGTTTCTGGTTAAGGTAACCGATGGTTTGATGTGGTGGATTGGTTCAATTCCTTCCTTGATCATTCATTCAATCATTTTTATTTCAGCTTTTTTACTGCCGCTTTTCGGCCTTGTAGCCTTTGATAAAATGCTATTGGTTTTAACGACGGTGCTTTCTCTTGAGGCAATATATCTCGCCATTTTTATTCAAATGTCCGTCAATAGAAGTCAGGAGCATATCGAAGATTTGAAAGAAGATGTCAACGAGATCCAGGAAGACATTGAAGACATCCAGGAAGACATCGAAGAGATCAGTGAAGATATTGATGATATCCAGGAAGACATTGAAGATATTGCCGAAGATGAAGACGATGAAGATCACAACGAACGCGCCAGAAACGTGATGCTGAAAAGTAATGTTTCGTCGAATAAAAACGATATCAAAGCCATGCGAGAAGTCATCGCCAATCTTCAAAAACGTTTGGAAGATTTAAAAATTGAAGAAGAAAAGGCAAACCTTCCACCCGAAAAATAAGTTTTATAACTTTATATTTATCGGAAAAATTCTCTTCTACAAAGTTTCCGTAGGAAACCTTAATCACCATAACTTTTTAATCAAAACCTTAACGATAAAATTCAATTTTAAATAGCCAGAAATTAAAAAATTAGAATACTTTTTGGAAATAATTTACTCAGCTTTCAATTCAACTCTAAATTCATCTGTCAAGCGTAAAATTCCTTCAGTCAAGGTTTGTGGATGTTCTGTGAAACCTTTCAGCTTAGAAGATTTTCCCTTAATGATAATATCCTGAATCTGTTTCTCGGTCAGTTTTTTTCCAAAGACTAAAAATGAAACTTTAAATCCACAATCTTTGTAATTGGAACAGCCAATGGCAGTTTTACCTTTCATCAGTTTGCATTCTTTACATTTTGGACAATCTTGCTCTTCCCAAATTATTGTAGTGATTTTTCTCGGAGTGGGCTCTTTCTTTTCTTTTGGTTTCTCTTCTTCCTGAAAAGAAATGACTTTGGCTTTTTCGTTGATCACTTTTCTGGTAAGTTCTGTCACCATTGCGATCAGCTCTTCTTTAAATTGAGCCGCGTCATATTCTCCACGCTCAATTTTTCTTAATTTAAATTCCCATTCTCCCGTTAATTCTGGACTTTTCAATAATTCATCCTGAATGGTATCAATCAGTTCCACACCGGTTGTGGTCGCGAAAATGTTCTTCTTTTTTCGCTCGATATATTTTCTTCTGAACAGTGTTTCAATAATATTGGCTCGCGTAGAAGGTCGTCCAATGCCGTTTCCTTTCATCATCTCGCGCAGCTCTTCATCGTCCACTTGTTTACCTGCAGTTTCCATAGCACGAAGTAAAGTCGCTTCTGTATAAGCTTTCGGCGGACTCGTTTTTCCCTGATGAATTAATGGTTTGTGCGGACCTTTTTCTCCAGCTTTAAATTCTGGAATGGTCTGCTCTTCTTCTTTGTCCTTTTTTTCGGTATCGTCTTTTTCTTTGATGTAAACTTCACGCCAACCCAATTCCAGAATTTGACGTCCTGTTGTTTTAAAAGGAATCGTCCCAACTTGACCTTCCACTAAAGTATTGGAGATTTTACATTCCGGATAGAAAACCGCAATAAACCTTTTGGCCACCAAATCATAAATGAGCTTTTCTTCTCTGCTTAAGCTGGAGGAAGGAGGGATTTCAGTTGGAATAATGGCGTGGTGATCGGTGACTTTGGTATCATCGAAAACCGTTTTCGATTTTGGAATTGGTTGAGCCAAAAGTGGTGCGGTCAATTCCTTATAAAAATTCATTGACTGTAAAATTCCGCTGATCTGCGGATACAAACTCTCGGAAAGGTAAGTGGTATCAACACGCGGATAAGTCGTATGTTTCTTTTCGTATAAACTTTGAATATATTTTAAAGTATTCTCAGCTGAAAAACCAAATTTTCTATTCGCTTCAACTTGTAAAGCAGTCAGATCAAAAAGGCGCGGATTTTTTTCTTTCCCTTCTTTAATTTCAAAAGAGATGATCTCGAAAAGATTTTGTTTTAAATATTCAAGTCCCTTTTCTGCTTTTTCTTTCGTTTTTAAACGGTCGATTGCCGCACTGAAAATAACGTCACGGTATTTGGTTTTCAGTTCCCAATATTCTTCAGTCGAAAATGCGTCGATTTCTTTTTGTCGCTGCACAATCATCGCTAACGTAGGAGTTTGAACACGTCCAACCGATAAAACACTTTTGTTTCCACCATATTTTCTGGTAAATAATCGGGTGGCGTTAATTCCTAAAAGCCAGTCGCCAATTGCCCGTGCATTTCCGGCCTGATAAAGATTTTGATAATCTTCAGATGGTTTTAAATGAGCAAATCCTTCCTTAATCGCGGATTCTGTTAGTGAAGAAATCCACAGCCTTTTAATGGGTTTTTTACATTTCGCTTTGTGCAATACCCACCGCTGAATCACTTCTCCTTCTTGTCCAGCATCACCGCAATTGATAACTTCTTCGCAATCAGCAACCAACTTCTCGATGGTTTTAAATTGGCGCTCAACACCAGGATTATCAATCAGTTTTATTCCAAAAGGTTCCGGAATAATCGGCAGAAAAATAAGGTTCCATGATTTTAGATGTGCACTGTAATCATGAGGTTCTTTTAGCGTACAGAGATGTCCAAAAGTCCATGTTACCCAATAGCCATTGCCTTCAAAGTAGCCTTGTTTGGGCATGTTTGCTCCCAAAACTTTAGCAATATCTCTGGCAACACTTGGCTTTTCAGCAATACATAAAATCATAGGTCAACTTCATTTTTTGGACGAGCTGCAAATTTGAGTAATTTTTTCTAAACAAAGGGTCGAAATAAAACGAAAATAAAATCCTTCGATTACGAAAAGATTTAAATTTCTCGTTCTTATTGAAAATTCTATCAAAAAAACGCTCCCGAGTATTCAGAAGCGTTTCTATTATAAATCGATGATCATTAAAAATTCATGAACAGTTTCGGATTGACCGGCGTATTATTTTTATGAACTTCATAATGAAGGTGAGGTCCTGTTGAGCGACCAGAATTACCCGATTTGGCAATGACATCATTAACGTTTACCAGGTCATTCGCTTTCACGGCGATGGTTGATAAATGACCGTACAAAGTGTCCAGGCCATTTCCATGAGAAATAATCACACAGTTTCCGTAACCGCCTTTAGCTCCGGCGAAGATTACTTTTCCAGCAGCTGCACTGCGAACATCAGTTCCGTACGCCACCGCAATGTCGAGACCTTTGTGAAACTGGATTTGATCTTTTTCTGCAGGCACATTATTCTGACTGGCAACTACTGGAGTCACCGTTCTTTTAATCACATTTCCTAAACTGTCTTTCTCTTCAATAACTTTCGTTTCTGCTTTTGGGGACGAAATTGAAGCCAACATGATTTTGGTCGGAATAGGATTAACCCGTTTTCCAAACTGAGAAGAAATATAGCCGTTTGTTGGAATTCCAAGAGGCACCTGTTGAAGTTTAATCTGTAAATCAACCAGGTATTTGCTGTAACGATTCGTTTGCTTTGCTAAATAAACAGCGTTAGAAATACTGTCTTTCGCGAGCATTTCAATCTTTCCATCAGATAAGTTTTTTGAAGCTAAAAAAGAATTTAATTCTCGAACGGTATTATCCACGAGCGTTAGATTGTTCTTCATCTCCAAATAATCGATGCTGTCTTTTTCCGTTTTTATCGGAACTAAATTAACCTGATACGATTTGTCATCTTTTTCAGCGTAAAGCTTACCAATAAATAAAGCCTGACCGAAGATAATCGCCGCAAGTATTCCGAGCGTTAAGCTGATGTTCTTTTTACTACTTATGAAATTTTTCATTTTTAAAGTCTTGGGTGTCAAAAAATTGAGAGTGCAAATTTATAAAATATTTTTAAAAACGTTTTTATTTAAATTAAAGTATGTTAAGAATCTTCTTTCGGTGATTAGAAAACATTTGTTTGCAGTATCTCAGAAACCTTTAATATATTTGTAGAACAGATGCTGATCTGCTCAAAAACCTTTCAATAGGACTTAATTTTTTAATTATGACAAAAAAGAAATCCCCTAAATCACAAACACAAACTACCACTGTTGGAGTAGTGGGAAGTGGAAGTTTTGCTACTGCAATCGTAAAGATGTTGGTAGAAAATAACAAACTGGTTCATTGGTGTGTGCGAAATGAATATGTGAAAGGTGCGATCGAGGAGCGTGGTCACAATCCTAATTATCTTACTTCCGTTTCTTTTGATCCTAAAAATTTGAAAGTAACAACAGATATTAATGAGTTAGTTTCAGCGTGTGAAGTGGTTGTTTTGGCAACGCCGTCTATTTATCTTTCGGATGCGATGGATAAAATGACCTGCAATTATGAAAACAAAATTTTTGTGTCTGCGATTAAGGGAATTGTACCGAAAGTAAATGATGTTGTTGCGCATTATCTTCGCGACGAATTTAAGATCGGTTTCCGAAATCAAGCCGTTATTGCCGGACCTTGTCACGCAGAAGAAGTAGCGATGGAAAGACTTTCTTATCTTACCATAGCAGTTGCAGAAGATGATGTTGCTAAAAAATTATATGATTTATTTTCATCTGATTTTATTAATGTTCATTGTACCAAAGATATTTTAGGAAATGAATTTAGCGCAATTTTAAAAAATATTTATGCGGTCGGAGCCGGAATTTCAAGTGGCTTAGGCTACGGAGATAACTTCACAGCGGTTTTTGTTTCTAACGCTGTACGCGAAATGGAAATCTTCTTAGAATCAGTTTATGAAGTTCCAAGAGATGTAAATGAAAGTGCTTACTTAGGCGATTTACTGGTAACAGCTTACTCGCTGTTTTCACGAAACAGAAATCTCGGAAATCTAATTGGAAAAGGATATACGGTAAAGTCTGCCATTCAATCGATGAATATGATCGCAGAAGGCTACTACGCAGCAGATTCAGTCTATCATACGTCAAAATCGAAAAAACTGAATACGCCAATTATCGATACCATTTATGGAATTCTGTACAAAGATAAAAACGCGGAGACCGAATTTAAAAAATTAACCTTACTCTTAAATTAGTGAAAACCAAGACTAAATATCCTGTTCATACCTATTCGGTTTTAGAAGAGCAGCTCAATGTTTGGTCTCATTTTTTTGGTTTGCTGTTGAGTATTGGCGGATTAATTCTTTTAATATTTCGCGCGCTGGAATTAAAAAGTGATCGTGCACTACTTAGTTTTTCAATTTTTGGAGTGAGCATGATTATCCTTTATCTGGCGTCCACTTTATATCATTCCTCAAAAAATCCATTATTAAGATACCGACTAAATATCTTTGATCATGCCGCTATTTATGTTTTAATTGCAGGCACTTATTCACCTTTTGCATTGGTTTCGTTGAATGGTCGGGAAGGTCATATCATTTTCGCTGTCGTTTGGGGTATTGCCATTATTGGCATTGTTTTTAAGCTTTTCTTCACCGGTAGATTTGATATTTTATCTACCATTCTCTATGTCGGAATGGGCTGGTTAATTATTTTCAGTTTTAAAAGTCTGATGTACAATCTGGATTTTCAGGGACTCGTCTGGTTAATCGCTGGTGGGATTTCCTATACGTTGGGTGCCGTTTTGTACAGCATTCACAAATTGAAATTTCATCATTTCATTTTCCACCTCTTTGTTTTGCTCGGGACTTTCTGTCATTTTGTTGCCATATACTTCTATGTGATTCCCGCTTCCAGTATCTAAAATTTCCCGTTCATTATTCCTATGTTTGCGTTTGTATTTTTAATGGAGCTCTGATTCTTTTCTAAAAGCATTCATATTTTTAGCTAAAACATTTTTACAACATTGCCTTTAAAATTGATCAGAACAGGCGTTTTAAATAAAATTTAACAATTCTTCTTCCCTCTAACACAAAACTTTTAACGAAATTCGTTGAACTAAAATATTAAATATGCCTACATCAGCCAATCATAAACCTCTTCAAGCTCATTACGATGTCGTCTTAATCGGTGGCGGAATCATGAGCGCCACGCTCGGTACAATGCTTCACGAACTGAATCCTGATCTTAAAATTGTAATTTTCGAAAGACTTGGTCGGTTTGCACGGGAAAGTTCTGCCGCATGGAATAACGCTGGTACAGGACATTCTGCTTTTTGTGAATTGAATTATACGCCGCAACAAGAAGATGGTTCGATTGATATTTCTAAAGCTGAAAGTATCGCTGAACAGTTTGAAATTTCAAAGCAGTTTTGGTCTTATCTGCTTTCTAAAAAATATATTGAAAACCCGAAAGATTTCATCAATTCCTGTCCGCACATGAGTTTGGTGTTTGGAAAAGGTGATGCTGAGTTCTTACGTAAACGTCATGAAAAAATGATTCAGTCTCATCTTTTTAAAGGAATGGAATTTACCATTGATCACGACAAACTTCGCGAATGGATTCCTTTGATTATGAGCAAAAGAAAAGACAAAGAAGTTTTGGCGGCAACTAAAATGGACCTCGGAACTGATGTGAATTTCGGAACGTTGACCAGAAAACTGGGTCGTTTTTTAGCAGAAGATTCCAACGTCGATGTTTATTTATATCATGACGTAAAAGATATTGATCCCAGAGAGAATGGGAAATGGTGGTTGAAAGTTAAAGATAGACTGCATCAAAATTCTTCTGAATTAACGGCTGATTTCGTCTTCATTGGTGCTGGTGGTTATGCCTTACCGCTTCTTGATAGTTCTGATATTCCAGAAAGTGAAGGTTACGGTGGATTCCCAGTTTCTGGCCAGTGGTTGGTTACGCACAATCCTGAATTGGTGGCCAAACATCAAACAAAAGTGTACACACAAGCGACTGTAGATGCACCACCGATGAGTGTTCCGCATTTAGACTTAAGGATTATCGACGGAGAAAAAGCCTTACTATTTGGACCGTTTGCTGGCTTTTCAACCAAGTTCTTAAAAGAAGGAAGTTATTTGGATTTACCTGAAAGTGTTAATTTGAAAAACATAAGATCATTGTTTGGGGCGTGGTGGCATAATTTACCTTTAACGCAATATCTGGTTCGACAAGTTGCCATGACCAAAGATCAACGAATGCAGCATTTACGGGAGTTTGTAAAAGATGCGAAGGAAGAAGACTGGCATTTAAAAGTTGCGGGACAAAGAGTTCAAATCATTAAGAAAAATGAAGAAGAAGGTGGTAAGTTAGAATTTGGAACTGAAGTCGTTGTAAACGAAAATGGAACGATTGCATCCCTATTGGGCGCCTCGCCAGGTGCTTCTACCGCAGTTTGGGCAATGCTTCAAGTTCTGGAAAAATGTTTCCCCGATCAGGTTAAAGGGGAATGGAATGAAAAACTACTGGAAATGGTTCCGACCTATGGTCAGAAATTGGCGGATAATCCCGACCTTACAGAGCAGATCAGGGAGTACACCAAAGAAAAACTCGAACTTCATTATTAGGGAACTTTAGTCGATATTGCGTCTTACTCACTACTTTTTATTTATTTAAAAATGACCACTATAACTAAACCGAAAATTTCGCCTGAACTCTTGGAAGCGCTTCAGCCAAAGGTTGAAGTAGAAAAACAAGTGATTGTTCATTGTTGTTTTCCGCGAAGTCCGATTGCCGATATGCTTATTCGTATCTGGTCATCTACGTTTTTAATTGATGAAAGCTTGGCACATAAAAGTACGTTGATTCATCATGAAAATATTTCGCTTTTTCCTTATTGGACGGAAGTTCCACCGATGAAAGATTACTGGTTTACCTTAATTTTTTCCGGCTTGCCAAAAGAATGTAAAACGTTTGATCTGAAAGAGGAGATTCCGCAGGAAGGTGGCTTTTGGATAAAGGATATCAAGAGAAATAGCACTGATATTTATAAAGTAAATATTACTTAAAATTTAGAAAGTCTTTTTATAAAAACCATCAAAAAAAATTGCACTAAAAATGAAAAACTTTCTCGTTTTAATAATCTCCTTGCTGCTGACTTCTTGCGTTTCACAAATTCAAAAAAAAGAAATTGCTGACATCCAAAAATTTCAGCAGGAATTAAATACTGAATACAAAAGTCCCAAGAAAACACCTTTGCGCGGAGACCATTTTACCAATTTCAAAGAACATCCGTTTTTTCCTACCAATTTAAAATACAGAGTTTCCGCAAAATTGATTAAAACTGAAAATGCAGAACCTTTTGAACTTCCAACTTCTTCCGGGAAAACGAAAACCTACCAAGAATATGGCAAAGCTTCTTTTGTTTTAGATGGTAAAGAATTAACATTAACATTGTATCAAAGCTTAGCATTAAGCAAACAGGACGGTTACGAAGATTATCTTTTCCTTCCATTCCGGGACGCGACTAATGAGATCGAAACTTATGGCGGTGGAAAATACATGGATTTAAAAATTCCGACGGGAAATATCATTATTTTAGATTTTAATAAATCATATCATCCACTTTGTGCTTACAACGCGTTTGATTATAGTTGTCCAATTGTTCCTCGCGAAAATTTTCTACCAGTAAGAATTGAAGCTGGAGTCATGTATGAAGATGTTTATCATCAATAAACTTTCTGAAAATTTTAACGAAGCAGTGCTTCTTTTGGCGTGATACTTTCTCTTTGTTTAAAAATAAAGTCATTACATGGAAATCTCTCTCAAAAACCAGGTCGCTATTATTACAGGATCTTCGAGTGGAATCGGAGCCGGAATCGCAAAGTCAATGGCAGAATCTGGAGCTACGGTCGTTATAAATTATCCCTCTGAAACCTCCATCGAAAAAGCAAAAGCAGTCTTAAGAGAAATTTCCGATCAGGGCGGAAAAGGAATTGTTTATCAATGCGATGTTTCCAAAGAAGAGGAAGTGATCCAAATGTTTCAGGACATTGTAAAAGAATTAGGAACGGTTGATATTTTGGTGAACAATGCGGGAATTCAAAAAGATGCAAAGTTTACGGACATGACTTTAAATCAATGGAACGCGGTGATTGACGTAAATCTAACCGGTCAATTTCTGTGTGCCCGAGAAGCAATTAAAGAATTTCTAAGACGAGGAATTGATCCTTCTCGATCTGTCGCCTGCGGGAAAATTATTCATATTTCTTCGGTACACGAAATTATTCCGTGGGCCGGACATGCGAATTATGCGTCGAGCAAAGGTGCGATCAGAATGTTGATGCAGACTTTAGCGCAGGAATATGGTGCTGACAAGATCAGGGTCAACTCCATTTGTCCCGGTGCTATTCAAACTTCCATCAATAAAAATGCGTGGCAAACTCCTGAAGAATTAAATTCCTTACTCACTTTAATTCCATACAACAGAATTGGTCAGCCAGAAGATATCGGAAATTTAGCGGTTTTCTTAGCGAGTGATATGGCGGACTACATTACAGGCGCAAGTATGTTTATTGATGGTGGCATGACCACATTCGAATCATTTTCTACAGGCGGATAAGTTCCTGTTTTAGAAATGTGATAAAATTTTAAAATAAACGACTTTTTGTTGGAGTATTATTTGGGCGCCTTTTTCCGCCTTCCGTTCCCGCTATTTTTCTGTCATTAAGATTGGTGTATATTGAAGAACCGAGTTCCATTGAAAAGCTGAAATAGTTTAAATTAAGTAAAGACAGAAAAATGAGCTTCACTCAAGTCGGGGCGCGGTTCGCAAAAAGTATAAAAATTCGTTTTCGATTTCAAAATTTTTAATTGGTCTCAAAATTCAAATAAGATGACAGAAGAAAATAAAAGATTACCCGATATTACCTGGAAAAAATGGGGTCCGTATGTCAGCAATCGGGAATGGGGCGTAGTTCGTGAGGATTACAGCGCCAACGGTGATGCCTGGAATTACACCAACCACGATACTGCAGAAGCGAAAACTTACCGTTGGGGCGAAGAAGGAATTTGTGGGATCTCCGATGATGAACAGCTGCTGTCATTTTCTTTAGGCGTTTGGAATAAGAAAGACAAAATGATTAAGGAGCGTTTCTTTGGTCTTACTAACGGTCAGGGAAATCATGGTGAGGATGTGAAGGAATATTACTATTATTTAGACAATACGCCCACGCATTCTTACATGAAGATGCTTTATAAATATCCACAGAATGCTTTTCCTTATGAAGATCTAATTATTAAAAATGCAGAAGCTGGAAAACTTAATCCCGAATATGAACTCATTGATACAGGCATTTTTGATCAGAATGAATACTTCGATATTTTTATTGAATATGTGAAATCTTCACAGGAAGATATTCTCATTAGAATAACGGTCACCAACAAATCTTCCACTGAAGCGCCGCTTATTCTTTTGCCCACAATTTGGTTTAGAAATACCTGGAGTTGGGGTTATGATGATTATCGTCCTCAATTAAATGATTCTGATTATAACCAAATTAAAATAGATCACCAGGAATTAACCATAAAAAACTTGTACGCAAAAAAAGCAGATCAGGTTCTTTTTTGTGATAACGAAACCAATAACGAGCGTTTATTTCAATCGAAAAATTCTGGTAAGTTTTGTAAAGATGGCATCAACGATTTCATTATTAATGGAAATAAAAATGCGGTAAATCCTGAAAAGAAAGGAACGAAAGCGTCATTCGTAATTGAGGAACTTATTCAGGCAAAAGAAACTCAGGTTTTTGAATTCAGATTGTGTGATCAGGATTTAAAGCAACCATTTGAAGATTTTGATGAAATTTTTAATACTCGAAAAAAAGAAGCCGATGAGTTTTACAAAGAATTACAACAGGGCATTAAAAGTGATGACGAAAAGTTAGTTCAACGACAAGCTTTTGCTGGAATGTTGTGGAGTAAACAATTCTACCATTACAATATTGCAAAATGGTTAGAAGGCGATCCCGCTGAAATTACGCCGCCAAAATCAAGAAAACGTATTCGAAATGAAGAGTGGGAGAATTTCAATTCCATGAACATTATTTCGATGCCGGATAAATGGGAATACCCGTGGTTTGCAACGTGGGATTTGGCCTTTCATACTTTAAGTTTTGCCATTATCGACTCCGATTTCGCGAAGCAGCAACTGAAATTATTGACGCTTGAATGGTTCATGCATCCCAATGGTCAACTTCCAGCTTATGAGTGGGATTTCAGCGATGTTAATCCGCCTGTTCATGCGTGGGCAGCTTTCAGGGTTTTTAAAATTGATGAGGTAGAAAAAGGAAAACCAGATCTGCAGTTTCTGGAAGGTGTTTTTCAAAAACTATTGATGAATTTTACTTGGTGGGTCAATAAAAAGGACAATAACGGTAATAATATTTTCGAAGGTGGATTTTTGGGCTTAGACAATATTGGAATTTTCGACCGAAATGAAAAGTTACCCTATGGTGAACATTTAGAGCAGGCCGATGGTACAAGTTGGATGGCGATGTTTTCTTTAAATATGATGCGTATTGCTTTGGAGCTGGCGCTTTATAATAAAGTCTATGAAGATTTAGCAACCAAATTCTTTGAGCATTTTTTACATATCGCCAACGCGCTCGACAATATGGGTGAAAATGATTTTTCATTGTGGGATGATCAGGACGAGTTTTTCTACGATGCTTTACAGCTGAAAGATTGTACCAGTATGTTCATGAGAATTCGCACGATTGTAGGCTTAATTCCAATGTTTGCGGTAGAAGTGATCGATGAAGAAATGCTCGATAAATTACCGGCGTTCAAAGAAAGAATGAGTTGGGTTTTAAAAAATAAACCAAAGCTGGCCTCGCTTGTTTCGCATTGGGAAACGAAAGGAGAAGATTCTAAGCATTTGCTTTCTTTGTTAAGAGGTCATCGGTTGAAAAAGCTGTTAGAACGAATGCTGAATGAAACTGAATTTTTGAGTGATTATGGCGTTCGGGCTTTATCAAAAGAATATGAAGAGAATCCTTTCAAAATTAATTTAGGCGGTACAGATTACACGGTAAAATATCTTCCGGCAGAAAGTGACAGCTATATGTTTGGCGGAAACAGCAACTGGCGTGGACCGATCTGGTTTCCGATTAATTTTCTGATCATCGAAAGTTTGCAGCGGTTCTTCTTTTATTACAGTCCTGATTTTAAAGTCGAATGTCCAACTGGAAGCGGAACCTATTTAAACTTAAATGAAATTGCAGAGTTTCTGGGCAAACGTCTGGCCAATATTTTTCTGGAAGATGAAAACGGAAAACGCCCTTTCAATGGACAGTATCCAAGATTTCAGGAAGATGAAGATTTTAAGGATTATATTTTATTTTATGAATATTTCCACGGAGATAATGGGCGTGGAGTAGGTGCTTCTCATCAAACTGGCTGGACTGGGTTAATCGCTAAAATTTTGCAGCCTCGCTTTACGGAAATGAAAATGGTAAAAGCACAAACCGAAAGTCCGACGTAAAACGGTTTAAATTTTGTTGAAGTAATTCAGAATATAAAAAATAAAAGTTATGGAACCTTCAAAGAAAAATAAACCAGCACCAATTGTAATTATCGGAATTGCAGCAGTTGTAATTGCCATTATTTCTTACTTCGTACTGCTCGCGTTTTTCCCTGGCTTATTTCAAAGTCTGCCTACAGGAGAAGCACAACCAGTGACGAATTAATTAAACCTTCGCAAGAAAATTTTCAAAAGCGGCGAGCACAGAAACGGTTCCGTCGCTTTGTATTTTATGGAGTTTCAGATATTCAATTTCATTCACAGAATTAATATCGAAAGGTTTTTGAACGCGCACATAATTTTCGGTAAAGCCGAACATCAGCCCATTTTTGTTTTCATGTTCCCAAAGCACCGGAAGTGTTTTCCCTAACTGGGTCTGGTAAAAAGCCATTTTCTTCTTCTCCGAAAGAATTCGCAACATTTTATTTCTGCGCTTTCTTTCAGGAATCGGAATTACGCCCTCCATTTCTACCGCTTCGGTATTTTCTCTTTCAGAATAAGTGAACACGTGTAGATAAGAGATCGGTAATTCGTTCAGGAAATTATAAGTTTCTAAAAACTTTTCTTCCGTTTCTCCAGGAAAACCTACAATTACATCAACTCCAATACAAGAATCTGGCATTACTTCACGAATCTTTGCAACTCGGTCAGCATACAAACCGCTCATGTAGCGGCGCTTCATTTTCTTCAATAAATCATCGCTTCCGCTTTGTAACGGAATATGAAAATGCGGTACAAAACGTTTGCTTTTCGCCACCAATTCGATGCTTTCGTTTTTTAATAAGTTGGGTTCAATCGAAGAAATACGGATTCTTTCAATTCCATCTACTTGATCCAATTCTGAAATTAAATCCAGAAAAGTATGTTCATGTTTTTTATTTCCGAATTCACCTTTACCGTAATCACCAATATTTACACCCGTCAAAACGATTTCTTTAATTCCTTTTTGTGAAATTTCAGTCGCATTTTTAACGACACTTTCTATGGTGTCGGAGCGGGAAATCCCTCTTGCTAAAGGAATCGTGCAATACGTACATTTATAATCGCACCCATCCTGAACTTTCAAAAAAGCGCGTGTTCGATCTCCAATAGAATAACTTCCGATAAAGAAATCTGCTTCATCAATCTCGCAAGAATGAATAATTCCATGGCTTTCTGATTTTTCCAAATCATCGAGATAACTTAAAATATTAAATTTCTCCTTTGCTCCTAAAACCAAATCTACTCCTGTAATCGCCGAAATTTCTTCCGGTTTCAATTGTGCATAACAACCTAAAATCACGACCAAACCATCGGGATTTGCTTTCATAGCGCGCTTTACATGAAACTTACACTCCCGATCTGCATTTTCTGTAACCGAACAGGTGTTGATAATGTAAACATGCGCAGGCTCATCAAAACTGACCTTCTGATAACCAGCACTAGTAAGCTGACGGGCAATAGTTGAGGTTTCTGCAAAATTAAGTTTGCATCCTAAAGTATGAAAAGCGGCGGTTTTTGAGTGTAAGTGTTCCATAATTGAATGGTGCAAATTTAAAGATTATTTTTTTTCCATCGGCCTCATCTGCTGGTCAAAAAAAAACCACAACGAGTTGTGATTTTTTCAATGAATGAAATTTAATTTAAATGAAATTTTGTAATCTTATATTTGAATGATTTTTTGATAATTATTTTCGGGCAAGCTCCACGAACATGCTTTGGCTTCGGCAGAAAGAATCGCTATTCTGCGTTTTTCGGTATCAAAAATTCTAACACCTTCTAACTTTAATTTTGGAGTTCTGTAAACATGAATGCTGACCGAAATTCCTTGTGAATTGTTGATGATGGAGTTGATGTCGCTTTGTTGCTCCATTAATAAATCACCAGTTCGTGCGGTCGCTTTGGAGTCGTACTCGATGAAGTTGGAGTTTTCACGATAACTCACTTCGGTTAAACTCCCTTTTAAGACTTTAATTTTTGCGTCGTAATTAGAATGGTCGCGGATCGCAGAATTGTTATTGGTTCCCCAAATCTTCAGCGCTGCTACAAATTCATCATGGTAAACCGGAATTCTCATAAAAGTTTCGTTCGGAACTTCTAACGGCGATATTTGAAAAAGCTCATCGAAATCTTTGAACTGAAAAGTGAATAGTAAGTCGCAAACATCTTCGAAACTTAAGCTCTTCTTCGTTTTTAAATCTATTAAAACCTGCTCGAGATTTTGCATTCCACCATCTGTTCTCATGTCTTTTAGTTTGATGGTGTAAAATTAGTCACAACCACCTACAGGATTTTATAAACGGTGGTGACTTTTATCAGAAGTGATTTATGTCAGAATTCTTAAATTTTGTAATCATCGCGAACTTCATCGCTTTTTGCATAACAAACTGGTGAAGAATTTTCCTGAATTTCAGAAGGGTCGAGACTTTTAAGTTTCTCAATATCAAAAGGAATCGATTTATTTTTTGCGATGGACAAAGTTTTCCAATTATCATTTTTCAGCATTTTGCCTATAAAAACAATTTGTCCGATATGATAAGGATAATGCGCGAGCTGTCTTAAAACTGCATCTAAAACAGTTTGTTCCTCTCCAAGGATGGCAATCGCGTCGTTCCAGTTTTCTTCTTTAATTTGATTTAAAGTGTCAAATAAAACTTGCCAACCTTTCGTCCAAGTTTCCAACATTTCAGCTTTCGACCGAATATCATTTTCAAATTCAGAATCGCGGTTTCTCCAGCTTTTTTCGCCGTCTTCCGTTAGAAAATTGGTCCAGCGAGATTGCATATTTCCGGACAAATGTTTAACCAAAGTTGCGATGGAATTGCTTTCTTCATTGTATTTCCAAAAAAGCTGTTCTTCCGAAAGTTGCTCGAATGTTTTTTCAGCCAATTCTTTATAGTATTGAAACCTTGTGATAAAGAGATCTTTCATTTTAAAATTTTTAAGGGAAATAGAACAACTCAAATTTACAAAAAACGACCTGAACTTTTTTAAAATTATGCTCAGATGAACAAAATTGAATATGATTTAAATTGGTCAGTTTCAGAATATAAAATACAGATCTTTAATTTCAATTACAACGGAATGAAGCTAAGATGAGATAAGACAGTATTTCTAAATATTAAGGTACAAACATTTCCTACAAAACTTAAAATCAATACATTTGCACTTCATTTTTAATTTATAACAATGGACTTTAAAAACTTTTCGATGCCATACAGCATCAACCCCAATTACTCAAAAAAAGTGGCCTACTTTTCAATGGAATTTGCTATTGATCAAGCCCTCAAAATATATTCTGGAGGATTAGGATTTCTAGCCGGTTCTCATATGAAAAGTGCTTTTAACCTCAAACAGGATTTAGTAGGAATTGGTATTTTATGGAAGTTCGGTTATTACGATCAAGCCAGAAATCATGATCAGACTTTACAACCAACCTGGACGCGAAAAATGTATTCTTTTTTAGAAGATACAGGCATTAAGTTTCAAATTGAAATTCATTCTGCACCGGTTTGGGTAAAAGTTTTTTATCTGGCACCAGAAACTTTCCATACAGCACCGATGTTTTTCTTATCAACCGACGTTCCGGAAAACGATCATATTTCAAAAACAATTTGTCACCGTTTGTACGATGCCAATGAATCTACTAAAATCGCACAATATATTTTACTTGGAAAAGGTGGTGCGAAATTATTAGACATGATGAATTTTGAAAGAGATGTTTATCATTTAAATGAAGCACACGGACTGCCAGCAGCATTTTATCTCTTAAAAAAATTCGATGGTGATTTAGCGAAAGTGAAAGAGAAATTAGTCTTCACCACGCATACTCCGGAAGAAGCAGGAAATGAGAAACACAATATTTTTATGTGTCACGATATGTCTTACTTTTCAGGCTTGTCAATTGACGAAGTGAAATTGATTGAAGGTGTAGAAGATGACCGTTTTAACCATTCGCTTTGTGCTTTGCGTATGGCGAGAATTGCTAATGGCGTTTCGCAATTACATGGAGTGGTATCAAATCAAATGTGGAGTAAATATTCCCGTATCTGTGAAATTAAAGCAATTACCAACGCACAGGAATATAAATACTGGGCAGATAAACCTTTGTACCAGTCGAAAGATGAAGACGATGCTACTTTATTTGATTTCAGAAAAAAACATTTAAAGAAAAGGTTTTTCAAAATCGTAGCTGATCAAACGGGGAACTTATTTGATTCAAATGTGTTTACTATTGTTTGGGCAAGAAGATTTGCAGGTTATAAAAGAGCAGATCTATTGCTTCATGACAAAGAACGATTTGAAAGATTACTTAATAATCCGAAATATCCAGTTCAGATCGTTTGGGCAGGAAAACCATATCCAATGGATTATGCGGCGATTTCTACCTTTAATGGTTTGGTAGAAGCCAGCAAGAATTATAAAAACGTAGCAGTACTGACTGGTTATGAATTGGCCTTGAGTAAATCAATGAAGCAAGGTTCTGACTTATGGTTAAACAATCCAAGAGTTCCAAGAGAAGCGTCTGGAACATCGGGAATGAGTGCCGCGATGAATGGTTCCGTCAACTTATCCACCGACGATGGTTGGATTCCTGAGTTTGCGAAACATGGTGAAAACTCTTTCGTGGTTCCAAAAGCAGATTATGATAACATGAGCGTTTATGATCAGGATAATTATGACCTTAATAAGTTGTACGAAATTTTAGAGAACGAGATTATTCCAATGTATTATGACCGTCCGGATGAATGGCGTCAAGTACAGCATAATGCGATGGATGATGTGAAAGTTGCCTTTAATTCTGACCGCATGGCAGATGAATATTATAAACAGATTTATATTAACTAAGATATTCAGTTGAATAAAAATCCGTCTTGTTGTATAACGAGACGGATTTTTTATGCTTAATTAAATGGTAAATTTTTAAGAAAAGCTTTGCTGTGTTAGAAAGTAATTCTAATCTAGATCTCCATTTAGTTCTTTTTGCAATTTGCTGTTTCTATAACCATACGAGAAATAAATCACCAATCCGATGGCAAACCAAACGGCGAACCAGAACCAGTTGTTGTGCGTCATTCCTGTTAAAAGATAAAGACAAGAACTTAAGCCCATCAATGGGATGAGCGATAAATTTTTAACAAAAGCTAAAACGCAAAGGACCAGATTTATGACGATGAAAAAGAACATCGAGATTCTGAATTCACCTTCGGCGGGATCTCTCCAATCCATTAAATTTTGGAAAAAGGTAGGTTGCCAAAAGTAGAAAAATGCTAATCCTCCCAAGAAAATAATCGGGAATATAATTTTGGAATTGATATAAGGCATATGAAATCTACCAGGCAATTTTTTCTTGGCAGGAAGCAAAAGCACTCCACCACAAACCAGTACGAAAGCGAAAATGGTTCCGATACTCGTAAAGTCTAAAATGAAAGATTTATCGGTAAATAAAATTGGGATCCCAACTACGATTCCAGTGATGACGGTTGCATAAGACGGCGTATTGTATTTTGGGTGAATGGTCATGAATTTCTTTGGCATTAAACCGTCACGGCTCATTGCATACCAGATTCTCGGTTGTCCCATTTGGAACACTAATAATACGGTAGTGATTGCAATAATGGCGACAAAAGAAACCGTTAGTTCCATCCAAGGAAGATTGGCATTTGATTTTTCAAAGATGAACGCGAGTGGGTCACCAACTCCATCAAATTTTCTATAATCAACCATTCCAGTCAGAACCAAAGTGAGAATAATATAAATCACGGTGCATAAAACAAGAGATATGATCATTCCGCGTGGTAGATTTTTCTGTGGATCTTTGGTTTCTTCAGACAAGACACTCAAAGCATCAAAACCGATGTAGGCAAAGAAAACTCCTGACACAGCCGTCATGACTCCCGTAAATCCATTAGGCATAAAAGACGCAACTTGTGTTGTAGGATTGATCGGCATCCAGTTATCGACATTCACGTAGGCGACTCCTACTAAAATGATCAAAACAATAACCGCCAATTTCATCAAAACCAAGACGTTGTTGAAGTTTTTACTTTCACGCACACCGCGATAAACCAACCAGGTAATTAATCCGTTGATGACTAAAGCTGGGAGATCTAAAATGATTTTTAGGTTTCCAACGATGGGCGCATTTTTCCAGGCATTCAAAAGTTCTTGATTTTCAGACGTACCAAAGAAGGCTTTTTTAGCTTCCGGATAACTACAGGTTAAAAATTCTGGGATATGAACTCCGATTCTTCCCATAAAACTGGTGAAGTAATCTGACCACGAAAAAGCAACATAAATGTTTCCAAAAGAATATTCCATGATCAAAGCCCAACCGATAATCCAGGCAATGAGTTCACCGAAACTTGCATAAGCGTAAGTGTAAGCCGAACCTGCAGTCGGAATACGACTTGCAAACTCCGCATAACACAAGGCTGTAAAGCCACAGGCAAAACCACAAATGATGTATAAAATGATCACCCCGGGACCACCGCGAAATACGGCTTCTCCCAAAGAGCTGAAACTTCCAGCCCCAATAATGGCAGCAATACCGAAAAATACGATATCCCAAACGCCTAAAACACGCAGTAATCCAGATGGTTTTTCGCTTGCTGAATATTGTTTTCTTCTGAATAGTTGGTTCATCGTAAATCTTTAATTTACACAAATGTAACAGAAAATTTTAAAAAAGTTAATTTTTCATAACATTTATACTAAAATAGGTCGAAAATATGTTTTAATAAATAACGTATTTTTGAAAAAAAATGATTTGATGAAGAAGTTTTATTTTTTAGTGTCTTTTTGTTTATTCATGCTCGGCTACGGACAGTCTGTTCAGCTTTATAATCCGGACAATAACAGCGTATATCCGAACGAACAAAATTTTTGCACTGCCGAACAATTTAATTTAAAAGTTGATGCGGTTGCGAGTTCTACTGGGGATTATGTGATTACAAAAGAAAGTCCTGGTGGTTACGGATTTTCGGCAGGATCAACGCCTATTATCTTTCCTTCTTCGGGTAGCAATAAATTCAGTGAAGCCTTTCCCATTGGATTTAATTTTAGCTTTTATGGAAAAAACTATACCAAGGTCGTTATGGGAAGTAACGGCCGTTTGGTTTTTACGAATGATCCAGCATTAGAAAATCTTAAAAACAATGCCATTTATACCGACCGGACTTTTAGCGGAGTGACGGCTTATAATAGTTACACCAAATTGCCTTCTACCGATTATAATAAAATTTTCAGCAGTAATCAGACGCAGGAATTAAATTTAGCGCAAATATTTTTTGGATACACTGATCTTGTTCCCAAATCTGCGAATGGTTCGGTAGCGTATTTATACAAAAATGTCGTTGTTGGCGGTGTCAATGGTTTAATGGTTTCTTTTCAAAATCAGATTAGAACTGATGGGCTTGGTGGAATTTCAAGCGCTAGATATAACAGCAATGTATTGCTTTTAGAGGATGGTAGAGTGGTCATTTATGTTAATGACAAATCCGAAGTCAATTATAATGCAATCTTAGGAATGCAAAATGACGACGCTTCTAAATTTAAATTTCCTAATCATAGCAATAGTGGACAGGATTATAATAATGGTCCCTGGAAAAGCGAAGGAATCGCTTGGCTTTTTACACCCAATCAAAATTTGACACCCGTTTTTAAGTGGACCAATAACGGAAATCTGGTGGGAACAAATTCGAATACCTTAAATAACTTTGCACCAGCCAATAATGATGTTTTAAAAGTAGAAGTTACTTATTTGGAAGATGCCTCGATCATTGCGACCGATCAAGTAAAGTTTAAAAAAATTATTACTCCAATCATTGAAGGTACACTTGACTGCGCTTATAAAATGGAGGTAACAGAGGCAACCTACGACTCTAATTTACTTTATACGTGGTACAGAGTCGGTGAAACTTCACCGGTGGGATCTGGTCGAAATTTATCTCTTGACAGGAAAGGTAGCATTATTGGAGATTACTATGTGAAAATTTCCAATTTAGATGGTTCTACGCTTTGTGCTGGCTCCAATGAGAGTAACCGCTTAAATTTCAGCAAACAAAGATTTCCAGATCTGGTGAAGAATAGTTATTGTTTAACTGATAATACTTTATCAAGTCCTGCTTCGAAAACCATTAATTTATACAATCAATTCTATCCTAAATATGATGCGGCTTCTGGTTTGGAACCGTACAAAATTTTATTTTACACCAATGCAGGAGTAGTTTCTGACGCTGATGCTGCAAATTTTGTAGTGCCGGCAAATACTGAACTCAATTTGAGATTCGCAGTGCAGGAAATTACGGAAACGTACACCTGTTATGAGGGAGGATTAACGCTTTATTATTTGAGCATGCCACCGACCAAATCTATTTCCCTGTGTGCTTCGGTGACGACTTATAATTTGAGAGCGGTTTTTCAAAATCCAGCTTATCCACTTGCGTATGCGTATTACTATACTTATGTTGATGATGGATCGATCGCAGATAGAGATGCCATTGATGTTACCCGATCAGTCAATGTAAAAACGAGCGCTGCAAACTGTTCTACCAATACCGTAGTTAATTTTGTTTTAGGTGCTACGGTGACTTTGCCCAATGTTCCGGGGCAGGAGAGATGTGCTGGTAACGATACCAATGCGAACCGTTTTGATTTTAACCTTATCAAAGCTACACTTGATCCAACCAATCAATATGATATTAAGTTTTATTCAAAATCAACCAATCAAGAAATAGTTCCCGTGGCTGGTCCGGTTGCAGGTTCAAATCTTAATTTGGCAGGGTACTTTTGGTCTGCGATCAACGGTGATTATGAAATTTACGCTAAAGTGATCGACCGGGCAGATCCCAGCTGTTTTTCAATTTCAAATGATATTTTATTAAGAGTCTATAATAAACCCAAGTTGCAAGTTTCAAATCCGATCTCCCTTAAAAACTGTCCCGGAAATACGATTTTTAATTTAAGTCAGGATCCAAGTACGATCTCCAATGCAGGTCCAGGTATTAATGTAAAACTTGAATATTATTCGGGCTCCAATGTCTTGCTTTCAAATGCAGAGGTGATTCAATATGATGCCAGTGTTCTCGGTATGACACCATACATTAAGGTTATTTATAATATTTCGTGCAGTGATATTGTTATCTTTGATTTAGGATTTTATCCAAAACCTGCGGCAGTAAAAGGAGAGATCAAAGTGTGTTCAGAACTCAATTATTCGCTTCAAAACTTTAAAAATGAAGTAATTAATAATTCCGCAAATTATACTCTTACTGATCTTTCGGGAAATCCATTGCCATCAAATTTCAATTTGTCAACCCTGCCTTTAACCGTGAATTACCTAATAAAAGATAATGCCACGGGATGTATTTCAGATTCGCAAACACTTACTTTTGTGCAGGGTGTAAGCTCCGCTTTAAATGTAACAGAAACTGATTATACTCTTTGTGATACAGACTTCGATGGTAAAACTGCTTTTAATTTGGATTCAAAAAAATCGGTATTTACCAATGATGCTTCTGCGGTTTTCGAATATTTTAAAGATTCTAATCTTACTCAATCGATCAATTCAAATTATACCAATGAAACTGCTTTTGCGCAAACGGTTTTTGTTAGGATTACCATTCCTGGATTCTGTCCATCTATAGCGAAAATAAATTTAAAAGTAAACACGTCAACTAAGTCTACCACGTTGCTTGACAAATATTTCATTTGTTACGGTGAGACTTTGGTGATTGATGCCGGCTCAGAAAACACCTCCTGGAAATGGAGTACAGGTGAAACTACGCAGACTGCCTCTTTCACAAATGCTGGAAATTATTCGGTCGAATTGATGAATTCTAATAACTGTACGTACACGCATAATTTCATTATTTCTGATGAAAACCAACCCAAAATTCAGGTGATTAATCAATCCAACAATTCGATTGAGGTGATTGCTGAAGGTGGCGTGAAACCGTATTTATATTATTTCAATGGAGTTCCACAATCTTCCAATATTTTATTTAATCCGACTGGCAGTTCTTATGTGATTCAGGTAGAATCGGCAACTGCTTGTATTGGACCACCAAAAACGGTTTATTTTATTAAAATTAATAATGCTTTCAGTCCAAATGCAGATGGTATTAATGATGTTTGGAGAATCGAAAATTTAGAAAGAATGGAGCAGGTTTCTATTGTCATCGCAGACAGAAATGGAACCAAAGTTTTTGAATCCAGTACTCCAAGTAAAAATGAATGGGACGGGAAACATAATAATAGAGCTTTACCGACTTCTACGTATTGGTACGTCGTTTCCTGGTACGATCCAGTTTCGCTCAAAGCTGAACAGCGAAAAGGTTGGATCTTAATGAAAAATAGAAATTAGAAAAAGATTTCTAATGCAAAGTAACATTGACTTTGAGCGATATTTTGATTTTTGTTTTTTATAAAACTTTTTAGTTGAATTCGAAAATCTTATCTTTGCAAAAACAAAAAGTAATATGAAATTTTTTATCGACACGGCTAATCTGGAGCAAATTAAAGAAGCACAGGATCTAGGAATTTTAGATGGAGTTACCACCAATCCATCGTTAATGGCTAAAGAAGGAATTAGTGGAAAAGAAGCAATTCTGAACCATTACAAAACCATTTGCGAAATTGCTGATGGCGATATTTCTGCCGAAGTTCTGAGTACTACTTATGAAGAAATGATTAAGGAGGGTGAAGAATTAGCAGCGATTCATCCTAATATTGTGGTGAAAATCCCGATGATCAAAGATGGTATCAAAGCCTTAAAATACTTTTCTAATAAAGGAATTAAAACCAACTGTACTTTGATTTTCTCAGCTGGTCAAGCTTTATTGGCGGCGAAAGCTGGTGCTAACTATGTTTCTCCGTTCTTGGGAAGATTAGATGATATCTCAGTAGATGGAATGAATTTAATCGAAGAGATCAGAATTATTTTTGACAATTATATGTTTGAAACTGAAATCCTGGCAGCGTCAATCCGTTCGCCTATGCATATCATCAACTGTGCGAAAATTGGTGCAGATGTCATTACGTCACCACTGGATTCGATTCTTAACTTATTGAATCATCCTTTGACTGATAAAGGCTTAGCGCAATTTGTGGCTGATGCTAAAAAATTAGGATAATAGGAAGTTTTTCTTTTTAATATCAAAAAAACCGTCTGAATCTTTCAGACGGTTTTTTCATGGAAATCGTATTGATCAATTTTTAATGAGTTTTTGCGAAAAGACCTCTCCATTTTTTAAATTAATTTTCAGAATATAAATCCCTTTTGAAAGATTACTTGTGTTCATGTTTTTTGGACTTGTAGAAGTTAAGATCATTCTACCATTCATATCGTAAAGGTCAAATTGACTTCCGTTTTCAGCATTAATAATATTCAGAAAATCTTTGACTGGATTCTCAACTTTAATTTGTTTCAAAGGATTATTGCTGGTTGCTAATCTTCCATCGCTGATGAGAAACTTTTCAATTATCACGTTCACCACGTTTTGATTCTCATCCTGCAACATTGATTTTATTAGGATGTAATTATCTTTCATTTCAATTTCATGTCCAGAGTTCAAACTGAAATCTCGGACATTATTGATGTTTAAAGAGACTCCTGCAGTAGAGTAGGCATTCAGTGCTTTTTGATTTCCTTTCTCATTTAAAACGATAAATAGGTTGTTCGAAAAACCAGCGTCCAAAAAGTTTTCCCCATCTTCAGAAGTTGCAAAACCAGCTCCATTAAACTGCGAATCTAATTGTTCATTTTTCATAACGATCAACCTGCTAAAATTGGGTAGTGGATAATTAGTATAGTTAAATATGGAGTAAACCAAACCATCTTTTGTTGTTCTTGTCGACACATTGTTCTTATTCTGAATAGTGAAGCCGTTGTGTTGATGGCAGGAATGATCATTTAAATCAATGACCGTATTGTTAGACAGGGAATTTAAATCAAAGAATGAAAATAGCGACGATGACGTCGAACTCACATCACAAGTAGCGATTTTTCCATTGTAGAACTGCCCGATCGGAAAATGATAATTGTATTGGATGATCCCATTGTTTCCGGCCGCGGAATCAAGTTGTCCATTGCTTGTAAATTTTTTAGGGTAAGTTTCGGCTGAGTTGGTTACCAATAAACTTTGATCTTTCAAAACTAAAACGCTCAATGCTTGCGGGTCTGTACTTTCTGTAACTTCATTTAAAACACCGTTCGTTCCAAAAGTAGTATCTAACGTTCCATTGCTGTTATACCGTACAATTTTTGAATCGGTATAATCGCTATAATCCAGAGATTTCGGACCGAAATAAACGATGATCTTATCGTTTTGTAAGACAGCATTCATCACATTATTGACGCCTAATTCTAGCTTTCCATTATTGGCGAAGGAGGCATCTAAAGTTCCGTTTGGTTTTAGCTTCAAAATATAATTGTTATCGGCTAAGGTTACAATTTGCAAGATAGAATGATCAGCTAAGATAATGGTGTTGCTGTGAAGAATCTGTTGAGTACCGCTGAAGCTTGTGGTGAAATTACCGCTGTTTCCAAAAGTATTATCTCTCGTTATGGCAATTTGCGAAAAGGCCTGAATACCGCATAGGGCAATCAGAAAAAAGTAAAGTTTTTTCATATCATTTGTGTGTATGCAAATTTAGAAATTTAATTAGATGAAAGTGGGGGTTAATAGACCTATTTTAGAAAGTGTTTTGAATTCTCCAGGAAATGACTGGTAGATAGGATATTGGTCTTTAATTAAAACGTACTTATTTTCAAATGTTCAATTTTTTTCTTCCGTATAATTCATAAAATTTAAAATAATACGCAATTAAATTGCGTACAATATAATTGTTTACTATCTTTGCAATTCAAATTAGATCAATTAAAATAAAAGAAGATGTCATTAATAGAGGATTTAAAATGGAGACATGCTGTAAAAGCTTATGACTCCTCAAAAAAAGTTTCACAAGAAGATCTTAATAAAATACTAGAAGCAGCTAGATTGGCTCCAACTTCTTCGGGACTACAACCCTTCAGAGTAATTGTTGTTGAAAATCAAGAATTAAAAGAGCAGATGATCAAAGGTGCTTTGAATCCCGAAGTCATGAAAGATTGTTCACAAGTTTTGGTTTTTGCCGCTTGGGATAGTTATTCAGATGCGAAGATCGACAAAGTTTACGATCATCACACCGACGTAAGAGAGCTGCCAAGAGGTCGCTTCGGAAGTTATACAGATCAAATTAAAACTTTGTACAACGGTCAGACTGCTGACGAACATTTTGCACACACCGCTCGTCAAACTTACATTGCATTAGGATTAGCCATGGCACAAGCTGCGGAATTGAAGATTGACAGCACCCCAGCTGAAGGTTTTAGCAATGAAGTGGTAGATGAAATGTTAGGCTTGAAAGAATTAGGTCTAAAGAGTGTAATCTTGCTATATCTTGGGTACAGAGATCTTGAAAAAGATTATTTGTCTCATATGAAAAAAGTAAGAATTCCGATGGAGGAATTTATTATCAGTAAATAATTATTTCAATTAATCAGTTGATTTTAAATGATGGAAAATCAAGATACTCCCAAATTAGACAATCAAATATGTTTCCCGCTATATGTAATATCGAAAGAGATTACGGGAATGTACCGGCCATTTTTAGAAGAATTAGATATTACCTATTCTCAGTATTTGGTGATGATGGTACTTTGGGAAAATGAAGGATTGACCGTTAATCAAATTGGTGAAAAATTATTTCTGGACAGTGGAACTTTGACTCCTTTATTAAAAAGATTAGAAGCAAAATCCTATTTAGAAAGAAAAAGAAAAAAAGAAGATGAACGCGTCGTACAGGTTTTTTTAACGGAAGTTGGGCGAGATCTGCAGAAATTATCCTGTGCAATTCCGGGTAAAATGGCAGAGAAACTCAATCTATCAGAAGATGATCTGGTGGGACTTAAATCGACCGTCGATAAAATATTAAACATCATAGAAAATAAAAAATAAGAAATGAAAACATTATATACAACAAGCGTAACAGCAAAAGGAGGAAGAGACGGACACGTTAAAAGTGAAAACGGAATTTTAGAATTGGATGTAAGAACTCCAAAAGCTTTAGGTGGAGGCAGCGATGACTTTACAAACCCAGAAATGCTTTTTGCAGCAGGTTATTCAGCTTGTTTCGATAGCGCTTTGAATTTGGTTATCAAAAGATCAAAGATGGAAACAGGAGAAACTACAGTAACTGCAAAAGTGAGCATCGGTCAAATTGAAAATGGCGGTTTCGGCCTTGCTGTGGAATTAGATGTTAATGTTCCGGGCGTTTCTTTAGAAGAAGCTCAATCACTGGTAGAACAAGCGCATCAAGTATGTCCTTACTCCAACGCAACCCGAAATAATATTGAAGTTCAGCTTACTGTGACGAACAACTAATTTCGGATTTAATAGAAACACATCAATTATATAGAAGATTAAATCGATTCTGAGATTTAATCAAAGTAAAAAACGGCAAGGCTTATTGAAGCTTTGCCGTTATTTTTATTGCTAGATTTCAGAATATTCTTTCTTAAGTTTAAAACTCTTTTCAACCTAAATACAAAAAAGGATAAAAAACTAATTTTATCCTTTTGTAGTGACCGCGGCAGGGTTCGAACCTGCAACCATCAGAGCCGAAATCTGATATTCTATCCAGTTGAACTACGCAGCCATTTTTCGAGGGTCAATTGCTCTGCTGTCAATGGTCAATAGTCAATTTTTCAATTCACTTTTAAAATTCACCATTCACTCGAAGAAATTCACCCTAAAAAGAAATCTTCACACCTCCCAAAATCTGTGCTCCCAAAACTTTATAACCTTTGTAAGTTTGATACTGGGTGTTGAGTAAATTATTTCCGAGTGCGAAAATACTGAAATTTTTGTGAACTTTATACTCTGCAGACAAATTTAAATCAGCAAATCCACCAACTTTGTCATTTGTGTTCTGAGTGGAGATAAAACTATTGGGATTGAAACCGTCATTATTCACTTCAAATGAGTTGGTTGTTTGATCCGAACCAAATATTGCTTTCGCACCCAAGTTCAATTTTTTGTCCAACATTGAATATTTACCACCTAAACTCGCTTTTATTAGAGGTTTGTTGTAAATGTCATCATTAGTATCTAAGTTATATTTTTCAAAATTAACTTCAGCATCCAAAGACAGATTTGCTAAAGGAAAATACTGAAGACTCGCTTTTGCTTCACTCACCGTTCCATTGTCGTAAACGGAAGAGAAGGTATTCGCAAAATCATAAGCCGGACGGTTATAATCAACATCGTAATTAAATAAATCATTGGCCTTAAAGAAAAGAATATCATTCATCTTTCCAAAACCTGCACTGAAATCGTATTTAATTTGCTGGTCAATATCGCCACGCAACCCAAAGTAGAATTTATATTTTGTTTCCGTTGCACGTAATTCCTGATCAGACACCAAATATGGATTCTGCTCCAGTAAATTAGCATAAGAATTCAGATGCAAACCACTTGTAATTCCACCATAGAATTTAAATTCATCTGCAGCTGCAAATTGTACTTCTGCTTTTGGAAACCAATACGTTTTATTGTTTTTCTGTTGGTCTGTTAAAAGTAAATTTGAATTTTTAGCATTTAAAAATGAAAAATCTGAACCGATCATCAAATAAGAATCGCCTTTAAAAAAAGTCATTTTCGGTGCTAAAGTAGCATTCAAAAATTGGGAAGAATTTTTCTCGAGCAAATCAAAATCTGATTTTACAGTCTCTAAATTAATTCCGAAATCCGCATTAAAACGGACATCATCCAAACTTGGAAACTCTACGCCGTGTTTAGAAAGATTCACTAAAACTTCAGCCTGACTTTCCTTCGCACCAAAATGATCACTCAAGAAAGACGATTTAAGTCGGACATCATTGAGTATTTCGTTCGAATAGAAATCATAATATCCATTGACTTTAAAACGATTTGTTTTCTGCTGTAAATCAACATTTGACGATGACGGCGTCAAAGCATAAATCCCATAATAATTATAGTCGTTTAAACCGTAATCAGCATTCACACTGAACTTTCCTAATTCTCCGTAAGAATTTAAAAACGCCCCAACATTCGCGGAACTTTGTTTTGAATCCCAATCATACACTTTTTTCAAACCATTGGTTGACAGGAAATGTACATCTGCACCAACTTCCATCTCGTTTTCTAAAGTGGTTGAAATTAATCCATCAGCTAAAATTTTCCCGTAATTTCCCATTCCTAACTGGAAATAGTTGTTCTGGTTTTCTGCTTCAAATTTGGGTGAAATATCTTCTCCCTGAATCAGCGAAGTTTTAAAGTCTGATGATGCCGGAACATTCGTGATATTGTATGTTGGCGGATTTGCAGACTTTTCTTCGGGTGGATAATTTTTTTCTGCTTCGATGGAAGTTTTCTTCTTCTCGATTTTCTTCACTTCTGGTTCGCGTTTACGGTCCAAGATCAATGTTTCATCTTTGATTTGTGAAAAAACTGCGGTCGAAGAAAATAGCAGACCGACTAAAAATATATGTTGAATTCTCTTGTTCATTAATTTAATTTTTTGCGTTTGTTTTATGACGCTCAATGGATTTCGCCCGTTGCTTTTGTTCTTTTCAATGGGCTACACCCATTGCTATTGATGTCGCCATTTCGTGGCTTTTTCGATTTATTTCTTGATCTGCTTTTTTAAATCCTTTGCTTCTGACACAATCTCTGGGAAATCGCCATAGTTAGCGATAATCTGATCAGCGGTGTAACTTGCCTGGTAATTATCTTTCAGACCAATGTAATTTCTGACCATTAAAACCAAAGATTTTGCGCCCCAATATTCTTCGGAAGCATAATTGTTCGCCAGTTTGAAAATAGTTTCGTTAGACGATTTAAAGGCTTTTCCTTTGTTCTGATAGAAAGCTTTTGCATACAAAGCTTCGGCTGCAACCTCCGTGTTCGATGATTTTTCTAAAGAAGTGTAAGCTGTTTTTGCTTCACTTTCTTTCCCATTATTCATCAAACTTCTGGCTTTAATGACTCTCGCCAGTTCATTAACTGAAGCTGAATTTTTTGGATTTTGAATCACTAAGTCCGCTAATGTTTCTGCCTTTCTGAAATCTTTTTCATCAGCATAAATCTTCATTAATTCTACATTAGCAAAGTTTTTTACATTGATGCTTGTTGAGTTTGAAAGTGAGATCAAATATTTTTTAGCTTCGTTAGAGTTGTTCTGTGCTAAATAGATCTGCGCGATTCTGGTTTGTGCATCTTCCTGATAATCGTTCTGAACTTGCGCAACTTCCTGTAAAACCAGTAATGCTTTCGTTAGATTCTGCGTCTGGAAATAACTTTCACCCAATTCATATTGAGCTTGATACAAACCATCACCCGTTGGATTCTGTGTTAAATATTTCTCAAAAAGTGGAATAGCATTTTTAAAATCCTTGCTGGCATAAAGCATTTTTGCACGATTCACGTTAATTTCATCAATTTCAGAAGCGTCGATTCTTACGCCTAAGCTTTGGGCAAAACTTTCATAGCCAGAAACATCTCCTTTTTTAATGAAAATAGGTTTCGCCGCCAGTACTATTTTACTTGCGAAAGCCGTATTTTTATATTGATTTCCAAGAGACTTTAATTCTGTTAAAGCTTTGGCATCATCGTTTTGATCGATGTAATTCTGAGCGCGATAAATCTGTGCATTCGCGACTAAATCTTTATCACTGCTTGTTTTAATGACTTGACTGAAATAATCGTTGGAGCTCTTATAATCATCGTTTGCCGCATAAGCCGTTGCGATCTCATATTGAGCATCGTCAAAATATTCTGAATTTTTATATTGCGTCAACAACTTTTTCAGTTCTGAAATTTTAGCTACAGTATCTCCTTTAAAACCTAAAGCCATCGCTTTCTGAAACATCGTATAATCATCAGCACTTTCCGATTTGTCGTAAATGGCGATTGCTTCATTCAATTCGTTATTGGCGTAATAGGTATCTGCCAAACGAAGTTCTGCATCATTTTTAAATTCCGGTTGTGGATCTTTTAGATACGCTAAAAAGTACTGTTTTGCTTTGTCAAATTTCTTTGATTTAAAGTAGGCGTATCCTAAATCATAATTCAATTGTTGTTTTTCCGGGAAATTCTCAGATTGTAATTTCTCAAAACGGACAATCGCAGAAGGATAATTCGACTTCAGATAGTAGGTTTGGGCCAACCAATACAGCGCTCTGGAATTGAATTCTTTATTAATATTGAATTCTAAACTTCGGAGAAAGTATTTCTCGGCAGCGTCTAAATTTCCTTTATTAAATTCTTCCGTTCCAATTAAATAAGAAACTTCCTGATCTACTTTATCGGTTTCAGGAGTGGAATTCGGCATTTTATCAATGGCTGCCAATGTTCCTTTATAGTCACCTGAGTACAAATAAGATTTCACCAAAAGAGATTTCATCTCTTTCGTCTCCGGACTGTTTGGATATTTGGAAATATAATTTTGAATCACATTCGAAGCCGATTCAAACGGATTTCCAAGTTCATAACTTAGTTTAGCGTATTGTAAATGAGCGAGTTGTTGAACTTTCGCGTCATAAGTCATCTGATAAGCTGACCGAAACGCAGAAAGTGCTTCCTGTTTCTTTCCAACTTCCAAATAAGCGTTCCCTAATTGATAATAAGCATTTTGAGACGTTGCAGAATTGCTGTTTAATAGTTGATTATAATAAGAAACCGCTTCATCATATTTTTTCAAATGAGCGGAAACAAATCCCATTTCGTACAGATCGCTTTCAGAAGGATTCGCTTTGCTGTCTAAATAAATTTTCAAATGCGGATAGGCAGAGTCATAATCACCTTTCATGAAATAACTTTCGCCGATCATCTTGTGAACTTCTGCCTTATAATCGGCAGAAATGTTTTCATTTAACAATGAATTTCCTTCTACAATTGCCTTGTCATAATCTTTGTCATTGAAGTATAACTGAACATAATACGGTTTTACAACCCGAGCATATTTTTCGTTATCTTTAATTTCATCAAAATAATTAAATGCTTTATCGTTCTGTCCATCAGCATAATACAAATGTCCCAACATATAACCGATGTCATTTTTATCGGAACCTTCTGCTGATTTATAAGCTTCATCTAAAGCTTCAATCGCGCCCTGAGAATCGCCGGTCATGAATTTGGCATAACCAAGTTTCATGATGTACTGCGTGTTTTCTTCTTTGGAAAGTTGGTATTGATTAACGTTTTGTAAAGTTTCCAGCGCCTTATCAAAATCCTTTTGAGCCAGATAGAAATCAGCCAAAGGTAAATTAGCCTGTGCGAAATACGCAGAGTTCGGATATTCTTTGATGAACGCATCAAGTCCTTGTTCCGCGTGATTCTTACGTAAAATAACGCCTATAACATTATCGAAAAACTGAGCTGCTTCTTTTTTTGAATTTGAAAGTGTTTCGTTGTAAAAATACTGCCGGGCATATTCAAATTGGGAAGCATTGTAAATTTTATTTTGGTAAAGGTTTTCTGCGAGGTTAAACCGGTAATTTTCGCGGTCGCTGAAGTATTGAGATTGTTGCGCCTCGGATAAGCCGAAATAGAAAATTGCCGTAGCAATTAATATTTTTTTTGAATTCATTTAATCCTTATTTTCGGAGGGTTTTAGGAAGATTGATCAGAGTAAGAATTCCGATAATGCTTTCCACATTTAATCAACGAAAATAAAGAAAAGTTATTGCTTATACAAGTTTATTTGTTCCTTGTGGAAATGTGGATAACTTTTAATTAAACTAAAAATAGCTTCAGTTCATTATTGAATTATAATTACCGACTCAACAAATGTGGAGCTGTGCAAACAACAAAAAAGTAGTTGGATATTTGAATATTATTTCTGAGCCAATTTCTCTTCAATTACTGTTAAAGCAGATTTTACGTCGCGCATTTTCTCCATAGATTCCGCATCGATTTCAATATCAAAAACTTCTTCTACATCTAAAACAACATCTACCAAATTAGCCGAATTGATATTGAGATCATTGATGAAATCGGTATCTTCATTGATGCTTTCTAAAAGGTTAGCCTCTTTAACGTAAGGTTTTACAATTTCTTTTAATTTTTGAATAGCTTCTTCTTTGTCCATATTTTATATTGAAATTTATTAAGAATATTTTTTAAAGATAATACATCCGTTCACATCGCCAAAGCCAAAACTTACTTTTGCAGCAATATTAATTTCTTTTTCAATCAGCTTTTGCGGAATACAATCAGCATCAATGATCACTGAAATCTCCGGATTCAAGTCTTCACAATTGACATTCGGAGCGACAAAGTTTTCAGACAATTGTAAAACAGTCGCCACGCATTCAACACTTGCAGCGGCGGAAAGACAATGACCAGTTAAAGCTTTCAATGAATTGATGTAAGGGAAATCTTTTCCGGAAAGGCTTAATGCCGATGACAAATTCTGGATTTCTGTGGAATCTTTTGAAGTTGCAGTTAAATGTCCGCTGATGTAATCAATATCTTTTGCCATAATTCCTGCTTCTATAATCGCATCTTTCACACATTTCTGAACGGCCGTCGAATTTGGAGCCGTCATACTTCCACCGCCGCGTTGTCCGCCGCTGTTTAGATTTCCGCCAAGAATCTCGCAATATATTTTAGCATTTCGCGCAATCGCAGATTCCAGATCTTCAATGACCAAAGCTCCGGCGCCACTTCCGGGAACAAAACCTGCAGCCGACGCACTCATCGGACGAGAAGCGGATTCTGGATGATCATTCGATTTATAGTTGCAGACTTTGATGGCATCAAAACCTGCCCAAATATACGGACCGGAATCACTTGTACTTCCGGCTAAGATACGTTTTGCTTTTCCGGCTTTGATTCGGTCAAATGCCATTAAAATACTTTCTGTTCCTGTGGTGCAAGCGGATGAATTTGTGGTGACCTGATTTCCTAAACCTAATTTCCCACCCAAATAAGCACTGATTCCGCTGTTCATCGTTTGCGAAACCGCCGTACTTCCTAATCTTCTTGTTTGAAGCGCATCAATTTTATAAATGCTTTCCCGAAATTTTTCAATTCCAGAAGTTCCTGCGCCGAAAATCGTTCCGCTGTCCCAATCCGGATTCTCTCCGTCTGAAGGTTCTAAACCTGCATCTTTCCAGGCATCTAAACCTGCAATAACGCCGTACATAATTCCGGTCGAATTAAAATTCCGTAATTCTAAATCAGTGAAATAGTCGTTTAAATTTTCTTTATCGATCGGCGGAGTTCCGGAAACCTGACAGGAGAATTGCAAATCGGCTAATTGCTGATCAAACTGAATTCCAGAACGACCTTGCTTCAAAGCAGAACGGAAATTTTCTAATCCAATACCATTGGGTGCAACAACTCCTAAACCTGTAATGACGACTCGGATATCTTTCATTTTGCATTAATTTTTATTAGGATTTTTCCCACAGATTTTCACAGATTTCACAGATTATTTAAAACTACCAGTTTCTGTGTAAATCTGTGGAATCTGTGTGCCATATTTTGCGGCACTTTTACTATTAATTTAAAAACTATTTAATAATTCCTGCAATCGTTCCTTCACACACGATTTCCGAGTTTTCATTCACCATTTTTACTTTACATTTTAATTTATTAAATCTAAAGTAAATTTTCTCTGAGATCACAGTGACTTTTTCACCCGGAAAAACGGGTTTTAGAAATTCGATATCTGTTGAAGTTAATCCAATTTGACTTTCTTCAGTCAAATCATTTCCAACCAAAAAAATCCCTAAGCAAACCAATCCGATTTGGGCCATACATTCCGTTAAAATAACGCCAGGAGTTACAGGATTGTTTTTAAAATGACCTTTGTAAAAATCTAAATCTTCGTTAAAAGTAAAAGTTCCCGTAGCGCCATTTTCATCAACGCTAGCCAAATCATCCACAAATAAAAATGGAGTAGTGTAAGGTAGTTTTTGTAAAATTTCTGCAGTATTCATTTAACTCAAATGTTCGCCACCATCGACGGGAATTACACAACCATTGATCCAGGAAGCTTCGGCCTGACATAATAAACTGACGACATTCGCTACATCTTCTGGCGTGGTTAACCGCTTAAAAGGATTGCGCTTTTTGGTGTATTCTTTTATTTCTTCACTTCCCGGAATCATTTGTAAAGACCTTGTATCAGTTACTCCAGCCTGAATACAATTTGATCTTAAACCAAAAGGTGCAAATTCCAAAGCAATATTTCTACTAATTGCTTCCAACGCTGCTTTTGCGGCAGAAACTGCGCCGTAATTATTAATAGGTTTTGTGCTTCCTTCACTGGTAAAAGCAAGAATTCGTGCATCTGCAGCAAATAAGTTTTCGTTGAATAATAATTTTGTCCAGTCGTATAAACTCGTAGCCATTGCCTGAAGCGTAATTGAAAAGTCATCTGAAGAAAGACTTTCCATTTCAGTTCCGATCATTGGTTTCAAATTTCCTTTGGCGATGCTGTGCAGAAGACAACGGATCTTTCCATTCTCACCTAAAGTAAATTTTAGTTTTGAAATTATATCTTGCTGTAGGGTAGGATTTAAGATGTCTTTATTTAAAGTTAAATATTGAACGTTCTGATCTTCAAAAAATAAAAATTCTTTATTAATTACTTCCATTTCAGCTCGGGAATTCCGGTGAATAATACAGATATTCATTCCTTCTGCAGCTAATTTTTTTGCAGAAGCGAGGCCTAATCCTGAACTTCCGCCCAGAATAACTGCCCAATAATTTGTCTTTTCAAATCTTCTTACCATTGCAGTAAAACTCTTTGTGCCGAAAACCCAGGACCGAAACTGAGCATCAAACCTTTTTCTCCTTTCTTCGGTTTTTGATTCATGATTTCTTCTAAAACATACAAAACCGTTGCGCTTGACATGTTTCCATAAAGGCGTAAAACTTCTTTCGTTATATCGATATTTTTACCCAAATCAGAAAATAATCCTTCGACCATTTGAACGATCTTTTTTCCACCCGGGTGGAAAATCAAGTGATCGATATCTTTAATTTCTAAATTTTGTTTGGCTAAAAACGGATGGATAATATTAGGGAAATGTTCCCCAATTGTATCGGGAACCTCAATATCCAGAATCATTTGTAATCCGGAATTGGTGAGTTTGAAACCCATCATGTGTTCATTGTTATAAAAATGATACATTTCTTCTGCGAGAATTTCTGGACCTTCCGCATCTTTATCGGAGGAAAGCAGAACGCACGCAGCGCCATCGCCGAAAATGGCAGCACTTACAATGTTTGCCATCGAGAAGTCTTCCAGTTGAAAAGTCGCTGTTGGACTTTCTACTGCGATTACGGCAGCACGTCTTCCAGGATTTGCTTGGAGGAAGTTTTTGGCATAAATAATTCCGGAAACTCCCGCGGCGCAACCCATTTCGGTCACCGGTAAGCGGACGATGTCCTGGCGTAAATTTAATTTATTGATCAGGTAAGAATCGAGCGACGGAATCATAATTCCGGTACAGCTTACGGTGATGATATAATCCAACGATTGTGTATCCCAATCAGCTTTTTTTAACGCTTTATCCAAAACCTGTTCACCTAAAATAACGACTTCGCGGGCGTAAATATCATTTTTATCTTCAAAAGAAGTTGCGGTGAAAACTTCTGCCGGATCCATGATGGAGTATCGTTCATCGACAGCGGCACCTTCAAATATTTTTTTTACTTTACGTACAAAGCGACTTTCCTGACCTTCTAACCAAAGATCGAGGAAGGGTAAAACTTCTGCAGTTTTTCGGGAATATTTTGGCAGTTGCTTGGCAACTGTAACTATTTTTACACTCATATATCTTTTGAGGTACGAAGCAATCCGTAACTATTATTAATTTGTTTTTGTAATGATCCATTGGTAGCGGAACGCCCACTTCCATTTGATGCTGTATTTTTTTAATCCTAATTCTTTCGAATATTTTACCAGGTCTTCTTTTTTAAAACCTCTTAAAATAGAAATCAGTCCGTCATTCGCCGTCATTTTTTCCAATCTGAAAATAAAGATAATGATTTGAAACAAGCGATAGGCTAATTTACTTCGCTGTAAATCATTCATCACGATTCCTTTTTGGACCAGGTTTAAAATAACACGTAGTATTTTTAAAATTTCATCATCTTTGAAATGATGTAAAGTCAAAGTAATCAAAGCGATATCTATATTGGATTTGGAAAAGTCGTACAAAAAAATGTCTTCTGCGATATACGTGATATTTTCAAAATCGGTCGAACATTTTTCAGCGTGACGAATCGTAGCTTCGTTGGCATCGATTCCGATCAACTGAAATTTTAGATTATTTTCTTTTCCAAATTTTGACAGCATTCGAAGCATATCACCACTTCCACAACCGAAATCCATAATGGTGATGGTTTGGTCTTTTGGAAGATCTTTTATTAAATGCTGAACGCCATCTAAAGTTACTGAGTTTCCGCCGAGCAACTGATTAATTCGCGCAATGTCATCCAAAGCGGTAACTAATCCATCATTATCCATTGAAAAATCATCCATCGATTCTTCGAGATCTGTTCTATACGTGGTATCTAAAGCCATTAATTTTGAGTCATATTGATTTCTTTTCCGTGTGTTTTTCTAATGATGATCGGAAGTAGGAACGGGAGATAAGTTATTAAGTTAGTCAAAACTTCGGAGAGTTTTGAATGTTCTAAAATACTACCTAAAATTCGGCCATACCATAATCTTTGTCTGAAATTTTTGTTCCAGTTTTGAGAATAATTCTGCTCCATTTCTTGTCGTGATATTTTTCCCGACAAAAAATCGATGGTTTGGTCTGAAGCCAGTTTTGCACTGTGAATCGCCATGGCCATTCCGTTTCCGCATAACGGATGGATCAAGCCTGCCGTGTCGCCCATCATTAAAATATGATTTTCTACATTTTCTTTTTTCTCAAAACAAATCTGACTGATCGTCAAAGGTTTTTCAAAAACGGATTCAGAATGTTCTAAAATATTTTTTAAATGTGGATTTTGAGCAACTACTTTTTCCTGAAACTCTTCAATGTTTTTAAATTTCTTGAACGATTTAAAATTAGTTAAATAACATATGTTGAGCAAATCATCTTCAACTTTAGAAACGCCGCAATAACCGCCTTTAAAATTATGCAGACCAACAATATTATCCGGGAAATTTCCTTTGTAATGAGACTTCACCGCCAACCAAGGCGATTTCTGCTCGATGAAATCCCGTTTCATTTTTAAATCTAAATTGGATCTTTTTCCAAAACCACCCAGAACGACTTTCGAAGCTATAATTTTCCCTGAAGCCAAGTGAACTTCAAAAAGATCGTCTGTAAAAATAACTTCATTCACTTGATCTTCGATAATTTCACAGTTTTGAGATAGCGCTTTTAAATAAAGGGCATGATCCAAAGTATAACGGCTGATCCCAAAACCACCGAGTGGAAGTTTCGTTTCAATGGTTCGTCCGGACTCTGATGAAAATTGTAAAGAGGTAATGTGGGTCGGTTTTAATTCCTCAATATCGACGTTAAGCCATTTGAAATAGGGCAGGACTTCATTGGAAATATATTCGCCGCAGACTTTATGTTTTGGATAAGAATTCTTTTCTATAAGCCTCACTCCAACTCCCAGTTTAGAAAGATGAAGCGCGCTTGTTAAACCTGCCAAACCGCCGCCAATGATGATGACTTCTGTGTAATATTTCTGACTACCCAATTTTTTTACGATAAATGTAGTAATAAATTTGACCACAAAAGTCACAAAAGTTTTATTTTGCTAATTCACTATTTGATTTTTAAACACATCAGTCACTAAAGTTTAAGTTGAAAAGCATCATGCTGAAAAGCACACATTAGTTTTCAATTTCCGAAGGAAATCTTAATCATCTTAACTCCTTAACCAAAGTCTTAATGGTGAAATTTTCCACGATTCTTATGCGATTTTTTAAATATCTAAATTGATCGCCAAATTTCTTTGGTCTCTCCTGTCTGCCGACAGGCAGGTTTGCGGTAATAAATAAAAAACCTCACGTTTCCGCAAGGTTTAATTATAATCTATTGGGGGATTTTCAGACATCCATCATCAAACATCCCACAATACTAAATCTTCTCATTCTTAATCTCCTCCACAATCTCCGGATTCAACAAAGTAGAAGTATCACCGAAATTAGCAAAATCACCTTCTGCAATTTTTCTCAAAATACGACGCATGATTTTACCGGAACGGGTTTTTGGCAAGGCAGAAACAAACTGAATTTTATCCAGTTTCGCAATCGGCCCAATGGTATCGGAAATCACACCATTGATCTCTTTTCTCAAATTATCTTTATCACGTTCTTCACCACTGTCTTTCAACATTACAAATCCATATAAAGCACTTCCTTTCACATCGTGCGGATAACCAACAATTGCAGATTCCGCCACGGCTGGATGCTGATTTACACTATCCTCAATTGGTGCAGTTCCGAGGTTATGTCCAGAAACAATGATCACATCATCGACACGTCCGGTGATTCTGTAGTAACCAACTTCGTCTCTTAAAGCACCATCTCCTGTGAAATATTTTCCCGGAAAAGCGGTGAAATAAGTTTCTTTATATCTTTGATGATCGCCCCAAATGGTACGCGCAATTCCCGGCCACGGAAAACGAATACATAAATTTCCATCAACTTGGTTTCCCGTAATTTCGTTTCGTTTGTCATCCATCAAAACGGGCTGAATTCCCGGTAAAGGCAAAGTCGCATAAGTCGGCTTGGTTGGCGTGATAAATGGTAAGGGCGAGATCATAATTCCACCGGTTTCTGTTTGCCACCAAGTATCAACAATCGGACATTTTTTCTTACCAACATGATCATTATACCAATGCCATGCTTCATCATTGATCGGTTCACCAACGGACCCAATAACTCGTAAACTCGATAAATCATGTTTTTCAACCCATTCGTAAGATTCTTTTGCCAAGGCACGAATCGCCGTCGGAGCTGTGTAAAATTGAGTGACTTTATGTTTTTCGATCACTTCCCAGAAACGATCTGGTTCAGGATAAGTCGGCACTCCTTCGAAAATTACGGTCGTCGCACCATTCGCCAACGGTCCGTATAAAATGTAAGAATGTCCAGTGATCCAACCGATATCCGCCGTACACCAATAAATATCGTTCTCCTTATAATTGAAAACATTCTTAAAAGTATAAGCCGTGAAAACCATGAAACCCGCCGTCGTATGAAGCATTCCTTTCGGTTTTCCAGTCGAACCAGAAGTATATAAAATAAACAACGGATCCTCCGCATCCATGATCACCGAAATAAAATCAGCAGGTGCTTTGTCGTACAATGGCGCTAACCAAACATCTCGTCCTTCTTTCATTTTCACTTCGCCGCCGGTTCTTTTCACCACCAAAACTTTTTCAACAGTCGGACATTTTTCAACGGCTTCATCAATGATTCCTTTCAGATCGATCGATTTGGTACCTCTGTAACTTCCGTCCGAACAGATGATCATTTTCGCCCCACAATCGTTCACTCTCGATTCTACCGCATTCGCCGAAAATCCCGCAAAAATCACAGAATGGATCGCACCCAATCTCGCGCAAGCCAACATGGTAACCGCCAATTCTGGAATCATCGGCAGATAAATACAAACCCGATCGCCTTTTTCTACGCCTAAATCACGCAGCACATTTGCCATTTTGCAAACCCGGTCGCGCAGCTCTCTGTACGATATATGTTGCGCCTCTTCTTTCGGATCATTCGGCTCAAAAATAATTGCCGTTTTATCGCCACGTTCATTCAAATGCCGATCAATACAGTTTTTGGTGATATTCAGTTTGGCATTTTTAAACCACTCAATTTTCGCATTTTCCATATCGTAAGAAACCACTTTCGACCAGCGTTGGTACCACACAAAATTCTCATCAGCCACTTTATCCCAGAATTTCTTCGGGTTTTTAATCGATTTTTTGTACTGTTTAAAATAGTCCGGCAAATCGTCTATCACGTAATTTTTCATAATATTTTATTTTTTTTATTTCTAATTTTATTCAGGAGCCAGTCTCGTCATTCAGACGAGATGCTATCCGCTCATACTCCTCACTCCAAGGCTTTCGCCAACGCTTGTTCCGGGGTAACCGCTTCTATCAGGGCTAGTTACGACCCGTTTTTATTTATTCCAATTTTGGTTTAAATATAATTTCATTTTTTTCATTCACAGATTCATAGGGCTTCACCCTATGCTATTGATTATGCCACTTCGTGGCTGAGTTAATAACTTTTAAACTTTGCTGAGTGAAACGCCCCTGTCTGCCGACAGGCAGGTTTGCGTCCGTAATTTTCTGCAGCATTATTAATTATTTCTTTGCGTCCCGATAGCTATCGGGATTGCGTTAAAATATTTTATGCAAAATGACACAACAATTTACAAATACTTCTTTTTATATTCATTCATTTTCGCTTGCAATTCCTCCACAACACTTTCATCATCGATCGTCGACGGCATTTGATATTCCTTTCCATCCAGCATTGTCCGAATTAATTTTCTCAATATTTTCCCGGAACGTGTTTTCGGCAAACGATTCACCACCAAAGCATTTTTCATACTTGCGACAGGACCAATTTTTTCGCGGATCAATACAACAAGTTCTTTTTCCAAAGTCTTTTCATCTGCTTGCGAACCTGATTTTAAAACTGCGATTGCAAACGGAATTTGACCTTTTAAATCATCATCAATTCCAACCACGCAACATTCTGCAACTTCTTTATGAGCCGCCACAACCTCTTCCATTTCCGCCGTAGAAAGTCGATGTCCTGCCACATTGATCACATCATCAACTCTGCCGGTCACGAAAACATAACCATCTTCATCTTTAATTGCACCATCGCCTGAGAAATAGTATCCTGGAAATTTTGCGAGATATCCAAATTTAAAACGTTCCGGATCGCCCCAAATTCCCATCATCGCTCCTGGTGCCAGCGGAAGTTTAATAACCAAATACCCTTCGTGATGCGCTTCCAACTCATAACCTTCTTCACTGAAAATTTTAATATCATATCCTGGAATCGGTTTTCCGGCAGAAGCTCTTTTAATTTTCACGTCTTCAACTCCCGGCATTAATCCTAACATTGCCCAACCAGATTCGGTTTGCCACCAATGGTCAATGGCAGGAACGCCCACAAATTCATCATACCAATCGAGCGTTGCAACATCACATCTTTCGCCCGCTAAGAACTGCGTTCTCAACGATGAGAGATCATGTTTTTTAATAAATTTTCCTTCCGGATCTTCTTTCTTAATCGCTCTAATGGCGGTTGGAGCTGTAAACATTGCCACTACTTTATGCTCTTCAATAACTCGCCAAAATGTTCCAGCATCTGGAGTTCCAACTGGTTTTCCTTCAAATATAATGGTTGTATTTCTGTTAATTAATGGACCATAAACCGAATAACTGTGTCCAACTGCCCAGCCAATATCGGAAGCTGCCCAAAAGGTTTCACCTTCTTTTACGCCATAAATATTCTGCATGGAAAACTTCATTGCAACGGCATGTCCGCCATTATCACGAACAACTCCTTTTGGTTTTCCAGTCGTTCCAGAAGTGTAAAGAATATAGAGTGGATGGGTAGATTTTACGGAAACACAATCGGTTGGTTCCGATTCGGTCATCAATTTTTCAAAATCAACCAAAGAAGAATCGTTTTTAAAATCAACTCGGTTTCCTAATAATTTTCTATCAAACGCGACAATATGTTCCGGTTGATGTTCTGACATGGTGATCGCTTCTTTCACAAAAGGCAAATACGGAATCCGTCTGGAAACTTCCATTCCCGAACTGGCCGTTAAGATCGCTTTTGGTTTGCAGTCATCAATTCTGATCGCTAATTCCTGTGGAGCAAATCCACCAAAAACTACGGAATGCGTCACGCCTAATCTTGCACAAGCCAACATGGCAAATACAGATTCCGGAATCATCGGCATGTAAATAATGGCGGTATCTCCTTTTTCTAAACCCAATTTTTTCAGTCCACCGGCAAATTTTGACACGTGTTCTAAAACTTGACTATATGTATATTTAATGATTCTGTTCGTGACCGGTGAATCGTAGATAATTGCTGTTTGATCGCCAAAACCATCATCCACATGCTTATCAACTGCCAGAAAACAAGTGTTCAATTCGCCATCTGCAAACCATGTTGGGTAAGTCTGACCATCATCGGTTAAGATATGTTTTGGCTTTTTAAACCATTCAATTTTTTCTGCCTGTTCCGCCCAAAACTTTTCTTTGTGAGCGATACTTTCTTTAAACATTTCATCTGCTTTCATCATGATTTCTATTTTTTTTGTCCAAGGTTCAAGGTTTGAGTTCGAAGATTATTTCTTGAATCTAAAATCTATTGTTAATTTTCAACTATCAACTATTTTAAAAGTTCTTCAACTCTTTCCGTGAGTTTTTTAATCGAGTAGGGTTTGGTGATATAATCGTCTGCACCCATTTTTAATCCTTTTTCAATATCAGCAGGATTGTTTTTTGCACTCAGGAAAATTACTTTGATATCTTTTAAATTATCCTGACTTTTAATTTCCTGTAGCGTCGTAAATCCATCAACTTTGGGCATCATGATATCCAGCAGGATCATATCCGGGATTTCGGTTTTCAACAATTCCAAAACTTCGGAACCGTCTCTGGCGATAAATACTTCATAACCTGCTTTTCGAAAAGCATATTCCAGGGTCATGATTATTTTATGTTCGTCGTCTGCGATTAGTATCTTTTTCATATCATTTCTTCTTTTTCATGTTCTGTATTTTCAGTTTCTACAGATTCATTTTTTATTAATTGGATGGGTAAGAAAATCTCAAACGTCACCCCAATTTCTTTGTTTTTTACTAGAATGTCGCCGCCATGCGCGAGCATTATTTTTTTACAAATTGCTAAACCTAATCCGCTTCCTGTTGGTTTTTGTAAATTTTGATTTTTAGACTGATAGAATTTTTCAAAGATGAATTCGAGATCTTCTTCCGGAATTGTTTTTCCGGTATTGAAGACGGAAATTTTCAATTCATTTTCCTGCTGCTGAAATTTCGTCTGAATCATTCCTTGCTCATTGGTGAATTTCAAAGCATTTCCTAAAATATTTTGAAAAACCTGAATCATTCTCGGTTCGTCATATTCGAAAATTTCATTTTCTAAAAGATTAACTTCAGAATGGTGCAAACTTCTTTGTTCAAAAAGATGTAGCAAAGGTTTCACCGATTTATGAAAAGTTTGAATAATATTGAAGGACTGAATATTCAAAGGAATATTTCCGGTTTCCAATTTATCCAAATAGAGAATATCATTAATAATTTCGCTGAGACGATCTGATTCTGAGATAATGTTTTCCAGGAAATCTTTCTTTAATTCTGCTGGCATTTCTTCATCATCCAAAAGAATTTCACTCGTCGCACGAATTGCAGTAAGCGGTGTCCGAAGTTCATGCGCAACACTATCCAGGAAATCATCTTTTTGCTTGTCTTTCACAATTAGATTTTTATTCGCATTTTGAAGATCATCAGATAGTTTTAATAACTGTGAAGATTGTTCACTCAACTGTTTGTTTATGGAAATGGTTTCCCTTGATTCTTCCAAAATTTTTAATACTTCGGGAAGTGAAATTTTATCTTCCTTGGTTACACCTTCAATTAAAATTTTTGCAGAAGCCGTACCGATTCTTCCACTCAAGAGATTTTCTGAGAACTTAATAAAGCGAAAATCTGCGGTGTCGCTATCATCAGTGATTTTATATTTCAAATTAAAAATTTTCAGGGCTTGTTCAGTCTTTTTCTCCCCAAGAAATTTCACTAAGATCTTTTGAATATCGGAAACGTTTGCCGTTCCTTTCCAGATATAAGCGTTCTCATGATTTTGAATGTAATCATTGATATCGACATAAATTTCAGCATAATTCCTTTCCCGATAATCTGAAACTTTATTTGCAGAAATGATGGTGAATAAAAGTCCATTAACCAAAACACTCCAGAAGAAAATTTGCGGAATAGGTGATAAATAGGGAATATTAAAAAAACTAAAAAAGACGTGATTGAAGAAATTACTTTGGTGATAATTTTCAGAAAAACTTGGCAGTATCAATCCTAAATAACAAATAACAACTCCGACAATAATTCCGGTCATGGATCCTAGATAAGTTCCGCGTCGCCAGAATATTGCGCCGAAAAAAGAAGGAGCCAATTGAGCGATCAGGACGAAAGAAACCAAGCCAATACTGAATAAACTTTTACCTAATATGTAGTATTTATAAAAAATAAAACTGATTAAAATCAATAAGAAAATACTAATTTTTCTAATGTTAACGATGTTTTTGGTGTTATCAGTTTCTGAACTAAATTTGAATTTATCCAACCATCCGTAAGGAATGATAATATTATTTGAAAGCATAATCGAGAGTGAAATGCTTGAAATAATAATCATTGAAATACAGGCGCTCAAACCTCCAAAAAAGACCATTGTTGAAATGATTGTGTTTCCAAATTTTTGAGGGATGAGAATAGAGTAGAGTTCTGGATTTACGTTTTCTCCAAAAAATAAGATCTTTCCGCCCCAAGCAATCGGGAACACGAAAAAATTAAAAATTAAAAGGTAAAGTGGAAAAAGCCAAATCGCCGTTCTGATGTGTTTTTCTTTTCTATTTTCAATGATCGCTGTGTGAAATTGTCTTGGTAAAAGGAAAATTGCAGACATTGAAAGCATTGAAAGTAAGAACCAATTGAAACCACCTTCTAAACCGTTGAAAGAATTTTTAGCTGCGAAGTCTGGTAGTTTTTCAGCCTGTTTGTAAATATCCTCGAAACCATTAAATACACCATAAACCACGAATATTCCCAGGATGATGAAGAAAATTAATTTCAAAAAACTTTCAACTGCTATGGCAGAAATAATTCCTAATCTTTTTTCTGAAGCATCTACATATTTGGTTCCGTAATACGATGAAAATAAGGCAATTATCAAGACGACATAAGTTGCTGAATCAAAAAACATACTCGAAGTTTGATCCGTTTCTGTAATTAAATGGAAGGTTTCTGAAATCGCTTTGATCTGCAAACCGATATAAGGAATGATCGCAAACATACAAACCAACGCAATGATCGCACTTAACGAACGACTGTTTCCATATCTCAAAGAAATAAAATCTGCGATACTACTGATCTTGTTGACGCGGGAAATTCGGATGATTTTAGAATTGATAAAGATCCAGGACGGAATAATAATGATGGGACCGATGTAGATCGCCATATATTCCAAGCCCTGATTTGCCGCTACACCGATGCTTCCATAATAAGTCCAAGCTGAACAATAAACAGCCAGTGACAGTGCATAAACGTACGGATTGTTCACCCAAAAGCTGCTTCTTCTTTTCTCTGCGAAATACGCAATGAAAAATAAAAGACCCAGATAGAGTATAACCAGTGCAAAAAGCAAATAACTATTCATGGAATTTTTTAAAGATAATAAACGAAGTGATACACGAGGCTCCCCAAACTAGAAAGATATAGACGTAAATGAGCGGCAAGCCAATTAATTTCTGTGAACTGTTGAACAAAAGCAAAACCGGCGCATTGAATAAAATAAACAATGCGATACTTAAAATTACCAGTTTTTGTTGATGTCGCTTTTTCATATGTAGTTTCTACTAATTTTAAAAGTCATATGGAATCGTCTAATCGCCATTTTGAATTTTTTAGAAATTTGTAATTGCCGATTTCATTTTGATGATTAAAAGAAAACAACGGGAAACGAATTTCCCGTTAGTTTCCTAATTTTAAATTTTACTATGCTTTATCGTCGGAATATTCTCCTGTAAAAGAATACCAACCGAAAATTCCTAATCCACCCACGATGATCGGCATCAATACGGTGAGGATGATCCAGCCGAAAACATGATCTTCCTGTTTATCGGACATTATTTTAGGGATACCGAAAACTGTTAAACCGTAGTAGGCGACTACCAGTGCTAAAAGCATCCAGACAATTCCTAATATTTTTTTTACTTGATCCATTTTTTTGTTTTTTAAAGTTACTGAAAATTTGAAAGATGATGCGTTTTAAACTACTGGATTTTCAACCGGTATTTCGTCTTCTACTAATTCATCCTCTTCTAAACTTTTATTTTTTGTTTTTAAATAAAGGGTTCCGATGACCAAACAAACTCCGGCAACCACGATCGGATACCATAATCCTTCGAGATACCATTCGGAATGTCCGGCACTTTTTCCGGAGACCACGAGATAAGTTGCAACTGCAGGAAGCAATCCTCCAAATACTCCATTACCAATGTGGTAAGGCAATGACATCGAGGTGTAGCGAATTTTCAGTGGGAACATTTCTACCAGGAAGGCTGCAATTGGTCCGTAAACCATGGTTACAAAAACAACTTGTATAAATACGAGAACAATGAGTAACCATCTGGTATCAGGATTTACCGTAATCGCTTCTTTGATGAGCGGTTCTTCAGGTTTTCCGTTAACCATCGACACTCCAGCTGCTGCCCAATGTACGATACTGTCTCTTTTCATGAAAGTTCCATCTGTAAATACAGTTTCTTTATGGAAAGTGATCAAACTGTCTGTAGGGATTTTTGCGTGAACTTTTACGGTTCTTTTTTCGGTTACCCCATTTTTAGCGATTACTTTACTTTCAATTTGAACTGAGTTATACATTGCTTTATAGATTGGTCGGTAAGCAATGATCGCTAATAACATCCCGATCATCATAATTGGTTTACGACCGATTTTATCAGATAACCAACCGAAAAGCACGAATAATGGAGTAGCAACGAAAAGTGCCAAAGCCATCATCGTATCCACTTGTGCAGATTCAATATTCATTACTTTCTGCATAAAACTCATGGAGTAGAATTGACCCGTGTACCAGATCACCCCTTGTCCCATTACGGCTCCAAATAAAGCAAGCAAAACGAATTTGAAATTGAATTTGTTTCCGAAACTTTCTTTCAAAGGATTTTTAGAAGTTTTTCCTTCTTTTTTCGCCTTGGCAAACAAAGGTGATTCTGCCATATTTCTTCGAATGATGTAAGAAACTCCCACCATTAAGATGGAGATCCAGAACGGAATTCTCCAACCCCAACTGTCAAACTCTTCTGGCGAAAGTGAAGTTTTCGTTACCAGAATTACGATCAGTGAAATAAATAAACCTGAAGTGGCAGTGGTTTGAATCCAGGAAGTCCAGTATCCTCGTCGGTGAGGTTGGGAGTATTCGGCGACATAAGTTGCGGCGCCTCCGTATTCTCCACCTAACGCCAAACCTTGTAATAATCTTAAGATTAAAACCAAAACCGGTGCAGCGTAGCCGATCGTTTCATATTCTGGTACACAACCGATTAAGAACGTTGAGAATCCCATGATCAGAAGCGTCACTAAGAAGGTGTACTTTCTACCGATGATATCTCCCAATCTTCCGAAGAATAATGCTCCGAAAGGCCTTACTACAAATCCGGCAGCAAAAGTCGCCAGCGTAGATAAGAAGGCGGCAGTTGGGTTATCTGCCGGGAAAAATTTGGTGGCTAAAACCACGGCTAAACTTCCGAAAATGTAGAAGTCATACCACTCAATCAGTGTTCCGAGTGAGGAAGCCATGATGACGCCCCAAATGGTTTTGTTTTTCTTTCTCTCCGCAACGTAAGCATCATGCTCTTCTTGCGTGTTAAATTTTTTGGCCATAATTTATTTGTTTTTGTTTTTTAAAATTGATAAGAAAATCTTTAATTAAAATGAATACATCACCCTCACCATCGCTCGGAAATTTCCTACGTCTTTCAGGTTATTTTCAGCTTTTCCTTCAGTATTTAAATCACCCCATTTTGCTGCGGTATATTCGATTTCCGGAGAAATGTTGAATTTATTTTGTTTAAAATCAACCCTTGCGGAAGCACGCCAAACATCTTCTAAAACTCTCGCACCAGAAGCACCACGGATGTAAAGGTTTTTGTAGCCTGCATCAACACCTGAATTTTTGGTGTATCCAAAGAAAACTCCGGGAGCAACTTTCGGATTTGCACTTGCAACATCTATCCAAAAAGCAGAAGTCTTGGTTGGTTTGTACGATTCCTGTCCATTCGGCTCTATATATCCGGCGAATCCCCCAAGCATTACCAAATGGTGAAGATTTCCACCTGTAATTCCATATAATTTGGTGATGATTTTGTCGTTGGCATATTTAAAATAACCGAAGTACATATCAGAATTTACCGTTTCATCTGAAACTAATCCTCCTGATTCGATAACAGGTTTCAGAGATTGATATTCTGCACCAGCACCTGCAGTTATTGTTTTTGTTTTGTATTGTAATTGTCCGTGGAAAGTTGGAATAGAAGAATTGAATGTCGCACTGTTCACAGAAGCACCTATTGCATTTGCAGTTTGGAATTCCCGATCTTTATAAGCGACAAGAGTTAAAGTTAATTCTGGAGTCAGTTTCTGAGCAACTTTAACTTGACCTGCCCAACCAAATGGATTGAAAATAATTCCACTATTAAAGTTAGCAACTCCTGGGAAAACATCAGGAACAACTGATGGATACCAAGTTTGTCCAAAAGTAACGGCAGTTTTGGGCCAGGCTAAAGTAGCGGTCGCATGGCGAAGTCTCATTAATCCTGTACTTCCACTTCCTGCTGAGGTTTTATTGAGTTCTGTATTTCCAAAGAAATCGGCTTCGATATTTCCGCTGGCTTTTGCTCCCCAAACGTCTGGACCTTTAAATCGAATTCCAACCCTGGAGGTAATTGCTAAAAAGTTGCTTCCACCCGCGGCATTAATGTCTTTTCCGTTGGCGTCTAATTTCTCATCAAGTGGATAAAGGTTGAGATGCATTTCACGGGAGTAAGCAGATTGTCTGCTATCGAAATTATATTCGGTTCGAACCCAGCCATATAAGGAAGCGTCCCATTCTTTGGGTTTGTTTTTTTCGGCTTCCAAAGCTTCAATTCTTTTTAGAAGATCTTCGTTAGATGGGATTTCTTGCGCTCTCAGTAGGTTTGATAAAAATAGAGAAGAAGCAATTCCTAACAAAATAGTTGATTTCTTCATAGATTAATAATTTTTAGTTTGTTTTTTTGTCGAAACGAAATTGAAACTAAAAATTTAATTGAAGAAATTTAATATATATTAGTGTAATGAATATAGTTACCTAAATTAAACTTTAAAATAGAGAAGAATATCAGCTTCTTTACTTCTTAAATCGTTCCCATTTGATCATCATATATTTATCGCCAAACTCTGTGATGACCAATCCTGAACCTTTTAAATTTTCTTCTTTTGACATGTATTCAATCAGTTCATTTTGTTTAAAGACTTTATAAACGGGATGAAAATCAGAATGGGGTGGACGGGTGATATTATATTTCTTGATCCAGGAACTCACCGTGTTATGTGAAACACCGATGATTCTTTCAATTTCTCGGTAACTTAAACCTTCCAAATAGAGTTGAAGCGCTTTGGTAACTACATAATCATCAATCTGTTTCCCCAACTTTTTTACGGTGAAATAGTATTTGCAGTCCTTGCATAAAAATCTTTGCCGATCTTTAATAATACCACTTTTAACAATGTTTTTCTGATTACATTTTGGACAGGAATTGGGCATAACTATATCTTTTTAGCAAAGATATATCAAATTAGCAATATTTTCGAGAGAGCGTTGAAAAATATTATTGATTTTTATTTAAAAAGAAACAATATCGTTTAGAAGTCACTGTGCATTCCCAAAGAAAGATGAGCAGAATTTAAAGTCAATAGCCATAAAATTGGGGGTAACTTTTTTAAAGGAATATCTGGAAATTATGATTTATAAGCTTCCGAATATCGAAGTAAAGGAAGGAGTTTTAGAAGATGAAAAGTACAAATACATTTTCAGTGTAGAGAAAATAAATGAAAAACGGAAATTCTTTTAGTATATCAGGAAGTGATATTGAAAATAATGAATTTGAATATAATATAAAAGACTAAAATCACAGTCATCAGGTTAGGTATCCGAAATCTGCGTTAAAAATGAAATTAGCCATTAATTTTATAAAATAGTGTACAAATTATTGCCTAATCAATTTTAAATTTCGTCGTCTTTTTTACTTCATGTAAAGCGATCGAACTGTGATATTGCCAGATATTTGGCGAGTTAGAGATGACATTCAGAGCGAAGTCGTTGTAAGAGTTAATGTCCTTTGCGATAATTTTCAACATATAATCATATTCACCGGAAAGGCTGATGATCTCCTGCACCTCGTCAAAACTTTTAATATGGGCTTCAAAATCTAGCAAAGCTTGTTGAGACTGTTCTTTTAAACGGATATTGCAATAGACGATAATATTCAGACCCAGTTTTTCACGATTAAGAATGGCAACATACTTCTCGATTATATTGTGTTTCTCGAGTTGCTTAATTCTCTCGTAAGTCGGCGTAAAGGTAAGACCGATCTTCTCCGAAACTTCTTTCACCGATGTGGTACAGTCTTCCTGAAGTAAACTGAGAATCATTCTGTCTTTTGCATCCATAAATTAGATTTTGAACAAAAATATTAAAAATAAGGCGAAAACTGCGTATTCATCGAGAATAGTTTTATTTTTTGAAAAAACCTTTTCCAGATTTCAAAAAAAATGATATCTTTGCATCTAATGAAAAGAAGATTTCCATTAGACGATTTACATAAAGGCAGCAATGCCGATATTCACGATATTTATTAATACAACGAAGTCATTTTGGCTTCGTTTTTTTTTGATTTAAAAACTAAAATTATGCTCAGAACAGCCGATTTATCCGTAGAAAAAATTAACAAATTGCTTCAGGAAGCCGATGAGTTTTCCAAAGGCAAAGTGTTGAAAGCCAAAAGTGAGATCTATGTTTCCAATCTTTTTTTTGAAGACAGCACCAGAACGAAAACGAGTTTTGATGTAGCCGAAAGAAAGCTAGGTTTAAATGTAGTTCCTTTCGATATTTCCGCCAGTTCCGTTAATAAAGGAGAATCACTTTATGACACGGTGAAAACAATGGAAAGTTTGGGAATTGATCTTTGCGTGATCCGTCATAAAAAAGAAAAATTCTATGATGAGTTCAAAGGAATTGATGTCGCAATTATCAATGGCGGCGATGGAACTGGAAATCATCCTTCTCAAAACATTTTAGATTTAATGACGATTCATCAGGAATTCGGAAAATTCAAAGATTTGAAAGTAGGAATTGTTGGAGATGTCAAGCATAGTCGTGTTGCGAATTCTAATGCTGAAGTTCTAAGAAAACTCGGAGCGAAAGTTTATTTCTCTGGTCCAGAACAGTGGTTTGATGAAGGAACAATTATTAATGGAACTTATCTTTCGATCGACGATCTGGTAAAAGAAGTTGATGTTTTAATGTTATTGAGAATTCAGTATGAAAGACACGAGAGCGATGAACAGCTCAAGCTTTCTCCTGAAAAGTACCACCGCAAATTTGGTTTAACCAAAGACCGCGAAAAAGCCATGAAAAAAGAGGCGATTATTATGCATCCAGCACCTATTAACAGAGGAGTTGAGATTGATGATGATTTGGTAGAATGCAAACGTTCTCGAATTTTTAAACAAATGGAAAATGGAGTTTTTGCCCGAATGGCCATTTTAAAGACCGCTTTGGAAGCAAAAGGATTCGAGTTCGAGTAATTCGAACAGAGACAGGTAAAAAGTAAAAAGAGCCATTTTTTAAAGCTTAAACTTATTATAAGGTATTTGTATTATTAAATTAGGTTTTGCATCAACGTTGCATCGTCAAGAAAAGTGAAAGAATTTTTGACGAGTGATTAAAAAGTAGAAATAAAAAGTAAAAATGAAAAAGAAATTAATATTAGAATCCGGTGAAGTATTCCGCGGCAGAGCTTTCGGAGCCGAGCAGGATATTGAAGGCGAAGTCGTTTTCAATACTGGGATGACCGGTTATCAGGAGCTTATCTCTGATCCTTCCTACTGCGGACAAATCGTTTGCATGACGTATCCGCTCATTGGAAACTACGGAATAAACCGCGACGATTACGAAAGTATTGAGCCTGCGATCAAAGGTTTAATTGTAAAAGAAGTTTGTGATTTTCCTTCCAACTTCAGAACTCAAATGGATTTGGATGAATTTTTCCAGAAACGAAATCTTTCCGGAATCTCTGGAATTGACACCAGAAGATTGACTAGAGTTCTTCGGAATTCAGGAGTCGTAAAAGGAAAGATCGTGAGTGAAGATGTTAATGAAAGTGCAGTTATCGATGCTTTAAAAAGTTCTGTTTTAGCGACGGATCATGTTGCTCAGGTTTCTACCAAAACATCGTACGCAAACCCGGGAAGAGGTTTGAAAGTAGTCTTGGTTGATTACGGTTCCAAACTCGGAATTTTACGTGAACTTGCTCAAAGAGATTGCGATGTCATCGTAGTTTCTCAGGATACAACCGCTGAAGAAATTCTTTTGATCAATCCAGATGGCGTAATGCTTTCCAATGGTCCTGGTGATCCGGAAGATGTAAAAGGAGCCATCGAAATGATTCAGAATCTATTAGGTAAAATTCCAATTTTTGGAATTTGTTTAGGACATCAATTGATCGGGTTGGCTTGTGGCGCAAAAACTTTTAAATTGAAATTTGGACATCGTGGTGGAAATCATCCGGTTTTAGATTTAAAGAAAAACAAAGTCGCAATAACTTCTCAAAATCACGGTTACGCCGTCGATCAGGAATCATTAAGTAATACTGATTTAGAAGAAACGCACATCGCTTTAAATGACCGAACTAATGAAGGTTTAAAACATAAAATTTATCCTTGTTTCTCGGTACAGTATCACCCGGAAGCAAGTCCAGGTCCGGAAGATGCGAATTATTTGTTCGATGAGTTTATTGAAATGATGGAAGAATTTAAAGGCAAAAATTCGTAAATTTAAGTTTAAAAACATTTATTATGAGAACCACTAATATCCAAATTTTTGAACAAAAACAAGTTCGTTCTGTTTGGGACGAAGATGAGGAAAAATGGTATTTTTCTATTGTAGATGTCGTTTCAATTTTATCTGACAGTGAAAATCCACAAGTTTATTGGAGGGTTTTAAAAAAACGTTTGTTAAAAGAAGGAAATGAAACCGTTACAAATTGTAACGCTTTGAAAATGGTGGCAAATGATGGTAAAATGAGATTGACTGATGTTGCAGATACTCAACAGCTTTTGCGTCTAATACAATCTGTTCCTTCCAAAAAAGCAGAACCTTTTAAAGTGTGGTTGGCTCAAGTCGGTTCTGATCGACTCGATGAAATGCAGGATCCAGAGTTGAGTATTAATAAAGCAATGCAGGATTATTTGAATTTAGGATATTCTGAAAACTGGATTAATCAAAGATTAAAAAGCATTGAAATCCGAAAGGAATTAACCGACGAGTGGAAACGTCTTGGAATGAAAGAAGGACAACAATTCGCCGTCCTAACAGATATCATCACTAAAGGTTGGAGTGATAAAAACACCAAAGAATACAAAAAACACAAAGCTCTGAAAAAAGAAAATCTTCGCGATAATATGACCAACACCGAATTAATTTTAAATATGTTGGCAGAAGCATCTACGAAAGATATTTCGCAAGCGGTGAATCCAGAAACTTTTGATGAAAATAAAAAAGTCGCTAAACAAGGCGGAAATGTTGCTAAAGTTGCACGACTGGAATTAGAATCTAAAACCGGTAAGAAAGTAGTCAGTGATTTATCTGCGAAAAAAATGTTAGAAAATAAACCTAAAAAATAATTTAAAAGTATCTAATCTTCACTTTTAAATAAAGTAAAAAAATGAAAAGAACCGACATAAAAACAATTTTAGTAATCGGCTCCGGTCCAATCATCATCGGACAAGCTGCGGAGTTTGATTATGCAGGAACGCAAGCCTGTTTATCTTTAAGAGAAGAAGGCTACAAAGTAATCCTCATCAACTCCAATCCGGCAACGATCATGACGGATGTAGAGATTGCAGATAAAGTATATATTGAACCCATTTCTCTGGAATTTGTAAGCAGAATTATTCGCAAAGAAAGACCAGATGCTCTTTTGCCAACTTTGGGTGGACAAACCGGATTGAACATGGCTGTAGAATTAGAAAATTCTGGGATATTGGAAGAGTGTAAAGTGGAAGTTTTAGGGACGAAACTTTCAGCCATCAATCAAGCAGAAGACCGTGATCTTTTCCGAAATTTGATGCACGAATTAAACGAACCCGTTCCAGATTCTGATATTGTGAATGATGTAGAAGGTGCTTTGAAATTTGCGGAAAAAATTGGCTTTCCCTTAATCGTTCGTCCAGCTTTTACAATGGGTGGAACAGGTGGCGGAATCGCGCATACGATTGAAGAATTAAAAGAAATTACCAGCTTTGGATTGAAATACAGTCCTGTTCGTCAATGTTTGGTTGAAAGATCGATTGCAGGATACAAGGAAATCGAATACGAAGTAATGCGCGATAAAAACGACAATGCAATCGTTGTCTGTAATATGGAAAACATCGATCCTGTCGGAATTCATACAGGAGATTCTATAGTTGTTGCTCCGTCGCAAACACTTTCGGATAGAGAATATCAAATGCTGCGTAATTCTTCCTTAAAAATCATTCGCGCTTTAGGAATCGAAGGAGGTTGTAATGTTCAGCTGGCTTTGGATCCAAATTCTTACGACTATTTCATCATCGAAGTGAATCCAAGGGTTTCACGGTCATCGGCTTTGGCGAGTAAAGCAACGGGTTATCCGATTGCTAAAATTGCAGCCAAAATTGCGGTCGGTTTGACTTTAGATGAGATCATGAATCCAGTAACTGGAAAGACTTACGCGTGTTTTGAACCGGCTTTGGATTATGTGGTAACTAAATTCCCACGTTTCCCTTTTGATAAATTTGAAACGGCTGACCGACGTCTTTCTACCCAAATGAAAGCAACCGGAGAAGTCATGGCAATTGGTCGTAATTTCGAGGAATCTTTGCAGAAAGCAATCCGCTCTTTGGAAACTGGTTTGAGACATATCGGTTTAAAATCAAAAGATGCGGCAGCATTAACTGATGAAGAAATTGAAAGAAGAATCCGTGTTTGTGACGACGAGCGATTATTCATTATTGGTGATGCTTTGAGACGTGGTTACGATTGGGAACAAATAGTAGAGTGGAGCAAAATTGATAAATTCTTCATTTGGAAAATTAAAAAACTCATCGATTTTGAAAAAGTAATTGCTGAAAATAAATTCGATAAAGAAATTTTACTCGAAGCCAAAAAATTAGGATTTTCAGATATGAGTATCGCCACCTTATGGGATTCCACTCAAAAAGAAATTTTCGAATTCCGAAAAGAAAATGGAGTGATGCCGGTTTACAAAATGGTCGATACTTGCGCCGCAGAATTTGAAAGTGAAACGCCCTATTTCTACGGAACTTACGAAGAAGAAAACGAAAGTGTTCCTTCTGACAAAGAAAAAATAATCGTTTTAGGTTCTGGTCCGATCCGAATTGGTCAAGGAGTTGAGTTCGATTACGCCACCGTTCACTCGGTTTGGGCGATTAAGGAAATGGGTTACGAAGCGATTATCATTAACAATAATCCGGAAACCGTTTCAACAGATTTTTCGATTTCTGATAAATTATATTTCGAGCCGATTACGGAAGAAGATGTAATGAACATCATCGAACTTGAAAAACCCAAAGGCGTTGTAGTACAGTTTGGAGGACAAACCGCCATCAATTTAGCCGATAAATTGGAAGCTCACGGCGTTAAGATTTTAGGAACTACTTTGGAAGATTTAGACCGTGCCGAAAATAGAAATAAATTTGAAGCAGCACTTCAGGAAATGGGAATTCCACAGCCTTTGGGGAAAACCTGTTTTACGAAAGAAGAAGCTTTGGTTATTGCCAATGAAATCGGTTTCCCAGTATTGGTTAGACCGAGTTATGTGTTGGGAGGAAGAGCGATGGAAATCGTTTATGATGAAACGGAACTCGCTCATTATATGACCAATGCGGTGAAAGAAAACTCTGAACATCCAATTCTGATCGATCGATATTTAACCGGAAAAGAAGTGGAGGTTGACGCCATTTGCGATGGTGAAACAGTCGTGATTCCAGGAATTATGGAACATATCGAACGAGCAGGAGTTCACTCTGGAGATTCGATCGCAGTTTATCCACCTCAAAATATTAATGATGAACAGATCGCAACTTTAGTTGATTACACCGAAAGATTGGCGAAAGGATTGAATATCATTGGTTTAATGAATATTCAATATGTGTTATATCAAGGTGGAGTTTATGTGATCGAAGTGAATCCAAGGTCGAGTAGAACCGTACCTTTCTTATCCAAGATCACCGAAATTCCGATGGCGAATTTAGCCACTAAAGTAATTCTCGGACAAAAATTAAAAGATCTCGGTTACAAAAACGGTTTAGCTCCTGTGAAAGACGGAGTTTTCGTAAAAGTTCCCGTCTTCTCTTTCTCAAAATTAACGCGAGTTGATATTTCGCTCGGACCAGAAATGAAATCTACCGGAGAAGTAATGGGCAAAGACACGACCCTGGAAAAAGCCCTGTATAAAGGTTTGATCGGTGCAGGAAGAAAAATGCCTTTGCACGGTGCAATTCTTTTCACGGTGGCTGATAAACACAAAGAAGAAGCTTGTGAATTAGCCAGAAGATTTCAGGAAATTGGATTTAAAATTTGGGCAACCGAAGGAACAGCCAACTTCTTTACAGAACACGGAGTTCGCACCAAAGTAGGTTATAAAATTGAAGAAAATCCTGAAATTAATTTGATTGATTTAATCCAAACCGGAAAAGTTCAATACATTGTCAATACCATGACCAAAGGAAAACAATCTGAAAGAGACGGTTTCCAAATCCGTCGAACATCAGTAGAAAATGGTGTTCCTTGTTTAACATCCATGGATACGGTGGAAGCGATCTTGAAAGTGATTGAAAGTATGAGTTTTAAAATGGAACCAATGTAAATTCGTTTTGTCAAAGTTTAAAATCTTTGACAAAGTTTAATACCAATAGAAACCTTCAATGCTTTTAGGAGCTTGAAGGTTTTTTTAATGTTTAATTTTACGTATAATTTTATAGCACAACAATATGAGCTTCCTCACCGCAGAATGGAATAATTTAGCCATGATCAATTACGTAATTGATCCGACAATTTTGGAGAAATATGTTCCGCCTGGAACGGAACTCGATTTTTTTGAAGGGAAATGTTATGTCAGTTTTATTGGATTTCTCTTTGAAAAAGTGAAAGTTTTAGGATTGAAAATTCCATTTCATACCGATTTTGAAGAAGTAAATTTGAGATTTTACGTAAGGCGTTTTGAAAATGGAACCTGGAAAAGAGGTGCAGTTTTCATCAGCGAAATTGTTCCCAAGTTTGCTATCTCATTTGTCGCAAATACTTTCTATAATGAGCATTATAAGACTTTTCCGATGAAGCATACTTTGAAAGTCAATGACAATTCGAGGGAATTCATTTATCAGTGGAAAGTAGATAATCACTGGAACACCATTCATGTAGAAACTGATAAAGACTCGATTCCAATAGAACCGAATTCTGAAGCAGAATTTATCACGGAGCATTACTTCGGTTATAATAAAGTGAGCGAAACCGAAACGATCGAATATCAGGTAACACATCCAAGATGGCAACAATATGAACTGACTAAAAATAGTTCTTCGATTAATTTTGAAGATGTTTACGGAAAAGAGTTTGCTTTTATTAAAGACTTAGAACCGACTTCAGTTTTTCTTGAAGTAGGTTCCAAAATCAGCATTGAGGATAAGCGTAAGATTAAACTGTGATTCGAAAAAATCCAGATCAGCAATAGATTTCATCGTATGAATTTCATATTGCCATCAAATAAAATATTTTTACCTTGTATCAAATTATCTAAATGAATCTTTGGGAGCGCCGCACCTATTTTCTCAATCTTCTTGCTGAACATCTATTGCTTTCTTTAGGTTCACTTTTGGCGGTGACTGTTTTAGGGATATCGCTCGGGATTTTTGTTTTTTATTCTACAAAAAGTAGAAAGATTGTTTTGCCTTTAATTAATTTTCTTTACACCATTCCTTCTATTGCGATGTTTGGTTTGTTGATTCCACTCGTCGGAATCGGATTGAAAAACGCGTTGATCGTTTTAATTTTATATGGATTACTTCCGATTGTTAGAAGTACATACAGCGGTTTAAAAGAAGTCCCTTCTCAATTGGTTGAAGCCGCTCAAGGTTTAGGAAGTACGCCAATTCAGGTTTTTAAAAATATTTATTTTCCGCTCGCTTTGCCATCTATTTTGTCTGGCTTACGAATTACCGTCGTGATGATTGTTGCTTTAACTGGTTTAGCAGCTCTAATCGGAGCTGGTGGATTAGGACAAGCAATCTTCCGGGGTTTAAACACGATGAATACGGGTTTGATTGTAACTGGATCGCTTGGTATTTCTTTGTTTGCGATTTTGGGAGATCAGTGGCTTGGTCAGTTTGAAAAAGATCAAAGTCTTTTGAGAGTCATTTCTAAAAATGCTTTTCAGAAACAAAAAAACAGAATCATTGTCCCAAGTGTTATCGTTTTTATTTGTACGATTGCCGCTTTATTTTATTTGAATCCACTGTCCAATACTAATTCGAAAACGATTGTTGTCGCGTCAAAACCAACGAGTGAACAGTTTATTTTAGGAGAAATTATTGCGCAAGATATCGAAGCAAATACCGATATTAAAGTAGATCGAAAATTTGGGATCGGCGGCGGCACGACGAACATTCAACCCGCGATGTTATCGGGAGATTTAGATGTTTATGTAGAATATACCGGAACGGCTTGGTTAAATGTTCTAAGTAAAGTTTTACCAGAAAATAATCAGATCAATTTTGCGGAATTAAACGAAATCTATCAAAAGCAATTTAGACTAAAATGGCTTGGACTTTTAGGTTTTAATAATACCTACGGTTTAGCGATTTCAAAAGAGAATGCGCAGAACAGAAATATTTCAGATTTTTCACAACTTGCGCTGCAAAGTGAGAATTTTACTTTCGGTGCCGAATTCGATTTTTTTGAAAGAAGTGATGCTTTTCCAGGTTTGAAAAAGGTATATCCTTTCAATTTTAAAAAACTTGAAGAAATGGATATCAACCTGCGATACAAAGCTTTTGAAGAAAATAAAATTGATGCTGTTGATGTGTTTACGACCGATGCTCAAATAAAAAAATTAGATTTAAAAGTCCTGGAAGATGATAAAAACTATTTTCCAAGTTATGAAGCAGGGATTGTCATTCGTCAGGAAATTCTAGATCGATACCCCGAAATAGAGCTACTTTTAAATCAACTTCAGAAGAAAATCTCAACCGAAAAAATGCAGCAACTCAATTATGAAGTAGAAATTGAAAAGAAAAGTCCGGCAGAGGTAGCAAAAAATTTCCTTCGTAGTTTAAAGAATTAATATGGAAATGAAACCGATCATATCAGTTCAAAATATCAATTTTGCTTACGATTCGCAAAAAATTCTACAAGATTTTTCCGCGGATTTTGAGTTGGGAAGTTTCACCTGTATCTTAGGAGAAAGTGGCAGTGGGAAATCTACCTTACTACGGATTATTAATGGATTGATCATTCCACAAACTGGACTTGTGAAAATTGAGGGTGAAGTTTTAAATGCAGAAAATGTTATTTCGAAAAGATTAGAAATGGGTTATGTGCTTCAGGGGAATTCGCTGTTTCCACATTTAACGGTTTTTCAAAACATGGCGTATTGTTTAAAACTCTTGAAGAAATCAGATTCATTTTGTAAAGAAAAAATTACAGAATTACTGCCTTTAGTTGGGCTAAAAGACGATTTGCTCGAAAAGTTCCCCGATGAAATAAGCGGTGGACAAAAACAAAGAGTTGGTATTATTCGCGCCATCGCTCACGATCCAAAAATAGTTCTAATGGATGAACCTTTTTCAGCCTTAGATAGTGAAACGCGTGATAAACTTCAGATTTTAGTAAAAGATATTCATCAAAAATTGAAAACCACTTTTGTTATGGTAACGCATTCCAAACAGGAAGCAGAAATGTTAGCAACAGAAATTTTACAAATGTAATCTTTATTGACTCATTTCAGTCCAATCGATATCAGTTAATTTGATCTAAAACAGATACTTTTTAAAGTCTTAGTCGTAATTAGAATATATTGCATATAAAATAAGATTTTATTATAATTGAGGAGAATTATTATTCAATTTAACAATATGATAACATTAATCTTAAAATGTGTTAAAATTCAGTAAGTCAATAACTGTGGCATTTTAATTGTGTCTCGAATAGCAATATTAACATTAAAATAGAACTATTATGGAAAACCAATCGAATTACAGACCAGAGTATAGACCAGATTATGTATCAAAAGTTTTTAGAACAAGAGATGATGCTGATAGAGCGTACAACGAATTAAGAGCGCAAGGATATACAGAACATGAAATAAATGTGATGATGTCAGACAGTACAAGAGATCAATATTTTGTTAAGGATGCTGATCACGATACCGCTTTAGGAAACAAAGTTGCAGAAAACGCAGGAACTGGATCTCTTATTGGCGGTGGAATTGGTGCTGTTGTAGGTGCAATTGCCGCAATTGGTTCCAACGTATTATTGCCAGGTTTAGGATTGATTATAGCCGGACCGTTAGCTGCTGGACTTGTCGGCGCTGGAGCAGGAGCCGCAACTGGTGGATTAATTGGAGCTTTGACAGGAATGGGAGTTCCGGAAGAAGAAGCGACAAGATACAGAGATGATATTAAAGATGGTGGGATTTATATGGGATACAAACCTAAAAACGAAACTGATGCTCGATCAACTTACGACAGATGGTATACTGACGATTCTACAAACTACACTAGATAACAGAAAACCTTCAATATAAAAATATCCGTCTCATTTATTTGAGACGGATATTTTTTTTCGTAAATTTTATGATTTAAATCTTTCCCATCACATACATTTCCTCCATTGTTGGGGTAGCATTTCCTCCTTCTTTTTCTAGCGTAATGGCAAAGGCTTGCGCATTATCAACCGATTTCATTTCCTGCATGGTAGAATCTGTTTTTGCAGAATACATTCCCATATCTACAGGTTTGCCATCTACAATTGCCCAAAGCTGATATTGTTTTCCAGTTGGCGCTGCCGGTAAATTTTTAATTTCCAAAAACACTTTTTTCGAAGTGTGCCAATAAACATCTGCCAACATATCAGGATGATTTTCAACGCCTTTCAATTCAATTCTTTTTGAATTCATGATCATCGAATTCATTTGTTCCAGATTAGAAACTTTCGTTGAAAGTTCGGTGTTATTTTTTGCAATCTTTTCTAACTCCGCACTTTTCGATCCAACTTCATAACCCATATAACCCAAACCGAAAATTACAGCTACAGACGCAGCTTTCATCCACATTGGGAAATTAGTGGCTGGACTTTCAATCGTTTTCTTCTGAGTTAAAAGAATTATTTTTCCATCAGTGGTTTCAGGATTTCCAAACTCGATTTTACTGCGAATCGCAGCTTCTAAATGAGCTGGAGGTTGAATGGCTCGACTGGTTGCCAATTCCTCGAAAATTTGTTGTACTTCTAAAACTGCTTGCATTACTTCCGCATTATTTTTCATCACACATTCCAGGATCGAAGATTCCTCTACAGAACTTGTTCCTGTAACATAAGCTTCGATGACGCCTGATGATATGTAAGTTTTTATATCCATTTTATTTTAATAAAAAAAATAAAAAAATAAATTTAAATTCCTTTAAAATTTCTTTTAGTTCTAATAATGCAGCTCTTGTTCTGGTTTTTACGGTGCCAAGCGGAATTTGTAATTCCTCGGCAATTTCTTCTTGTGTTAAGCCCCCGAAGTAGGCTTTATTAATAAGTATTTTATAATCATCCCGCAACATATTGACCCGATCCTGGACTTCATTAAATTCATGAGACTGTTCCGTAGAAAGTCCTATACCATCATTTACGAAGTCTGGGATACTTTGGTTTTGTAAATCGTTTTGAAAAGATTTTGATTTTAATCGGTCAATGGCAGAATTCCTAGCGATATTCAGCATCCAAGTGTAAAGTGAAGCTTTAGCAGCGTCGAAACTTTTTACAGAATTCCAGATTTTTACAAATACATCTTGCAAAACTTCATTGGCTTCTTCTTCATACCGAACAATTCTGATGATGACTCCATATAAGGCACCCGAATAATTTTTGTACAAATAATTAAAGCCTTTCTCATCTCTACTTAATAGTAAAGATAGAATCTGATCTGGTGAAAGGGTTTCTGTTGTCAAAAGTTTTATTCGACTTCAAAAGTAGTTTTTTTATTTAAGATATAAAACCAAAATTTCAAAATCTCCGTATATGTTTTTATAATCACTATTAAAATGAAAAATTTAATTAAAATATCAGCTGTGTTATTATTAGGAACCATGGGTTTTCAAAATATGAATGCGCAGAAAATTCAAAAGGTTAACGGTAAAAATATCGTCAATCCTTATTATTCAAGAACAGATACCAAGGTTTTAAAAGTTCCCAATTCAGCCTGGAAAAAAGTATTGAACACCAATCTTTATTTGGTTTCCCGTCTTAATGAAACTGAAATGGCGAACACCGGGAAGTATAATAAATTCGATGGCTTAGGAACGTATTATTGCGGAGCGTGCGGAAATGCTCTATTTAAATCTGATGCAAAATTCGCCAGTACTTGTGGATGGCCAAGTTTTTTTGAAACCATTCGCCCGAAATCGGTGATCTACAAAAAAGATGAATCTTATAATATGGTCAGAACCGAAGTTCGTTGTGGAAGATGTGACGCCCATTTAGGTCACTTATTTAATGACGGTCCGACAGCGAATAAAAAGAGATATTGTATGAACTCGATTTCCCTTGAATTTGAACCGATTGTAAAAAATTCAAAATAATTTAAAAAAAATAAATCCAAACCGAGTTTCAACTCGTAACTGATACTAACACAAATCTATTATATAACATTAAACAATTTAAAAGATGAACTATTCAAAGATCACAACAGCAGCCTTAGCGCTAACACTAACAATCGGTTTTGCAACACAGTCTTGTGCACCGATGAACAACATGGCTCAAGAAAAAACCGTAATGGTTGGTGGAGCGCCAATGTACCCAACAAAAAATATCGTTGAAAATGCGGTAAATTCTAAAGACCATACTACTTTAGTTGCTGCTGTAAAAGCTGCCGGATTGGTAGAAACTTTATCAAGTGCAGGACCATTCACGGTTTTCGCTCCAACAAATGCAGCTTTCGATAAATTGCCTGCAGGAACGGTTGGTACTTTAGTAAAACCAGAAAACAAAGCAATGCTTACAAACATTCTTACTTATCATGTTGTTCCAGGAAAAATTTCTGGTATGGATTTGATGAACTGGATCAAAAAGAATGATGGAAAATACATGGCCAAAACAGTTCAGGGAGAAGAATTAACATTCTGGATGAAAGGTCAAAAATTATATGTTACCGATGCAAAAAATAATTCAGCCCAGATTACTATTGCAGATGTTAACCAGTCAAATGGCGTAATTCATGTGATCGACACGGTTTTAATGCCATAGTTTCATAGTTTTATTTTTTAATGGAGTCACCTAAATTTCGGTTTAGGTGACTTTTTTTGTACTTAATTTTTTGAACTTTGAGTTCCTATTTTTTATATCTTTAATCCTTGAAAAAATAATATTGTACTATTTTAAATCTATTTAATATGAAAAAATTATTCGCAACAGCTTTATTATCATGCTCTCTTTTGGGATTTTCTCAATTTAATGTTCCTATTGCAAGCCCTAAACAAAAAGTAGAACAGCAATTCTCAATGACTAAGATTTCTGTTGAATACGGCAGACCTAGCGTGAAGGGTAGAAAAGTATTTGGTGAGTTAGTCCCCTTCGGAAAAGTTTGGCGTGCCGGAGCGAATTCTGCAACAAAGGTTACGTTTGAACAAAATGTAGACTTTGGAGGTAAGGACGTGAAAGCTGGTTCTTACTCACTTTTCGTTATTCCAATGGAAAAAGAATGGAAAGTAATGTTGAATAAAGATGCCAATCAATGGGGCGCTTACACTTATGACGAAAAATTGAATGTAGCTGAATTTACTGTTCCAGTTCAGAAGATGGCAGATAAGCAGGAATGGTTTGAGATCGCCGTTAATCCGGTTGATATTCATTCTGCAGAAATGCTGATCAAGTGGGATATGACGAAAGTTGCAATTCCGATCAAGGAATGGAAACCTGAAATGGTTGCGAAAATCATCGACAAACTCAATGAGATCAAGCAGATTGAAAAAGATGCTGCTCCTAAAAAATAATTTCAAAGTGAACTTCGGTTCACTTTTTTTGTATTATCATAATTTTTTATTTGGGCGTCTTGATCCGTCTTCCATTCCCGCGTTTTTGCTCCACTTTGTTCCGCAAAAAGAGCTCCATTCAAGCCGGGACGCAAGATCTTGACTTATTATAAAAATTTGTTCTCCTCGCTAATAAACGACCGTTAGTGATGAAATGTTTTTAAAATTCACCATTCACCATTCTCACTTCGTCTTTCATCTCTCATCTATGAGCGAAGCGATCTTTGGTCTTTTAAAAAATACTTGTCAATTTTTCGGTTGCAGAATAAGTTCGACTAAAGTATTTTTGATTTAAATTTACAACATGCAACTTTCAGCCGACATTATGTATCAAGCGTCATTCGATAAAAATCCTGATTTCGAAGGAGTATTCTGGATGGGTGTAAAAACCACCGGAATTTTTTGTCGACCAACATGTACCGCAAGAAAACCTAAACGGGAAAATGTGGAATTTTTTCCAACTGCAAAAGAGGCTATTCTTAAAGGATATCGTCCGTGTAAAGTTTGTAAACCCTTAGAGAATCCTGATGAAACGCCAGAATATATTCAAAATATTCTAGAAGAATTACGATTGGATCCTTCTTTAAAATTCAAAGATTTCGATTTGGTGGAGCGTGGAGTAGAACCAGCGACCGTGAGAAGATGGTTTCAGAAAAACCATAGTATGACCTTTCATGCGTTTCAAAGAATGTTTCGTTTGAATACTGCGTTTAAGAAAATTCAACAGGGTGAAAACATTATGGAAACAGCCTACGATAGCGGTTTCGAAAGTTTGAGTGGTTTTAATGATAGTTTCAAATCGATATTTGGAGTTTCGCCAAAAAATTCAAAAGACCAACGGATCATTGATTTAAAAAGAATCGAAACTCCGATCGGAACGATGTACGCTGCAGCGGTGGAAGAGGGAATCTGCATGTTGGAATTCACCGATCGAAAAATGTTGGAAACGGAATTCAAAGATTTAGCGAAATCATTGAATGCAACGATCGTTCAAGGTGAAAACCCACATTTTAAAACTTTAGAAAAAGAACTCGCCGAATATTTCACCGGAAATAGAACAGAATTCACCGTTTCGCTTTCCCCTGTCGGAACAGAATTTCAAAAAAGTGTTTGGAACGTTTTATTGAAAATTCCGTACGGCGAAACCTGGAATTATAAAAAGCAATCTGAAGTTTTAGGTGATGTAAAAAAAGTCCGCGCTGTTGCGAACGCTAACGGAATGAATAAAATCTCGATCCTCATTCCTTGTCATCGTGTCATCGGAAGTAACGGAACATTAACTGGCTATGGTGGCGGAATCTGGCGCAAGCAAAAACTTTTGGAACTGGAAAAAGCCATTCTTTTTTAATTTTAAAAATTATATTTATGGATCAGGAAGATTTAAAAAATATTGCCACAGATTGGTTCAAAGCATTCAACGAACATGATTTAGAAAAATTACTGGAATTGTATGATGACAACGCCAAACATTTCAGTCCAAAATTGAAAGTGAGCGAACCTCAAACAAACGGTTTGATTGAAGGTAAAGAGGCTTTAAGAAATTAGTGGCAAGATTGTTTTCAACGATTACCTACACTACATTACCAACTTAATAAATTAACTGCTGATTCTGAACAGGTTTTTATGGAATACACCCGTAAGGTAGAAGGTGAACAGGATATGGAAATCGGGGAAGTTCTTCAAATAACTGATGGTAAAATCGTTTTCTCAAAAGTTTATCACGGTTAATTTTTTCTATAATTTTTTATTAATAATCATTTCTCCCGCAGATTTAGCAGATGACGCAGCTTTTTAACGATTGTTTAATCTGCTAAAAATGCAAGAAAATAAAAATATAATTTGCCAATTTGATGATCGAAAATTTTTCGTAATTTTTTGAAGACAGCCAAAAGTATTTTTATCTTTGAAAAAACATCACCAATGAATTTCTCTATTCAACCAACTTTAGAAAACGAAAACATCCAATTGAATCCTTTACAGGAAAGTGATTTTGAAAGATTATTTTCGGTTGCAGCTGACCCGGAAGTTTGGTCCATGCATCCGAATAAAGAAAGATATAAAAGAGAGGTTTTTCAAAACTTTTTTAAAGGAGCAGTTGAAAGTAAAGGAGCCTTTTTAATCATTGATAAAAACTCCAACGAAGTTTTAGGAAGCACCCGATTCTATGATTACAACGATGAAGAGAAAAGTATATTTATTGGCTACACTTTTTACGGAACCCAATCCTGGGGAAAAAACATTAATGCAAGTGTCAAAAAAATGATGCTGGATTATATTTTTCAGTTCGTTGATAAAGTAATTTTCCATGTTGGGAAAGACAACATCCGTTCAGTAAAAGCCATGAATAAACTAGGGGCTGAGAATTTGGGAGAAGAAGAAGTGGCCTATTTTGGAGAGGCCTCAAAAATGAACGTCGTTTTTCAAATAAAAAAAGAGGATTGGAAATTGAAACAGAATTTACATTAATGTTTTCTTAATTAAAATTCACCAAAATTAAAAGTCATGATTAAAGTCGGAACAGCAGTACAATGGAAATGGGGAAGTGGCATCGCAACGGGAAAAGTTGTTGAAGTCTTTACTCAAGATATTACCAAGACCATCAAAGGTTCAGCTATTACCAGAAAAGCAACTCCTGAAAATAAAGCTTTTTATATCGAACAGGAAGATGGTGATAAAGTCTTAAAAAGTGCATCAGAAATTGAGCGTGCAGAATAGATTTAATTCGAGCAAACATCCGCCTTTTATTCTTTCTCTAATTTTTTAATCAAATTAATGGCTCTCGTCCATTTTTGATAAATTTCAATCGGTTTCGGATAAGATGGAATATCAAACTCCCATGGAATAAGCACTTCAACATTGTTTTTATCACTCAATTCAGGAATCCATTTTCTGATATAATCCTGCGAATTGTATTTATTGGACTGATGCACAGGATTGGTGTAATAAATCTCAAATGCCTGCATATGCCAGTTCATCCAGTTAGAACTCACATCGTAATCGATCAGTTTACTTTCAAAATACGCCGCACCCCAAGTCCAGTCGATTTTTAAATCATGTACGAAATAGCTGGCGCAATTAACGCGTCCGCGATTGCTCATGTATCCGGTTTGATTTAATTGTCTCATGTGAGCGTCTACGAAAGGAATTCCAGTTGTTCCCGTACACCATTTTTTAAAGTTCTCCGGATCATTTTCAAACGGTACATCCTTGTTTTTATAACCTTTAGTTTTAAAAATTTGATCACCAAAACGCATTCCTTTGAAGGTGAAATAATCCCGCCAAACCAACTCAAATATTAACCACCAAGTGCTTTGATTCTTTTTGATATGTTGCTCGTATTCTTTTACGACTTCAAAAATAGTACGGGGAGAAATACAACCTAACGCTAAATATGGAGATAACTTAGAACTGTAATCTAAACCTTCCGATCTGTTTCGGGACCAGCGATAACCAGTTAACAATTCAGATTTGAAAGTGTAGTATTGAAGTCTTTCTAAAGCCAAAGTTTCACCACCTTCCAAAAAAGGAGCGGCTTCATCGTATTCTTTCTTAGTGAATCCGTATTTTTTATAAGAAGGAAATCTTGTGCTTATCGCATCTTTAAAACCCTTTAATTTTTCCGGTGTTTCGAAAGTTTTTCTTGGCGCCGATTCCTGTGCAGCCGGAATTCTATACGCTTTGCTGGTTAAAGGAATAGTTTCAATTTGAAACGGAATATCATTTTTATGATACAGCGTTTTTCCCCAAAAAAAATGGAAATTCATCGACGGTAATTGGTCTTTCAGATCTGCGATTACATTGAGTTCTTCACTTGCATATTCTTCTTCTGCGTAAATGTCGGTGAGCTCAAATTTTTTAATTAGATCAGGAATAGCGGAGGTCGCTGATTCTTCACAAATGATTAAGTGTCCACCAAGTCCTTCTAAATGTTGTTGCAGATGATTGACGGATTGCTCTAAAAATTTAAACCTGTTGATGTCCGCTTTTTTGAAACCTAAGTCCAATTTTTTAAAATGTAAAGGATCAACGCAGTAACAAAAGATAAGTTCGTCGCATTCTAAGAGACTTTTGCAAAGTGCCTCATTATCATGCAACCGCAAATCATTTTTAAACCAAACTAAACCGCGCTTTGTCATATTTGAAAATTATTTGATTTTTTGAATTCTGACCGCATTTAAAATTGCTAATAAGGCAACACCAACAGCTGAGAAACCAGATTCGCACATGGACGCCAATCCGTTAGTTCCAAGAATTAAAACAACACCTTTCATAATAAAAGCCAGCGCAATATTCTACCGAAGAATTGCTTAACATCGTTGGTTTTACACCCAAACTTTTTAATTTCTCAATGGTCAGTTTTGAATCTTCTTTAATGCTGTCTGCTACCGTTAAATCTATGTTTACTTCACCGACATAATTCTAGGTCGTTGCGACAATCGGATGCGAACTTTTTTTAACAACATTAGGTTTCAAATTTAATACCACGATTATTGATAAATCTGTAAAATAGAAGCGAAATTTACGTTAATTACATAACATAGAATATAAAATTTCTTTATTGCCAATTATCTCAATTAAAGTTTAGCTTTTATGTATGTTTGTAAAAAACATACTGAATGGGATTTTATAACTTCTACAATTTACTTTTAGTCATTTTACTTATCGTAATATTGGTTAAAGTCAATCGATATGCTAGAGATTCAAAGAATAACCTAAAAAGTTTAGAGGATAAAATTGACCGACTGCAAAAATTCATTGCAGAGCAGAAGTCTCCAGTTTCTAATTCTGCAATCGCTACTGAAAAAATAAGAGAGGAAGTTTTACCAAATGTCGAAGAACCGTTTGGAGAAATTATTCCGACGATCATTCCTATTCAGGAAAGTAGTCTTCCAGAAGAGAACATCCCAAAATATGAGCCCGAAAATTATTCTGATGAAGAAGAATTTACCGTTGTTGATGAAAAACTTTCCAGCACCGTTCATTTTACAAACGATATTCATCCAGTTGAAACGATAACGGAAGAAGCTCCAAAAAGAAAATATGTTGAACCAAAAAAACCTTGGCTACAGAAGTTCAAAGAGGAGAACCCCGATATCGAAAAGTTTATTGGTGAGAACTTGATCAATAAAATCGGTATTCTTATTTTGGTTTTAGGGATCAGTTTCTTTGTAAAATATGCCATTGATAAAAACTGGATCAACGAACCAGCAAGAGTCGGAATAGGAATATTGGCCGGAGCAATTGTATTAGGAGTAGCGCATCGGTTAAAAGCCAATTATAAAGCGTTCAGCTCCGTGTTTGTCGCGGGAGCATTTGCTGTGTTTTACTTTACAATTGGCATTGCTTTTCAAGAATATCATTTGTTCAGTCAAACCGTCGCATTCGTCATTATGGTTGTAATAACCATTTTCAGTTCTTTTATATCGGTTTCTTATGATCGACAGGAACTCGGCGTAATGACGCTGATTGCTGGTTTTGCGGTGCCATTTATGGTGAGTACTGGAGATGGAAATTACTTGGTGCTCTTCACTTATATTGCGATCTTAAATATCGGAATGTTGCTTATTTCCTACTATAAAAAATGGAATATTGTAAACGTTTTAGCATTTGTATTCACCTGTATACTGTACCTCGGTTGGTGGAGTAATATTACTGCGCCAGCAAAAGTGCCACATCTTGGCGCCTTCATTTTTGCCACTTTATTTTATCTGATTTTCAGTATTGCTACCGTGATTAATAACCTCAGAAGTGTCGGTGCTTTCTCCAAAATACAGTACTTTTTGATTGTTGCTAATACCTTCTTTTTCTTTGGAATTGGATTGGCGATTATTAGTGATTGGGGACTTCCGATCAAAGGTTTATTTACCGTTGCTTTAGCGATATATAATCTAATATTTGCAACCGTTTTGTACCGCAGATTTGGCCTTAATAAGAATACAGTTTACTTATTGGTTGGACTTACGCTAACGTTTGCAACGCTAACAATTCCAATTCAATTTAATGGAAATTACATTACGCTATTTTGGGCTTGTGAAGCGGTACTTTTATTTTGGTTGGCCAAAAAATCGAAAATTGATGTTTTCAAATGGAGTGCAGCAATTGTTCAGGCACTAATGCTTGTAAGTTTGATGATGGACTGGGAGAATCATTATTCCGATATTCAAGATTCTGGAGACTTAATTCACCCAATCTTTATGGTTGGAATAGTAGCGATTATTTCGGTATTTTACACGTATTATTTGTTGAAAAACGATCGAGAAATAACGAGCTTTTTCGGATTTAAATTCAATCCTAATATCTATCGTAAAGCCCTATTTATGATCGGCATTGTGACTTCCTATTTTGTGGGAATTTTCGAAACGTATTATCTCGCTACAATTTATAACGGAAATTCTTCTTCTGTAACATCCTACACTGCAGGTTTCCATTATTTATTTTCAATCGTGTTGATTTACTTTACGTTTAAAAAAGATGCTATACTGTTGAAAAAAGCAACTGCAGCCTTGGGAATCTTTAATGTAGTTCTGTTTATCTTCTTGTTTGGCAATTTACCGATACAGGAAATGAATGATTATCCATTTAATCCTGTAAAAAACTTTTCTGCTTATTTAATGCATTTCGTAATACTATTCAGTGTAGTTTACTCCCTTTATCTGTTGGTTAAAAAGACACTACACCAACCCATTTTTGCGGAGTTGAAAACGAAGTATGCGCTATGGATCTTGGCTTTTGTCGTCGTAGTAATTTTAAGTCAGGAATTAATTATTCAGAGTGTCTTTTTTAATAGTGGAATTAGTGAGGAAAAATGGTCAGCCCTTTCTAGGAAGAATATTAATTCTGATTCTTACATCCTATTTCAAGATGAGTTTTTTGCTACGATATACAAACTGAAGACTCAAATAGTCAAAGTTGGATTCCCAATTCTTTGGGGCGTCATTTCTTTCGTATTATTAATTATCGGTATTAAAAAAGATTGGAAACAATTGAGAATAATTGCTCTTAGTTTACTTGGGATTACGATCGCTAAACTATTTTTGTATGACATTAATGATGCCTCAGAGACAGGGAAAATAATTGCCTTTATACTCTTGGGTGTTCTCATATTAATCATTTCATTTGTTTATCAGAAATTAAAAAAGTTAGTTTCCGATCAACCTAAAAATACCGAAGATGAAGAAGTTAAATAAGGTTTTGTTCTTATTGTTTGCAAGTTGGTGCACTGCGCAAAACTATACGGGAAATTTGCAACCAGTCGCCACAGATGGTTTGACTAAAATTGTGGTTGAGCCCGAATTAAGATCTGCTTTGCAAAACAATTGGAATTATTTTAGAATCTTAGACTCGAAAGGAAACGAAGTTCCTTACGCTTTGGATACTAGAACGATCTCTGGTAGCGGAAGCGTCGTAAAAGATTTAAAAATTTTATCTAAAAGCAGTATTCCTAATGTTTCAACTTCGATTATCATTGCTAATGAAACTAAGGCAAAATTTGATCTTTTGACATTAACGATTGCAAATACAGAAGTGGTGAAAACCTATTCGATTTCCGGTAGTGACGATCAAAACCAGTGGTATGGCTTAGTCAATAATGAAACTGTTGATGGTTTGTATAGTTCAAATGCCACAGAAGTGAAGCGGGATTTCAGCTTTCCATTGAATAATTATAAATTCTTACGAATTGATTTTGTGGATAAAAAATCCTTACCGATTCAGGTTTTGTCTGCCTCCGTAACAGTCAACCTGAATGCTCAAGATTTAACTTTGTTAGAATTAAAAGATTTTCAACAAACCATTTCCCAAAATAAAACGGAGAAGACGACCAGAATCGATTTGCGTTTCAAAACCAATCAAGTCATCAACGGATTAAAATTCAGTATTTCTGAACCACAATTTTATCGCAGGAATGCTGAAATATTGGTAAATAAAACCCGTCTCAGAAATCGAAAACAAGAAAGTTATCGAGAATCTGTCGCTAGTTTTCAGTTGAATTCAAAAACGCAAAATCAGTTTAGAATCAACGAGATTTTTGAAAAAAATATTACCATTGAAATTGAGAACCAAGATAGTTCACCTTTGGTAATTGATGAAATAAAGTTGTTTCAAGAATCAGTAGCTCTTATTTCCGAACTCAAAGCTGGTGAGAATTATACGATCTTGGTTGATTCTACACTTTCAGCCCCAAAATATGATTTGTCATATTTGGACTATATGATCCAAACTCCTTTATCCGAGATCCAGATTACGAATCTCGAGAAATACAATTCTAAGAACAAAGAAAAGACCGAAGATTTATTTTGGAAGACTCCGCTCTTTATGTGGATCTGTATTGGGTTCGCCTTAGTGGTGATTGCCTATTTTTCTAAAGGTTTATTAAAAGATTTGGGCAGTAATCAGTAGTTAATTCTAACCGTTATTTTCCACTGCAATCCTGAAATAGCTCAGCTCCGAAATAAAATACAAATAGCCAGGCAATTCCCTTTACCGTAAAAAAGATAAGGCCGCCAATTCCGACGCGCTTAAACCATTTTTTAAATTTGGAGTTTTTATCTTCTGGCTGTAAATTTTCCATGGAGAACTTTTTTCAAAATTAGTACATTTATTGTTGCGGTTCAAATTGTGGTCACCTAATAAATATCAGTTTTAATTTAACGCCTTAATTATTCTGTTCATGGTATTTGTAGGATCGTTTTTTAATTTTCTCATTTCTTAAAAATTCCATAAAGTTCCTGTAAAATTTTTCTGATTTCAGTAATTTCTCTATCTTTAAGGACAATTCAAATTAAAATTATGTCCCAAACAATTCAGGATTTTGGAATCGAAAAATCCCTTTCTAATTTAGGTATTACAAAAGAAAATAAAGGCGTCTCCTCCGGTGGAAAATATTTTGCCAACGGTGATTTACTGGAAAGTTATTCCCCTACAGACGGAAAACTTATCGCAAAAGTGACTACCGCAAACTCTGATGATTACGATCAAGTTATTGAAACCGCAAAAAAAGCTTACTTAGAATTTCGCCAGATACCAGCTCCAAAAAGAGGAGAGTTGGTTCGTCAGTTCGGATTAAAATTAAGAGAATACAAAGACGATCTAGGAAAACTGGTTTCTTACGAAATGGGAAAATCTTTGCAGGAAGGATTAGGTGAAGTGCAGGAAATGATCGACATCTGCGATTTTGCAGTAGGTTTATCGCGTCAGCTTCACGGTTATACGATGCATTCCGAAAGACCTGGACACCGTATGTACGAGCAATATCACCCGCTTGGTATTATCGGAATTATTTCTGCCTTTAATTTCCCAGTTGCAGTGTGGTCCTGGAATACAGCACTCGCTTGGATCTGTGGAAATGTGACTATTTGGAAACCATCTGAAAAAGCGCCACTTTGTGGAATTGCCTGTCAAAATATTATCATGGAAGTTTTAAAAGAAAATAATCTTCCAGAAGGAATTTCGGCGATGATTGTCGGAGATCATGAAATTGGTGATAAAATGGTCAATGATAAAAATGTTTCCTTAATTTCTTTTACAGGTTCTACCAAAGTTGGAAGAATTGTAGGAACTAATGTTGCAAAAAGATTCGGAAAATCAATTTTGGAATTAGGTGGAAATAATGCAATTATTTTTACAGAAAATGCCGATTTAAATATGTCGATCATCGGAGCAGTTTTTGGCGCAGTCGGTACAGCTGGACAAAGATGTACTTCTACCAGAAGATTAATTATTCATGAATCCATTTTTGAAGAAGTGAAAAACCGGTTGGTAAAAGCTTATGGACAAATAAAAATCGGAAATCCTTTGGATGAAAATAATCACGTTGGACCTCTAATCGACAAACAAGCCGTTCAACAGTATCTGGATTCCATTGAAAAATGTAAAAAAGAAGGCGGAAAATTCGTGGTTGAAGGTGGAGTTTTAGAAGGTGAAAATTTCGAATCTGGTTGTTATGTAAAACCATGTATTTCTGAAGTTGAAAATTCTTACAAAATCGTGCAGCACGAAACTTTTGCACCGATTCTTTACATTATGAAATATAAAACTTTAGAGGAAGCAATCGCTATGCAGAATGATGTTCCTCAAGGTTTAAGTTCTGCAATTATGACGACGGATATGCGCCAGGCAGAATTATTCCTTTCGCAAAATGGATCTGATTGTGGAATTGCCAATGTAAATATTGGAACTTCCGGAGCAGAAATCGGTGGTGCTTTCGGTGGTGAAAAAGAAACCGGTGGTGGTAGAGAATCCGGTTCTGATGTATGGAAATATTATATGAGACGACAAACCAATACTATCAATTACACCGACAGTTTGCCATTAGCACAGGGAATTAAATTCGATTTGTAAAAAAATATAAACTAAAATTTAACCTTGGATTTCGGATTTCCGATTTCCAAATTTTAAGAAAAAAAGTATGAACAACGCAATTGCATCTCATCCAGAACCAACCAATACGGTAAAAGAAACTTTGTCAAGACATATGCTTGCCGACGGTTTCGATTTCGTAATGGATTTCGATAAGTCACAAGGTTCGTGGATTCATGATCGACTTTCAGGTAAAAATTATCTCGATATGTTTTCGATGTTTGCCTCGGCATCTATCGGTTACAATCATCCTTACTTAATGGAGAAATCTGCTTGGTTGGGAAAAATGGCCGTAAATAAACCAACTTTAGCCGATGTTTATTCTCAGGAATTTGCAGATTTTATGACGGTATTCGAAAGAGTAGGAATACCAAAAGAATTGCAGTATTGCTTCTTTATCGAAGGTGGAACAATGGGCGTTGAAAATGCGATGAAAGCATGTTTCGACTGGAAAACCCGCAAGAATTTTGAAAAAGGTTTAGATCTTGAAGCAGGAATTTGCATCCACTTCAAACAGGCTTTCCACGGTAGAAGTGGTTATACATTGAGTTTAACCAATACTTCTGATCCGAGAAAATATCAGTACTTCCCGAAATTTGATTGGCCAAGAATTATCAATCCACATTTGAATTTTCCGATTACAGAAGAAAATTTAGAGGAAACCATCAAACATGAAAGCCTTGCTCTTTTAAATATCGAGGAAGCGATTCTTTCAAATCCAAATAAAGTGGCTTGTATCATCATTGAACCAATTCAGGCAGAAGGTGGTGATAATCATTTTCGAGATGAATTTTTTGTTGGGTTAAGAAATCTTTGTGATCAAAACGAAGTTCTTTTAATTTTTGATGAAGTTCAAACAGGAATGGGTTTAACAGGAAAAATGTGGGCTTATGAGCATTTCAGCATCGTTCCAGATATTATTTCTTTTGGTAAGAAAGCACAGGTTTGTGGCGTTTTAGCGAATAAAGAAAAATTTGACGAGATTCCAAATAATGTGTTCAGAGAAAGCTCCAGAATCAATTCTACTTTTGGTGGAAACTTCATCGATATTCTTCGTTTTCAATTAATTATGGAAGTGATTGAAAAAGAAAATCTCGTAGAAAATGCAAGAGTGGTTGGAGAATATCTACTACTTGGTTTACAAGGTTTAGCTCAAAAATATCCTCATCAAATTTCGAATCCTCGAGGTCGCGGTTTGATGTGTGCAATGGATTTGCCTTCTGGTGACGAGCGAAATAAATTGCAAGCACTTCTTTATGAAGAAAATGTAATTATTTTATCTTGCGGTGATAAATCCATCAGATTCCGTCCACACTTAAATGTAAGCACTGAAGAAATTCAAATGGCTTTAGATAAAATTGAAGTTTGTTTAGGCAAAATGTAATTATAGAAATGGATTCAAGCAGTTTTTATTTAAACGATGTTTGAATCCATATTTATTTTTGGATATTGATACATAAAATGTAATTATTTTTTGTAACTTTAACATTCGAAAATGAAAAGAATTATGGAAAGAGAAACGAGAGTCGCAGTTTTTGAAAGTGAAAAACCCGCAGAAATTCAATTAGTTAAATCAAAACTGGAAGCGCAAAGCATCACAAGTTTTTTAAATGACAATTATATGTCTTTTACAACCACGCCAACTGCAAACACAGTGCGGGTTATGGTAAATTTGACCGATGAGCAAAAAGCTTTTGAAGTCATTGATAAAATGCTAAAGGAAACTGAATTTAGTCCAAGTAATAACTAAAACCATTTCATATTATTTTAAATTTTACTTTTTTACAGAAATCGAAATCTTTTACGGGATTTCGATTTTTTTTGTTCTAAACGTAAAGCTTTCTTTTAGAAAAGGGGGAGATCTTGTAAAGTAAATAATCTGAGAAATATAATTAGAAAGTATTTATAATTTGTCTTTCATCATCTTGATGAATACTGATGGTTTTAAATCGAATTTACGACGGAAATTATCTGAGAAATTTTCGGTGCTTGAAAATCCAGCGATACTTGCGAGTTCCTTCACATCCATATTAATATATTTCACATCATTTTTTAGATGATCAATAATATAATCCAAACGAAGATCACTAATGTACAACGCAAAGTTTTTTCCCTTATAAGTATTGATGATTTTCGAGAAATAAGTAGAGTTCGTCCCAAAATTCTCACTCACTGATTTTTGCGAAATCTGTGAATCCAGAAATTTATTTTCATTTTCAAATATTTCTAACTGATTAAGAATATTTTCAACAAAAATTGGATTCAAACCCGGGATTTTATTATAAAAATCATAGTCGAACTTCTGCTGATCATTATAAACTGTAGAATCTAGAGTTAATTGTTCTTCTTCGACCTTTACGTGATCCCGCTGAGCAATAATTTCCTCGAACCGTTTTTTATAATTTTGTTTTTCCTTCTGAATTTTCAAACCAAAAAACAAGAAGACAATTATGAAAAGCAAGAATATGACTGTAAAAATAATTCTTTGATTGTTCAGCTTGGTCTCAATTCTGTTCTTTTCCGCTACCAGTTTCTTGGTGTCGTATTCTTTAACAATACGTTTGTACAAATATTTATAATTTTTCTCATAGGATCTGTCCAGAAACATGAGTTTATTAATATACTCCAATTGTTTTGCGGTATTTCCGGTTGAATTATAATATTTAATCAAGATTTCATAAGCAGACCGGAACTGTGGATCAAGTTTTTTCGTCTTGTTATAGTGTTTGTCAATTTCTTCTAAATATTTTACAGCTAGTTTTTGCTTGCCGGTATACCAATAAGAAAGGCCTAAATAGTAAACTTCCGTGTTATGGTGCCATTGATCATTATATAATCTAATAGCTTCCGAAAGTTTAGAAATAGCGGTATTATAATCCTTAGAATAATAGGCGTCAGTACCTTCAGAAGATATAAAATATGGGATGTATTGAGTGAGTTTGTTTTCTTGCAAATAGTCGAAAGCTTCTTTTAAACGAGCTTTGTTTTGTGTAAACTTACCAAGTTTTGTATTAGAATCGATAAGACTCATCAGGGAATAGATGTAATACATTTCGTAATTCTTTCCCAGTGAAGTTTTATTTTGTAAATTATCTTTAAAAAATTTTAAACATATTAAAAGTTCTTTATTCGCATCTTCGTATTGCCCAAGATAAATTTTATTTTGAGCGATAAGATAGACTGTTTTATTATAAATATAAATATTACTAGATTCTTGCGATAATTTATTCGCAATTAGAATATCATCAAGCGCCTTTTGATAAAATTCCTCAGCCATGTTAATATTAGCACGGTTAAGATAGGCATCTAAAAGAATTTTTTTTGTAGTCGATGATTTTCCGGTATCCAAAGCACTGTCTGCATATTTTATATTTAAAGGATAGAGACTCGTGATACTAGCATATCTGTAGGCGTAAAATAACGCCTCATTATTCTTTTCTTTTTTAGATTTACTAATATAAAAATTAATAAGTTCCCACATTTTAGTAGGATTATTACTACTCTCATCTATTTTTTTTTCAATTTCTTCATTGGTCAAATTTGGATTTAAAGCCATTTGAGCATGAGCACTTGTGAAAAAAAACATTAAAAATAGAAGTAGAGTGGCTACTATAGATTTCAGCTGCATAAAATCTTAATGATTTGACTATTAATGATATAGGATTTTAATCGTCATTTGTTTTACAATAATACTGTATTTTTTTTTAAAAAACAGTACATAATTTACAATAAGCTTGCAATTTTTTATAAACTAACGGTTGTTTTTTTTGCTTCATAGGTCGATTCCGCAATACATTTGTAAAAATAAAACGCATGAAAAGATTAGCACTTATAGCAGCCGTAGTTTTTACTACTATTACTTTAAATTCTTGTAGACAAGCAGACGAAGTATTATCTCCAGATGAAATGGCAACTTTACAGAAAGTAAGAGATACATCTAAAGTAGCACTACCTAATAACGAAGCTGGTACTTTAAATACTGACAATGGTACAAATGCCCCTTCAGATCTTGAAGGAGAAATTTTACCTCCACCAAAGAAATAACTTTTTAGTTAACAATATTTTTTTTTCATCATTTGTGTTGGTTCTTCCGCGGATTTATTCGCGGAAGAATCGTTTTTATACCTACCGAACTTATCAAATTATGTAATAATTGTAATAAATTCAATAATATTTGAAGGTGAATTTTTTAAAAAGTATTTGTAATTTTAAAATAAATTCAACGTTACTAAAACAACTGAAATCGAAATACACAATAAGGCAGTAATGAATAGATAATCTGCAATTTTTTCGTATTTTCTTTCGTGATTTTCTTTGATACTTCTAATGGCCATAAACGATAATAAACAACTTATCGACAAGCAGAAACTTGCAATTCCAGCAATTTCATCAATGTAAGTACGGTCGCTTACTTTAGTAATTTCTAAAGATGTGAGTATTACCAAGCAAAATCCTAGTAGTCCAGAAGATGCATTTAAAATATGGGGTGATTTTTTTTCCATGGTTATTCATATGATTTTTATAAAATTAGTTTTATCAAATTTATAAAAAAGGATTCGAAAAAATAGAAAATTTGTAAAAAAAATAAATTTCAAATTTCACAGATTCAAATGTATTATTTATCTTTGTGAAAATTCACCTTTTATGGAAACGACCTATATTGAAACTCAGCAAATTTCTTTTCAAGACTTTAAAAACCAAATCTTAGAAGATTATAAACTGGGCAGAATTTCCAGGGAAATGTCTTACCTCGGAAGAAGGGAAGTGTTGACTGGAAAAGCGAAATTCGGAATTTTTGGTGATGGTAAGGAATTGCCACAACTTGCCATGGCGAAAGTTTTTAAAGATGGTGATTTCCGTTCAGGATACTATCGAGACCAAACTTTTGCATTTGCAATTGGTGCCGTAACCGTAGAAAGTTTTTTCGCACAATTATACGCAGATACCAGTATTGAGCGTGAACCCGCTTCGGCAGGTCGTCAAATGAATGGACATTATGCGACAAGAAGTTTGAATGAAGACGGAAGTTGGAAAAACTTAATGAAGCAAAAAAATATATCTTCGGATATTTCTCCAACCGCTGGACAAATGCCAAGATTATTAGGATTGGCTTTAGCGTCGAAAGTATATAAAACTGTAAAATTTGAAGGTTCAGAAAAGTTCTCAGATAATGGAAATGAAGTCGCTTTCGGAACAATTGGAGATGCTTCAACTGCGGAAGGCCATTTTTGGGAAACTTTAAATGCTGCCTGTGCTTTACAAGTTCCGATGATCACTTCAATTTGGGATGATGGTTACGGAATTTCAGTTCCTACCCACAACCAAAGAGCAAAAGCGGATATTGCAGAAATGCTGTCGGGTTTCCAAAGAAAAGAAGGTGAAAACCAAGGTTGTGAAATTATTCAGGTGAAAGCCTGGGATTATCCATCATTGTTAGATGCTTATGCAAGAGCTGAACATTTTGCGAGAACAGAAAGTGTTCCGGTTGTAGTTCATGTAATTGAAGTGACGCAACCACAAGGTCACTCCACTTCCGGATCTCATGAAAGATATAAAGATGAAGACCGATTGAAATGGGAAGGTGATTATGATGGATTGGTAAAATTTAAAGAATGGATTTTAGATTATTCCATAGAAATAGAAGGTGCAGAACAACAGTTAGCAACTGCGGAAGATTTAGACAAAATAGAAGCTGAAGCAAAGAAATTTGTGAAAGACGGTCAGAAAAAATCGTGGGAAGATTATCAGAAAACCATTCAGGATTTAAAAGAAACTATTCTTCCTTTAGTTGAAAATTTGAAAGGTCAGAATACCGAAGTTGCTGCTGAATTAGAAAAATTCAAAGCCGTTATCTCCGTAGCGAAAAAAGACCTTTTCCATTTGGTCAGAAAATGTTTATTGCTGACAAGAGCGAGTCAATCTACAGAAAGACAGAATCTTCAAACGAAATACGCAGAAATTTTCACAACCGAAAAAGACAATTATTCGTCTCATTTATATTCGCAGTCAGACTGGAAAGCGACCAGTGTAAAAGAAGTTGCTCCAGTATTTTCTGACGCGTCAGAAACCGTTGATGGTAGAGTAGTTGTTCGAAATAACTTTGATAAAATTTTCAATAAATATCCAGAAACTTTAATCTTTGGTGAAGATGCCGGAAATATCGGTGATGTAAATCAAGGTTTAGAAGGTCTTCAGGAAAAATATGGCGACTTAAGAATCGCTGATACCGGAATTAGGGAAGCAACCATCCTTGGACAGGGAATAGGAATGGCAATGCGAGGTTTAAGACCAATTGCAGAAATTCAATATTTGGATTATATTCTTTACTGTTTGCAAGGAATGAGCGATGATCTGGCAACGGTTCAATACCGAACTAGAGGTGGCCAAAAAGCACCGTTGATCATCAGAACTCGCGGACACCGATTGGAAGGAGTTTGGCATTCAGGTTCACCAATGGCCGGGATTCTAAATCTATCAAAAGGGATCTTGGTTTTAGTACCACGTAATTTGACGATCGCTGCAGGATTTTATAATACAATGCTTCAAGCGGATGAGCCAGCTTTAATTATAGAGTGTCTGAACGGTTACCGATTGAAAGAAAAGCAACCAGATAACTTAGGAGAATTCACGATCCCTGTTGGGAAAATTGAAGTGACCAAAGAAGGAAGCGATGTCACTTTAGTAACGTACGGTTCTACCTGGAGATTAGTGATGGAAGCTGCTGCTGAACTGGAGAAAATCGGAATCTCGGCGGAGGTTATCGATATTCAATCTTTAATTCCATTTGACTTAAGTCATGAGATTTCTGAGAGTGTGAAGAAAACAAATCGCTTAGTAATCATCGATGAAGATGTTGAAGGTGGCGCGTCTGCGTTTATTTTACAGCAAATTTTAGAAAAACAAAAAGCCTTTAGATATTTAGATTCTGATCCATTGACTATTTCTGCAGAAAATCACCGTCCACCTTATGGAAGCGATGGAGACTACTTCAGCAAACCGAGTGTTGATGATATGGTTGAAAAAGTGTACGCCTTATTTACAGAAACGAATCCGGAGAAATTTCCGAAGATCTAATCAATAAAATTCACTTTGTCAAAGTTTAAATCTTTGACAAAGTTTTATAACAATGAACCCTTTCAGCCTTTTAAAGGCTGAAAGGGTTTTTAATTAGCAATAGATAGAAAATTGATACTTAATTTAATATCGATAGGAGTTGGCGTTAGCCCGCTTTCTTAATTGTAAAGAAGGATTGGCTTTAGCCAAAACTTAAATTTTAATCAAAGCAATTTTAGAATACCATTCAAATTTTTAAATAAATCTAAATTATCTTTCAGTAATTATTGAAAGTTCAATAATATTGTTTATATTTGTAGTAGGAATTTAAACCAATCCGAATGAAACTAGCAGAAGCCAAAGAACAGTACATCCAAACCTGGGGAACATTTGCCACCAATTGGGGAATCAATCGTACCATGGCGCAAGTTCACGCGTTATTGCTGGCGAGTGGAAAAGCACTTTCGACGGATGAAGTAATGGATGAACTTCAGATTTCCCGAGGAAATGCCAATACCAATCTTCGCGCTTTAATGGATTGGGGAATTGTAAAAAAAGAATTGGTTAGAGGAGAACGGAAAGAATATTTCTCGGCAGATAAAGATATTTGGTTTCTTTTTAAACAGATTACCAAAGAGCGAAGAAAGAGAGAGATCGAGCCGATCATCGAATTTTTGGATGGATTAAAAGAAATTGAAGATAACGATTCCGAGGAGGCAAAAGAATTTATTAAGCTGATGAATGATTTTGGAAACGTCACCAGCAAAATTAATAATATAATGGACCTGGCGATTAAAAGCGATGAACATTGGCTCGTCGGCAAGATCACAAATCTTTTGAAATAATAATCTCCTCTCCTTTGGAGAGGTTCTGGTGAGGATTAGGAAGAAATTCCTTTTTTATTTCCCAAATAGTTTCATTAATTACTGAAAGTATAAAAATTACAAGATGTATAATGTTTTATCCTATTTCATTTATTTTACTCTTACGATTCCGGTGATTGTTTTCGTAGGTTGGAAATGCTTCAAGATCGGAAAAATTTATTTGCTGGATGTACTCAAAGATGACGAGATCTGCAATTCGGTCAATAAACTTTTACTCATCGGATATTATCTTCTCAATCTCGGTTATATCGCAATTTCCATTTCCAGTTGGGGAAATATCAATACATTTTCTGAAATAATAGAAATCGTTTTCACAAAAATTTCAGTCATCTTAATGATCATTGCTCTTCTTCATTATATCAATATTGCAGCGCTGTACTTTCTAAGAAATCAAATAATATCAACCTTTAAATAATTAAAATCATGAATGCAACTTACAACCTTTCGGCTTATGCAATTTATTTGCCCGTAGTTTTAACATTGACAATCGTAGTTTCAGAACTGCTTTTCAAAAATGCAAAAATCTTCATGATGGATATTTTTCATCGAAAGGAAGAGATCGCAATGGCAACCAACTCGCTTTTTAAAATTGGATTCTACCTTTTAAATATCGGTTTCGCCCTCAAGATTATACAGTTTTATCAGATCACTACCCAGGAAAGTTTAATTGTCAGCGTCAGTGAAAAAATTGGCGGCTTCTCCATTTATTTAGGAATAATGATGCTGTTCAACTTGCTGCTTTTTATGAGAGGAAGAAAAAATTCTTTTGCCAAAACAGAAATTAAAATTTTAAGCGATGAAAACACTAGTGGTTAATATAATAATGATGTTTATTTTCAGAAATAAAAATCGGAATAAATCTGACTTTTTAAATCTTTAATAAAGAAGTTCAAATCCAACGAAATGGCGGAAGATTTAATTCAATTTTATAAAGCAAACTTCGGTTTGCTTTTTTTATGCACACTTCTTGCATTGCTCGTTCAAATTTTATTGATATGAAAAAAATATTGTTACCCATAGCCTTTGCAGCGCTGGTTGTTTCTTGTCAGAAAACCGAGGCTGCAGTTGTTGAAATTCCAATTGATCACGTTGATCATCAACACGAGAAAATATTTCCGGTAAATGAAATGGTTACTTTGATGGACGATATAATGGTAAAAATGCATGATCAAACACCGAGTCGAAATAACAATGCAGATTTTGCGACCATGATGATTGCGCACCATGTCGGTGCGGTAGAAATGTCGGAGTTGCTTCTTAAAAAAGGAAAAGATCCAATACTGAAATCGTTTGCCGAGGAAGTAATCGCCGCTCAAAATACAGAAATTGAACAGATGAAAAACTTTCAAAACACGCGCGAAATTTCTACGGATTACGAAAAATTTCAACAAGCTTTAAACCAGTCTATGGCGGCGATGATGGATAAAAATATAAAAGTTCACGATGACATTGATAAAGATTACGCACAGCAGATGATTCCGCACCATAAAAGTGCCGTGGAAATGGCAGAAGTTTATTTAAAGTTTGGCAAACAACCTGAATTATTGAAACTTTCCAAAAGTATTGTTAACGAACAAAATAAAGAAATCGCAGAACTTGAAATGTGGTTACAAAAAAATTAAATTGAAACTCGGAAAAGTTTTAGATAAAGAATTTCTGAACGAATTCATCCAAAATTCCTCAAAAATTTTCCGTAAATTCGCATCAAATTTTTAAATAATGAACTACGATATTATTGTCATCGGAAGTGGTCCTGGTGGTTACGTTACGGCAATCAGAGCCGCACAATTAGGTTTCAAAACTGCCATTATCGAAAAAGAAAGCTTAGGCGGAATTTGCTTGAACTGGGGTTGTATCCCAACCAAAGCATTGCTTAAATCTGCGCACGTTTTCAAATATTTACAACAAGCCGAACAATACGGTTTAAATAAAGTAGAAAATCCAGGTTTTGATTTTTCCAAAGTCATTCAACGGAGTAGAGGAGTTGCCACCAAGATGAGTGGTGGAATCGCTTTCCTGATGAAGAAAAACAAGATCGATGTGATCATGGGAACTGCCAAAATTCAAAAAGGTAAAAAAGTTTCTGTAACTGATAAAGATGGGAAAGTAACTGAATATTCAGGTGAACATATCATTATCGCAACTGGAGCGCGTTCTCGTGAATTGCCAAACATTCCACAAGATGGAAAAAAAATAATCGGATACCGTCAGGCAATGGTTCTTCCAGAGCAGCCAAAATCGATGATCGTTGTCGGTTCAGGTGCGATCGGAATTGAGTTCGCTGATTTTTACAACACCATGGGAACGAAAGTGACCGTTGTCGAATTCATGCCAAACATTCTTCCAGTGGAAGATGAAGATACTTCAAAACACGTTGAAAAATCTCTGAAAAAATCAGGGATCGAGATCATGACCAATGCTTCCGTAGAATCTGTGGATACTTCTGGAAACGGCGTAAAAGCAACCGTGAAAACGGCTACTGGAAACATTACTTTAGAAGCTGATATCTTATTATCTGCGGTTGGAATCGCTTCCAATATCGAAGGTCAAGGTTTCGAAGAAGTTGGAATTCAGACTGATAAAGGAAAAGTTTTAGTGAACGAATGGTACGAAACTTCTGTTCCGGGCTATTACGCAATTGGCGATATTTTGGCAACTCAGGCTTTGGCTCATGTTGCGTCTGCAGAAGGAATTACCTGTGTAGAGAAGATCAAAGGTCTTCACGTAGAAAAGATCGATTACGGCAATATTCCTGGTTGTACGTATGCTCATCCAGAAGTGGCGTCTGTAGGTTTAACAGAAAAGCAGGCGAAGGAAAAAGGCTACGAATTGAAAGTAGGTAAATTCCCGTTCTCAGCTTCCGGAAAAGCTACAGCAAACGGAGATACCGATGGTTTCATCAAAGTGATCTTCGATGCGAAATACGGCGAATGGTTAGGATGTCACATGGTCGGTGACGGCGTTACCGATATGATTGCAGAAGCAGTTGTGGCGCGTAAATTAGAAACAACCGGTCATGAAGTGTTGAAATCAATTCACCCGCATCCAACGATTTCAGAAGCCGTGATGGAAGCCGTTGCCGCCGCTTATGGCGAAGTGATTCACATCTAAAATATTCAAAATATTTACATACAAACTCCAGTGCTGAACTGGAGTTTTTTTATTTGGGCAACTTTAACCGTCTTACACTCCCGCTTTTTTTCTCCACTTCGTTGCACAAAAAAGAGCTCCGCTACTGAGTTTACGTTTACGATAAGTTAGTCGTAATAAACAAAACTTCTTTATATTTGATCTGAAAATAAAATTTTAAAAAAACACTAATTCCATGAATTTAAAATCAATTAAAATTGAAAATTTTAGAAGCATTAAACTCTTAAATCTTGAGATAAATGAAATCAAAAAAAGTTTTACATATTGTCTTTTGGGAATTAATGAATCAGGTAAAAGTAGTATCCTAAAAGCAATTGATTTTTTTGATTCAATTGTTGTTAAGTATCCCAGTGATTTTCATGATAATAGTTTATCTGTATTTGTCGAATTTGAATATGATGTAGATAAAGAAACGCTTAAGCAGATTATCAAGTATATAGATGAAATCATAAAATTACCAGAAGAAGTAAAGAAAATAATAAAAGTAAACAGTGTTAAAATTCGCAGAGAACATACGATCGATGGGAAAAATAATTTAATAAATGTTTTTAGCAATGAAATGTTCTGCGAGAATTATACTTTAATAGGTAATGTTATTGAAAAAAGAACGAATGAAAGCGAACAAGTTTTAAATATGAGTTCTTTAATTAATACTCATGCCTCAGATGCATTCTGGAAATTTTGTCATAAAGTTATTTTATGGCGTTCGACTCCAGAATTTTTAATTTTGGATTCTATTGACTTAGTTAAGTTTGGTGAAAATCCAAGCGAGGTGTCTGTTCCATTATTAAACTGTTTCAAATTAATTGACATTAATGAAGAAAAAATAAAAGAGCATATTAATAAGCTTAACACACCAAATGTCATTCATAATTTACAAAATAAATTAGGCGATGCTGTAACCAAGCATATAAGAAATGTATGGCCTGAACATCCAATCAATATAAGATTTCAGATAGATAACCAAAAAATCACTTTTTTGATAGAAGATAATAATGTTTCTCACAATGTTAAAACAACAGAACAGAGGAGTGACGGATTTAAGCAATTTTTATCATTTTTACTAACTATATCAATTGAAAATGTGAAAGATGAGTTGGAAAATTCTATCCTATTAATAGATGAGCCAGAAGTGCATTTACACCCACCTGCACAAATTAATTTACTCAATGAACTAATTAAAATTACTTCAAACACAAAAAATAATATTGTCTTTTTTGCCACTCATTCGAATTATATGATTGACAAGTCAAAATTAAACAGAAATTTGATTGTTGAAAAAATTAATAATGAATTTACGATTATAAAAAAACTTGAAGAGAAATCAACGACTTATGCCGAGGTAAATTACGAAGTTTTCGATATTTGCACTAATGATTATCACAATGAATTATATGGTTATTTGGAAGATATCGATAAGGCTATGTTAGATTCTCTGCCGAAGAATAAAATATGGCATAATGAAAAATTTAACAAACCGGAGAATGTTTCACTTGCTAAATATATTCGACATAGTATACATCATCCAGAAAATGGTAGTAACAAAAACTTTACGGAAGTAGATTTAAAAAAATCAATTGAAAATTTGCGTAAACTAAAATATAAGTAAATATTTCCGATTAATTTTAATTAATCATACCAGATGACGCGGATTTCTAATCCGTGTCTCTTCACCAACACTTTCCCATCTAATAATTTAACTTCAAAAAGGAAATTATAAAATCATTATCCGAAACCTATTAATAAATCGATTAAAAATGAAAATAAATAACAAACTTCTTAAGAAAGGATTTGTTTTAGCGGGATTGATGAATATTTTTGGTGTTTTAATTTTTTCCAGAATTTTTACGAATGCCGTTATTCCCGAATTTGATAATCAAGCAATGTCAAATTTTGGATTATTAATGATTGTGCTTTGGGGTTTTGTTTTTATCGCTGTTTCTAAAAATTTTCAATATTTAAAATGGCTCATTGCTGTATTTACCCTTGAAAAGTTGATTTATGCAGCACATTGGACAAAATGGATGACAACAAATAATCTTACAGATGTATTTGAAAAAGATAAAATGGCTGGAATATTTTATACAATTTACGGCATCAATGATTGGATCTTTTTCGTATTCTTTTTATTTGTTTTTATCCGTTTAACACGTGAAAGATAAACGCGTCACCGCACGAATCGCCGCTGCCGCACGAATCCTTTCGTGTGGTTAAGATAAAACCAACCTGAACTCGTGGATTTGTAATCCCTTTTCTTATATTCAACACTATGTCTTCCAATAATTTAACATTAAGAATAAATATCTGAAATCAACATTTCCTACATTGGTGTAAACTAAAAACACAATGCCATGAGATATTTCAATTTGCAATTCCCTCAGATTTTTGGGAAATTTACTTAGAAATTTTCGTCCTTTTAAATCACCCATCGAAGCGAGTTCAATGTAGTTGTGTTTAAACCATATCTTATTTTAACATTTACAGTCATTGTTAAAAAGTATCGTTAACGATATTATATAAATCATATTTATATATATCTTCGAATAAATTAATTTAAAATTTAAACATTGATTATAAAATTAGTAAAAACAATTTGTGCCTTTTTGGTTGTAGGAGTATTAGCAGCTTCTTGTGAGAAAAAAGAAGCGGTAACAACAGACATGACTGATTCTTCAGCAGCACCAATGGATTCTGCAGTAGTAGTTGCAACACCAAACATTGTAGAAGTAGCTTCTGGAAATGCAGATTTCTCTACATTGGTAGCTGCCGTAAAAGCAGCAGGATTAGTGGAAACTTTAAGTGGAGACGGTCCTTTCACTGTTTTTGCACCGACTAACGCTGCATTTGATAAACTTCCTGCAGGAACTGTAGATGGTTTATTGAAACCAGAAAGTCTTGATAAACTGAAATCAGTTTTGACGTACCACGTAGTAGCAGGGAAATTTGACGCTGCAGCAGTAATGGACGCCATCAATAAAAATAACGGAAAATACACCGTTACAACTGTTCAAGGTGGAAACATCGACTTAAGTTTGAAAGGTGATAAAGTAATGCTTACAGACGCAAACGGCGGAACAGCAGAAGTTGTTATGGCTGACGTACCGGCCTCTAATGGAGTGATCCATGCAATCGATACGGTAGTAATGCCTAAATAAGGTTTTCAACATCTAATGTATAAACCGTTGTAGCAATACAGCGGTTTTTTTGTAACATCAATCCTCTTTACTGTTCATACTAATCATTAAACATTCTTTAAAGTTCCATCCCGAGCTACAAAAGGTCTTCTCACCTTGAGTAATTACGATGGAATCAAATTTAAATGTTGTGGTTTTTATTTCCCAAATAGTTCTATCTTAACATCAAATTATTATATATGCACATGAAATCTTTATTCCCCGTTTTTTTGTTGACTGGGGCAACATTCTTTGCTCAAACTAAAAACGATATTGTCGTTCCTAATGAGAATTTAATAACGGAGAACATTCCCGCTATTCCGAAAAGTTTAAACGAGAAAATTAAGAAATACACGGAAAGCAGAAGCGCCAACTTTACCGCGATCCACCCGAACGGAAAAGAATTGATCATGGTGACCAGATTTGCATCTACCAATCAACTGCATCATTTAAACCAACCTTTAGGAAACAGAAAACAAATTACCTTTTTTGACGAACCTGTGAATTCCGCAGATTATGAACCAACCGAAGGTAAATATTTAGTCTATTCTAAAGATATTGGCGGAAATGAATTTGGTCAGCTTTTTAAACTTGATTTAAAAAATATGGAATCCACCTTGCTAACCGATGGCGGAAGATCTCAAAATGGCGGCATGCGCTGGAAAAAAGACGGCTCTGGTTTCTACTTTTCTTCAACTAAAAGAAATGGCGGCGACCGGGATATTTATTTCATGAATCCATTGAAACCAAACGAAACCAAATTAATTTTGGAGGTGAAAGGTGGCGGCTGGGGAATTTCTGATATTTCTGAAGACGGCAAAAAACTCATCATCGGCGAATATGTTTCTGCCAATGAATCCCATCTTTATTTATTGGATACCGAAACTAAAAAACTGGAACCGATCACCGATCGCAATGAAAAACAAATCGTTCAAAGCAGTGCGCAATTTGCTAAAAATTCTGATGAGATCTGGTATGTAACCGATCGTGACAATGAGTTTAAGAGATTGGCTTTAATGAATTTGAAAACGAAAAAAATTAATTATTTCACAACGGAGATTCCGTGGGAAGTTTCGGGTTTATCTTTATCAAAAGACAAATCTAAAATTGCTTTTGAAATTAATGAAAGCGGTTTAAATAAATTGTATTTGATGGATACTTCTACCAAGAAATATTCGGAGATCAAAGGTCTGGCAGTTGGATTAATTAACGGTACGGCTTTCACCAAAGATGGCAAGTCTTTATTTTTTGCACAGTCAACTTACGATTCTTCCTCAGATATTTACAAATTGGATTTAGCAACCAATAGAATTGAAAGATGGACCGACAGCGAACAGGGCGAAATGCCAAAAGCTGACATGGCAAAGCCAAAATTGATTGAATGGACGAGTTTCGATAAAATGAAAATCTCGGGATTCTATTATCCTGTTTCCAAGAAATTCACGGGTAAAAGACCGGTTTTAATTAATATTCATGGCGGACCAGAAGGTCAGTCGATGGCATCTTCTTTAGGTTCTAATAATTATTACACCAACGAAATGGGTGTGGCTTTGATTTACCCAAATGTTCGTGGTTCTTCAGGGTTCGGTAAATCCTATATTGCATCTGACAACGGTTTCAACCGTATGAATTCTGTAAAAGATATCGACTCCTTATTGGATTGGATTGCTAAGCAACCGGAACTGGATAAAGACCGAATCATGATCATGGGCGGAAGTTATGGTGGATTTATGACATTGGCGACGGCGTACGAATATGCAGATCGAATCAGATGTTCTGTTGATGTGGTTGGGATTTCTGACTTTAATACCTTCCTTAAAAATACTGAAGAATACCGTCGTGATTTAAGAAGAGCAGAATACGGTGATGAACGCGATCCCAAAATGAGTGAATTTTTCACCAGGATCGCCCCTTTAAATAACACCGATAAAATTAAAAAGCCAATGTTCATTATTCAGGGAACCAACGATCCTCGGGTTCCGGTAACTGAAGCAATTCAGATGCGTGATAAACTGAAAGCGCAAGGAAATACAGTTTGGTATTTAGAAGCTAAAAATGAAGGTCACGGCTTTCGTAAGAAGGAGAATGTTGATTACCAAAGATTGGCGGTTATTAAATTTATGCAGGAGTATCTGTTGAATTAATGAGTGCTGCATTGAAATAATGTATCATGAAACCACAGATTATGTCTGTGGTTTCTTATTTTTGTCTAACTTTTTTAAAATGGAAAAATATAATTTAGGTTTGGTTCTTTCGGGCGGCGGTACCAAAGGACTTGCTCATGCCGGAGTTCTCAAGTTTTTTGCCGAGAAGAATATCAGTGCAGATGTATTGGCCTGTTGCAGTGCTGGATCGATTGTCGGTGCTTTGTACGGCGTCGGAAAATCTGGAGAAGAAATTCTGGACTTTTTTAAATCGGTTTACTTTTTTAACTGGCGGCATTTTGCGTTCAACAAACCGGGCTTGGTTTCCTCTAGAATTTTTTCAAACTATCTGTATCCTATTTTTGAGGATATGACCATCGGAGAATTGGATATCAATTTGAAAATAATCGCTACAGAGCTGGTTTCTGGAGAGCAGAAAATATTTGAAGGCAAAGACAAAATTGTAGATGCGGTAATTGCTTCCTGTTCGATTCCGGGAATCACCGTTCCATATATTGTTGGGAATGAAATGTTCAGTGATGGTGGTGTCTTAAATAATTTTCCGGCAGATATTATTCATCTGGATTGTAAAAAATTGATTGGTGTATATGTTTCGCCACCGCAAGATGTCGAAATTGGAGATCTCAACACCATAAAGTCAATAACAACCAGAGCCTATGAATTAATGTCGCACCGTACAGAAATTCACAAATTCTCCTACTGCGACTGGATCATCACTTCGAAAAAATTAGCCAGTTATGGAACATTTGAAAGAAATGCAGAACGACTGGACGAAATTTTCGAGATCGGTTATCAAGCCGCGAAATCTTCCTACGATGAAAGTATTTTTAAAACAGATATTTAGAATAAATTAAAACTCCAACCACGACCGACGCCATCGCCATTAGAAATACAGATCCAGCGGCCATATCTTTTATTATTTTAATCCTCTCGTCGAAATTGGGCTGAACGATGTCACAGATTTTCTCTACACAGGTATTCAGAATTTCTAAACTTAAAACAGAAAAAGAAACAACTAAAATAAGAGCCGCTTCCAGCTCGGTAACTTTTAAATAGACAATCAGTAAAAGGTTGATGATTAAAGCTAAAACCTCGATCTGAAAATTACGTTCAGACCGAAGCATCCAAACTGCTCCTTTAATAGCATTCCAAAAACTTTTATGAATCGGTGGTTTTCTCATTACCAGTTTTTATCGACCATATAGATTAACTGTCCCATCACAGCGGCACCCAGGAGCAATTCTCTGCGATTCACTTTATCGAAAGTATCTTCTTCGGAATGGTGAATTTCAAAATATCTTTGAGAATCGGGGATGAGTTCTGCTAAAGGAACGCCCAACGGTTCCATAGGTTCAATGTCTGTTCCAGCATATTGAATTTCAAAGTTATGAACGCCATAAGGTAAAAACAGGTTTCTCCAGGATTGAATTTGCTGGCGTTTTTCGGGACTCATCACCAAACCAATTCCGCGCGGTGTGAAACCTCCGCCATCACTTTCGATAGCAAAGATATGTCTCTCCTTATTTTTCTTAATGTTTTCAGCATACTGATTTCCGCCTTTCACGCCGTTTTCCTCGTTGGCAAAACAAACTACGCGAATCGTGTGGTTGTTTTTAATTCCTAATTTTTTAAAGGTTCGTAGGACTTCAATGCTTTGAACAATTCCGGCTCCGTCATCCTGTGCACCTTCGCCAACATCCCACGAGTCTAAATGTCCACCGACAACGATGACACTTTTATCTTTGTTACCGGTAATTTCTCCGATCACAGAATGCGTCAGTTTCTCGCCTTTCATGGTGGCGTTGGAATTTAATTGGGCAAATACCTTTTGAGTTTTTAAAGTGTTCTCGAGTTCATCAGCACTTTTAGGTCCAATGGCTACAGCTGGAATTTTCGCCATATCATCTGCTTCGTAACGCATCATTCCCGTATGTGGAACATCATCAAACGCTGAAGAGAGCGAACGGATGATCACTGCTTTTGCTCCTCTTTTCCCAGCCCAGGAAGCGGTGGCGCGTCGGTAGATATTGGCATCTCCATAAGCCTGGCCGGTCATGACAAATTTTTGATTGAAGGCATAATTAAAGAAAATAATTTTTCCTTTTACAGCAGCGTCGGGTAGTTTATCAAAATCTTCTTTATTTTTAACAAAAACAATTTCTGCTTCCACATCTTTCCCTTTGGTTCCTTCAGAATTCCCCAGAGATAGCATTCTCAAAGGTTTCCATTTTCCATTACCTTCTTTTATTTGAAGAGATTCTTTGCCGCGTTCCCAAACCGGAACCATCACTTCTTCTTTCCAGACTTTATCAGCACCAGCTTCTTTCAATTTTAGAACTGCCCAGTCAACGGATTTTTCATAAGCCGCAGATCCACTTAAACGATGTCCGATGTTATGAGTTAAATCTCTTAAACTTTCATACGCCGTTCCGTTCACCAACATCTCATCAGAAATATTTTTAAACTGAATGGAATCAGCGTTAGTTTGAGAAAATAAAAATCCGCCCAAAAAGAGCGGAAGTATTTTTATAATAGAATATTTCATAGGGATTTCAATATTGTTTTCCCAAATTTAAATAAAATTAATCACAAAAAGTAAAATTATTGCTTCATATCGTACATCACTAAGGCTGTAACCAATTTGGGTTCGATGTAAGTACATTTTGGTGGCATGATGGTCTTGTTATCAGAAACTTTTATGAGATCATTAAAACTGACCGGATAAATACCAAATCCTACTTTAAATTTCCCTGAATCTACACTTTCTTTAATGGTGTTAATTCCTTCAATGCTTGAAGTCCCTTTGATGTAAGTGATTTTCTCCGTGGTTTTAGGATCTTCAATTCCTAAGATATCTTTGAAGATATAGTTTTCTAACAAAAGGTGATCGAGATCGTTCATCTCACTCTGCTGCTTTCTAAGCTCATGTTTTACGTGTAGCGAATAGAATTTTCCACCAAGATACATCGAAATGTGAAATTTCTGAGAAGGGTAGTAGGCTTCTTCTCCTTTTTCGTGAATGAGGAAGTTTTCCTCAATTTTCTCAATGAATTCTTTCTCAGTCAAATCATTTAAATCCTCTAAAAGTCGATTATAATCGTGGATCTTAATCGATTGATTAGATACTACAAAACTGAAAACGTAATTGTATAATTCAGTTCCGGTATGTTTTTTATTTTTATCTTTTTGATTCTTTGCATTTAAGGCTGTAGAACCAATTCGGTGATGACCGTCGGCAATATAAAAAGAATCAATATGTTCCAAAACTTCCTTGAACTGAAGCATCTTCAGACGGTTATCAATTTTCCAAATTTTGTGTCTGGTCCCATTATCATCGAGATAGTTAAGAACAGGAACGTTCTTTTCTTCGTGGTTCATCAGCATTTCCACCTTCGGATTTGCCATATAAGTAAGCAACGCAGGCTCTGCCTGAATATTCACTTTATCTAAATAGTATGCTAATTTTTCCTTGCGATAAGTTAGCGTAGATTCGTGTTTTTTAATTTTTCCGTTCCAGAAATCTTCAACACTTACCAAGCCTAAAAGACCACGAAAGACCGACTTATTCGGAAGAATCTGTTGATATAAATAATAAGAAGAATTATCCTGAACCAGAGTCCTGTCATCCAGAAGCTCTTCGAAATTTGTTCTTATTTTTCTAAGGCTACGGTCAACATCTTTCGATTTACTTACCACGTAAGGTTTGACCATCTGAATATAAGAGGAATCTATTTGCGCTTTTTTAGTAATTTCATCTTGCGAATAATTATCCAACGGATGGGTTGGAAAAATGTCAACAAAATCTTCGCTCGGACGAACTCCTCGAAATGGTTTAAATATTGGCATATAGTACTATAATTTCTTTTTAATCTCAATAATTTGCTCTGCAAGCTCTCTTCCAATTTTCATTTGCGCATCCTGCGTATTTCCACCCAAATGTGGTGAAAGCGATAAATTTGGATTCATTAAAAGCGCCAGTTCCGGACTTGGTTCACTTTCAAAAACATCAAGAGCAGCGCCTGCGACTTTACCATTTTCGATGGCATCTAAAAGAGTAACTTCATTAACGACACCACCTCTCGCAGTATTGACGATGAAAACTCCATTTTTCATTTTATCGAACTGTACCTGATCTAAAAGATATTCGCTCGTTTTTGGCGTGTTGACCGTTAAGAAATCCACATCGGTTAGGAACTCATCCATGTCCGTCTCAGAAGAAATATCAAATTCTAATTTTTGTCCGTCGAAGAAATCCAAAGTGATTTTTTCGGTTTTTGGTTTTCTGGTAAGAACTTTAATTTTCATTCCTAGAGAAATTCCGATTTTCACTACTTCCTGTCCGATTCCACCAAAACCAATTACTCCCAAAGTTTTTCCTTCTAATTCCACCGCACTTGAAAAAGATTTTTTCAAAGCTTTGAAATGAGTTTCTCCTTCTAATGGCATTAATCTGTTGGATTCATGCAGAAATCTAGCCAAAGAGAAAAAGTGTGCAAAAACCATTTCGGCAACAGAGCGGGCTGATGCTTTTGGCGTGTTGATGACGTAGATGCCCTTTTCAATCGCATGTTCCACATTGATATTGTCCATACCGATTCCGCCACGTCCAATGATTTTTAAACCTGGACAGGCATCAATAATATCTTCCTTCACTTTTGTAGCACTTCGCACCAATAGAACATCAACTTTATTTTCATTGATGAAATTGATTAAATGTTCCTGAGAAACTTTGGCTTCTAATATTTCTATTCCTGCTTCTTTTAGCAGTTGTTCGCCGGCTTTTGAAATACCGTCATTGGCAAGAACTATCATTTATTTTAAATTTTGCATTACATCAACTAAAACCTGAACACTTTCGATAGGTAACGCATTGTACATACTTGCACGGTAACCTCCCAAACTTCTGTGACCATTTAATCCAGTAATTCCGGCAGCTTTCCAAGCATTATCGAATTCTTCTTTTTTAGACTCATCGAGTAATTTGAAAGAAACATTCATTAATGAACGGTCTTCTTCGATAGTACAAAATGTTTCAAATAAAGGATTGCGGTCGATTTCACCGTATATTAATTTTGCTTTCGCTTCATTTCTAACTTCAGCCGCTGCAATCCCACCATTATTTTCTAAATGTTGTAATGTTAAAAGTGAGGCGTAAACCGGGAAAACCGGTGGCGTATTGTACATGGATTCTTTAGCGATGTGTAAAGAATAATCCAACATTGAAGGAATGTCTCTTCCTGTTTTTCCTAAGATTTCTTTTTTCACGACTACTAAAGTCGTTCCAGCCGGACCCATGTTTTTTTGAGCTCCAGCATAGATAATATCAAATTGAGAAAAATCAATAACTCGACTAAAAATATCTGAACTCATATCACAAACCAGCAAAGTATCTACTTTAGGAAATTCTCTCATTTGAGTTCCGTAAATCGTATTGTTTGAGGTACAGTGAAAATAATCGTATTCATTTCCTACTTGATAATCTTTTGGGATGAAGGAATAATTTTCTTCTTTGGAAGATCCAACGACATCAACCGTTCCTAATTTTTTTGCTTCCTTAATAGCACCTGCAGACCAAGTTCCTGTATTGAGATAAGCAGCTTTGCCACCTGCTGATTTCATTAAATTAAAAGGAACCATCGCAAATTGCAAACTGGCGCCACCACCTAAATATAAAACTTCGTAATCATCGCCCAAATTCATCAGTCTTTTTACAATCGCTCGGGCTTCGTCCATTACAGCTACGAAATCTTTGCTGCGATGAGAAATTTCTAAAAGTGATAATCCGCTTCCATTAAAATCGAGAATTGCTTCTGCAGATTTCTGGAAAACTTCTTGCGGTAAGATGCAGGGTCCTGCACTGAAGTTGTGTTTTTTGCTCATACTTTTTGATTTTTTTAAGAATGCGAGCGACTTATTCGTCGTTGAACATCTTGAATTCGACAGGTGTTAAATATGAAAAAAAAACGCCCACAATTTATTGGTGAGCGAGTTTAATTATTCTCCGTGTAAAAAGGCTTTCTTTTCGAGTAAACTCTCCTCTGATTCCACATGATCTTCATCTGGGATACAGCAGTCAACGGGGCAAACAGCCGCACATTGAGGTTCTTCGTGGAAGCCGATACATTCGGTACATTTATCGGTGACAATGAAGTAAACATCGTCGCTTACGGGTTCTTGTGGATCATCAGCATCAACTGCTAAACCTGATTTCAAAACTACTTTTCCTTTGAGTGCAGTTCCATCGGAGGCTTTCCAATCTACCGCTCCTTCGTAGATAGCGTTGTTCGGACATTCCGGCTCACAAGCGCCACAATTAATACATTCGTCTGTTATTTTAATAGCCATTGCTACTTTATTTTTTTAAATTTGTACAAAATTACTAAAAATACCTCAATTTTCCACACAATGAACATAGAAAAGCAAATTTCAGGACTTTGTAAATTAAGTACTTATATTAAAGAATTTATAGAAAAAAATCCTGCTAATTTTACTGAAGATGATGAAAGATTTTCTTCTATTTTGAGAAAGTCAGAAAATGAGAATTCTTGGTTTACGATCGAAAATCAAAAAATTTCTTTGAATCAATGGGCAGATTTGCTCACTGAAAAAAATATCAAAAATTGGCTTGCCGAATATCAGATTGCTACAGCTCCAAAAAAAGTGGGTTTAATTTTAGCCGGAAATATTCCTTTGGTAGGATTTCATGATGTAATTTCAGTGATTTTAAGTCAACATATTCCGATAATCAAATTATCGTCAAAAGACAAAACAATGTTACCGTTTTTATTAAGTAAATGGAATGAATTTTCTGAAGGTAATATTCAATATGAGTTTGCGGAGCGTTTAAAAGATTTTGATGCGGTGATCGCAACAGGAAGTAATAATACTGCTAGATATCTGGAATATTATTTTAAAGATTCTTTAAGTATTATCCGTAAAAACAGGACATCTGTAGCAGTTCTAAAAGGAGATGAAACGGTAGAAGAACTGCAGCTTTTAGCAGAAGATATTTTCCGTTATTTTGGATTAGGTTGTCGCAATGTGACGCGACTTTTTATTCCCAATGATTTTTTAATTGATAAAATATTTGAGAGTTTCTTGAATTTTAAAGACGCTATTAATCATCATAAATATGCCAATAACTACGAATATAACCGTGCAATCTATTTGTTGAATGCTGAAAAGTTCTGGGATAATAACTTTGTAATGCTCAAAGAAGATGAAGCTTTATTTTCGCCACTTTCAGTATTGAATTTCAGTCGATACGAGAATATAGAGGAAGTTCATACTTTCATCAATGAAAATGAAAAGGAAATTCAGGCAATTGTAGCAAAACCAGAATTAGGATTCGATTCGATTGGTTTTGGCGAGGCGCAAAATCCTGGTTTAGATACTTACGCCGATAAGGTGGATACGATGAAGTTTTTAGAAGTGATTTGAGGAATAATGAGACAACTTCCAATTTAGTCAATTTCGAGTAGAAGCTCCGTAGGAGCGATCTATTTGTAGAATCAATGTGTTGAAAATAAAGCTCCGTAGGAGCGACCCCTTTAATATGGCAAACACCTATTCCCAAATTTACATCCAAATTATTTTTGCTGTAAAAGGCAGAGAAAATCTTGTTGTTGAGGAAAAGAGAAATGAATTAGAAAAATTTATCACCGGAATCGTAAAAAATAGAAAACAAAAGCTCCTCGCTATTTATATTAATCCTGATCACGCCCATCTTCTAATTGGGCTGAATAATTTGGATATGAAAATTTCTGATTTAGTTCGTGATATAAAAGCCGGTTCTTCTAAAATGATTAATGATAATAACTGGTTTCATTTTAAGTTTGCTTGGCAGGAAGGATATGGCGCCTTTTCATACTCGAAAAGTCAGATTGATAGTGTGGTGACATATATTTTAAATCAGAATGAACACCACAAAAAGAAAACATTTCGAGAAGAATATTTGAAAATTCTCAATGATTTAAATGTTGATTATGATGAGCGGTATCTCTTTGATTTTTTAGCTTAGAAGGGAATCCAGTATTGTAGCTTCCTACTGCATATTAGTTTCACAGAGGTCGCTCCTAGGGAGCTCTCTCTTGCTAGTATTTAAACTGTTATTATACAAAGAGATGGCTCCTATGGAGCCTCCTTAATACTAATGTTTGAATAAGTTATTAATATCTTAAAACCTCGACTTTTTCGGATTTAAATACGTCTTGAAAATCATTACGTTTTCACCGAACTCTTTTTGAATCCTCTCTGTGATATTGGTCAATTCAATTTCAACAAAATCCTGACGTTTTTCTTCATTTTCAAAGATCAAAAGAAGGTTGGTGTTTTTACCTTCCGAAATCATCTCGCTCTCTACTTCAGAAAGTATGTATTTTTCGGCATCCATTAAATTTTCAACCATTTGATGAAGGTTAGATTCTATGTATTGATCCCACTCTTTAGTGACGCTTTGGGTAGAGTGAAAGGTGATGCTTAAAACGCTCATTTATTTAACTTTTTTTATGATTTTCTGAGGAAATTAAAGCACAAAAATCGGGATTTTTTTCGTAATTTAGCACGTTATTAAAATCAGAATTATAAGAAATGTCAAGTCTAATTGTAAGTACTTGATTTTCATTTTATTAAAATATTATGCATACAGAAGGAGAAAGGTTAATTCCTATCAACATTGTTGATGAAATGAAATCCTCTTATATCGATTATTCGATGTCGGTTATCGTTTCCAGAGCGTTACCAGATGTAAGAGATGGCTTGAAGCCGGTTCACAGAAGGGTTCTTTACGGAATGTACGGATTGAACGTTTTTTCAAACAGAAAACATTTAAAATCAGCGAGAATCGTAGGAGATGTTCTCGGTAAGTATCACCCACACGGTGATACCTCCGTTTACGATGCAATGGTAAGAATGGCACAACCGTGGAGTTTGCGTTATCAATTGGTAGACGGACAGGGTAACTTTGGGTCTGTAGATGGCGATCCGCCAGCAGCAATGCGTTATACGGAGGCGAGAATGAAAAAGATTTCAGATGAAATCTTAGCAGATCTTGATAAAGATACGGTTGAATTTCAAAATAACTTTGATGATTCCATGACGGAGCCGACCGTAATGCCAACAAAAATCCCGAACCTTTTGGTTAATGGAACTTCTGGTATTGCAGTGGGAATGGCGACCAATATGGCACCGCATAACCTGTCAGAATCAATTGATGCGATCTGTGCTTATATCGACAATCCTGAAATTACTATTGATGAATTAATGCAGCACATCATCGCGCCCGATTTCCCAACAGGTGGAATCATTTATGGCTACGATGGTGTTCGTGAAGCGCTCCATACAGGACGTGGACGAGTAGTTCTTCGTGCTAAAGTGGGCTTTGAAGAGATCGGAAATAGAAATGCGATCATCGTTACCGAGATTCCTTATCAGGTGAATAAGGCTGACATGATTGCGAGAACCGCAGAACTGGTAAAAGATGAGAAGATCACAGGAATCTTTGAGATCCGTGATGAATCTGACAGACAGGGAATGCGCGTTGTTTACGAACTTAAAAATGATGCGATACCGAATGTAGTTTTAAACATGCTTTATAAATATACAGCATTACAAACTTCGTTCAGTGTTAATAATATTGCCTTGGTTAAAGGCCGTCCGGTACAATTAAATGTAAAGGATTTAATTCTTCATTTCGTAGATCACAGGCATGAAGTGATTGTTCGCAGAACGAAATACGATTTAAGAAAAGCCAGAGAAAGAGCACATATTTTGGAAGGTTTCATGAAAGTGATTGGAACCCAGGATTCTTTAGATAAAGCAATCGCGATCATTCGTCACAGTTCGAATCCAGCAGAGGCGAAGGAAGGATTGATGGCTGAATTCGAACTTTCTGATATCCAGGCTCAAGCGATCTTAGATTTAAGATTGGCTCGTTTGACTGGCATGGAACTCGACAAAATCCGTGCGGAATATGATGAGATCATGGCATTAATTAATGATTTAGAAGATATCTTAGCGAATGAGCCAAGAAGATTCCAGATCATTAAAGATGAAATGTTAGACATGAAAGAAAAGTATGGCGACGAAAGACGTACTGAAATTGATTATTCAGGTGGCGAAATGTCCATCGAAGATTTAATTCCAGACGAAAAAGTAGTTTTGACTATTTCTCATGCAGGTTATATTAAAAGAACTTCGCTTTCAGAATATAAAGTACAAAGCAGAGGTGGTGTCGGAAACCGTGCAGCCACAACCAGAGATGAAGATTTCCTGGAATATATTGTAGCCGCAACCAATCACCAATACATGCTGTTCTTTACCGAAAAAGGAAAATGTTTCTGGTTAAGAGTATTTGAAATTCCAGAAGGATCAAAAATCTCTAAAGGTAGAGCCGTACAGAATTTAATTAACATCGAACCTGACGATAAAATTAAAGCTTATATCAGAACCAATGATTTGAAAGATTTGGATTACGTCAATCAAATGAACGTCGTGATGATCACCAAAAACGGAACCATCAAGAAAACTTCATTAGAAGCGTATTCAAGACCTAGAACAAACGGGGTAAATGCGATTGAAATCAGAGAGAACGACCAATTGTTAGGCGCAAGATTAACCAATGGAACCTCTCAAATTATGATTGCCACTAAAAACGGTAAATGTATCCGATTCCCAGAAGAAAAAGCGAGAGCAGTTGGACGTGGATCCATCGGTGTTCGTGGAATTTCTTTGGATAAAGGAGACGAAGTTATTGGAATGATAGTTGTAAATGATGTTGAAAATGATACCGTTTTAGTAGTTTCTGAAAGAGGTTATGGAAAAAGAACTGCTGTTCTTGACTATAGAGAAACCAACCGTGGTGGAAAAGGAGTTATTACTTTAAACGTTACTGAAAAAACAGGAAATCTAATCGCTATTCAATCGGTAACCGATGAAGATGGTTTAATGATCATCAACAAATCGGGTGTTGCCATTAGAATGGGAATGGATGAAATGCGCGTGATGGGTCGTAATACACAAGGAGTGAAAGTAATCAACTTGAAAAAGAATGATGAAATTGCTGCCATTGCAAAAGTAGAAATGGATAAAGAAGTGATTATCGATGAAGAAGTCGATGAGTCGCTAGCTGAACTCCCAACAGAAAATGTTGATTCTGCACGTCCGGATTTTAGTGATCAGGAACAAACAGGAAATAATGCGTTTACAAACATTGGTGACCCCGAAGTACTTCAGAAAATTGAAGACGAAGAGGCAGCAGATAACGATGAAACGGAAACAGAAAATGATAAAGATTCAGAAGATGAATCTGCGGAATAATAAATCAACCAAATTTTAAATTAAAATAAAATGAAAAAAATATTTTTAAGCGCAGCAATGCTAACAGTTGTATTCGCATTTGGACAAAAAAAAGAAATTGCAGCAGCGGTCAAGGCTATTGATGCTGGAGATCTTGCGACGACCAATGCGCAAATTGCACAGGCAGAAAGTGCAATGGGAGATAAGACCTATCTTTTGGAGCCTGCAGTTTTAGAACAATATTATTATGCAAAAGGATTGTCACTTTTAAAAGCAGGAAAAACTGCTGAAGGTGCATCTTATTTGGGGAAAATTAATGATTTAGCAAAGAATAAAATCTATGTTGGAAAAGATTCTTCAAAAAACAAAGTATACTATGTTGGAAAAGCTGCCGCTGACCAATCAGGAATTCAAGGTTTAAAAGAGGAATCCTACACGCCAACTTTAACTTCGAAATTATCGGGCTCAATTAACCCGGTGATCGAAGCTGCAAACAAAGTGGCTTTAGATGCTTATAATGCAAAGAAATATGCAGAAGCAGCACCGAAATTTCAAGAAGTTTACGACTTGTTGAACGCAGCTGGACAGGATAATAAAAAATATCTTTATTATTCAGGTTTAACCTATGCGCTTGCAGACAAGAAAAAAGAAGCGAGTACCATTTACATGAATTTACTTAATTCTGGCTACACTGGAATTGAAACAACCTACACTGCAAAAAATAAAAAAAGCAATGAAGTTGAAAATTTAGAAAAATCGACTTGGGATCTCTACAAAAAAATGGGAGCCACAGCAGATTATTCTGATTTTAAAACAGAAACTTCTAAGAGTGTAGAAAAAGAATTATACGAAACTACCGTAGCTTTACTTCTTGATACTGATCAAAATGAAGAAGCATTATCTTTAATTGAAAAAGGATTAAAGAAATTCCCGAACAACGCAAAATTAGCCGAACTTCAAGGAACCGCCTATTTCAAATCTGGGAAAACGAATGAATTTGTTTCCAGTTTAAAGAAGCAGTTGGCGAGTAATCCAAACGATGCGACCAACTGGTACAATTTAGGCGTGTTGCAAAGTAAAGATCCAGCAACTGAAGCGGAGGCTTTAGCTTCTTACAAAAAAGCGGTTGAGATCAAACCGGAACTGGTTCAGGCATGGCAAAATATGACCTACATGACGATGGGCGACGATGCCAAAGCGATTGATGATTATAACGCAGCCAGAAAAGCAGGCAAGATTGAAGAGTCTAATAAGATTATCGCGGCCAGAAGAGCGAGATTGGCAGCTGCCTTGCCTTTCGCTGAAAAATGGTATCAGTACGATAACAACAGTATAGATGCTGTAAGTCTATTAAAAGGTCTGTATGGTTCAGCGAGAAATGAAGCCAAGCAAGCAGAATTTAAAGCAAAAGAAGAAGCGATGACAGCGGCTCAAAAATAAGATCTGCGTAACGTAGAAATTTAATTAAAGTATATCGGATTCATTTTCGATATACTTTTTTTTTATTCTTTTTAGAAGCACGAAGATTTTAGCTTTTGGTCGCACCCGGACCCGCTTTCCACTCTATCCCGCCGCAGCGGCGGGGATGCCGTTGCAATCGTGGCTAAAAGATAGAGCGGTTATTCTTTCATTGAAACTATGCATAATTAGAGATCATTGTATTCAGCAGATGAACTGTTCCCAACGGTGTCAAAGTTCTAAACCTTAATTCAGTTGTTCGCAAAAGCATAAATTTGGTCATGGAGTACGCTGTGAAAATTCTAAATTTTAACATAATTAGTTTATTAACTCCATTCTGCGGAATATTTTTAATTTTTGGAACTCTCAATATGCAGGAAATTCATTTTTTATAAAAACTTTAAGACCCATCTTTTTCCAAACACTTAAATTCTTCGTAAATTCACATCCAAATAGATACAATATGACTTCATCAGAAAAAATAGTGGCGCTTCGCCAAAAAATGTCAGAAAATAATATTGATGCTTTTATTGTTTATTCGGCAGATCCTCACATGAGCGAATATTTACCCGAAGAATGGCAAGAAAGATCATGGCTTTCAGGATTTACAGGTTCAGCTGGATTCGTAGTCATTACCAAAGATAAAGCAGGTTTATGGACCGACGGACGTTATTTTGTACAGGCACCGATCGAATTGAAAGATTCCGGAATTGCTTTAATGAAAGACGGAATGGAGGGAACTCCCAATTATATCGACTGGATCAATGAAGAAATTCCGGAGAACGGAACAGTAGCCGTAAACGCGATTGCAACTGCACATGCCAACTGGGAATTATTAACCGAGAAATTAGCTGCCAAAGGAAATAAGCTGGTAGACTTCCCATTATTAAAGGAAATTTGGAAAGATAGAACGACCAACACTCAAAAAAATCCTGTATTTGTACAACCGATTGAAAGAGCTGGAAAATCAGTGAATGATAAGTTGGCAGATATTCGTACTAAAATGGAAGAGTTGGGCGCATCTGTGCACATTATTTCCAGTTTAGACGATGTAGCCTGGACTTTAAATTTACGGGGAAGCGATGTACAGTCCAATCCTGTATTTCTGGGTTACGTTTTATTGACTAAAAATGAAGCGAAACTTTTTGTGGATTTAGAAAAACTCGATGTTGATTCCAGAAAACAAATGGATGATGCTTGGGTTAAAATGCTTCCTTACGAAGAATTCTACAAAGAATTAGATAAAGTAAAAGACGAAAAAGTTTTGATCTCGCCCAATGGAAATCATTCTATTTTCGAAGCTTTGAAAGAAAATAACACTTTTATTAAAGCACCTGTACCAGGAAATTTAATGAAAGCCATTAAAAATGAAACCGAACTGCAAGGTTTCAGAACCGTGATGCAAAGAGATGGAGTAGCCATGGTGAAATTCCTTTATTGGTTAACCCATCAAGCTGGAAAAGAAGCAATGACAGAATTTTCAATTGGTGAAAAATTAAGAGGTTTCCGTGCAGAAGGAAAAAACTTTGTAGGAGAAAGTTTCGGCAGCATCGTTGGTTATAGAGAAAATGGTGCAATTATGCATTACTCTGCGAAAAGTGAAGGCAGCAAAGAAGTGACGAATCAAGATACGATCTTAGTCGATTCAGGCGGACAATATTTAGAAGGAACAACAGATATCACGCGAACTTCAGCTTTAGGAACTGCCTCGGCAGAATTTAAAGAAAATTGTACTTTGGCGTTGAAAGGATTGATTCAATTATCGATGGTGAAGTTTCCGAAAGGCACACGCGGTGTTCAGTTGGATGCGTTTGCAAGATTGGCTCTTTGGAAAGAAAGCAAAGATTATAACCACGGAACCGGTCACGGTGTAGGTAGTTTCATGAATGTACATGAAGGTCCGCAGAACATCAGAAAAGACATGAATTTTCAGGAACTGATTCCAGGCATGGTATTGTCCAACGAGCCAGGTTTTTATTACGAAAACCATTACGGAATTCGTCACGAAAATCTAATCTCGGTTCGGGAATTGGAAACCACTGATTTCGGAACATTTTATGATTTTGAAACCTTAACGATCTGTCCATTCGACAAAAATGTGATCGCTACCGAATTATTAACTCAACCTGAAAAAGACTGGTTAAATAATTACCACAGTTGGTGTAAAGAGAAATTAGAAAACGATTTACAAGGCGAGGTCAAAGACTGGTTCTTAGAAATGGTTCAACCGATATAAATATTTAAAGTGTAGATTTTTCTACACTTTTTTTTTTGGAGAGTGACCCAAGGGTCGGGCTATTCATTACAATCTTTTTGTTTTGCCTTCACCAAGTCCAGACAAAACAAAAAGGATTTCCATTACTATCCCTCACGCAAACAGATCATCTCTATAGATTAGGATTAGAATGATATGAAAGGTTGCCCACTTTTACCGATGTTCCACTGAAAAGCCTTCGTGTGTTAACACGAGTGTTTCCGTTGCAAGTTGAGAATCATTACTGATCAGCATAGGCCCAATATATTGAGAAGGAAAACAATTTTTAACCTTCCAAAAAATCACAGGTTCATGTTCTTCATTGAGTAGAGAAATTGTGATGTCTCTTCTTTCGATTGTTCCGAAGCTTCGAGTTTTAATCCAGTTATAAAAGTCATTATCTCCGACTTTTACTGTCCTTTTCAAAACGATATCTTTATACCTCGTTAATCCCGGAATTTTTATCTCGTTCTCTTCGGGTGAACTTCCACCTCGCATAGGGACGATATCCACTACAATATCTAATCCTGAAACTTCAAGAAAATCGAGTCTCGATCCGCCCCATTCTACTAAAAAATGATACTGGCTAATAACTGGTTGTGTCATGGTATTTGTTCTTATTGAATCTAAAGATACTCGTTTTCTGTGAGTTAGCCTTTATTCAAAAAAAACATGAATAGGTGATTTGGGAATTTTTTTAAAACTCAAAGTGTTTGTGATAATTTTCGTCTTGAAAAATTATCAGTCTGCAAAGGCTTGTCCATAGAAAATGAGAAAAGAATCCGATTCCTTTTGGTAGGTGAGACATTCCCAGTTGTTGTAGATCTGACTTGTCGGTATCGCGACAAAGCGTACTTTTTTAGTAATGCCCATTCCTTTTGAAAAACATCCGTGATCAGGTGCAAAATTTTCATCTTCTTTTAAACCGTTCATAATGATTGGAACAGCTTCAAAAAACTGACCTACATTTTTTTCCAGAAATTCTTTCTGATCAATGATTTCTTCTCCCATCTGATAATCCAACGTTCCAAAAGCGCCGTAGTTGCAGCCAGCATCTTCCAAACCATTTAAAACTTTCACCGTTCGGTAGAGTTCTCGATAAAGATCTTTCTCTGCCTGGTAGATCAAAATCGTGATGATGGATTCACTATTATTGAAGATCACGAAAACTCGGTCATTTTTTTCGTCTGCAGTAAGAGATCCTTTGGCAATCGATAAAAGTTCGTATTCTGGATGAGCCAAAAAGTACTGCTCATGTTTCGTAGAAAGTTTTTTGAGCAAAGGATCGCTGATTGACTTAAAGATTCCATTTTCTGAAAGAGAAGCGAGCGCGCTTTGATGATTTTCGATTCTGTCTTTTACATCAGTCCGATCATAAGTGGACTCCTCGAATTTCTGAAACGTTTCGCTGTTTTTAACGGTAGTTTTTTCAGTAGCCACAGGTTTCAAAGTATTTTCCTTCACGGCGCTGATATCCTTAACTTTATCGGTACAGCCAAGAATAGAAAACAATATGATATTAATGACCAATATCTTTCTCATAAATAGTTTGCCTTTTTTAATGTAAGTTTCTTCTACCGTCAATGATCTGAGGCGTTTTGAAATGATTTTAATTTTTAGCACAATAACCACCACAAGGCGTAGTAATCCAATTTTCCATTTTTAAAATAAAATAAAAATGCCTCATCAAGATTTTCAGCAATGTACAATCTAAAACGCACCGTATCTTTATCCTCAGTTTCTTCCATTTCTATTTTAGGAAAGAGTTTTTTGAAGTCAGAAACGGTTGTGTTTTCATCCAGCACGATTTGATCAGAAATGATCAGAAACGTATTACCTTTCGCCTTTCCAGAGTCGAATATAACCAGATGATTATTGCTGTCGAAATCGAAACTTTTAATACTGAATCTTGTAATTTTTCCGTCAAATCTAGCGAAAGTTCCTACGTTTTCGTCTTTTTCACCGTACGTTTTTACCATCCATTTTTCATCTAACCATTCTAAAGGATGACCACATTCACGTATTGTAGTTCGGATCGAATCATATTTCGGATAGAGTTTCGCAAATTCTTGTTGAGGTAAAATAATTTTGTGATCATTCACTAAAACATTCTCGATTGCCAAATATTTTGACCGATAAACTTTTATTTTTTCTGTGACGACTCTTTCTTTATTTTTAGAATCAAATTCGGTTGTTTTTCCAGAAGATATACTATTTTCTGGTTCCATAATCTGATGGTCTTTTTGACAACTCATCATTAATAGAAAGAGACTCGAACCGAATAGTATTTTAAACATTTTGTTTTTAAATATTAGAAGCTAAAATTAAAATAATTTATAGATGATCAATAAACTCAAAATTCTGGTGATCAATTCTTGACTTTAAACATTTGTGCTCGTTGTATAGTTTAGGTTAAATGATCCGATTCTATTTTTTTGTCCAGTTCAAGTGATGCAGTTTTTTAATTTCTTCAAATAATTCACCTTCAGCCGGACCACGAACTTCTACGTTTTTAATAATATCCTCGGCGGGCAAGAAGTTAATTGGCGCTGCCGGAAGATCATATTCTTTTTGCCATTCTTCTAACTGTTTCGCAGAACTCAAATACACCAAAGTTCCAATTCCAACCCAACCGTGCGCTGCCGAACACATCGGACAATGTTCACCAGTCGTGTACATGGTCGTTTTTGCTCTTTCTTCTTCAGATAAATTTTCCGCTGCCCAGTAGGCTAAATCAATTTCAGGATGAGCCAGAACTGTTTTTTCATTCACTCTGTTTCGAGCTTCCGCGATAATCTTTCCTGCTTCGTTGACCAGGACCGATCCGAAAGCTTCATCACCAGCTTCCACCGATTCTTTTGCCAATTCCAGACATTTTTTTAAATATTTCTCGTCGGTATTATTTAATTTTTGAGCCATTTTTTTTAATTACGAAATTAATAAATCTTCACATTATCAAATCAATTACTTCCAAAGTCTTTCAATAAAATCCAAAGCATTCTGACTGCTGATTTTCTTCATTTGTTTCGCACCAAATTGTTCCTCCAAAACCTTATTTATTTCTGGATAACAACCGGCATTATCATGTTCTTTAAAATAGAAAGGAATTCTTGATTTGTCAGGATTGTCTTTGGTGTAAAAATAATCCGCACCGTAACAGATCGTATTTTCAGCACCCAAGCTAATTCCATGCGCAACGTGTTCTTCCAAAGCCTCTACTTTTTCTGGGTTCACAAACGCCCGAACAAAATTGAGTCCAATCAAACCTTTTTGATGAATAATTTCTTTAGCGAAATCATCTTCTAAATTCCGTTTATGATCATAAACAGGACGGTAATTGGAATGACTCGCCATGATCGGAACGCTGATGTTTTCTTTCGAAATATAATTGAGAATATCATGCGCCAAAGCATCACTCGTATGCGAAAAATCGATGGCGATATTTCTGTTGTGTAGATAATCAATTAATGCTTTTCCATCATTTTTTAAGCCAACAGTGGAGTAGTTGCCGCCACCAAATCTGTTCTCAGCATGATGCGTAAAACTGATGTACATGATCGAGCCTACATTTTCGATAATTCTTTCCAAATTTTCAAAGCCTTGTTTCAGAGAAACATTTTCATCGCAAAAAGCCGAACCACTTTCAACAGAAGCCAACATTCCGATATTTTCGTTCGTTGCGAGATTTTCTAAATGTTGTTTTTCAAAACGGTATAATTCATTTTCTTCGTTATTTAAATTTTGGAAAATTTCACTTTGCTTTAATCCATATTCGTGGCTGTTGGATTCCACTGGTGCAAAAATCGCCATGATTTGTAACTTGACATTTCCTTCAATTAAATAGGGAACGGCACAACCAACATCTTCGGTCTTGTAAATGCTGGAGTTTGATTTGGTAAGATAACTTAGTAAGTCGCAGTGCAGATCGATAACAGGTTGATTCATGAAATGTTTTTTTAGAGTTGCTTTTCCCGTTGATGGTCGAAAAAAGAATTTGATGTTATTTAATGCTACTAAAATAGCACTTTTGAAATAAGTTTATGTTTCTGCGATTCGAAAAATGGTTTCTCGCAAAGATGCAATGTTTTTCTCGCAAAGGTGCAGAGGTTTTGACCTCGTTTGAAGGACGAGACAAGGTTTTCATCCAAATAAGTAACGGTTTAATAAAGAAGAAGATTCCGTAGGAAGACTATTTTTTTTATAAGTCGATTTCTTCTAGCATCAATGAAATTTCCATATGATTTTAAAGGAATTGATTCCGGAGGAATCATATCTCTGTAGATTTATTAAGTAGCAATATTGGGCGTTCCGTAGGAACGCTATCTTATTGGCCAGATGCTATGTTCTTTTAGCATTTTAATTCTTGCATGATTGATGAACAAAAGATTCCGTACGAATGATATCTCTGCAGATTTATTACGTAGTAATGTTCGGCGTTCCGTAGGAACGCTATCTTATTGATCAGATGCTATGTTCTTTTAGCATTTTAATTCTTGAATGATTGATAAATAAAAGATTCCGTAGGAATCATATCTCTGTAGATTTATTACCTAGCAATGTTGGGCGTTCCGTAGGAACGCTATCTTATCGACCCATAGCTTTATTCTATTTTCAACAAATTCTTCGCTCGATTCAAATCAATTTGCCCAGGATTAGATAAATCTAAAAAATATTCTGTTTGCCAGATTTTGGTTTTCTGCGCCTGTTTGCTGGTCGCTTCATCCCAAATCGGATACACCCTTATTCCACGTTTTCCGTCTCTTGTTTGATCGGATAAAATTTTATTTTCGTGCAGGATTTTTTTCGGAAATATAAAAACACCAAAATTTGTTGCAGTTTTGGTGGCTATCAAATAAAAGTCAAATTCATCTGAAATCTCAAATGGTGCAGTTATTCCTTCAGCGTTTCGTTTCCAGATTGTAACAAATTGTCCTGTTTTTGTGGGAGTTATTTTGCCAACTCGAAATAGGATCTGTTTTTCGTTCAGCTGAAAACGATGGGCTGAATATTCCTGGCTTTCTGTTTCAGGTTTTATATTTTTTAAACTAAAATTACACGGTTTAAAAACCAGCTCATCAATTAATTTGATATCGGCACAAGGTTTCTTTTGATATATCATATAAGTTCTAAATATTTCAATCTTCTTTACGACTCCGTTTCCTATGTCATTCAAATTAGATTTTGTAATTAAACAATTAATTTGTCATTCAGAGCGGAACAAAGTGGAGCGTGGAATCTCAACTTTTAATTTTCTTACGGATTAAGGTTTTGAGACTCTATTGAAACTAATTTTTAAATCGCCACATCATCAAATCAACCAATGATCACATCGTTAATAGAATCTTCCCAATATGCTCACTGCTTTCCATCAATCGGTGCGCTTCGGCGGCTTCTGCTAAAGGGAATTTTTTATAAATGATAGGATGGATCGCTTTGGAATTAAACATCGGCCAAATATTTTTTTCAACTTGCTGAGCGATCTGAGTTTTCACTTCTGCAATTTGAGGTTTGAGGAAACTTCCGGTTAAGGTCAGATTCTTAGCCATGATCGTGCGCAGATTGATACTCACGTCGGTGCTTTTCATGCCGTTGATGTAAACGAGGCGGCCTTTTTTATTCAGGATGTCGAGGTTCTTTTGGGTATAATCTCCGCCGACCATATCGAGAATGACATCGATCTTTTCGTCTTTCCAGACTTCTTCGAAAGCTTCTTTTTTATAATTGAGGACGGTTCCGACCTTCATTTTTTTGAGGAAGTTGGTTTTTTCTTGCGTTCCGGCAGTGGTGTAGGTTTCGCAACCCCAGGCTTTTGCCATTTGCAATCCCATGGTTCCAATGCCGCTGGTTCCGCCGTGAATGAGTAATTTTTCGCCGGGTTGTAATTTTCCCAACATAAAAACATCAAACCAAACCGTAAAAACCGTTTCCGGAATTGCGGCTGCATCTTCCAGACTGATTCCTTCCGGGATGGGAAGACAGTGCGAACTGTCGACCGCAACATATTCGGCATAACCGCCGTCTGAAATAAGGGCGCAGACTTGATCACCAACTTTTTTGTCATTGACTTCAGCGCCGATTTCTTCAATAACCCCAGAAACTTCTAAGCCTGGAATTAAAGTTTGGGGCGAACCTTTGCCGTAAGTAGCGGTATTTTTTCGGGTGATCACATCGCTGCGATTAACGCCGGCTGCTTTTACTTTGATGAGCACTTGGTTTTTTTCAAGCGTTGGTTTTGGGGTTTCCTGGAGTTGTAAAACATCGGGACCGCCGGATTTGGTGATGTGGATTGCTTTCATATTATGATTGAATTTTTAAACCACAAAAGTTACAAAAGTTTTAATTTAATAGATTATTCAAACGTTTGCTAAAGGGCATAGATCAAAAGGGAACAAAGAATGATGATCATTACTAAACAACCATATTTTTTCTTTTTATCCGATGAATATAATTTATCGTGATATGCTGATGCATTTTCTTGAGTTAAAAAATATCCTCTCCAAGCATGATCTGGAATTGAAAGTACAAATATTTCTTCACAAGTATTGCACAGAAAATACATTCGGTAATCCATGAGTTTATTTTCATCATTTGATTCAAGAATTTTAATTTTATTGGAACGAGTCTTCGAATCTAAAATATCCTCAAAATTTTTAAATTCAAGTTGTGAAGGAAAACTGTAATACTGCTTATCAAAACAATCGCTGCACATTTTATTTTTTATCAATAGGAATACCGTTAAGGAATCACTTTATATATTGTACTATCAGTATTTCCAAAAACTTCTTTTTGAATGCGTTTTGCTAAATCAACCGTTTCCGTGATACCCGTGTTCGTTTTAATTCTCAAATAGGGAATTCTATCTAATTTTTCGGTTTCAAACTTGATATTATGTTTCGAAGCAAATTCTTCTAACGGTTCTAAGTAAGGAAGCTGAATCTTTTTAAGTGCTCTAAACTCCAAATTAAAATTCTGGTCATTCCTGACAAAAAAGAGACTGTCGTACCCATTTGCAGTGATCCCAATAAAATTAAAGTCGGTTTTTCCCTCCAGCACCAGTTTGAGTTCTTCAGCTAACTCATCCAATTGAATTTGCTTTGCCGTAAATCGATCTCTGCGTTTTTCAGTTCCAGTATTTGTAGCAAACGTTTTGACGCTGTTGATTATGGATTTAAATATATTCATAGTGCTTTAGGTTTTTTATTCCGTAAGAAAGTCCGACTCTGTAAACGATCTTTTTTATTTTTCCATTTTTATAATACCGGACAGTTCCTGTCTGCAGTCGGTAGCTTCGTTCTTTACGTTCGCAAAATAGTAATTATCTAATTTTTTGATCTGATAATTTTTTTCTGTATTGATGGCTTCAACCTTTTTGCGAATTGCAGCAATTCTTTCTGAGTTTTGTCCGAAAAGCAAAGTTGTTAAAGTGAGAAATGTTAGGAGTAAGAGTTTAGTTTTCATTAAGGTTTTGTAGTTTCCTGTAATTGTAAAACTTCCGGTCCGCCGGATTTTGTTAGGTGGATTGCTTTCATATTTTTTAAAATATTAATTGTTAGGCCAATTAATTGGTAATTCAAAAATGTCACCTAGATCTTGGCATTCGTTATTTATTACTTGGCTTTCCTTAATGTAACAATAAGGTAAACCAAATCGCTTGAAATCTAAAGGGTTTTCAGTAAACGGATGTGCAAAAATCCAATATTTGCTATCAGTAATATTATTAGGAAATATTCTGTTAACCATTACGCCACTTACATTTAAAATTCTTTTTGATCCCTTGTTATAAAATATTCCATCTGCATTTCTAATAAATTTTTCATATCTATTCTCAGGGTTAGTAGAAAAAGATATTGCAAGAGAACCCCAGATCGCACTATCAATATCATGTAAAGAAGAAGATTTTATGCTCAAAGCATTTACGCATATTAGATAAGGCTTGTCAAGTTTTCCATATCGCTTAGACTTTTTACGAATTGAGTCTCTGATTGCTTCTTCTGCGCCTCCAATGAATGTCTCTATTGGTGGAATCGCAACACTTCTTCTCGCCTTACCAATTGCGTATACGTTAACAGGTAAAAAAGTTATTGAAATATTGATTTCATTATTCTCGTATTTTAGTTTCTGAAAACTATTAAAATTTTCTGTTTGCGCTTTTTCTAATTCAGCATAATGATTTAAGGTAGATAATTTCTTCAGTATTTTAGATGTCAGTTCCTGTGTGGACGGCTGATTGGTTGTCTTAATATTTAATTGTTCGATATGAAAAATAAAATGATCAGATTTTATTTTACTGATTTTATCATAAAACCTACTTTTCAAATTTTCGAAAGATTTTTGTTCTTCAGACTTATCTTCCGATATTTTTGCTTCAACATAAATTTCAAGGTCATCTTTCTTTATTAAAAAATCTGGACGCTTGTCACTATTTTTAATAATTGGATGAATTATAATTTCAAAACCTAGTTTTAGAAAAAAATTATAAAGAAATAATTCATAAAATACGGAATAAAAACTTTTCTTAAACCTTTCCTTAGTCTCGTGCTTTTCATCTGTAGGCAAATTGTTAAACCAACTTTCAAGCAGGTCTCTTACAATTCCTATATCGTTTCTTGCACTGCGGTCGTAATAATTATATGTTTTTTCATTCTCAAGCGCAGGTCCTTGAAATGTTCTTTTTACAGTAGTGAAAAGTCGTATTTGTGATGTCATTTTTAAAGTAAAATATTTTATTATTTATTTAAACGGTTTACTACCAAAAAGTTTTATTATTTAAATTTAGTATTGACATTCACTAATATACTCAATTCCACTTTTTTAATTCTTTCGTTCCTCTTTCAAAATATGAATTAATTTAAATAACTGCTCTTTTTCAAATTGGTCAAATTCTGAAATGTTATTTGCTAATGAAATTTCTAATTTTGTAAGTTGATTTCCACAGCTTTCCTTATAACTTTTAAAATGAACAATTTTCTCATTTTCTTTATTACTTATTAAATCTGCAGATTTTGCCCCAATATTTTCTCTTAATTTAATTATTTGACTATTTATATTTTCGATATTTTCTTTAAATGTTAAAAGACGATATTCTGCAAGTTTTATTTGGTGTTCAATGTAATCGTTAACTAAAAAGCCGCTGAATCTTTCCTGAAACTCTCTTCTTACTTCTTCTTCTGTCAATTTTCTTAATTCTATTTCGTATTCGAAGTCTTCTAATTTTGAATAAAATAAATCGTTTGTATTAATCATCAAAATTCTTTCAATCACAACAAATGAAATATATAATAAAGCTACAATTTTAATCATTTCACTTTTATAGTCAATAGATAAATTGTATATATAATTTATTGAACAGATTGAAACTATTAGTGAAACAATAATAGTTAAAGCAAGAATTGTGTTTTTTAGTTTTATTTCTTCTTTTTCAATTTTCAGTTCTTTCGATTTATTATTCTTTAAAATTTGATATAAAGCACACCATCCAAAGAAAATTAATAAAAAAATTAAAAAGCAATAAAAATAAAAGCCGTTTGGTGAGATTTGTATTGTCAATAAAACGTAAATCAATAAAATTGTATTTAAAAAATAAGTTAATGTCATACTAAATATGATATAATTTTCAATTTTAACTGGTTTTAATACTTTTATAGAATTTAAAGTTTTTAATGTAGGAAATAATACATTTATTACAACAGCGCTCGAAATCATAACGTTGAACGTATAAAAAATCAGTTCAATCGATTTCGTGAAATTTTCAGTTGCGTATATTGAATTATTTAGTAGGTACTCAAAATGTATTAATAGTTTATAATAACAAATCACTAAAGCAGAAATTAGTACATAACCTGTTAGTCCAGATTCTCTCTTTCTTTGTAGATTACGATCGTTGATTTTAGAAATAAATTTCATCGCTTAAAATAGTTTTATTCGTGGATTCTCAAATATACAAAACACTTCAATAAAATCTATATTACTTTTCAACACTCTTTTTTTAAATCTCAAAAAAAAAACCACCTTTCAACCTAGCCCCGATGGGAACGGCATCCTTTTTTGGCGCGAGCGAAGCGAGCTCCAAAAAAGATAAAGTGGACAGCGGGACGGGTCTTCGAAATAAGCGAAATCTTGATGCTTCTAAATCCCGATAGCTATCGGGAAGAGAATAATTCCGTAATTTTGGGGCATGAATCAAGATACGATCTGTGCGATTGCGACCGCAAATGGAGTGGGCGCTTTGGGAATTATCCGCCTTTCCGGAAGTGAGGCTGTGAAGATTGCGCAAAAAACTTTTAAAGGAACCAACTTAGAACTTGTGGCGTCTCATACGGTGCATTACGGGTATATTTATGATAAGAGCCAAGTAAAAAGTAAAAAGAGCCAAGAGGAAAGAACAAAGATAATAGATGTCCCGACAGCTATCGAGAGACAAGAGACGAAAGAGGATCAGGAATTTAAAACTCAAAATTTAAAATCTACAATTTCAGCGGAATCACCCGACACCCGAAATCCAACATCCGACAACGAAGAACTCATCGACGAAGTCCTGGTTTCTGTTTTTCTGGCGCCGAAAACTTTTACGACGGAAGATGTGGTGGAAATCTCTTTTCACGGATCGCCGCATATTGCTAAGAAAATTCTGGAAGTTTTGGTGAAAAACGGGGCGCGATTGGCTAAAGCCGGAGAGTTTACGATGCGCGCTTTTATGAACGGCAGAATTGATCTCGCCCAGGCGGAATCTATCGCTGATCTGATCGCTTCGGAAAATGAAGCGTCGCGGAATGTGGCTTTGAATCAGTTGAAAGGCGGGATCACGAATGAAATCTCGATCCTGAGAAATGACCTGCTTAATTTTACCTCGCTCATTGAACTGGAACTGGATTTCGGGGAAGAGGATGTGGAATTTGCAGACCGAACCGCCATGAACAAACTGTTGCTGAATCTTCGCCATAAACTGAGCGCTTTGATCGAGAGTTTCCAGTACGGAAATGCGCTGAAAAATGGAGTAGAAGTGGCCATCATCGGGAAACCGAACGCGGGGAAATCGACCTTGTTGAATGCTTTGCTGAAAGAGGAAAGAGCGATTGTTTCGGAAATTGCGGGAACAACACGTGATACGATCGAGGAAGTGATTCATCTGAAAGGAACGGCTTTCCGTTTTGTGGATACGGCCGGACTTCGAGAAACGACGGATATTATTGAGAAAATCGGCGTAACGAAAGCGAAGGAGAAAATTGCCTCCGCTAGAATTTTATTGTATCTCTACGACGAATTTGATTCGACTCCCGAAGAAGTGATCGCTTTTGTAAAAGAGTTCCACCGCGAGGATCTGAAAATCGTGCTGGTTCACAACAAAGTAGATTTAAATAAAGACCAATCACAAAGTGAATTTGACCAACAATTATATCAGCAAATATTTCCGGATTATTGTGACCAGATCATTAAGATCTCGGCGAAAGATCAAACGGGAATTGAAGCCGTGAAAACCATCTTAGTAGATTATGTTGAAAATCTAAAAGACCAGGAAAGCAATGTGATCATTACGAATCAAAGACATTTTGATGCGTTGCAGAAATCGCTGCAATCTGTTCTTCAAGTGGAAGAAGCAGTAAGTTCGGGGATTCATACCGAATTGTTGGCGTATGAGTTGAGAAATGCCTTGGAGCAGTTGGGGGAAATTTCCGGGGAGTTTACAAATGATGAGGTTTTGGGGAATATATTTTCTAAGTTTTGTATTGGGAAATAAATTACGTTTTCTTTAGTTTCTTTTTCTTTCTTTTATTTGATTTACAGTTCTTTATGTAAATTTTATTTTCTCTTGTTGGAGTTTATTTCTATATTTGTACATCTTTTGTACACCTCAAGATACAAAAGTAGTACTGAGGTGTACAAATGTACACCTCAAATAAAGCTTATGAAAATTACATTAAAACAAAAGAAATTGGCCGACGGTATGATTAGTCTCTACGTCGAATATTACAAAGGTTCATCTACGAATTTGCAAGGGAAACGAATTCATCTACGTGATTTTGAGTACCTCAAGTTGTATTTACACCCAGAACCAAAGTCCGTTAAGGAGAAGAAAGAAAACAAAGAAACTTTAGCTCTAGCAGAAAATATATTTGCGATTCGTAAAGCGGAATATATACAAGGCAAATATGATCTTAAAGATAAAGTAAAATCAAAGAGGCTCTTCCTTACCTATTTTGAGGAACTGACTGAAGAAAAGCAAAAACAAGATTCTTCTAATAATTACGGCAATTGGTTTTCTACTTTGCAACATCTGAAAAAGGTTATTCCAAAAAATATGACGTTTGATGAAATTGATGAAAATCTCATCAAAAAAGTCCGGAAGTATTTTGAAAAGGACGCTCTGACAAAAAGTGAGTTGTCACTTTCACAAAATTCAAAATATTCTTATTTCAATAAGTTTAAAGCAGCTCTAAGAAATGCTTTTGACGATGGTTATCTAACCGTTAATTACGCTGCAAAAATAAAATCATTTGATCAGGCAGAAAGTCAAAGAGAATATCTGACTTTTGATGAACTGCAATCTTTAGCCAAAGCCGAATGTAAATATCCGGTTTTGAAAAAAGCATTTCTTTTCTCTTGCTTATCTGGTCTCCGTTGGTCAGATATCAACGCTATGCTTTGGTCAGAAGTACGTGATGAAGGAGGATTATTTAAAATAAATTTCAGACAGGTTAAAACTGATGGGGTCGAATATCTTTATATTTCGCAGCAAGCGAGGGAACTTCTTGGTGAAAGACAAGATCCTCAAGATCGAGTTTTTAAAGGTTTGAAATATGGGATGACTTACAACACTGAAATCATTAGATGGTGCAATCGTGCAGCAGTTCCAAAGCATATTACTTTTCATTCTGCTCGCCATACCAATGCCGTACTTTTATTAGAAAACGGTGCAGATATTTATACTGTTTCAAAAAGACTGGGACATCGTGAAATTAGAACAACTGCGATTTATGCTAAAATCGTGGATAGTAAAATGAAAGAAGCAGCAGAAATAATTCCAGAACTTACGTTGGAAATGTGAGTATTTTTCTTTGAAACACTTTACAGTAAAGTAAAATTTGATTTTTAAAACCTAATTTTTTACTTTTAAGCAAATAGAAGCCAGAATAGCCCAGATTAATCTTATTTAGACTTTTTTTGGACCATTTTTAATCCAAATTAATAGTATTTAGCCTTTTGCAAACTTCTGGTATTGCCCATTAAGTTTATGATGATGACTTTTGTATCAATAAATCAATCAAACGATACAAATGGAAAATGAACTCATTCTACACAAACTCAATCGTATCGAAAAACATATTTTCGGACTGAAAGAAATTCTCAACACAGAGGAATTATCTGATTATACTGGATTCAAGAAATCCTATATCTACAAATTGGTTCATACCAACAGTATTCCTTTTTCTAAACCCAACGGAAAAGTTCTCTTTTTCGAACGAAAAAAAATTGATACTTGGTTATTAAAAAACAGCCATAAATCTAATGATGAAATCCAACAGGAAGCTGTGGAGTTTTCTCTACGAAAAAGTAAAACCTAACTATCGCACTAGTTAGGCTTTAATCTTTTGTTTCACTTGGAAGTGAAGTACAAATATAGCAATTATTTGTTTCTGCTTCCCCAATACCTAATCTTTTATGGAGGAAGATAAAATGCTGTATCAAACTGATACAGTGAGCAAAACTATATTTGATCGAACACTGAAATATCTAAATGCTAAGTATTCTTTGAGATTTAATACGATATCTCTGGAGTTTGAAATCAAAATATCATTAGATAAAAAATGGTCGAGTTTGAACTTAAGTTCATTGTATATCGAACTCATTCAATCCGGAATTGATATCCCAATGAATAAATTGGAAATCCTGGTAAGAAGTCATCTCATTGAACAATATGATCCCATTTCGGAATATTTTGAAAGTTTGGAAGATTGGGACGGCGACGATCACATTAAAAACCTTTGTAGTTACGTAAAAACCAATGATGATAAAGCCTTTCTTTATCATATGGAGAGATGGTTTACCAGAGCCGTTTTATGTGCTTTAGAAAAAGAAAAAATAAATAAACATTGTTTAGTCCTCGCCAATACTATTCAAAATAGTGGCAAATCAACTTTTTTGAGATTTTTTATTCCGAGAAAATTGATGAATTATCTCTCGGAAGATATCGGTTTGGATAAAGACAGCAGAATTAAACTGTGTAAAAATTTGATTATCAATTTAGATGAACTTTCAGTTTTGGCAAAAGCAGATATCAATTCGTTGAAAGCATTTATTTCGAAAACACACATCAACGAAAGATTGCCTTATGCGAGGAAATCAGAATATTTGGAACGCATTTGCAGTTTTGTTGGTTCTACTAACAAAACTGATTTTCTGACTGATGAATCGGGAAGCGTGCGCTGGATCATTTTTGAAGTGACCGAGAAAATCAACTTTAATTATTCATTGGAAATCGACATAGATAAAGTATGGGCTCAAGCCTATTTCAATGCTTATAAAAGAAAAGATTTCAATCCGGAATTAACATTAGCGGATATTTCCGAAAACGAAAAGCGCAATGAGCGATTTACACAGATGACTTTAGAACAAGAAATGGTCAACAAGTTTTTTGAACCATCGGATAATCTGGAAGAATTTAAGACTGCGACCGAAGTGATGATGGATTTGAGCACGCAAGGAATTCGATTAAATCATTTAAAAATTGGGAGAGCGCTATCATCATTCAAATTTCCCAGAGTAAAACATCCACAAAGACAAATCTATGGTTACCTCATTCGGTTGAAAACCACAGATTAATTTTAAAAATAGAAAATCAACTACCTACTTACCTAACGGTTTTAAATAATTGTATATCAGATTGTTATATAGGTAAATAGAATTGAATAAAGTTACCTAAAGTTACCTATTTAAAGAAATTGGGTAAGTAGGTAAATGAAGGTAAGCATGAAAAACGCCTTTAATTAATTGATTAACAATCAATTGGTAAGTAGGTAGGTTGTTAAGTGAAAAACATAGAAAAATATATCTTCATTTTGATAAGGAAAAAGAGGTGGCAGAAATAATTAACAATTTTTTTTTCTTTTAAAAGCAAATTCATTAAATTTTGTATTTCACAGGAAATTTCGAGATTTATTTATTCAGAGATTAATCAGATTCAATTTTTTTCTTTTTTAAAGCAAAGATTTCCTGTCACCTTTTTATAATATTTGACGAGTCAACTTCGTCTTTCATTTCGCAAGCCTGAGTAAATTAGTATCCGCTTTATTCAGCAAGATATTTTTTTTTATAATATTTATAAATCTAACCGGCGTAAAATAGACCTAGATCTACGAGTTATACCTGCGTAAAATAAATCCAGCTCACAGGCGTAAAATAGTATCAGCAATATTGATAACCTGCGTAAAACAGATACAGGTAGCCTGCGTAAAATAATACCAGCACTATGGCCAACCTGCGTAAAATAGATACAGGTAACCTGCGTAAAATAAGTATAGGTTAAAATTTTTCATATTTTAGACCTCTAAAAATCATATCTATTTATAAATCATTTTATTACAGATGATCCGTATCATTTTTCAGAGGTCTGAAAGAAAAAACTGTTTTTGTATAGCAAGATGTGTCTTTGTACCCACAAACTTTTCAAGTTTATAGCCACAAAAACGATCTTGCCTTTTTGCAAAAGGAGAAAAAACTTCGGAACTCGTTTTTTTATTGGATAGGACCTTTCAGAAAAGATGAATTTTTAGAAATTTTGAGAAAAAGAAAGAAGTAATGCTGAAAAAAAAAATATTTATATCAAATTTTCTTTTCAAGCTCTTTAGTAATATAACAGAGAAAACTTACGTATTATTTTCAGAAACAATAGGGAGAACTTTCCTAACATTGATAGATTGATTTTTTTTTATGTAATTATAGATCTTTATATTTTTATATAATATATTTCGTTGCCTCTTTCAAAGTTTTTCCAGTTTCCGGATTTACCCCATAGTTTGTGAAAAATTCCACTTTGTTGTTCGATTTATCGTACCAGACTTTTCCTAAAGAATTTTCTGCATTCAATGTATCTGCACGGGTAATTTTTTGCAGCTTCATCAATTCATCGTTTTGCTGCTCTACATGATGATTAAGAATTATTTCATCACATTAAATAGGTATATATTTTTCATTATTCCAATACATACAATCCTGTGTCCTTGGTTGAATATTTCTTTCACTTGATGAGATTGTGGAGGTTGCTGAGGTTGTTGAGGAATATATACAATATTTTGAATTTGATTCGAAGGCTTTTGAGCGATAGGTTCTAAAGTAGGGGGAATAATCAGTGATTCATTTTTTGTTCTTATTTCATCAGTTTTATCTTTTTTAAAGAAATCAGTTTTTTGAAAAATAAATCCTGTAAGAAGCAATATCCCAACAAGTCCAAAGCTTTGACTGTGTTTTGCCACAAATTCCGGAATGTTGAAAACAGGACTGTTTGTGATATTAATGATAATGTCGGAAATTTTGCTGGTCTGATGTACTTCCTCTTCTCCATTAATGTTCACTTTGATATGGGAGGAAATTTCACTTAAATCTGCTTTTTCGCAAAAAATTTTAAAATTTTTCGCTCCCAAATAAGCACTTAAATCGTCAAGAATGACCAATTTAATATTATAATCTTCCTCATTCTCTACTAAAAATCGATAATACGTTTCAAATGTTTTGTAGCTCAGTTGAATATGATAATCATCTTTTAAAGTAATTTCTAAATTTTTTAAAATACCGCTAAATGAAGTTTCAGTGGTTTCTTTTTTGGCCTTTTCATAGACTTCGAAAATCAGTTTTTTCTTTAGCAGTAAAAATTTAGACATAGAAATACGATTAATTGATATTGGTTATAAATGCAACGTCATCAGGGTCTAAATTTAAGAATTTAAAACTTTCCAAAAACTTTCCAAAAACTTTCTACCAAAAAAGTTGAACAGCGGAATACATTTGCCTTAGAAATCAGGATCAATAATAGTGTTCGCATTAAACGTAAAACTGTTTTCGAAACGAACTGACAAAATGAACGTAGAATTTCCGGTTTGGAAAGCGGATGTTTTTTTCTTGTTTTTGATGTTCATTACTTTCCAAAAATTTTAAGAAGCGCTTCTTATTTCATTTAATGTAGCTCCATCCAAAAGCTTGTGCTTATGGATACCTGCAGAAATATTTAAACTTAAAATTATTCAGAAATGGTACAAATTATTTTGATGCTGTTGGGATTTACTTTCCCTAACAGCAGTATAAACACGCACAATATCAATCAAAATCAGTCAGAAACAACTTTAAATTTTGATACTGGCGGCGAAGACGGACAAGTTCCGCCTCCCAAAATTTAAACTTTATAACAGAAATAGCGAAATATTTATTTTCGCTATTTTTTTTGCCTAAATTTGGACTAAACTATTAAAACTTGAAACTGAAATTCTATCTCCTTATCATACTTTTCTCCTTAGTTTCCTGCAAGAAGCAAATTATTGAACCTGCGAAAAGCGAAAATAAATTTTACGATAAAGCCTACGATTTTCTATCCACCAGTGAAAAAGACAGTGCTTTTATTTACTTTAATGTTGCAAAAAATGCCTTCACACAAACGGGTGATTCTGCCAGAATAGGAAACAGCATGGTTAATATGGCCATTATACAAGCTGAAAAAGGCGATTATTATGGAAGTCAGGAAATGTCTTTGTCAGCAATCAAATATTTAAATAAAAAAGAAGAAAAATTACATCCCATCCTGTATTCTAATTATAATAATTTAGGAATTGTGACCAAGAATTTAGGTGATTATAACAAGGCGATTTCTTTCTTCGATCAGGCAATTGCCTTTGCAACCTCTCAGTCAGAAATCAATACCTGCTTGAATAATAAAGCGAACTGTTTCAAGTATTTGAAAAACTATGATGCATCGATTAACATCTTAGAAGATATTTTTAAAAATATTGATCCCGTGAAAGATCAAAAAGGATTTGCTAGAGTAGTCGATAATCTTGCGTACATCAAATTTTTACAGAATCCCGCTTATAAAGCAGAAATGAAAATGTACGGTGCGTTGAAGATTAGGAAAAATGAAAAGGATTTGTGGGGACAGAATGCAAGTCAATCACATTTATCAGATTATTTTGCGAAGAAAGATGTTGCAAAATCTCTTTTTCACGCCCATCAGATGTACGAAATCTCAAAAAAAATAGAAAGTCCCGATGATCAGTTGGAAGCTTTGCAAAAATTAGTTGATTTAGAAAATCCAATTAATTCCAAAAAATATTATAAAATATATGTAAATCTGGAGGACAGCTTAACAAAAATTCGGAACAAGGCGAAAAATCAGTTTGCATTGATCCGGTATGAATCTGAAAAAAATCGCATGGATTTTTTAAAGGCTGAAGCTCAGAATATAGAAAACCGTTATCAGATCCTGCAAAGAAACATTGCGTTGGGAGCAGCCTTTTTGGCATTAATCTTCGCCGTTTTTTGGACTCAGAAAAGGAAGGAGCGTTTAAAACAGGAAAAAGATTTCGAGGTGAAAAGTACCGCCTTAAAGTATTCTAAAAAAGTGCATGATGTAGTTTCTAATGGGATTTATCAGGTCATGTCGGAAATTGAAAACAGTGCCGAAATCAACAAAAATAGATTGCTCGATAAGTTGGAGATCGTTTATGAAAAATCGCGCGATATCTCTTACGAGAATTTGACGGGAAATGCTGATGCTGATTTTAAACTGCAGGTTGCAACCTTGACGAAATCATTTTCATCCGACATTTTACAAACAATTATTATTGGGAATGACGAAGTTTTATGGTCCAAAATTCAGCCAACTTTGAAGACGGAAATTGCGCTTATTTTGCAGGAATTATTGATCAATACAAAAAAACACAGCCAGGCAAATAAAATAATTTTAAAATTTGAAATTGTCAAGAATAGCCTAAAAATGGCGTATTCCGATGATGGTATTGGATTTGGAAACACGATGGAGAAAAAAAATGGGCTCCAAAATGTGGAAACCCGTATTTTTTCTCAAAAAGGAAATCTTACTTTTGACGATACAACAGGAAAAGGAGCTCATATTCTTATTTCTTTCCCTTTAAAAAACGGATAAATGTTTCAAAAAGTTCTCGCTGCCGAAGATTTCGAAAGTGCAAGCATTTCAGTTCAAAAATCATTAACTGACTTAAACATTGCAGACGCAAGTTTCATTTACTATTGTGATGAAGCGCTGGATCTGCTGCAAAAAAGCCTGCACCAAAACAAACCGTTTGATCTGTTAATAACAGATCTTTCCTTTGAAGAAGATTTCGCAAAACAAAATTTAAAATCAGGAAAAGAACTCATCATCGAAGCAAGAAAGCTGTTGCCAACACTAAAGGTCTTAGTATTTTCGGGTGAAAAACATTCGCAGGTGATCAAAGAACTTTTCAGCGATTTAGAGATCGATGGTTTTGTGAGCAAAGGCCGAATGGACGTTAAAAATCTTAAAACGGCGATCAGTACCATCTTTGAAAATAAAAAGTACATCTCCTCAGAAAACCTCATCAATCTGCGAAAAACAGACACCATCGAACTTACAGCTGTGGAATTTTCAATTTTAAAGTTGCTTTCTGAAGGAATTTTTCAAAAAGATATGACAGAAATTCTGAAGGAAAGATCCCTAAAGCCCAACAGCTTAAGTTCCGTCGAAAAAACTTTAAATTATTTGAAAGAAACTTTTGCGGCCAAAAGCAACGAACATTTGATTGCGATCTGCAAAGATTTGGGGGTGTTGTAAATATGTTTTTCGCACTGCCTCTCCTGAGTTCTTCCTTTTTCCCTTAATAAATTCGATTTTTTAGCACAATACTTCGCGCTTTACGGTTTCCCGTAAGGAAGTCTGCTTGTGGTGTTCTACATTTGAAAACTGAAAAACATTCAAACACCAAAAGCTCCAGAAAACACAAACGCAAAGCTCAAAACACAAATTCATATAGTTTTTTTTCTGGAGTTGGAGGTGGATATTGTGCTAGGTATACGTTTTTTGGCTCGTGAAGGGGATTGACTACGTTGAAAATATGTTTGAGGAATTAAAATTTGATTTTAATACTTTCTATTTCATCTGGTAATGTAATAAATACATATAATTAGAAAAATCCACATGGCTACTTAATAGAATAAAATGCAAAAAATTAATAACAATCCATTTCGTGTAATTGGGATAGTAGCCAATTCATCGGCGAAAGAAATTCAAAGCCGCAGAGGTAAAATTCAGGCGTATGCAAGAGTTGGAAGAGAAAGCTCTTCCGAATATGATTTTGAATTTTTAGAACCTATTACACGTAGCGAAGAAGTTTTAAATAAGGCTTTTTCGGAAATAGAACAGCATAAAAATATAGTAGATCATTCCCTTTTTTGGTTTATGAATCTTAACCCAATTGATGAAACAGCTATTCAGCATTTAATTAATGGTAATAAGGAAAAAGCAATTGAAATTTGGGAAAAAATTACTGAAGGGAAGGAAGTTAGTTCTCGAAATTTTTCCGCTTTTAATAATATTGGAACCCTTTATTTTTTAGAAGGATCTGAAGATAAATTAAAGCGGGGAATTGAGTATAAAATAAAACTGATAGAATCAGATCACTTTCAAACTTTTGTACATTCAGTTGCAGATGAAATGTATACAATCGATTCAGAGAAGCAAGTTCAGTTTTTGATTGATGACTTACTAAAACAAATTAACGGTAAATATTCGACTCCCGAGAAAATTGCACTGTTTGATGGTAATCCTTCTGTGAAAACCTATCTTTTTGGTAAATTCACTGAAGAACCGTTGCATAGAATTGAAACTCAAATTGAGCAGTCCAAGAAAAAGAGAGCTAACGATAAAATCAACTCCTATCGCTTCGGATCTGATTTATTTGCAAATACCAAAGTTGATTTATCCCAAGTAAAGTCTATTTTAGGCATAAGCGATCTTAAATATAAGATGATTTCGGACAAAGTTGCTAAAGAAATTCTGCAGTGTTCAATTGATTATTTTAATGGATGTCAGGATCTGGGTAAAGAAACAGATTATATTGAAGAAGCAGTTCAATTGGCAAAAACAGCAGAAGCCATAGCTGTAAACAAATTGACAAAAGACCGGATTAAGGATAACTTGGCCACAATGGAAGGTATGAAAGATCAGGAACTTTCTCAGGCAATATTGGTTTTGAAATCGATAAAAGCGGCTTATGAAAAAGCTTGCAAACAAATTGATAAACAAGTAGATGATTTACAATATATGGACATGGGTTACGCAAGAGTGCGAAACTATGACGTTTCAGTGAATTGGAATAAGGTTGCAAAGATGAAAAGTGAAGCTTTAAATTGGGATAAAGTTGTTGAAGTCGTTAGTAATTCAATAAGTATGAAAGACATATCAACCATACAGCGCAGTTCAGATAATAGTAAAATTTCGGAATATAAAAACCTCGTGGATTTCTTGCTCAGCAAACTTGGACCAATACAGATAAACCAAGTGAAATATATATGCTATTGGAAGGATGTAAGAGCAGCACAAGCAAAATCTACAGTAAAGAAAGTTGGTACAACTATCAGCAGTGCGACTGATAATGGCTGCTACATTGCAACCATGGCTTATGGTGATTACGACCATCCACAAGTGATTGAATTACGAAGATTTAGAGATGACTTTTTAATCAAAACTATAATCGGTAGAAGCTTCATTAATTTTTACTATAGGTATTCACCAATTTTAGTTGAAAAGTTAAAGGCTAAAAAAAATATTAATCTGATAATCAGAAAAGGATTAGACCAATTTATTAAAGTAATCAAAAGATAATGAAAAAAACTCTACTCATTCTACTTCTCCTTTGTGCAACATCCCTTTTTGCACAAAAGCAAAAAAAAGAATTACAAACGCAACAGCAGGATATTACTGTTTTAAAGCAAAGTATTAATAATCAACATTCTGTAATTGCCAAGCAAAAGAGAGAACTAACAAATCTTTCTTTAAAAGTAGGAAATCAAAAAAATCAGATTGATAGTTTAAAAACGGTCACGGAAACTAATGCTAATAATATTAATAAAATAGCAGAAGATTTAGGATCGAAAATTCAGCAAAGTGAAAGCACAAGCAAAGATGGAATTGCCAAACTGGATAAGAATGTAAATCAAAGCCGTTTATATTGGCTTATCGCAACATTACTCACATTACTTTTAGGAGGTATTCTATACTGGCTTCTTGGAAAACGAATCCAAAGCAGTAAAGTTGATGTGGAGACACAGATTAAAAATACCAAAAAATCATTAGAAGAAGAAAGTGTCAAATTAGATAATAAGTTAGTAGAAGTCCTGGAAACCCAATTGAAATTGAAGCAGCAAGAAAAACAAGTCATTTCTACAACTTCAAGCAAGGAAATTGACCATTCCTTAGCTTTAAAAGTAGCTGATGAAATTGTAAGAATGCACAAAAACATTTCGAAAATGGATGAAGATACCAAAGGATTAAAACCACTGGTAAAAGGTATTGAAAGAATTCAAGCAAATTTTGCTTCTAACGGTTATGAAATGGTGAATCTTCTAAATAAAATTTATGACGAAAGAATGAATATTGATGTCATCAATTTCGTGACAGATAAAAATTTGACAGAAGGTAGAAAAATTATTACAGCAGTTATTAAACCACAAGTAAATTTCCACGGAGTTCTTATCCAAAGGGCTCAAGTTGATATTTCACAAAATTAAAAAACACAAAAATATAATGGCAAGAACTAAAATAGATTACGGTATAGATTTAGGCACGACCAATTCCGCAATTGCAAGAATAGACAAAGGAGAAGCGAAAATTATCAAGGTAAGTGGGCTCGATGACACTATGCCATCCTGCATAGCATATAACAAAAAAGGTATTTTGGCAGGAATGAAAGCTTTTTCTGTGTACAGAGGTGACCAATTGCTAAGTTTATCTAGAGATATTGAGCCTAATGCATTTATTGAGTTCAAAAGAACAATGGGAACAGATAAAAAGTATTTTAGTAGCAACTTAGGAAAAAATTTAAGTTCAGAGGAATTATCAGCAGAAGTGCTAAAAACTCTAAAATCATTCGTGACTGATGAAGCAGTAAATGCAGTGGTAATTACAGTCCCTGCGGCTTTTAAAAATAATCAAATTGATGCGACCAGACGTGCTGCAAAATTAGCAGGATTTGACCATGCGGAGGTTTTGCAAGAGCCGGTTGCAGCTGCTATGGCTTATGGTCTTGAAAGTAAAAAGAAAGACGGATTTTGGCTGGTCTTCGATTTTGGTGGAGGAACATTTGATGCTGCTTTACTTAAAGTAGAAGAAGGAATTATGAAAGTAGCTGATACAGAAGGAGACAATTATTTAGGTGGTAAAAATTTAGATATGGCTGTGGTTGATGGAATTATCATACCGCACATCCAAGAAAACTTTTCAATCAATGATGTGTTAAATGATGATTTGAAGAGGGGAAAATACCGAGAAGCATTAAAGCCATTTGCTGAAGAATTAAAAAATGAACTTTCATTTAAAAGTGATTTCAATTTATATAAAGAAGAAGGTTCTGGTACAGATGACAATGGTGAAGAAATCGAAATCGATTTAACAGTTACACAAGAGGAGTTAGAAAAGGTATTATCTCCAATATTTCAGAAAGCAGTTAACATTTGCAAAAAATTATTAGAAAGAAATAATTTAAAAGGTTCATCGATAGATTCTTTAATTTTAGTTGGTGGACCAACTTTTTCTCCTGTATTGCGAAAAATGTTGGAACAACAGATTTGTAAACCAGATACCAGCGTAGATCCTATGACTGTCGTTTCTAAAGGTGCGGCGTTATACGCTTCAACTGTTGCCGTATCCGAAGAAGTTGCAGAGCAAACAAGAGATCAATCCAAAATTCAGCTAGAAATTGGACACGAGGCTTCCACCGTAGAAATTGAAGAATTCGTGACACTAAAAATTCTACCGGATAATACCAATCAAACGATTCCCGAAAAAATTTATGCTGAAATTACTAGAAGCGACAAAGCCTGGTCAAGTGGGAAAGTGGAAATTAACGAAATTGGGGAAGTAATTGAAACACAATTGACTGAAGGTAAAACCAATTCTTTTGAAATTACACTATATGACAATAAAGGAAATGTTTTAGAAAGCGAACCTAGTGAATTTACGATAATTCAAGGATTAGGAGGTATTGGTTCAATGCAAACACTCCCTTATAATTTTGGAATTGAATTAAAACATAGAACCACAGGAAAAATTGTATTTTCTCAAGTTCAAGGATTAGAAAGAAATAAATCACTGCCTGTAATTGGAACAAAAAATAATCTAAAAACACAAAAACAGATTCGTCCTGGAATGGCATCTGATTTTATAAAAATTCCGCTTTATCAAGGAGAACATGATTCAGAAGGTACAAGAGCGATTTATAACGAGCACGTCTATGATATAATTATTAGTGGTAATGATTTACCAGCATTATTACCAATTAATAGTGATGTAGAATTAACAGTTACTATTGATAAATCACAAGAAGTAACAATAAAAGCATATTTTCCATATTTAGATCATACAGAAGAGATAAAAGTTCCCACTGACAATGTCCAATCAACTGATACTAATTGGCTTGCTAACGAACTACGCAAAGCAAAAGGTTCTGTCGAGGAATTGAAAGATGATAATGTTTCCGCTGACAAGGTTCAGAAAGTTGAAAATGAAATTCTTGAATTAGAAAAGAAATTTGAAAACAGTAAAAACGATATCGATGGTAAACAAGAAGTGTTGACAAATCTTAGAAAAACACTCAAAAAAATCGACGAATTAAACGAAACCACGGAATGGCCGAAATTAGAAGAAGAACTGAAAGAAGAATTCTACCGTTTAGAGAAAGCCAACAACGATTTGGGAAATGAAAATACTTCTAAAGTTGTCAATCAGATAAGAACACATTTGGAAGAAGTACTTAAATCTCAAGACCCTAAATTAGGAGCTGCTTTATTGGATGAAATAAACAGTATTTTTGTTAAGATTACTTTAATTTATCAGCTTATTAATTTTGTTAGAGGACACAATCAACGGTTTGATTCGTATGGTTGGAAAAACAGCCATCGCGCTAGACAGTTAATCAATGAAGGATTACAGATAATAGGAAATAATCCAACGACAGATGACTTGCACCCTATTGTGATGGATTTATTAGACTTACTACCAGATGATGAAAAACCAAGCGGTGATGATACAGTTTTAGTTGGATAAATATAATAATGGTGATATGAAAAGAATATTATTTCCTGCATTCTTGGCTCTAATTCTAGTTACTTCCTGTGAATCTGAAACCGATAAAAAAAATCGTTTAGAGATCGAGGAAAAAGACCGCATAGAATGGGAGCAAAAAAATGCCGAAGAAACCAAAGCTGAAAATTTGCGTTTAGAGCAAGTGCGGATTGAGCAGGAAAAAGTGGCAGAAGCCAGTCGGATTGAGAAAGAAGAGCAACTGGAAAAAGAAAGACTTGAACAGGAATTGCATGATAAGTATATTGATAATTCCTTACAAACGGGTGCGACGCCTTATTCAAAGTATTTCGGTGGGAATTCATCTTGTAGTTCTTACGGTTGTTCTCAAATAAAAGTTCAGACCAGTAATTCTGATGTTATTGTTACCATAAAGAAAAATGATAAAGTAGTGCGTCATGCATTTATTCGTGCAGGTGGTAATTATACTTTTTCATTTCCTAACGGTATTTATCAGGCTTTTTTTTATTACGGGAAAGGCTGGAATCCAGAAAAATCAATGAAAAATGGAGAAATAAAAGGAGGTTTTATCGCAGAAGAAAACTTCGGAAAAGACGATCCTCAATCACTTAGTAATAATGTACTTGAATATCAATTAATTTTACAACGAGATGGAAACTTTAGCACTAGACCAAGTAATTCGGACGAGGCTTTATAATTTTATACAAAAATTTACATGATGAAACTAATATTTTTTTTGTTAATGCTTACCGCACCTGTCTTTTTTACAGGTTTACATGCCCAAACTTATACCACTGAATCCAAAAGTTGTGGTTCATGTGGAAAAGCAGTTTCAAATAATTCCAGAATTGGAATGACATGTCCACATTGTGGAGTAAGATGGGGATATGAAAATGAAACCAAAACCACAAACTACAACAATTCATCTGGCTACAAATTGCCAAATAATAAATCATCAACAGCAAAAACATACCCGGTACCAGGTGCCAGTTATAATGATTTCACAAATAAGGTCGGAATGACGGCCACTACTGCAAATTTGCGGACAAGTCCCTCAACCAAATCGAGTATAATAACTAAAATGCCTTCATTTACTTCTTTTGATATTATAAAAAAAGTGGGTGCGTGGTATTACATAGAGTTCATAAATATGGATTGGGATACTTACGAAAGTCGTAAAATAAGAGGGTATTTACATCAGTCAGTTATACAGTAATTTTTCAAAAATGGAAAGATTGATTAAAATAGGATTAAGTATTTTACTGATGGGATGTCTTCTAAAGATGCCTTATGGTTATTTTCAGTTAGTCCGTTTTCTCTCCTTACTAGGATTTGCAATCTTATCGTATAAAGCCCACCAGAAAAATAAACAATCAGAAATGTTTATATACGGAGCGTTGGCTTTATTATTTCAGCCCTTGATTAAGATATCTTTGGGAAGAGAACTATGGAATATTGTGGATATGATAGTTGCGTCGGGGTTAATAGTAAGTCTAATAAAAAATAAGAAAGATGCAAAACCATACCCTGACTAAAGGTCAAATAATTGACGATAAATATTCAGTAAGTTTTTTTCTGAAGAAAGGAACTTATGCGGAAACATACCGTGTTCAAAATGAAGCGAAAGAAACTAAATTTCTGAAATTGTTTGATTTTTCAAAATTACACCGTACACAATTTACAGAGAGTGGAGATATACTTGAAATTGAAATTTTAAAAAAAATCAGTCATCCCAATATTGCTAAATACAATGCAAGTGGTTATACGATGATTGACAATCAGAAATTTGCTTATGTAGTTTTAGATTTTATTAGCGGAGAGACTTTGGCTGATAAAATGAAAAGAGAAGAGAAATTAACTTCTTATGAAGCAAAAAACATTGTTTTGAGCGTTTTAAACGGCTTGAATTACTTGCACACTCTACCAAATTCTGTTATTCATAACGATATTACGATCCAAAACATCATGCTGGATCTTTCAGGGAAAGTTGAGATTCCGAAAATTATTGATTTCGGTTATTCCAGATTCTTAACACAGTCGAATAAAGATTTTTTGAAAGAGGGTTTAAATCTATTTTATACAGCAAATGAAACCTTAAATAAAGTTTTCTCGGTTCAAAGTGATGTTTTTTCAGTTGGAGCATTGTATTACCATTTGGTGACGGGGTTACCACCATATTTTATAGAAATTTCAAAATATAAATCTGATAAAATACAGCTCGAAGAATCTATTTTGGAACAAAGACAAAAGCCACTAAAGTTTCCAGAACTTATTGATGGACATACCCAATTGATTATTTCGAAAGCATTACAGTCAAAATCAGAAAACAGGTTTAAGTCCGTCAATGAATTTTTGAAGATTCTAAATGGAGACTTGGAGGTTGAACTTTCTGTACCTGAAGAAAAGGCGCAGAAATCTTATCAGAGAGAAAAGAAAAAAGGCAAAGGTTTTTCAGCTATAGCAGGAATGTCTGCATTAAAGGCTCAGTTGCAATTAGACGTAATAGATGCTCTACATAATTCGGAAGAATATGCTAAATATGGTGTAACTATACCAAACGGGATGCTTTTATATGGTCCTCCAGGTTGTGGGAAAACATTTTTTGCTAAACATTTTGCAGAAGAAGTGGGTTTCAATTATGTACATGTAAATCCCGGCACATTAAAAAGCCGTTATGTTAATGCCACGGAAGAGAATATCTCAAAATTATTTCAAGAGGCAGAAAAGAATGCTCCTACAATTATTTTCATAGAAGAAATTAGTGGATTATTCCCAAGCCGAGATAGTGATGCACACGAAATGTCAAAAAATGCCGTAGAAGCAATGTTGGCTGAAATGGATAGAACAGGGGAAAAAGGAATTTTTGTATTATGTGCAACCAATTATCCAGATAAAATTGATGCTGCACTATTGAGGGCAGGACGATTAGATAAAAAGGTTTATTTATCACCGCCTGATTTTGAAGCAAGAATGGCCATGTTCGAAATGTATCTAAAATCGCGTCCTATTGATTTGGGGCTTGATTACGAATTACTGGCAAAATTAACTGAAAATTACGTTTCTTCTGATATCAAAGATTTAATTGTGGATGAGGCATCACGATTTGCATTAAAAGCTAAGTCAAAAATAACGATGAAAATTTTAGAAGAAGTTATTAGTAGAACAAGACCTTCCGTCTCCTTATTTGAATTAGAGAAATATGAAATAATTAGAAGAAAAATTGAAGGAGAAGACAGCATAATTTCAGACAGACCTACAATAGGATTTAAAAAATAAAAAATGGATAAGATAACTTTTGATGAGATTTTGCTAAAAACAGCTTTCTGCTGTATGGCATCAGACGGAAATATTGACAAGAGAGAAATTGAAATGATACAGTCTCTTTGTGAAAATTCAGAACAGTTCGAAAATTTTAATTTTCAACAGGCTATTAATAATCTAGTTCAGAAAATAAATTTAGATGGTCATCATTTTATTAAAGACTATTTAAATATTCTTCAAAATGCTAAACTAACGGAAAAAGAAGAGATTCTTTTATTGGATTTTGCAATTAAGACAATTCAGGCTGATGATGAAATCGAATACTCTGAAATTAAATTCTTTAAGACCATCCGGCATCGCTTAACAGTCTCAGATGAAACTATTCTTGCATTTCATCCTGGTATTGAAGATTACCTCGAAGAAGATATTATCGCTCCTTCTTTGGACAAGTTAACGGATCATTTTTTTGAGACATTAAATTTAAATAACTTCGAGGAAATTGTAATATCATCCGATAGTTAGCAGAAAAAGCGTTTGCACTCCGATTACTTACTAATTTTGTATGGTAACATTCTATACGGGGCTTCTACAAGCGGGTATAAAATTTCCATCGAAGCTTTTAGCGATTAGGTAAATTTTAGCAAGTAGAAGGTATCCGTATTTTTATCCTACCTGCAGAAATAAGAAATTTACAAAAGAGCATATCTAAAACCAATAAATATTAAAATCATGAAAAAAAATTCTTTACTATTTTTCTTATTATTCTCTGTAATAATTTTCGCTCAAAAAAAGGATAAGCGAGAAGGCGCGTATTCTATTCAATTGGTTTCCGTAGAATCTCCTAAAGGTATTGAAAACGGAAAAATAGATTCGTTAACTTCAACTTACGAAGATTCGCTAATTAAAATAAATTGGCAATATGGAGTATCTCAAATTGGATTTGATCTTTTAAACAAAACTGACGAATCAATAAAAGTTTTATGGGATGACGCCGCTTTTATTTCAGCAGAAAATAAATCAAGTCGCGTATTTCATAAAGGAGTTAAATATATAGATAGAGAAAATTCTCAAGCACCTACAAGTATTTACAAAGGAACTTCATTGTCTGACTTGATATCACCGACAACTTACACAACTTATGTGTCTGGAAAATATGGTGGTTGGATTTCTAAACCTTTATATAGCACTCCAGCTGCAATCTGGTCTTCAAAGGTTGAATATAAACCTGAACTACTGGGTCAAAAACTTAAAGTTGTACTTCCATTGAAAAAAGATGATACAACTTTTGAATATTTATTTGTCTTTAAAACTGTCTTTAAGGAGAAAAAATAAAACGCCGCATAAAAATGTATTTCTGTAAGCGGGTATGAAGTTTTCATC